>NZ_BAAHOA010000001.1:0-1157710 GCF_054655175.1 Ruminococcus sporogenes | reverse complement strand
GAGGATTTTTGGGAAAGCATACAACGGTGCAAACGGAAAAAAGATTGCTGTAGAATATAACGGTGAACAGTATATGCTAAAGTTTCCGCCGTCTGCAGAAAAAAAGCCAACGGATTTGTCATATACAAACAGCTGTATAAGCGAACATATTGCTTGCAGCATATTTAATATGCTTGGAATTAAGGCGCAGGAAACGATACTTGGTACGTTTAAGATAAACGGTAAAGAAAAAATTGTGTGTGCATGCAAGGATTTTACATCCGGAGGAAAGGTTTTTTATGATTTTTGTTCTATAAAAAATTCGATTATCGATTCAGAACATAACGGAAACGGTACTGAACTGTCTGAAATTCTTGAAACGATTGAAAAGCAGCAATTTGTAGACCCCCAAAAATTAAGGGAGCATTTTTGGAATGTATTTATAGTTGATGCATTGCTCGGTAATTTTGACAGACATAACGGTAATTGGGGATTCTTATATACCGATAAGATACAAAGTTTTGAGATCGCTCCTGTGTTTGATTGCGGCAGCTGTCTGCTTCCGCAGGCAGATGAAAGAGTTATGATGCAGACCCTTGAAGATACCGAGCAGATGAATACCCGAATTTTTAATTTTCCAACGTCAGCAATAAAGCTCAACGGAAAGAAAATAAACTATTATGATTTTCTTATAAATAATGATTTTGAGGATTGTAATAAGGCATTAATGCGGATCGTTCCTGATATCAATAAATCAAATATTTTCAGCATGATTAATAATTGTATGTATCTTTCAGATCTGCAAAAAGAGTTCTATACAAAATACATTGATTCAAGATTTAATAAGTTAATCATTCCTGCATATGAATGTGTTTTAGCTTTAAAACATTCGCTAAAAGCGGAAGAAACAGATTTCGACATGACAATGGAATAAGGATCAGAGAGCCGCAATGCGGCTCTTTTTTCAGCGTCGTATACTGTGTTGATTTTAATGTCTGAATATGGTATACTTTGGTAAACAAGGCGGTGATAGAAATGAACATAAGAGGCTTTAAATTCTATCTTTCAGAAAATGAAGTATGGATGACAAAACGTGTTCCCGTGCAGTTTATCTCTGATAATCTTAATTGAGTCTCAATGTTTCGATATATATAGCTTAAGGACGGCTGTTTTACTTCAGTCGTCCTTTTCATATATATACAAAAGAAAGAAGGGTTGTGTATGAGTATAACGGCAGCGACGGTCAAAAAAGCCGCGGCGGTTTTGCTTCCCAAGAAAAAGGTAAGGAAAGCTATAGGCTTTGCCGCCGCTTTTTTAATAACGCTCGCTCTGCTTCCGGTAATGCTGCTGCTGGCAATGGGTCATCAGCTGACAAAGGCGGAGGATGAATACGGAAATATAGATTTCAGTCAGTTTATGCAAAGTCTGTCTCCGGAACAAAAGGAGCGTTTTTCACAGATGAAGGACGACGGCAAGGCTATTGAAAAGGAAATGGAAAAGCTCGGAATCAAGGATATGATCGTCAAAGCTCAGATAATATATCTCACATATTTTGACGACGTTCACAAGTCAGATGATATATCTCACATATTTTGACGACGTTCACAAGGATGAGGATTTTTTTGCGGAATACTGTTCGCTTTTCAAAGAGAATGATAATGAAAAGCTGATTGAAAATCTCGGTAGCAAATACAATCTGAGCATTGATTACAGCGAATTTATGCGGTCGTATTCTGTGATAGTTAACGTCAGCATAAATCCGTATCTGTTTGTGAATTTTGATTTAAAGAACAACATAGACCTGTCGGTCTGGGCTGAAAACGCCTATGAAACTCAGTGGGGCTGTGTTCCCCATACCGACGGCAGTCCGCTGACAGATGAAAAATACAAGGCGCTAAAAGAAAAATATCCGCAGGATATCACCGCAGACTGCGACAAATGGCTGAGCCGGAGAACTGTTGATAATTACAATTTGCTGAGATCGTATCTATGGTACGACCACGAAAGCGGAACGATTTCCGAGGATAATTATCCGATCTCCGATATGACCGTTCAGGAGCTGTTCGATTCGGCGGACTTAAAAGGAAATATCGAAACTCTTCCTCAAACCAAGGGTATAGCTGTTTTAAAAGAGAATACGATAGGTATTTATGTGGGAAACGGTAATGCGATATATGCGAAATCTGCCGAGGACGGGATAGTAAAGGAGAATATCTCAGCCGGAGGCTGGACCTCGTGGTTTGAAATACCGTGGATACAGTACGGCGATGAAAAAAGCTTCGGCAATGAAATCAAATTTGAAGAATATGACGAAAAGAAGAAAAATAATCTGGGACTTGTTCAGTGGGCAATTCAGGCTCACGAAAACGGCTGGGGTTATGTCTACGGTACATACGGAAATGTCCTCACGGAATCAATTTTACAGGACAGAGCTTCTGTGTTCGGAGAAGAAGTAACAAGCTATATGGACTTTATCCGTGAAAACTGGCTTGGAAAGAGGACGTCGGATTGCGTTGGTTTGATTAAAGGATACGGCTGGTATGACAGCAAATCCGGAGAGGTCAAGGTCGGTTCTAATGGTATGGCGGACGTTGGAGCAAACGCTATGTTTACGAATGCGACTGTCAAAGGCACGATAGATACCATACCGGAAGTACCCGGACTTGCCGTTTGGTCGGACGGTCACATCGGTATATATATCGGCAACGGCGAAGTGATCGAAGCCATGAATACGCTCCGAGGCGTTACAAAAACAAAGCTTGCAGGGCGCGAATGGACGCACTGGCTTCAGATTCCGTATATCAGCTATGTTGAAGAAAAGGAGTAAAATAAATGAAAATATATAAAAATGGAATGTCAAAGGATTTCCCCATGACAGTTTTATCTTTGCTTGAGGAAATGGATTTACAGGATTTCGGCAATAAGATTCTGAACTGCAAAGGCGCTGTGAAAACCTCTTACGGAGTGATATACGGCAAGAATATGGATCTGTTTTCAGCTATAACCCTACAGCCGGAACAGGAAGAAATACAGGAATGGAATATGGAAACGGGGATGAGTCTATGAAAAAGTCGGTTGCAGTTTCGGTCAATGAAGAAAAATTGTCAGCAATAGAAATGTATTTAGAGCAGAAGAACACTACGCTTGCGGCGGAGCTTGATAAGTATGTCGATCAGTTATATCAGAAAAACGTGCCGCAGAATGTGAGAGATTTTATTGATATGATGTCATCAAAGAAGCCTGCGGTAAAGCGGGGAAGTCCTCGATTGCCGAATCAGAAAAGCAGTCTGAGCAGTAACTCCCCCCTGTTCGCACCGTGTGCCGCTGTCTGAGATTGTTGCTGCGGAGCGTGAAGCGGAAATGAAAACGCAGGACTACATTCCGTTTGGCATAACCTTCGGATGAAAATAACCGATAAACCCGAACAGCTTACGTTCGGATTCCCAAAAACGTAAAGGAGATTTTGTATGAATTATAGAGGCTTATATATTTCAAAGTGCCGTGACACAGGCATTGAACGAGAGGACAAGAACGGCAATACGGTAACCGCAGAGGGCTGGTTTTATCAGGTTTCACAGATGATTCGATGGCTGAGGAAATAGACAACTTCTGTGGAGCCGTAGGATATGAGCTGTCCGATGACAGTGAGGAAACCGCTGAGCAGTTCGCCCGTGAGGTCGTTGATATGGAAATAAAGGAATATCAGCGCTATAAAAACGAGCTTACAATGTGAGAGAACGTGATTTAACCGCCCTGTCGCCAACCGTGTGCCGTCGTGTGCGATTTTATAGGCACAGGCAGGGTAAGTTTACCCTTAAGGACAAGCAGGGCTTATTCGGGGCTTTTTGCGCAGAGTTTCAGAAAGGCGGAAAATATATGTATGAGGTGAAAAATTGTCTTGCAAGTTAAAGTCGGGTGAACCCGACGTTCACAGCGTACGGCAAAGCCGACCGCATTTAAGCCTTTGTACAAAAGTAATATAAACCGATTTGGGTGGCTGTAAAAATATTTTTGCGGAATTTGAGTACACCTTTTTCGAATAAAAGCCGTAATTAAGGAGTATTTCAGGTGCGTGTAAGCAAGGAGCGGATAAAATTTGAGTAAAGAAACGAAAATACGCATTCCTCTGTGGATATACCCATCCACAGAGGAAAAAATCAATCAGAATTTCAAAGCGGACAATTGCAGATCGCAAAGCGAGTTTATAGAGAAAGCAATTAAGTTCTACATCGGCTATCTCAGCGAGGAAGATAACATAAACTATCTCTCCCCTATGATAACCGAAACGGTCAAGGCGCAGATAAAGGGAACGGAGCAGCGGCTTTCAAGACTGCTTTTTAAAGTCGCCGTGGAGCTTGGAAAGCTGTCGCATATGACCGCCGCTGTAAACGAGGTTGACGATGCGCTTAACAGTCTTCACGCTATGTGCGTAAACGAGGTGAGGAAAATCAACGGCATCATTGATTACGAGGACGCGGCTGAATATCAGAACAGCTGATACTTTAACGAATGGAGATGATATAACTGGTGAAAATAATCGTAACAAGCCGTTATTTAAAAAGCGGCAGCGGAAACAGAAAACAGCTTTACCGCTATGTAAAATACATCGCGACCCGCGAGGGTTCAGCGCCGATACCGAATACAAACGAACACGCTCCTGCCTCTAAAAAACAGCAGGAGCTGATTTTTTCTCTGCTAAAATGTTTCCCCGACGGCAAAGAGTTATTTGAATACGAGGACTACCAAAAGAATCCCACTATCAAAAACGCTTCCGCTCTCATATCGGAAATACTTGACCGGAACATGGACCGCCTTACAAGCCGTAAAAACTATGTAAGCTATCTTGCTAACCGTCCGGGCGCTGTTAAATTCGGTAAGCACGGTTTGTTCTCGCAGTCGGACGAGCCTGTCGAGCTTGAAAAGACCGCAAAAGAAATAGCGGCTCACGGAGGAAACGTCTGGACTCATGTCGTTTCCCTGCGCAGGGACAGCGCTCAGGCGATGGGCTATGACAAATTAAAAGCGTGGCGGGACTTAGTCAAGCGGCAAATCGCTAATATTGCAAAGAGTCAGAAAATCGAAATGAAAAATCTCAGATGGTACGCCGCGTTTCATGATAAGAAAACCAATCCTCACGCGCATATAATCGTGTACTCCGCCAACGAGCGCGAGGGATTCCTCACCAACCGCGGAATAGAAAAAATACGAAGCGGCTTTGCAAACGATATCTATCAGGACGAGCTGCACCATTTATATCAGCGGCAGACCGACCTGCGAAATCTTCTGAAAAAAGAGTCGGCAGAGTTTATGCGTAGGATTGTAAATGATATTGCAGGAAACGCCTTTGAGGATACGGAGCTGATAAAGCTTGTTGGTAAACTTAACGATCAGCTTAAATCTGTAACGGGCAAAAAAGTATACGGATATTTAAAGCCGGAGGTCAAGCAAACGGTCAACGCAATTTTTGAAGCGCTTGCGGAAAATGATTCTATTCAGAAAATGTATAAGCTGTGGTGTGAAATGGAACAGCAGAAGCACGACGTTTATTCCTCTGCTAAGCTTCAGTTTCCAACATTAGTTGATAATAAGGAATTTAAATCCGTCAAAAACATGATCGTTCAGACTGTGCTGGATATGAATAGTCCTGTTATTGATATTGAGATTGAAGAACCGGAACTGACAGAAAAAACTGATAACGATGATATAACAGATATTCCTCCAATGTTTGATAATGACAATATGGCTGACGGAGATTTTACTTGGAATGATAAAAATGCAGTGACATCTGATACTTACAAAACTCCGAAAAGCAGATACTATTTAAAATGGAGCAATGAATACAAGGAAGCCTGCAGGATCATCTATGACAAAAGCTCGAAGCCTGAAGATTTTAAAAAGGCTGAACAGATTTTAATTTCTGAATCTGAAAAAGGTAATCTGCTTGCCATTCACGATTTAGGAAAGCTGTATTCCACAGATAAGCTCGGAGAAAAGAATGATGAAAAATCATTTTCATTTTACAGGGAAGCGCTTCATGCTTTTACGGTAATAGAACCGAACGCTGATTCCGTGTTCCCCTATGAGCCGAGATACGAAGGTCAGAATATGAAGTCTGCGGATATGCGCTCTTACGTTTGGTACAGAATAGGCAAAATGCACTGCTACGGTCTGGGAACGGAACAGAACTATGAAAAAGCGTTTGAATGGTTTTTAAAATCGGCTCAGGAAGGAAACAAGTTTTCGCAATACAGTCTTGCTAACCTTTATTACTACGGCAACGGCGCGGAAAGGAATCTTAAGGAAGCCTTCGGCTGGTATGTGAGATCGGCGAAACAGGGACAGCCTTATGCTGCTTACGCCGTAGGTAATATGTATGAAAATGGAGAATCGGCGGAAAAGGATAAGAAAAAATCACAGGGATATTACAAACAGGCTCTTTCGGGATTTTTAAAGCTTGAAGCAGACGGTCAGGCGGACGATAACCTCTTTTACAAAATAGGGGCGATGTACAAAAACGGTCTTGGCACAGAGGCTGACATGAATAAGGCTATAGATTATTTTAAACGTTCCGCAGAGCTGAACAACAAAAACGGGTTATATGAATACGGCAAGGCTCTGCTGCTTGGAGAGAATATTACTCAGGATATACCAAAGGCTATGGATTGTCTTGAAAAAGCGGTAAGGCTCGGAAATCTGAATGCCAAGCGTTTTCTTGCGCTTGAATATATCAGCGGAGAACATATTGAACAGGATATTGACAAGGGTATTGAAATGCTGACCGAATGCGCGGATTTCAGCGATCCCTTCTCCTGCTTTTTACTCGGCAGAATATATTTCAAGGGGGAATTTGTGAACAGGGATCTTAGCAAGGCTGAGAAATATCTGCTAATGGCAGATAAGGACAGCGGACACGCTTGCTATTATCTCGGCAGGCTGTACCTCGAAGAAGAAATATATGATCTTGACAAAGCTGTTGAATGGCTTGAAAAGGCGGTAAATTATGATGAAGTCAAGGCGAATGCTTCGTATTCGTTAGCTAAAATACTCTTGGAAGATAACAAATATCATGATACACAAAAGGCAATAAAACTACTTGAACTATCTGCCGAAGAAAACAATTGGGCTTCGTTTCTGCTGGGAAGGCTTTATCTTTTCGGTACGGATGATATTGAGAAAGATAAGGAAAAGGCGATGGAATGGCTTAACAGGTCGGCGGACGACGGAAACGTTTATGCTCAGACTTTTCTGAATGAAAGCGGAAGCTTTGAAAACACAATACTGGCAAATACGGTTTTAAGCTTGTTCATAAATCTCAGCAGATGTATTGAAGATGATTACATAAGAAGATACAGATCGGTCAGGACGTCCGCAGACAAAAAGCTTAGGCGTATGATAATTGAAAAGAAACAGGCGCTGGGGATCAAGGAGGAGCAGGAGTATGTGTAAGTTGGAGCAAGTAAATTATTAGTAAATATAAACAATTATTTCTTTGACAAACTGACTTCATGAAGGAGAACAGTCAGAAAGAAAAAATGTACAGCAGATAGGAGGAATGTAGTTGTGAAACAAACCATTAAAGAATTTATTCAGGAACATCAAGACGCAGAACTCCATCTTATGACGCCCGGAGGTTATATAGACATGTTAGCAAAAGAAGCTGACTTGCTCTTGAACGGTGAAGATGTAGCTGCACATTTTGGTGTGAGAGGAACAGATTATATGATTTCCGCCGAAGAAGTTTTGAAACAGGAAATCTACAGTGTCAATCAAGATGAACAAAATGCCCGTTTTTATATAATAACTGAAATGCCGGAAAAAGAAGTGCAGGCTGAAAGTTTCGATTGTACGATGGGAGGAATTCAGCTATGAACATAAAGTTGATTACAGAAAAAGATACAGATCGGTCAGGATGACGACAGACAGAAAGCTAAGACGTATGATAATAAAAGGAACAGGCTTTGGGGATTAAGGAGAAATTTGGCTAAATCTGCTAAAATTTTATTGCTATTTTTATGCAAATTATAGATTTTTAAAAAATTGCCAAGAATTATTAATTAAACTCTTGAATTATTATATATATTGTGCTAATATTTTAATTAATATAGGTATATTAAGTGATATTTTATAATACTTAATATGATATATAAATAATTTTAATAGCTATATTGGATGGAGGTTCTATGAAAAGAAAACTTGTTTTAATTATGGCAGCTGTTATTTTAGCTTCGAATTCAACAGCCTGAAAAATTCTGAAAACACATTATCGACCGATAATGATAAAAGCCGAAGTACACAAAGCAGTATTTCCAAATCGGTATCGGAAAGTACGGAAAGCGATACTCAGAGCAAAACTGAGATTCAGTCGGAAATAAATGAGTACGACGGAACATTTAACGAGGATGTTTTTGATAAGATCGTCAGTAATGTTGTTATAGGCGATAAAACTTTTTCATTTCCATGCTCGCTGGATGATTTGGGTGATGGTTTTACTTTTAGAAAAGAAACCATGATATATGAAGAGGAAACAGAATTAAGAAGCTGTGGATTATTATATGACAAAAAATCTTTGGCTGCGGTAACAATGCATTGTGCGGTAGATGATAAAGATTATAGTGATAATAAGATAGGTTCAATAGGGTTTACATTTTTGAATGACGATTTACCAAAAGGAATAAGCTTGTCAGTTAGGCAGTATTGAAATCAATGACTGCTGGGAAGCCGATTGAAAAAGTCAATATGAATAATAAAAAGATAGAATATAAATATGAAATATCAGATACGAAACATCTGGAATTTGTAATTAATTCTGAAGGTCTGATAAAAAGAATTAGTTTTACATATTTTTAGGAGGAAAATAAAATGTCAATTAGTGTCTGTATTATTTGAATAAACCTTACATATAAAATATTAGTTAATTTATACAAATAAAATAGCAATCAGTTAGAAATATATACAAAAATGAAGAATATAGTAAAAACATATTGCATTTTGATTTATAGTAATATATAATTAACATTATATCACTAAATAATACTTTTTAGTGATATAAGATTCTAAATTGACGTTTAAGGAGGACATAATGAAGAAAATTTTTCAACGGGCGCTATCAGGCGTTCTGTCTGTGCTGTTTGTCGGACAAGTGCTTATTTACGGCGACGGCAGCTCACAGGGAATCGCTCATGCTGAAACGATTGCAGACATCAAGGAATCCCTTGAGCTTTCAGGAAACGCAGACGAACTAAAACAGGAGTATGAAAATGCGTCAGACGGATTAGGAGAAGTGGAATACTTTAACACTTCGGATGGAATTTCACTATACAGTGCAAATACAGGAAAACCGTCTGTTGCTGAATCATGCGGTTTGTCTATATCCGGATATGTAGGACAGTACGGTACATATTCAGACTTGACAAAAGTAAAAATCCTCATATTTGACGGCTGGGATTTGGTATATGAAACCACTGCAAATGAAAGCGGTTTCTTTACGGCTTATGCCGATGGTCTTGGTACTGAAACAAATGTAAAGATAGAGTGCGACGGCTATCTGCCGAGATTCTATAAAGGCATGGGCTGGGGCTCATACTGGATCGGTAGCCCTGATGAGCCTGAAATGCTGATACCGGGCGATACAACATGGAATGAAGAACAATCAAACCAGTGGAGCGATGAACAGATAAATTCTGCCGACGCAGCGTATGTGGAAGGCTGTATCGGGGCATATATCGGAGATGATAATTACAATTTATCATGCGATTGGGACGGCGACGGAACAATAACGCAGGCTGATCTGGATAATGCAAAAGCATATATAGAAGCAAATGATCAGCTCAATATTAGCGGATTAGCATGGCTTGACATTGACGGAAGTGGAATTATAGACGGCGGAGATATTGATCTTATGTACTCCTTTGCCGGATTATCAGCTGAAGGCGACTTATCTTCACTCGACTTTAATGGTGACGGATATATTGATTATGATGATGTTCAGTATTTTATTGATATTATAAGCGAAACTGATATTTCGCTGTATAACCTTGATCTTTATCCTGATAATATTCTTGATGAAAACGATATTTCATTGCTTTCTTCACAGCTCAATTTAAGAGGAAGAAGTGAGAACTATTTTGAGTATATGGACAAGGATGAAAACGGAACTATTGATCAAAGCGACTATAATTGGTTTGCTGATTATGGAAATCAGTATGCAGGCTCGAATCCGGAAAACAGCTACAAGAAAAATATCAAGCTTACGGGTTACTGCTACAATCCCGGCGTATTCAGCCTGCATGACGCTAATCTTGACCTGAACGGAAATGTTCTTGAAGTAGCGGACTGTATGTATTTTACAACAGATATTCCAGCTTTATGGTCAGGAAATAAAGGCGCTACCCTTGACTTAAACGGCGGAGAATTGTATGTGTATAACAATTTTGTATTCCGTACTGCATCGCCCGATGGATGGAGCGGTAATGCCGGAATGGATCTGCTTATGAACGGCGGATTGCTGTATATTGATCAATGCTTTGACTTTGGTCAGGCAAACTGCTATGACCGTATTATCATGAAAAATGCAATGGACGAACTGGCGGTATACGGCAACTGGCAGTACGTCACGCTTGCAGATATGGAAGGTCAGTGGACAGCCGGACACATTTATGTATGCGGACCTACATGGCAGGTAAATGAAGCCTCCGGAGATAAGGCAATATACTCAAGCGGAGAGCATGTCATTCATTTTTATTATGAAGGCGGCAAACAGACGATTCTTTGGGATAACCCCGAAACATATATAGATAACGAGGACGGTTCCTATAATACTGACAGACGTTTTAATTTTGATTATGTTGATGAAGAAACCGGAGAATGCCTTGGCGTTGATTTTCCATACGGTTATTCAGAAGATTTATACTGGTTCAGACCTTGGTGGCGTCCTTATGACGAGCCTGATTACACCCTCTACCGTAAGGGATGGGAAATGGGCGATGGAGTTCACATTGCAACAGGAAATTACACCAAAACCTTTACTGATTTAAGCGTGGAATCTCCCGGCGTGCAGTCTGATTTTGTCAGAACATACAACTCTACAAGCGATGAAGAAGGCAGCTTCGGTATCGGCTGGGACTTTAATATTGACGTAAGCAAAATGGTAATTCCTGCTGAGGGCTATTATCAGGTGGTACTTCCCGACGGCTCGAATACAACCTTCAAGGACAAAGAAGGCGGCGGTTATGAATGCCTTAACGCTCACAGTACAATGGTAAAGAACGGCAGCGAATATATTGTAACCAATTCGGCTCAGTCAAAATACTATTTTAATGCGGACGGAGAAATGTACAAGGTTGAGGACGCGGAGGGCAACAAGCTTACAATTTCCTCCATGTCCAATAATCAGAGAATTGTAACCGATTCCACAGGCAGAACCTACAAAATCACTTACAACGGTAATTCCGAGCATTCCCGTGTAACAAAAATTGAAGATACGGCTGCCGGAAGAACAGTTACCTATGAATACAATTCTGATTTTCAGCTGATTTCCGCAACAAATGTTGCTGGCGGCAAAGAAACCTATTCATACGATTCAAACGGTCATATGAATAAGATTACAAACTGCTATGGCGAAGCTACAGATCAGATTACTTATTATGACGACGGCAAGGTTGATTACCTTGTAAACGCTTCCGGTCTGAAACAGGTTTATACCTATGACAAGGCTAAGAAGCAGACAGGCACTAAGGAGTACGACGGCGACAATCTGGTAAAAACCTTTACTTACGATTACGATGAAAAGTACGCAGTAAATACAAATAAGGTGGAAACCGACGGTCAGACATACGAGGTTGACAAAATCACCTACAATATGATCGACGATGAAAACAAGTACGATGAAATTAAGGAAAGCGTTGACATCATGGGCAATACTACCAAGTATGAGCGTGATGATAACGGTAACGTTACAAAAACAACCAATCCCGACGGTACATATACTTTAGCAAATTACAACAGCAAAAACAACGTAACCGCAGAAGTTGACGAGATGGGCTATGCAGCCATCAAGGCTTACGATAAAGACGGAGTACGTTTAATTAAAGAAGCGCAGAGCCTGAATCCGCTGTCGCAGGCGGACATTGATACTGTTACCGCAAAGAACTTTGATCCGATTACATATCTTGCTTCCAACGAAAGCAGCTACGCAATTACAAGTCACGAATATTATGCCGACAGCTATGTCAGCGGAGTAATCGGACTTATAAAAAAGACAACCGATCCTGAAGGAAATATCACAGAATATGATTACTACAAATCAGGAAACGGAAAAGGTCTTGTAAGCGAAAAATGGGTTTACGGCAACGGTATTTCAAAGCCGGAGCATGGTACTCGTTATGAATACAACGCACAGCTTCAGGTTTCTAAGGAAACAAGTCCGGAGGGCTATGTTAAGGAATACGAATACGACAAATTCAATAACGTTACGGTTACAAGGGACTACGGAACAGGCTCGGAAGCGACTGTTACAATCACAGAGTATGACAAGCTGAGCCGCAAGACTGCTGAATATTCTCCAAATTACTCTGCCGATAAGAGTCACGGCGCTTTGATTTCTTATTATCCTGACGATAACAAGAAAACAGAAACAGACGCTGAGGGCAACGTTACTTCTTACAAATACGACGCATACGGAAATGTTACTGAAACAACAAATCCTGACGGTACGATAAATATTGTTGAGTATGACGGTTTACAGCGTGAAAAAGCAACGTATTTCAAGTGGAAAGCAGCCGCCGAAAAACAGATTCTGACTTCAACGGCTTATGAATTTGCAAAGAATCATGGCTTTAACGTTTATACAAGTCTTGATAATTCGTCATCTAAGTCATGCAGCGGTCTGAAAACTATTAAGACAACCTACATCACCGCTGATAAACAGGTAGTAAATGAAACGCTTGCCGACTGGAAAGAAAATACGGTTTATGAAAAGACCAACGGCGAAACCAAGCGTACAAGCGCTTACTATGCAAATGGGCAGCTCGCTCGTCAGACTGACGCGCTGAATAACACTACAAAATATGAGTACGGCTATCTGAACAAGCTTACGAAAACTTATACGCCGTTTACTTCTGAGAATGACTCCGTTACAGAAAATCAGTATGATAAAAACGGAAACGTAATCCTCACAAAACAGACAGTTCAGAAAGAAGATTCAAATACTCCGAAGTACAGCATTACGCAGAATGAATACAACGGTCTGGGACTGCTTTCAAAGGTCACATTAAGCGGAACAGGCTCAAATGAAAAGAATATCACGCAGTATTTCTATAACCATGACGGTATCGAAACAGAAATGCGCACAGGTCTGTCATCTGACAGCGATACTTCATACCTGAAAACAGAGTATGTGTATGATTCACGTAATCATCTGGTACGCACGACCGACAGCACAGGCTACAATTCCGGTACGATCACATATGACCTGAACGGCAACGTACTCACAAGCACAGACGCAAACGGCAATATTACAACAAATACCTATGATGCGCTGAACCGTGTGCTTACTTCAAATACTGTAAATTCCAATGATTCTTCCAAGAATGTCAGCAAGTCGTATACTTATGACAGCATGGGAAGAATTACAAAAACCGTAAGCAATGGACTTACAACAAATACCGTTTACGATGATCTGGGCAGAAAATATACGGAAACAGAGTCTGACGGTAATGGCTATGTATCATTCAGAGGTTATTTCTACGAGGGCGTTTCGCAGTATATGAGGCAGCAGATTGTAGGAATCAACAATCTTCTGATGTATTCGTATACAAGCTATGAATACGACGGTGAAATGCGCGTAGTCAAGGTTAAGGAATCTGGAAATGAAACTGTTTCCTATACCTATGACGCAAACGGCAACAAGAAGTCTGAAACCCTTGCAAACGGCGTAGTTTCCACCTACACCTACAACAAGAACAACAAGGTAACAGGCATTACCAACAAAAAGGGAAATTCCACAATTTCCGAATATGAATATTCCTATTATTTAGACGGTTCTGACGCTTGCAAAGTACGCAGCGAAAGTGGTATAATAGAAACAACATCATATGAGTATGACGGTCTGAAAAGACTGACGGAGGAAGCTGTTAAGGTTGGAAACAACACGACAGATACCTACACATACGAATATGACGATTACGGCAACCGTTCCAAGATGATGGCAGAAGGTACTGAGGATTATGTAACCGAGTACAGCTATGTTGATTCCAACGGCAAATACACTGCGCTGCTTCAGAAGGAAGTAAAGACTGTTGAAAATGAAGCTGATGAAAATCTGATTAACTTAAATCCGGCTTCAAACATAAAGCAGACGGTTTACACATATGACGCTAACGGAAATCAGATCACAAAGACTGCTGACGACAAAACTGAAACCAACACTTATGACGGTCTGAATCAGCTGATTGGATTTACGGATGGCGAAACTGTTGCAAGCTATGCTTACAATGTGGACGGTCTTAGATATGAGAAAACGGTTGACGGTCAGAGAATTAACCATGTCTGGGACGGTAACAAGCAGATTGTTGCAGACATTATTGACAACCAATTCTATGAGGCTGACTGCTACATCAGAGGAACAAATCTTGTTGCTAAGTATAACTACTGGAACGGCAATAAGTCTGAGTATACCTACTATACGCAGAATGCGCATGGGGACGTTGTAAATCTTACGGATTCAACTGGTGCGGTTGTAAAGTCTTATACCTATGACGCATTCGGTGTTGAGAAGAATATTGATGATTCTGATACTAATGCGTTCCGTTATTGCGGTGAGTATTACGACGCTGAAACGGGTACGGTTTATCTCAGAGCGAGATACTATGATCCTGAGATTGGAAGATTTATTTCGAGGGATAGCTTTGCCGGTAAAAATGAAGATCCGCTTAGCTTGAATCTTTATACTTATTGCGAAAATAATCCGATACTTTATTTAGATGAAAGCGGAAACTGGCCTAAATTAAGTCAGATACTAACAGCAGTGGCAGTTGTAGCAACAGTAGTAGCAGTAACAGCCGTAGTAGTTGCAACTGCAGGAGCAGCAGCACCTGCAGCAGCGCTTGTTGGCGGAAGTATGGTATCATCCGGTGCTTTTGTTACAGGTGCTACCACGGTTGCATTTGCATCAGCTAAAGTAGCGGCTGTTTCAGCAGGAGCGGCAGCAGTTTCTTATGGAGCAGAAACGGCTATTTCTTATGCAAAGGAAAGATCAAAGTATCCTATTGGAAGAAGAAAGCATTATACATCTAGAAAAGACGCTAAAGAAGCTGCAAAAAAAGCGGGAAATGGAAAACCTCCTGTTCATCATCCTGATGGTAATAAACCCCATTATCATCCAGACGTACCTAACTCTCAAAGGGATACTCCGCATAGACCTTCCTCACATGATCATTATTATTATCCGAAAGGAAAGTGATGTATATTGAGCAGTATTAAAGAATTATATAATTCTTTATTAAATAATGATTATAGCAATATAAAAGTAAATGAAAAATACAAAAGAGATAAAGATGGAAATACATTATTACACTATGCAGTTAAAGATGCAAATTTTGAAATGGTTCAAGACTTAATTAAATTAGGATGTTGTCCAATTATACCTAATTTTAATATGGAAACGCCCTTGATTCTATCTGCACTATCAGAGAACTTTAACATCTTTAAATTTTTAATAAAAGAATTTAATGATATATTGCTAAAAGAAGAAAAAAATGAAATCCTTGCTATTTCAGTCTCATCCGGAAATATTTATCATGTTCGTTTATTGCTAGAAATGAATTATGATCCTAATGTATTTTATAGGAATACTCCTATAATTTTATGGGGAGTGGAATCCGAAAGCACAGATATAATTAAAATATTATGTGATAAAAATACTAATCTTAACTTGGCAGACGAAGACGGAATGTCAGCATTATATGAGGCTTCTGCTAAAGGATTGGTTGATATTGTTTCATTGTTATTAAAACATGGAGCTAACAAAGATATAGCTTCTAATGATGGAACGACACCTTTAATTATAGCCAGTTGCTATAACCAATCTGATGTTGTTAATTTACTTTTACATCATAATGCTAATATAGAAGCTAAAACAAAAAAAGGAATGACAGCATTACTTTATGCCGTTTCCTATGGGAATATTGAAATAGTAAAAGCATTATTAGATGCAGGAGCAAATATAAAAGTAAAGGATTATAAAGAAAGGGGAATAGATTTTTATGCAATGAAAATTAAAAATAAAAAAATAAAATCAAATTTATTAAAGCTACTTAATATAAAAGATTTTTTATAAGATAAAGATGAAATGAACCTATAAGTTTTACAATAAACAACGCAGATGGGCTTCTACGTTGTTTATTGTTTTTTTATCATTGATGCTTAAAGGTAGTCGAATAAATAATATTAGATTTACAAGTGCAGTGAGGCCGAGAACTGGAGAAGTGGTGCCAGCCTGTAAAAATTGTACAAGTATATTTAAGGAAGCTTTTCGATAATATTAAATAAAATATTTAGTGGTAATTAAGTGAAAATTAATAAAGAAGATCTTCCATTTCTTGATTTAATATGGTTTGCAGTTGATAGATTCAATAAGGTTATTGAATTGACATCCGGCGGTAATGCAATACTTCCTGATTTTATTATTAAATCTGTTGAGGATGTTGAATTTCTTGAAAAGTATTTTTTTGATGAATTTAAGTCATTCACAAAAATACAGTATTACTATGATTATGGCGGAGGATCTCATAGAAAAAATCAAAAAATAGACAAATATGGCGAACCTCAGGAAATTCAACACATAAAAAAGAAACGATATGAACAGCTATTGAAAATACCGATTTTTAATGAAAGCGTTGATTTAACTTCAAAAGGAATATACTGTTTTGATACCTGTCCACGTGATCCGAATGGACCTCTTATAAATTCATATCGTATAGTTGCCGAACCTAAAGTACCACTAATTTTGTCTGATTTAAAAGATGATAATGTAAAAAGAATTTTGAGCAATCAAAGATTGAATGTTGATGTTACGACACAAAATATAATTTTTATATAAATTCATGTTAATTTGACATTTCTAACAGAACAAAACTCGCTTATAAAGCTTGCTTTGCTCCGCTTTTCTTTATCGATAAATCAAATTACAACATTTCAATAAGGCAACTAAAAAGATTCCACTTGCAACCCGCAGGTGGAATCTTTCCCTTATTTCAAAACCCTCAAATTTGTCATGGGGGCAAGACCTTTGCTGATAAGAATTTCATTGCATTTAGAATTGGAATAATAAAAGAAATGTAAGTAAAATATATCCTAATGGATATACCCCAGGTGGAGGGACAGGATTCCTACCAGGAGAGACTTTCCCAGGTAGTAGGCCAAGGAGGTGATTTTTTATAAGTGTTATATATGACCTTCCATTGAACGATGCTTTTATTAATAAAGTAGAAATAATGGAAGATTACATTATTATTTATATAGAGCTTTACAATGCAAAAGTCATCAAAATAAAATTTATTAATTATTATAAAATAATTGATAATTGTTCAATTGGTAAAGAAATTGGTGACTTTACAATCAAGAAATCATCTAATTTAGTGAAACAAACAATATATGAGGAAATTGAAAGTGGTGCTTCAAAAAAGTATATGGATGAAATAGAAATAAATCATTTTATTCTTTTTGAGGCATGGGAAAGAAAAAAAATAATGGAAATCGTATACGAAAAAATGGAAATAGAATATTTATAAAAATAATCTTAGATGTTCCATAGGACTTAAGGAATCTAGTATGTATTCCTTGAAGTTCTCTCTAAAATGAGCTTGCTTTGCTCCGCTTTTCTTTACCAATAAATCAAATTACAACATTTCAATAGGGCAACTAAAAAAGATTCCACTTGCAACCCGCAGGTGGAATCTTTCCCTTATTTCAAAGCCCTCAAATTTGTCATGGGTGCAAGACCTTTGCTGATAAGAATTTCATTGCATTTAGAAACCGTAATTTGCTTATTGAAAGCACAGGAATCCAGAAAAAGCTGATAGAGCCAATTCTCCTGCATACAGGGCGAAGATATGTTAGAGAATGGGATTATTTAAGTGGGAAAACAAGAGGCTGGCATGAAACCTTGGACCATTTTGGAAACGTAAGACAGGTTAGACCTGATACATCTATTACTGGTGGTCAAAAAGTCCATTATTGTTTTAATAAACAAGGAAAATACACTGGTAAATGGTGAACGGAAGGAGTCAATATGAATGAACCCGATTACAATTATGTGTACAATCAATTATGCAAAGTTAAAAATGATATATCATTTAGGGAAGAAGTCGCTGATTGGGCGCAACAATTTTTGGTTGATGATGATTTGATTTTCAAAAACGAACGATCATGGGATTTGATAATGATTTTATCTGGAATAGATATTAAAGTAAGTCCGAGTGAATATTTATATGGTAATGAGGATTTTGAAAAATGGTTAAAAGAATTCGGTTAAAACATTAAAGATTTTCATGTGTTTCTAAAGGAAGCATATACATTGTTATTGTAAAAATGGAAACAATTTTTAATAGAGTAAAACTTGTATTGATTTTTCAAGTTTTACTCCGCTTTTTCTTTACAAAAGCATTAGAATAATGCAAGAGTAAAACAAACCTTATTGTTTGTTTTACTCTTATTTTTTTGACACACCCCCCTTGTCACCATAACACGGGAAAGTTAATAAGAAAAAGGAATATATATAAATACAAAGAGAAGTGTATAGATTAATATTCAAAACGGAACGTGTAAAAGCGTTCCGCTTTTTTTGTCTGCAAATTTGTTAATTGTTTCATAAATATCAACTGCCAAACTACGCCATAGCGTAACTTCAGGCTGGCATATTAATGTTTAATAAATAATTTATACTATTTAAGCACACTTTTCGAAATTTATATAAAAACATAGATAATTTAGTGATATAATAAAAATTAGAAAAAGCAACCAATAAAACCAAAGAGTAAACAAGCTTTTAAGGCGTGTTTAGCTCAAACTCTGTTGTGCTTTAAAGGCAGAACGGAGTTTTTTTATGCTCATTTTTAAGTGGCAGATCTTTGTCGCCGGATATCCTTATACTTTCGTTTTTAAAACAGGGGTCTTAAAACACCCCTCCCACTCCCTTATAAGTAGAGGTGGAAAAAAGCCTCCTGGATGATAATGAACTTCTATTTAGCAAAATATGCCAGCGGCATATTTCGGGCGCCCCTTGACCGGGGAATCAAGCAATGAGGGCGGCTCTGTGAGAACCACAGAGGGATGAGATTTCCATGAGATCGATAAGCTGTCGATCGTTTCCGGTATTCCGAACAAAGTGAAACGAAAACACTACTGGTTTCGGTATATGCGTATGTACCCTTCTGCCAAAGAAACGAGAAACAGAAAAAAGCCTTTTTCCGCCTTTTTTTAAATTAATTTGCATAGAAATGTGAAATACAAAATTACTGAAATTTAATTTATAACCATATAATTTGTTATTTATTGACAAAAATAGAGCCTTTTATTGTTGGGAATGCTAATTGAATTATCACTGTTTATATGTTATAATTTTAATATAAATAATAAAGGAGCAAATTAAAAATGTTTTTAAAAAAGAAAAAAAGATTGTTAGAATGGCAAAACACATTATTAGATAAGCCATGCTCAAAATTAATTACCACTGAAATGGACCTAATAATTATAACCGAAGCAATAATCAAAAACTATTTTAAAATAACCGAAGATAGCTTAGATTTATTAACAACCACAATCAATCCGGATATATTTTTCAAAAGACTTGATTTATTTTATAAAGAGTTAGAATTTATTTCACGAATAGAACTTTATGTAAATTCACAAAAAATATCTCCCGATTTTTTAACTCTTGCATATAATAAAAAGCAGAGCTTGATTTTTAATTTTTTAAAAGGATACTTTTCTTCCGTTCTTGAAAAAATATCAATATTAAAAACAAATAAATCCAAAGCCTGTAGCCTGCAAAGCTTTTACTACTCATTAGAAAATTATAAATCCTGTATGAATGAAGAAAACATAAATTATTATACTAATTTGTATAATACAAGTATAAAAAATTATTTAGAAATTGCGGTCTATTGATATAATTACTGCATTAAAATAAAAACATCTTTACTTTTACGTTGTGGTGTGCTAAAATATAAACATGAATTAAAATAAAACGGAGGTTTATCTGTGAACAATAAATTAAAGGATAAAGCTATGGACGACCTGTTCGACGCCGTTCTATGTCTTGAAAGCCGCGAGGAATGCTACGATTTTTTTGAGGATCTGTGTACTGTTTTAGAACTCAAAGCATTGTCGCAGAGACTACAAGTTGCAAAAATGCTCAGCGAACATCATGTTTATAATGACATAGTATCAGCAACCGGAGCCAGTACGGCTACCATAAGCAGGGTAAACAGATCCTTAAACTATGGCTGCGACGGCTATGATATTGTTTTTAAGCGTATGAAGGAAAAGAAATCAGATGAGTAATGGATACGAGGTTTTTGCACAGTATTACGATACGCTTACACAAAACATAGACTACAGAAAAAGGGCGTTATACTTTGATTTCCTTTTACAGAAGTACGGCGTCAAGCCGAACGGTTTGGTTCTGGATTTAGCATGCGGAACAGGCAGTTTATCTGAGGAATTAGATTCATTAGGATATGACGTTATTGGCGTAGATAATTCCCCGGATATGCTAAGCATTGCGATGAATAAGAAATTTGAAAGCGGAAAAAATATACTTTATATATGTCAGGACATGAGGAGCCTTAATTTATATGGAAATGTAGACGCGGCAATATGCGCTCTTGACAGCATTAATCATCTTGAAAGCATTGACGATGTTAAAAAGGTTTTTAAAAGAGTTCATCTTTTCTGTGAACCAAAAGGACTTTTTATTTTTGATATCAATACAGAATTTAAGCATAAATCAATACTCGGCGAGCATACATTTATATATGACGCAGAGGATGTTTACTGTGTTTGGAAAAATAGCTGTGAAAACAGCCGTGTTTTGATAGAATTGGATTTTTTTGTTCCGGATAAAAACGGACGTTACAGCAGATATGAAGAAAGCTTTTACGAAAATTCTTATCCGCTTGAGCTGATTGAATCCGCACTTAAAGAAACAGGATTTGAAATATTGCTGATCCGCGACGGCGAAAAAGATTCCTCTGTAAGCGAAACTACGCAGAGAGCAGTTTTTGTTGCTCGCAGGATTTAAATCAATAAATAAACAGGAGTAAAAACTCATGGGAATATTAAAAAGAGCAATTTCAAAGGACGCGTCTGTTGTTTCAATGGCAATCGACGCTACCGATATCATAAACGAGGCTGAAAAAATACATAAGACCAGCGCAGTAGTAACAGCCGCATTAGGACGCCTGACTATCGCCGCTTCAATGATGGGATACGGTCTTAAGGGAAAAGATGATTCTGTAAGCATTAAAATGGACGGAAACGGTCCTGCGGGTATTCTGATAGCTGTTTCAGACGGCATGGGAAATGTAAAAAGCTACGTTCAGAATCCTGTTGTTGAAATTCCTCTGAATGATATCGGAAAGCTTGACGTTGCCGGAGCTGTGGGAAAAGAAGGAACTCTTACCGTTTCAAAAGACCTGGGACTTAAAGAACCCTATTACGGTATGGTACCGATAGTTTCAGGTGAAATAGGCGAGGATATTGCAAACTATTTTGTATCAAGCGAACAGGTTCCCACCGTCTGCGGATTAGGAGTTCTTGTAAATCCGGATTTATCAGTTAAATGTGCCGGCGGCTTTTTGGTTCAGCTTCTTCCCTTCGCCGACGAAAACTGCATAGATACAATTGAAAAAAATATTTCTGAAATCAGTTCTGTAACGGATTTGTTTGAAAAATATACTCCCGAAAAAATTGCTCTGAAGCTGCTTGAAGGTCTTGAGCCAAATATTCTTGATGAAGCTAATCCAATTTATAAATGCGGGTGTTCAAGACAACGCACTGAAAGATTACTTGCTTCGCTTGGTAATGAGGAGCTTGATAAGCTTGCTGAAGAGATGGAAAATATTGATGTCGACTGTCATTTCTGCGGTATAAAATATAGATTCAGTCCGGAAGAAATTAAAGGATTGAAAAAAACATGAAAAATTTTCAAAAAGGTATTGACAAATTAAAGCTGATGTAGTATAATAATTAAGTCGTTTGAAATGAATGAAAGCGATTTGATTATGTGGGAGCATAGCTCAGCTGGGAGAGCATCTGCCTTACAAGCAGAGGGTCATAGGTTCGAGCCCTATTGTTCCCACCATCATGGCCTGGTAGTTCAGTTGGTTAGAACGCTAGCCTGTCACGCTAGAGGTCGTGGGTTCGACTCCCATCCAGGTCGCCATTAGATATGCGGATTTAGCTCATCTGGTAGAGCGCCACCTTGCCAAGGTGGAGGTAGCGAGTTCGAGCCTCGTAATCCGCTCCAGTATGGCGCTATAGCCAAGTGGTAAGGCATGGGTCTGCAACACCCTGATCCCCAGTTCAAATCTGGGTGGCGCCTCCATACTGATGCTGATTTATCGTCAGCTAAAAGATCCGTTTTTAAACGGATCTTTTTTTATGCTCTGAATTATAATTATTGCAGCGGATCAAGATTTTTTAAATCTTGATCCGCTTAGTCTAAATTACACTTTTATACTACATATACAATTTCTGCGCTTTTAAATCTATTCTTAATTTCTTTTCTCAAAAAAGCTTCTGCCTCGTCCCTGTATTCTTGTCTGTAATAATATTTTCCACGGCCGCGGCCTGTCATTAACTCCCTATTATATAAGCGCAAAGCGCCGGGAAACGCCTGATTATTAATTGCATTCTGAACATAGCTGTATGTCATAAAAATCACTTCTAAAAACATTTCGTTTTTAACCTTATCAGAAAGTCTTTCAAAAAGCGTATTCAAAAGCTCAACATATAGTTCCTTCCAACTGTCAATTAATATTACAGGAGCAATAAGCAAGCCTACCCTATACCCTGCCTCGCACATTTTATTTACCGCTTCAATTCTTTTATTAAGAGATGAAGTTCCAATCTCAACTTTTTTTATTATCATCTCGGGATTAACGCTCATTCTGAATATAACTTTACCATTATGATTTAAATTAATAAGCTTATCCACCATATTAAATTTAGTAGGAAATGTAATAAATCCTCTGCCCTTGTTTCCAAATTCCTCAATAGTCCTTATAAGATTTCCTGTAATTTCATTTTCCAAAATCAAATCGCTGTTGCTTCCTATTTCAAAAGTACATATTTTTTCAGTTTTGCGGGACTTATTAATCAAATTATCAAGCATCTGGTCAATATTTACATAAATCCGCAGATAAGAGCATTTGTTATAATTACAAACGAGATAACAGTAAAGACACATAGCGCTGCAGCCGGAAGAGGAATAAGGTACAAGATAATCGGAAATCTTTTTGTTTTCATTATATTTATGGGTTTTTCGTATACCGACTATAAGATACTTTTTTAACTCAGTAAAATCATAATTACTTCTTGTTCGCAGCTCTTCAATATTATTATGGCTTTTTATAGGAATCCATTCCACATCGGTATACATATTTTTTAGCTTTTTTCCCAGCTCATATTCAAGAGCCTCAGGCTCATAATAAATTTTTTTAGGATACATATCGGCTCCTTGCTTTAACTTTTTTATTATACTCTGCATTTATAAGTATTATATTCATTTTAAAACATAAGCCTGATATTTTCAGTAATTTTTCTTTATAACATAATCGGCTCCTTTGATTCTTCAATATCGTCCTCGCTTTCAGGAATCCATGCTTTACTGAACTTTACGTCCTTAAACAAAGCGGCAAGACCTGTAATCTGCTTTAATCGTAAAATTTCATCCTTTTCCATTCCCAAATGCTTTGAAATCCACGAATCAGATCTTCCCAACTCATGCAGTTCTTTAACTATGTTACTCATAAGATCCACATCATGTGCTCCTCTTGCCCTGTTATGGCGTATCGTACTCGCCATTCTCTGATCAAGCGGTTTATTTATTACAGAAACAGGCAGTAATCCCTTTTCCCGCCTGTATATATCCTCATGCTCAAGCATAATGCGATACCTATGAAAACCGTCAACAATAACATATAAATCCTGCTTTTTGGAATAATAGCACACCACCGGCATTGTATATCCATCCTCCTTTATGCTATCATAAAGCAACTTCAGTTCCGGCGGTGCAACGGCATTTGGGTTATATGTATTCGGAATAATCTTGCTGATCGGTACAGCGATAACATTATAGACCGGACTTTTAAATTCCATTATAATAATTCCTCCAGACTTTTATACTTTCTCTTTATTCTGTCTATCCTTTCCCTTTGTTTTTTGGTTTCGCCAAAGCCCATTGTTTTACAATTATGGTCATTTTTAAGTATACATGCGCACATTCTCTTCCAGCTTGGGACAGATCTGGAAGTCATAATATCATCAGTATCGTCAGGTATATTTCCTATAAATACAATTCTCGATTTTTTATCAAGAGTATAATTTGAAATACCGTTTCTTTTTATATTATACCCATTCTCCAATAATTCTCTTATAGTCTCTTCAGACAGTCCGCCTCCTGTTTCATGCCAGAATTTAATTGAGGTTTTGAATTTTTCTTCATACCCCCTGCGTAAACGAGCAGGAAGCGTGTCCAGCAAAAACATTGTGTACGATTTCCAAGTATGCCCTTCCGGCAGCTTGATATTTCTATAACCCAAAGCCTTGGTTCTGCCGTAAATAGCAGTAAAATTCACTCCCTTGACTCGCCCCAGCAGTCTGCACCAAACTTCCGGCTCAAGTACTCTGTATAAATGCAGACTATCCTTTGCATAATCGTTGAACGGCGATGCAA
Source organism: Ruminococcus sporogenes (assembly GCF_054655175.1). NCBI lineage: Bacteria > Bacillati > Bacillota > Clostridia > Eubacteriales > Oscillospiraceae > Ruminococcus > Ruminococcus sporogenes. The sequence continues at coordinate 1,132,776 of NZ_BAAHOA010000001.1, read as the reverse complement.
CCCGCATTTGATCCGGTTTTAATCCGGCTTTATAATACAAATCATAAAGCGGATTATAATCATAGCCGAATTTATAATTTGCAGCCCATACATCGTTTACAGACCAATCGTACATCGGAGATCCGCACCAGACATTACTGAACATTTTTGAAATAAAGCACATTCCGTAATAGCCGTACTTTTTATTTATAATTGAATTATATCGCTGAAGAGATTCCGAAGCTCTTATTCCTAACAGACATATAGTCTTTCCGCCGCCGTGAATCTCATGATACCATCTCCCGAATTGTTTTGCCAGTTTTTCCTGATGCATTTTATATTTATAATAATAAAACGGATTATTTTCAATATTTATAACATATGGCTTTTTAGGCATATCCCTTATCCAGATATCTTTTTTGGTGTCATCCCACGGATACCAGTACATCTCATAGCTGCTTAAAGCAGTTCTGGTTGCCATAGGAAGACATACCCAATAAGGCTCTATTTTATCAAGGTTTTTTTCAAAAGTATTTAATATATATTCTGTCGTAACTGAATATTGAGCCTCAAAGTCCTGATGGAATACTCCGATCTTTTTTTTAATATTGTTTTTTTTCGCATAATCAAGAACTAAATTAAGTAAAAGACCGCTATCCTTTCCTCCGCTGAAGGAAACATATATATTATCAAACTCCTGAAATATATACTCCATACGATTCTGAAAAGCCTCATATACATTAATATCCAAATTTTTTTTAATCATATTACCCACTCTTTAAAAATTAATGAAATAAGCTGATCCTGAAATATACAATGCACATTAAAATTTATAATATGATTATACACCTAATTTATACCAATTTCAACACTTTTTAATATATAATTTAAAAATAAAATGAATAATAACATTTATACAGGTGATTTTTTTGTATACAGGCAATTTGTTTATATGATAATAAAATATAAAACAGAAAAAAATAATACCGCCGAAAAGCTTTACCCGGCGGTATAAATTCTTATTATTCTATTTTTTATTTTTATATTTTTCACCGAAAATCTTTGGTTTGAGATATTTTATGTAAAGCTCAACGCATCCTGTAAGCGCATAATCATATATAAAGAAAACAAAGTTACAGAAAATCCAGAATATATAAATTCCATATTTTCCAAATGTCGCAAAATCATCAGCCATATCCGAAACTCCGAGTATATAAAGCGTTATCTGATAGTCTATTACAGCAATAATATTAAATAAAATAAATTTTATCAGAACTCTAATCAGCCTGAATCTGAGCTTCTCTATCGAATCCTTTATAATGGGATAATAGCCGAAAAGGAGAATAAATATTATAGCCGCTTCTTTATTCGGCGAAACAAAAATTGAAAGCAGACTAACTGCGGCATAAGTCAGAAAAGCCCATGATTTATTTACTTCAACTACAATTATCGTCATTAAAGCTCCGGCTATCATGGGAAGCGTCAGATAAAGAAAGGGCATAACGCCTGTCAAAAACATGGAAAAAATACAAAGGGAGGAAACAACGCCTCCCAATGCCACTCTATAGCTTACCTTATTCATATGCAATCGCACAGGCAATCTGCACAGATTAAAAACTGGCAGGCATTACACAGACAATTTGCCGTATTAGCGTTATTCTGTCCCGTATTATAAGGATTTCCATACATCTGACCGTTTCTTTTATTTTTCATCTGATTAAATGCAGCCTGATACTCCCTGTTAGAAGGCTCTATTCTTACCGCCTTTTCATAATAGCTATAAGCGTCGTTGAGCCAGCCTCTCGACAGGCAAACAGTGCCCTTCAAAAAGTTCCATTCAGCATTTGAGTCCTGACGGCTTCTTTCAAGCATATTATCAGCGTCAGTATAATTCCCTCTCTCAATCATGCTTCTGATCTCAATATAAGGATTTGCGTTTCCCGTATTGCTTCTTCTCTGATTCATTATCTCGTCATATGCGGCGTTTATATCCGCCATCTTTTCGTTAGCAATATCCTCCATAACACTGTTCCCAGACTGCATATCCGGATGATATTGCTGCGAAAGCTTTCTGTAAGCCTCTTTAACCTCCTCGTCGGAAGCGGAAGGCGAAATGCCTAAAACCTGATATGGATCTGTCATTTTTTAACTCCATTCTGCCGCTGTGCTAATATTTTTATAACCATGAAAATCTAAAAAACGGCAAATAAATATTTTCTGTCTTAATATAATTAACTTTTAACGTTCAAGTCCCGAACATCTTATCTCATCAGGATTATATGTGCAAGGAAGCAAATTGTTGTCATGAAGGCAATAGGCGCAATAAAATACAGGAATAACATATTTAACGCAGCAACCAACGCAACAACCGCAGGAAACAAGACCGCAGCACACACACCCTATATTCCTGATATGTTTTTTATCAAAGCAATGGTAACGCATTTTAAATATATCAACATAGGCCTTATGATAAACTCGGTTATTCGGTTCAAGCTTGTATGCTCTTTTATAATGTCCATACGCGTCGTTCATCCAGCCTTGTTCATGTCTAAACAACGCATATACATAATTCCATAACGCATAATCCTTCAGATTATAATTATCAAGAATTATCTGAACCTGATTAAACTCTTCTTTGTTTATCAAATCAATAATTTTCAAATATTCTTTATCAAATCTCTCTCTGTCCCCAATATTATTTTCATTAATCAAAATATTATACCCTACAAAACTATTTCACTGTTTTCTTGTTTTCTTAATCTTCGTTTTTTAGGCAAACTAAAGCTTTTTAAACCAAGATAAATAACGTTATCTATAATATCCTTGAATCTCTGTATTTTCATTTTACTATAATATTCTGCTATCATACACAGACTCATATTTATATTTTCATCAGCAAGCTTCTTAGCGTCGGAAACCCTGCTATGATACTTGAGAAGAACATTATAATTATTATGCTTTAAATCGTCTTCTGCGTCGTCATATGCGTCAGCAAGATAAACAAAACGTCCTAAATGATAACCTAATCCTTTAAGCTGTTCTGACTGTGTTGAATCTGACGATATTTGAGCGGCAAGCTCTGACATAATAACTGCCGTAGGCTCGCATGCCTGATCTATTGATTTACAGCTTTCGCTTTCAAGCTGAAGCTGTCTGTTCATTTCTATCTGAATTTTCTCAGCAGTTTCAGGATATTTCATAGCGGCCTTATTATATCCCTTAACCGATAATTTTCTGATAATTCTATATGGTATTGATTTTATAAACGAACAGTCTGATATGCTGTCACAGAGCTTCTGATATACAGAAATAACGGCAGCGGCCGCCGTAAAATCAAGCGCTTCCGTATTTTTTAGGCAAAGCCTTTTTTTTAAAGGATGAACTATACAGCGCTGAGGTTCAAAATACAGAGGATCAGTGTTATAAGAATTTGAAAGTATACCCAGAAAAGCGAAATCATAGCTTAGCATCATTCTGTATAGCTGGCCGTAATTCTCGCCGAGATTTTTACAAAGACCGCAGTAAAATCCTCCGTAGACCTGATACTCGCTGTATCTCATATACGGCTTGAAGGGACGGATATATCCAAACAAATTAATCATCCTTTAAGTTTTTATATAATTCATTTTAACAGAACTGCTGCGCATTGTCAATATAACCACAAAATTTTCATATTTTATTTATCTTATTTTCAGAATTTCTTCCGGAAGATTTATTATTATATATGAACATCAGTATTGCCGCCGTTATTATTACCGCATAACCGACAAAACTTAATTTATCCGGAATTTGACCGAATAAAACATATCCTATTGCCGCTGCAAATATTATCTGGGAATAATCATAAACGGATATTTCCTTTGCCGGAGCATAGCAATAAGCCGCCGTTATTGAAAACTGCCCTCCGGCGGCAGAAAGTCCTGCGCATAACAGATAAATCAACTGCCGAATCTCCATCTGCTGATAATTGAAAATAATATAGGGTAAGGTTACAAGACACGAAAATGCTGAAAAGAATAAAACAATAAACGGTCCTTTTTCTCCTTTACTTCCCAGATGCCTTACGGCTGTATATGCCGCGCCGGCTCCCATACCTCCGAGAAAACCAATAAAACCCGGTAGGAAGTCTATTCCCGTAAAGCTCGGCTTTATAATAAACAGGCTTCCGATAAATGCAGCGGCTACAGCTAAAGTCTGAAAAACCGATATTTTTTCCTTTAAAAATATAAACGAAAAAATAATAGCAAAAAAAGGCGACATTTTGTTAAGCATCGAAGCGTCGGAAAGTACAAGATGATCAATCGCATAAAAGTTACATAGTATACCGAGAGTTCCCGCTGCCGAACGTAATAAATGAAATTTAAGATTTCCCTTTCCCCATCTTATAGGAATATGATTTTTCTTTAAAACAATAATTGCAAAAATGACAGCGACAAAATTTCTGAAAAAGCTTTTCTGTATTGTAGGAAGATCTCCGGAAAGTCTTACAAACGTATTCATAAGCGCAAAACAGAACGCCGAAACAATTATATATAATACTCCTAAATGCTTTTTATTCATAATATCCCCTCCCCTGTAAAATGCACGTTCAATTTAAGAACAGGCATTTTTTCATCTGATTATGTATGAATCGTAATCCATACGTTTAAAAGCTTCCGCCGCTTCCCTTTTATCTGAAGAAGTCAATGATTTTCCGGTAAGCTCAGGAATGAAGGAAGTTTTATAAATATAAGTTTCCGCAATATCGCATACCTTTTCCGCCTTCTCTCCGGCGCTCATTGATGAAAAATCAATATTTTCATCTCCGCATTTTACAACCGATTTAAAATCCTCAACGTTTATTTCCAGAACTATTTTTTCAGTATCAAGTAAAATCGGCTGAAAAACCTCGCATGTCCCGTCAAACATTTCGGCAGCAGAAATCTCTATCCACATTTCACTGTTATTTGAATCGGCGGCAGCGGCGGTTTTATTCACAATATCTATTAAATCAAGATACCTGTTTTCATTTGTAACAGATTCCCCGATAGCGTCCAGACCAATTCGGCTGAACTGCGGAAATTCTACGTCTGCGGCAATTATGAATTCGAAGCCTGCCCCGGCAATTTCAGCGGTCAGAGATGAAAGATAATTACCTGAGGATGAAGCCGACGGCGAAAGCCACGGCTTTCCGCCCTTATTTTCATCCGCGTCATACCAAAGCTTACCGCTTTTTTTATCAATAAAGCCCGCCGACTTATCAGCTCTGGGATACATATTATCATTAAGCAGACTTAAAGAAGCGGCAGGCTTAAACCCGCGCGACTTTATTTTACTTACAATATCGTCCAGTTCAGGCTCAGATGTAACCTCCGCCATAATAGCGCCCTCGTTGGAGGAATTATAATTGAGCATTCCTCCTTTAATTTTTAGAGGAATAACTACCGTATTGTATGAATCGTCGATTCTGTCAAGCATACGCTCAAGCGTATCCATATCTTTAATTTCAGCCTCCGCCAGCCAGTAAGCTACGGTATCGTTATCGCCCGGAGCAGTATACGTTTCTGTCACCGGAACGGTTTCCGTTTCTGCTCCGGAAACGCTTTTTTCCTTTTCCGCTTCTCCGACCTTTGCAAACGGTTTTGCTACGCTGTAACCAATTAATGTAAAAAAGGATACGAGCGCCAGTGAAAACAAAATTGTAAACATATTATTTACAATATTAAAATTTCTTTTTGGCTTATAGACGTTTTGTTTTTTTCTCATTTTGTGCTCCAATAAACATACACCAATTTTTTACATTCTGTATATACTGTTATTATCGAACATGATTTTTATATTCAGTCTGTTTCAGACAGACGAATTTTTTACTGAAAAAGTGAAACGATAAATTAAAAAGGAGGAACGGGATTTAATGAAAATAGAAAAATTAAGCGATTGCTCCGTGAAAATTGTTTTATCCCAAATAGACCTTTACAATTACGACATACAATACGACGACTGGGACAGCGACAAAGCCACCGAATTCATACTATCCGTTGCTGATGAAATAACAGAAAAGCTTGGAGTCGATATAACTCGTGAAAAGCTATATGTCGAAATATTTTCAAGGATAAACGGATGTCTTATTTTTATATCGTTTCCGCCTAAAACTACGGCGTCAAAGCGCAGAAAATGCCGTCTTGTCTGTACATTTGATGATTTCGAAGCCCTTCAGGAATTTTGCCGTTTTATTAATGAAAAAATACCGGATATTATAAAATCCAGTATGCTTTTTTACAGCTCAAATTCATTAAGACTTATTATAGAAACATCCGAATCATATAAAAGTTTTATTTCAAATTCGATAAAGGGCCTTGGATCGGCTCAGGAAAGCGACGATTTCACAGATTCTGCCATGCAGGAATATTATGTTTGCGCAGAATGTAAGGACGCCGTTAAAAAAATAGCGTCCGTATAAATTATCGTATAGATTCAACCGCTTTTTTCATATTTTCCGATCTGAACAGATAATTTCCGGCCACAAGTATATCCGCTCCGGCTTCGGAAGCGGCTTTTGCGGTATTTTGATTAATACCGCCGTCAACCTGAATTTTTACATCCAGATTATTTGCTTTTATATATCTGTAAGCTTTTTTGATTTTATCAGTCATTTTATCAATATACGCCTGTCCTCCGAATCCCGGTTCCACAGTCATTATCAAAAGAAGATCTATATTGCTAATAAAAGGAATAACTTTTTCAAATTCTGTATTAGGTTTAATCGAGAGTCCCGCTCTGATTCCGCATTTTTTTATCGTCTCAATGGTTTTCTCCGTACTGCTTTCGCTTTCCAGATGGAATGTAATAATATCGGCCCCGGCTTTTGCAAACCTTTCTATATACTTAATAGGCTCAGAAATCATCAAATGAACGTCAAGACATATGTCGGTGCATTTTTTTACTGCCTCAAGCATAGGAAAGCCGAAGGAAATATTATTGACAAAAACGCCGTCCATAACGTCGAAATGCAGCATATCCGAACCGCTTTCCACCACTTTTCCGATTTCATTTTTCAAATCCAAAAGATCCGCGCTCAATATAGATGCAGACACCAAATTTTTCATTTTATACTCCATATACTGCTGAATATTCAGCTCCGCTCATTATGGCCGGCGGCTGACCTGACTTGAAATAATTTACTATCATACATTATATAATATTATTCATAAGCCGTCAACCTCTGCGGCGTCATTTAACCTATAAATTCGCGGATAAGCGAAGTTTCCGGTACATTTTTTTCGCTCATCGGCAATATGAATCTAAAAAATTCAACAATATTTTTATAGTAATCATTATTGATTAATCTGTCCCGAACCTGTGTCAGCTTATTTTCCAAACAATTTTTATATACCGGCACCTCATAAGGCATAAACGTATCTATCTGAAAATCAGCTCTGCTCTTAAAAGGCAGAATATACTTATTTTCACCCTCGGAAACGCTTTCAAAATAGCTGAAAACCGATTCAATATCCCGCCCTCTGAACAGGCAGTCTCGGCATAATCTTCTCATTAACCTTATCATTCTGGGATGCAGAGTTCTGTTATTATCTGATTTAAGCCTTGTGCGAACACTGATATACGCGCATACCGCAAAATCGCCGCAATCTCCTGTAACCAGCGGATTCAATGCGTGTATACCTTCCAATATAGCTATACTGCCCTTATTTCTTTTATATGGTATATAACCGCTTCTTTCCTGAGATTTGAAATCAAATACAGGCATCATAAATTCTCTTCCGTTTTTCAAAGCGTTAAGATGCTCCTTCAAAAGATCAAGATCGGTACAATATGGCGATTCAAGATCTACGTTGCCATATTTATCTTTAGGCATATCGGGCGAATTATTTGAACGAAAATAATTATCAAGAGATATAACGCTGCTTTCGCAATTGAATTCCCTGAATAATAAATTCGATATTTCATTGGCGGTAGAAGTTTTTCCGGAACCGGACGGTCCTGATATAAGCAATACCGGATGAGTATCCTTTTTTTTCGTTACATTACTGCAAAGATTCAAAATTTGATTCTGGTAATTTATCTCCGATTCACGGACTAGCCTTTCGGCGTCCTCATATATTATTTTATTAATAAAATTAATATTCAAACATTTCATAATTTAAGCGGCCTTTCTATATTAATGGTTTTATTATACAATAAATTTTCAGTTTTATCAACATAAATCTAAAAATTCATTTATCTTAAATTAAGTAATAATGTACAAATCAATACTTCAAAAATCTACAAAAAGTTACAAAATAACTTGTTAAAATCAGAAAACTATATACTTTTTTATAAAAGAATGATATAATTAGATGATAATCAATGCTTATGCATTTTTACATCAAACGGAAAGAGGAAAGTAAAACAATGTTTTTTCAAAAGGACATCGAAACAATGCCGCGAAAATCAATCGAAAAAATACAGCTTGAAAGATTAAAGTGGCTTGTCGATTATTGCAGCAGAAATGTGAAATTTTATCATGACAGACTTGAAAGAGCCGGCGTTACGGCGGATAAAATCAAGTCTCTTGAAGATATACAGTACATACCGTATACCACAAAGGAAGATATCCGCGACAACTACCCTTTCGGTCTTTTCGGACAGCCTGTTAATAAAATTATAAGAATTCACGCCTCAAGCGGCACTACCGGAAAACCGACCGTCGTAGGGTACACTAAAAACGATATTGAAAACTGGAGCGACTGCATGGCAAGACTCTGTATGGCGGCAGGAGCGTCTGAAGACGACATAATTCAGATAGCCTTCGGATACGGTCTTTTTACCGGAGCGCTTGGACTTCATTACGGTCTGGAAAAAATAGGCGCGACGGTTGTGCCGACCTCAAGCGGAAACACGGAAAAGCAAATAATGCTTATGCAGGATTTTAAGACATCGGGACTCGTATCCACTCCGTCCTATGCGCAGTACATAGGAGAAACCGCAAAGGAAATGGGAGTTATAGATAAAATAAATCTGCGTCTGGGCCTTTTCGGCTCTGAGGGCTGCACAGAAGAAATGAGAAGTCAGATCGAAAAAACGCTCGGTCTTTTTGCGACTGATAATTACGGCATGAGCGAGCTTATGGGTCCGGGTGTTTCGGGAGAATGCGAGCTAAGATGCGGAATGCATATCAACGAGGATCATTTCCTTGCCGAAGTTATTGATCCGCATACTCTTCAGGTTCTTCCCAAAGGAGCTCAGGGAGAGCTTGTTGTAACCACGCTCTCTAAGGAAGGTATTCCTATGCTCAGGTACAGGACAAAGGACATTACCAAAATAGACTATGAGCCTTGCAAATGCGGCAGAACCTTTGCAAGAATGGCTAAAATTATGGGAAGAACGGACGATATGCTTAAAATCAGAGGCGTTAACGTATTTCCGTCTCAGATTGAAAGCGTTCTTATGGGCTTTGAGCAGATTGCTCCGCACTATCAGCTTGTTATAACAAGATCGAATTTTTCTGATCATTTAGAGGTAAAGGTCGAGCTTGCCGATAGCTCTCTGCTTGAAAACTATGCCGCTCTTGAATCGCTGAGATGTTCGATTCATCATAATCTAAAAACAGTTCTGGGCATCGAAACAAAGGTATCTCTTGTTGAGCATAAATCCCTTGAAAGATTTCAGGGTAAAGCCAAAAGAATACTTGATTTGAGAAGCCAATGACCAAGACTCTATTTGTTTCTGATCTTGACGGTACGCTTCTCAACGAAAAAGCAGATATCAGCGATAAAGCCGCGGACATACTCAACGATTTAATTGAAAATGGACTCAATTTCACTTTTGCTACGGCAAGAACCGCAGCTTCCGCTTTGAAAATAACCGAAAAGCTGAATTTAAAGCTTCCCTGTATTCTGATGAACGGAGTAAGCATATACGATACCGTTACCGGCAGATATATGAAAAATGCATACATAAAACCAGAAAATGCGCTGGCTGTGTCAGAAATATTCAAAAGGCATAATCTGCATCCCTTTATGTATAAAATTGAAAGAGATATGCTGTATGCCGTATATTCTGATTTTTCAAACAGGGCTATGAAAGATTTTTATGCTGTCAGAAGGGATAAATATGACAAACCTTTTATCAAATGCAGCGATCTTTCTGAAGCGGCAGACTCCGGTACCGTATATTTCACCATTTTAGACAGCTACGAAAAACTGCTTCCGGTTAAATGTGAAATAGAAAAAAACAAAGGCGTAAAGCTCGCCTTTTACAGAGACGTTTATCATAAGGAATACTGGTTTCTGGAGGTATTCGGCTCCGCAGCCTCAAAATATAATGCCGTGGTTTTCCTGAAAAATTACGGGGCATACGAAAGTATAACGGGCTTTGGAGATAACTTAAACGACATTCCTCTGTTTAATGCCTGCGACAGAAAAATTGCCGTAGGAAACGCAAAAAATGAACTGAAAGATATTGCCGACTATGTAATCGGAGATAATAATTCCGATTCGGTCGCTTTATGGATAAAAGATAATTATCTGAAAGAAAGGATTTGAATTAATGAAAAGATTAATGCTTGGCAATGAAGCCTTTGCAAGAGGTTTATATGAAAGCGGATGCCGGCTTATTTCAAGCTATCCGGGCACTCCATCCACAGAAATTACAGAATACGGCGCCAAATACGAGGAAATGTATGCAGAGTGGGCGCCTAATGAAAAGGTGGCTATGGAAACCGCTATAGGAGCGTCAATTGCGGGAGCAAGAAGCTTTTGCGGAATGAAGCACGTCGGTCTAAACGTTGCCGCCGATCCGCTTTATACCGCCGCATACACGGGAGTTACCGGCGGACTGGTTATTGCCGTTGCAGATGATCCGGGTATGCACTCTTCGCAGAATGAACAGGACAGCCGTCACCATGCGATAGCTTCTAAGGTACTTATGCTGGAACCCTCCGATTCTTCAGAATGCAAGGACTTTGTAAAGGCCGGCTTCGAGCTTTCTGAACAGTTTGATACTCCCGTTATTGTCAGACTTTCAACCAGAGTATCACATTCACAGAGCATAGTAGAGCTTTGCGAAAGAAAAAATGTTCCGGTCAAGCCCTATGTTAAAAATCCTCAGAAATATGTAATGATGCCCGCGTTTGCAAAGGGACGTCATGCGGTCGTTGAAGAGAGAACAAAAAAGTTGATTGAATACGCTGAAACCTCTCCTCTTAACAGCACGGAAATTAACGATGGCGGCATAGGCGTTATAACAAGCGGCGTCGCTTATCAATATGCAAAGGAGGCTCTAGGCGACAGTGCGTCTTACCTGAAATTAGGTATAGTAAATCCCCTGCCTGCCGATTTAATAAAGAATTTTGCGAAAAAATTTAAAACAATATACGTTATAGAAGAGCTCGACGATATTATAGAAACGCATTGTAAAAAGCTTGGAATAAATGTTATCGGAAAAGAGCTTTTCGGATTTATAGGGGAGCTTTCCCAGTCCATTATCAAAGAAAAGCTTTTAGGCATAAAAAACGAATTTACAGAATTTTCAGCGAACGTTCCGGTAAGACCTCCGGTTATGTGCGCAGGATGTCCGCACAGAGGCTTATTCTATTCTTTGGCTAAGAATAATATCACAGTTTCAGGAGATATAGGCTGTTATACGCTCGGAGCCGCGGCTCCCCTTAATTCTATGGATTCAACAATTTGTATGGGCGCTTCCATTTCCGCTCTCCACGGCATGAATAAAATAATGGGTAAAGACGGAGAAAACAAAAACGTTGCAGTTATAGGCGATTCTACCTTTATCCACAGCGGCATTACAGGACTTATCAATATTGCGTATAATGCGACAAATTCAACAGTTATAATACTTGACAACTCCATTACCGGAATGACCGGTCATCAGCAGAACCCGACAACAGGCTATAACCTTAAGGGCGATCCGGCTTCAAAGGTATCGCTTGAAGCGTTATGTAAAGCTGTCGGAATCGAAAGAGTAAGAGTTGTTGATCCGTATAATATGAAGGAAACTGAAGCCGCGGTGCTTGAAGAGCTTGAAATTGAAGAACCTTCCGTTATTATATCAAGACGTCCCTGCGCGCTTCTTAAATATGTTAAGCATAAGCCGGCTCTTAACGTAAACAAGGATAAATGCAGAACATGTAAACTATGTCTGAAAATCGGATGTCCGGCTATTTCAATCAAGGACGGCAAGGCTGATATAGACAAAACCTTGTGCGTAGGCTGCGGAATCTGTACTGAAATGTGCAGGTTTGACGCTATTACTGAATAAGACGGAGGTTTTAAAGAATATGGAAACTAAATCAATTATGATAGTCGGCGTCGGCGGTCAGGGCAGTCTGCTGGCATCCAGAATAATCGGAAACGTTCTGCTTTCTCAGGGCTATGACGTAAAAGTAAGCGAGGTTCACGGTATGTCTCAGAGAGGCGGCTCCGTTGTAACTTATGTAAAATACGGCGACAAGGTTTATTCTCCCGTAATCGAAAAGGGTGAAGCAGATATCATCGTTTCATTCGAGTTGCTCGAAGCCGCAAGGTGGGTTTCTTATCTGAAAAAAAACGGTCATCTTATAACATCAACACAGACGCTTGATCCTATGCCTGTAATTACCGGTAATGCCGAATATCCGGCTGATATAGCGGAAAAAATCGAAGCGCTTGGTATAGATATAATAGCTGCCGACGCTCTTTCACTCGCTGAGAAAGCAGGTAACGCAAAGGCTTCAAACGTTGTTTTAATGGGCGTTATAGCTTCAAAAATGAGCTTTGATGAAAACGTCTGGAAAGACGCTATAAGAACCTGCGTACCTGAAAAATTCCTTGAGCTTAATCTTAAAGCCTTTGATCTGGGAAAAAATTTCAAATAAGGGAGCGGCGGATTTATGAAAAATTATTGGAATAAAAGTATGGAGTGCGCAACTCATGATGAAATGCGCGCTCTTCAGAGCTTCAGGCTTTCTCAGACAGTAAGACGCGTATATGAAAATGTTCCTTATTACCGCGAAAGAATGGAACAGGCCGGTGTTTCTCCAAAAGATATACATGGAATAGACGATTTGAAAAAGCTGCCGTTTACCATGAAACAGGATCTCAGGGATACATATCCGTACGGATTGTTTGCCGTTCCTATGGAAGACGTCGTAAGGCTTCATGCCTCCAGCGGTACGACGGGAAAGCAAATTGTCGTCGGCTATACGGAAAACGATCTCGACATATGGGCGGAATGCTGCGCCAGAGCTCTTACTGCCGCCGGAGCTACAAATAAAGACTTTATGCATGTATCATACGGATACGGTTTGTTTACCGGCGGTTTAGGACTGCACGGCGGAGCTGAAAAGGTGGGTATGACGGTTATTCCGGTATCAACAGGAAATACTAAACGTCAGATTAATATAATCAAGGATTTCGGCTCTACTTTTATCTGCTGTACGCCGTCTTATGCCCTGTTTCTCGCAGAAACTATGGAAGAAATGGGTATATCAAAGGATCAGATAAAGCTTAAAGCAGGACTGTTCGGAGCCGAACCTTGGACAGAGGAAATGCGTACGGAAATTGAACGGAAGCTCGGATTAAAGGCTCATGATATTTACGGTCTTACAGAAATAATAGGTCCCGGAGTAGCTTTTGAATGCAGCGAACAAACCGGTATGCATATTAATGAGGATCATTTTATCGCTGAAACCATTGATCCCGATACAGGAGAAACGCTTCCTGAGGGAGAACAGGGAGAAATAGTGTTCACCTGTATTACAAAGGAGGCCTTTCCCCTGCTGAGATACAGAACAAGAGACATCGGAATACTCAAACGCGAAAAATGCTCGTGCGGCAGAACCTTGATCAAAATGATGAAGCCAGCCGGCCGTTCAGACGATATGCTTATAATCAGAGGTGTTAACGTATTTCCGTCTCAGGTCGAAAGCGTATTGCTTCAGCTTGGAAATACTGCTCCTTATTATCAGCTTATCGTGGACAGAATCGACAATACCGACACTCTTGAAATACAGGTTGAAATATCCCCGGAAATGTTCTCGGATACTGTAAAAAGCCTTGAGGATCAGGAAAAAATAATCAAAAACGCAATAGATTCTACGCTTGGCATTTCTGCAAAAATACGTCTTGTAGAGCCCAAAACCATTCAGAGAACTGAAGGTAAAGCGGTAAGAGTAATCGACAGACGCAAATAAAGGAGGATATCTTATGATTAAACAAATTTCTATTTTCGTTGAAAATAAACCCGGTAGGCTTAAGGCTATGACTAATATACTCAAAGACAACAAGATTGATATCCGCGCTCTTTCAATTGCGGATACCAAGGACTTCGGAATTTTGAGACTTATTGTAAACGATCCTGAAAAAGCATGCGGCGCTCTAAAGGACGCCGACTGTACCGTTACTATTACCGATGTGCTTGCAGTCGGCGTTGAAGACAATCCAGGCGGACTTGCCAAAGTTATGGATACGCTTTATGCAAATAAAATAAGCGTGGAATATATGTATGCGTTTGTAAGCAAATCCGAAAATATCGCCTATGTTATATTAAGAGTCGCCGATAACGAAGCGGCTGCCGAGGTTTTAAGCAGCGCAGGTATTAAGCTTTTAACAAGTCAGGAAATTTATGATATGTAATATTAAGGGAGGACTTTATGGGAATTTTTAATAAGATCGGCGACGCTGTTAGCGACGCCAGCCGAAATATGAATGAAAAAACAAAAAACCTGTCAGATACAGGAAATCTGAAAAGAAAAATTATTTACGAGGAAGAAAGAATCCTTGAAATATTTTCAGACATCGGAAGAACTTATTATAAAACGCCTGAAAATATTGATGAATTGAAGGCTTACTGTGAAGATATTGATACGCGTAAACGCAGAATCAAAAAAATGAAATTTGAGCTGCAAAGCCTTAAAGGCGTTAAGGTCTGCCCGAAATGCCAGTCGGAGGTAATGGACAAATTCCAGTTCTGCGGCGTTTGCGGCGCAAAGCTTCCCGTATCCGAAGAGGATTTCGATTAATATTCAATAAAAATATCCCTTTTGCCAAAAAAGCTGATTTATAAATAAACAGCGACAGCAAAAAGGGATATTTTTATTTATTCAAAGGAGAAAGAACTGTTTTTCCGCGAGTCAGCGATTCCTTTACAAGTATAATTCTCTGATTCTCAGAGCCTCTGAATTTAAGGCATAAATTTCTTTGAGCAAGAATAAATTCACCGTCAACCAAAACGTCAATCATAGAAATAAACTCGTCCGTAACCTCGCAGTGCGCCTTTCCTTTTTTATTCAATATATCGGTTTCAAAAGTATAACCACTATAGCACCATATATTTTTTTCAGGATAAAGTCCTTTTATTTTTCTTAAAAGATCTATAAGACATCTCTGATTACAAACCTCAAGAGGCTCGCCTCCTATTAAAGTCAATCCGGAAATATAAACCGGTTCGACTGCTTTTATTATTTCACTGCATGTATCCTCTGTAAAAGGTAAACCATAATTAAAATCCCATGTTTTCTCATTAAAGCAGCCCCTGCAACGATGTGTGCAGCCGGAAACGAATAAAGATACTCTGACTCCCGTTCCGTTAGCAATATCTGTTTTTTTAATTTCGGCGTAATTCATAATTAATTCTCCGTAAATAAAAGACTGCCGCCTATTAAGCGGCAGAGCTTTTCTTATAAATGCATTACTCTTTCTTTTATTTCCTGAGTACGTCCCTGATTCCAGAACTGAGTACCTATATAACCGCAGGTTCTTCTGGCAACATTCATTCTGTCCTGATCTGTATTGCCGCAGTTTGGGCATTGCCACACAAGCTTTCCATGTATATCAGTTATTATCTGTATTTCACCGTCGAATCCGCATTCGCGGCAATAATCGCTTTTCGTATTAAGCTCGGCATACATTATATTATCATAAATATGCTGCATTACCGCCAGAACGGCTTCTATATTATTCTGCATATTAGGAACCTCAACATAACTCACCGCTCCACCCGGCGACAGTTTCTGAAACTGAGCCTCAAAGGTAAGCTTACTGAAAGCGTCAATATCCTCGGTCACATGAATATGATAGCTGTTAGTTATATAATTCCTGTCTGTAACTCCGGGTATTATTCCGAAACGTTTCTGAAGACATTTTGAAAATTTATATGTGGTAGATTCCAAAGGCGTTCCGTAAAGACTGAAGGCGATATTAGTTTCCTCAGCCCACCGGCTGCAAGCCTCGTTTAAATGCTTCATAACAGAAAGCGCAAAAGGAGTAGCCTCCGGATCCGTATGTGATTTTCCCGTCATATATCTTGTACATTCGCAAAGTCCGGCATATCCCAAGGAAATAGTCGAATAGCCATTATAAAGAAGCTTATCAATAGTTTCACCCTTTTTAAGACGCGCAAGAGCTCCATACTGCCACAAAATGGGAGCAACATCCGAAGGTGTTCCAAGCAGCCTTTCATGTCTGCACATCAGAGCCTCCCTGCAAAGCTCAAGACGTTCATCAAATATTTTCCAGAATCTTTCTTCGTCTCCGTTCGACGAGCACGCTATATCCACAAGGTTAAGAGTAACGACTCCCTGATTAAATCTTCCGTAATATTTAGGAGCGGCGTTTTCATCAACATAAGGAGTCAGAAAGCTCCGACAGCCCATACATGGATAGCAATTACCGTTGCCGTTTGCGTCTATCTTAAGCTCCAGCATCTTTTTCTCTGATATATAATCCGGAACCATTCTCTTTGCCGTGCATTCAGCAGCCAATTTAGTAATATCCCAGTATTTTGTTCCTTCGCGTATATTGTCCTCTTCCAGAACATAAATCAGTTTAGGAAAAGCAGGAGTTATATAAACGCCGCTTTCATTTTTTACGCCCAGTATACGCTGACGCAGCATTTCCTCTATCACAAGCGCAAGATCATCTCTGAGCCTACCCTCTTCTACCTCGTTCAGATACATAAAAACAGTTACAAAAGGCGCTTGTCCGTTGGTAGTCATCAAAGTAATAACCTGATATTGAATCATCTGTACTCCGCGTTTAATTTCTTCCTTTACACGCATTTCGGCTATTTCATTTATTTTATCTTCATTGAGAGGTATTCCGGCTTCTTTAAATTCATTATATACTATTTTTCTCAGCTTTTGTCTGCTTACGTCGACAAACGGAGCAAGATGCGATAAGGTAATGCTCTGTCCTCCGTACTGCGAGCTGGCTATCTGAGCGATACTCTGGGTTGCGATATTACATGCAGTCGAAAAGCTCTTAGGTCTTTCTATCATTACTTCGCTTATAACAGTGCCGTTCTGAAGCATATCGTCAAGGTTTACCAAACAGCAGTTGTGCATATGCTGAGCAAAATAATCGGCGTCATGAAAATGTATAATTCCCTCTTCATGCGCCTTCACAATCTCCTCCGGCAAAAGAAAACGCCTTGTTATATCCTTACTGACCTCTCCCGCCATATAATCGCGCTGCACGCTGTTAATAACCGGATTTTTATTGGAATTTTCCTGCTTTACTTCCTCATTATTGCATTCTATCAGACTAAGTATCTGCTCGTCTGTTGAATTAGATTTTCTTACCAGACTTCTTTTATATCTATATGTAATATATTTTCTGGCAACCTCGAAGGCCTGATATTCCATGATCTTATTTTCCACAAGATCCTGAATTTCTTCAACGTTTAAAGTTCTTCCGATATTCTCACATAAATTCTTAATATATTTTGAAATATCTTTTATTTGTTCAACGGTCAGCCTTGCATTTTCGGCCGCTTCCCTGTTTGCCTTAGATACGGCGGAATCAATTTTTGAGGCGTCAAAATCCACCTCAATACCGCTCCTCTTTATAATTTTCATATAAACCTCCCTCAAGCCAAAACACAATATGTAGTGTTTTAAGTTTCTGTAAAACACTACATATTGTATTATACCATATAAACGTTAAAAGTCAAGGCTAATTGGAAAGAAAATATGCACATATAATATATATAAATTTCTTACACTTTCCATAATGGCTCACAGCAAATATAACGACCGTTATTATATTTATTAATTCAGAATCTTATTTGGGTCAGCTTCCTGCCGTTTCCGCATCTTTGACCAATTCACAAAACCGTAAATATCGTTTACAAAAAACATAATAAAACATATAACAACAGATAAATAAGATATATCGGTAAGCGCCGCCAATATCCATAAAATTATCAACACTATATCGTTGGCCGCATAGGCGGCCGCATAAAACGCGCTTCTTCTGAAGGTCAGATAAACCGCAAGAAAACTGGTAGTCACGGATACAGCGCTTGGTACTAAATTGGCCGTATGAAAAAATAACAGAATATAATAAAATATAAAAGTAACAGCCGCTGCCAGAATTATCATAAAAGCAATTTCCTTTGGTTTTAACCTATTTACCTTGACTTCCTTCTTGTTTCCGTTATAAGGATTTTTTAACCATGAGATAAGTGCAAAAACCGCCATCGGCGCAGTCATTCCCAGATAAGTTATCATTTCTCCGTAATAAGCGAAGGTAAAGGATATAAAACCGTATAGGGCGCTGAAAATAATCATCAAAAATTGACCGACCGGATTCCCCTTTGCATTGTAAATCAATGATGTAACTCCTATCAGCGAAGCTATGAGGATCAATATGTTTTCCCTGTCAAATGCAAGGAAAGAAACTACAATAAGTACGGAAGATGTAAACCAAAGCATGAGTTCCTTTTTGGTAAAATAAAAAAGATGCGATTTAAATTTTTCAAATATCATATATTTAACCTCCAAACCAAAATAAGCGCCCGTTACACATCTTCCAAGACCTAACGATGTGTAACGGACGCTTCCGCTTTTCTACCCGGTGGCAGAAAATATTTTTTTATATTATATCAAATTGAAAGGTTAAAGTCAATAGTTGTTTTAAAAAATTTCTTCCGTTTTTAAATATCCAATTCCGATATAACCTTTTTAAGGGTTTTAACAGAATTTATAAGTCTTTCGTTTTCCTCTTCGTTCAACGGTATGTCCAAAACCTTTTCAATTCCATTGCTTCCGACAATAGACGGAACTCCTATACATAGATCAGAAAGTCCGTAATGTCCGTCAACATAGCCCGAAACAGGAAGAACTGAATGCTCGTCTCTTATTATCGCAAGCACTATTTTTGTCACAGCCATTGCTATACCATAGTAGGTGGCGCCCTTTCTTTCAATTACCTCGTAGGCGCTGTCCCTGACATTTTCATAGGTCTGATTAAACGATACCTCACGACAGCTTGAGCATAATCCATGAAAGTCCTCCAGATCTATACCGGAAACATTTGCACTGCTCCAGACAGCAAGCTCGCTGTCCCCATGCTCGCCTATAATAAATGCGTGTATGCTTCGGCTGTCAACGCAAAGCTGCTGTCCAAGATGATATTTCAGACGCGCCGTATCTAAAACGGTGCCGGAACCCAAAACTCTTCCCGCAGGAAATCCGGAAAGCTTTATTGTACAGTAGGTCAGAATATCGACCGGATTTGAAACAACAAGTAATATTGCGCTGTTATTATACTTTGTGATATTAGGAATTATACTCTTGAAAATCTCCACATTTTTGTGCACCATGTCAAGACGAGTTTCATTGGGCCTCTGGGCTGTTCCGGCCGTTATAATTATAAGGTAGCAATCCGCAATATCCTTATAATCGCCCGCATAAACTTTCATTGGATGTGCAAAAGGAAGACCATGACTAAGATCCATAGCTTCACCCTCTGCCTTAGCATGATTTGAATCAATCAATACAAGCTCTGAAAAAAGACTTTTCTGAGTCAGCGCAAACGCTATAGTCGCGCCAACGAAACCGCAACCGATTATTGCGCATTTTTGTTTATTCATATCATATTCTCCTTAATATTCATTTAATGCCCAATTAATATTTCAATATAATATATTATTATCATCTTTTTACATTCAATTCACGCAAATTTTGAAAAAAAGACTTGATTAAGAAAGGAAAATGTTATATAATAAGTACATATGCTGTATTAAGACTGTTTGAGGTCTTAAACGAAAGGAGTAATTATATGATTTATTCTCATGAAGTAGAAAACATGTGCACTGTTAGACAGGGCGTTGCTCACGGCGCTGCTCCAATTCCGGAGGAAGCAAAATGGGTAAAGGCAACTCAGATAACCGATATATCAGGACTTACTCACGGCGTAGGCTGGTGTGCTCCGCAGCAGGGCGCCTGCAAGCTGACGCTTAATGTAAAGGAAGGTATAATTCAGGAGGCGCTGGTTGAAACAATCGGTTGTTCCGGTATGACGCATTCCGCAGCTATGGCTGCTGAAATTCTTCCCGGCAGAACTCTGCTTGAAGCTCTTAACACCGACTTGGTCTGTGACGCTATCAACACTGCTATGAGAGAACTTTTTCTCCAGATCGTTTACGGCAGAACACAAAGCGCATTCTCAGAGGACGGTCTTCCTATCGGCGCCGGTCTTGAGGATCTTGGCAAGGGACTTCGTTCACAGGTAGGAACAATGTACGGTACGCTTAAAAAGGGTGTTCGTTACCTCGAAATGGCTGAAGGCTACGTAACCGGCATTGCGCTTGACGATGAAGATCATGTTATAGGATATCAGTTTGTAAGCCTCGGAAAATTCACAGACTTTATTAAAAAAGGCGACGATCCTAATACTGCCTGGGAAAAGGCAAAGGGTCAGTACGGCCGTGTTGAAGACGCTGTTAAGATCATCGATCCCAGAGCAGAATAAGGAGGTAAATTATAATGGCTTTATTTGAATCATATGAAAGAAGAATTGATAAAATCAATTCCGTTTTAAACAGCTATGGAATTTCATCTATTGAAGAGGCTGAGAAAATTACTAAGGATAAAGGTCTTGATATATACGAACAGGTAAAGAAAATTCAGCCTATATGCTTTGAAAACGCTTGCTGGGCTTATATCGTAGGCGTAGCAATCGCAATAAAGAAGGGCTGCACAAGAGCGGCAGACGCTGCCGCTGCAATCGGAGAAGGTCTTCAGGCTTTCTGTATACCAGGCTCTGTAGCCGATCAGCGTAAGGTAGGTCTTGGTCATGGTAATCTAGGCAAAATGCTTCTTGAAGAAGAAACGGAGTGCTTCTGTTTCCTTGCAGGTCATGAATCCTTTGCCGCCGCAGAAGGCGCTATCGGTATTGCCGAAAAAGCAAACAAGGTAAGAAAAAAGCCCCTGAGAGTTATCCTTAACGGACTTGGTAAGGACGCTGCTCAGGTAATCTCAAGAATTAACGGATTTACTTTTGTTGAAACCGAAATGGATTATTCAACCGGCGAGGTCAAGGAAGTTTTCAGAAAATCCTATTCTGACGGTCTGAGAGCCAAGGTTAATTGCTACGGCGCTAACGATGTTACGGAAGGCGTTGCTATAATGTGGAAGGAAGGCGTTGATGTTTCTATCACAGGAAATTCAACTAACCCCACAAGATTCCAGCACCCTGTTGCAGGTACATATAAAAAGGAATGTATCGAAAAAGGTAAGAAATATTTCTCTGTTGCATCAGGCGGCGGTACCGGACGTACTCTTCACCCTGATAATATGGCGGCAGGACCAGCTTCTTACGGCATGACCGACACTCTCGGCAGAATGCATTCTGACGCACAGTTCGCAGGTTCATCGTCTGTTCCGGCTCATGTTGAAATGATGGGACTTATCGGCATGGGCAACAACCCTATGGTTGGAGCTACAGTTGCCTGCGCAGTTGCTGTTGAGGAATCGTGGAAACGCTAATCACGAAGGACTTGCATTTACCGAAGGCTCGTTTAATTTATCGTTAACTGATGTATTCCGGCAAAAAGGATTGAAGTTATTATATTATAATTGTACAATCTTAATTGGATAATACACTCCCCCAGGCAACGATGACGAACTCGGAATATCATATCCACGTTTACAAAACGGTTCAACCTATAATATAATGGTACAAGCAGAAACTATCAATATTATATAGGGATTTTATTAACCGAAATAATTTAAAGCCTGTAAAGATTTAAGAGTCTTTACAGGCTTTTTGTTTACGTTCTGGATGTTAACAGCAATTAACGCAATGCGTCAACGCTGGAAGTTTCAGCAAATTTTGCAGTAGATGTCCGGCTGTTTGCGGTAATAATTAACTGCTCCTAATCCACATTATCATCTTCCTTTATATCAAGGTTTAAACTGTCGATCCACTTTGTCACATCTAACTTCGATGCATTTCCCGAAAAGCGCATACCGTCAAGCCATGTCGTACCGCCCGAAGCGAGTGAATGCAGATTTGACGCGCTTGAACCTATAGGACTGCTTCCCGACGTGCAGAACGGAACAATAATTTTATCCGAAAAATCATAGCTTTCAATAAATGTATAAATTATTTTCGGCGCTTGTCCGTGCCATATAGGATAACCGATAAATACAATTTCATAATCATCCATATTTTTCACACTGCCTGAAATTTCAGGGCGTGCTGTCGGGTCGTTCTGTTCTCTGTCCGCACGGCAATCGGTGTAATATTTTAAATCGTCTTCAGTGTATGGAATTTCGGGAACTATCTCATAGATGTCTGCATTCAGATAAGAGGCGGTATATTCCGCAATTTTTTCCGTATTGCCCGTACATGAAAAATACGTCACAAGAATATCCATATCGTTTGCAGTCATATTTTTCATAACCTCACGCTTTAATAAACACAGGTCAAAAACATTCCATACTCCGTCCTTGCATAAATCAAAATCCTTGCCGTTACCTACAGTTCGTCTGCCGAGGAGAAAATCCTGTAAAACACGGACATCTTCAATTGCGTAGGTTTCATCAGCCAGTCCGGAAATCTGTGAAGCATTAATCTGAACAGCAGCTTTTGAATTTACAAAAGCTTTTGCACCGGAGCAGCCACATAGAATCACTATCAAAACTGTGAAAACAGATAATATTTGTTTCATATTGTACCTCCGATTTCTTTGATTATTCTTGCCGGATTGCCTGCAACAACCGTCATTGGCGGAACATCTTTCGTGACAACCGATCCTGCGCCAACGACTGCATTTTCGCCTATTGTAATTCCCGGCAAAACGGTAGAATTTGAACCTATCCAAACATTTTTACCTATATGTACAGGTTTTGCAAACATATTTCTCCGCTTTTCGGGAATAAAATTATGATTTAGTGTAGCAATTACCACGTTATGTCCTATCTGCGCGCCGTCATCAATGGTAATTCCTCCGTGATCCTGAAAACGGCAGCCCGAATTGATAAACACGTTCTTTCCTACAATAATATTTTTGCCGAAATCCGTTGTAAATGGTGGAAACAAGCTGAATGTTTCGTCCACGTCCTTTCCGATCAGCTTGGAAAAAAGCTGCCGTATTTCTTCAGGGGTGTGATAGCTGTTATTCAGGCAGCAGGTAATCTTCATATCTTCACTGCTCATAATCCCCATGAATTTATGAATGTCGGAATCTACTGTTATCTCCTGACCGCTGCGGATAAATTCGAGAAATTTTTCAATTGTCATTCCAATTACCTCATCATCAATTTAAAGCGTAGTTAAAACGGGATTGTTCAGATAATTATACAAACGATCAATTTCACTTGGTTCTGAGCAATCAAGCATAGACGGACAATTTTTATCAAGTGCGTTGATTTTCCGCATATCTTCATCAGACAGTTCAAAATCCCATATTGAGATATTTTCCTCCATGCGGTTTTTGTGAACCGATTTCGGAATAATAATAACACCTTGCTGTATCTCCCAACGAAGTATTACCTGTGCAGGCGTTTTGCCGTATTGACCAGCAATTTCAGCCAAAACAGGCTCCTGAAACATTCCTTTCATACCCTCGGCAAACGGCGCCCACCCCTCTGGCTGAACTCCAAGTTTTCTCATTAGTCCCAATTCATCATGCCGTTGGTAATGAGGATGACGTTCAATCTGATTTACCATTGGCTTTATTGTTGCATTGTAACACAAATCCATAAGCCTTGCAGAGTCAAAATTGCATACGCCTATACTTCTTATCCTGCCTTGTTCATATAGTTCTTCCATAGCTCTCCACGCTCCGTAGTAATCCCCGAGCGGCATATGAATAAGATACAAATCAAGATATTCGAGACCAAGATTTTTCAGGGAACGCTCAAAGGCCCATTTGAGATTATCATATCCCATTTCCTGAATATAAGCCTTTGTAGTAATAAAAAGCTCATCGCGGCTTACGATACACTCATCAATCGCCTGCTTTACAGCATCGCCGACAGCCTGTTCGTTTTTGTATGAACTTGCGGTATCTATCAGACGATAACCGATGTGTATCGCGTCAAGAACTATATTTTTACATTCCGTTTCGGATATTTGAAATACGCCGAATCCCTCCGTCGGCATTTCAACACCATTGAAAAGTTTTATAGCGGGAATATTAATCATGAGAGCATTGCCTCCTTTATTTAAGGTTATTCCTGAAAAATGTTTCTATCTTATCAAACGGAATTTTGGTTATATTGTCATAAAGGTCAACATGATTGCAGTTAGGAATAACAAGCAGTTCCTTAGGATCATTTGCATTGTCATATGCCGTATCGCTGAAAAAACGACTTTCAGCCTGTTCACCGACTATAAAAAGTATCGGACGAGGAGAAATTTCATCAATGTGCGCAAGCAACGGATAATTTATAAACGCAAGGTCGCTTGTCGTGGTAAATCCGCCGCGAGCATTGCGATGATGACCGCGATTTGTTGCATAAAACTCAAAAAACTCTCTCCATATGCCCTGCATTTCGTCAGGAATTTCCATTACTGCTTCTTCGGGAAAAGTCGGGATATATTCAGGATAGTTGTTTTCTGCATCTTTCCAACGCTGTAAGGAAAGCTTTTTCTTTGTTTCCGATATCTGTTCGGGAGACTGTCCTGCACGGGCGGCAAAACTCATATCGTACATACTTGCAGTAACAACAGCCTTGATGCGCATATCAACGGCAGCCGCAGAAAGAGCAAATCCACCGCTTCCACAGATGCCCAAAGCGCCTATCATTTCACGGTCAACATAGCTTTGAAGTCCGAGAAAATCCACACCTGCACTGATATTCTCACTGAACATATCGGGCGATGATACATGACGAGGTTCCCCTCCTGATTCACCCATATAGCATGGGTCGAATGTAAGAACTACAAATCCACGATTGGCAAGTTCATTTGCATACACACTCGGTCCTTGCTCCTTTACCCCGCCATATGGAGCGCCGACCACAATTGCAGGATATTTTTTTGATTTATCCATGTCTTTTGCAGCATAAAGATCGCCTGCAAGCGCAAGCCCATAACGATTGTTGTAGCGGACATGGGTTCTTTCAACATTTTCATTAAGTTCACAAATATAATTATTCATAAATCATTCTCCTTTTTATTTGGTTTTGCAGATAAAGCAACCGCAGGCATTCATTTTTTCAGCATCTGCAAGGCTGATATAATTTTGCAAGGTTGATATAATAATGTTCTCTGCCGTTCTTGAAACCCGCAGTCTGCAAGAAAATATTCAATTTTTTTATAATATTATTCCTTTGACTTTATTGTATATCATATTTCTGAAAATTGCAAATAGTTATTAGCAATGGTTTATCATCGTTAACAGGAATGATAAAACCGTGCATATTATTATCAATGGGACGGTCATTATGATTGAAATAAGCCTTTTACACTTTTTTCTTTTCATTGTAACGTTAACAATTGAGTAACTGAATAGTATCCCTCTGATACTTTCCGAGCAGACATTTTCGCCTTCGGTAAAGGTATTTTATGGGATAATTTGCAAAAACAGCGTTATAAATATTGATTATAATTTATAATTAAATAAAAAAACCGCGCTCATAAAGAGTACGGATTTTTATATATATATCTTATTTTATAATTAATAATTACAAAAATTATACTGTCATTTATTCTGCAATTTTAAAAACAGCTCTTACAAAATTATACATATGAGGCCGAATCGTATAACCGCCGTGATCGCCTCCTGAAACATAGTGCCATATATGATTTGTATCATTCTTAAGCATTGCTTCGTGGTATTCTACAGGTGTCGACCAAACAATCTGGTCATTCGATCCCGCGCTTACCATAAGTAGATAAGGCTTTATTTCGTCGAATTTTAGTTCGGAATCTGAAAGTAAATCTGTTGTAAGACCGGGTGCAGGGCACATAGCGCCTACATAGCCAAACAAATCGGGACGAGAAAATCCGATGTAAAGCGATTCTCTTCCACCCATTGAAAATCCTGTTATTGCAGTGTTTTCCCTGCCGACTTTAACGGAATAATTCTGTTCCATATACGGCATGATTTCTTTGATAAGAAGATTTATAAAGTTATCGTATGCAGCGTTGTTTTTTGCATCAAGCCCATCGCATTTATCCTGTGTTTCGCTTGCATAAATGTCGGGAAAAACTACTATCATATCCTCAGCTTCACCGTCTGAGATAGCATTTCCGATAATCTGTCTAAGCCTAAGCGACACGTCTCCTGCATCAAGCAACGAGTCCTCATTTCCCCAGTACCCGTGAAGAACATACATAACGGGATACTTTTTTGACGAAGTGTAGCTTGCCGGAAGCAGAACATTAAAGCTTTTGTTACGTTTACATACATTGGAATAAATAGTTTTCTTTTCGTATGTGCCGTATTCTGTCCCTGATTTTTCAATAATTGCTTCACTTGGTTCGTTTTCTAAAATATTTTCTCTTATTTGATTCATATAATTATCAGGTGTTATTGTTATCTCTGATAACGTAAATTCTTTTCTTTTACCGAGAATAAAATCCTGAAGCTGTTTCAAATCGTCCTCGTCAACTTGGCCGTTTAAGTTAACGTCGGCTGCATCAACTGACAAATCATTTTCGAATCCACTAATAAGACCTCTTCTTACAGCAACTATGTCAAAGCTGTTAATTACTCCGTCAAAATTCACATCGCCTTTTATTATGTTCTGCTGATTTATGGCTAACACCACGTAGTTTACAGAGTTACCGTTTCCGCCGTTAGTACCGAGAGTAACAATCTCTCCAGCGCCGACATTTTTCTTAAAAAGCTCCAGAGTGAGGTCATTTGATGTTTTCATGGTAAAGTTAGTTTTTGTCCAGCTATTCAGCCACAAAGGCAAAATTTCTGTGACTCGAGAGTCCATAGCAACGTAAACAGTAATATTATCGCCTGCTGTAAATGAACCTAAATCAGTTGTCACAAGCTTAGAATCGCAGGCTGTCTTAATAACCTCTGCACTAATTAAATTTGACGGTAAAGCCGTTACCGTAAAATCACGATCGCCAAATAATGTTGAACCTATATTAAAATCCCCGTTATCATTAATTGACCAATTACCAGCATTCAATGTATCAGTGACAGTAAGATTTTTTATAAGCGTCCCATTCAGTATTTGTGGTTCTGTATCTCCAAAATCTCCGTTTAATGTAAAGCAATCAATATAAAGCGTACTTGGAAGAGCAGCATTAGCTTTTAGTTCAATTTTATTATCGCCTTTATTAAGAGTAATCTGCTGAGATATTGTTTTCCAATCGCTGAGTGACGAACCCTTTGACAATGAAAGAGTATTTACCTTAGAACCGTTAACATACAAGTCAACATTATTGGTATCAGATGTCACTGAATATCTAAGAGTCATATTAAATGTTCCTGATTTTTCGGTAGAAACAGTATCTTTTACAGCAGCATTCGAATTAACGCCAAACTTCATAAAGCCCTGTCCCCAAAAATTATCTGTACCGCTTCCGCAGCCGTTTGTCACATTGCCCTCAATATTTTTATAATCGAAGAATTCGCCTTCGTACTGACGTTCCCCTTCATAAAAATCGGGAAATAAGGGTTCAACAAGCTTTGCTGTCTGATAGAAGGTTTGTCTGCCGATTTCATTTCCGCAACAGCTTACGGACAAATCTACAGGACCGTTATGTTTGACTGTAATTGTATAGGTATCGTTTGAGTAAGAAGATGATATATCGCTTAACGTCTGATTGAAGCCTCTATCCTTATGAATTTTTATATTCGGCTCAGACGAACAGCCTGAAATTTTAATCGTAGTAGTTTTCAGTGTAGTTTTTGCGTCCTCGTCATAATTATTAAGGTAGAAGTCGATGTGATCCGAGTATTCATTCATAATACCGGAACCGTATGCTGTAAATGACATGTCTACCTCTTTACAGGTGTTGTATTTCAGCAACATAACGCCTCCTGCCGCAGTTCCGTCCTTGTAAGGATTATAAGCAATCCATGTGTTTTCATTTCTTCCAACATAGCAGTTGCCCCAGTATTCGGAAGCGTAAAGCTTATTGAATTCGTCCTGTTTTGCGGCAATAGTACTCCATCTTGACGCAATTTCCGACTGCTTAACCTGAACGGGAATTGACTTTGCAAGGTCGTCCTTTAGCGCATAAACAGTAGGAATTGTTTGATAACGTCCGGTACTCTTATAAAGGTTATGGTTATCTTTTAAATTTCCATCTCCGGGCATACGATAAAGCCCTTCAAAAAGTGACGGATATGTACTGTATTTATCATCATTGCTTCCCGAATTGACATCTTGAATTATAACAACCTTTGTACGTTCAATAACCTCTTTACGATCAGGAATACGAATTGTACCATCCTGAACTTTACGGAACATATCAATTACCGTATTTTGATATTGGTCATACATATCCCACTTACGAGTTGTATAGCCCTCGCTATCAGCAGACGGCCATAATTCCTTAAAATCATCTGCCCATACAAGCTCGGGACCGTCTATAACAGTAGCGCCATTTAGAGCCATACGCTCAAGATGAATAGGCAGTCCGGTAGAAAGACGATACTGATCTTTAGAAGAAACGCCTGTACCCGACCACGTTGAATCAGTCCAGCCCGTTTCGTCATAACGAATTCCAAAGTTTCCGCAGTAACCTGAAATATATGCGCCGTATACAGTACTTTCTACATCGGCAATATAGCTCGCCTGTGTATATTTTTCTTCAAGAATAAGGTTATCGGAATAAAGACGGCAAGATTCTTCCCATGAAGGAACACGCTTCAGCATTGCAATCGGATTTATATTAGGGCTCCACTGGTTTGCACACCAGCTTATATCAAGATAACCGCCATACTTATTACAAAGCTTTAAAAGTTGTGCAAAATGTTCATAGCGCTGAACTGGTGTAATCGGGAAATCCCCCTGCTGTTCAAAACCCCAGAACTGTTCGCAATAATTATAACCGATAAAATTGGGGTAATCACGGAAAAATTCACCGTAAATAGTATTATCGAGGTCTCCGCCGCTACTGGAAACAAATTGATCCTTATTTATAAAATCAACAATGTTTCCCGACTTATCATAATCAGGAAAATGGCTTTGACCACCACTTGAAGGCTGAATCATTGTCCAGACGCCCCTGTCGGCGCAGGTTTTCAACCACGATTTAGCGCACTCATAACCGTTCTGAATCATCAGCCATTTATTTGTTTCATGATTCCAGTTAATAGAAAGTGATATGTTAAATACAACATACGGCAGTACATCATCAGGAATTAAGTCGATAATTTTTTCTGGATCAGCGTAATTCCACGAATCAATATGAACAATCCACATGGGCGATTCTGCCGAACATGGCCGGCGCATAGTACCGGCCGCATTTACCGAATAAGGCGTTACCTCAAACAGCCCGCTCAAGGCTGAAAGCGGATTTTCCGAGGTTGCTTTTGACGCTGGCAGGGAAATTATCATACCTAACATCATCACAACCGTCGTTAATACTGAAACAAATTTTTTTAACTTCAATATAAACTCCTCCTTAAAATTATTGCTTTATTCATTTTGATTCAAACTAAGCCCTATAATTAATATTAAATGTTTTATGTAACATTTTTGAAATAATTTTATAATCCTATACTATCATATTATCACTAAAACTACAACTCACATAATGTACTAATAGTGGATATTATGTATAAACTCGTTGACTTTTTTCTACTATTATGATACAATATCATAAAATACGCAGGTGATGGTATGAAATATAAAAATAATAAAAGACCAATATTTGGGGTTATTGCCGCACAAGCCGCCGATATGGAACAGCATCAGATTTTAAATGGAATTATCGAACAAGCACAGAATTTTAACATTGATATTGCTGTATTCACAAATATCTATAATCCTAATGAGCCTAATCCCTCTTTATACAGTGAAAATGAGATTTACGATCTAATTCTTTCGCCGGAACTCGATGGAATTATTTTGATTTCAGAAGCAATCATTAATACTGACCTCCAAAAACGAATTAAGCATAATCTCGAATCAAGGAATCCTATTCCGGTAATATTAATCGGCACACCGCTTAATAGCTTTGATTTATCTGATTTGACAGTAGTTAATACAGATGATGAAAATGATATAGAAGATATAACAAACCATCTAATTGAAGCTCATGGATTCACTGATATTCATATCCTTACAGGACATAATTTTCTTGAAGCCTCGAATTTAAGAGTCAACGGATATAAAAAATCTTTAGAAAAGCATGGAATTCCATTCGATTCAAACAAGGTTTTTTACGGAGACTTCTGGATGAACTCCGGAACTGCGCTTGCTTGCAGATATATAAATGGAGAACTAAAGTTTCCGGAAGCTATTTTATGTACGAACGATTATATGGCTTACGGTCTTTTGGACAAGTTTATGGAATGCGGTATAGACATTCCTGATAAAGTTACTGTAATCGGATACGAATATGTCCGTGAACGGTTATACCATTATCCGATTCTTACCACTTACCAAAGAAACAGAAAAGCATTAGGAATAAAAGCAATTAATATACTTTTAAAAAAAATAAATATGTCCGCTGATACTGATATTTTATTAAAAGGTGAAATTATATATGGAAAAAGCTGTTCCTGCGGCATTAAACAAGATCAATTTTTTAAAGAACTTCAATCAGCGCGCACAAAAAAAACTTATGATTTTCTAAACCTGTTCAGCCAGATGGATCATCGTCTTACAGAATGTAAATCAATATCGGATTTTGTAAACGTACTTCATGACTTTATTTTTCTTATCCGAGACGTAAATGAAGTTTATCTTTGTCTTTCAAAAAATTGGTACGACGACAATCCCGGCAGCAGTGTTATGGAATGTTATAAAATAATATCGAATAAAGATAAAGAAACGCTATCAAAGATTGATAAATATAGTTTTACAGATATTTTCTCACGCGTTCCCTATTCTGCGGCATATTTTTTTAATCCTCTTTTCTTCGCAGATAAAATGATGGGATATGTGATTCTGAGATATGATTATCCTGACACCTATGATCATATTTTCAGAAACTGGCTCAAATCCGTATCTAACGCACTCGAATTTCTACGAATGAAAAATGATATTCGCTACCTATTGCAATGTCAGAATATCTCCGAGCATTATGATTCTTCAACGGGACTTTATAATCTGACCGGATTTGAAAATGCAGTTAATTTCGCTGCCTTAGCTGCACCAAAGAAATCGCTTTTTTTATTGATTTTAAAAACTGAAATTTTCTCCTCAGAAATTCGGTTCGAAAAGCAAGATATTATAGTTTCAATAACTAATGAAATTGCCGACGCATTAAAATCTCTTTCAATAAATAAAAATGACTTATTTGGAAGAATTAACCGCAACACTTATGCCTGCGCTTTAATAGGTTATTTCGCCGACGATTATGCAGACTTAATTACTGATAAACTGAAAACGCTTATTTTGCACAAAACACACTATACAAATGAATTTGGAATGGATTCGTTTATATGTTGCTGTAGAATTTTTAATAAGATGCAATATTTTAGTTTAAAAGATGCGCTCTCTGAAACAAATAATATAATAAATGAAAATATATTAGAACGTTCTAAAAAACATTCAATGTTTCAATATAAAGAGTTCCAAGAGCTCAGAGACAGTATTTATCTTAATCCTGCCGAAAAAGTTAATCCTGAAGTTTTATGCCGAGAGCTTAATATCGGAATCGCTCATTTCAGACATGTTTATAAGAATTTCTTTGGAATAAGCTTTAATCAGGACTGTATTGCAAGTAGAATGTCGCTTGCTAAATTTCTGCTGTTTACTACGTCGTTTGATGTAAATACTATCGCCGCAAAATGCGGTTACAGCGATGAAAAATATTTTATGCGGTTATTTCAGAAAAATACTTCATTTACACCAAGTCAGTATCGTAAACTCTTTTACTTAAATGTATAAACGTTATCTTACTCGACTTAAAACACACTAATTTAAGTTGACGGCTTTATAATAAAATATTTTCAGCCCACATTAAAAAAGCCGTTTAATGCAGTAAATATAAGAATAAAAAAATAAGACCGGATTTTATCCGCCCTTATTTTTTATTAATTTCCTCGCATTTTGTAAACCTTATTTGAATTTCGCTACCGAAGCCGTATGCCTGCAATTATCATCTGATGGTATAACGGCTTTAAATAAATTATGACAAGCGACCTTTAAAATCCTCGTATCCGAACTGTCTTATGATTTCAATTCCTCCGTCTGTTCTCAAAACTGCAATAGACGGTAAAGGCATTCCGTTAAAAGTATTGTTTTTAACCATACTGTATATTGCCATATCCTCAAAAACAAGAATATCACCCGCTGAAAGAGGAGAATCAAACGAATATTCTCCAATCATATCCCCTGCAAGGCAGGTCTGCGATCCAAGACGATAGGTGTAGCTTTTTTCTCCGGGAATTCCTGAACCGTAAAGAGGAGGACGATAGGGCATTTCAAGAACATCCGGCATATGACATGCAGCAGAAGAATCTATAATTGCCGTCGGCATATCGCATTCAGTAATATCCAAAACCTTTGTTGCAAGATATCCTGCGTTTAAAGCTACCGCTTCGCCCGGCTCAAGGTAAACTTCGACTCCGTATTTCTGACGTATTCTTTTAATACAGCGTATTAGTCTCGGTATATCGTAATCGGAGCGCGTAATATGATGACCTCCGCCGAAATTCAGCCATTCCATATCGCCGATATACTGTCCGAATTTCTCTTCAACAGCATTCAGCGTTGCTTCAAGAGCGTCTGAATTCTGCTCGCACAGCGTATGAAAATGAAGTCCTGAAACGCCCTTTAGATTATTCGGCTGAAAGCTTTTAATCCTTATTCCGAGACGTGATTTCGGCGAGCATGGATCGTAAATTTCATGTCCTTTCTGCGTAGACAGTTCAGGATTTATACGCAGTCCTATTTTTTTCCCCGCTTTCAATACTTTTTCACGGTAAAGTTCCAACTGGGAAAACGAATTAAAAATAATATGTCCGCAATAAGAAATAATTTCATCAATTTCTTCAGCTCGATATGCCGCAGAAAAAACATGATTTTCTTTACCCATGCATTCATAGCCAAGGCGCGCCTCGTAAAGACCACTGCATGCAGTTCCGCTTATATACTTACCGATAAGCGGATAAAGTGAAAAAGCTGAAAAGGCCTTTTGTGCAAGCAGTATTTTACAGCCGGAGGCGTTTTGAACATATTTAAGTATTTCAAGATTTGATATAAGCCGTTTCTCATCAATTATATAACACGGCGTTTCAATATTTTTTATATCAAGCATTTCAATTCACAAATCTAACCGCAGTACCGTAAGCCATAACCTCCGCGGCGCCCTGCATAACCTCTGCCGAAGCATAACGGATATTGACAATTGCGTCTGCGCCGAGGGCTTCCGCCTCCTGCGCCATTCTTTTTGTAGCAAGCTCGCGGGCTTCCATCATCATAATGTTATAATCCTTAAGCTCTCCTCCTACAATGGTCTTTAGGCTCTGCATAATATCCTTTCCTATATGCTTTGACTGTATTGTCGAACCCTTTACAAGTCCGAGCATTTCAAAATCTTTGCCGGAAATATAATCTGTGTTTACTAAAATCATCTTTTCATCTCACCTTTATTAGTTTTCAGTCTACCAAAACCGGATCAAAGTTTTCTTTCCAAGGAAGCCCCCATTTATTCAAAGCCTCCATAAAAGGATCCGGATCAAATTCTTCGACATTGTAAACTCCGGCTTTTTTCCATTTTCCAGTAAGCACCATCATCGCGCCGATCATAGCCGGAACGCCTGTTGTGTATGAAACAGCCTGTGATCCGACCTCTTTATAGCATTCCTGATGATCGCATACATTGTAAACATAGTATTTAACAGGCTTGCCGTCCTTTTGCCCCTGATAAATACATCCTATATTTGTTTTTCCCACAGTTCTCGGACCAAGTGAAGCCGGATCAGGCAGAACCGCCTTTAAAAACTGAAGCGGTACAATCTCTCTGCCTTCGTACATGATAGGCTCTATTGAAGTCATTCCAACATTTTCAAGGCACTTCAGATGCGTAAGATAGCTCTGACCGAAAGTCATAAAAAATCTGATTCTTTTTATTCCCTTTATATTTAAAGCAAGAGATTCAAGCTCTTCGTGGTGAAGCAGATACATATCCTTTTCGCCTACCTGATCGAAGTTATATACCCTTTTTATTTCCATAGGCTCCGTTTCAATCCACTTTCCGTCCTCAATATAGCTTCCCTTTGCGGAAACCTCTCTTATATTTATTTCAGGATTGAAATTTGTTGCAAAAGGATAGCCGTGATCTCCCCCGTTACAGTCAAGAATATCAATATAATTTATTTCGTCAAAGTAGTGCTTCTGAGCATAGGCTGAGAAAACTCCCGTAACTCCCGGATCAAAGCCGCAGCCAAGAACGGCGGTAATACCCGCCTTTTCAAAGCGTTCCTTATAAGCCCACTGCCATTTGTATTCAAACTTAGCAGTATCCTCCGGCTCATAGTTTGCAGTGTCAAGATAGTCTGTTTTGGTTTCAAGGCAGGCGTCCATAATAGTAAGATCCTGATAAGGAAGCGCAACATTGATTACTATATCCGGCTTTTCTCTATTAATCAGTGCGACAAGCTCGCTTACACTGTCCGCATCGACCTGTGCAGTAGATATTTTTGTCTCCGTTTTTTCTTCAAGCTCTTCCTTGAATTTATCGCACTTTGATTTAGTCCTGCTTGCAATGCATATTTCAGAAAAAACCTCGCTGTTCTGACAGCATTTATGAATAACCACACCAGCTACTCCCCCGGCGCCTATAATTAAAGCTTTAGACATTTTTATCAAACCCTTTCAAAATAATATTTATCAATAGCAATCCCAGTTATACATAACTTCGCTGAAATCGAGACTTTTAAGCTTTTCTCTGTTTATAAAGAAATTGCAGATTCCCGCGTCTCCCCACATAATTTTATCTTCGCCTTCTCCAAATTCGCTGTCAAGCTGAAGCAAAAGAAAATCACAGGGGGAGTATTCGTCTCTGGGATCTTCCTGAGTAAATCCCGGATACCCTCCGATTTTATGACCGAATGCAGTTTCTCCGAGCTTTTCAAAGCTTTCCAGCTCACCAATATCAGTATTAAGGTCGTATGGCGATTCTATTGTTTTAGGCGGATTAAATGAATTATATGCATCGCAGAATTTAAGTCTGAATCTACAATCGTTATCGCTCAAGGATTCCTTTGAGTATTCAAACTGCAATCCGTACTCGCCGTTTACAGGCATATAATTTTCTCCGCTGTCAGCTTCATATTCATTGGGAATAATTTTAGATTTTATTTCTTCCTCGGTAACGCTTTTATCCGTATCGGGATAGTAAATTACACGGTGACAGTCATGAACGGTACTGTTTTCAAATTCAAGTCCCCAAGCATCGTCGTCTGAAATCCAGAACTGCAAAAGTCCCCGCTTTGGAAATTCCTCAAGCTTTACTTGCGAACAGTCAAGCTGTGCTAAAAGTCTCAGTTGATTACCCTTGCTGTCAGCAGGAAAATTGCCGTCATGGGGAATATATCCCAAACCGCCGACCTTACTTTCAAAAACAGTCGGCTTTGTTTTAGTCAGGGTAAGGCGAACGCATGGGGTTTCCGTATCTGAAGCAATGATTTTGAGAGCTTTTTCAGCCAAGTCTTTTTCAACTTCATCGGATTTTAGGGTTTTATGATTTACCAGCTCTTCTGATAGCTCGTCGCTTTTTTTCTTTTTAAAGATATCAAAAAATCCCATTTTAGTCCTCCTTATAAAAATACAGCAGAATTTCTCTTAAAAGCTTGCAGGCAAGCGCAGTCGACGCCCCGCTTTGGTCGAGCGTCGGAGAAAGCTCGTTTATATCAAGTCCTATAACATTAAGCTCCGATACCTTCTCAATAGCCTTTATAAGCTCATTATAGCTCACGCCACCGGCCTCGGGAGTACCCGTTCCGCAGAAGCATGACGGGTCAAGAACGTCAAGGTCAAGTGTAAAATAAACAGGTCTGTCCCCTGTTTTCTCCTTAATTCTTTCTATACCACTGAAATCAAACCTATTTGTATATACATGCTCCCTACCCCATAAAAATTCCTCTCTGTCGCCGCTTCTAATACCAAACTGAAATATTTTTCCGTCGCCTAAAAGCTCATGGCATCTTCTCATAACGCAGGCATGGGAAAGCTTCTGACCGAGGTAATCGTCTCTTAAATCCGCATGCGCGTCAAAATGAACTATACGAAGATCAGGATATTTTTTAACCGCCGCCCTGACTGCGCCGAGCGTTACAAGGTGTTCGCCTCCGATCATAATAGGCAGCTTACCGTCAGATATAATATTTTCAGTCATTTTTTCTATATCGTTAAGCGCGCTTTCAGGACTCCCGAAACAAAGCTCAAGATCGCCGCAATCAAAAATTTCAGCATCAAGTAAATCCTTATCCTGATATGGACTGTAGGTTTCAATTCCATAGCTTTCATTTCTCATAGCCGAGCTTGCAAAGCGTGCTCCAGGTCTATATGATGTAGTACTGTCAAAGGGCGCTCCGAAAATAGCGATTCGGCTTTCCGCATAATCGCTGTCGCAGCCGATAAATGTATGTATATTTTTACTTATATTCATTTATGCTCTCCAGATTCACGAAGCTGATCCCTTACATTGTTGGGAATTGCGAAACAGCCTGTGTGAAGTATTGTATTATAGTATTTTGTTTTTATTCCAAGAGAATTCCACCATTCTGATTTCAGGTCGCTTCTCGGATCATATTTTTTCGAGGCGAAGCCGAAAAGCCAATGTCCGGACGGATAGGTTGGAATATGAGCCTGATAGACCAGAGCGATTGGAAACGTCGATTTGATCCGGCTGTGAGCTCGTTTCATGGAATTAGAATAAGAGGCGTAAAAGGTGCTTTCGTGCTGGTTCACCAGGATACCGTCGTCTTTTAATGCCTTATAGCAATTGCCGTAAAACTCCTTTGTAAAAAGACCTTCTCCTACGCCGAAAGGATCGGTTGAATCCACTATGATTAAGTCGTATTCATTTTCCTTACTTCTGACAAAACGCAGTCCGTCCTGATAAAAAATATGAACTCTTGGGTCGGAAAGCCTTGAAGCGGTCTGCGGAAGATACTCCCTGCAAATTTCCACTACCATTTCATCTATTTCAACCATATCTATGTTTTCAACATGGTTGTAGCGGGTAAGCTCTCTTACGGTCCCGCCGTCCCCAGCTCCGATAACAAGTATATTTTTTATATCAGGATTTACCGCCATAGGTATATGCGTTATCATTTCATGATATATATACTCGTCCTTTTCGGTAACCATCAGATATCCGTCAAGAGTCAGTATTTTTCCGAATTCCTTGGATTCAAATATATCTATACGCTGATACTCGCTTTCAGCGCTTTTTAAATGTTTGTCTACCCTTATAGAAAATTTAACATTATCAGTATGGTTTTCAGTATACCAAAGCTCCATGAAATCCTCCTATTCTACAACCACATTGATATTTTCAATGTTTATGTCCTGTGTACCCGTCATCATACAGCCCTTTTCTTTAGCATAGAGGATATAATTTATTATATCGCCCGTTATTTTTTCACCAGGAGCAAGAATAGGAATACCCGGAGGATAACACATGACAAACTCACCGCATATATAACCTCCGCTTTCTGTTATCGGAACAGACTTTTTATCTCCGTAAAAAGCGGACTGCGGCGGCATAATAACCTGAGGATCTATATATTCATGGTCAAACATTCCGGCCTTGTCCTTGGAATAAAGTCGTTTTATTTCATAGAGCGAGGATATTAGCCGTTCAATTTCAAGAGCCCTGTCTCCGGCGGAAATGATCGCCAGAACATTTCCAATATCCCCGAATTCAATCTGTATATTGTATTCATCGCGCAGAATATCGTAAACCTCTATTCCCGCAAGACCTATATCCCTTGTGTGTATAGAAAGCTTGGTAGGATCGAAGCTGAAAAATGAATCGCTTCCGCAAAGCTCACTCCCGAATGCATAGTAGCCTCCGAGCTTATTGATTTCAGATCTTGCATACTCAGCATATTGCACTGTTTTCCTGAAAATTTCCCTTCCGTTGAGCGCCAAATTTTTTCTTGCTATATCCAAGGACACTATAAGAAGATAAGAGCCGCTTGTAGTCTGCGTAAGATTGATAATCTGTCTGATATAACCGGCGCTGACATTTTTTCCGCATAATAGCAAAGAGCTTTGCGTAAGAGAACCGCCGGTCTTATGCATGCTGACGGCTGCCATATCGGCTCCGGCAGCCATACCCGAAACAGGCATATTCTCCCCGAAATAGAAATGAGTGCCGTGAGCCTCGTCGACTAACGCAAGCATGCCGTTTTCATGCGCAAGCTTTACTATTTCCCGCAGATCGGAGCATACTCCGTAGTAGGTTGGATTGTTAATAAGCACAGCCTTTGCGTCCGGATTTTCTCTTATTGCTTTTCTTACGTTTTCTACCGACATTCCAAGCGGTATTCCAAGTCTTTTATTTGTACCGGGATTAACGTAAACGGGTATCGCGCCGTTGACGACTAAAGCGTTTATCGCACTCCTGTGAACGTTTCTAGGCATTATAATTTTTTCTCCCGCCTTGCAGGCGGCCATTATCATTGCCTGAACAGATCCGGTTGTACCGTTGACAACAAAAAACGCATTTTCAGCGCCGAAAGCCTCCGCCGCGAGCTCCTGAGCATTTTTTATGACGGAAACCGGATGACATAGGTTGTCAAGGGGTTTCATTGAATTTACATCGGCTTTTAAGCATGACAAACCCAAAAAATCAGTCAGTTCCCTTGTGCCGCGTCCTCCCTTATGACCAGGAACATCGAAGGGAACGACCCTGTTCTGAAGATGCTGTTTCATAGCCTCTAAAACAGGAGCCTCACTCTGTGAAAAAATCATTTTCCAAGCCTCCCTCATAAATATCAGTAAATATTCATTCCACTGAAAATCTCGATCATTTCCCTTCGTATGCTGTTTGTAATGTCCAGTCTCTCTTTGGGATGAAGCTCGTAGACGTCAGTATTAAAAAGATAATTCTGAAGCTGTATTTCCTTTATAAGCATTTTTGTATGGAATATATTCGACTGATAGACGTTAACGTCTATGGCGTCGTATTTTGTAAGAGTTCTTTCATCTATATAATCCTGTATCGAAGTAATATCGTGATCAATGAAATATTTTTTGCCGCACATATCTCGGGTAAAGCCTCTTACCCTGTAATCTATTGTTATTATATCTGAATCAAAGCTGCTTATGAGATAATCAAGCGTATTAAGAGGCGATATTTCTCCGCAGGTTGAAACGTCTATGTCAACTCTAAAGGTACATACAGCGTTTTCGGGATGAGACTCTGGAAAGGTGTGAACAGTCACATGGCTTTTGTCAAGATGGGCATGGACAGTTTCACTCTGAGGCATACTTCCCTGATTACAGGATTTATCTATATTTTCCGGTGAAACATGCCCTTCGGCAATCAGAATATTTACCGAAGCGCCCTGCGGTTCGTAATCCTGCTTGGAAATATTAAGTATCGTAGCCCCTATCATTTTTGTCACGTCGCAGAGTATTTTGGTCAGTCTTTCCGAATTATACTGTTCGTCTATATATTGTATATAATCTTCCTGTTCGCGTTTTGTTTTAGCATAGCATACGTCATATATGTTAAAGCTTAAAGTCTTTGTAAGATTATTAAATCCATATAAAGCAAGCTTTTTTTCCAACCCTAACATCACGGCCTTTCAAATAAATATTATACAAGCTTTATTCTATCACATTTAAAGGGGAAATGCAACGATTATCAGGAATATTTATCTTATTTTTCAGCGAATTGTAATT
Source organism: Ruminococcus sporogenes (assembly GCF_054655175.1). Classification (NCBI taxonomy): domain Bacteria; kingdom Bacillati; phylum Bacillota; class Clostridia; order Eubacteriales; family Oscillospiraceae; genus Ruminococcus; species Ruminococcus sporogenes. Next base: position 1,092,578 of record NZ_BAAHOA010000001.1, on the reverse strand, counting down.
TATATTGACATTACAATCAACGAGTGGTAAAATAAATTTAAAAATTAAGGAGAGAGATGCTATGAAGCTCATAAAGAACTTTTTAAGTTTTATTACGGCAGCGGCATGCTGCGCCGCAATATCAGGCATTATGCCGTTTTCCTCATCGGCGGAAGCTTCCGCAACCTACGGCGATTTAAGCTATACTACGGTTGATTCAGACGGCGACGGAACAGACGATTATGTGGAAATAACCGACTGTTACGAATCGGTAACAGAAATTGAGATTCCGGCAGAAATTGAGGGACTGCCGGTAAAATCATTAAATAGTAATATTTTATCTTATTGTAAAAAACTTAAAAGCATTCACGTTTCAGAAAGTAATAATTATTATTGCAGTGCAGACGGAATATTATTTAATAAAGATCAAACAGCATTAATAAAATTTCCTCCTGCTAAAATTGTTCAAGAATATATAGTTCCAAATAATGTAATTAATATTGAACAATACGCTTTCCACAATTGTGAAAGTATTACTCAAATAACAATTCAAGAATATGTTTCTAAAATAGAAGATTACTGTTTTTCTGGTTGTTACAATCTAGAAAATATAATTGTAACAAATAATAATAAAAATTTCACATCATTATCAGGAGTTTTATATAATAAAGAATGTACTAAAATAATCCGATATCCAATAGCAAAAATTCAAACACATTATAAAATAAACGATAATGTTGTACATATTGAAAAAGGCGCTTTTGCAAATTGCGCTAATCTACTATATATAGTATTTCCTGAAAATTTAATTAATATAGGGGACTTTTCTTTTGCATCTTGTTGTAATTTATTAGAAATATCCATACCTGAAACTGTAACAATTATAGGTTCGTGGGCGTTTGTTAACTGTTATAATCTTAATAACTTAATTATACCCGAAAATATAACTAGTATAGGACAAAATGCATTTATTTATTGTGACGGTTTAACTAAATTAACATTAATCAACCCTAATTGTGAAATTTTTGACGCTAAGGATACAATTTCAGAAACAACCGCCATCTACGGCTATGAAAACTCAACGGCTCAGACTTATGCTGAAAAGTACAACAGAAACTTCGTTTCTTTAGGAGAATATACTGAAACACTAATCGGCGATATTTCCGGCAACGGCGAGATAGATCTCTATGACGCTATAGAGATAGCCAAAGCTATTATGGGTATGAGAACATTTACCGAAGAGGAAAAACTGATTGCCGATTTTAATAAAGACGGCACAGTCGACCTTTATGACGCGATAGAAATTGCAAGGACGCTGCTTCCAAAATAAACGCTTGACTCCCGCGCTAAAAATGCACGGGAGTTTTAATATAAATCAATTGGTTATAAGCTTAGTTCCGTCGTTATCAATATGAAATTCATGAACCTGCCACCCGCTCAGTCCGGCGTTATCAAGTGAGAATTTCATCTTACCGGAAAAGTATTTGTTATTTTCGTCCACAATAGCTACTATAGTAGGACCCGCACCGCTTATGTACGAGCCGTAAGCGCCGTGATTATAGGCAATATCAAAAACTTCCCTTGCATTAGGAATAAGCTCCATTCTATAGGGCTGATGAAGCTTGTCATGCACCGCAGTACGCAGATTTTCAAACTTTCCGGTAAGAAGAGACGCTGAAAACAGAGCCGCTCTTGAAAGATTGTATACGGCGTCCTTATGCGAAACCTCAGAAGGCAGACAAGCTCTCGCTTTCTCAGTTTTTAATTCAAAATCCGGTATTATAGCTGCAAATTTCAATTTAGTATAAACCTCTTGTTTTACCCAATGAACCTTTTTACCGTCAAAAACCGCGGTTACTATACCACCAAGTAAGGCCGGCGCTGTATTATCCGGATGGCCCTCGATCTGTGCGGCAAGATCTACAAGATCGTCGGTTGACAGAGGATTTCCGAGCAGCATATTTGCACCGACAATTCCAGCCACTATACATGCTGAACTGGAGCCTAATCCTCTTGCCATAGGGATATTATTTGTCTGACGTATTTTAAGTCCCTTTAAATTTTTACCGCATATATTAAAAAGATCCTTCGCAGATATGTAAATAAGATTATTCTCGTCTGTTGGAATATTTATATCGTCTGAAGAGGAAATTTCTATTCTGTCCGATTCCTCCATCTCAACATAATTATAATAAGTAAGAGCAAGCCCTAAAGCGTCAAAACCTGCGCCCAGATTTGCCGAAGTTGCGGGAATTTGTATTTTTATCATATATGTTCTCCATTCTGACGTTTTTGTCATTTAAAAATTTTCTTTCTTAAATTATATCATATTTTAAATGAAGATTCTATAAGGGATATTTCTTTATTTTCATTTATGATATTTTTGTTAAAATCGTATCAATTCGTATTAATATGTTGAAAAAAATGCTAAAATATACAAAAGTAGTAATTTTATAAAAAAGTTGTTGACTTTTTAATCAGAGTTTGATATAATATTAAAGTACTCAATGCGAGTGTGCTGGAATAGGCAGACAGGCACGTTTGAGGGGCGTGTGTCATTGGCGTACGGGTTCAAGTCCCGTCACTCGCACCAATTATACCTCAGCTTTATGCTGGGGTATTTTGATTATGGAAAGATGGCTGAGCTGGTCTAAGGCGCACGACTGGAACTCGTGTATACGTTGATAGCGTATCGAGGGTTCGAATCCCTCTCTTTCCGCCATATAGCGCTGACAAAATAGATGAAAGCGCCAAAAAGCCCGTAGCTACGGGCTTTTTTGATATCCAAACGGCGAAAAAAAGAAGTTAAAAACCATAGATGAAAAAAGCCGAAAAACACCGGCTGAAAGGATCCGAACTCACGACATTTATATATTTTGAAAGTTACAGGCGTGTTTAAGACTTTGTTTCTTAAATACGTCTTTTTTCATATGTAAAATAATGCACAGACTTTTAAAAGCCGTTTTGTCTAATATCATAATTAAAGTGATCAAGTAAGAAATTATCTTTCGATCAAATTAAATATTGGCTTCATAACATCCTGTCCCTGATTTCTGAAGAAAATAAATCGCTGCTTATTAAAACTTTTGTAGATGAAATTGTTTATTTTAACAACGATTAATCACAAGAGGTTCGAGTTAATGGAAGTTCTGGTCACAAGACTTTTTTATGATCTCGGAATTGGCGCTTCCGATTTTTCCGTATTATGAATTGAATAACATTTCTCACTGATTTTCTTAACGTGACTGCGGTCTTTGAGTATCTGCATAATGTTCCATGATTTAATTGTAACATAAACCGCTGTATCATTTTCAGGACAGTGGAAAGCTTTTCGGAAAAACTTTTGGCTTGGTTGCTTTTTCGGGTAGGAAGTGGTATAATGAGGAAGATACGATTAGGCGATTAATCAGAGTTTCTGCTTTTGCAGAAATAGAAAGTCAGATTACGATATATGGTGAAAAAGGCTCTTATGCTAAAGGATAACAAGCAACTATCGCTTTCGTTGAATATAAAAAAATAGATAATAATATAATGAAATTAAATTACATCTGATTGCATTGGAGAAAGAACAAATGGACAAGATTAGCATCTCACCTGAATGGGTTTTCAGCCCTCAGCCTATGTACATAATCGGAACAAAGAACGAAGATGGTACTCCGAATTTTTGCATTATTACTTGGCTCGGCTTTTCATTTGACAACTGTCCTCACCTTATGATGACAGTTGGCGGATCTAAATTAACAAAGACAAACATAATTCGGGAAAAGAAATTTTCAGCAAATCTGATTACAGAAGATAATCTTTGGCTTGCCGATTATTTTGGAAATACTAACGGCGAAGACGGATTGAAAAATTCTGTTCAGTATAGGTATCAACAAGGTAAGCTTATTGATGTTCCAATAATTGACGAGTGCCATTGGGCGTATGAGTGTAAAGTTACAAGAATAATTGAACTTTCCGGAGCACACTTATTTTTAGCAGAAATCAAGAACATACAGATAGACAAAGAATACGAAAACATGGATATGAAAAAGATTGATTTAACAAAAATCCGTCCTGCCGTTTATGCGCCATATAATTATTTCTCAATCGGAGATAAGCTTGGCGAAATGGGCGATTGGAAGCAAAAGCTATCAGCAGGAAACAAGTGATTTTTTGTTCGCGCTCCATTTCGTATAGTATAAAACTGCCGCTGTGTTTTTAATAACACGACGGCAGTTTTGCTTATTGGGCGTTTTTCATTTTCAGCAGTATTGCCGATTTTCAAAGGGTCTGGAAATATCCCCGCAAGCAAAGTTTGCGAATTAGGATAGATTCCTAATTCGTAAAACGTGCGTTTGTGACAACTCCGATTTTTTCTGAAAAATCTGGAGTGTAGCCACGAGGGCTATGATTAAGTCCCATTGTGCAGAAACCAAGCAATAGATTTATGATTTTGTGTTTTTATGGCATTTTATACAGCTACACTAAAATAACCTGTTGCAGTCTGTTTATCAAGAACAGTGCAGCAGGTTATTTTCATTTAATTGGATTTTTCCAAGCAAATCGCAATCGCCGCTTGTTTTTAAGCAAGCAATCAAGCACAGCTTGATTTTATGAGCTATGCTTATCTTGAATTCAACTTCAAATTGTGATATAATAACCCCCACATTCTATTCCATACTGAAATATCCAACAATAATCTGATTTATCCCATAGAATCGAGGTTTTCGGAGGTCAAAAATCAAAGAGTGCCTAAAATACGAGGTCTTAAAAAATGCTTGATTTTTTCTTTTTGGTAGAACTTTGGTAGAATTTTCGGTAACAATTTATACAATATATAATATAATGTGGAATAAAAATTTCTTGAAAAGTACCGTAAAATCAAGGAAAACAAAACTTGAATCAAGCGAAAAAATAACACTGAAAACATAATACTGAGAACTTACTGTTTCAACCTGTTTTGTATTGATTTTTGTAGTTCTCTATAAACAAAAAAAATTAAATATTGTGGTAAATCCTGCTGCTAACAAAAAGGTTTTACAATTATTTAGCGTTTCTGATTTTTCAATCAGAAACGCTTTTTTGTTGCCTAAAATCAAAGAGGAGGTCATACCATGCCCGAAAATAAAACTATTTATCCGAACGACAATCAACTGTCGCTTGAAGCTAACGGACTTCTGTCCACGATGCTGAACATACCCGAAAGCGACTATCACACAGCAGAAGAACTCTGCACGTTCTCGGAGTGCGATTCGCTGAAAACTATCAAGGCTGCTCTTGCTGAACTCAAAGACAGTAAATATATCATCTGTGTTGACGGCAAATACGCTGTCAACAAGCTGAGAATCCCGTCTATGAAATTTGTCTGAGGTGAAGAAAATGGCAAAGAAAATCGAAAAAACACAGCCGTCAAGCGTTTGCAGGGTAAATAAAAATTCCAATTATACTGTGATGAGCAATTTTCACCTGCGTTCAAAAACGCTGAGTTTGAAAGCTGTCGGTCTGCTGAGCAAAGTGCTTTCTCTTACAGACGAATGGGACTATTCCGTTGCAGGACTTGCCTCGATATGCAAAGAGGGCGAATCTGCGATAAAATCTGCTCTCGCTGAACTTAAAGCCCGTGGTTATCTGACTGTCACCAAACTCAAACCAAATCAAACGAAAAGCGGTCGTATCGAGTATGTTTATGATTTTTATGAATATTCGGCAAAAGATGACCCGAACTCTCCCGAATACGATGACGGCAATGGTGATAAAAATGGAGATTCAACAACCAATGTTGAAAGCTCCAAAAAAATTGATTTTCAAGCAGTAGAAAAACAAGGCATAGAAAATCTACCTCTTGAAATTCTACCTGTAGAAATTCAACCGACAGAAAATCAAGGGCAATTAAATAACAATAATAAAATACTAAAAAATCAAATACTGATGAATCAAATATCTATCAATCAATCTTCCGCTGAAACCGCTGTTGAGCCTGTTGAAAGTCCAAAAGAGATTGATGGATTGATTGACGATTACCTGCAAGAGCAGAAAGTCTATACCCAAATCGTGAAAGAAAACATCGACTACGAGAACTATGCAGAATGGATAAACGAATTTGTCACGGACGGCTCTATGTCAATTCAGGAACTTGATGAGATTGTCGCAATTATCGTTCGTGCTGTCTGCTCACGCAAAAAGAAAGATATTATCTGCGGACAGGAATTTCCTCACGAAGTCATAAAATCAGCATTGCTGAGGGCTGACAGGGATTGCATTGAGAACACTCTTGACACGATGAAGAAAACAGATGATATTCGCAATGTCGAAAAATATTTCATAAGCACGCTGTTCAATGAGGTCAACAATCATAATTTCAGAAGCAACAATGAAAGCCGCTGGGCAGAATATGCGGTCAAGCGTGATTTTGGCTATTAAACGGCGAAGGGAGGTGATTTCATGGCAAAAACAATTGTAACACTTGACAGAAAGCTGGTCAACTACGATAATATCGTCTCCATTTCGGTTGAGTATGGCACATATTCGGACGATAACGGCGAGGAAAATGATGCTTACGGGCTGATTGCATTTGATGTTGCAAATTCGATGCACGTTCTCGGTGTGTTTGGCAGCAGAGCAAGGGCTGCCGAAGCCGAAAACAAGCTGAAAAAATGGCTTGAATGCGAGACTTTTGGGGTTTATGACTTTGATACCGAGGGAGATGATTAACAATGCCGTCTGATTTTGAGCGTGGTACGAAAAAGACCATTGACATTTCCGTAAAAGCAGAGAAAATCACATCGGATGTTCTCAAATCGGCTATGCAGGAGTTTTTGAATGGCAGGACTGAGAAAAAAGGCAGAATGTCATTTTCACAGCTTGAAAATAAGTCAGGCGGCAAACTTGACAGCATTGAAGTGAGCGATAAAAATATCGGTGATTTTCTCAGTACCGCAAGGAAGTATCACATTGATTTCGCTCTTAAAAAGGACAAGTCTACAAATCCGCCTACATACCACGTTTTCTTTTCAGCAGGCAAAACTGACGACTTCAAAAAGGCTTTTTCGGAGTATGCCGATAAGGTACAGGGCAAAATTATGAGTCGTGGTGAAATAAGCCGTGAACAGCTGAAAAAGCAGGCTCGCAAAATCAAGAGCAAACCGCACAGACAGCAGAAACAGCGTGAAAAGTCAAAGGAGAATATGCGATGAAATACTTAAAAATCGAGCCAAAAGCACGTTCCGATTACACTTTTGAGAGGTGAAAAAATGCAGATTAACAGCAAAAAAATCAAGAAAATGATTCTTTCCAATCTGCCTTACGCCATTTTCGCTTATGCAGGAAATAAACTTGCGTTTGCCTACAGAATTGCAGAGGGTGAGGGATTTCATGAGAAACTCCTGCCCTTTCTGAACGAAATCGGCACATCATTTGCACAGGTTCTCCCCAGTTTCAACCCGATTGATATTTTTGTGGGAATTGCGATAGCAGCGGTGATGAAGTTGATTCTGTACATCAAGTCCAAAAACAAGAAAAAATTTCGTCAAGGCGAGGAATACGGCTCTGCGGTGTGGGGAGCTGAAAAGGATATTGAGCCGTATATGGACAATTCCGACTTTTCCAATAACGTCATTCTCACACAGACCGAAAGTCTGACAATGGGTAAACCGTCAAGTCCGAAATTTGCAAGAAACAAAAATATCTTGATTATCGGCGGTTCAGGTTCGGGTAAGACAAGATTTTTTGTAAAGCCGAATTTAATGCAGATGCATAGTTCCTACGTTGTCACTGACCCGAAAGGAACGGTGCTTGTAGAATGCGGAAAAATGCTTGCAAGAGGCAGACCGCTGAAAGATGAAAACGGGAAAGCAATTGTCAAAAGGGGCGAAAAAGGAGAGATTGTTCCCGTCTATGAACCCTACAAAATTAAGGTTTTCAACACTATTGATTTTGCAAAATCCATGCATTACAACCCGTTTGCATACATAAGTGAGAAAAACAGAGAGAAAGATATTCTGAAATTCGTAGAAGTACTGATAAAAAATACTTCGTCAAGTCAACAGCCAAGCGGTGATGACTTTTGGGTAAAGGCTGAAAAACTGCTGTATACCGCATATATCGCTATGATTTTCACTCTTTCCCCTGCGGAAGAACGAAATTTTGAAACGCTTATTGATATGATAAACTGCTCTGAATGCCGTGAGGAAGATGAGGAGTTTAAAAATGCTGTTGACATTCAGTTTGAGTGTTTGGATAACTGGCTGAACAAGGTCGAAATCCCCACAGATGACGAAGATTACGAGGATTATCTCTTTATGAACGAGTTTCCTCCATCCGACGAGCAAAGGCGTATCGGCGCTTTTGCCATAAAACAATTCAAGGCATATAAGTTGGCAGCAGGCAAGACGGCAAAATCTATTCTGATTTCCTGTTCCACACGCTTAGCGCCTTTTGCAATAGATGAGGTTTTGGAGATTACAAGTTATGATGAGCTGCACCTTGACAAACTCGGTGACGAGTTATCGGCGCTGTTCGTAATCATCTCCGATACCGATGCCACTTTTAATTTTTTGGTGGCGATTATGTATTCCCAGATGTTCAATCTGCTCTGCACCAAAGCTGACAACAGCAAGGGCGGCAGACTGAAATATCACGTCCGCTGTCTGCTCGATGAGTTCGCCAATATCGGCGAAATTCCGCAGTTTGACAAACTGATAGCGACAATCCGTTCCCGTGAAATTTCAGCAAGCATTATCCTGCAAGCAAAGTCGCAGCTAAAAGCGATTTACAAGGACAATGCCGACACCATCGAAGGAAACTGCGATACTATGCTGTTTCTCGGTGGAAAGGAAAAGACCACGCTGAAAGAAATTTCTGAAAGTTTGGGTAAGGAAACTATCGACAGCTTTAACACTTCAACCAATCGTGGACAAAGTGAAAGCTACGGTATGAACTATCAGAAACTCGGCAAGGAACTCAAATCACAGGACGAACTGGCGGTCATGGATGGCGGAAAATGTATCTTACAGCTTCGGGGAGTGCGCCCGTTCTTCTCGGATAAGTTTGATATTACACGTCACAAAAACTATCATCTTCTGCTGGACGATAATCCCAAAAACGAGTTTGACATCGAAAAATATGTTAGTGAGAAAAAGAGGATGCGTTTCAAACCGTCAAAACGGGATACTTTCACAGAATATGAAGCAGATGTGACAGAAAATTCGGCTGAATAACGCCGACAGTGAAGAATCCGAAAAAAAAGAAATAATCGGGTGAAGCTGAAACACTGATTTTATTTGATTTAAGGAGTTTTTAAAATGGAAAACACAAAGATTTCTGCTGTTTCCGCAGCAAAGACAACAAAGCACGGCTGGCTCACAAAGGGCAGCAAACTCGCAAAAAAGGCAATTATGTCCCTTACAATTTTCGGCTGTATGGCTTCCATGTGTGCAACGCAGGCGTTCGCCGCTACAGGAGATGTGGACACAAGCTCGTTTATCACAACGGCTTGCACAGTGTTGAAATCCGTTATCTGCCTTATCGGTGCAGGTGTCGGAGTTTGGGGCGTTGTCAATCTGCTTGAGGGTTACGGTAACGATAACCCCGGTGCGAAATCGCAGGGTATGAAACAGCTTATGTCTGGTCTTGGACTGATTCTCCTTGCTATCGTCCTTGTTCCCGTACTCCAGAATATGATGACAGGTGCGGTCTAATCGCATAACCTGACATATCAGGCGGATTGCTTTGGGTGGGAGGTTTGTGGGAAGTAATCTGCACTTTAATAGCAAGGGAGTGAGTACAAATGGGAGTAATCAGCGATGCAATTGACGCTTTGGAGAATTGGTGCTGTAACTTATTCAAGGACGGAATCAAGTCCCAGTTTGATGGTATTTCGGACTTACTGACGGATACGTTTGCACAGACAACTGGAAATGATGGACTTGTCGGTACATATCTAACTGCGCATCCTGCAAATTTTACCGGCAACACGGCAGGAACAGGCACGCACATCTGGAACACAATTGAAACGCTGTGCAATAACGTGGTTGTCCCCATAGGCGGCTTTATTCTGACGATAATTCTGCTGAATGACCTGATTCAGACGGTCATTCGGGGCAACAATTTTAAGGACTTTGACGATTCGATTTTCATAAAATGGATAATCAAAGCGGTATGCGGTGTAATTCTTGTGTCGAATGTGTTTTACATCGCAAGCGGACTGTTTTCATTCGGCACAAATGTATGTTCAAACGGCTTATCTACGCTGTTTGGTACAGGCGACTATTTATCAGCGGCGCTTGCCTTAAACAAATCGGCGCTGAGCGGTTTAAGCCTTGGAGAACTAATGACAGTGTGGTTTATTTCACTTATCGTTCATCTCGGAATTATGATTATGATTGTGGCTATTGTAATTACTTTGGCTTCACGAATAATTGAAATATTTATGTATTTGAGCATTGCTCCGATTCCTATGGCAACCATGATGGATGGCGGCGAATGGTCGGGTATCGGCAAGAACTGGATTAAGCAATTACTTGCACTTTCATTTCAGGGATTTTTTATCATTGTCGCGCTGGGAATTTTCAAAACGCTTTTTGCGAATATGATTGCAACTCTGAACTCAGGCGGCGATGGCGTTATCATGCAAATGGCGATGCTTTTAGGTTATACGGCGGCGCTTATTTTCACAGTTCTGAGAACGAGTGCGATAAGCAAATCGGTTTTCTCGGCGCACTAAGGAGGGAGCTATGGCGCATTATGTATCTATCCCGAAAGACTTAAACGACATCAAAGAAAAGTTCATTATGGGATTCACAAAAAGACAGGTAATCTGTTTCGGAATCGGTCTTGCCATCGGTGTGCCTGTATTTTTCGTAACACGCAGTTTTATTGGCATGACAGGAGCAATTTTCGCTATGGGTGCTTGTGCTGCTCCTGCGATACTCTGCGGACTGTACCGTAAAAATGGCGTATTCCTCGAAAAACAGGCAAAATTCATGAAAGAATATTTCACAAGACCGAGAAAACGGTATTACAAAACAACCAATATTTTCGAGTGCATTGAAAGGCACATCGAATTGGGTAAAATCAAGAAAAAGCTGAGAGATGCCGAGAAGTAACAGGCTCTCGGCTCTCCAACATAAAGATTGGAGGTTATTAGAGTGGGCTTTAGAAAGAGAAATGCCAAGTCAAGTGGTAAAAAATCAAATGCGAAAATTATCATGGGCAAGCCTGCAAAACAGCTTACAAAAGATGAAAAGAAAATTTTATCTGCTCGTATGGCAGAGATAAAGAGAGAAAACAGCGGTAAATCTACGGTACAGAATACGATTCCTTATCAGGTGATGTATCGTGACGGAGTTTGTCAGGTGTCCGGGAATTTCTTTTCTCTGACGGTGCAGTTTTTTGATGCGAATTACAGCATTGCGGAGTTTGACGAGCAGAACAATATTTTCTCGAAATACTGCGATGTTATCAATCTTTTCGATAACACAATTAAATTTCAGCTTACCTTTGAAAATCAAAATCGTTCTAAAGATAAGCTGATAAAAACGGTTCAGATTCCGCAGCAGGATGACGATTTCAACGATATTCGCTCGGAATATTCCAAAATGCTGACGGACAAACTGCTGAAAGGCTCTAACGGTCAATCGGCACGAAAATTTCTCACGTTCGGCATTGAAGCAGCGTCTTACAAAGCGGCACGAGCGAAACTAATGTCAATCAAAAACGACGTAATCAAGGGATTTAAGGCTTTCGGCGTTGAAGCGGAAGTCCTTGACGGTACGGCAAGATTGGAGGCTTTATACTATGCTTTGAATCCCTATGGCAATCAGAATTTCGTCTTTGATTGGGACAGTATGCTCCGTGCCGGAATGGATACAAAGGACTTTATCTGTCCGAAGTCATTCAAATTTAATAAACAGAATTTTGAAATCGGCAATGCTTATGGTGCGGTCTATGGATTAAATATCCTTGCAGGTGAGCTGCCCGATGAGATATTAAGAGATTTTCTTGAAATGCAGAATCTGTTCTGTGTGAATATTCACGTCGAACCTTTGGACCAGATTGATGCTTTGAAATTCGTCAAGAAAAAGCTGACAAACGTAAATCAAATGAAAGTCGATGAGCAGAAAAAGGCTTCACAGGCAGGCTATGACCCCGATATTCTTCCTCCGCAAATCAAGATGTATATTGACGATATTGAGAAATTGCTCGGTGACTTGAACAGCAAGAATGAGCGGCTTTTTCACATTTCGATTTCAATCAGAAGCTACGCAAAATCGAAAAAAGACTTGAAACTTCAAGCAGAAGCACTGAAAAGAATTTGCCAGAAAAACAACTGCACCATGTTCCCTTACGACTACCGTCAGGAACAGACTTTAGTATCGACTTTGACGCTGTGTTACAACGAAATTCCCGTATCAAGAGAAATGCACACAAGCGGTATTGCAATTTTCGTGCCGTTCACTACAAAGGAGCTTTTTCAGGACGGACAGGCTGCATATTACGGAGTAAACACGCTTTCGGGCAATATGATTCGTGCGAACAGGTCAAGGCTTAAAAATCCAAATGGCTTGATTTTAGGAACTCCGGGAAGTGGTAAAAGTTTCAGCGTTAAGCGTGAGATTTTGGACTGCTTTCTGACTACAACGGACGATATTATTATCTGTGACCCGGAGGGAGAATATTTTACGCTTGTGCAGACTCTCAAAGGACAGCTTATCCGTATCGCAAGCAACTCTGAGCAGCACATCAACCCTATGGATATTGCTATTGACGAGTATCTGTTGAAAAATCCTATGGAGGTTATCGCTGATAAATCCGACTTTCTGATTTCCCTTTGTGAAATCGTTGTGGGCGGTCGTTACGGTCTGAGTTCCGAAGAACGTTCTGTAATTGATAAATGCGTACAGCGTATTTACAAGGAATTTATTGAAAATTCCCCGACAGCAGACAAAATGCCTTTGCTTTCGAATTTGCAGAATGAACTGAAAAAAGAGGGCGATGTTGCTCTGAGAGTTTCCAATTCTCTTGAAATGTTTGTAAACGGCTCGCAGAATCTGTTCAATCATCACACAAATATTGACCTGACAAACCGCTTGATTTGCTTCGATATTAAGGAACTCGGCAATCAGCTGAAAAAAGTCGGTATGCTTATCGTTCAGGATACGGTGTGGAATCGTGTGTCCGCTAACCGTGAACAGAAAAAAATCACTCGTTACTACATTGACGAATTTCACCTGCTTCTGAAAGAGGAACAGACTGCAAAATATTCCGCTGAAATCTGGAAACGTTTCAGAAAATGGGGCGGAGTTCCTACAGGTATCACGCAGAATGTCAAGGATTTATTGCAGTCGCAGGAAGTAGAAAATATCTTCGATAATTCGGACTTTATCTATATGCTGAATCAGGCAAGCGGTGACAGAGATATTCTTGCTGAAAAACTGCACATCTCAAAAGAACAAATGGAGTACGTCACAAACAGCGGTCCGGGCGAGGGACTTATCCGTTATGATAAGGTGCTGCTGCCGTTTACCGATATATTCCCCACAAACACGGAGATGTATAAATTGATGACGACGAGGCCTACGGAAAGTGCGTAAAACGGGCGAAAAGGAGGAGTTATGAGCAAATTTATAAAAAGGCAAAACAACCTCCGAAAAGCGCAGGCACGATTTGAAAAAGTGAGCCGTCGCAGTAAGCAGTTTCAGCTGAGTTTTGAAAGACGGCAGAATGAAAACGGCAAGTTCAGAACTCACGTAAGTATCAAGCACGGCGAAAAAGAGTATCACGGCAATAATCGTGGATTATTTCATAAGGCTGTCAATTCACGGTTTCGTATCAAGGGTGATGTTCCATCGGTAACAAAAACGATAAACAGTTTTCAGCCGAAAACTTTCAAAGGCAAGACTTTCAAAAAGTCTGCACAGGCGGTAAATTTTGCAATTCATGATGTTACACAGACTGCCATTGATGTAACTCTTGCAAGTGAAACAATCGGCTTGAAATCGGCAGATGCGGCAAGGCGTGAAGTTGTAAATAATCTCAGACAAAAATATTCCCGTGAAGCTGTTGACGATTATCACAGAGGTACGCTTGAAACACTTCGCATCGGTGCTGATGCGGTTAAAGGTACAAGGAATCATTTCAAGCAGAAAAAGCAGTACAAGCTCGAAAAAGCTAAATTTAAGCTGAAAAAAGCGGAATATGCAGTTTTCAAAGAAGATACCTTTAAGCCGAAAATTCAGAAAAATAACGCTGATTTGAAATCCGCTAAAGCTGACATTAAACATCATAAGCAGAATTACAGGCAAGGCAGTAAATCTAATATTCAAAAGGCTTTCAGGATACTGCGTACTCAGAAATTTAAGCAGACAAAGCGTGAAAATAAATTTGAATGTAAAAAACTGACTGTAGAAAAGAATTTCAAAAGCAAAGAACTGAAAAATCAGCGGAAAATCAAACATGATTCCAAAACCGGATTTCTTGTTCTGAAACCTGTGAAATACACGGAAAACCGCATGAAAGCGTCTGCTTGGCAAAAGGCGGTCAATGAAGATGCGGACAACGATATGATGCACGTTGTGGATTCTGCGAAACGCAGAATTGTCGAGCCTGCGGTGCAGAAAATCTCCAAAAACGAACGTTTACAAAGGCAGCAGAAAAAGCGTGAAAGCCTTTCCGACAGACAGAAAAGGTCTAATCAGAAGCTGAATCGTCAGGAAAATCGGCTGAAAGAAAAAAGCAGCAAACCTCCGAAAAAGCGTAAAAAACCGAAACATCAGAAATCTTTTTCGAAGAAATTCAAAGATTTTGCAAAGACTGTCGGGAAGTTTATCAACAATGTTTATGAGAAAGAAGTTAAGAAATTTTTCGCCTGTATTGCTTTCCCTATCATAATTATTCTTCTTGTGTTTGTATTTATTGTCATGATTTTCAGTTCCATATTATCGGGCGGCGGATTCACGCTCGGAACTTACGCTGCACAGGATTATGACCTGAGTGAAGCCGAAAAATACTACACAAAACTCGCTTGGGACTTAAACGAAAAAGTTATCCGATGTGGCGGTGACGATTGGAAAAAGGCTCTGAAAGACTTGGGTGTAAACACATCGGGTTACAAGGACAAGCCCGACGAATACATTTGGGGAAATTCAGTGCATTTCAATTATGATGCGGTTTACGATTTTGATGTGTATAAATTATGGGCGTTTCTTTGTGCTTATTACTACGATTTCAGTGCGGAAAACGGCGATATAAAATACTGGCAATTCAAAAGCGGTACAGAAGATTTGCTTGACGAGATTTTTAATGCAGAG
This sequence comes from Ruminococcus sporogenes, assembly GCF_054655175.1. Classification (NCBI taxonomy): domain Bacteria; kingdom Bacillati; phylum Bacillota; class Clostridia; order Eubacteriales; family Oscillospiraceae; genus Ruminococcus; species Ruminococcus sporogenes. The sequence goes on along the minus strand of NZ_BAAHOA010000001.1, from coordinate 1,077,312 downwards.
TACCAATTTGAGCATTTCTATGACAATACGTCAAGGTGGGAGGAATTGCCGGACTACGTTTATTTCGGAGGCGTAAGTGCCGAAACAGGTACATATTACCGCTGTGAAACGGCGGCTTACATCTATGACGGGCAGCCTTACAGATACCGATTCAAACCAACGGCATATACTGCTGAATTATCGCAGTATTTCGACAGCGAAGGATATGTTTGTATTGACTCAGATTACAGGGTTCTGAATCCGAATGATAACTACGAGCTGACGGGATACATGGTCATGGACCATCGCTATTTTTCGGGAACAAAAGAGCCGTTTTACTACATCGACGAATCCTCAAACACCTTCTTTTTCATGCACAGCGGCGAACGTTATGACAGAAGTTTTTGGGGCTGGAACGGCATAGATGCATGGTTTTTGGTTTCTCCAACTGATACGGCAATTTGGAATTACAACATTACCGACGCTTGTATGTACGGATATTATCAGAAATATAAGTGGAAAAACGACTGCCGACTTTATTACAACGTCAAGCAGAAAAAGACATTTGATGAAGTAATAACCGAAAAGCTGAGTTCTATGTCATATTCCGATGAGCGTGTACAATATTACAATCTTCTTGTCGGTACGGACAGTGGAACGATGTACGGCAATCATCAGACTTTGCAGAGCCTGACGGGAACAAGTATTCACGAAAGTATCGTTACAAACGGCTTCGGTTGGGATATGCAGGAGTGGAATATTCGGCATTGCAGCATTGACGATTTGCATGAAGCGGTAGATATTGCGGTTACAAGCGGAGGTAATATTTTTGCTCCTTTCGACTGTAAAATTGATTCTTATGACAGCGATACAAAGACCGTTATTCTGTGGAAAAACGATGTGCAGTATTGGTACGACGGCACAGGCGGAACAAAGCGTGATACCGAAGTCACAATCAAAAATGTCACGCTGAAAGGCTGTGAAAAGGGCGATACCATAAGCGAGGGAGAAGTTTTTGCAGCGGCTTCATCAACATATATTCACATCAAAATTGAAATTGATACTGACGGTATGGGTTGGGACTTCATTGACCCAAGACTTGTGCTTTATTAATGAGGGAAAATTATGGCTGTAAACGATAAGAAAATTGCAAAGCTGCTTGAACGTGCGGAATCACTTGACAAGCGTATCAGGGAAGATACTGCGGAACGCAAGCAATTTTAGCGGAGATTGACCGTCTGAGTTACGCAAATCTCAAGACGGAACTCGCCAAGAACGATATGACAACGGACGATTATGTGCAGTTTATTAAGATGAAAAAGAAGATGAATGACATGAATCTTACTGCCCAAGACATCGAAAAAATGCTTGACGGCATAATCGAAAATACGGAGGGAACTGACGATGAAAAGAAAATTTTTTAGCGCTGTGCTTTCAGCTGCCGTGTTTGCAATTGCAAGCGTTGGAATTACCGCTTCTGCGGAAGAAGTTATGACAGATAAAAGTGTGCAGGTGCAGGAAGTTGTAACTGAAATTCCTGCTTCGGAAAGCGCTGCTGAACTGGTGAATGATACACTGGAAGAACAGGCTTCATCAGAGTCTACAGAAGAAACTACAATCGACTTCTTTGCCGATGATTACTACGATACGAACGGTAATGCTACTTTGATTCAGGAGGAAAATATTATCTATAATTCGGAGGAAATGCAGTTTATTGCTGTCACCACAAAGGACGGTCATGTCTTTTACGTGCTGATAAATTATTCTGCTGAAAACGGCGAGAATAATGTGTATTTTCTCAACAAAGTTGACGATTACGACTTGTATGCGCTGCTCTATGCAGGTGAAGAAGATGAGGACGGAAACACTGCGATTACTCCTGAACAGGCGGCGCAGGCTGCGGAAAATGCCAACAGCAGAATAAAGCCGCAGAATGATTCTGAAAAGGCAAATGAAGCGGCAGAATTTACTGACAGCGAGGAGCAATCTGCCGAGGAAACTCCTGCAAAAAGCAGTTCCATGAACATGACTTCCATTTATCTTGTAATCGTTGTGATTGCTCTCGCTGCGGTCGGATTTGTAGGATTCAAATTCCTCAAAAAGCCAAAGAAAAATGTTGTGCCGGAGACTGATGAGGAAGAAGAAATCAATTTTTATGACGATGATGAAATCAATGAAGATGAAGAATAACGGAGGTAATTTTTATGAACAGGGTTGCAAAAATCAGTATTATTTCAGGTGCGGTTGCAGGAACTATCGGCTCGGCGGCTTTGGCAGTTAAGCACATCAAACGCAAGGCTCACAGGGACGGTTTCAACACTGCTGTTGAGATTCAGCTCGATGCAGCTGACCGCTTTATCAATGTTGTAAATGCGGAGGTTGACAAAATTATCAGCCGATACAACAATCTTGTGGACGAGTATAACCGACTTGCAGAAGATTACTGTAATCTGCTTGATGATTATAACGAGTAAGATTAACTGAAAGGATAACGGACAATGAGAAAAAGAGAATTTGTCGGTGTCACAATTATCGGGGCTATGATTTGTTTTATTTGCTTTATTTTTGGCAGGAAAAAGGGATTTTTGAAAGGATACATAGATGCTGACAACATGATGTTTAATGAAGGTTTTAAGCCTCTTTGACGGCATTTCCTGCGGAAGATTGGCGCTTGAACGTGCTAATCTTCCGGTAGAAAAATATGATGCCTTTGAAATCGACAGGTACGCTATTGCCGTGTCACAGAACAATTACCCCGATATTGTTCAGCACGGTGATGTATTTAATGGCATTTTAAACAGTTCAAAGGTTATGATTTATTGCTCGGAGGTTCTCCGTGTACCTACTGGAGCGTGGCGAAAAAAGAACGTGAAACTACTGCTGACGGCGAGGGATTCCGTTTGTTTATGGAATATGTGAGAGCGTTGGAGGCGTCGGAGTGCCGATACTTCCTTTACGAGAATAACTTTTCCATACATCAGAATATCAAGGATGAAATCTCCGAAAAGCTCGGTGTACAGCCGATTATGATTAACTCGGCTTTGCTATCGGCACAGAATCGAAAACGCTGTTACTGGACGAATATTCCGAATGTTTCACAACCGCAAGATAAGGGAATTTTGCTTGCGGATATTCTTGAAAGCGGCGTTGCTTGGCAGGATAAAAGCTACTGTATGACGGCAAGCTATGACGGTGCGATTTTCTCCAATACCCTTAAACGAAAACAGCGTACTATGATAGCCGAGCCTGTTCGTATCGGTCACTATGGCAAAGGCGGTCAGGGACAGCGTATCTACTCGGTTTACGGCAAGTCGGTAACGCTGTCGGCAAATGGCGGCGGTCAGGGTGCGAAAACAGGTCTGTATAAAATTGACTTGCCCAATGGGGATTACATAATCCGCAAGCTGACACCTGTTGAAGCTGAAAGATTGCAGACTTTGCCCGACAATTATACGGCAGGGATTTCAAACACTCAGCGTTATAAATGTATCGGCAATGGTTGGACGGTTGATGTAATTGCTCATATTTTAGGAGGTTTGTCGAATGAATATTGAAGCCTATCATAAGTCCTTTGATACTGAAAATTACACAATTGTTGACAGCTATGCAAAGGCTCTAAGGCACATAAATGGCAGTTCTACAGCGCTTTCAGTATCAGCGGCGGAAGTGACAGCGATATTGTACTTGACATTATCCACAACGTTGATGATTCGGAAAAAGTCGTTTATTACTGGATTGATACGGGACTTGAATATCAGGCAGCAAAAGAACATCTTTCTTTTTTGGAAGATAAATACGGTATCGAAATTCAGCGTATCAAGCCGATAAAGCCTATCCCGACCTGTGTCCGTGAGTATGGTGTACCGTTTTTGTCAAAGTACGTTTCGGAGCAGATGATGCGTTTACAGTCGCACAATTTTCAGTGGGAAGATGAGCCGTTAGAGGTACTTTTGAAGAAATATCCTAACTGTAAAGTCGCTTTGCAATGGTGGTGTAATGCCTATTATACGGCAGAAAACGGTGTTCAGCAGATGAGCCGATTTTCCATAAACCGCAACAAATGGCTGAAAGAGTTTATCACGCAGAATCCGCCTGACTTCCCCATATCTAACAAATGCTGTGAGTATGCAAAAAAGAAGCCTGCAAGGCAGTTCGTCAAGGAAACGGGCGCGGATTTGGAGATTACAGGTATCAGAAAATCTGAAGGAGGAATCCGTTCAGCAAATTACAAGACCTGTTTTTCTGAAAGCAAGTCCAAAGGCTGTGTTACATACCGCCCGATATTTTGGTATACGGACAGTGACAAGCGTGATTACGAGGATTTTTACGGAGTAACGCATTCTCGCTGCTATGCGGAATATGGCTTAAAACGTACCGGCTGTGTCGGTTGTCCGTTCAACCCTCATATCAACGAAGAACTTTCAATCATCGAAAAATATGAGCCGAAACTGTACACGGCAGCTGTCAATATTTTCGGGAAATCTTATGAATATACCCGAAAATATCGGGAGTTTGTGAAAATGATGAATGCATTGGATAAAGGGGGAAAATATCATGATTGATATACGAAGTTTACTTGAACATTACCCGATTATGCTTATAGTTCTGGGAGTTATCAGTGTGATTTGCATTGTTTCATGTCTAATCGAAAAAAAGAAAATAACATTAAACTAAAACAGAGGTTTATCATGAAAATTTTAAAAATAATTAAGAGTATTATCGGTATTGGCTCTGTTTCGGGAATTGCCATACTTGCTTACAAATTCGGTGAGTATAACGGCAGAGAAAATGAAAAGAAACGCAATCAAGAAAACGACGAGTATGATTTCTACGGCTGTGACTATGATGAGGAAGATGACGAGTGTATTGCTCCTCATCGGAACAACTCCGAGGTGCAGAGAGAATAAAATAAGCACAGCTTTTTACGGCTGTGCTTTAATAGAATTTTAATTGAATAATTCCTTTTCAAAAATATCGGTTAAAGCCTTTATAGCTTGCTCATAAGTCACGTCCTCAAATAAAAGTGGTATTGTTATAGCGTTATAATCATCTTTGTAAACATCTTTTAAAATAATCTCTTTAAGAATTTCTGTTACGTTTATGCCGTCTTGAACAGAAAGGCACATTTTATGAGGTTTCCTCTCCTGTGCAACGGAAAGAGCCAAATCCCTTAAAGTATCATCAATCAGTACGATTCCCGATAATTTATAAATATCATAAATATGCCTTGAATGTTCACTTATACTTCCAAGCATATAGTAATCTGCAAGTGCAAAAATTTTATCTATCATAGTTCTTTCAGCGGTCTGAACATTAAGTTCAAAGGGCTGTAAATCGTTTTGTAAGATAAAATCGTCGTATCCATTATCAGAAAGAAATTGATAAATAAGGCTGTCCGCTTTCATTATTTTTGTTGGATAGGCTCTTTGATAAACAGCTGTTTCAACTATCAGCTGCTCTTTCAGATAATCTGCTGACATTACAGACGGATAATCTATTACATAGCGGTTATAGTCACGTCTGCTGCGAATACTTTCAGGATTTGTAAGCGTAAACTCAAGATTACTTATTACATCTAAAATAGAAGATTTCATCTTCTTTCTTTTGCTTTCAGACGGCTTGTTTTCCGATTGGATATTCAAATCTATATCCTCCGAAAAACGTTTTATAACGTGATAGCATTTTGAAAGTGAAGTGCCGCCCTTGAAAATAATATCGGGCATTGCCGTAACAAGTTCTTTCAGAAAAAGAGTTACATAATAATCTTTTTCAACGATTTCGACTTTTACTCCCAGATATTCAGAGGTTTTCAAAATTGTTTCTTCAAAAACTGCTTTGTCATTATGCAACATAATATATCACTCCGCTTTCTACAAGATTACGCATTGACTTGTCGGGAAAAACAGGTGCAAACTGCATAACTTGTTCTCTTGTAATTCCATTTTCGTCAATCCATTTTTTGAGTATTCCTTTTTTTACTGTATCCAAGAAGTTTGCAGAAGCAATGCTCATAATATCCAGAAATCTCAGAACGGCAATATTCTCATTGTTAATCCGTACCCTTGCTTTACGCAAAATAACCTCTTGATTTCCGACTTTGACTCTGCGTAATTTAGAGCTTTCGTTATTTGTTTGAATTTCGGGAATATTCGGCATTTGTGTAGAAAGACCGATTTGCTGAAGTGCAGTTGTACCTGTAAAAAAACCAATGCTGTTGCCATTATCAGATAAATATTTTCGCTTGATAACTTTGTTTGGATTAAGAGAACTTTTCCCGAAAATCGTATCTTGTGGAATATAATAAATTCCTTTTTCGTAACGGACAATTTGATTTGATTCACAAAGACGTGCAAGTTCCTTTGAAATCCAAATTTTTGAATAGTTATTAAAGTCAATATCAGTAATAAAAATCGGCTCATTAAACCCGAAAGTTTCAATTAGATAGTCATAAAGCATAACTTTCACCTCCGTTGTTCTATCATAATTATACTACAAGTGACCGTGAAAGTCAAGCGTAATATATTTTTGCTTTAAAAAATTTTAATATAGAAAGGAAGTTTTCCTATGTCAATCTTAATCATAGCCGAAAAGCCGTCCGTAGCCCGTGGAATATGTTCTGTTGTCAAGGCTGACAGTAAGAAAAAGGGGTATATTGAAGGAAACAATCACCTTATTTCTTGGTGCTTGGGTCACTTGGTTGGTCTGAAATACCCTAACGACTACGGTAACGGCTGGCAGGACAAGTGGAGTTTTTCACAGCTGCCCATGATTCCTGAAAAATGGCTTTTCAAGATAACTGAAAGCACTAAAGAGCAGTTTGAAGTTCTGAAAGACCTTATGAGCCGTGGCGATGTTACAGAAATCATCTGTGCTACCGATGCTGATAGAGAGGGAGAGTGTATATTCCGCTATGTGTACAATATGGTCGGCTGTCGCAAGCCTGTGAAACGTCTGTGGGTATCTTCCCTTGAAGAATCGGCTATCTGTAAGGCACTGCAAAATATGAAGCCAATGAGTGATTACGATAACCTCTTTTCCGCAGGATTTTCAAGGGCAAAGGCAGACTGGCTTGTAGGAATGAACGGTTCTCGCCTGTTTTCCTGCCGTTATCATGACAGGCTTAACCTTGGCAGAGTGCAAACACCTACACTTGCAATGATTGTTCATCGTGACAATGATGTGCGAAATTTCGTCAAGCAGAAGTATTTTACCGCCGATATTGAATACAACGGCTGTATCTTTTCTTCTGCAAGAATTGATGATGAGAACACCGCTGATTCTCTTGTTTCAGCTTGCAACGGCAGCACGGCTGTCATTTCTGCTGTCAAGCATGAAGTCAAGACGGTAAATCCGCCTAAACTTTATGATTTGACTTCTTTACAGCGTGATGCCAACAAGGTCTACGGCTACACGGCATAGCAGACTCTTGATTGCGTTCAGTCGCTGTATGAAGCCAAAATCGTGACTTATCCCCGTACCGATTCACAATATCTCAGCGATGATATGGAGCAGTCAACACTTGATATTGTACGGATTATCGGCAATGTTTTTCAGTTTGGAAGTGTCGCAAATCCCGATATTTCAAGGTGTATCAACAATAAAAAAGTGACTGGACATCACGCTATTATCCCTACGGCAAATATCGGAACTGCTGACTTAGATAATCTGCCTGCAACTGAGAAGAACATACTTAGTTTAATTGCAAACAAACTGCTTTGTACGTCTGCACTTCCCCACAAATATGAATCAATAAAAATCACTGCAATGTGCAGCGGTACAGAATTTACCGCAAACGGCAGAACAATTCTTGAAAACGGTTGGAAAAATTACACCTTGAAATCCGCTGAAAATGACGAAATAAAGCAGATTCCAACGGTTACAGAGGGACAGCAGTTCACGATTTCAGCAAGCAAAAGCGAGCATTTTACAAGTCCGCCTAAAGCTTTCACAGAAGATACTTTGCTTTCCGCAATGGAACACGCCGGACAGGAGAACTATGACGAAAATTCTGAAAAGAAAGGTCTTGGAACTCCTGCAACCCGTGCAGGAACGATTGAGGGACTTGTGAAAAAAGGCTATGCCGAACGTAAGGGCAAGCAGATTGTTGCTACTGAAAAAGGTGTGAATCTGATAAACGTTGTTCCCGATGAAGTAAAATCGGCACAGCTGACTTCCGATTGGGAAATGAAATTACAGCAGATTGAAAATGGAGAATATTCTGCTGATAGATTTATGGCTGAAATTGAGGATTTTATCCGCACTCTTTGCGAAAAATACGGCTCTGCCGATTCGTCTGTATCGTTCGGCAATAATGCTCCAATCGGAAAATGTCCGAAATGCGAAGGTGAAATTGTTAAGGGAAAATTCGGATATTACTGCAAAAACAAGTGCGGTATGAATGTTTCAAAGGTCTACGGCAAAGAATTGTCTGAAAAGCAGATAATCGGCTTGCTTTCGGGAAAATCCACAAGCTACACGGCTAACGGCAAGAAAAATATCATTCTGCCGGAAGTTTTTGAAAACAATTACAATGGCAAAACCTACTACCAGTGGAAAACGGAAAGGAGCAAATGATGATTACAAAAATTGCTGAAATTCTCGGTGTGTCTGAGGAAAGCATTAAGACAATGCCGAAAGATATTTTCGGTTCTATGCAGGCTGTGCTTGCAAATATTGAGGTTAAGAATGAAGATGATGCAAAAATGCTCTATGCTGAACTTGACGGCTACTGGACTAAGGGAAATGTGCTTCTCGGTCTGAATGAGGTTGCAAGAAATGCGGGAATTTCCCTTGATACCCTCAATAATCTTAATTATGATACTCAGCAGGAACTTGTCTTTGAATATATGGCTGACAGTTCCGATACTGCCCGACTCTATGAGATTACAAACAAGGCTCTTTCGATTGCGGAACTTGACCGTGTTGCAAAGTTAATCAACATTCCTGTTGACACGCTGAAAGAATATCCATTTGAAACTCAGGTACAGCTTTGCGGCATCTACGCCATGGAAAGCGATAACGTTACAGAGTTTGAGCTTGCCAATCGTCTTAGAGGTGCTGTTGGCTTATGAGTGTGATTAAAACAACAGGTGCGGATTTGCAGAAAATCGCCAATAAAGCCTATGCAAAGTATGCCACGGATAAGGGTGAAAAAATCGCTCTTGCCCTTGAAAAAAGCCGTATTCCGTACTTTGCAAGGTTTAACGGTGCGGAAATTTCCCTTACATACGATGCCGACTATAAGGAAAATGTTGAGGAAATCATCAGAAAAATTATGTCGGGTGCTTATGAGGAGATTGTAGCTGAATTGAAGCGTATGACGAACAAGAATAGCTATAAGTCGCTTCTGCCCGAAATTGCAGAAATGCTTGGTGCTTCGGTAAGTTTCTTGAAATCTCGTCCAGATGAGGTGCAGGAAATTGTCTGCAAAAGATATGTTGATTTGTGGTACTGCGATACACCGACTATCAAACGTAAACTTGCGGAAATTCTCAATCTTGACAATTCTGCAGAGCATTATGTATCGGCAGAAGTTCAGCGTAAATATGCCGAAAAGATACGAGATTCACATATACAAAGAGAAATCAGAGAACACTCCGAGCGTGAAAGGAGATTTTGATTATGCCTGTACAGGATAATGAACAGCCGAAAATGGCAGATGATATTTTCGGCAATGATGAGGAAAAGCGTAGACAGGATATGCAGAACTCTCAGGAGAACAGCACTAAGAAGTCACAGAAACTTCTTCCTTTTTTGAACGCAAAGGCAGAGATTCATCAGAGCCGCATTGATACTATCAACGAAAAAATCGCTGTTCGTGAGGACAAAATCGCTCGAAATGAAGCTAAAATTGAAAAGCTGTACGCAAAGGCTGACAGGCTGGAGGACAGAAATACAATTCTGAAAAATATGCTCGGCAGTGTTCCTGTTGTCCGGAAACTGATTGAAAAAAATGAGCAGAGAATTGCGAATATCAGGGAAAATAAAATCCCAAAAAGACAGGATAAAATCAGGAATCACAAGCTGAAAATCAATCGGCTTACTGCAAAACGTGACAGGGTTGAACACAAACTGAATCGTGTTCTCGCCCTCAATGATACTATCCGAAGCTTTTCTATCGGTCACAATAAAGAACGTCGGGAAGTCTTTACCAACGCTATGGACAGGCTGAATTGCGCTAATTCTGACTGCCTGACCGATAAGTTAAACACACTGAAAGAACAGAAAAATCAGCTTTTCGTGGAATACAATGACCCGAATACTTCCGCTGTTGACAAGTATGATTTACAGAATAAAATCGACAGCGTGACAGGCAAAATCGGAACTCTTGAAGATAAGATACATAAGCTGGCACGTCCCGAAAATCATTTTGCAGAGCAGACGAATGATATTGTTGATGCGGCTATGCAGGTCACTTCCGAGAAAATTTCAGAAGCTGCGGACAATGCTGATTTCGGTATGACGGAACTTGCCGAAACCATCTTTCTTTCTGCCGAACAGGTAGAAAAACTTGATAAGGCAGAAATCACTCGTATTGCGGATAAGTTCAATCCTCTTGAAAATGTTGAAGTGCAGCTTGAAGATGATGCGAATATGATTGACGGAATCATCAACAACGGCTCTAAGACTGAACTTGAAGCATTGAAAAAAGACTTGTCGGAAACACTTGATGCTATGAAAGAAATTAAAGGAAACAAGTACATGATGCAAAGCGTTCGTGAGGATGTTGCAGAGGATATTCCTAAAATGGAAGTGCAGCTTGAAGCAGTCAATAAAGCTCTCGAAAAATTTACTTCTGCGGTTGAAAATAGGGGCATCATCAATTCTGATTATTACAATTCCCTGCCGAAAGAACAGCGACATATTGAGAGTATGAGCAGCAGACAGGCTGAAAAAGTTATCGCTTCACTCACGGCTGTTGGAGTGCCGTTTTCCGCTGTAAATCGCACAAACGAAAAAACTGCAATAACCGTCGCAAATAAGGATATTCCTGTTTTGAAAGATATGATGCTGAATGCTCAGAGAGCTATGGAAGAAGAATCCCGACAGGCTTGGCACGAACTCGGTGATGCTTATGTTGAAGCCTATGAGGAAACGCACATTCCTGAAAATGTTGAGGTGAAAAAGCCGGAATACCAGACGGTAAACCCGGATTTTTATAAATCATTGACTAAGGATAACCGTTCTATCAGCGTTGAAAATAAAGAAAATGCTGATAAGGTTATGGAACGGCTTGCAGGCAAAAATATTCAGTTTTCGGCTGTAATTCGCAAAAATGATACGGTTGAGATTACCGTTGCAAAGACTGACGAAAACACATACAAAAGCATTTCGGACAACGTTAAAAATGAACGTGCAGTGCAGTTTGTAAATCCTGATTTCTTCAAGGCTCTGCCAAAAGAAGAACGTGCAACACAAAGAATGTCACAGGAAAATGCTGAGCAGAAAATTGCTGAATTATCTGAGAAAAATATTCCTCATTCTGCCATACTCAATGGAAATAAATCGGCGATTACGGTTGAGAAAAAGAATGTCGGAGCTGCATTTTTCAGCAGAGATAAGCTGAAACGCTCCGCACAGCGTATCAGCCACAAAAGCAAACAGCAGGACAAACCAAAAACACCAAACCAAAATCAAGGATTGGAATAATGAAAATTGCGGAAGAACAGATAGAAAGAGCAAATTCCGTCAATTTGCCATCATTTCTAATGGCGCACGGCTTTGATTTGAAAAAGGTCGGCAGAGAATATCTGTGGAAAGAACAAGATAGTCTGCATATCAAGGACAATACGGTCGGTGAACGTGGCTCTTGGTTTCGATTTTCTGAGGATAAAGGCGGTGACAATATCGCCTTTGTCCGTGAATATATGGGAAAATCGTTTGTTGAAGCCATTGAGCTTCTGAACGGCGAAAATTATTTGAGGGATTTTGTTTCCTCGCACAGCTATGAACGCAGACGTAAAAATGCTGAAAAATCCGATATATCAATCAGTGAAAATGCCGATTGCAAGCGTGTTTTAGCATATCTCTGCAAAACTCGCAGACTTGACTCTGATATGATTTTCGAACTTGTAAAAAGCGGAAAAATCGTGCAGGAACAGAAAACAGGAAATGTCATTTTTAAGTTTTTTGATGAGAATAACAGGCTTGTAGGCGCTGAAAAAGTTGGTACTCCACACATCATATATTTAAGGGTGTTGCTGAAAATTCGGCTAATGATTACGGCTTTGAAATCAAAAAAGGCAATTGCGAAAATGCGTATTTTTTTGAATCCGCAATTGATTTATTCTCGTTTCTGCAAATGAAAAATCCCAATAATTGCAGGCTGATTTCGATGATGGGAGTCAAGCCGAACGTCGTTATCGAAACTATGAAACGCTGTGAAATATCGCCCGAAAATGTCTTTATTTGTTCTGACAATGACAAGGCAGGAAATGAATTTTATCAGCGATTAACAAAGGAATATCCGCAAATAAAATGTGTTTTTCCCGACAGCAGATACAAGGACTGGAATGATATGCTCTGTGGGATTCCGAAAGAAAAAGAGGAGGTCGGAAAAGTGACAACTTACGGCAACAAAACGTGGAACGATGCGACAGATAACAGAGATAAAACACTCGTTTCAATGAACGAAGATACTTTTTTAAAACTAAAAAATCAGCTCGATAATTCGGGTATCAACTACTTTGCTTACGCCAAAGACAGCAGTGTTGTTATGGCGGTGAATGACAAAAATATTGCTTGGCTGAAACAGCTTTCGGGCAATAAAAATCTTCCCACTCGCAAATCCAATGTTGTGTACATACCGCCGCAGAAAAATATTATCGGAAACGCTGAATACCGATATATTCCCGATAAGCAGTATATCTCCGCTGACAGCGATACCGCTTTAAAAATGGCTGAGATTATGCTCTCCCGAAACGTGCAGTTTTCGGGCAGAATCTATCCTAACGGCAAGGCTACGCTGACAGTTAGCGGTGCGGATTTGGCAAACGTTCAGTCCATTCATCAAGCAGTGATTGATATGCGTAAACAGTTTTCAAAGGCGGAAAAGGCGGACGAAATTATCGGAAACAAGGCATATCGTGACATCAGGCAAAGACAGTTTTTTTATTCAAAACTTACACCTGAACAGTACAAAACTGCACAGCCGTTTCTTGATACCAATGCGGAATACAGCGGTCTGATTCGTGATAACAAGGTCATTTTTACTGTTGAAAAGGAAGATTCTGCAAATTTCCACAGGGCATTGGAGAACGCACAGCGTGAGGTCGGAATTATCAATTCTCTGAAAAATAACGGTATTGATGATTACCATATGGACAAACTGTTTGAGGTAATTCACAGATTTGCCGCCCCGGATATTCATGAAAGTCTTGACAGCTTTTTTACTCCGCAGCTTGATGAGAAGCAATTTGATAAAATGCTTTCCCTCGTAAATGACTACCTTGCACAATCGGTTTCGGAGCGATATGGCGAATATTCAGGACTTAATGCAATTCTCGACTTTAAGAATGAAATTGACAGAACTGCTGAACTTGCGGAATTTTTCTCGGAGCATAATTTCAGCGATGAGCAGAAAATTGTTATTTCTGAAATGTTCTCAAGAGATTCATCTAAAAATAACATTGAGGTTATTGATGAATCTTTTACTTCCGATGAAATTCGTGAGTATTACGATATTCTGCACAATCAGTTTGATTTAGGTGATGCTACGGATTTTCTTGCAAACAGAATTAAACCTGAACTTACTGAGAAGGAAAAAGCCTTTATGAATGGCGATATTGTGTCGTTTATGGCAAAAGCAGTACTTGCTTGGGACGAAATTGAGGATATTGGCTATTATTTCTATGAGGATGGATATATCAATAAATTTGCTCCTCACGATAATGCAAGTTATGGCAACGGACTGAGCGAAACTGCACTTTATGACCTTGCTCATCGTATGCAGGACGGAGAGGATATTCGCAAGGAAATTGCACAGGCTCTGCTCGGAAATCAGCACAATTTCATCACTTCTCAAAATAACAAATTTACCGTTGAATACGGTGACGATTTTGCTGTTGCAAGATATTGTAATACCGAAAGACAGATAAGTTATGAGGAGTTGGGCGATGCCTTTTTCAAGTTGTTTAAAAACGAATATGACGATATTGTTCATGACAGAACTGTTGAGGATTTGAGAGATATTTTTCCCGACATTTCGGTGGAAACAGCTGATAAGCTTATCAATGCTTTTGACAGTGCAGCAATGCACGGCTGGAAGAATAATCAGGTTGTGACTAATCGCATTAAGAAGGTGCTCTATGATATTCTTGGTGATGAAGAAAATACCGAAAAGGCTTTTGCTTCAATCGCTGATATGAAGTACAATTTCAAGGTTGAGCCGAAAACAGAGAAAAGTTCCATACATTTCGGTTTGCTTGGAAACGGAATTACCGTCTACGATACTTCCCGTACCGATAATGAAACCCGTGACTATGTGACTGTTGCCCATATCTCGCCGGAGGGCGTTGTTAAGGTGTATGACGATTCAATTTCTGCTGACGATTTGGCACTTATTCAAAGTCAAGCTGATTCTGCCAGAGAGAAATTTATGGCAGATTGGAATACACTTGATTCAGCATCACAATTACAGAAACTCTATGATAAAGCCGATACGGAAACTATGCTGAATATTGGAAAAGAAGCTCTTTCTACAGAAGAAAAAATAGTAAAATATATGCCTTTTGTTTTCTTTGGTGAGGGCGAACGTCCGCAGCCCGAAAACAAGGACTTAGGTCCGGTGACTATGCGTAAGGTTGGAGCATTTTATGAGATGTATGGCAAAAATGCTCAGATAGCAGTTGACGTTCTCAAACTTCATCTCACTTCTAAAAATGGTGAAGATATGGTCGGTTTTCCTGATACAGTAAAGAGCGAATATGCCGATAAACTGCGTTATGCAGGATATACCGTTTTAATCGAAGAATCCTTTGAAATCAATCCTCCGAAACAGCAGGAAAAACTTATGAGCGATATTTCAGAGGTTGCTGAAACTACTCCCGAAGAAACCATAAATCCGCTTACTATCACATTCAGCGGTGACAGTGACAGCCTTGATGAAATCAGGGATAAGGCTCTTTCACTCAGTGCAGCTTGTACACTTATCACAAGCGGACTTGTAGTCGATACATACGAAAATCATAGGGATGAATTGCTTTCAGCTGCCCATGAACTCGGTTTACTTGCTGAAATAAGAGGTGCAAAAAACCCTGATATTTCAGAAGATGATGTACCGCTTTTGGCTGATGCAGACGTTATTGAGAAAATCGAAAAGAGCGAAAATGCAAGCGACAACAAACCATTTTACGAAACGCCCGATGTTCAGGGCGAACAGCTTTCACTTTTCGGTGACTCCGTTCCGATTGCTCCCCAACAGCAGAAAAAGGAAAAGGAAACATACGCCACAGGTCTTTTTGTAGGCAATGTAAACCGCTTTTCAGCACTCCACGATGAAATTATACGTGGAACTGGTTTTGAGAACGGCAAATTCCGTGTACAGCAATTCTATCACGAAAAAAAGCCCACAAATAAGGAGTTTGCAGACTTCCTCAAAAATGAGTATGGCACAGGCGGTCACACGGGAGATGACGAAATTAAATTTGTTGACCATGATTCAAAAGGAATATTTTTCACACTTGAAAACAATGAAAAATTCAAATTCACTTGGTCGGAAGTCGCTGATTTTACGGCTGAAATTATTGAAAAAGGCGAGTATATTGAGCCAAAAATTGAAGCCGAAAAATCGGTTATAGAAATGACAGTCTACGACGATATTTCTGACGATAAAACAGCACAGATGCTTTCTGAAATTCGTCAAGGGAAAATTGCTGAAATTAGTGAAAAAACTGACGATAAAGAAATTGTATATGATGCACGAAAGAAGAATTTTTCCAATGTAAAGCTTGCTTACAATGAGGATTCCGGATTTCATCTGACAGTGGATACTGACAAGATTAAAGATGCAGTGATTACAGTGTTCGGTCAAAATGAAGAAGCGGTCAGGGATTATCTTGATAAGTACGCTGATGAAATCAATCTTGTGGATATTATCGAGCAGCCTAAAAATATCACTCTTCACAAGGTACAGGGTGGATTTTATGAGATTCATGGCAAACAGACGGAGCTTGAAAAATTAGCTGAAGTTCTTGATATGCATATCGTTCAGCGTAACAGAGAGTCTCTTATCGGATTTACCGATAATGCTCTTGAAAATGTGAAATCTGCTCTTGAAAATGCCGGATATTCCGTAGATATTGAGGACAGCGGTGATAAAATTGTCTTCGAAATGCTAGGCGGCGGTAGGCTTGAATTCAAGGATAATACATTCACCAAGCTTGCTGAAATTGATACGGCAAGCGGAGAAATCAGCTATTTTGTTGATAATTTGAGCGATAAGGACAAGCAGCATATTTCTGAAAAAGCGAGAGAATTTAAACCGAAAGAAGTTGAAAAATTCGATGAAAAATCAGTTGGAGATACGCAGAAAAAATCCAATAATTTCACAATTACGGACAATTCTCTTGGCAGCGGCGGTGCAAAATCGAAATTCAGGGCAAACATTGAAGCAATAAAAACGCTGAAAAATCTTGAAAAAGAAGACCGTTCTGCAACAGATGAGGAAAAGGAAGTTCTTTCAAAATACGTTGGTTGGGGCGGAATCGCACAGGCTTTTGACGAACACAACAAAAGTTGGGAAAGCGAATACACTCAGCTGAAAGAGCTGCTGACCGATAAGGAATACAGTTCTGCAAGAGCCTCCACTTTGGACGCATTTTATACCTCTCCGACTGTCATTGACGGTATTTATGAAGCACTCGCAAACTTTGGCTTTGAGGGCGGAAATGTCCTTGAACCAGCAATGGGTGTTGGTAATTTTTTCGGAAAAATGCCTGATGAAATGCGTGAAAATTCTAAGCTTTATGGCGTTGAAATCGACGATATATCAGGCAGAATTGCAAAGCAGGTTTATCCCGATGCTGATATTTCAATTCAGGGATTTGAGAAAAATAACTTTCAAAATGGCTGCTTTGATGTGGCGTTCGGCAATGTTCCATTCGGCGATTTATCGTTTACGGATAATGTCCATTCAACAACAAAACTGCATGATTATTTCTTTGCAGAGACTTTGGATAAGGTGAAAAATGGCGGAATACTGGCATTTGTGACATCTTCCGGAACTCTTGACAAGCAGAATGAATCGACAAGAAAAATGCTTGCCGAAAAATCTGATTTTATCGGTGCAATTCGCCTGCCGAACACGGCATTCAAGAAAAATGCCAATACGGAAGTCACTACGGATATAATTTTTCTGCAAAAAAATGAGAATAAAAATTCCGCTGAAATTCCCGATTGGGTGCATATCGGACAAACTGCTGACGGTCTGCCAATCAACAAATATTTTGAGCAGAATCCTGATATGGTTCTTGGAAAAATCGTTGAGGGAAATAAGTTATACAGCGGCAGAAGCGATGGTACTATGTGTATTCCGCTTGAAAATTCCGACTTGAAAGAACAGTTAAAAATCGCTGTTTCAAAGCTGTCGGCAACAATTTCAGATGAAAAAGCGAAAGACGTTTACGCTAAATCCACTGACGGAAAAGGCATCAAAATCCCCTCTAATCTGCGGAATTACAGCTTTTTTGAACACGATAATAAAATCTATTTTAAAACCAATAATGTGGCTTGCCACTGTCGTTTTGATACGAAAAACTCACAGTTTAAGAGGGCAAAGGCATTTATTCAGCTTCGTGACCTTACAAGAGAATTGATTGAAGCACAGGAACTCAACAAATCCGATGATGTTATCAAGAACTTGCAGACAAAGCTGAACACAGCTTATGATGATTTTTACAAAAAATACGGTCTTATTCACAGCCAAAGCAACAAACGGTATTTTTCGGACGATGTATCCTACAACCTTGTTGCCGGACTGGAGAAAAAATATGAGAAAAATAAACTCATTGAAAAGTCCGATATTTTCACGAAAAGGACGATTCAGCCGCCGAAAGCCGTTGACCAAGTTGAAACGGCTATGGAGGCTTTGACACTTTCTGTTGCGGAAAAAGCCAAAGTTGATTTTGACTACATGAGCTGCTTGACAGGCATGACGGAAGATGAATTAAAGCACGATTTACAGGGTGAAATCTACAAGGTGCCGCACACGGAAAATACTTATCAAACGGCAAGTGAATACTTGTCGGGCGATATTCGTGCAAAGCTGAAAATTGCAGAGGAAATTGCGGAATATGACGGTGATTTTGCAGTCAATGTGAACGCTTTGAAACAAGCAGTGCCTACTCCACTAAAAGCAGGAGATATTGACGTAAAACTCGGTGCAACTTGGATTGACCCGAAATATTATGAGCAGTTTATGTACGAAACTTTCCAAACTCCGAGGGATAACAGAGCTGACGTGAAGCACTTCGCATGGCAGCGTCCGAAGCTGATTACTGCGGAATATTCGGAACATTCAGGTAATTGGCACATTGACAACAAAAGTCAAGACCGTTCTGTTATTACTACGCAGCAGTTTGGCTCAAGAGAGATGAACGCTTATGACATCATGGAGCATTTGCTGAATCTCAAAGAGCCGAAAATCTACAAGACAATTGAAGTGCCTGACGGTATGGGCGATGTCAAGGAAAAGCGTGTAGTCGATATTGATGCGACAAGGGTTGTGCAGAAAAAAGCGGATAAAATCAAGGCTGAATTTAAAAAATGGATTTTCAAAGACCCTGCCAGACGTGAGGAAATTGTGGACAAGTACAACGAACTTTTCAACTCTATTCGCCCTCGTGAATTTGACGGCAGTGCATTAAAATTCCCGATGATGAATGCGGATATTACTCTGCATGAACATCAGAAAAATGCTATTGCACACGCTATGTTCGGCGGTAATACGCTTTTTGCTCACTGCGTTGGTGCAGGAAAAACTTTTGAAATGATAGCAACTGCAATGGAAAGCAAACGTTTAGGACTTTGCACGAAGTCGCTGTTTGCCGTACCAAATCACCTTACGGAGCAGATTGGCGATGATTTTCAGAAGCTCTATCCCGGTGCGAATATTCTTGTTGCAACGAAAAAAGATTTTCAGAAAGAAAACCGACAGCAGTTGTTTGCAAAAATCGCTACTGGTAATTTTGATGCTGTAATTATCGGTCATTCACAGCTTGGCATGATTCCGATTTCAAAGGAACGGCAGGAAATGGAACTGCAATCCCAAATTAGCGATATTATCGAGGGCATTGCGGAACTCAAAGCGCAGGAGGGCAGTAAGTTTCAGGTCAAGGCAATGGAGAGAACTAAAAAATCTCTTGAAAAACAGCTTGACAAACTTGAAAAAAATCATGATGATACCATTACTTTTGAACAGCTTGGTGTTGATAAGTTGTTCGTTGACGAGGCGCATGAATTCAAGAATTTGTTCTGTCCAACAAAGTTGACTAATGTTTCAGGTATATCAAACAGTGCTTCACAAAAAGCGCTTGATTTGTACCTAAAGTGTCGATATTTAGATGAAAAAACAGATGGTAAAGGGGTGGTTATGGCTACTGGCACGCCCTTAAGTAACTCCGTGACGGAACTTCACACTATGATGAGATACCTTGAATATGACTTTTTGAAGTCCAAAAACTTGCAGCATTTCGATAATTGGGTAACGGTTTTTGGTGAGCAGAAAACAGATTGGGAGTTAGCGCCTGCTGGCAACAAATTCAAAGAACGCACGAGAATTGCAAATTACACGGGAATGCCCGAACTGATGTCAATGTTCAAACAGATTGCGGATATTCGCACTGCCGATACATTGAAACTTGATGTACCTGAATGCGAATACAAGATAATCAACGTTGAGGCTACGGATTTCCAAAAACAACTTGTTGATGAACTCGCTGACAGAGCCGATGCTATCAATGCAGGAAATGTTGAGCCGACTATCGACAATATGCTGAAAATCACTTCGGACGGGCGTAAACTTGGTCTTGACCCACGTCTGATTGACCCGTCATTTGAGGATAATCCCAATACAAAGCTGAATCAGTGCGTTGAAAATGTTGTCCGTATTCACTTAGAAACTGAGGAGGACAAGCTTACTCAGATTATTTTCTGCGATTTAGGTGTGCCTCATAAAAATTCCAATGATTCCGAAAAGGCTGACGGTGAAACTGTTAATGACGAAAAATCCGCTGCTGAAAAAGATTCTCTTGAAGAAGAATTCGTGTTTTGCTTGGAAGTACCGCAAAAATGGGGACAGGTACGAACGTGCAGAAAAAGCTGATTGCCGTTCATGATTTGGATATTCCTTGGCGTCCGGCAGATTTGGAACAGCGTGCAGGAAGAATTATCAGACAGGGCAATGAAAACAAGAATGTGGCTATATATCGTTATGTTACGAAAGGAACGTTTGACGCTTACAGTTATCAGACTTTGGAGAATAAACAGAAGTTTATTTCACAGATTATGACTTCCAAAGAACCTGCAAGACGTTGTGAGGATGTTGACCAACAGGCGTTGACCTACTCCGAAATCAAGGCACTTTGCACAGGTGACGAACGTATCAAGGAAAAACTCATGCTCGATAACGATGTTAAGGAACTCAAAGCACTCGAAGCAGAATATCAGAACACTGTTTACGAAATGGAAGATACCATAAAGGCATTTCCCGAACGTGAAAGTCGTCTGAATACTGCTCTTGAAAATCTTCGTTCAGACAGAGAACATCTGCGTAAACTGTCGATTGATGCAGAAACTAAATTGCCCGAATTTAAGATTACAATCGGTGATGTTGAATATACTGACAAAAAAGAAGCTGCAAAGGCTTTTGAAGATGCCGTTCTTTCCATAAAGCAAGCCGATGTGCCTGTGAAAATCGGTGAATTTCAGGGATTTCCGCTGTCGGTCACTATGAATAGTCCGGCAATGGGCGGTGGTGTGCTGGCTACAATGCAGGGTGCTTATCCTCACACAACAAAACTCATCGAGAGTTTTACCCATAATCTCAAACGTCTTAAAGGCTCGCTTTACAACATTGACCGCAAAATCAACGATGTGAATACAGAACTTTCAAAGCTGAAAGTAGACTATGCTGAAGCACAAAAAATTGTTGCAGAGCCGTTCCCACAGGCACAGGAATTATCCGACAAGGAATCACGTTTGAAAACGCTTACTGCTGAACTCAATAAGGCAGCTATGGAAGCCAAAAAGAATGCCAAACCTAAAGAAAAAACCTGTTACTTTGAACGTGCAAAGCTGAAAAAAGAAGCGATGCGGATTTCTAAGAAAAATTCTGATAAGGGTAAGAATAAGTCCAAAAATCAGAATATCGAATAAATATGTAAACAGCTACCTGATTAAATCGAGTAGCTGTTTTTGTAACTTTACTTATATTTTATTATCGGTACTTGCTTGACTTTCTTTCCAATTTTCTGTTTTTCTAAACAGAAAACCATATCGGAAGTACGTTCAAAATAGCCTATATCCTTTTTCCAACTGATACCGCACTTGCAATGTTTCAAGCCGATAAACTGTTGCACCATTTTTCTGTTACACTCAGGACAACGTATTTCACTCATATCTACTACCTCATCGCTATTACTGAATTTTATCTGTCAATTACATTATACAACAAAACAAACAGATCTTCAATAACCAAAGCTCATTCATTGTCACATTCTGTATTCGTTTCAATAGACAGCCGACAACGGAACAGCAGATAATGGGTTACGCACTCACTACAACAGAAACCATTATCGTCAAAGTTCAAGTAATTCTCACCAACAGGTATTTCCTTATCGCACATCTCACAATTCATAACGATACTTCTTATACATAGACCAATGCAGCATAAACGCTGTCTCTTGCCTGTTCACGATACATATTTGCTATTCTGCATACTTCAAGCAGATTTCCCGATTCATTGGCAATCTGAAAAGACTTGTCCTCATTGCACCATATTTCAGCCTGTTCACTAAGTTTATCCTTGACAGCAACAACCAAATCCTCAAGGTATTGCTGAATAATACCCTCATCAACAGCTTTCTGCAAGAGTTCAGGAGAATGCTCATCACGGTAGTGCAGATGATAGCGTACATATTCCTCGTGAAATGCGGATAATTCACCGCTTTCAAGGTTTGTTACAGTAATTTTTTGTGTGTCAAGTTCCCATTTTTCGCTTTTGAAAATCACAATAAAACCTCACTTTCTTTTCTTGTAGAGAATAATGCCGACTACACCGATTCCGACAACAGCAAGACATCCTACAGCAATCGGTATTGCACTGTTCTCAGAACGTTCAGAAACGCTCTCTACAGCTTTTTCTGTACTGTTGGCAGTAACTTTATCGTTCTCACTGTCAAGGGCAACAGTGGGCGTTTCTGCTTTGCTTTCCACACTGCCGATTACCCTGTTACCGCTTGAACCGCTATCATCCAAAGGCTGATAATCGGGATTTTCCTCCAACGTACTGAATATCGGAAATGAATCAACGGTATCGCCGTTCTTGTCAATCATATTCCACTGACCTCCTACAAGCTGAAAACGATAGGAATTATCCTCGGTGTCGATAGTCCAATTGCCATTTCTGTCATCGTTGAAGTCCCATTCAGCAATAAGGCGGTTGTAATAGTCCTTGTACTCATATTTCAGTTCGCCTAACTCCGTCCAATCGTACTCATCAGAACCGTAGTTTTCATCAATCCACTCATCAAGAAGATGATGCTTATACGATGCTTCGGGATATTCTGTCCCATCATCGCCCTTGCCGAGCCAAATTTCCGTCCAAATCTCAGATTCTATGTAGTCTTTGTCGAGTATTTCGGCAGCATGAGCCGTGATGCCCAAGCTTGATGCGATGCAAAGGGTTGCGAGTGTGGTGATAATTTTTTTCATAGAGAAAACTCCTTTGTTTAGTTTTTCTGTCTTTCGACAATTTTATTATACTATGCTATACCGTTATTGTCGAGAATAATTTTAAGAAGTTTTTTAAGTTTGTAAGAAGCGCAGCAATTTCAACCGTTTGCCCGGTGCAATCTGACTATGAAATTATAGTTGACATAACGGTATTTTTATGAAACAATATTCATAATGTCATAACAGGAGGGATAGCCGTGTTTACACACGTTTGCGAGATATGCGGTACGGAGTTTCAATCTCCGTCAAACAGGGCAAAATACTGCGTTTACTGCCGTGACAAAGCACAAGTTCTGCGTAACAAGGCATACAAGGAAAAGAAAGCGGCAGGACTGTCTGTAAAGGTCGGCAGTGAGCAGATTTGCCCGATATGTAACAAGCCTTATACCGTGGTTACGGGCTCTCAGAAGTGCTGTAAGGAGTGCCAGAAGAAACAGGAAAACAAGCGTAAAACAAGCAGTAACAAGCGATACACCAAAGAGAACTACGACAAAATCAGTTTTTACGTTCCAAAGGGTGAACTTGAAACTATCAAGGTTTATGCCACTTCGCTTGATATGAGCGTGAATAAGCTGATTTTAACGGCTTTGGAAGAGTATAAGAGAAATCATAGCTGAAATTTGATTTTTATAGGAGAATATTATGAATATACAGTACAGACAATTAACTAAACAGGATTTAAATACTTTTGTTGATATGCGTATTTCTCAACTAAAAGAGGAAGGAGCTAAAGAGGAAATAAACATAAAACCAAATCTATTGGATTATTATCATCGCCATTTGTCTGATGGGACATTCATTTCGTGGATTGCTATTGATGATGAAAAAATAATAGGAACGAGTGGCATATCATTTGTAGAAAAACCGCCATATTTCAGTTGTCCATCAGGAAAAATCGGCTTGTTATCAAGTATGTTTACTCACCCTGATTATCGGCGTAAAGGGATAGCCAAAATATTATTAGGTAAAGTTGTGAATGAAGCGAGAAATTATGGGTGCAGTGTTATTCAGATCACTGCTTCCGATATGGGTGTATTGTTATATACTGATTTTGGATTTGTAAAAAATGAAAACTTCATGTATTATAATTTATAGACTTTTTGCTACTCCAAATCATTTTTCTTACGTTTTTTCTGCATATTTCTTTGACTTCTGAGGTAGTCTTCAACGGTTTTTCGGGACTTTTCAAGTTCGGAAACTTTAGCTTTCAGCGACAAATATTCTTCGTGCTTCACGGAACGCTCATCGGCAAGAGCGTTCCTTTTTTTCTCCATACTTTCGGGAGTAGGAACATTACCGTTCGGGAACAGTTCCAAAAGCTGTTTTGCCGATTTATGATAATCAGAAATTTCCGCCTGATGTTCGGTTTCAAAACGCTTTTTCTCACGTCCCGACAGCGTTTTAAGTTTGTCCATAACAGGCTTGTACTTCTGTACTTTTCGAGCAATTTTAATCTTCACATTAAGGTCATCAATCTGCGTTTTCAGGCTGTTCAGCTTGTCTACCCAAAAGCCAATTTGCGTGTGAGCTGCAAACAGCTTTTTTTCAATGCTCTCACGGTCTTTTTCAGTGTATTCCGTAAGCTGATTCAGAGCCTTTGCGGTACGCTTCATATTCTCGATTTCTGCCCAATGCTGTAAAGCAGGAGATTCCTCCATTTTCTGCGTGAGCGTATCAATATAATTCGACTTTTCAGGAGTGCGAATAATTCCCTTATATAGTTCTATCCGCTTTATGATTTGCTTTGTTTCATAGTACCAACCGAGCGTTCGGGAACGTGTAAATTTCTGCTGTCCTGCAAGTCTGAATTTGAGGTCAATAACGTGTTCGGGATTATAGACTGCTTCGATATTATGATCCTTGCATTTACGCAAAAAATCTTCAAAATCCTCGCTCTCTTTCACCACTTGGTCTATGGCAAATTTCAGCTTCGCTTTCCACGAAAGTCCCTGCCTGCTCATATCCCATTCATAATAGGTCTTGCCCTTATTATTTTCGGGATTTTCTATGACCGAAAGACAATGTTTTCTGCAAATTTCATCGGACATATTTCTGAGGTTTACCCACTTGCGATGCCGTTTGTCTCCTTGGTCTGCGTGAGTTTCAAAAGTCCGTCCGTCAACCATATTCACATTATTAAAGATACAATGCAGATGAATATGGTCTTTGTCGTTATGAACGGCAAGGTAATATTGATACTCATCACCTAAAAATTTTCGGCATAACTCGATACCGACTTGCAGAGCACTTTCGGGAGTAATTTCCCCGTGAGCAAAACTCTGAATAAAGTGGTGCGAAAGTATCTGATTCCTTCCCGTTCCCATTGCTCGAACCTGTTCAAAATCTTTGCTTGCTTCATAGGGATTCTTTCGGCAGCCAAACGTGTGAATCAGCCGTCCGTTGCCGGTCTTATCAGGGTTGGCGATATAGGCTATTGCATTAGCTTCTGTACTTCGGATTGAAATAATCTTAGTTGTTGCCAAAGTTCACTCACATCTCTCTGAATTTCAGACACATCATCGGCATAGATACTTCCCGTAGAATTTATCCTCACGGCTATCTGATTGATGTTTGCTGCAATGCCCGAAATGTTCCTTGTTATGCTCTGCATTTTCTTACTGTCAAACTTGACTACCGCACCCTCTAAAACCATTGTTCTGATGAACTGGCTCTTAGAGGAAAACTCGCTTGACTTGAACTTGTTTTCAAGTATCTTCTTTTCTTCATCATTTAAGCGTATCTGAACATAGTGTTTACGCTTATCTCTGTCCATTTTTACACCTCCGTGTATCAAAAAAATTCGGGTCTTAGGGTGTCCCTAACAAGCGTTGTATTATCGGATTACATTCGGAGAATTGTAATGCGGTAATACCTTGCTTGCTAAGATTGAATCACGTCCTTACGGACGTGGTTTCATTTGAGTCTGTCGGCTCGTGTTTTTCTGCCGATTAGGCGGAAATTGTGAGCTATGCAAAATGCTATTTTTACTCTCTGAAATATCCCTCTATAATACACCCGTAATTTTCGAGAAAAGTCAACCTCAAATTGAAAAAATAAAGTAAGAATGCTTTCTGATTATTGTCTGAAATATTGAAAAAGATTAGCATATGTGTTATAATATAAGAAAGGTGGTGATACCATGTATAATCCACAGCTTGAAACATTTATTCAGGCAGCAGACAGCGGAAGTTTCTCAAAGGCAGCAGAAAAGCTGTTTATTTCTCAGACCGCTGTTACAAAGCAAATCAATCTTTTAGAGGATAATCTCGGAATAAAACTTTTCAATCGTACACACAGAGGACTTACTTTGACAGATGCAGGAAAATCACTCTATTCAGATGCAAAATATATGATTCAATATGCAAAGGATTCTCTAAAAAGAGCAGAAGATGCTCAAAGGAAAGAAGCGAATATCATTAGAATCGGTACATCTCCTATGACTCCAAGCACAATGCTTGTAGAGATTCAAAAGAAAATAAAACACATATGTCCTGACTTAAAATTTCGTCTTGTACCTTTTGAAAATAACCCTCAGAATGCAAGAGAAATTCTTTCAAATTTAGGGGAAAATATTGATGCCGTATTTGGTATCTTTGACGATGAATTTCTGAAAAGCAGAGGATGTGCGGGAATTAAAGTTTCTGATGAACCTGTCTGCTACGGAATGTCCCTGAATCACACTCTTGCTGACAAAGAGTTCCTTGAAGTAGATGACCTATATAGTCAAACTCTCATGCTTATAAAACGTGAGTACTTTTATACAATGGATAATTTAAGAAATCATTTGGAACAAAATCATCCGAATATAATGATAAACGACTTTAATTTCTATGATACGGAGGCATTCAATAAATGCGAACGTTCCGATCATATTATTACCGTAATAAAAGCATGGGACAGCGTACATCCTCTTATGAAAATCATTCCGGTCAATTGGGAATTTACTGCTCCATATGGCATTCTATATTCTCCTCAACCATCACCGCAGGTACAAAAATTTATCAATGCAGTACAGCAGGTATATAATACTTAAACTTAATTTAGTTCCAACCTAAAGGTTTGAACGTTCAAACTTATTTATTCTTCTCAAGCCGACTTTTTTCTGATATAATGAATTCAGAGAAAGGTCGGTGTTTTTTATGGCAAAAATTCTGATTGCCTATTTTTCGCATTCCGGAAAAACCAAAAATATTGCTGAGAAAATTGCTGATGTAAGCGGCGGAATACTATATGAAATCAAAACCGTAAAACCGTATCCTGTCGATTACAATACAGTAGTGCAGACGGCAAAAGAGGAACTGAACGGCAATTTTAGACCGAAACTTATTGGAACACTTACTGAGATGTGTTGTTTTGACACTCTGATAATCGGCTTTCCGAACTGGTGGAATACTTGTCCAATGGCGGTTTTATCTTTTCTTAAAAGTTATCCGCTGAAAGACAAAAAAATTTGCCGTTCATCACTCATGGCGGCGGCGGTATCGGCAGATCCAATGAAGATATTGCAAAGGCAACTAACGGTGCTGATGTAAGACCATGTATTGATGCAAATCATACTATTGAGAGTGATATTAAAAAATGGCTTTCTGACAACGAGGTGTGTGAGTAATTATGAGAAAAATATTATCATTTTTGCTTTCGTTTTTTCTTATCATTCTTTCCTGTTCCTGCGGAAGTATAGATAAAAGCGATGTGTCTGCAAATATGGATGAAACAAAATATAAAGCCACACCAAATCAGTATGTGGGCGAAAATACAACAGTTGAAGAGGTGATAACTAATCCTGCATTCGGCGATTTTGGCAGACTACTTTTTCCCGTCGACAGAACTGTCAGCGAAGATATGACTCTCTCCGAAGTCAGCACAAGCAGCGTATACGTTTGGTATAACTATATTCAGGTTGACAAGACTGTTGAGATTATAAACTCTCTTATTGATGATGCAAACAGCGGAAATCAGATTTTTTACAACATTTACAGTGAAGAAGAAATGCAGACAGATTCTTCTAAACGTGATACAGGACTGTTCTTTTTCAAAGGCGAAGAAAATGCACCATTTGCGATTATGAATGCAGGCGGCGGATTTATGTATGTTGGTGCTATGCATGACAGTTTTCCTCATGCGTTGGAAGCAAGCAAAATGGGTTACAATGCTTTTGCCTTGATTTATCGTCCCGATGATCCTTATGCAGATTTAGCTAAAGCGATTGAATTTATTTATGACAATGCGGACGAATTACAGATAAATTCAAATGAATATTCTCTCTGGGGCGGATCGGCAGGTGCAAGAATGGCTGCAACTCTCGGAAATTCTGATAATCTTGCACAGTTTACAGGCAGAACGGATATACCACAGGCATCGGCTGTTATTATGCAGTATACAGGGTATACTTCTGCTTCGGCAAGCGATGCACCCACATATTCTTGTGTTGGAACTTCCGACGGTATTGCAAGCTGGCAGACGATGGAAAACCGTTTGAATCAAATTTCAGATTATGGTATTCCCACAGAGTTTCACAAATATGAAAATCTGCCTCATGGTTTTGGAATTGGTACGGGAACGATTGCGGAAGGCTGGATAAATGATGCCGTAACGTTCTGGGAAAATCAGATGGGAAACATTGAACTCCCGGAGTTAAGACAGATTCGCAACTTGCAGGATTATCTTCTCGGCAGGGATGTTTCCACCCACGGTGCGGATTACGATGTCTGCAAAGACGGAGTTTGGGATGTATTTGACCTTTGCATTATGAAAAGAAATTATGTAAATAAATATCAAAATTCAGAAAAATCAGGAGATATGGAAAATGTACAATCCACAACTTGAAACGTTTATCAAAGTTGCTGACTGCGGAAGCTTCAATAAAGCGGCGGAACAGCTGTATATATCGCCGCCTGCTGTAGTAAAACAGATAAATCTGCTTGAATCATCGCTTGATGTGCAGCTTTTTTCCCGGACACATCGTGGGATAGCTTTGACAGACGCAGGAAAATCGTTATATCAAGATGCTAAATACATTATTCAGTATTGTCAGGATTCCGTCAGACGTGCGAAAAATGCAATGCAGAATGAAAAAATCATTATCCGTATCGGCACATCTCCCATGACTCCGGAAAACATGATTATGGATATGTGGTATGAAGTGCGAAAGATTTGTCCTGATATGAAATTTCAGTTGATTCCATTTGAGAACACACCGCAAAATGCCCGTGAAATTCTGTGCAATCTCGGACAGAATATCGACATTGTAGCCGGAATGTATGATTCGGATTCTTTGAAAAAGTGGAAATGCAGTGCATTTCACCTGAAAGATATGCCGATTCGATGTGCAGTTTCCGTTTATAATGAACTTGCAGATAAGTCAGTACTGAATATCAGCGACTTGTATGACAGAAACTTTATGCTGATCCGGCGCAACTGGAATAGCTGCCTTGATAGAATGCGTGATGATCTTTATGAAAATTATCCGCAGATACATATTATCGATTTTGATTTTTTCAGTATGAATGTTTTCAACCAGTGTGAAAACAGCAATGATTTAATGATGTGCATTGACAACTGGACGAATGTACATCCAATGCTGAAAGTAATTCCTGTTGACTGGAATTATACGATTCCATTCGGAATACTGCATTCGCCGAAACCGTCATCGTCCGTCAGAAAATTTCTAAATACAGTAAAGCGGATTGTTGAAAATCCAGAGTATAAACTCTAAGGTTTACAGCTATGAACAAATCGAAACTTCTCAAACGGTTTCGATTTTGTTATAATATGAGTAATGAAGTTTTTAGGAGGTCATTTCTATGAACAAGAATGTTTTAATTTTATCGGGAAGTCCCAGAAATGGAGGCAATTCCGACTTACTATGTGATGAGTTTATGCGTGGAGCATTGGAATCAGGCAATCAGGTTGAAAAAATACGTGTTGCCGAAAAGAAAATCGGTTACTGCAAAGCCTGTTACTATTGCAGACAGTCCGGCGGTGTCTGTGCCATAAAAGACGATATGGCGGAAGTTCTGCAAAAGATGATAGACGCAGACGTAATTGTACTTGCAAGTCCTGTGTACTTCTATTCTATTGACGCACAGCTCAAAGCGCTGATTGACCGTACTGTTGCAAGGTGGCTGGAAGTAAAGAAAAAGGAGTTTTATTACATAGCCACTTGTGCAGATACCGAATCAGAATCATGTGAAACGACTCTTGCTTGCTTCAGAGGGTATGCGGACTGCGTTGAAGGAGCAAAGGAAATTGGTGCGATTTACGGCACAGGCGTTTATGAAAAGGGCAAAATCAAGGGAACAAAAGCTTTTGCAGACGCTTACGAAATGGGCAAAAGCGTTTAAGGAGGCAGCATTATGAAAAAGCGAATGTTAGGCAATACATTAGAGGTTTCCGCTGTCGGATTTGGCTGTATGGGACTTTCTCACGCCTATGGAAAGCCAACAGACAAGAAAACTGGAATTGAAATTATCCGTCAGTCTGTGGAAAGCGGTTACACATTTTTTGATACCGCTGAAATATACGGAACGCAGGACAATCCCAACGACAATGAAATTATTGTGGGAGAGGCTCTGAAACCATACCGTGACGAGGTTGTAATCGCAACAAAATTTGGTATTCGATTTGACAAGGACAGCGGAAAAGTTCCGTATCTAATCGTACCGGATTCACGTCCTGAACAAATCCGAAAGGCTGTGGAGGGCTCGCTAAAAAGATTGCAGACCGACTACATTGACCTTTACTATCAGCACAGAATCGACCCGAACATTCCGCCTGAAGAAGTTGCAGGAGTAATGTCGGATTTAATCAAAGAAGGCAAAATCAGAGCGTGGGGTATTTCGGAAGTTACAGAAGATTATCTCCGCAAAGCACACGTCGTATGTCCCGTAACGGCAATCCAGAACAGATACTCTATGATGGCAAGACATTATGAAACACTGTTTCCTGTTCTTGAGGAATTGGGTATAGGATTTGTTGCATTTTCTCCCCTTGCAAATGGATTTTTAAGTGGAAAATATGGTAAAGGTCAGCACTTTGATAAAAAGTATGACTATCGCAGCAGTATGCCGCAGTTTACCGATGAGGCAGTTGACGAAAACAGAGAACTGTTAGAACTTCTGGTTTCGACAGCCGAAAGCAAGAATGCGACTCCTGCACAAATCTCAATGGCATGGATGATGTGCAAAAAGCCTTATATCGTCCCGATTCCCGGTTCAAGAAAACTTGAACGAATCAAAGAAAATGCTAAAGCTGCGGATGTAATGCTGACAGAGCAGGAAGTCAGCAGACTTGATAAGGCTTTGGATAATGTAAAGATGTCTGATGTCTTTGGCGGAACAAAATAAATGCAGAAACAGCAGTGTGAAAATAGTTTATCCTAGTGTAATCAGAAATCCCTGGTCAAAAATGATATAATAATGATTTTCTAATTTCATTTGAGAAGTTTTAATTAGTTTCTATGTATAAACCCAAAGGTTAATGCCTGATAACTAATTGGAACTTCTCAAAAAAAGCAATATGGGGTATAATAAAATCATCAAAGAAAACAGGAGGTACATTTTATGGAATATGTAACTTTAAACAACGGCATTAAAATGCCGGTACTGGGATATGGCGTGTATCAGGTAACAAAAGATGAATGTAAACGCTGCGTTCTGGATGCTCTTGAAACGGGATACCGTCTTATCGATACGGCTCAAAGCTATTTCAATGAGGAGGATGTCGGCGAAGCAATCGCAGAATCTGGAGTTGCGAGAAATGACATCTTCCTTACCACAAAAGTCTGGGTTGAACATTACGGTTACGAGGAAACAAAGAAATCCGTTTATACTTCTTTGAAAAAGCTGAAAACGGAATATCTTGACCTCATGCTGCTGCATCAGCCTTTTGCTGATTACTATGGTGCATACCGTGCATTGGAGGATTTGTATACAGAGGGAGTAATTCGTGCAATAGGCGTTTCAAATTTCTATCCTGACCGTCTTGTGGATATTGCAAACTTTGCACGTATTGTACCAATGATCAATCAAGTAGAAACTCACCCGCTCAATCAGCAGACAGAAGCTATGAAGTGGATGAAAAAATATGATGTGCAGATTGAGGCATGGGCACCATTCGGAGAGGGCAGAGGCGGTCTGTTTGAAAATCCTGTTCTTGCTGAAATCGGTAAACAGTATAATAAGACACCTGCACAGGTAATGCTTCGCTGGAATATTCAGCGTGGAGTAATCGTTCTGCCAAAATCCACTCATAAGGAACGTATAGAGCAGAATTTTGATGTATTTGACTTTATATTGTCCGAAAGCGATATGCAGAAAATCGCCGAATTGGACACTCAGACAAGTTCCTTCTTCTCACATTATGATCCTGCTATGGTAGAATGGTTTGCTCAAATGGTGGAAGAGCGCAAAACAAAGCATGACAGTTCAAAAGAGAAGAAAAGCTGGT
The DNA here is from genome assembly GCF_054655175.1 of Ruminococcus sporogenes. NCBI lineage: Bacteria > Bacillati > Bacillota > Clostridia > Eubacteriales > Oscillospiraceae > Ruminococcus > Ruminococcus sporogenes. The sequence goes on along the minus strand of NZ_BAAHOA010000001.1, from coordinate 1,044,936 downwards.
AAAGCCAGATTTCCTAAAATCAGAGGTATGCATCGGAGGTATGCATATGAAAAAGAAATTTATGCTTTTTCTAATGTGTTCCGCTTTGGCTATATCACAAAAAATCATCTGCTGTTGCCTATACAGGACGACAATAATGCCAAAAGGAGCGTGAATGTCATGAAAAAGATTAAGTTTATTCCTTTTGCAGCAGTATTCGCTGTTACTTCCATATCAGCTACCCGATTCAGCCGAAAACATTGCAGCATGGCTTGAGGAATTAGGTTATTGAATATGATAAAGAGAATATGTAAAATTACCGCCGATATCTTTATGGCTGCACTTCTGCCAGTTCTGATGTCCTATATGCTTGCAGGTGTAAAATTACATGAATGGTTTGGAACTGCCATGTTTCTGCTGTTTATTCTGCATCATGTTCTGAATTATAAATGGCTGAAAAATATATTTCATGGAAAATATACAGCGGTACGTCTTGCAGGAACTATAGTAAATATTTCTGTTTTACTTGCTATGTTAGGACTTATGTACAGCGGAATCGTTTTATCACGTTATGTATTTACATTCATACCGATAGACAGTGGTTATGCCAATGCACGTAAACTGCACATGATTTGTTCCTACTGGGGATTTATATTGATGAGTCTGCACCTTGGTTTTCACTGGAATATGTTTATCTCTATGGGACAAAAGCTTCTGAAGGGCAGGAAAAGAATGTTACCGAATATTCTTCCAAAAGCGATTGGTGCAACTATGGCAGGATATGGTTTGTATGCATTTCAAAAGCGTGAAATCTGGTCATATATGTCGCTGAAAATACAGTTTGTATTTTTCAATATGGAAGAATCCCTGTCGGCATCTATAACTGATTATCTTGCAGTGATGGCACTCTTTGTGTGGATTGGACATTATACTGTTAAAATACTGAAAATCCTGAATAAAGGAAACGGAGTGAACTAAATGAGTAAAAAACGTAAAATCATATTGATTATTGTACTCGTTGTCGTTATTATTGCTGCGGCAGCAGTCGTTTTATATCACAGTACTTATCGTTTTCCTGCTAAATTCCGTATTCTCTCGGATAATTCTCTTGGCGCAGCTGAAACCGAAGAACTCAAAGAGGATATTCTTGCCCAAAGTGAGCTAAAAATACTTGTTGCATATTTTTCATATTCAGGAACAACAAAAGAAATCGCAGAAGAAATTGCCTACAGAACCGATGCTGACCTTTTTGAAATCGTAACTAAAGAAAGTTATAATGATGTGTACAAGGAAGCCAACAGCGAAATCAGATTCAATAAACGTCCTGAACTGAGCAATGTTGTTTCCGATATGGAACAATATGATGTGATATTCATCGGCTATCCCGTATGGTGGCACGCTACTCCTGCTCCGGTCAATACATTTATTGAAAGTTATGATTTGAATGGCAAGCTGATTATTCCGTTTTGTACCAGCGGAGGAAGCGATATTGAAGAAACAATGCCTACTTTCCTTGATTCCTGTGACGGTCTTGCAGTGTATAACGGTAAAACAATAAGTGGTACAAGTGAGCTTGATGATTGGTTTGCTGAATTGAAATTGCCACATAAATTATCCGAAAATCAAATTGGAAAGGAATGATTTTTTAATATGAAAAACATACTTGCATTAGCAGTCACTGCTGTATTGGGTTTCACTTTTACAGGAGCAGGAACGATAAAAGCTGATACTAACAGTGAAAAGGAAACATATCAATATACCATAGAAGATGTGAAGAATTTACAGGATTTTTTGCTCGGCAAAGATACTCCCGATTTATCGGGGAAAAATTACGATTTATACAAAGATGGTAGATGGGACGCTTTTGATTTGTGCCTTATGAAGCGTGAAATTCTGAATACAATGAATGACACAAACGGAAAAACGCTCGTTGTCTACTATTCACTTGTTCTGCCGGACGGTACAGATGCATCTGCAAGTGCAAGCCGTGTAATCGTAGATAATGAAGCTTATGGAACAACGGAATACATGGCAAGAGTAATTCAGGAAAATACAGGTGCTGATTTGTTCCAGATTGAAACGGTACAGAAATATCCAGACGAATACAGAGCTGTTACTGAACAGGCATCCAATGAAAAAGAAAGCGGATTCCGTCCTGAACTTGCAACGCATATTGATAACATTGATGATTATGACACGATTTTTGTAGGTTACCCGAACTGGTGGGGCGATATGCCTATGGCACTTTACTCATTCTTTGATGAATACGATTTATCGGGAAAAACAATAATTCCTTTCAATTCGCACGGCGGAAGCGGATTTTCACAAACAGTAAAATCCATATCGGAACTTGAACCGAATGCCGATGTCAGCACAGAGGGCTTATCAGTCAGCAGAAATTCTGTTGCACAATCTGAAAGTCAGATTATAGAATGGCTTGAAAAGCTGGGAATGGCTAAGCAGGAGTCAAAAGAGCTGATATTGTATTTCACACATCCCGAAACTGACGGAACAGATACTGTTGCAGGCGCAAGCCGTGTTGTTGTGAATGATAAACTATACGGTAATGTGGAGTACATTGCAAATGTGATTCATGAAAATACAAATACGGACATGGTACGGATTCAGACAGCACAGGAATATCCCGGTACACATGCTGAACTTGTAAATTATGCCGCTGACGAACAGGATTCTAATGCACGTCCGAAAATCATAACGGAAATAAATCTCTCAGATTATGATACTATTTATGTCGGATATCCGATATGGTGGTTCGATCTGCCGATGGTGATGTATTCTCTGTTTGAACAGTATGATTTTTCCGATAAAACAATTATTCCGTTTTCAGTACATGGCGGAAGCGGATTTGCAGGTACAATTGATAAAATTGCTGAAATGCAGCCCGACGCCAACGTGATAACGAACGGCTTTACTGTTTCAAGAAATACAGTGGGAAATGCAGAAAACAGCGTTATTGAATGGCTGAACAATCTTGAAAAGTAATGAAAAGGGGCGGTTACAATGAAAAAATTATTATATGGAATGCTAATATGTGTGATAAGTTTTTCTATGACCGCCTGCAATTCCGATGAATCAGAAAGCAAAACAGAGATTTTTGCTATGGATACTTATGTGACAATCGAGGCTTTCGGTGAGAACTCCGAAAAGGCTGTTTCAGACGCAGAACAGGAAATAAAGCGTCTTGAAAACTTGTGGTCTGTCACAGATGAAAACAGTGAGATTTATGCAGTCAATCACAGCGGCGGGCAGCCTGTTTTCATCAGTGATGAAACGGCTGAATTGATAGAATATGCGCTTGAAATCAGCGATTTAACGGACGGAGCATTGGATATTTCACTGTATCCTGTACTTTTGGAATGGGGATTTACAACAGGCGAGTATAAAATTCCCGATGAAGAAACTTTGCAGAATTTATTAATTCGAACCGGATATGAAAAAGTAAAGCTTGACGGCAATTACATTAATTTGGAAGATGAAATGCAAATTGATTTAGGCGCAGTGGGCAAAGGTTTTACAGGTGATTTGCTTGCTGAAAAAATTAAAGAAAACAGTGTGAAATCGGCACTAATCAACTTAGGCGGAAACGTTCAGACTATCGGTACAAAGCCGGACGGTTCTGACTGGAAGGTTGGTATCACCAGTCCATACGGTGAGGGGAATTTTGCTGTACTTGAAATATCTGATAAAGCAATTGTAACATCTGGTGGATACGAACGATATTTTATCGGCGAGGACGGAAGACAATATCATCATATTCTGAATCCCGAAACGGGCAAACCAGCCGAAAGCGGTCTGATAAGCGTTTCGGTAATTGCCAGTGAGGGCAGATTGTGTGACGCACTTTCCACTTCGCTTTTTGTTATGGGACTTGAAAAAGCCGAAAATCTATGGAAATCAAAGAATGATTTTGATATGATTCTCGTAACCGAAAACGGTGAAATCTACATTACCGAGGGTATTGAAGATAATTTTTCATTGAATACGATGTACAGCAATCTGGAAGTGAGCGTGATTCACAGATGAAAAATATAAAACTTTGGATTGCAATATGTATTATTATATTTGTTAGCGGAATTATCGGCAGTATTTTTATTCTGAACAAGCCACATGGTACGGTTGTCAATATTATTCAGGACGGAAAAATTATTCGGACAATTGATCTTGATTCCGCTGAAAATCAAACTTTTACCGTTGAATTTGATGGCAAAGAAAATACAATTGAAATCTCAGAACATCAAATCAGAATGCTTGATGCAGACTGCCCCGACCATGTTTGCGTAAACACAGGCTGGCTGAAATCAAATGCGATGCCCATAGTATGCCTGCCGAATAAACTGACCATTCAGTTTGCGGATAATGACAGCGGACTTGATGCAGTAGTGTAAGGCGGTGCGGTATGAATACAAAGAAATTATGCTTGCTGTCACTGCTCACGGCAATCGCCCTGATTATTTTTATTGTGGAGCTGCGGATTCCGAATTTAGTACCGATACCCGGCGTGAAGCTTGGACTTGCCAATATTATTACAGTTTATGCTGTTTATCACCTGAAAGCAAGCGAAACAGCAATAATTTTATTTGTCAGAATTTTTCTCGGCTCTGTTTTCGGGGGCAATCTTTCGGCAATTGCTTTCAGTCTGTGCGGTGGACTTTTATGCCTTGCAGGGATGCTTCTGATGCGAAAGGTAATTGACGAGAATCATATATGGGTATGCAGTATTATCGGTGCAGTTCTGCATAATATTGGTCAGACCGCAGCGGCTGTTGCTGTTATGAGAACCACTGCGGTTATTGCCTATCTGCCGTTTCTGCTCGTATCAGGCTGTATTGCGGGATTGTTTACAGGTCTGTGCGCTCAGGTACTTGTGAAAAGAATAAAAAATTTTTGATTAGGAGAGATAATATGAAAAAAGTTTATGCCTTTGTTGCTGCTTTAACAACCGCATTTTCATTGACAGCTTGCGGAAATACCAATGAAGAAAGCATATCTTCAAGCGTTGCGAATAGCATTACAGAGATAAGTGAAACAGAAACAGTTGAATATGAATCAAATTCAGATTTAAGCAGGACTGACGTGGAAATATCCAAAGAAAATATATCTGATGCCGAAACTTCTGTATCTTATGAAGAAAGCAGCGAATCGGCAGGAAATGAGGAAAATTCAAAAGTCCTTATTGCATATTTTACTTTGCCGGAGGACGTTGATCCGGATGGGGCGGATGCTATTGCAGGTGCAAGCATTGTAGTGAATAATGGTAAAATAGTTGGAAATACAGAATACATTGCAAATATCATTCAGCAGACAATTGGCGGAGATTTATTTGAAATCACTACCGAAAAGGACTACCCGCTTGATCATGAACCGCTGGTAGATGAAGCAAAGCAAGAACAGCAGAATTCCGACAGACCTGCACTTATTTCTCACATAGGAAATCTTGATGAATATGATACCATTATTATTGGCTATCCGAATTGGTGGGGAGATATGCCGATGCCTGTATTTACTTTCCTTGAAGAATATGATTTTTCAGGTAAAACAATCATTCCTTACTGTCCCCATGGCGGCAGCAGGTTTTCCAATACCGTTGCAGAAATTGCAGAACTCCAGCCAAATGCTGTTGTAAGCGATAACGGTTTCTTGGTTGAAAGAAATGATGTCATTAATTGTGCCGATGATGTGATTGATTGGATAAACAGCATTTTTTAAGTTTTAGATTATTAGCTCTCTGTCTGCACATTATGAGAGTTCAATAAATAATGGGTTTTATTTAAAAAGGGACAAATCAAAAAACCTCCGCAGGGCAGTTTTTCAGCCTATGCGGAGGTTTTTATTCAGTGACCGCACAGTTTCAGATTGAAATATCTTTTGCAGAAAGAAATGATGTAATAAATTGCATATGCAATGTCAGAAAAAGCCTTAGATACGTTTCAAATCTTTCGGGCACGTTCTCCTCCTAACCAACTTGAATTATCGAAAAAATTCAAGTCGGAGGAAAAAGAATGTACAGAAAAAACAATATGACTAAGGTGCATAATGGCGCTGAAAATCTTAAAAATGCTCTGCTTTCAAAGGAAGAGTGGCAGGCATTTGTGGAGGCTGACTATGCTGTTTTCAAGCAGGGTGAAAGCTTTGCCGAAATACTCAGCCGTTACATAAAAGAGATGCAGGAACTTCACGATATTAAGCAGAAAGACATTTCCGATGCAACGGGAATAGAATCATCACTAATAACAAAGTACAAGCACAATAAGCAGAAGCCAACGCTTTATGCTGTTATTCTGTTAAGCCTTGCAATGAAACTGACTCCTGAGAGAAGCAAACACTTGCTGAGAGCTGCCGGATTCGCCTTGAATGACAGCAAGGAACATCGCATATACAAGCTGTTTTTGCAGGGCTGTGCGTTCAGCAAAGCGTACTCCATTGAGAACTGTAACGAAATGCTTATCAGAAACGGCTTTATGAAACTTTCAGTATAAATTTCTCTGTAAACTAAAAAATGGATAGAATCATCTGTGAAAATGCAGTAAAAATCAAAGTCTGTCATAATTAAATCCCCGATTTTACAGGGGTTTATATGGCGGACTTAGCATTTTCTGCGGATAAATTTATCCTTTTACTTTTGTGGATTAAGTCGATATAATTAAAGCATACTGATTCACAAGCCTTTCGGCTCTCTCAGGGTGAAGCGGTAACTACAATTCAATCTTGCTGAGAGAGATTGATTGTCAAACAGAATGGCATATATCTGTGCGATAATCGGTTCTCGCTGTATGCCTTTCTGTAATTCAAAAGAAAGGCTGCACGACAATGAGCAGAAAACATTTTTATATCACGTTCGGAGATGAAATTCCCGAAGAAATCGAAAAAATTTATAACAGGATTGTTCGCAAAGAAGAATACAGTCTTGAAAAAGATGCCCTCGGTAAATCTGTACTGTTCGGAAGTGAGGACGAACTTTATCGCTACAATATCTCTGAATACATCGCACAACAGAATGCGGAGAAGTCCCAAAACAAAGAACATCAAGAAATGCTTGCTTTGCTTAATAAAGCACTGGATAGACTAAAAGAAGAATATCCTATCGAGTACGAAATCATTCAGCTTTACTATTTCTCAGAAAATCAGATTACATTGCAGGAAATTGGAAAATCAAAGGGTATTACGAAACAGGCAGTCCACAAGCGAATCAAAAAAGCTTGTTTGTATTTGAAAGAATACATAACTGCATATAAAAAATAGCGCTTGAACTTGTGAAAGATGACGAATTATCTGATTTCCCTCAAAACATTTTGAAAATCGGTTGACATTCGGCTTATTTTACGTGTGTATTATAGAGGAATTATGGGCAGACAATTCCTCATGTTCTCCTTGTTTTTTCTTTTCTGATGCCGAGATTTCCTCATAAACGCAAACTTATTGCTCTCGGTATCGGACAAAGAAAAATGATGTACTGTCAATGGGTATCATCTCTGTGACGCTCATCGAGAATACATCATCGTATTCTGTCGGTATCTTGAAAATTGAATATCAGAAACGTTAATTTAAATGCTCTTTTGCTCGCCGATAAATCGGCAACCGCAAAAGATGGCAAATATTCAACGACAAAAAATTGTCGTTGAATATAAGCAAAACAGAGGTGTTAAACTATGGCGGTTAAATTTCAAAGCGTAAACGCCTGCAAATCAATGTTTACCGAATATCCTGATGTAGTGGGCATCAAAGAAGTTTGTAAGATGCTCGGAATCGGCAGGGATAAGGCATATCAACTTGTAAACACAGGTGAGCTGATGAAAATTCCTTGTTCCCGTTCGATAAAAGTACCAAAGCTTTCCGTTATTGAGTATATCCTCCGGTGCATATAAACGAACTTCATTATATTTGATAATAAATGTGGTAGAACTACTTGAAAAACTCTACTGTCTGCGCTACAATAGTATTGTTAGCAGCAGACATCTGCCACAGCTACTTTAGGAGGTAGTTACAATGATAGCAGGTCTGCCCTTTAATTACAAGGTGTACGCAAAGAAAAACAAACTTTATGTAGTCGTTGACTACAAGGATGCTGATGGAAATCGCAAGAAAAAGTGGCTTCCTACTGGTCTTGATGTTGATACAAAGAAGAAAGAAATAACCGTGGTGGCGGATAAAATTGTTTCCGAATACTACGACAAGAATTTCGGACTTTTTAATCTAACAGAAAAGAACATAGGTGAGATTGATGTTCCTTCGGTATCAAAAACAATAACAGAAATTTCATCGGAAAAGTTTGAGTTATTTGACTTTATGGACAAGTGGCTCAAATACAAGAAGCCGAGAGTTTCCAAGTTGACATATGATGAGTATCGCAGTGGCATAAAGAGGGCGAAACAGTTCTTCAAGAAGGATACGTTTTACATAGACACCATAAGACCAATTGACATTCAGGACTACTACAATTCAATCCTTAGTAGCGGAGCGAAAACAAGTACTCTGAAAAATCGTCATCTTTGTATGCACAATCTTTTTGAGTATGCTGTGAAACTGGACTTGATTCCGTTCAATCCGACTTCGAGAGTGGAAATGCCGAAACTCGAAAAGCACGATGCAACATTTTACAGCAAAGAGGAACTTGACAGCCTGTTCAGCGTTTTCGTTGATGACCGTATGGAAATTGTGGTGCATATTGCCGCATATTACGGTCTGAGAAGATGTGAGATACTTGGCTTGCAGTGGGATTCGATAGACTTTGAAAACAAGACTATCACCATTCGCAGAAAAGTTATTACGGTTATGGGTGACGGCGGAGAGTACGAAACGATATGCGAAAACAAGCTGAAAACCAATGCCACAAGAAGAACTCTGCCTTTAGTTCCGCACATCGAAAGACTTCTGAGTGCAAAGAAAAAGCAGCAGGAATATTACAGAAAAATGCTCCGTGGAGGGTACAACAATGACTATCTGAACTTTGTATGTACCGACGATTTCGGTAATCTTATAAAGCCTGAATATGTCACTTCACATTTCAGATATGTCGTTGACAAAAACGGATTAAGGCATTTACGCTTTCATGATTTACGTCATACCTGTGCAAGCCTGCTCATTGCGAATCATATTCCGCTTAAGGCGATACAGGACTGGCTCGGACACGCAAATTTCCAGACGACGGCAAATATTTATTCCCATCTCGATTTCAGTTCAAGAGTGGAATCGGCAGAAACAATTTCAAGTATTCTTGGCGATGCGGAAACGGGAATTAACAGCAAACGTACAGAGCCGAAACAGGAAACAAGAGGAAGAAAAAAGAAAAAATCCGACTGTTCAAGCGATAACGTTCAGCCTTAATTCAGCTGGTAGAACTTTGGTAGAACTCTGAAAAAAGAAATCAAGCCTTTCTAAAGTTGTAGAACTTTTGGTAGAACTCAAAAGTTATTCCGCATTATTTGTTCTACCAAAAGTGAAACGAAAATGTTCTCAAACATTGAATTTACTATGATTTCTGAAAGTTTTAAAACCGAATTTTTTGAAAACAGGTTGAAAAATTCGCTATTATGTGATATAATAACGATAACATAAAACAATGGGAGGAACATTTATGGACAACAACTTTAACAGCATCCTGAAACGTATCCGCAAAGAAAAAGGCATAACACAGGAACAGCTTGCAGATAAGGTAGGGGTATCTCCGCAGGCAGTGTCAAAGTAGGAGATTTCAAGCTATCCCGACCCTCAGCTTATGCCTGTGATTGCAGATTTTCTCGGCGTAACTATAGATGAGCTTTTCGGACTTGCTCCCGAAAAGGTAATGAGCGTTCACGAACGTGCGATGATAGAAATTTATGATATGTCGAAAGATAACAAAACTCAAAGAAAACGTTTGGAATATGCGTATGAACTGGTACGAGCCTCTGTTATGGGATGCTGTGGCTGTAATCTATTCGGCAACATTCCTGATAATGTAAGAGCCTCGGAATATGGCAATTACTCATTATATCTTCGTGATTCAGGTTTCATTTTCGGCAGGCTTAACGCAAATCTGCCGTTTATGCTTGTAATGCACGAACCTGAAAAAGGTTATGATGATGTACTGGCTTATGATAAGCGTGCGATGGATTTTTTTCGAATTCCTCAGCATACCTAACGCCTTGCGTGTTATGTATTTTCTTGCAGGAAGAAGTACAACTATTTTCTTTAAGATTGAAACGCTTATGCACGAGCTTTCTATTTCCCGTGATAATACCAAGGAAATTATAAAGGAAATGCTCAAATTCAATTTATACGGAAGGCAACTCTGAAAGGCGGAGAAAAGGAAGATGAAAAAATTTATCAATACCTTGTAGATTATACACTGATACCCTTCCTTACATTTACAATGACTATCTTAACCCGTCCCAACAACTTTAATTATCAGAACTAGTGGCGGGAAAATCCATTCTTTAAAAATGATACCTACAAGGAGAAAAAGACCGATGAAAAAGAAAAATAAAGAGGAGAAAAATTTACTCCACACCGAATATGGCATACTTAAAAATTCGGTTTACATACTGGGTAAAATCCGTCAATACAAGCCTTTTCTGCCTTGGCTTATGCTGCTTGGTGTTTTCACAGGCTCGCTTATGCAGTATCTCTGGACTTTTATAGGTAAGTTCGTTATTGATATTATAGAGTGTCAGGCTTCTTCTGCCGAAAAGGATTTTGCTCCATTGTTATCGTTACTTATTATAACAACAATTATTGAGCTTGTTGCTATGGGGCTTAACTCTCTGGCGAATAACAGAATATGGTTTAATATGATAAACGTGCGTATGAAAATGATAAGCGAGCGTATACGCAAGGTGCTTTCAATGGAATATCAGACGTTGGAAAACCCTGATATACTGAATATGGCTGAAAAAGCGGCGCAGGCTACAGGCGGCAACAATAACGGCGTTGAGGGTATGATGCATTCCGTTTACGGCATAGGTACAAATATAGTTCTTATGGCGGTAACCCTTACCACTATTGTAACTCTCGACTGGAAGCTTATAATAATTCTTACGGTTGTGTCCTTTTTGCAGTTTCTGTTTTTCAAACATATCGTTAAGCGTGACAAAAAAGAAGTATGGGATAAGCTTGCTCCTACTTGGAGAAAAATCAATTATATGGAGCGTGCAACACAGGATTTTGACTACGCTAAGGATATACGTCTTTTCGGTATGAAGAACTGGCTTTCGGATAAACAGCACGAAATACTTGACGAAAAGCAAAGTAAAATTTTACACAGTCGAAACCTATGGATGAAGAATGCCGCATTTTCCAATCTTATCGGTATTATCTCTAAAGGAGCAGTTTATGCTATACTTATTTATTCCGTTATTGATACGGATATGAGTATCGGTAATTTCACGCTCTTTCTGGGACTTTCCTCGACCTTTTCCTCGACCCTTACCGCATTTCTGAATTCTCTCGGTCAGTTTAAAGAACAGTCAATGAAAACGGACGATTTCCGCAGCTTTATGGATTATGAAAGCGAGCTTGAAAATGATACAGTTCCGTTACCTCAAACAGGCAGATATATAATTGAATTTAAAAATGTGTCATATAAGTACAAGGGTGCGGATAATTATGCTTTGAAAAATCTCAGCCTTAAATTTGAGGCAGGTAAAAGGCTTGCAGTTGTCGGTCAGAACGGTGCAGGAAAAACTACCTTTATTAAGCTTCTGCTTCGGCTTTATGACGTAACCGAGGGTGAAATTCTCCTTAACGGCGTTGACATACGGCGCTTCAAGCGAAATGAATATTACACGCTTTTTGCTCCTGTTTTTCAGAATGTAGAAGTTTTTGCATTTCCTATGAGCGAAAATATTTCTATGAAACCGCCTTGTGACACAGATGCAAAATTAGCCGAGAAATGTGCTGTAAAGGCAGGTATGGAAGAAAAATTGAACAGCTTATCCGACGGTATTGCAACCGAGCTTTTAAAGATTATCCACGATGACGGCGTTGACCTTTCGGGCGGCGAAAAGCAAAAACTTGCACTTGCAAGAGCGTTATACAAGAACGCATCTGTTATCGTTCTTGACGAACCTACTGCTGCACTTGACGCATTGGCAGAATACAGCCTGTACAAGAATTTTGATGAAATTATCGGAGATAAATCTGCAATTTACATTTCCCACCGCCTTTCTTCAACACGTTTTTGCGATAGTATAGCTATGTTCAAGGCGGGAGAAATGGTGGAATACGGAACCCACGAGGAATTGCTTGCCAAGGGCGGAGCATACTCGGAAATGTTCAATATTCAGGCTCAATATTACAAGGAGGGAGAGAAAGAATATGAAGAAATCGGCTGAAAAGAAAAACACATTTGATACAGCAATAAAAACAATAAAATATTTCTTTCCTATTGCATGTAAGGCACATAAAGGCTTTTTCTTCTGTGGTATTTCAGGTATAATTATAACCGCCCTTACTCCTTTTATCGCTATTATGATTTCACCGATGATTATCGACGAGCTTATGGGCGAACGTGATATTCAGAAGCTCGTTTTATATGCGGCGGCAATTGTTTTAGCCGAAGCGTTGGGTATGCTTGCCTCGTCTATTATCAGTATCGTAATTGAAAAATATGACGAGAAATATCAGAACCTTTTTAGCGAGCGTATGAGCAAGCGTGTTATGGAGCTGGATTTTCAGCATACGGAGGACAAAAAGGCTCTTGACCAGATAAATCTTGCCCGTGAGGGAATGAGCTGGTATTCGGGCGGTGTAGTAGGGATTTTTCAGCAGGTTTTCACTGCCGTAACCCAAGCTGTAATAATTATAGGCGTTATGGCGATTATACTGACAAAAGCGCCCTTGCTGTTTTTGATTACAGCAGTACTTCTTGCAATAAACGCTTTCATACGAAGCAAGCAAAACAAGATAGATATTGAATTTTACAGCAGACTTGCCAAATCAAACCGCATTTTCGGATATCTCGGCTGGTCGCTGACAGATTTCAGATACGGTAAGGATATTCGCATATACGGTGCGGCAGATATGATGGCAAATAAGTGGGACGATTATAACGATAAGCAGATAAAGGAATGGAAATGGAATGCCGACAAGCATATGCCGCTTAATCTGCTGTCGGATATTTCAGGTGCGGCACGGGATTTCGGTTCTTACTTTTATCTTGGTATTTTAGCTATCCTCGGCAAAATCACAATAGGCGCTTTCACACAGCTCCTGTCAGCAAGTGCAACCTTTAACAGCAGTATGAATAACTTGATTAATTGTGTTCAGGAAATAATCAAGCGTACAAATTACGCTTACGAATACGTCAAGTTTATGGATTATCCGTCCGCTATTGAAAAAGGTGAGCGACACGCTGAAAACAAGCCTCATACCATTGAATTCAGAAATGTAGGCTTTACTTATCCAAATACTGATGTTAAGGTGCTTGAAAATGTAAATATCACTATAAAACAGGGCGAGCATTTGTCCGTAGTAGGTCTTAACGGTGCAGGAAAAACCACATTTATAAAGCTTTTGTGCAGACTTTATGACCCTACGGAGGGGGAAATACTGCTTGACGGAATAAACATAAAGGAATATGATTACGCAGAATATATGTCGTTGTTTTCTCCCGTTTTTCAGGACTTCAAGCTGTTCAGTTTTTCCGTAAAGGAAAACATTGTACTGAATGAAAGCTGCTCCGATGATGAGCTTAATAAGCTTATAGTGCAGGTGGGTTTATCAGAAAAAATTGCCTCCATGGAGAACGGCACTGCCACAAATCTATTCAAGGCTTTTGATGAAAACGGAATAGAGCCTTCGGGCGGTGAACAGCAGAAAATCGCTATTGCACGAGCGCTTTACAAGAAAGCTCCCGTAGTAATTTTAGACGAGCCTACGGCAGCGCTTGACCCTGTGGCTGAGTATGATATTTACCGTCAGTTTGACACGCTTGTTGGCGAAAAAACCGCAATTTACATTTCTCACAGACTTTCAAGCTGTAAATTCTGCGACAGGATAGCTGTTTTTTCAGAAGGCAGAATAAAAGAGTACGGTACGCACGATGAACTGTCGGTGCAAAGCGGCGGTATTTACGCAGAAATGTTTGCAGCACAGGCGCAGTATTATAGAGATTAATAATGAAAGAATCAGCCGCAATCGGGAAATCCGTTTGCAGCTGATATATTGTTATATTCAATAAATTACAAGGCATAAACCTTACTTGTTTATATAATTCTTGTAATCATCGTATTAATATTATATTTAAGTTGCCCATTCATTGAGAAGGCATTTCGATTTGTCCATATCATCCCTAACAATTCAGCCTTTGTAACTTCAGTAGAAACGTTTTCATCGATAAATCTTACGCAACTACATTGAGCATAGCCTAATCCACATTTTTTGCACCGTTCTTTATGAATTATATAAAATGGTGAAGATATTATTTTGTGTTGTATTAATTCATCTCCTTCTTCTTTGGTTATATTAAACTGTGTATATAAGCATCCGTCATCTCCTACTGAAATTCAAAGCCACCGCCGAGGCCCATGGGCTGCACATTGAGAAGCACGACAAATACGGATGGACGGTAACGACGTTGGCACCGGAGGCAGAGGCATGGATCAGAGAAACCTTGGGCGAGGATAAAATCAACGCCAGCCGCTTACCGGTGGAAGGCACCACCAAAGGCGGGAGTAAAAAATCCAAAAATCGCAGTATCAAATATGTCTGCCCCTGCTGCGGCACTATCATCCGGGCAACACGGGAGGTCAATGTAATCTGCGGGGAGTCTTTCGAGCGGGCATAAAATAAAAAAAGCGGGAGCCGCAAAGGTTCCCGCTAAATTGTTTTATATGGGATATGAGGCCAATAGCTGGCGGCAGACACTTTTTAGCGTTTCCTCATTTTCTTTATTCATAAATGCCGGAGGGGGTGCAAAAGTGAGCTTCCAAGCGCTTACCATGCCGCCATACCAAAGACAGGCCCGCTGGCGAGCTGTATTGCCAAACTCATGGAAAACAGAAAAAGCCCGGAAATGCCCATAATATCGGACTTTCCGGGCATAGATACAAAAACAGCCCTCCAAATCGGAAGGCTGTTTTTGTATTAAAGTTTGTCCCTTAATATGGTCTGAGTGACGGGACTTGAACCCACGGCCTCTACCACCCCAAGGTAGCGCGCTACCATCTGCGCCACACCCAGACGTAAAATTTACTATGTAATAATATCATAATAAAACGGATTTGTCAAGACCTTTTATTTCTATTTTTTTAATTATTATTGATAGTCAGTTTTATACTGCTCAATCTTTATTCACAAATCAATAGCTAAATATTTGATATTTATGAAAACTAAATTTGTATAGTCAAAAAATGATTTGAGTGTAAAACAATTTTATAAGGAAATGTTTTAATTTTTTTGTCGTATTCAGTCGAAAGATTTATCTTTACAGATACATTTTATTATGATATAATATATTCATTGGGGTAATCCCAAAATCTAACTTATATTATAAAAGAAGATTTTTTCTACATAGTTATAAGCTCCGTAAAACTACGGAGCTTATACTATTTTATGATCAATATAATCAACACGTAAAAAAACAATCCCGACGATTAAATATAATCGTCGGGATTGTTAATTAACAAAAAAAATAACCGTAAACAAGATTCTTTTTCATTACCAAAGAAACTAAAATTAAACTCTTTCAACCTTACCTGAACGCAGGCATCTTGAACAAGCGTAGATATGACAAGGGGTACCCTTAACAATAGCTTTAACACGCTTTACATTTGGCTTCCAAGTTCTGTTTGATCTTTTGTGTGAGTGTGAAACTTTGATTCCGAAAGTAACGCCCTTTCCACAGATTTCACATTTTGCCATTGACTGCACCTCCCTTAAATGTACTTGCAAAAAGTCAACAGACATATTTTATCATAAAATAAAAGAAAAATCAAGTCTTTTTTTAAAAAAGAAGATTATTTTTTTCAAACGCCTAAGTCCTCTTGAAAAAAAAGTACAAATATTGTATAATATAATTTAATTATAATTAATGAAAAGAAAGGCGATAAAATATGAATTTAGATTCTATTGATGTGCTTCAAATCATAACCAAGATTCTGATAATTTTTCTTGTTCTGCCGATTCATGAATGCGCTCACGCATGGGCGGCTCATAAAATGGGCGACGAAACTGCGGCATATTCCGGAAGACTTACTCTAAATCCTCTTGCTCATATAGATATACTTGGAGCTTTATGTCTTCTTATAACAGGATTCGGCTGGGCAAAGCCTGTCCCGATAAATCCTCTAAAGTTTAAAAAGCAGCGTTTCGGCATTGCGATAACCGCCGCGGCAGGTCCTCTATCCAACCTTGCGGTTTCGTTTATAGCAATGATAATCTACAGAATTGTCCTTTCGCTTCCCGGAGGCTCGGGTTATTTTTTATCAAGCGCCGGCGATATAACGGGCGGCTTTGTTATACTTTATATACTTCAGTTTTTTATCCTGGTAAATATAGGTCTTGCCATCTTTAATCTGATACCTATTCCGCCTCTGGACGGTTCTAAGATAATAAGCTATTTTACCAGCGCAAAGCTTGACAGATGGATATATGAGCACCAGTTGATAGTAAACGCAGTGTTTTTCGCGGTCATTATAACAGGAATTCTAAGTAAACCGCTTAATATAATAGGCGGTTATGTCTATGATCTTTTCTGGTTTATAACTAATTTCATCCCTAAGCTGATGGGAGCGTAAGAATTTGGAAGCAATATCATTTAAGCTCGATGTATTTGAAGGTCCGCTTGATCTTATGCTCCATCTTATTTCAAAGCATAAGCTAAATATAAACGACATTGAAATTTCAAAGCTTCTTGAACAATACATGATTTATATTGAACAGGCAAAAGAACAGGATCTTGAGCTTGCCGGCGAATTTCTTGAAATGGCGGCAAGGCTGGTTTATATCAAGACAGTTTCGCTGCTGCCAAAGCCGGAAGAAGCTGACGAAATAAAAAAAGAGCTTCAGGGCGCTCTTATAGAATACTCACTTTGTAAAAAAGCCGCCGGAGAGCTTAAAAATATGTTCTGCGGTCATGATATTTTTGTCAGGAGTCCAGCAAAAATAAAGCTTGATAGCGAATATAAGCTATGTCATCCGCCAAGCAGACTGGCCGACGCTTTCCTTAATATGAATATAAAAAATTCGCTTATGAAAAATCGGGCAGACGAACGGAAAATAAACGCCGTGGTACAGCAAAAAGTCGTATCGGTTATTTCTAAGGTCGTTTATGTTCTTAAAAATCTATATAAGCATGGAACAGCCCGCATAGATAGTCTATTCGACGGAATAACCGGGCGTTCTGAAAGAGTCGCTACCTTTCTTGCTATTCTGGAGCTTACAAAAACCGGAAGGATTATAATAAGCGACGATAATACAGAAATTTTTTTTAAAAAGGTGAAATAAATATGCAGCTAAATGAAAAACTTGGCGCAATTGAGGCAATACTCTTTTCATGTGGAGAACCCGTCGATGAATTCAGATTGGCGGAATCTGCCGGTATTGGAAGGTCGGAACTGTCTACGCTTATAAAATCCTTAAATCAAAGGTACGGTGATTTAGACAGCGCGCTGCATATAGTCAGACTTTCAGGAAAATATCAAATGTGCACACAAAAGAAATACTCCGATTATATAAAATCCGCAATGGAAATAAAAAAGCAGACTCCCCTTTCTCAGGCTGCTATGGAGGCTCTTACCGTCGTAGCATATAATCAGCCGGTTACCAAAAGCTTTGTTGAAAGCGTCAGAGGCATAGACAGCTCTTCTGTCATAAACACATTAGTCGAAAAGGGACTTCTCGAAGAGGACGGCAGACTTGATGTCCCCGGTAAACCGGTGGCTTACCGTACAACGGATACATTCCTAAGAAGCTTCGGTCTTTCATCACTGTCAGAGCTGCCTCCGCTTGAACGTGAGGAAGAAAACAAACAGCAGTCGCTTATAGATAATCAAAGCTAAAATTATTGAAAGGAGATAAAATGACGGCAATTTATATAATTATTGCAATTCTAATACCTCTTGCCATTTTACTATGTTCTCCTTTTAAAATTTACGTTTCTTGCATAAATAACAAATTCAGCATAAAAATACGGTACCTTTTTCTTAAAAAGCTCCTCCTTCCCAATAAAAAAAACAATCTTTCTGAAAACAAAAACGTCAAAGAAAAAAACAAAAGAAAAAGGAACGATAAGAAAAAATTGCGGAAAAGCAATAAAAGCGACAAGCATTCATCACAAACGAAAA
The DNA here is from genome assembly GCF_054655175.1 of Ruminococcus sporogenes. Classification (NCBI taxonomy): domain Bacteria; kingdom Bacillati; phylum Bacillota; class Clostridia; order Eubacteriales; family Oscillospiraceae; genus Ruminococcus; species Ruminococcus sporogenes. The sequence goes on along the minus strand of NZ_BAAHOA010000001.1, from coordinate 1,026,676 downwards.
ATCACGGAAAATTTATGCCTAAAAGTAAGGAAGAACGTCTGGAATTTATAATAAACGTTTTTAAATCCTCAAAAAAAGCTTTGAAGCATTTTACAAAACGCATAACAATATACGACATCTGCGCCGACATTGATATTTCTGATTCAGACGCGTGTAATTGCGCTATAAAATACGGGAAAATCAATATAATAGCTTATAATATCTTAAGCTTTATGTCATGCTTTTTCCGACTTAAAAAGAAACATATCAATATAAACTGCGTTTATAATCAGCCGGAAAGCGTATATAATTTCAGCTTTATTGTTAAATTTACCCCGTCTTCGGGTATTTTATCTGTAATCGCTTTTATTTTCACATTTCTGGCAAATAATAAAAAAGTAAGAAATCAGTCGGAAGAGACTGAAACAGTATCGGCATAAAGCCGGACATAAATTCGGCTGCCGTTCGCCGGAAGAACGGTGCGTTTTATAACGCTGATTGGAGTAAATTATGAACGAACAGCACCCTATAAGCGGAATTATGGGAATTACAATGGACAAGCTTAAGGAAATGGTCGACGTAAACACCATTATCGGAGATCCGATAAAAATTGATGAGAAAACTACCGTTATACCAATTTCTAAAGTATCCTTCGGTTTTGCGTCAGGCGGATCAGATCTTCCCGCCAAGCAGCCGAAAGACCTATTCGGAGGCGGCTCCGGCGCAGGCGTTTCAATACAGCCTCTCGCATTTCTGATAATTTCCGACGGAAACGCCAAGCTGCTTCAGATGTCTGTAAACGCTTCTACTCCTAACGCTCTTGTAAACCTGATACCCGACGTTGTAGAAAAAATATCGGGAATGGTAAATAAGGATAAAAAAGACAGCGCTAAAGAATAAAAGCTGTCCTATAAAATAAAACCGCTTCATATAATTAAAACATGCAATAACTTATATGGAGTGATTATATGAAAAAATTTATCCGTCTTATTTTATCAGCCGTCGTCATATTCAGCAATTTTTCTATGCATGTAAAAGCCGAAGCAAAAAAACCCGAGGTTTCGGCAAAGGCATGCGTTCTTATTGAAGAAAAAACCGGAAGAATCGTTTATGAAAAAAATTCGTCTCAAAAGCTTCCGATGGCAAGCACAACCAAGATCATGACTACGCTTCTCTGCCTTGAAAGCGGAAATCTTGACGACGAATTTATTGTGGATTCCGATGCAATCAAGGTTGAAGGCTCCTCAATGGGGCTAACAGAAGGAGATATTGTAACAAAACGGGCTCTCTGCTATGGAATGATGCTGCCGTCCGGCAATGACGCAGCCAATGCAACCGCCGTCAAGCTTGGAGGCACAATTGAAAAATTTGCCGATATGATGAATGAACGAGCCGCCGAAATCGGAATGACGCGAACCTGTTTTGTCACTCCGTCCGGACTTGAAGGCGAAGGGCACGGTTCCTCCGCCTTTGATATGGCTCTTCTGGCAAGAGAAGCCTTAAGAAATAAGGACTTTGCAGAAATCTGCTCCCAGTCCAAGGCAAAGGTTGTTTTCGGAAATCCCCCGTATGAACGATGGCTTGCAAATTCCAATAAGCTGCTCGCCATGTACGACGGAGTAAAGGGTGTCAAAACCGGATTTACAGATGAAGCCGGTAGATGCCTTGTCTCCGCATGCGAGCGAGACGGCGTCTCCTTGATTTGCGTAACGCTCAACGACAAGGACGACTGGAACGATCATATGAAGACTTACGACTACGGTTTCAGCGTTCTGAAAGCTTCTGAACTTTCATCAGACGAAATAATTCATATGTCCGTCGCTGGCGGAACAGAGGAAAGCGTACCTGTAAAAGCAGACGGAACTATAACAATCGGAACAGACGGAATGACGGAAAACCGTATAACAACGGAAATTTTCCTTCCTCCATTTACATATGCTCCTGTTAATATAGGAGATACGCTTGGAGAGCTTAAATATTATTACGACGGAAGATACGTTGACAGCATTCCGGTTAAAGCAATGAAAACTATAGAAATAGAAAAGGTAAAAAACAAAAAGGAAAATAAATCTATAATAGATAAAATAAAAGGATTTATATTTAATAATCAGGAGTGATAAAGTGGAAAAAATCAGAATACAAAAGCTTATTGCCGACAGCGGCTACTGTTCGCGGAGAAAAGCGGAAGAATTGATTTCAAAGGGCAGAGTCAAGCTAAACGGCAGGCCCGTAAAGCTGGGAGACAAGGCTTCCGCACGAGATATAATTACAATAGACGGCGAACGGATTTATGTGCCTAAGACAAAAAAATTCGTTTACATAATGATGAATAAACCAAGAGGTTACGTAACCACTATGAGCGATGAACTGGGAAGAAAATGCGTAAACGAGCTGTTAGAGGGTGTGAATGAAAGAGTTTACCCCGTGGGAAGACTTGATCGTAATTCCGAAGGTCTCCTTCTTTTTACAAACGACGGAAATTTTGCGAACGGCATAATGCATCCTGCTAAGCAGATATCCAAGACCTACCGTGTTACGGTAAGACCTGATATAAACGACGAGCAGCTTGTAGCCTTAGCGGACGGAATTGATTTGGACGGTAAAAAAACTCTCCCCGCAACCGTTATAGTCAAGGATAAAGAGCCGGGAAGAGTTGTGCTTCTTATGACAATTAAAGAAGGCAGAAACCGACAAATAAGACGAATGTGCGAGGCAGTCGGATTAGAGGTCGCCAGACTGAGAAGAATAAGCGTAGGTCCGCTCAAGCTTGGTATGCTTAAGCCCGGTTCATATAGGGAGCTGACGTCGGAAGAATTAAGAGCAATAAGAAACGCCATAGGCAAGGAAGGCTGATATGCTGGAAATACATGAAAAGAAAAACTTTGAAGGATACGAGGATATAATAAACAAAATCGGACGCGAAGAGCTTCGTATCATAGAATCATTCAGCAATGGCATGGTCGACGGCTATGGAATATACGCCGTTTATCCGGAACAAATTACAATTTACGATTTTGACGGAAACGATTTTGATATAATTGACGGTATAATCCGGACTATATTATTCAAAGGGCAGTTTAAGGGCATTAATTCCTGCGAATTCAAGCTCGTTGATAATGATAAAAATAAAATTGCCGCTGATTTGAATTTTATTGAAAACCGGGGCGGCTATATACGGAATATAGATGAATTCATGAATAATTGTAAAAAATGTAAAGAATTGCGATAAACACTTGCGCTAATTAAGAAAATATTGTATAATAATAGGGTATATTGATTAGGCGTATTGACATTGCGGCTGTAAATTGTAGCATTAAACAAAATACTGAGCCAAAATGTTGATTTTGCTTGTCTAAATGACAAATGGGCTCAATCCCATGAGGAAGGAACGATAATATGCAGATTGAGAATGATACAAATATTCAGGCAAAGGAAAGATTATCCCTCCTGTTCGACGACGGTATTTACAGTGAAATCAATTCATTGACAAAGGAAAAGAACGCTGCTGCCGGAGTCGTTACTGCCTACGGCTATGTAAACGGAAACGCTGTTTACGCATTTTCACAGGATAAATCGGTAAACAACGGTGCAGTCGGACTTGCTCAGGCTGAAAAAATCACCAAGCTATACGAGCTTGCCGCTAAAACCGGTACGCCGATAATAGGAATACACGATTCAAACGGCGCCTATGTAGACGGATCTGCCGAATCATTGGCGGCATACGGTAAAATGCTTAACGCCGCTTCTGTAATATCAGGGGTAGTTCCGCAAATATCTGTTATCGCTGGAACATGCGCCGGCAGCGCGGCTATGATCGCATGCTCTGCTGATTTCGTTATAATAACCAAAGAAAGCGAACTGTTTATGGCGCCTAATTCCGGCGAAGGTTCATCTGAAGCGGCGGCAAAATCAGGTATCGCTTCCGCAGTATGCGAGGACGACAGCGCTGCCATCGACAAGGCGCGCGAATTAATCAATCTTCTTCCGGTTAACAATCTTTCACCGGTTCCTGTTTTTGAATTTTCAGAAAGCGGTCTTATAGCCGGAAACACACTTGAATCCATCATTTCCGCAATATCTGACGCCGACAGCGTAATCGAGCTTGGCGCCGATTACGGTACCGCGGCATACACTGCGCTTTCAACAATCGGCGGCGCAACTGCCGGTATTGCAGCTACAAATAAAACGTCTGATAAATTGACTTCCGACGACTGTATGAAGCTTTCACGTTTTATCCGCACATGCGACGCTTTCTCAATACCGGTTGTGACAATAGTAGATACGGAAGGCCTTGCAGACAGCGCGGCTGCCGACGGTATCAAAGCCGTTACAACTCTGTCAAACAGCTATGCTGAAGCTACAACGGCAAAAATTGCAATTATAACAGGTAAAGCGATCGGTCCGGTATTTATAGCTCTTGCCGGAAACAGCTCAAATTCAGATTTTACTTATGCATGGGACAATGCTGTAATCGCTCCTTTCTCCCCTCTGACAGCCGTTGAATTTATCTGGCATGATAAGCTTTCAGACGCTGACAACCTGACAAAAAGGCGCAACGAGCTTGCTTCAGAATATGAAAAAACTATTGCTTCAGCCGTATCGGCTGCTGAAAACGGTTATATAGATGAAATTATAGATCCTGTTCAGACAAGAACCGTTTTAACCTCCGCGCTTGATATACTTTCCGGCAAACGAAGCCAGAAGCTTCCTAAGAAGCATAACAATATTCTTTTTTAATTAAATAAAGGTGGTAATAATTATGAAGAGATTTAATATTACAGTTAACGGCAAAGCTTATGATGTAGCTGTTGAAGAGGTTGACGCAACATCCCAGGCAGCAGTTTCCGCGCCGGCAGCGCCGGCTCCTACGCCTGCACCAGCCCCAGCTCCTTCTGCCGGCGAGGGTGAAAAGGTTACGGCTCCGATGCCGGGTACAATACTCGACGTTAAGGTAGCTGTGGGAGATTCCGTTTCCAAGGGACAGGTTATCATGATCCTTGAAGCTATGAAAATGGAAAATGATATTGTTGCTTCATGCGACGGCAAGATTACGAGCGTATTGGCCAACAAGGGCGATAATGTAAACTCCGGCGACGCTCTCGCAACAATCGGCTGAAACCTAATTTTACAGAAAGGAAATTCCGTATTGTAAATACGGAATCAGGGATAGAGAAATGGCAAAAGTAAAAATCACTGAAACCGTACTGCGTGACGCTCATCAATCGCTTATAGCAACCCGTATGACTATGGATGAAATGTTGCCCGTACTTCCGCTTATGGATAAGGTTGGATATCACTCAGTTGAATGCTGGGGCGGCGCTACATTTGATTCATGTCTCAGATTTTTAAACGAAGACCCTTGGGAACGTCTTAGAACCCTCAGAAAAGAGCTTCCTAATACAAAGCTTCAGATGCTTTTCCGCGGACAGAATATGCTCGGCTATCGTCATTATGCCGACGATGTGGTTGAGTATTTTGTTCAGAAATCAGTTTCTAACGGAATAGATATTATAAGAATATTTGACGCTCTCAATGATATAAGAAATCTTGAAACAGCAATAAAGGCCGCTAAAAAGGAAGGCGCTCATACACAGGTCGCTATATCTTATACGTTGGGCGACGTTTTCACAACAGATTATTATGTTAACTACGCTAAACAAATTGAAAATGCAGGAGCTGATTCAATTTGTATAAAGGATATGGCTGCCCTGCTTACTCCATATGAAACGGAAAAGCTTGTTAAAGCGCTTAAAGCAGCGGTTAAAATCCCGATTCAGCTTCACACACACTATACGTCCGGTCTTGCTTCAATGTGTCTGTTAAAGGGAATTGAGGCCGGAGTAGACGTAATTGATACCGCTATGTCTCCTCTTGCCCTTGGAACGTCTCATGCTCCTACGGAATCTATGGTTGCCGCATTGCAGGGAACAGAATACGATACGGGGCTTGATTTAGTTCTGCTGACGGAAATTAGAGAGCATTTTATGAAGCTCAGAAAAAAATATATCGACAGCGGTCTGCTTGATCCCAAGATGCTTGCAGTTGACGCAAACGCTCTTATATATCAGGTTCCCGGCGGTATGCTTTCAAACCTTCTTTCACAGCTTAAACAGGCGGGTAAAGAGGATCAGCTTGAAGAGGTTCTTAAAGAAGTTCCAAGGGTTAGAAAGGACGCGGGATATCCGCCTTTGGTTACTCCTTCATCACAGATTGTCGGTACGCAGGCTGTATTTAACGTAATAATGGGCGAACGCTATAAAATGGTAACAAAAGAATTCAAGGGTATTGTCAGAGGCGAATACGGCAGAACGCCGGTGCCGATTGATCCGGAATTCAGAAAAAGGATTATAGGCGATGAATCTCCTATCGACTGCCGTCCGGCAGATCTTCTTGAACCGGAGCTTGAAAAGCTAAAAAAAGAATGTGCTGAATGGACTGAACAGGAAGAAGATGTTCTCAGCTACGCACAATTCGGTCAGGTTGCAGTAAAATTCTTTGAAGACAGAAGAAATAAAAAATACGGTATTGACGGAAAACATTCAGACAAAGAAAAAATGATTCATCCGGTATGATTTAAGGTAAACTAAACAATAAAAAAGGCGGACAGGCGTTCGCCTTTTTTATACCATTAAGGGAAGTGATATAATGCCGATAAAAATACCTTATGAGCTTCCAGCATATAATAAGCTTTATAATGAAAATATATTTGTAATGTCCAAGGACAGAGCTGAACACCAGGATATTCGTCCGCTTAAAATAATTATTCTTAATATTATGCCTAAGAAGATTGAAACTGAAACACAAATTTTAAGACTTCTTAGCAATACTCCGCTTCAGGTTGATATCGAATTGCTTCATATGATTTCTCACAGGTCAAAAAATACGCCTCAGAATCATCTCAGCAATTTTTATAAAACGTTTGATGAAGTAAAAAACAATAAATATGACGGAATGATTATAACCGGAGCTCCCGTTGAACAGCTTGAATATGAAGAAGTTGATTACTGGGACGAAATATGTAAAATTATGGAATGGAGCAAACGGAACGTCTTTTCTACTCTTCATATTTGCTGGGGGGCACAGGCTGGTCTGTATTATCATTTCGGCATACAAAAGCAGTCCTTGCCTGAAAAGTTATTCGGAGTTTTTCCACACAAAAGAGATTACCCTCACGCTCAGATAATTAAAGGTTTTGACGATGTTTTCATGGTACCGCATTCCAGACATACTACCTTTAACCGTTCAGATATAGAAAAAATTAAATGCCTTCAGATTATTACATCGTCTGAACAAGCCGGAGTACATATTGTAGCAAACAAAAATGGCCGTCAGTTTTTTATTACGGGACATTCAGAATATGACAGAAACACCCTGGCGGAAGAATACTTCCGCGATAAAGAAAAGGGGCTTAATATCCATATTCCGTATAATTACTTTCCTGACGACGATCCTAAAAAAAGACCGATATTCAGTTGGAAAAGCCATGCGAACTTATTATTTTCAAATTGGGTAAACTATTGCATTTATCAATGCACTCCCTACGACCTAACTGAGCTTGAAGTTCGTAACTGGGAATGGGAGGCCGGAATATAATAAATAAAGCTATATTTACTGCATTTAAGAATAACTGATAACAAAACGGTTAACTTAGTTTTTAAAAATTAACATATTGTTCACAATATTCACTTGAATTATTCTATTTATTATGATATAATAAATGTATAATGTATTTTATACAAAAGCAATCAACAAATATGTTGAAAATTCATTAAAATTAATTATAGGAGCTGATGTAGATGTCTGATAATATGGTCATAACAATAGAACGCCAATATGCAAGCGGCGGTCTTGAAATTGGTAAAAATCTTTCACAAAAATTGAATATCCCTTTTTATAGCCGCGAAATCGTTGAAATGGCGGCTGAAAGATGCGATATACCAAAGGAATATCTGGAAAGCACTCAGGAAAATGTTTCACAAAGCTTTTTATACAGACTTTCTCTTGCCGCAAAAGTAGGTTCAATTGACGTGGATAAAACCGCTTCTAAAGCTGATATTCTTTATAACGAAGTGCATAAGGTAGTTACTGAGCTTGCACAAAGAGAAAGCTGCATAATTATCGGTCAATGTGCCGATTATATACTAAGAAAACATCAGCCATGCTTCAGAGTATTCGTACATGCATTAATGGAGGACAGAGTTAAACGCGCTATTGGAAATTACGGTATAAGCGAGCAATACGCCGATTATATTATCAGAAAAAACGATAAAAGACGCGAAGCTTTTTATAACGCTAACACCACTCGTACATGGGGAGTCAAGGAAAATTATCACATATGTCTTAACAGCTCGTTATTTACTGTTGATAACTGCGCCGATATTATTATAGACTCAATGAAATATCTTAAATAAGAAAATCTCCTTTGCTTTATGGCAAGGGAGATTTTTCAGTAATTATTATTTTTTTATATTTCCTGTTGCGGGATTATCAATAAGCTTTCCATTTTCAGTAAATCTTGAGCCGTGGCAGGGGCAATCCCATGAATGCTCCGCTTTATTCCATTTCAACGCACACCCAAGATGCGGACATCTTTTTAAAGTCGGTTTGAAAAAATTAACGGTCGTCTCAGCCAGATTAATAAAAAGCTGAGGTTTCATAATGCTTCTCGACGGATCAAATATTCCTGCGTAAGCATTTTCTTTGCCGGTTATCATATCGCTGATGATCATTGCGCCCGACATAGCTCCGGTCATTCCCCACTTATTAAAACCAGTGATTGTATATAATTCATGAGTACGTTTTGAATATCTGCCGATATATGGAATACTGTCAAGGCTCATACAGTCCTGAGCAGACCAACTGTACTTTTCAACTGATTTCGGATAATATTTCTGAGCAAATTTGCGTAGCTCATTCCAGTTTCCTCCGTCCTTGCCGGTTCTGTGAGAGCCTCCGCCTAAAATCAGATAATCTCCGTAATTTCTGAAGGATAACCCCTTTTTATCTTCATCAACATACATGCCGTTTAATTCAGCGGCATTTTTTAATGCAATAACATACGACCTATGCTGGTATAATTTCAGAAAATAGCTTCCATGTTTATTGATAAACGGAAAATGCGAGGCAACTACAATTTTATCAGCAGTTATGTTTCCATAATCATATATTGCCGTACCATTTTGTATTTCCCTAATAAAAGTATTTTCATAAATCTTAAGCTTTTCGGTTATCGACGCAATAAACTTAAGAGGATTAAACTGCGCCTGATTTTTAAATCTTACGGCTCCGGCCGTAGAAAAAGGCAGAGCTAATCTATCCGAATAATCCGCATTTATACCTGATCTATGCAGCGCGTCCAATTCCCTTTCAAGCTTCTCTTTGTCGCCGACCGAATACACATAATTGTCGGCCGTCTTAAAATCGCAGTCTATACCCTGGCACAGCTCACGATACTTATCAATTGCCGTCTGATTTATTTCATAATACATTTTAGTCTTTTCTTTACCGATATTTTTTATTATATCCTGGTAAATTAAACCATGCTGCGATGTTATTTTAGCCGTTGTATTTTTTGTTGTGCCTGAACAGATTTTGTCTCCCTCTGCAACAATACAGTCTATTCCCTGCTGTTTAAGCATGTATGCAGTCAATATTCCTGAAATACCGCCTCCGATAATCAATACATCCGTTTTTATATCTCCGTTTAGCTTTTGAAATTCCGGTAATTTTGTTTCTGCGCTCCATATAGATTCCATTAAGCATGCTCCTTTTTATTTTATTATTAACGAAACTTTATAAAATATTTCATACATTGACAATAAAAACACCGCTTGATATAATATCAATATAATATTTGTTCCAAACAGCGGCTTTTAATAAAACGGGAGGTATTATGTATCGGATATATATAGTAGAGGATGACGAATCAATCTCGGCTTCGATAAAAAATCATATAGAAAAATGGGGAATAACGGCTAAATGTACAGAAAATTTCAGGCTTATAATTCAGGAGTTTCTGGAATTTGAACCGCACCTTGTGCTTCTCGACATTTCTCTTCCCTTTTACAATGGATTTTATTGGTGCGAGGAAATAAGAAAATTATCCACGGTACCTGTAGTCTTTATCTCATCGGCATCAGATAATATGAATATAATAATGGCAATGAATATGGGCGGCGACGATTTTATTTCAAAGCCCTTTGATTTCAGTGTTTTAACCGCAAAGCTTCAGGCAATTCTACGGCGTACCTATGATTTCACAATACAGCTTCCCGAGCTTTCACACAGAAACGCCGTTTTAAATGTATCCGACGCTTCGCTGACATTTAACGGACAAAAAATAGATCTGACTAAAAACGATTATCGCATACTACAAACTCTAATGGAAAAGAAAGGCAGTCTGGTCAGTCGTGAAACCCTTATGCAAAAGCTATGGGAAACCGACTGCTTTATAGACGACAATACTTTAACTGTCAATATAGCAAGATTAAGAAAAAAGCTTGATTCAGCAGGTCTCAGCAATTTTATTACCACAAAAAAAGGTCTTGGCTATATCATAGAATAGAAGGGAAATTTCCGATGTTTTTTAAATACATTATTTCTCATGTCAAATTGATTATATTTAACATATGTTTTATCGGTACTTTATTAACAGTATTTATTCTTTACAGACTCCCCGTTACGTCAATCGGATATTCCGCATTATTATGCTCATTCATAGCGATAATATTTATTACGGCAGATTTTATTTCGTTTATGAAAAAGCATCGTCAGCTTGAAATATTAAAGGATAATATTTCTGTTTCAAACGAACATATGCCTCAGCCCTCCAATGTAATCGAAAAAGATTATCAGGAGCTGATAATAGCTCTTACAGAGGATAATAAGAAAATAATTAATGAAGTAAACTCTAAATATGCTGACATGACTGATTATTATACTTTATGGGTACATCAGATAAAAACTCCTATTTCAGCAATGAGACTGATACTACAAAGCAGCAATATAACTGATGGCTGCGAGCTTACCGCAGAGCTTCAAAAAATAGAAGGATATGCTCAGATGGTGCTTTCATATCTGAGACTCGAGTCCGATTCCACCGACTATATAATCAGAAAATATAAGCTTGACAGCATTATAAAACAGGCCTTAAGAAAATATTCTTCGCAATTTATCAGAAAAAAGATCAGGCTGAATTATGAATCAATTAACGTTAAAATACTTACAGATGAAAAATGGCTTCTTTTTGTTATAGAACAAATACTTTCAAATGCTTTAAAATATACAAATACCGGAGGTGAAATATCTATTTTTCTAAAACCTGGTCAGATTCTGTGTATAAAAGACAATGGTATCGGCATTTCACCTGAAGATCTTCCGAGAATATTTGAAAAGGGATTTACAGGTTATAACGGGCGCACCGATAAAAAAGCAAGCGGAATAGGATTATATCTATGCCGCAGAATATGTACAAAGCTCGGTCATCAAATAACCGCCTCCTCCGAATCAGGTATAGGAACAGAAATAACGCTGGATCTTTCCAGCAACGATATGCTGACAGAATAAACATTGCTTATCTTGCAAAACTGTAAGCTTACGGCGATAAAATGTAAGCTAAAGTTAAGGCATGCTGTTTATCGTTATGATATAATAAGCTTGTAAAATAAAAGCAAGGAGGCATTTAAAATGTCAGTTCTGGAAGTTAACCATGTAAAAAAGATATATACTACCCGATTAGGCGGAAATAAAGTAGAGGCTCTTCATGATATTAGCTTTTCCGTTGAAAACGGAGAATATATCGCAATTATGGGAGAGTCGGGATCAGGTAAAACTACTCTATTGAATATACTGGCTGCTCTTGACAAACCGACTGCCGGAGAGGTTATATTGAAGGGTATAAAGCTCTCTGAGGTAAAGGAATCTCAAATAGCTCAGTTCCGCAGAGATAATCTGGGATTTGTGTTTCAGGATTTCAACCTTCTCGACACATTTTCATTAAGGGACAACATATTCCTGCCGCTCGTACTGGCCGGTAAAACCTATGGCGAAATGTACCGCAGGCTTGAGCCTATTGCCGATAAGCTGGGGATTTCACATCTTTTGTCCAAATATCCATACGAAGTTTCAGGAGGTCAAAAGCAAAGATGCGCGGCTGCAAGGGCACTTATAACAAATCCTCAGATTATTTTAGCAGACGAGCCTACGGGAGCGCTCGACAGCAAATCCACAGACGAGCTTTTAAACATCTTCTCTCAAATAAACAAAGACGGTCAGACCATTCTTATGGTAACGCATTCTGTCAAGGCGGCAAGTCATGCCGGACGCGTGATGTTTATCAAGGACGGCGAGATTTTTCATCAGATATACAGAGGAAACGCGTCTGATGAAGAGCTTTATCAGAAAGTTTCCGACACCCTTGCTTTACTTGCGACAGGCGGTGATTCAAAGTGAAAGGTATGTTCTATCCCAGGCTCGCTGTTACGGGTATATTAAAAAATAAAAAAACATATTTTCCATATATTTTAACCTGCGTCGGAATGATTATGATGTATTACATCATTACCTTTTTGTCCGCTGAAGAATCCATCTCCTTGTTAAGAGGAGGACCTCAGATACAAACTCTTTTAAATATAGGAAGAGGCGTCCTGGCTCTATTTTCTGTAATATTTTTATTTTATACCAACAGCTTTCTGATAAAAAACAGAAAAAGAGAATTTGGACTTTACAATATTCTTGGAATGGATAAAAAAAATATAGGAAGTATTATGGTATGGGAAACTGTTATAATATTTCTTATTTCTCTGATTGCAGGTATTCTTTGCGGAATGCTCTTTTCAAAATTTGCCCAATTGGCAATTATTAATTTTATGAAGGAAGAGCCGACAGGTAAATTTTCAGTATCACCCTCAATGATAACATCAACGTTTCTGATATATGCGGCGGCATTTGCCCTTATTCTACTAAACGGTCTGAGGCAGATACATTTATCAAATCCGATAGACCTGCTTCACAGCACAAATCAGGGAGAAAAACAGCCGCGGGCTAATTATATAACTGCGATTTTGGGTATCACCGCTTTAGCCGGCGGCTATTATATGGCAAATACAATCGAAAACCTTATGATGGCATTAAACTATTTCTTTATTGCAGTTATACTGGTAATAATAGGTACTTATCTGCTGTTTATATCGGGCTCAGTAGCTATTTTAAAAATGCTCAGAAGGAAAAAATCCTATTACTATAAAAGCAATCACTTTATTGCAGTTTCATCTATGGTTTTCAGAATGAAAAGAAGCGGAGCGGGTCTTGCCTCAATATGTATCCTCTCAACTGCTGTGCTTGTCATGATATCTTCTACTTCAAGTCTATTTATCGGCTCCGAAGACGCGCTGCAAACTCTTCATCCGAAAGATATAGTAATAGACGCTGATTCTATAGAAAATAAATACATTGATGAAATACAAAAAAATACTAATTCTATTCTCCAGAATTATAATTTAAGCCCGATTAATGAAAACGAATACCGTTCTCTTGATGTAACCGGATATAAAACCGGAAGCAAAGTAAGCTTTGACCAGTCGATAATTGATTCTGACGATTTCAACATGAACAATTTAGCAATGCTTTGTATAATACCACTTGAAGACTACAATAAATACACAAACGAATCAAAAACTCTTGAAAAAAATGAAATAATGATTTACTGTGAAAATTCCAGCTATAAGTATGATACTTTCGAATTGGAAAATATAAATAATTTTGAAGTAAAAGAGAAGTTAAGCAAATTTCCGTTTAAAAATATGAGCGCAATGATAAGCGTAGTATCGCGTATGTGGGTAATTGTTCCCGACATGGACGTTTTAAATAATATATATCAGTTACAGCTTGAGCAATACGGAGATCAGGCTTCAGACCTAACATATTATTACGGCTTTGATATCGACTGCGACGATAATACTCAAATTGCAGTGTATAATGAACTACAGGAAAAAAATTCAGGCTTAGGCATAAAAACTGACTGTATAAGCTTTGTTAATAAACGCGCCGATTATTACGGTATGCATGGCGGATTATTTTTTCTAGGAATCTTCTTAGGAATAATCTGCATCGCGGCAACGGTTCTGATAATGTATTACAAGCAAATAACGGAAGGATATGAAGACAGAAACAGATTTGAAATAATGCAAAAGGTCGGTATGACAAAAGGTGAAATAAAAAAGAGTATTCATTCTCAAATGCTGACGGTATTTTTGCTTCCGCTTATAGGCTCTGCAATAAATATTATCGCCGCATTCAATATAATAAAATATCTGCTTAACATGTTCGGTCTGTTTAACACTCCCCTTTTTATTGCGTCGTCCGCAATAAGCTTTATTGTTTTTGCAGTTTTCTATATCGTTATGTATATTATAACTTCAAGAGCATATTATAAGATCGTATGTGAAAATAATTAAGAATAAATTTTACCTCGGATAATCATGAAAAACGCCATGATTATCCGACGGTATTTATTCAGAATTATATATAGGATTTTTCTTGAAAAAAATTTTAAAAACCTATTGACATAGATATAAATTTGTGATATAATAATTAAGCACTCAGGAGAGTGATTAAAAATATGACGCGGTGTGGAGCAGCTAGGTAGCTCGTCGGGCTCATAACCCGAAGGTCGTTGGTTCAAATCCAGCCGCCGCAACCAAAAAGCCTCGTAAATGTGTTATTTACGAGGCGTATTTTTTTATCACGCAATGAAAATTTGATATACAAGGCGCCTTATAAACTAGGATTTATTCTTCATCTTGTCGTTCCAGAAAATTCTATTCAAAATATTCTTCATATTCTAATTCATCTTGCACTTCCGTTTCACATATAAAACTTATATTCTTACTTCCAAAAATCATTTCCAAATAGTCTTTTTCCTCTTCAAAAATAAATTTATCCTTTGAAATATTCTCATAAATTTTAACCACGCTTCCGTCTGTTTTTCTTGCGTCCATTATCCTTTTTATACCACTTTCCTGCTTTTCATCATATAAAATCACACTGCTGACTGTATCAATATCAATTGCTGTTAAACCACTATATATACTCACCAAAAAACTATCCGTCAGATAAATTTTATATTCTCCCAGCCACTTTGCATCTTTCCGATTGCACTCCTCGTCAACTTTTTTTGCCTGTGAATTTTTATATCCATTAAGCTCTGAATTTGAGTAAAATATGAATCCAAGACTAAGCAAAGCGAATAAACCGCCTAAAATCAAATTAACAATATAGCCCTCCTTTAAAATTCCGATATAATTAAGTTTTGTCACTCGAAGTTGAATATGTTTTTCATTTAAATACTCTGACACATTCTCAATAACCTGTTCATCAATAATTACATTCGTCATTCCCTCCAGTTTAGATTTACCTTTTTCTTCCAATTCCTCCTTTAGAGTTGCATACTGCTCTTCTTGCATACCTGAAATATAAGTTCCCGTTTTTGTTCTCACAAGATAATACCCCTCATATTTGTCCTCTGCTATTTTTTGTAAAACTTCGATAATTTCAAGATACGCCGTTTTATTGGCAGGGTTTGAATATTGATTCAATACATCTTCTAAAGGAGCAACATTATTTTTCTGATTACCAGTTGCAATTAATCCCCAAAGCACAAGCATTATTCCTAATACAAGCACTATAGAAAAAATATATAATAAAACTTTATACGGAAAATATGATTCCTTTATATGTTCGTTTGTGTACTTCATTCTTTCTCATCAACCTTTATGCGAATTCCGATTTGTAGGGTCGTTTCTTTGCTCACTTCTGCAAAAATAATTATACTATAATCGCCTTTAAGAATCAATATCTCACAGCTACAATTTACAAAACTCGTTCCGCAGCTTTCACCGGGAAAAATATATTCTCAATCTTCAATTTATCTATGCCTACAAACTTATAGAAAAATCTTTGCATTTAAAAAACCAAGTGCGCTAAGATAAAAAGAAATAAAAGCAAGAGCAACTGGCTCAGATTTCACTTTTGGGAGTGGACGAGGTTAGATGTTATTTTTTCTCATAATACTGGAAAAGCACCTAATTCAAAAAATCAAGTTGGCAAACCTTATACATATATTACAACATCGAATTTATATTGAAACAGATTTGAACTCACCGACTTAAAACAAATGTTATTTACAGATGCTGAATTAGAAAAATGCACAGTTAAAAAGGGTGATTTTCTTGTTTGTAAGGGTGGTGATATAGGACGCTCAGCCATATGGGAAAATGATGATGAAATTAGAATTCAAAATCATATTCTAAAATGAGACCTTATATAAAGTTGAATGTAAAATTTTACTATTATGTTTTATATTCAAATAAACATACTGAACGTATCAATGGAAAAGGTATAGGCATTCAAGGATTATCTTCAAATCAACTACACTCCTTGTTGTTTCCATTTCCTCCAATTAATGAACAGAATATTGTAACAAACAAAATTAACAGCTATTTTGAGTTTATTGATTACCTTGAAAAAGAAAAATCAAATCTCTAAACCGTAATCCAATCCACCAAATCCAAAATTCTCGACCTTGCAATCAGAGGAAAACTTGTACCGCAGGACCCGAATGATGAGCCTGCGAGCGTACTGCTTGAACGCATAAGAGCTGAGAAAGAAGAACTCATAAAACAGGGCAAAATCAAGCGTGATAAGAAGGAATCTGTTATCTTTAAAGGTGAGGATAACTTATGTTATCAGAAATATTTTCAGTACTGCAACTTATTTTTACGAAAAGTTAGTTGCTATTTTGAATAATAATGACATTGAAAATCATAGTCCGTATAAGCTTATTTTCCCTTATAAATTTGCTTAGCTATATTTGTTATCGATGTGTTTTTTCTTACTCATTCACTCCGATTTTTGCAGAATAATTCCGCATATTTTTCTGGAAAGCAATAGACTTTTATGTTAACCGTTAAAACCTTTCGCAACTTCTACAGGCTAATTGTCATTCGTCGAATTACAGTTAATCAACAAACATTTTCATTAACGGACTGATCCATTTATTTCTATGATAGGCGCAAACAGCGGATATCTTCAATATTGGTATTGATTGTAACTAAACTGTCGCTCATCAATTCATCTTCCACAACAGAACAGTCTATTAGTTTATAGAGACAGCGATACAAACGCTATCTGAAAGAGCATCACAAGATTACATGCACAAATCTGTTCACAGGCGCAGTCTGAACAGCTACCTTACTGATATTGACCGGCAAAAGCTGGAGATGTTTCTTCAGCTGATAAAGAAGATGGCAGAGCGTGAGGATATCACGGAAAAACTCAAAGTCGAAAATCAGTGGATGGGTTAGAAGAATAAATAATATCCAAGTCAGAGAAAAGGAGATTGTTAATAACGAATTGATTTGCTCATAGTAAAAAGCAGAGGAAGAATGGTACAAAAGCTACTATCTTTCCCCTCACTTTTTAGTCTGATATAAGACATATCCTAAGTCCGATTGTCCAATCGGTAGAACTGTAAAAATATCTGCCAGTGGTGGTAAACAGATAGGACTCCGAGTCAAAGCTATGGTAATTGCTTCCGCCACGCTTCACATAATTTCGTCCGCTTGTGTTTTGTGGGTTAGTCTGTTCTTCCGCTGAATAATCTCCGCCGTAATCGTCCACCCATTCATAAGCGTTGCCGCTCATGTCATAAAGACCAAGTTCATTCGGCGCTTTCGTCTTTACATCAATAGGGGCGTTGCTACCGGAATTTTCATAAGTAACAGCGACTTCGTTAATATCGTTGCTACCAGAATAAAGATAGCCCTTACTCAAATTTCCGCCTTTTGCGGCAAATTCCCATTGTGCCTCGGTAGGCAGACGAAAACGCATATCATCGGAGATTAAGCCCTGCTCACAAGCGATTTCTGTAAGCCTGTCAACAAAGGTATGAGCTTCGTTCCATGTTACGCTTGTTTTCGGGTTAGTGTTGCTGCCGCCGCCATTACCCATAACGGCGTTCCATAAGGCTTCTGTTACCTCTGTTTCTCCCATAAGATAGTCCTGTGTCAAAGTAACTTTGTGGGCAGGAGATTCGCTGAAGGCAACATTTGTATTATCTGATCCCATTGTGAAAGTCCCTGCCTCTACCAGTATCATTTTGAAATCTATACCCTTTATGGTATAGATTGTAGTTTTCAACGCTGTATCAGTTTGCATTGTTGGATTTGTTTGCTCATTGCTTGTGGTCTGTTCGGTTGAAGCAGTTTCCAATTCTGTTTTGTTATCCTCATTTGACACACTGTAATGACTATCGCTCATATCACTTCCTCCTGTTGTATTACTTCCGCATCCTGCAAGGCTGAATATAACAGCCATACACATTGCGATACACCGTATTTGTTTTCTCATTACGCTAACCTCCTTACTTTTTATGCGGAAAATCTTGCGGTGAGCAGATTCCGTCTGCCGCCATCTTTCCGCCGAATACAGGGAACATACTGAAATCGCCATAATTCTTGATTTTCTCGGCGTATTTCAGCGTTTCCATATCTTCATTTGAAATCTCAAAACTCATCTGCGCATTGTCTGCCATATGTGCCGGATTTGCCGTTTTCGGCAAGGGCAATGTCCCTAATTGCAAACAATAACGGATACAAAGCTGCGGAACAGAAACGCCATATTTTTTTGCCATATCTGCCATGCGACTGTTTTTCAACATTTCTCCGTGTGCAACGGGAGAATAGGCTTCCACAAGAATATCGTTCCTTTTGCAGTAATCAATCAAGTCAAGCGGCGTGTTCCCAATATGGCAAAGAATTTGATTAACAACAGGCTTTACCTTTCCATTTTTCAGAATATTGTCAAGGTCAATTTCCTCAAAGTTTGAAACGCCGATAGCTTTTAATTTGCCCTCATAATGTGCTTCTTCCAAAGCCCGCCACGCTTCAAGATTACCCTCAAAGAAATGTTCTCCATTGTGAAAATCCGTCCACGGCTGAGGAGCGTGGATAATCATTAGATCAAAATAGTCCAGTCCCGATACCCGTAAAGATTCTGCAATGGCTTCTTTTGCTTCCTTATAAGTTTTGTAGAACGCCTGCAATTTGGTTGTCACAAACAGTTCCTCACGGGAAACGCCGCAAGTGCGGATGCCTTCGCCCACGCCTCTTTCATTATCATAGCCTTGCGCTGTGTCAATATGGCGATAACCGATTTTTACAGCGTCCCTTACTGCCTGTGCCGCCTTATCATCGGGGATTTCCCAAGTGCCAAGTCCGAGTTTCGGAATTTTCATTCCATTAGAAAGTGTGTAAGTATCATTCAAAATCATAATAATCTCTCCTTTTTTATTTTGCTTTTTGCAGTACATAATCAATCTGATACAGTCTGTTTTGGTCGCTGTGTAAATCGTTTAGTATTTCCCCACGATATTGTCTAAGCAGCCGTATTCCCTTTGTCGTCTGTCCTTTTCGGATAGACTCAATAACAGAACACTTTGTTTCCTCATCAATATCAAGTTCCGATACACATTTTATAAGCTCCTCTGTTTTTTGAGTTTCATCTGCCAATCTTCCATTCCTCCTTTGTCTTACCAAGTTTCATATCTTTCGCCTGTGTCCAAATCTGCGATTTTCTGCATTTCTTCGTCGGACAATTCAAAATCGAAAATATTATAGTTTTCGGCAATATGATCTGGATTACTTGAACCGGGAATTGCGATATAGCCCGCCTGCAAATGCCACCGCAGGATAATCTGCGCTCCTGTTTTTCCGTGTGCTTCGGCAATTTCCGTAATGACTTCATTGTTCATTGAATCCGAGGTGTGTCCTCTACCTCCAAAGGGATAATAGGATTCAATAATCACGCCAAACTGTTTTACATAGCTTTTAAACTCTGTATTTTAGAAAAAAATGTGGTTTTCATTTTGAATAACAGCGGGCATTATTTTGGCATTTTCTGTAATACGCTCAAAATCCTCCTGCGTATAATAATTTGAAATCCCCAAAGAATTACTTTCCCCTTTTCAACAGCTCGTTCAATCGCCGCATAGAGTTCTTTTTCGTCAGTACCTTGTTGATGAATTAACAGTAAATCGATATAATCAAGTCCTAACGCCTCGATACATTCATCAATAGCAGCGTCGTAATCGTCAAATCCATAGGGAACAATTTTGGTTGTAATAAAAACATCTTCCCGTTTGACGATTCCCTCTGCGATTGCTCTGCGTACGCCATCTCCAACGCCCTGTGCATTGCCATAATATCTGGCGGTATCAATCAACCTGTACCCATCTTTTAAGGCATGATAAACAGAGTTTTCCGCTGTTTCATCATCAAGCGTCCAAGTGCCAAGACCAATGATCGGCATTTCATAACCGCTGTTCAAAAGTACCGTTTTCGATTCAAAATTAAAATCCGTACTTTGATTTGAAAAATCGTCCACCGACTGATTGTTATCCACCGACTGACTTTGTGACTGGTTGGCTGACGCTTCTTCCTGTTTTGTCGATGTGTCTGTATTGCTGCACCCTGCAAGATCAAAAACAATAAACAACAGCCCCAAAACAAAAGCTTTCCAATTCTTTTTATTCATTTAAGTGTACCTCCTTTGCATTTTTATTATAGCAAAAGCCCTTTCCTATTACAAATAGTTGTTTTTCATACGTTCCTATGCTTTACATTCATAGAAAGATGTGCTATAATTTCATTAGTTAAACGGAGGTAGGATTATGGAAATTCGTGTACTCAAATATTTCATTACTGTTGCACAGGAGGAAAATATGACAAGAGCGGCGGAAGTGCTGCATACCACACAGTCTAATTTATCAAGGCAGCTTGCCGAACTTGAAAATTCAGTAGGAAAAAAGTTGTTTGAACGGGGAAGCAGAAAAATAACGCTCACGGAGGAGGGTATGTTTCTCCGCAAGCGTGCAAAAGAAATTATAGAATTAACCGAACGAACGGAAGATGATTTGAAAACTTTTAATGAGATTGTCAGCGGCGTCGTTCATATCGGCGCTATTGAAACGCAGACAATGAAAATGATTGCAAACTGTATTATGTCGCTCAAAGAATCCCACCCACAAATTACTTATGATTTTTTTAGTGGAAGCATTGCGGAGATTACAGACGGTTTGAATAAGGGTTTGCTTGACTTTGGGTTGCTTGTCGCACCTGTGGATATGCAGAAGTTTGATTATATCAAGCTCCCGAAAAATGATGTGTTTGGTCTGCTTATGCGTAACGATTGCCCGCTTGCTTCTTTACAGACCGTTCATCCAGAGGACATCGGGGATTTGCCCGTATGGGTAGCGCACCAACAGCTTGAGGGAAATGTTTTGTCCGGCTGGCTTGGGCGAGATGTGCAGAGTTTGAATATTGTTTCTACATTCAATCTGATTACTACGCCCTCTATGATGATAGAAGAAGGCTTTGGTATGGCGTTTACCTTTGACAACCTTGTAAACATACCCGAAAAAAGCAATCTGTGTTTCCGTCCGCTTGAACCAAAAGTAGAGGCAGAGCTTTATCTTGTTTGGAAGAAATTTCAGATGTTTACAAAGCCTGCGGAGCTGTTTCTTGAAAGTGTCCAAAAAAAATATTGTTTCTCACAAATTTTGAAAATGTGTTAGAATAACCAACTATGTGTTCCATTAATTTATTCAACATACCAAAATCAAATGGTATTCCCGTTTCCTCGTAAAATACTCAAAAACCTTTGAAAAAACATTATCGAATATACATTCTGTTAAGGTTGCCGGATCTTGTATGTTTCGTATATTCAGAGAAACATATTTCATATTCCACACAAATATTTCCCCGGTGAAAATGCGGAACTGAAAATTGAATTTATACGCAAAATTGTTGCGCCTTGCGAATAGATTTCTGCATCCTGATGCAGTATAATGTTTGAATATAGAAAAATCGACGGCAAAAGTGAGAAAGCAAAGCCGTTCCAAAAGCATAGAAATAAATAAGCTTAGGAGAAAAGAAGCTATGACAACTACAAACACAAGGGATAAGTCTGTCCCCGCAACAAACAAGACCTCTGAATTCATTTCAAATTCTGGTATCAACGTCAAAGTGACATACCTCGATGCAGTTTCCGAAGCCGTACGCTGACAAAAAATAAACAGAATGTATGATATTCTCACCGGTGCAATGTGCAGCACAGAAAATGCAGAAAACAGCAGTTAACCGGATAATATGCCGAAAATGGCTTGCAATATTCGGTGGTCTGCGCTAATATTATAACAGCAAAACCGACTGTCCGATTGCAAACACAATATCGGAGGTCAAAATGACAACAAAAACAAATACAAACGGAATCACAGCTATCTATGTCCGCCGTTCCGTCAGCGACAAAGACAGGGGGAACAACACCCTTTCGATAGCTGCACAGAAAGAGGAATGTGTGAAATTTGCAGGTAAATGCGATTATCGGATTTACTGCAATGACGGAAAATCGGGTAAGGATATTGCTCACCGTCCTGCATTTTAGCAGATGATGCAGGACGCTCGCAACGGACTTCTCAGCCGTATTATCGTCAAGAAATATGACAGATTTTCCCAAAATATGCGTGAATATCTCAACATCATCGACGAACTGGATAAGTACGGCGTTACCGTCTATTCTCTCTCTGAGCCGTTCAACACGGCTACCAAAGAGGGACGTATGATGCGTAACAATCGGCTAAACTTCGCTGAGTTTGAACGTGAAACCATTGCCGCAAGAGTTGCCGATGCTTTTCAGACAAAAGCAAGAGAAACCGGCTTTTATCATGGCGGTAAAATCCAGTTTGGGTACATATCCGAAAGACGCACCGTCAACGGAAAAACAGGCTCTGTGCTTGTTCCCTCGGAGAATGCCGAAGCTGTGAGATTGGCATAAGATTGACCTCCTTTGGAAATTGTTTTTCGGGCAATAAAAAAGCGCCTCTGATTAAATATCAGAAACGCTAAATAATTGTAAAACCTTATTGTCAGTAGCAGGATTTACCACGATATTAAATTATTAGTTTATGGAAAGCCGCAAAAGTCAATACAGTACAGTTTGAAACGATAAGCTCCCCATGTTATTAAGTAATTTGTTTTTTTTATGTCTGACAGAATATGCGTTTACCCCCGAATCAAAATTTTACTAATATCACATGATTATCTCCGGCTTATATTCCTCCAGCCAGTATTCAAATTGGAGCA
Organism: Ruminococcus sporogenes; assembly: GCF_054655175.1. Classification (NCBI taxonomy): domain Bacteria; kingdom Bacillati; phylum Bacillota; class Clostridia; order Eubacteriales; family Oscillospiraceae; genus Ruminococcus; species Ruminococcus sporogenes. Next base: position 1,003,502 of record NZ_BAAHOA010000001.1, on the reverse strand, counting down.
TATACGCCGTAAGCTGGACCGCTGTCATAAGCTGTCCGAACCAAGGCTTTCCGTATTCATTCGGAGCCTTGAGAAATTTCATTACCTTCCTGCCGTCAACAAATTCGTTTATCGGATTATTTTTGTTGTTCACTATACCTGTAAGTCTTTCGGAAAGTATTTTTTCATAAGCGGGATTATAGGTTTTAGGGTACGGGCTTTTTTTGCGGTATAGCAGTTCATGGGGAACAATGTCCTTAAAAGCGTCGCGAAGAAGCGATTTTTCAACGCCGTTTCTGCGTTTCATCTCCCACGGAACATTAAACACATATTCAATAATTCTGTGGTCTGCAAAGGGTACTCTCGCCTCTAGCCCGGAATACATACTGGTTCTGTCCATTCGGTCAAGAAGAGTCTGCATAAACCATTTTATGTTTAGATACGTTATCTCTCTTCGCCTTTTTTCTTCCTGAGATTCACCCTCCAAAATCGGCGCCTGCTTTACGGATTCAATGTATCTTTTACTTACATATTCTTCTAAATCAAGTTTTTTTATAAAATCATCATGCAAAAGACACTGCCTTACTGAAATATTTTTAGACCACGGAAAGCCGTTCCCCATAAGCAGATCCTCACGATAAAACCACGGATAACCGCCGAAAATCTCGTCGGCACATTCTCCTGTAAGAGCAACCTTATTCTTCTCTTTCACAAGACTGCAAAAATACAGCATAGAGGCGTCTACGTCAGCCATGCCGGGTAAATCCTTTACTTTCATGGCGTCAAAAAGCAAGTCCGCAAGATTTTCCTCATCACATTCAAGATAGGTATGGTTTGTGTTTATGTGACCAAGCATAATGTCTACATAAGGTCTGTCGCGCTCAGGCTGAAAGCTGTTTGAGGTAAAATATTTATCATTGCCGGAAAAATCGAATGAAAATGTATTTAGCTTTCCGCCAGACTTTTCCATATAAGACGCTGAAACAGCAGTAACTATACTCGAATCAATTCCGCCTGAAAGAAAGCTGCAAACCGGGACGTCCGACACCATTTGACTTGTTATCGCGTCCCTCACAAGATAAGAAACCTTGTCAACCGTTTCAGCGTAGCTGTCTTTATGAACCTTACTTTTCAAGTCCCAGTATTTATGTAACGTCAAGCCGCTTTCAGAAAATACAGCAAAATGCCCCGGTACTATTTCTGAAACATCGTCGAAAACTCCGCAGCCATGAGTTCTTGCCGGACCTACGCCGAATATTTCACGGAATCCGTTTATGCTTATACGAGGTTTAATATCAGGATGCGCAAACAGTCCCTTTATCTCGGAGGCAAAGATCAGTTCGCCGTTTTGCACTGTGTAAAAAAGCGGTTTTACACCCGCCCTATCCCTTGCAAGCATGAGGGTATTATTTCCGCCGTCCCAAATCGCAAAGGCAAATATACCGTTCAGATAGTCAACGCACCGCGTACCGTACTGCATATACAAAAGCAATATTACCTCTGTGTCACAAGTGGTTTCAAATTTATATCCCAGCGATTTCAGGCGGAGTGTAAGCTCGCCGGTGTTGTAGATCTCTCCGTTAAATACTATTATGTACTCTGCGCCATCGCGCGATTTTATCATAGGCTGAGCGCCGCCTGAGATGTCCCTAATGGAAAGCCGCGTATGACTGAATCCAACGTTTCTTCTCAGACATTCGCCCGTCTGGTCATTTCCTCTGTACGCAAATGATTGTCTCATCTTTTTTAATATATCAATACGGCTTTTAAAGTAATTTTCAATAGCTGTGTAATCCTTATCAAAACTGCTGAATCCGGCTATTCCACACATATTTATCCCTCCAAAATAATACTGAATCATATTGATTCCATGAATTATTATATGTGCGGAGAGAGAAAAAGTTCAAATCAATTTTACTATTTTAACAACCTTCCGGCATACGTTTCCAACCTCAAACCTGACATTCATTCAGCGTATATGTTTACTAAAATCCAATCTTTATTATTTTGCATATATTTTCCATAATAAACTTTTCTGCGCTCCTGATCTTCGGGATCTGAGCTTACTGGACAATAAGTTGCTGCTTTTAATTTTTGCATTACAATTTCCTACTTTTTAATAAAAATAAACGAGAGTTCAACTTATAGGATTTGAACTCTCGTTTTTTGTAGTTTTCGAATAACAAAAAGCTGCATTTTTGTGCAATTTACACTAAAATGCAACTTTCAATTTGGTGCCGGTGGCGGGGGTCGAACCCGCACTCTGTTGCCAGAACGGGATTTTGAGTCCCGCGCGTCTGCCAATTCCACCACACCGGCAAATTATAAATGCATTAGATAAAAAAATACCTGTTGCATCCAAGAAAAATTTAAATTGTAAATGAAACGAACTGAAATTCGGTAGTCATTTTGGTAGAAAAAATGTAAATCGAAAAAAGTTTTTCTACCAAATGTGTAAGCCGAAACTAATAAAACACCGATAAATAGCGCATTTCAAAAGGAGATACAATCAAGAACAAGCAAAATTCAAAAAACACCATATAATTTTGAATCCAGCATGCCTGTCAATTCCATCACACCGCTACATTTAACTATACTATTATAGCATTATATTCCGGAATTGTCAAGCGTTATATATCCTTAACTTTATAATTCTCCATTTTTTCTTTTTATAAATCTAATATCTATTCCGACAAACTCAAGGCAGTCGTATGTAGTAAGCAATCTTGATACTATTCTATCGTCATATTTTTTCTGTATACCTTCATGATTAAGGTTAGTGCTAATAATAGTAGGCAATCCCTTATTCATTCTTGTATTTATAATATTATACATGGTTGAAATATAAAATGGGGTATCAAATTCTGAACCAAGATCGTCGAGTATAAGCAAATCAGAAGACAGCAGCATTTCAAGAGTATCCACACCGCTTGTATCACGGCCAAAGTGTTCCTTTTCGATTCTTCTCAGATAATTTAAAGACGAATCGTAAAGAACATTAAAACCCTTTTTAAGCACTTCGTTAGCAATCGACAGCGATAAATGAGTTTTACCAAGACCGGTTTTGCCAAACATCAAAATATTATGAGATGACAATGTAAAATTATCGGCATAATTTTTACAGTAATTAAAAATTTTGCTCATAATATCCCTATATTCTGCCGTCTCCTCTGTTGTTTTCCCCTGATAATAATTAAGCTTAAAGCTATCAAAGCTGCAAAGCTGTATCTGTGAGCCGGCATTCATTTTGCCTACTGAAAGTCTTGCTATCAAACTTTTAAAGCATGTACATTTTTGATTTCCAACAAAACCGGTATCAGCGCATTCACTGCATGTATACTTAATCTTAAGATAGTCTTCAGGATAACCGTATTGAATAAGAAGCGATTTTACCATAAGCTGAGCCTGAAAGTTTTTATCTTTCATTTCCTGTATTCTTGCAGAAACATTTTCTCCGCTTTTAATAATATTTAAAATTTCCATACCTGTACGTGCAAGTTGACTGTTTATTTCACCGATTTCAGGTATTTTAGTATTTATTTCTTCAAAATGAAGGTCATTTAATGCCTTAGCCCTGTTTCTTCTTTGTCTTATAATATCAATAGCCTTATTTAATATTTCTTTATTTTCACCCATCATTTATCACCAAAATTATTCACAAACGATTTTAATTCATTTAAATCATAGGAATGCTCGCTTTCCCTTTCTGTCCTTGCATTACGTTTATTATTACCGCCGTCAATTTTTGCTTTAGTAATAAGTCCCTGCGAATACCAATTTTCCAATACCTTATTTATATAAGGAAAATTTAATTTATCTATCGCCTCAATTGTTTTTTCATATGCATATTCAATCAGTTCAAGGCTATAACCTTTTTTCTTCCAGCTATCAATTAACTCCTGCTGCTTTGCGGTAGGGCGTCTTGTCATACCGAATGCCTTCATAATCCTGCCGTTGAATGTGTTCTTTTCTTCCTGTGCCTTTATTTCATCCTGAACAAGCTCAAGAGTATTGATTCCTTTTTCGGACCAGTCTGACGCCAAAGTTTCTATGTATTTGATACTCCCCTTTTCTATAGAAATACAGTATGCCGCTATAGTTATAAGTACGTCTGCCGACAAACCAAGATAATCATGCATCCATATAAAGGATCTCTGCTCCGTATGGTTTAAGGGACGTCCGAAGCTGGCCTCAGCCATATTAAACATTACTCTTACATCTTCTGAATTTTCTACTCTCTGCGCTATCTCGGAGGGCTTCAAGCTATAACCGGTTCCAGAAGGTATACTGCTTTTTTTAACCGGAGCTGCAATTTTTTCTTCTGAAACAGGCTCAGAAACGGAAGAACTAATCAACGGTTTTTCGTCTCTTTTAAGTATATTCGCATTTTCCCAGAATATAAACGCTTCTTCTATCTGGTTTATATTAAGATTAAGAGCACAGGCCGCTTCGTCTGACGCAAGCTTCTTTCCGTTATTCCGTAAAATATATAAAAGAACCTTTAATGAGGCTTCATTAGCTAACTTTATATAATTATCAACAACTGCATTAGGGACGGCAAAAACAGCTCCCCAGCTACCGGCATTTACAAAATATTCCATACGGTTAAAAACTCCTAAACTCCTTTTGCGCGCAGAAGCTCCTCCTCCGCACTTTTCAGCATTGTACGGCTGGGATTATCTCCGCCCATTATACGTGCTATTTCCCTTATGCGCCCTTCAAAATCAAGAGGAATCACATTAGTAACTGTCCTGTCGTTTACAGTATTTTTTTCTATAAGCAAATGACTGTCGGCCATAACCGCAAGCTGCGATAAATGAGTTACGCATAAAATCTGTCTAATTTTGCTCATCTGCTTTATTTTAATACCTATTTTTTGAGCCGCGCGTCCGCTGACGCCGGTGTCAATTTCGTCAAAAATAAGAGTTGGTATAGAATCCTTCTCCGCTATAACGCTTTTTAAAGCAAGCATTATTCTTGAAAGCTCGCCTCCGGAGGCAATTCTGGCAATCGGCTTGGGCGCTTCTCCCTTATTAGCTGAAATTAAAAATTCTATATTATCCATACCGTTTACAGTAAGCTTACCCTTTTCTTGACCGACCTCTATAATAACGTTAGGCATATCCAGAAACTGCAGTTCTTTTTTAACCTGCTCTTTAAATTTCTTTCCCGCTTCTTCCCTATGAACAGAAAGCTTTTTGGCTTTTTCCGTAACCTCATGCAGAAGCTTATCCTTTTCAGCAGATAAAATTTTAAGCGACTCATCAGAAAATTCAATTGTTTCAAGCTCTGAAAGCGAATCCTCAAAAAGCTTGAGAAGCTCCTTAAATCCGCAGTTATATTTTTTCATAGCCATATTTATTTTATTATAGCGGTTCGTTATATAATCAAATCTTCTTTCATCAATGTCAAGAGAGTCTTCTATTCTGTTAAGCTCGTCCGAAATATCGCTAAGCTCGATCCTTGCCGCAGTCAATCTTTCAAGCAGTTCTCCGGTTTCAGCAGAAACATCCGTTATTCCGCCGAGTTCTTCCTCGCATGACAATATCATATCAAGAACATTTTCAGAATTTTCACCGGTTAAAATTATACCGGCATTTCCTGCCGCTCTGGCTATTCTGTCAACATTCTGTATCATATTATATTCACGCTCAAGCTCGTCGTATTCCAGAGTCTGTAATTCCAGCTCCTTAAGCTCGTCGACGCGATCTTTTAATATAATTAATCTATCGCGCTTTTCAATACGGTTTTTTTTCATTTCACCGATTTTTTTTGCCATAGACTGCAGGCGTCTAAAGCTATCCCTGTAATCTTCAAGAATATCTGCGCTTTCTCCGAAACTGTCAAGTACGTCAATATGACGTTCGGGAGATAATAGTATCTGATTATCATGCTGTCCGTGAATGGTTATAAGCAGTTCTCCTATTTCCCTAAGAACCGAAACCGTAGTAGTACGGGAATTTATTCTGGCTACGCTTCCTCCGTCTGCTGCAATTTCTCTTGTAACTGTAATTTCGCCGTCCGTATGAGCTATTCCAAGCTCGTCTAATTTATCGCAGACGTTTTTTCCAAGCTTTGAAAATAGGGCTGTTATAACAGCTTTTTTACTTCCCGTTCTGACAATATCTTTTGTAACCCTCTGCCCTAAAACAGCGTTTATCCCATTTATCAATATTGATTTTCCGGCTCCCGTTTCACCGGTAAAAACATTGAAGGAATCCGAAAAAGGTATAACGGCTTTTTCAATTACAGCAAGATTTTCTATGTAAATCTCTTTCAGCATATTAAGCCCCCCATACTAATTCCTTGAATGTTTTTACAAGCTTTCGGGCGTCCGCTTCGCTTCTCATCAAAATAAAAATAGTATCGTCGCCGGCAATCGTACCAACTATCCCGTTGTAATCCATGCTGTCAAGAGCCGCACAGGCAGCCTGAGCCATTCCGGTATGACATTTTACAACAACAGTATTTACCGCAAAATCTATATCCGTTACAGTATCCTTAAATAAATTCTGCTTGAAAAAATTTTCAGACGGAGCAGCATATCTGTATATTCCGTTTTTATTTATTTTTTTTATCAGCTTAAGTTCCTTTATATCTCTTGAAACCGTTGCCTGAGTCACATTAAAGCCGTAATCCGAAAGGAGATTCTGAAGCATTTCCTGAGTTTCAACATCATGCATTTTTATTATATCAAGTATTTTATATTGTCTTTTATTTTTCATTTAAAATCAAAACCGCCTTTCCAATCAGCTCCGTAAAAATCTTATTTTATAGGATGCATCATTTTTTTATTCAGAGAATTGTAAAACGAATTATCGTTCATGTTAATAAGATGAATCTTATTTTCTGAACGTCTTATTTCAACAATATCGCCAGCTTCAAGCATTACAGGCGCATTACCGTCCACGCAGACATAGATTTTCCGGTTATCCTTATTATCCTGAACGAATTTTATTTTTTTATCAGCTTTAAAAATCATAGGTCTTGCAAAAAGAGAATGAGGACATATCAAGGTCATTTCAATACATTCCATACCTGGATCTATAATAGGTCCGCCTGCTGAAAGAGAGTATGCGGTAGATCCGGTAGGAGTACTGAAAATTGCGCCGTCAGCTCTGTATGCTCCGATTCTTCCTTTATCGTCAAAAATTTTAAAATCGCATATACTTGAATACATTCCGGACATTGTAATATCATTTAATGCGGTAAAAACCTTATTTTTACCGTTACCGTTTATTTCACATTCAAGCATCATTCTCTCAATAACGTTATAATCTCCGTTTTTAAGTCCATTAAGACAATCAAGCTGATCAAACTCCAAAGCCGACATAAAGCCAAGTCTTCCTGTATTAATTCCTAAAAGCTTTGTTTTGCATTCAATAAGATGACTGGCGCATTTCAAAATAGTGCCGTCGCCGCCAATTGCCAATGCAAAATCCGCTCCCTTAACAAATTCATCGAATAATCCGAATTTCACAGATTTTTTATCTTTAAAATCTCTGCAATAACTCTGATCAACCCAAACCTCAATATCAATATTATGTAATATATCACAGACAGCCCTTGCACATTCAAGCGCGTTATTTTTCTGAAAATTCGGAAATACGGCAGCTTTCATATTTTCCTCCGATTTTAATTTTACCCATTTATTTTTTAACATTAAAATTTAAAAATGCTTCCGAAACTATTTTTTTTACATCATATATTTTTTTATTATCCTCGCCTTTTTTCATGCATATCAAATATTCTATATTTCCTTTTGAGCCGGTTATGGGAGAATAGCATAGACCGATTACCCCAAAACCGTTTTCTGATATCAGCGCAATAATTTCATTTATTACGTCTATATGAATATTTCTTGATTTAACAATTCCGTTTTTGCCGATATTTTCACGTCCGGCTTCAAATTGGGGCTTTATAAGAGCCGCTACCGTTCCTCCTTCATCAAGAAGTCTGAAAGCGCACGACAAAACATGTTTCAGAGAAATAAATGAAACGTCGACGGAAATAAACTGCGGACGCGGCCTCACATCGGACTCGTCAACTTTTCGGATATCAGTTTTTTCCATGTTGACAACGCGTTCGTCACATCTCAATTTTTCAGAAAGCTGACCGAACCCCACATCAACAGAATAAACCAACAACGCGCCTCTTTGCAGCATACAATCGGTAAATCCTCCGGTAGAGGCTCCTATATCCATACAGATTTTATTATTCAGATCAACGCGGCATATATCTATAATCTTTTCAAGCTTTAAACCGCCGCGTCCCACATATTTTAAAGTTTCACCGATAATTTTAATATCGTCTCCGTCCTTTATAAGATACGATGGTTTAAAACAAATACTGCCGTTTACCGATATATGACCTTGTTTTATAAGTTCCTTTGCTTTTTGACGGCTGTAGGTCAATCCCATTTTCTGAAGCGAAATATCAAGTCTCATTTCTCAAATTATTCCTCCATTATTTCACGAATATATGAGGCCATAGAATCACAGTCGAAGCCAAGCTTATCCAAAGCGCTTTTAACTGACGACTGCTTAATAAACTTCGATATTCCTTTAACGTGATACTCTCCCTTAAATCCGTATTCAAGAAGCTCCTTACTAAAATGCTCTCCAATGCCTCCGCTGATAATACCCTCTTCAAAGAAAATTATTTTTTCATATTCCCTAACAGAAATTATCATATTTTTTTCTAAGGGAAATATTTTAGTAAGCTTAAGTATGTCACAGCTTATGCCTTCCGAATTGAGTAAAATAAACGCTTTGTATAATTCGTCATAAATCCTGCCGTATGTAACGAGCAATACGGAGGAATTTCTCTTTGAAGAAAGCGTATACGAAACATTTAAATCCGTTTTATCAAAGCTTGTACAATCGTTTCCCCTCGGATATCTTAGACAGACCAATCCGGCTTCTCTGTAAAGAGCTTCGCTGAGACAAAGCTTTAGCTCCTCGTAGCATGACGGAGAGAATATAACTGCTCCCGGAATTGCGGTTATTATTGAAACGTCGAAAATTCCCTGATGAGTTTCACCGTCTTCACCTACTATACCGGCTCTGTCTATTCCGATAACGATATGATTGCCTACTATTGCAGAATCATGGATCATTTGATCTACAGCCCTCTGAAGAAACGATGAATATACTGCAAATACCGGAAGCTTGCCCATAGACGCTAAACCCGCACAGAAAGTAACAGCATGCTGTTCCGCTATTCCGACATCAAAAAAACGATCCTTTAACGCGCTTGAAAAGTATTGAAGTCCGGTTCCGTATTTCATAGCCGCCGTAACGGCGCATATTCTTTCGTCTTCCCTTGCTAACCGCAGAAGCTCTCTTCCGAAAATGGTAGAATAACAGTCTTCAGAAGAAATTTCCGGATTTCCAGTCATTATATCAAATTTGGATATACCGTGAAATTCTCCGGGATTTTTTTCCGCCGGAGCATAACCCTTTCCTTTAACTGTGTTTACATGAACGACTACCGGTTTATGATAGGTCTTTGCAGTAATAAGCACCTCGTCAAGAGCCTGTATATCGTGCCCGTCTACCGGTCCGAGATATATAAATCCCAGATCCTCAAAAATTGTAGTATTCGTATTTCTGTAGACTGTACTTTTAACAGTATCCTTTGACGTTTTCAGAATTTTTGCAATAGGCTTTCCTACAATAGGAGTATTTTTAAGAGCTTTTTCAACAGCCTGCTTAGTTCTGACATAGCTTTGCTTATTTCTTATGCTTAAAAGATATTTAGCGAGCGCTCCTACATTTTTTGATATTGACATATCGTTATGATTTACAATAACAATTAAATTAACATCTGATTTACCGGCGTTATTCAGCCCCTCATAAACCATTCCTCCGGTAAGCGCGCCGTCTCCCGTCACAGCCACAACATAGTCGTCCCTGCCGTCAAGCTTCATTGCCTTCGCTATACCATAGGCAGCCGAAATAGACGTTGAACTGTGTCCGCTGATAAACGCGTCATGAACCGATTCAGTCGGTTTAGTAAACCCAGATATTCCGCCTTCTTTTCTGATAGTATGAAAACGTTCAAGACGTCCAGTAAGAAGCTTATGAGTATATGACTGGTGCCCCACGTCCCATACTATTTTATCTTCCGGAGAATTAAAAGCTCTGTGAATAGCCATAGTAAGCTCCACTACGCCTAAATTAGAAGCCAAATGCCCTCCGTTTTTTGATACCGTTTCAACCAGTATATCTCTTATCTCTCCGCAAAGCTGTTTGCATTGATCAATATCAAGCTTTTTAAGATCATACGGCAAATCAAGCGCATCCAGCGCAACATGATTATTTTTCTTCATATTTTTATATTGAAACAGGAATTAAAACCCCTACCAGAATTCCAAGCGCAATACCCCCTAAAACCTCTGCCGGAGTATGTCCAAGCAATTCCTTAAAATCCTTTCCTGAAAATTTTTTAAACGAGGCTTCGCTTAATAGCTTATTAGCTTTCAGCTCCCTCCGAATTATATTAAGCTCTCTGGCATGAAGGCCGGCAGCGTACCTTACGTTTAACGCATCATAAACAACAATTATCGTAATCAAAGCTGCCAATGCAAATACAGGTGAATCTCCTCCGCATACCCTGAACGCCGCCGCTGAGGCCGCGCATACTGTGGAAGAATGCGCGCTGGGCATGCCTCCGGAACCAAAAAAGCGTTCAGGCATAAACCCGTTTCCTTTAATCGCATTGATTATTACTTTTAATACCTGCGCCGCCGCCCAAGCCGCTGCGCCGGCAATCAGAACGGGATTATATACCATAATAACACAACCTCTTTCAGATTTAAATCAAAATCTCCTGTCAAGCAAAAAGCATGTCAGCTCTTTCAAAAAAATACTGTCGTCAAACCTGTCAAGTATATCAACTGCCATATTCGTATATTTTTCCGCTTCTTCCTTTGCTTTTTCCAAGCCGTAAACAGTTACAAAGGTTGTTTTATTCTCCTGACTGTCGCTTCCCACCGGCTTCCCAAGCAGACTGCTGTCGCCTGTGACGTCAAGTATATCGTCTATTATCTGAAACGCGGCGCCGAGATATTCCGCGTATTCCTCTGCCAGACTTATTTTATTATCGTCTGCTCCGGCGCATATACATCCCATCTTACAAGAAGCTTTTATAAGAGCGCCTGTCTTCAGCGAATACATATATCTTAAATTATCGGCGCTTACATGATCGCGCTCTTCATTTTCCATATCTATAATCTGTCCGCCGATCATACCCTCGGCTCCGGAAAAACGAGAAAGTTCAGCAATAAGCCCGACGCGTTTTTCATAATCAAGATTATCCGCTCCGGCAATTATTTCAAACGGACGTATAGCCAATGCGTCTCCGGCTAAAACAGCTCTTGCTTCGCCGAATTTTTTATGACAGGACGGCTTTCCGCGTCTGTAATCGTCATTGTCCATACAAGGAAGATCATCATGAATCAAAGAAAAGGTATGTATCATTTCAATAGCGCATGCTGCTGAAACCGCATTTTTCCAATTTCCTCCGCAAATCCGGCAGAACTCCAGAACAAGAACAGGACGTATTCTTTTGCCGCCCGCCTCTAAAGAATAATCCATTGCATTAGCAACGCTTTTCTGTAACCCAAGCCTTTTTTCAAGACTGTATGCTCTGATAGCTGTTTCAACAAATTCCGTATATTCTTTCAGTCTATCCTCAGCGGCCTGATTCATTTAGCTCTTCCTCCTGTCGTGTTATTTTCAGCTTTGCCCTTTCCAGCTCGTTCCGGCACTCAGCCGCAAGCTTCACTCCGTTTTCATAAAGCTCTACAGATTTCTCTAAAGGCAAATCGCCCTTTTCAAGCTGCTTCACTATTTCAGAAAGCGAATTCATATTTTCCTCAAAAGTCATTATACCACCTCTAAGCTATCATTAATCAGTTTAACGCCGTTAATTGAAGCAATTCTGATAATTTTTATTATATTACAGAATCAGTCCGAAACATATAAGTTCGATCCAATACACTACTCATTTTCTCCGCTAATCGTAATATTTGTAACACAGGCGCTGAATTTACCCTCTGAAAGCATTATATCAACATTATCTCCTATTTTCAAGCCTTCAGTGTTAAAAAGTATTTTTTTATCCTTATAAGCAAGGGAATAGCCTCTCCCCAAAACGCTGAGCGGACTCATAGCTTCAATCTTTGACAAGACCTCTGCAAACCTTTTTTCATACTCTGCAAGCAAAGAGCGATAAGCAGATCCAAGACGATTTAACATAGCCGTTAGATTTTTTTCGTCCAACGCAAGCGAATGCTGCGGAGAGTCAGTCTCCAGTCGTACAACGATACGATCAAAAGAGTTTTGCTTTAACGTTATTATTCTCAATACGCTGCTGCGCATACGCTTTATACAATAATCTATGTTATTAGACAACTGCTCTTTAGACGGCGAAACCAGCTCTGCCGCAGCCGAAGGCGTAGGAGCCCTCATATCCGCAGCAAGATCGGATACGGTAAAGTCCGTTTCATGACCTACGGCGGAAACTACAGGTATACTGCTATTATATATACACATAGCAACCTTTTCCGTATTAAAAGCGCTGAGATCCTCCATCGAACCTCCTCCGCGTCCTACAATTAATACGTCGCAGCCGGATCTACCGGCGGCAATTATACCTCTGCAAATGGAATCCGAAGCATTTTCACCCTGCACCACTGCCGGAAAAACACATAACTCCCCCACAGGATACCGCCTTGAAAGAATATTTATGACATCCTGTAAAGCGGCGCCGGATAAGGAGGTTACAATACCTATTTTTTCAGGCATATACGGAAGCGGTCTTTTATGACTCTGATCAAATATACCCCGACTTCTTAATCTTTCCTTAAGCTGCTCTGCAGCTACGCTTACGGCGCCTGCGCCCTCCGGCTGTATATCAGTAACGTATATCTGATAAATACCGTCCCGTTCAAAAACTGATACGCTTCCCATAACTATTACGCTCATGCCGTCCTGAGGCATAAATTTCAGCCTCTCTGAATAGCTTCGAAACATTACCGCCTTCAAAGAGCTTTCGCCGTCTTTTAAGGTAAAATAAAAATGACCGGATCTATGCGCCTTAAAGTTAGAAATCTCGCCCTTTAAAAGAATGCCGTTTAGCTTTTTATCGTCTTTGATTTTAAACGATATATATCTGTTAAGCTGTGAAACTGTTAATATCAACATAATTTATTTTGCCTTCTGTATTTTTCATAAGCTATAACCGAAACCCCTGCAGCATTATCGCAAGAAAATTCCGGCTCCGCAAAAAAAGCGTCGTATTTTGATAGTATTATATTTTTAATAAGTTTATTGGACATAACGCCTCCCGCAAAAATCATCGGAAGCTTGCCATATTTTTTTACCGCTTCCTCAGCCATGCTTAAAATAGACATGCCTACATATATAAGACAGTATTTTGCTATATCCTCAGGAGGCAAATTATTTTCGAGCATTCTCCCGCACTTATTTTCCACGCCCGAAAAAGAGCAGTTACCATCCTTTATGAAAGGCTTTATATTGAAAACAGCGTCGCTTTTTTCCGCAAGCTGCTCAAGCTCTCTGCCACACGGAAAATTCAAGCCAAGCATAAGTCCTGTACGGTCTACCGCCTGACCGGCCTTCAGATCAAGCGATGTATATATAAGCTCCGCTTTAATAATATCGTCTTTATCCGGAATGCAGTAAAGACAATCGGTCGTACCTCCGCTCACATGAAACGCTATGAACGGATATTTAATCAAATCCAGCCTGCCGCACGAATAAAGGGCGGCCGCTATATGTCCGATCTGATGCGAAGTATAAACTATTTCCGAACCGCAGACTGCGGCGATCATTTCAGCAGCAGTTTTACCTGCAAGAAAACATGGCATATAAGAACCGGAAATATTTCTCGGAAATGCTGAAACCCCGACCGCCTTAACATCGCTTAAGTCTTTCAGAATCTTTTCGGATACTTCGGTCAACTGATTAATATGATGAAACAGCGCGTCACTCTGCCTTAGTCCGGAATGACCTTCCTTAACAGGCAAAAGTCTCTTTGACTGCCTTATACTTCCGTCCGCGCTGTTGAATACCGCGACCGAGGTAGTATAATTGCTTGTGTCAAATCCTAAAAATTCAGGCATTTAAGGATTTCTCCTCTGAAATATTTTTTGCAAAGGAGCTTAAAATTCCGTTTACAAAGCCCGTATCCTCCTTATAGGAGAATGCCTGTGACAGCAAAACCGCTTCGCTTATAGCGGCGTTTACGGGAGTCAATTCATCATAAAGAGCCTCATAAACAGCTATTCTCAAAATAGCAAGACTTACCTTAGGTATTCTTGAAATTGTTCTTTTAGTACTATAAAGTGAAATTATATTATCAATTTTTTCCTTATGCTCCAACACGCCGTTCACGATTTCCTTTACCTTATCTCCTATTTCAATTTCCCCGATATCTTCGGCAAGCTTATACAGCTCTTCAACCGGATCGTCTCTCAATGAGCTTTCAAAAATAATATAAAACGCGCACTCCCTAATTTCTCTTCTTGTCATATATTTCTCCGTTCCGATGATTTAAACCTGTCCGCATATTTTAACGTTCACTCTTGAAACAGTTATTCCCGTCATATTCTGCACGCCGTTCCTTACGGCCTCCTGAACTGATTCCGCACAGCATACAGCCCGGACTCCCTCTTTAAGACTCAGCTCTATATTTATTTCTGCCGCACCTCCGGAATACCTTACAAAAACATTGTCTTCTCCGCAGAACGCTCCCTCAGTTTCCGAAGCCGCCGTGGCGGCAATTTTTGAAATAACGTCCTCTGAAACCTTAAGAGATCCCTTGCACTCCTTATCTTTGGTGTTCATTCCTGTAATCCTCTCGTAAAAATTCTTCCCTGCTGATAACGCAGGCAAACTATATTCGCAGTGACTGATACTTAAATTTTTAAAATCACATATATACATTATACCACAAATTTCAGAATAAACAACCGTTTCACAGCCTAAAATATATGCAAAATTAAAAAAACAGTGCGAAAAAATTCACGCCATTCGGCAAAGCGCATATTAAACACATAGAAATTTCGTTATTTTGCACAATTATTACCGCATTAAAACTAAGACGGTTTATTGTGCTTTTAGCTAATTTATTATGTATAAATAATATCCGCTGAATTTTCCGCACTGCATTTATTAAGCTTTAATTATTTTACTTCAAATATCCGGATATTTTCTGCCGGAATCGTAACCTCGCCTAAAATTATATCCTTAATTGCCGCGGCCTGAGCTTTATCAAGACCGGCGGATTTTACAACCACCTTAGCGCTCTCGCCGTCAAGGTAAACAACGCAGTCCTCGATGCCCTGAGCCTTGACAAGAGATTCGATATTTCCCTCGCTTTCAATCAGCTTAGAAACCTCTACCGCCTGCAAGGCGTTCGTTACCATCTCGTCTTCCGTAATGTCTCCGCCGCCCATTATAGTCTGCAAGGTCTGAACGGCTTCGTCTCGGTTAGTCATTTTTTCGAGTCTTGCCTGAGCGAAATAATCTTCTGCGCTTTCGCCGTTTACAAATTTGCTCTCACCGTAGTTTTCAGCTTCGGCGTCCTCCGACTTATTTTCATCAGAGGCTTCTCCGGTAGCCGCCTCGTTATCCATAACGGCGCTTATTTCGCCGTTGGCAGTCTTAGCTTCTTTTTCAATTACGCTTCCGTCAGAAAGCGCATAGTTTACATATACTGCAATACCAAGCATCAACGTCATGCATGTAAGAATTATCTGCTTTTTTCCGATAATAACTGAAGGTTTTTTCATAAGTATTTCTCCTTTAATAATTTTTGGCTATTTAGAACCCGCAACAAAAATTTTCTGTGACGGAATATTAAACGCGGCGGCTACTGCATTGTAAACCTTTTCTTTTACAACGCTGCTTTCACCTCCTTCGCAAACAACTACCACGCCGCTAATTTCCGGATTACCTATTTTTCTCACCAACGCCTGTTTTTGACCGTTTCCTCCGATAATTACATATTTTTCATCTTTTGAAACGCTCTCGCTGTCAGTATCGACTTTTTCATCCTTAGCATAAATATACTCGCCGCTTCCGGCGGCTGTTATCATAACATCTGCTTTACCTACTCCGTCTATTTTTTCAAGAGTGATTTTTAAACGCTGCTCCATTTCCTTAACGTAGCTTTCGTAATCTGTAAGCACGTCGTCCGAAGCGGCTTCCTGCTTTACGGCTTCCTTATCCGGAATAATAAAATCCGAAAATAATATCAGCGCCATACCTGCAAGTCCGAGAATAACAATCAGCTTTGTTCCGGCGCTCTTGAATATTCCGCTTATCTTATCCACCAACGAGGCTCACCTCAACTTCCCCTAAGCTGCTTCTTATAATACTGCATGCCCTTTCATATTCCGCCCCGCAATAACCTATCTCATTAATAATTATGCCGCCGTCTGCTTCCATATTAATGTTTGCGGTAATTTTTTCATAGCTTATCCCCTGCGCTGTCAGAATACGTCCAATCTCGTCGATAACCGACTGCTCAGCCGAATACATCATAGCGTTATCCGCCGCTTCCGACATATCGCTGTAATTTTCAAGTTCCCCTACGTCGGCGGCTACCGGCAGATCAAAGCTGAAATTTCCGTTTGCGGCGGAAGTAATGATTCCTGAAATGAATATCAGTGAAAATATAAGCTTAAGCTGCCGTGAAAATCTGTCGCCGGGTTTTATAGAATCGGCAAGAGATATAACCACACTCAAAAAACAAGCGGAAAGTATCACTTTTTTAAGAAGCTCCAAAATAACCTCCTTATCCTTCGTTTTTATCGTCATGCCGTATTTGTGCATACCGTCATTATTATAGCGGTAGAAATTATAAACATAAGAGTAAAGCAAACAAGAACGCCCATTGCCGCCGATAACACGGCTCCTATATTTCCAAACAGTCTTGAAAGCTTCTGTGCTCCGAATATATCTGCCGCCGCGGAAGCGGCCGACACCGAAATCCTGTAAAGAGCCAGAGAAATGACAGGCGGCAGCAGCATAACCGCAAGGGCGGCGATTCCTATGCTTCCTACTCCGTTCCTTAGCAGCGCAATGCTGCCCCTGACTGTTGAATATGCGTCTGAAACCGCTCCGCCGACTACCGGAATACAATTAGATATAACATATTTAGCCGTTTTCGAACCCAGAGTATCCGCTGACGAACCGACTATGCTCTGAATAGACAGCAGGCCTGTAAATACGGTCATTATAAGACCGAGTCCCCAGGTAACGAGCTTTTTTACTCCGTCAAGCATTCCCTTAAGCGAAACCGCGCTGCACGACGCGTCGACAATTGCAAGACACAAACACATGCTAAGCAATGGCATAAGAATACCGTTTGCCGCCTGAATAGCAATATCCGATACCGTCAGAACCAGAACGTTATAGCCTGTAGCCGAGGTTATATGTCCTCCGGCAGCGGCGATTCCCGCAAAAACCGGTACAAAACAATTCATAAAATCAGCGCCGTCCTCCAGCGCCTCCGCCGAATTTGCCAAAACCTCGCAAATAGGCGCTGAAACTGCGGCAACTCCCGCCAAAACGCATACAAGCTCATAAACCTTTGCCGTACCCCCTTTTTTGACCGTGTCTCCGAGACTTTCAGCAAGCGCCGTCAGAACCACAACTATTCCCAAAGATACAAGAAGTCTTAACGGAGCGGTCACTTTGCTTATTACCGTATTTTTAATCAGTTTCCATAGCTCCGCAGGAGTAACAGAAAGTATGCTTGAAGGATTCTCAAAACTGATACCGTAATCCTCAAGAGTTTCTCCCGCGTAAAGCTCTTCGGCTCCGCTTGCAGAATATATTTCATCGGCAACAGAAAAATCCGCGTAAGCCGTAAAGCTCGTACAGAAAAATAAAATCACTATTAATATAAGTTTTTTCATTCCAGTATCACCGTTAATATGTCAATCAGACTTTCAAAAAGCGGTATAGCCAATATAACAAGCTGAAGCTTCCCGAAAATTTCCGCTGCCGAAGCAATAGCGGCTTCATTGCAGTCACGGCATATGTCAGACGCAAACTGAGTTAGCCAGCATACGCCCAGCGCTTTAAAAAGTATACTGACATAATCCTTTTCAAGTCCCGAATATTCCATTAGCGTATCCATCTTCTCCAAAACTGCCGGCAGTCCGTCGGCAGCATTGAAGAAAATCATCGCCGTAACGGCGATAACAAGCAGCACAGTCTGTTCCTTTGAATGTTTTTCCGTTATTTTGCACATTAGGGAAGCGCATATGCACAAACCGCATACGGATGCAATATCTCCTACCATAGTCCAAATACCGTTTTAACAGTATCAAACAAGCCGCTGATGCTGTCAATAATCATCATCAGTACTACTATCAGCCCTGCAAGCGTAGTCATCATAGCCTGCTCCTCACGCTCGGCACGCTTTAAAACAAGGTTCAGCACAGCGACAATAATCCCTATTCCCGCAATTTTAAAGATCAGATCAACGTCCATTTTTTATCATTCCTTTACTAAATTATAAGAATACCCGCCATAGCTCCGGCAAGTATGCCCATTGAACGGCAGAGCTTACCCTTAACTGCATATTTTTCAGTTTGCTTTTCAATCATTGAACCTATATTTTCGTTAAATACGGCTAAAACTGAAAGCTGCCCCTGCGTATCAGTAGTCCCTAACTGCGTTCCAAGCTGCGCTAATATCTTTTTTTCCTCCTGACTGAGACTGAAATCGGACATTACGCTTTCAACCCATATTTCACCTGCCGGCTTGCTTTTATCACAATATTTTCCCGTATGCAGAAATCCTATATCGTTATATAGATCATTATCGCCAAGCAGCAATATAATTTCTCTTACAGTAAGACTGCGGTATCTGATTAGAGTAGCTATCTCGTCAGTCATCTTCCTGAATAAAATAAGTCTTTCAAGTTTTCTTTTAATTCCTGAAGATATATTCACACCGATAGAACTGAATGCAAGAAAAATAAGAAGAACACCTGTAAGCCTAAGCATATACTTCTCCCGCTTTCTCATATTTTATTACTTTGCCTACATTTCTTCCCGTCCCAAGCGTAGCAAAGCATTCAAATATTCCGTTTTTTATTATCTCATCTATATTCTTTCTTTTAATAACATCCCGCAACCCTCCGCCGTGCACCGACGCAATAACCTTGACTCCTGTATTAGACGAGCTTAGAAGAGCCGAACAATCCTCCTCCCCGCCTATCTCGTCACAGACTACAATATCCGGCGACATAACGCGGACAGCCGTCAAAATACCCTTGGATTTCGGATATCCGTCGAAAACATCCGTCATTCTTCCCACATTATTCTGAGGCACTCCATGATAAACGGCTCCTATTTCCCCTCTTTCATCAATAACAGAAATTCTGTATCTTCCGCCCAGTATTCTGCATAAATCCTTTATTACAGTAGTTTTTCCGCTCATAGGAGGTCCGATAATAAGTAGACTTTTAAGTCCTGAGCAGAAACATTTATTATATATTTCATCGGCGCATCCGTAAGCCTGTCCTGAGATTCTGAAATTAAGACCGCTTATATATTTAAGAGTCTCTATTTTGCCGTTTTCAGTAACGGCAGTTCCGCATATTCCTACTCGGTTTCCGCCCTCAAGAGTTATGAAGCCCTCTGATATTTCCCGCTTATAGCTATGTATTGAATAGTCACAGACCGCTCTGAAGGAATATTCCATATCCTCGGGCGTAACCGGAACGCACATTTCAGAATAATCCGTAACCCCTCCCCTGCCAGTAAGAAACCGTTCCGTTCCGTATGAAACTATTCCCAAGGGGCGGTTGACTCTCATTCTGATCTCATGAATATCGTCAAAGCAAGACATCATTAATAAGGATTGTCCGATTTTCGGAGGAAAATAATTCTTCAGTTTTGAAATATTCTGTTTACAGTTCATGATTCTTCACTTCCTTTTCCGTTATAAAATTCTATGCCGTACTCTTTGCGTTTAGAACATCCATAGTTTAATACGGTAACATTTACTGCTTTAAAAGCATATTATAAAAGCATAAAGAATTTTTTATTTAACCCCTTGACAAAAAAAATTATCTGTATTATAATAATAGCATAATATTTTTAAATTCGAAGAGCAAAGGTAAGTAATCGGCAAAACGATGCTGCAGAGAGCCGAATGTTGGTGCGATTTCGGTGCATACGCTGTTTGATGAATGGATTTGTGAGAAGCATAGTGAAAGATTAATTTGAGTATCTATCGCCGTTTTCCCCACGTTACAGGGGTAGGGTATTTATGGCTTCTGGCCTGCGTATCCGAAAAAGAAAAGCAGTTTGAATTTAATTTTTTCTGCTTTTGAAATTGGGTGGCACCACGATGTCTATCGTCCCTTTTAGGACGGTAGGCATTTTTTGTTGCCTTAAACGCAAATCATACCGTGCCAAGTTTCAGAAAAGGAGTATTCTGTTATGATTTACCCAGATATTGAACAGTTAAAGAAAAATATTGAAGGTTATAAGGTACATCCGATTTTTTATGAAATCATGTCGGATTCATTTACGCCAATTCATATTTTCAAGGCTTTGCAAAGAGGAGAAGAAAACGCTTTTATTCTTGAATCTGTAAGCAACGGTGAGCAATGGGGTAAATATTCTTTTATAGGCATAAATCCACTTATGGAAGTCATTATCAATAAGGGCGACGCCTATACATTCAGCGAAGGCGGAACAACGTCCGAAAAAATTACCGATCCGGTAGAATACTTAGGAAAAATATTGCAAAACTATACGTCTCCCAGGCTTAAAAACTCTCCTAATTTAACCGGAGGATTAGTAGGCTACTTCGGATATGATACCGTAAGATACGCCGAGCCGAGTCTCAGAAATGTTCCTCCGGACGACGTTAATATGCCGGACTGTCATTTGTTTCTTTACGACGAGCTTATAGCATACGATCATTTGAACAGCAAGGTTATTATTATAAAAAACATCAAAGCTGACAGAAATATTGAAAAACAGTATAGTGAAGCTCTGAACCGCTTTAAAAAGCTTGAAGACAAAATAAATTCTTACTTTGAAAGACCGCATTCCCCGGGTAAGCTAAAAGATTTTGAAGTCAGCTCTAATATCTCAAAGGAGCAATTTATTGAAAATGTAAACAAAGCAAAAGAGCATATTGTAAACGGCGATATATTTCAGATAGTACTTTCTCAGCGATTTGAAATCGAAAATCCTCCTGAAAGCTTTAACGTTTACAGGCTTCTCAGAGCCACAAATCCTTCTCCATATCTATATTATTTCAAAAGCAGCTCATACAGCATAGCCGGTTCCTCTCCTGAAATGCTTGTGAGCGTAAAGGACGGAATCGTTAAAACAAAGCCGATTGCCGGAACTATGCCCAGGGGTAAAAATGAACAAGAGGATAAGCAGCTTGAAAAGCGTCTCAATGAAGACTCTAAAGAAAGAGCAGAACATACAATGCTGGTCGACCTTGGCAGAAATGATGTAGGTAAAGTATCAAAATTCGGAAGCGTTGAAGTAACCAGCTTTATGAAAACAGAAAAATATTCAAAGGTTATGCATCTTGTTTCTGACGTCAAAGGAGAGCTAAGAGAGGATAAAACGGCTCTGGACGCGTTACTGGCGGTACTTCCCGCCGGAACTCTTTCAGGGGCTCCAAAAATAAGGGCTATGGAGCTAATCGACGAGCTTGAGAATAAGCGCAGAGGTCTTTACGGCGGAACAATCGGCTATATCGGATTCGACGGAAATATTGACACATGTATAGCAATCAGAACAGTACTTTTTAAAAATAACAAAGCGTATGTCCAGGCCGGCGCAGGGATAGTCCATGATTCAGTCCCGGAAAAAGAGTTTGAGGAAACAAAAAACAAAGCGTTGGCTATGATAAACGCAGTCAAGGAGGCGTCGGCATTATGATTTTAATGATAGATAATTATGATTCTTTCACTTATAATCTCTACCAATTTATCGGAGAACTAAGCAGTGATATTAAAGTAGTAAGAAACGACTGCATCACTATTAAAGAAATTGAGAAGCTGTCGCCGCAGGCAATTATTATTTCACCCGGTCCCGGATACCCTAAGGACGCCGGAATCTCAGTTGAAATAATCAAAAGATTTTCCGGTAAACTGCCGATATTAGGTATCTGTCTGGGACATCAGGCTATATGCGAAGCGTTCGGTGGAAAAATCATCAGAGCCGACGAGCTAATGCACGGAAAATCAAGTTTGATTAAAATCAGCGATTCATCTGCAATTTTTAAAGAGCTTCCAGAAACTATTGAAGCGGCAAGATATCATTCGCTTATAGCCGAACACGCTTCCCTCCCCGATTGCCTGACAGTTACCGCATACGACTCCTCCGGCCAGATAATGGCGGTCGAGCATAAGGAGCATAAAACCTTTGGATTGCAGTTTCATCCAGAATCAATTCTTACGCCGCACGGTAAAATTATTATAAGAAATTTTCTTTATACCATTAATAATATTGAACTAAACAAAGAAAACATACCTGAGCCTGAAATGCCTAAAACATTACTCAAGCCGTTCATTGCCAAGGCTGCCGACGGAATCAATCTTACGTGCAACGAAGCAATGCAGGCTATGAATATCATAATGAACGGAGAGGCTACGGACGCTCAGATTGCCGGATTTTTAACGGCTTTGCGAATAAAGGGCGAAACTGTGGACGAGATAACCGGTTTCGCAAAAATAATGAGAGAAAAAGCCAAAACAGTCGAAGGCTGCCGGGACGCTGTCGATATAGTAGGAACGGGCGGAGATCTTGCAAATACATTTAATATTTCCACTACCTCCTCGTTTGTTATAGCCGGCTGCGGAGCAAAGGTAGCAAAACACGGAAACCGCAGCGTTTCAAGCAAAAGCGGAGCCGCCGATGTTCTTGAAAGTCTGGGAGTAAAAATATCTTCATCTCCGGAACAGGCTAAAAATATGATTGACAACATCTGCATATCTTTTCTGTTTGCTCAAAACTACCACGGTTCAATGAGGTATGTCGGTCCGGCAAGACGGGAGCTTGGAATAAGAACCGTTTTTAATATACTCGGCCCCCTTGCAAACCCGGCAAATACAGATTATATCCTTCTTGGCGTCTATGACAGATCTCTTCTTGAGCTTATGGCAGGAGTTCTTATAAATCTGGGAATAAAAAGAGCTATGCTTATATATGGAAATGATAAACTGGACGAAATATCAATTTCTGATACAACTTCCGTATGCGAAATAATGAACGGTAAAATTTCAAGCTACGAAATAAATCCCGAGGATTACGGAATGAAGCTTGCAGACAAAAATGAAATTGTCGGAGGCACCTCGGAAGAAAACGCCAAAATCACACTTGGAATTCTTAAAGGAAAAATTAAGGGCGCCAAACGCGACATAGTTTTGCTCAATGCAGGCTGCGCTCTTTATATCGCCGGAAAAGCCGACAATATATCAGAAGGAATAAATCTTGCCAAAGCGTCCATAGACGGCGGATGGGCGTATTCGAAGCTGCAGCAGCTTATTGAATATTCCAATAAATACTGAGGTGCGATATGATACTTGACGATATAATAGAAAAAAGAAAAATACAACTGGAAAGAGAAAAATCCTCAGCGCCGCTAAAACAAATTAAAAAAAGAGCTTTAGAAATAAAAACTCCTGTTAAGGATTTTTATTCAGCGCTTAAAGGAAATAAGCTTTCCGTTATTGCAGAAGTGAAAAAAGCCTCTCCTTCAAAATCTGTTATAAAAGAAAACTTCAATCCGGTTGACATAGCGGTCAGCTATCAAAAATCAGGCGCCGACGCTATATCCTGCTTAACTGAAGAATTTTTCTTTCAGGGAAAAAGCGATTATTTGAAAAATATAAGAACGGCAGTTGATATACCCATATTGCGTAAGGATTTTATTTTTGACGAATATCAGATTTACGAGGCAAGAGCAATCGGAGCCGACGCCGTTTTACTGATCGCCGCTATACTGGATACCGATACAATGCTTAAGTTCAAATATATTGCTGACAGCTTAGGAATGCATTGCCTTTTCGAAGCCCATAACAGTACGGAATTAAATAACATACTTAAATGCTCTCCAAAGATAGTGGGCATAAACAACAGGAATCTTAAAACCTTTGAAGTAAGCCTTGAAAACACCAGAAAGCTTGCGTCGATGATACCTGAAGACTGCGCGATCGTTTCAGAAAGCGGTATTTCCCTCAATGCAGATATGATTTTTGTGAAAAACTGCGGAGCGGACGCCGTTCTGATAGGCGAATCTCTGATGAGAAGCGAAAATATATCTGAAACATTAAACAAGCTGAGGAAAGACGTATGATTAT
The DNA here is from genome assembly GCF_054655175.1 of Ruminococcus sporogenes. NCBI lineage: Bacteria > Bacillati > Bacillota > Clostridia > Eubacteriales > Oscillospiraceae > Ruminococcus > Ruminococcus sporogenes. The sequence goes on along the minus strand of NZ_BAAHOA010000001.1, from coordinate 979,133 downwards.
AAAAATCTGCGGAATCAGACGTCCTGAAGATATAATCTATGTAAATGAGTTCAAACCCGATTATATCGGATTTGTATTTGCTGAATCGAAACGCCGTATAACTGCTGAAAATGCGGCTGAATTAAAAAAAATGCTTTCCCAGGAAATAAAAGCAGTCGGCGTTTTTGTGAACTGTCCTATTGAAAGAACAGCGGAAATACAAAAAACTGTCGGACTCGACGTTATTCAGCTTCACGGAGACGAGAATATAAGCTATTTACAAAAGCTTAAAAGTAAGGTAAAATGCGATATATGGAAAGCCGTAAGAGTCAGAAATCAATATGATATAGAAAAAGCAGACAACATTGGAGCGAATATGCTCCTGCTTGACGCTTTTTCACCGGACAGCTACGGCGGAACCGGAAAAACAGCAGATACGGAAATTATTAACAAGGCTCGATTTAAAACGCCGTTTTTTATTGCGGGCGGTTTAAGCTGCGGTAACATAAAGCGCGTCATAAGTCAGGTTTCACCTGATGGAGTGGATATTTCAGGCGGCGTTGAAACTGATGGTTTTAAGGACAGAGAAAAAATTAAAAATATAATCAATATAGTTAGGAGTGTAAACCTTGAATAAAAAAGGTAAATTTGGTATTTACGGCGGACAGTATGTACCTGAAACAGTAATGAACGCCGTTTGCGAGCTTGAAAAGGCTTATGAATTTTATAAAAACGATAGGGATTTTCAGGAGGAGCTTAAGGCTCTTTATAAGGACTACGCCGGAAGACCGTCAATGCTGTATTATGCAGATAAAATGACCAAAGATCTCGGCGGAGCTAAAATATACATTAAAAGAGAGGATCTAAACCATACGGGCTCTCATAAAATCAACAACGTACTCGGACAAATACTGCTTGCCAAAAAAATGGGTAAAAAGCGTGTTATAGCGGAAACCGGCGCCGGTCAGCACGGTGTCGCCACCGCCACTGCGGCGGCTTTATTCGGTATGGAATGCGAAATATATATGGGAACTGTCGATATGGAAAGGCAATCCCTCAACGTTTACCGTATGCAGCTTTTAGGCGCTAAGGTAACTGCCGCTGAAAGCGGTACTAAAACGCTTAAGGACGCCGTAAACGAAGCTATGAAGGATTGGGCAACAAATATTGAAACAACTTACTATCTTATCGGATCTGCAATGGGCCCTCACCCGTACCCTCAAATGGTACGCGATTTCCAAAAAATAATAAGCGAAGAAATTAAGGAACAAATTCTTAAAGCTGAAAATAGGCTTCCCGACTGCGTTATTGCCTGCGTCGGAGGAGGCTCGAACGCTATCGGCGCATTCTATGACTTTATCGAAGACAAAAACGTACGTCTGGTCGGCGCAGAGGCTGCCGGAAAGGGAGTTGAAACTAAAATGCATGCCGCTACTCTAACAATGGGAAGAGACGGAATTTTCCACGGCATGAAATCTATATTTCTGCAAAATTATGAAGGTCAGATAGACGAGGTTTATTCCATATCGGCAGGTCTTGATTATCCCGGTATTGGCCCTGAACATGCAAATCTTTATAAATCCGGCAGGGCTGATTACGTTGCCGTAACGGACGAAGAGGCTGTTTGCGCATTTGAATATCTTTCCAGAACAGAAGGCATTATACCGGCAATTGAATCGGCTCATGCAGTTGCAGCCGCTATGAAAATTGCGCCTAAAATGGATAAGGATAAAATAATGGTAATAAACCTTTCTGGCAGAGGAGATAAAGACGTTTACCAGATTGCAAGATACAGAGGGGTAGATATCAATGAATAGAATAGAAAAAAAATTCAACGAACTTAAAAATCAGGGAAAAAAAGCTCTTATAACGTATGTAACCTGCGGAGACGGCGGGTATGAAGCTACGGAAACGGCGGTTTTTGAAATGGAAAGAGCGGGCGCCGATATAATAGAACTTGGAGTCCCGTTTTCCGATCCTATCGCAGAAGGTCCCGTAATACAGGCTGCGAGTATCAGGGCGCTTTCAGGCGGAGCTACTCTTGCGGGAATTTTTGATATGATAAAAAAAATAAGAAACAAAACTGATATTCCTTTAGTTCTTATGCTCTATCTTAATTCTATTTTCGGTTTCGGAACAGAAAGATTTTTTGAAATATGCGGTGAAATAGGAATTGACGGAGTTATAGTTCCCGATATGCCGTATGAAGAAAAGGAAGAAATTCAGCCCTTTGCAGATAATCATAATATAATTTCAATAAGCCTTGTGACTCCGACCTCAAAGGACAGAATACAAAAAATCGCTTCGTCCGCAAAAGGCTTCGTTTATTGCGTATCGTCTACAGGCGTGACCGGTATGAGGTCATCTTTCCATACAGATTTCAGCAGATTTATTTCAGATATAAGAAAATATACAGACAAGCCATGTGCAATAGGATTCGGCATTTCAAACGCTCAACAAGCACATGAAATAAAGAAATACTGCGATGGAGTAATCGTCGGTAGCGCCGTCGTTGACATAATTGGTGAAAATTCAAAAAACTGTGCAAAACCGGTTTATGAATTCACATCATCGCTTAGAAAAGCTCTTGACGAATAGGAAGGAGCGCACTATGGGAACGAGCGCATCAGAAATTTTTGATTTACGAAATTTATACTATTACAAATCAGGCAATTCATTTACAGGAAGCTTAAACGGGTTCAACTACAAAATTATTCCCGGTTCGGATCATATTACAGCGCAGTTTTGGCATGGCATGCTTTGTTCTGACGCTGCAGAAATAGAACAAGAAAAAAAATTTCCGTTTGATGAAGCCGGCTTTGATGAAATGATAAAATGGCTTGAAACCAAATATACAAATGAAAAATAAAGTAAGCGGACTCTTTCGTCCGCTTATTACATTATTTTCTGAAATAATGGTTTTTTATGCTGTTTATTTCATTGACATTTATAACTATTGTGATATAATTACCTATATAAATATATGTAATATTTAAATTTAATTTTATATTGAGGTAGCTTATGTCAAGTAATATAGATCTTTTGATTGACTGGTTTAACGATACGATAATTTCTTATGGAAACGATAAACAATTACTAATAAAAAAATATGATTATTTTATAGAAAAATGGAATTATTATTTACACGATCTTGATTATAAAGAACAAAAGGTTTATATGCGAATTAAAAAGAAAATTGATAAAAAGGTAAAATTGCAATTAAAATAATTATATTTTTCAAAATTCTATTGATTTTTTACTTTTTATATGATATAATTGTTATTGTTAGTTTTTACATACTATGTATGTGACGCATAAGGAGACGTATTGAAGCGGTCATAACGAGCTTGACTTGAAGTGCGATGGGCTAAAGGCTGTTTTATCCGCCGCAAACTCCCGTAATACAAGGGTTTTCAGTGAGTTCGAAAAGTGAATATTTCGTTGTTCTTTCCGTCAATTCTTTCCAAAATGCTTTTTGTTTGTAAAATGTGCTATAAAAGTAGCAATTTGAAAGAATTTTGCGGATAAACATAGATGGAGATGTATCGAAGAGGTCATAACGAGAACGACTCGAAATCGTTTTGGCGTGATGAGCGCCACGTGGGTTCGAATCCCACCATCTCCGCCAAAAACAAAGCTCACAAGCGGTTTTCCGTTTGTGAGCTTTTCTTATGTCCAAACGGCAATGGAGAGTTCTCTCCTAAAAATAGGCTGTTTTCTCCTAAAAAATATCACTACTCGAACTCCATTTCTATGTATTCGGCGTATCCATTATATCTGATACGCCTCTTTTTGTCAGCAAATTGCATCCAAAGCTCCGCTTAATCCGTTTACCATAGCATCAGCCGAGGACAATTTTGAATTATAGTACAGATGTGCATATACATTTGCTGTGGTCCCATTGCCAAATAGTAACACACTTTCGTATGGTTGAGAATTAACGTAAAAACGCCTTAAAACAGGCTTCTTTTGTCCTTCAGTGGTTCATCGAGCAGTTTTTGTAATATATGTAAATTTCCCTGAGCTGTACCTCAACATAAGCCTCAAGTGTGATATACTCAATAAGCTCCAGACACATTTCACGGGTAAGTTCCTGTACATCGGTGTACTTTTTCAGACGTTCCATAAACAGGGTCACATCTTCTGCATCCTGTCTGATCATTAAGAATTTTTCTTCCAGATCAGAAACCTCTAAGGATAATTCCTTTTGTTCAGCTTCGTATTTTGTGAGCAGCTTCATTGCTACATCCTCAAAAACTTTGCCGAGAACTTTGTCCTCATAAATGCTCTGAATAAGTGTATCAAGTTCATTTAAGCGGAATCTGCCTTCTTTGAGTTTCCTGGTGTCATCCGAATACTGCTCCTCATGATGATTTGTTTTGTGAGTGAGAAACTTTGATTTGGCTTTATCTTCGTCCTCTACCACAAGCTGTGCAAGGCTTCGGATGTCCTCAAGCACAACACGTTCCATATCTTCCATCTTAATATAATGACTCGGGCAATAACGTTTGCCGTATTCCAATGGTCTTGTGATTTTTATAGCTGACCGTAGTCGTGCAGAGCTGAACAAGGTGTTCAAGGTAAGTGTAGTTGTGAAGTATCTGTCCTTACCGATCTGCCAACCTCGATATAATTACGACCAAAGCGGCTGAGGTCTTTGCAAATAATCAGGTTTATTTTTCCCAACTGAGCATCGGACAGCAACCTCTGCAACGCTGGCCTGTCGAAATCCGTACCACTCCAGCCATCATCAACGTAGGTATCAACGAAATTCCACCTTGTTCTTTAACATATTTGGTGAGGATAAGTTTCTGATTTTCTATTGACAGGGTTTCGCCGGCACGCATATCCTCCTGCGAGAGACGAACGTAAATTCCTGCATTGTAAATGGTCTGCTTTGCCATAGTAACTCATTTCAAATAAAAGCAGTACCATACCGACACTTTGATTATAGCGCAAAATGTCGGTATAGTCAATGCTTTGCCGACAAATTACGCAAGTGTTTCTTTTACGGCTCTTTCAAAGGCGAGCCTATTGATCACTTCGTCAATATTTTTCTCTCCGACGAATCGGCTGTGAACGATGTACTTCTTTCCATCAAACTTATACTCCTTTAGGATTATAAAATCAACTATTTAGATAAGTTATCAAAAGAAAAATTTTAGGTTATACTATAAGTAGTAATTGACTAATCAGTCAATATGAAACGAGGTGTCTGAAATGGAAATTAGCGAACGTTTATATTACTGGAGAAATCTTAAACGAATAAGCGTGTACAAACTTTCAAAACTGAGCAGAGTTTCCGAAAACCATATCCCAAATCTTGAAAATGGAAAGAAACAACCTACAATTAAAACTCTTCAAGCTCTTACCGATGGTCTTAATATAACGCTCTCAGAATTTTTTAATACTGAAAATGACGATATAATATATCTATCGAAAGGTGAACGAAAAATTTTAGATTTCTATAGACGATTGCCTAAAGACAAAGCGGATATACTCATAAACTTTTATGAGCAAATGAGCGCTGAATAACACTTTTACAGATAAATAACGGCGGTATCATTTTGATACCGTTGTCTTTTCATCAATTTGTATCAGCATTTTCCAACTCAACCGCCGACATTCCATAAGCATAATCCATCTTCTCTTTCTCCAGCTTATCAGAAAGGCAGATAATCTGTGTGAACAGGTCTGAACGGACAGGGAGAGTATCATCTTCATTTCACCCAGCACAGCTATTGTCTGTGTCTTATCCTTACAGCCAAGAGCCTGCAAAAGCATTCTCTCCTCAGCTGTAAGTACGCTGTTCATCATGAGCATATTATCAATCCTCCAATTATAATTTAGGCTCTTCTGGGACTTTGGTTTTTCAGTTTCTGGAGCTTCTGCCGCAGGAGCATTTTTGCCAGCGAATTTTTCTTCATAAGCATTCCTCAACGCAAAACATAATTTACCATATCTGTTCTGGGAGCAGTATGAGAAAAGGCTTTGTTTTTAGGGTTTGCTCTCGTTTTCTTTTCTGCCTGCTTTACGGGAACTGGCTCGCCGAAAAATGTGAACTGTTCTCCCTGTTATTCGCAAATATAGGCTCGTCAACAGTAAGCTTTGGCTTTTCGTCAAGGTATTTGCCCTTGTCGATAAGGTCGACGGTAAAGCTCTGCACCAAGTCCCAGCTTAGCTTCGACTCCTGTACGGGAAAGATAACTACCCTCCCAAACAGTAAGTCCGTTGGTTTATGTCTTGTAGCCTACTCTGCCATAACTTTCGTTTGTTTCATTTAGATTGAACTGCGTATATTTTTCCATACGAAAAACAAATTTCATAAACTCACAGCGTTTATCGTAATCCTCATTTTCCTTAAAGAAATCCGCAATCTCGTCACGCTTAACCTTGAAAAACCGGTCAAGCTTCATAATGTCGTTTATGATGTTTTCATCAAGAAGCGGCGGCAGTTTCGCTGTTTCCACAACCTCGTTATGTACGATAACGGGCTCTTCTGCTGTCACAGGTTCGGGAACATACCCACGCTTTTCCATTGTCACTGTTATGATATTTCTGATTTCCTCTGCCTGCGTATCGGAAAATCTATCAGAATGAAATTTATCGAAGAAGTCAACAGTGTTGAAATGAGTATCTTTTGTATCTGAGAACACCATACCTGCTGTTTCATAGCTGAGCCGACGGTTAAAATCAGCGTGAGAAATCTGTCAATCAGCTTGTCAACTACTGCGTTCTTGGATTGAATACCACATTGCTCATCAACTGATGTTCGATTGTCAATATTTTTATTTTCTCCCACTGCTAAATGTCTGAAAACGGGGGCTCTGCTGTCGGTACTGCTCGTCCAGCGCCCGAAAGCGTTTTGACTCTTATGCGACGATTTCCCTCGGAATTATGTTCCAGCGGCCCTCCATTATGAGTATTCGCTTGCCAGTTTAACCATGTTGGTGTTTTCACCTATTTTTATAAATTCAACCACACGTTTCTTTTCAATCATTATGATTACCTCTGAAAATTTGATAAAGTTCTAAATTGAATCAAATTTTCAGTTAGGGATAACGTGCTATGTAGAGCTACATTTGAAAATGAGCATAAAAAAATGCCATTTCCGCTTTTAAAGCGGAAATGGCATACCTATATAAAAAGGATAGGAACCTGACTATAGCTTTAAAGGCTAACTGTCAAGTTTCTATACTATAATCCCTATTTACTCAGAGAGGATGATACCTGTACTAAGTATTTTGATTTTATTGTGTTTATTATATATCCTGCTGACATATTGCTATGCCAACAATTAAATCGCATTTCTGGCATTTTATTGTTATGTTGTTTTTACTTTCCTCAGTTGCAAAATATATAACGGGATTACCCGTTATATATCATTTTATAAAGCTATTTATGAAATCATCCCAATTCGGAGAAGCTCCTTGTTTATCTCTTGCTGAACGAATTTCCTCACGAATATCATCATTTTGCATTATATATTCAGCTATATCATAGCTAACAATTCCATTTGCCTTAGCATGAAGATCTAAGAAATGCTCAATCTCTGATTTACTCATCCTCAGAACAACAAACATTCTGGCAATAATCTTTTGATTTGGATTTGTCTTTTTGCCGCTTTCAATATAGCTGAGATAATATGGTGTTATTTCTATCTCATCAGCAAGCTGCTTCAGGGAATAAGTTCTTTCGGTTCGCAGTTTACGAACATACTCGCCGAAATCTTTATTTGCCATAGGATTTCCTACCTTCGTCTTTTATTAAGCAACTCTGCGGACATTAGTACGTCCGCTGTTATGAGTGCAAGCAATGCAGAACACGCTATACTGACAAAATCAATAAAATACGCTGCTACCGCAAGACACATTTCAATAACAAGCATTACTCGCGCCTTTTTACGAAAGACAACAATTTCATCATTTATTTTGTCTGAAAATTTATCGGCATAAAAATAATAATTATCTCCGAGATTTTTTTGTACAATTCCTTTAAAAGATTTATCTTCCATATCAATCTTTTGTCCGTTATATTTTATATCAGAAATGATAGCGACATTTTCATCTAACAATGCGCTATTAGTTAAAATAGAGTTCATAACTGCATCGTTTGAATAACACATAGGAAAAGGACTATCAGAGATTTGTAAAATCTTCTTCATTTGATACCTCCAATTAGTATACAGAACAAAATTAATTAAATATAAATGTTTTTGCCATATCTATCATAGATAATATAAATCGTTCAAGCCTACCAAAATCATTCATTATCGGTTCAACACAATCAATGTATACATTGTCATATCCATCCGCAACTAATTCAATTAGTGAATCTTGAATTATGTTGTTCAGAAAGAAAATGTAAATTTTTTTATTTCTGGCGATAGCATGTCCAATAAGTATCATAAAATCATCCACATTCTCAGAAGGAGTAAAAATAATCGTACAGGTGGCTTCATCTATTATTTTACAGCTTTCAGGTACTGAGTTGATTTTCACCTTAGCCAAACTATAGATATTCACTTTTGTTTTATATTTTTCCACAATTCGATTAATAACCTCATGCAGTTTAAAAACATTGATTCCCAAAAAATTATCATCATCACAAGTAAGTTTGGAAATAGGAATATACACATCACAGGGATTCATGAAAGCCTCCAGTAAATAGTAGTTTAATTGTATTATATCTGGATGTAACTAGCAAGTCAACATTTTTGCCCTGAACGCCAAAATACCGCCTTGAATGCCAAAAACATAAAAAGCCCATAGCTTTTTTAAGCTATGGGCAATAATATCACTTACGATTAAGTATAATACCAAATATAAGTTTATGAGGATAAAAAACAAACAAATCTGAGCCGTTTGAATGGTTCGGATTTTTTCGACGTGGCTCCCCCGCACTTTCCAAGTCCGAATAATTATGTATGTCAGCTGACTTACTGTCCTACTGCCGTATTTATAATTGAAGATTATCACTGCGCTGTCCTTGTAAAGCACAACGGAATTTAAGAATGCGTCAATCAAGCTTGCGTTTCTGCTCAATAGTATCAATCTTATTCTTTCCGAGCTGTGTCAACCAGAACTCGACCTGTTTTTCCGTAAGCACAGACTCTGCAATTTTCTCGTTTGCTGTCTTGGTTTCAATATCGGTTTTCTGTGCCTCAATTTCTTCAAGCCTGTTCCTGATTGTCGGCGTATAAACTCCGTTCTGTATTTCCGTAAGAATGTTGCCGATGTTTTTATCAACCTCTGCAAGCTGTTTTTCAAGAAGTGGAATTGCCCTGTTCTCTCCGTTCTGAAATTCAATAACCCTTTTCCAATGCTATTTATAATTTCAGGCTCCAGCAAAATATCATAAAGCTACTTGATAACGAATTCCTCAATCAGCCCTTTTCTCGGAAATTTCTTGTTACACCCCTTTTTCTTTTTTGCGGTTGCACATTTATAATAATGATATACCTTGTGATTGTTGCTCGTTCCGCTTTCCCCGACCATATACGCTCCACAATCTCCGCATATCAGCTTTGGATATATACTAAAAAAGTGTACAAGTAAGATATAATAAAAACATCAAAATAAAGACAAGTAAGAGGAATAAAAAATGTCAGGAAAAAGCACACCAAAGTACACGGAAGAATTCAAAAAGACAATCGTAAATCTTTATCAGTCGGGCAAAACATATTCTCAGATAAGTCAGGAATACGGTATATCACACAGTGCTTTAGCCAACTGGATAAAGAAGTATTCAGAAGTAAAAATGGATGATAACACCATTCTTACCTCCAGGCAAATCAAGGAGCTTCAGAAACGAAACGCACAGCATGACCTCCTTTGTGTAGCACCAATGGACTTCTGCTGTTGACCACTTACATTATAAAGAATATATGTGATAAAGTCCAATGTGCAAAGTCAAAAGTTTACGAAAGATTGCACACCTAACCGTAAATATGAAAGAAGGTGAGCTTTTGGTACTCTGTACGCTCTGCCCACCTTTAGATGTTCAATTTTGTTTTCCCGAAGTAGCTGATAGCCTGTTTTACTACTCACTCCAAGATCTTTACTCATTTTCTCAACAGTCAGAATGTCTGGATATTCCTTTAATACAAACTCATAAATATCATTAAAGCTCATAAAGTTCCTCCTTTTCTTTGAACACCAATGCTGATAAGCAGAGGAACATCAATCGCCTGCATAAATTGGTCGTTTAAGTGGGTAAGATGTTCCTTGAGCCTTGTTTTATCTATCATCCGTATCTGTTCAAAAAGAATAATAGAGCTGTCTGGAATCCCTCAATCGTTTCTAAATATAAATGTGTGGGCAGTTTCGCTTTCGTCTGCACACGGCTTGTGATTGCCGCCACAATAACTGTCGGGCTGTGCTTGTTCCCTATATCATTAGAAATGATAAGTACAGATCGTGTACCGCCTTGCTCCGAGCCGATGACGGGATTTAGATTTGCGTAGTAAATGTCGCCACGCTTAATAATTCTATCCATTGTGTTTGACCTCCCATTTGGATTTAGGCAGGAGTATCCTGCCTATGTAGCAGCCAGACATAAGGAAGTATTTAAGGTCGGGAGAGCATAAAACAAAGCCCTGTTTACATAGACCACCTTGCGTCTGGCTTTATAATAGGATCGTTTCTATTTGTCCTCGACACCCCGAAACGCTATGGGAAGTCGCCAAACGGTCAGCAGCGAACTGACGCCACGGGAGTTCCACCCCAACTGTCGGTCTGACAGAGCCGCCCTCATTGCCTGCAACGTCGTCGGAGCTGATTCCGCAATAGTCGGCTTGCCACAAGCGGCAAGGCTTTTACGCTCCATAGCTCCTCCTCTCCCCAAAAAGCCATTTGGTTTTTGGGGTGCCCCTATACGCTCGGACTGTGACTGGACGGGAGTACCATTATTCTCTTTGTGGGTTATGGCGAAATCGGGAGCTACCCGATATTTTGAGTCGGTATTTGAACGCTCACCACCTTTCATCGCTGTTCTGCTTGTCGGCAGGTCTTGGCGTACCGCTGCACACGCTTAAATATTACCATTAATTTTATGACTAATATAATCATATAAAACGCTATACTTCTTAAACACGAAAAATCTTCTGTGTTTTTTCTGCATAAATTTCGTAAATGAATTATCTTCAGGAATTTTTGAATGTTTTTCTTTGTATTCAGCGAAATCTTTTTTTAACACATCAATGGCATGTGCATCAATACTATATTCGAATCTTAATACTACGGTCTTATTATCAGGGTCCAATCTAATAATAATTTGCTAAGGTTAGCAAGATTGTTGGTATCTTCATACGATATATAAATATCTACTCTTATCCCATTTAATTCATTTTCATTAAATTCAACTTCCGATTTAATAATTTTATATAGCTTTTTTTGAAAAGGAATACTAAAATCGTAATATTCAAAAATTCCTGTTTCCGATTTGTTGCCTATACATTTATTTAAAATTGAAAGTAAGGAAGTCTTGCCGCTATTGTTTTTCCCTACAATCATTATCACATGTTATTACAGTATTTTTTAGAAGTCTATAGTTGTTAACAGATATTTTCTCAATCTTCATTTTAGCTCCTCCATATTGTCTTAAAGCAACAATTATATTTTAAAATTAATTTATTTTCGTTAGGTATTATTCTCATAACACTTCAACACACCTATTCAAATGCACACCCGAATTAGTATCCCTTTCAGCCATCTCCCTATACCTCCCCATCAACTCCGCCACACATTCGCTCTCAGTAATCTTCCTATCAAAACCAAACGCCGCCATAACAGCAAAATCGTTTTGGTGGTGAGCCTTGCGGAGCTCGGCAGGCATAGTCAGCTCGTTATAAAGGTCAGCGAGAGAGCAGTCGGAATATTTTACCCTTGCGTCAAGAATAGCCTGTGCAGATGTTTGGTATAGATTTTAATCGACTTTTAAACCAAATTCTGTAATCTCTGATTTTACATATTCGATATTATTCTCTTCACAGCAAGCTATGATAGCTCTTTCTCCAATTTTACAGCCTAATATAACTTTTGTAGGCTTAGCAAAGAAATAATTTCTACCATTTTTATCAAGAGGAGATGTAGGCTTATCAGAATCCAAAATAAGCATTGCTGCAATTATACGCCATTCCTTTTCATAACTTCAATCACTATGTTTACATGAAGATATTAATCCGTATATATAAGTATTTTTAGGCAATTATTTATTTCTTAATAATTTTACTACATCAAAATAATTATATTTATAATTTACCAGGAAAATAATATTGCGGGAAACTTCTGAAATATTCACAGTATCATATTCTAAACATACACCAGAGTAGTTTTTTGTATAGTGATACCACATCGGATTATTACAATTTGTTTCTGAAAGGGAAGCCACTCTTATGCCACTACGAATAATATCTTTAAAATCTCTATTCACATCTTTTATAAGCGTCATATCTAACTATCAAAAGGGTCGTTAAAGGTTTCAGGGTGTGCCAAGAATATGTTTCCTGTTGCTATTTCGTCCAAAACTCGTTCTAAAGCGCTATAGCTACTAACATTTCTATATCGGTATAATTTTTGAGGTATATGTTGTTGTTTGAGCAAGTGAGCATTGTTAATGTCTTCTGACGTGTCGGATAAAAATAATTTCCAAAATTCTTCTTTCCAATCCATTTTACTTTCTCTCCGTCATCTTGCATCGTATTTCTCCTCTGTCAATTCCCTATACCTCCTCATAAGCTCCGCCACACATTCGCTCTCGGTAATCTTCTTATCAAACCCATACGCCGCCATAACGGCAAAGTCGTTTTCGTGGTGAGCCTTGCGGAGTTCGGCGGGCATAGCAAGTTCATCGTAGAGATCGGCGAGGGAGCAGTCAGGATAGAAGGCACGGGCGTCAAGGATAGCCTGTGCAGTCTGTTCGATTTTCGCTTTCTGTTCATCTGTTGGGTTGCACCAAGGAAAGTTGTTGTAGACAACATTAACAGAATAGCGAACTGTTCTGACTTCCGTTTCTTTCATCATATCAGCGGCTTTTTTATACCAACAGGAAACATAGTCAATATTTCCAATACCTTTTGCACCATTAAGAATAAATGATACATCGTCCTTTTGCTCGGCAGACATAAGTCTTGCCCCCACAAACGGCGGATTACCCATAATAAAATTCAGCTCCGCTTTTGGCACAACGCTCTCCCAGTCAACACGCAGAGCGTTGCCCTCCACGATATTGGCATAGCTTTTCAGCGGCAGGAAATCAAGGCTCATCTGCACGATTTCCTCGGTTTCCTTCATCATCTGCGACTCGGCAATCCACAGCGCAGTTTTAGCGACTGTCACCGCAAAATCGTTGATTTCAATTCCGTAGAACTGCCCGATTGATACCTGAATCGGGTTTAAATCGCCGTCACCGAACATCATCTGACCCTTGTGAATTTCAAGCAGGATTTCATTTTCCAGCTTTCTGAGGCTGATATAAGTTTCCGTCAGAAAGTTGCCCGAACCGCAGGCAGGGTCTATCAAGACGCTATCTTTGATACAAAAGAAAAAGCCTTCTCCGGTGTGAAAATACCGAAAAAGGCTTGATTTCTGGGCTTTTACGGCCATCTGCCGTCTGTGGAAGCCCAGCGTTTTATTCTATTGTCTGTGTTTTTGCATGTAACGGACGGTGCCGGAAGTCATCCCGACAGACCCAGAAAAGGTAAAATTAAAAAGTATGCCAAAATTAAAAGGTTTACTTGCGTTTTCTCCGCACAACAAACGGAATGTGAAAAGGGAGGCCTGTTGCCATGCCATCATACTTGGAATCATCCAAAATTAGACCTCGCTTCTTTGCCAACTTGTGAACTCTTGCGTCAATTTCAAAGAAGTCCTCGAAGCCAAACATCTCACCGTGTATTTCATAGTCTCCACAAGTCAGATATTCATGGCCGTATAGCTGCTTTATCACATCACTTGTAGCAAGCTCAGTTCCTTCCGGTAGTGACAGAATAACGTCGACAATTTCAGAAACAATTTTATTCATCATCGTCTTCTTCCTCCTCAATATCCGGCTCTATTCCGAGCAGTTCTTGAAAGCGGTCGAAGTTGTAGGGATAAGCATTATCGCCGTATATCTTCACTGGCTTGTGGCCGTTGGAAAAATAAATCTCCAATTCCCACTGCGTCCCATCCAGCACCATACATCCAAATCTACGCAGATCGTATTTGCTGCGCCATTCTCCGATGTGTAATTCACGGAGGCCGTCGAGGAACTCCTCTTTAGTGCAAGGATAATCTGCTTCGATATAAAAATTTGTCGGCATCAGAATAAACGAATGCTCAACATCTAACTGAAGATGTTCTCTGTCCAGTGTATAAGTTCTGGTTTCGTAACCTCCAAAATAACCGCCGATGGAAAATACCAACTTGCTGATCGCCGATATATTTTCTTCAAAATCGGCTGCTTTCAGTTCTGCTTGTGATGGAGCATACGTCCCACCAGTCTCTGTCAGTGCTTCCTTGGCCCGTTCAAGATACAAGCGAGTACACCACAGTCGAGTTGATTCACTCGGATGCATGACAGATTCTTTCCCATAATCCGGGTGTTCCATTGTATTCTTGAGATGACCAATTTCTTTTTTTAGGCCACGAATAGCTGTCATTATTTGTGGCGCAGTTTTCCCTTTAAGATATTCTTCGTAGTATCCTTCCGGACTTATCATCATAATCGGTCACCTCCTCGATTAGCTTTTCATGAAGTCATCCGCTATGGCGTTAAGTTGTGCCGCTATTTCAGAAAACTCACAATCCAAATCCAGCGTCTTCACACTGATTTTATTGCCACTCATCATATAAGAATTGTTTGGCAGGACAGCTTCGTCTGTTTTCGCATATAACAGCATGCCGGAAACTTCTCCACCTGCAACAGCTTTATTTTTCACATAAGTGAAAATCTGATACAGATTGTTTGAATGAAGAGTATGCACGTCATACTGCTTTTGCGTGGTATGGCCATAATATTTTGCATCAATGATGAGTGTTTTTTCTCCATAGGTAAGCATGATATCGGACTGCATCGTTGGAAGCATAGCGCTTATTCCGTCATCCAAGGCCCATCCAATCTGCGATGCCGCAGTCTTTATTTGAGGATAGTGCTTCTTGTAATATTCCAGAATGAACTTTTCGTACAAGCGGCACATTCGCTGCTCGTCCAAAAATTGCATCAACTTAACAGTTCCATCTGCCGTTGTCTGTAGCAATCCCTTAATAACGAGATAGCATACTGACATCAGCATTTGATAGCTCTGATTGTTTCTGTTGAAACGGAAATTCCAGTTAATATTATAGATATCCAGTGTTCCAACATCTTTGAAGTAGAGCAGCAAATTTCGCAGTTCTTTTTTCCTTGTTTTGGGAATGTCATATCTCAGAAGCATTTCCATAGTCGTTTTCAATACCTGATTCATATATGAATCAACCGAAAACTCATCGTAAGTACATACAAGCTGCTGCTTTATAAGTGTCTGCTGTTTAATTGATTCTGTTAAATCAATCTTTCCTCGCAAACAGCTTAACGGCTCTGTTTCTTCTATGTAAGTACGCCCAAGGCCTCGTTTTATCTGAACAGACACACCTTTTACAAGGATGGCAGATAATAGATCTGCGGTATTTTCAAACTGCTCTGTCCCACAGCTCGCATAACCTTGCTCCCGTAGGATTTGAAAGGCATATGCAAGCATGTAGTAAATATTTTGAATCCGAATCATCGTATTGCCTCTCGCAGAGCATATTCCCAATCACGAACTTTACTCGGCTCATCAAACCAATATTCGTTTAACAGCGGAATAATTTCATAAGTAATCACAGCGTTTAGCCACATATCATCAATGCTGTTTTCAGTGCAGAAATAGCTGTGGCCAATGCGGAAACCTCTGCCAAGAGTCTCATCGTTTTCAATAGCTACATTCAGTTTTTCGATCGCAGCAATCAGATTATCAAATTTCTTATTATTTTTCTCCTGACAATACTGACGGAATCCTTCTGTATCAAATGCCGGAGAGAACTCAAAGAAAGCAAAGCGACGACGCAAAGCATAGTCCAGCATTGCAAGACTGCGGTCAGCTGTATTCATCATTCCGATAATGTAAACATTTGCAGGAACAGAGAATTTCTCGTCAGAGTAAAGCAACTGCAAAGATACGCCTCTCTTATCGTTTTCGATCAGCATGAACAGCTCGCCGAAAATTTTGCTAAGATTGCCTCTGTTGATTTCATCGATAATAAAGAAATAATCATTCTCGATGTCCATTTCGGCTTTTTTACAGAAATTGTAGAATGGTCCCTTTTTCAACTCAAATCCGGTTGAGGCAGGACGGAATCCCATAATGAAATCTTCATAGCTGTAACTCTGGTGGAACTGCACCATCATTACACGGCTGGAGTCCTTCACTCCCATCATCGAATATGCGAGTCGCTTTGCAGCAAAAGTTTTACCGACACCCGGAGCGCCCTGCATGATAACATTCTTTTTATTCCTCAGCAAATTCGTAAGAATATTATAGTTCGATTCACTCATATATACTTCGCCAAGGAAATCGTCTGCGCTATATACCGGATATTCGATTTCGGCCTCTTCGATTTCACCAACGCTCTCGTCTTCAAATAAGGCTGACAGCTGCTCCACATATTCCGTATAAGAAGTAACATCTGTTAGGACTTTAGTAATCGCATTTCCCGGATGGTCCCATTCGCCCTTATGTGTCCAATTTACCTTACGAATGTTCTTGTACTCAGGGTCACGATCAGGGTCGTAAATATAGTCTGATGTTACGACGCCACGGCCAACAATTGTACGTTTGCCGCTTTTCGCAAAAATAACATCTCCGGGCTTAAGCTCGTGAACAAACTGCCACGTTTCCAAAGAAGCGTGTTTATAGGAGCGAGTACCTGTATCCGTTCCGCAGGCCTTCATCTGCTCCTGCATTTCTGTTCTCGATGCATATTGGCTAAGATCGCCGATGTATTCACGGGCAATCGCCATAATGCCGTCTTTATAAAATTCTTCCCACTTGGCAGACCCATACCCCGGCGAATAAATCCAATAATGGACTGTATGAACATCCTTGTCACCGATTGCTTCACCAGCATTGGCCCTTTGGCTGGATGCAGCTGCAGCACGGTTTTCCTCATTAACCTCCTCTGAGATTATCCATGCATAATAAGACAGCTCAGGGAAATTCTTGTACTTGTAGTCGTTGTTTTCAAGAACACGAAGACAGTCCGCATTGATCTTCAGATACTCACTTCCCGAAGGAACAGTATCCAAATCTCCCAAACCCTCTCTGAACTCTACAGGCATATTTTCAGGGAGAAGCATATACCAGCGATTACGAGAATCCAGATTAATAAATTCATAAGGACGAATCCAGTATAAAGCCATCGTCAGATTCCACTTGATTCCCTTTTGAAGAAGTGCTTTGTCGTACGCCTGAATAAATGCTGCTTTGCTGCTTTCAGAATGTGTTTTGCTATATTCCATTGCAGCAGAAAAAACACTCCAGATATTTTCAATATCTCCGTCCTGACGGTCGCCCACAAAATAATAGAAGGTAGCCGCCATATTGTTCAGTACCGGAATGCCATCAAAATTCTCAGGCACTGGAGATTTGACAGAAAATTCGGTCGCAAGGCCCTGCAGGATCTTGATTCGATTTGCGTTTGTTATGCCTTTGTTAAACAGACCATAAATTGTAAATGGATCGATATCTACGATGTTGTTGTCCTTCTCCAGTTTTGGCAAGCGCATACCAATAGCAGTATAGACAGCCTTTACTTTTTCAATCAGCGTTTGTCTATCTGTTGCATACGGCAGGAGCTTGTCCGCAAATTCTGTATAGAAATCTACCCATGAAAGATATTCTTTGTTATTCATTTGCGCTTCCTCCTTATACATCAGAACTTGTTTGCTCATTGTCATGGATTGCCTTCTCTATAGCCTCAGCTAACTGCATTATTTTATTATTGTGGCTTCCAGTATAATGGTACATCAAGTAACGGATATCCACAACAATTCCTTGTACTCGCTCATAATCGTGATTTCCAGATTTCCACTCTCCACGGGCCTCGCCTATATTTCCGTATATTGAATCAAAGCCAAAAACATTTTTTGCGCTATTATATGGCATTAAAAAAGCATTGTACACGGGTACATCTTCCCCGTATTCACGTTTGAAACGTTCCTGTGTGTATATGTATTCTCCATATGTAATTTGCTTGTTAATAGAAGATGATTCTGGTAAATGCATAGGATTCCCCGTTATACCATAACGATAGTACTTGGCATCCAAAACATAAATTTTACCATTGTACAGCATAATCGAATCCGGCTCTAAGGCAAAATTTTCTTTTACTTTGCCCTTAAGATACCACCGTGTTCGAGGGAAATATCTGTACTTGTCTTTAATTCCATATACTCGATCAATCAATTTTTCCCATACGTATTCAAAGGAATCGGTGCCAAAATAAAATTGCTTCAGGTTTGTTTGCTCATCAATATATTGCAAAACCGCAATCATGGCCGCAAACAAGCGCTTATCTTTATCATTGTTTGTTCTTGCCAACTTGTCATTTAAAACAGAAAGAAACATTTTCGTATTCTTTTCAATCGTTGGTTTTGGCGGCAAATCGGGCGTGAATAACCATCCAATCTTTTGAAAACTTTCATACACACAATACTTGTGAATTTGCGTTATCAGATTTTTATCGTTAGGAGATGAAACCCTTACAGTATATTCTGTGTATACAGGTGAGCCATCGGCCTGAATAAGAGGCCGTTGTTTTCTTATTGTTTTTGCCCAATCAATACTACCTCTATCACTTGTCTTAAAAACAGGCTCCTTTTCTGTGTAATAAGAATTTTGTTCCAGATAGTAATTGATTACTTCCATATAAGCGTTGATTGGGAAATCGACCGATTGTGGCGCTTCAAATTTCTTCATGGCGAGTACACGGTCTGACTTATCGGTGAATTCAGCAAGTACAGAAATCAAATGCAATATATCTCTACGGATTTCTTGATCTGTTTCGGGCAACTGATATCCAACCGGGAAATAGACCATTGCATTTTCAGAATCCGCTTTAATTCCGACAAAACGATCTCCCTCATCATTTTTATTAATATGGCATCTGTCAAGCAATCTTGCGTCTAAATCCACGGTATCACCACCTCATGTTAATCTTCGCCGTTGTTCTGCCCGGTAATGGCATTAAACATTCCTTCTTTAAAAAAGGCAAAACGCTCATTTCCTTTTTCAGATGTAAATTTTTTTATAACAGCTTCAAGACTCTTGTAAGTGCTTATTTCAAAAATATTTTCACGAGAAAACTTAAACGCATCATCCCACAGATACTTTATTACTTTTTCAGGAAAACAACTATTGTGGCGTTTTGCAACAATTCGTTCCTGTTCACTCGCATTTACGTCATCTGCAACCGGATCATACCAGAGATCCAGTTTAGAAACAAAATAGGCACCTAAACGCTTGTCTTCAGAGGATGTCATTCTTACATTGCCATCTAAAATTTCCTTATTGATAGCACGACAAAAAGCGCTCCATGTCACATCAGTGTCTAAAATTTTGTCATTTGCGTAAGGATGATTTTCAAAAGAATTCTCAATCAAACGCATATGCCAACGTCTTTGAAAGGCAGTATCTAAGGTGAACACATTCTGGTCAGATGTGTTCATTGTCCCGACGATAGACATATTAGAGGGAATGCGAACTTTATGTTCTGGATCTCCGTAGACGATCGCCGCAACATTCGCATTAGTGATGGAATACTCACTGGTCCCCATAGGAAAACTTGTATCATCCGTTGTTCTGTCTAAGAGTTGGAATACCTCACCAAAAATTGCTGGAGCATTCCCACGATTGATTTCTTCGATAATCAGAAAATATTCAACATCTGGATTGTGGTATGCTTTCCACAACAATCTGGTAAATGGGCCGGGCGTAAATAGATAACGTACTTTGTCATCAGCAGATACTGTCGGCAATATCTGGCCAACGAAGTCAGAATACGTGTAATCCGGATGAAACACAAGACGCTCCATTCGGCTTTCATCACTACAATATTCATGTTGAATAGTGTAACTTTTACCAGAACCGGGGACGCCGTAAAGCAATACATTTGTACCGCCTTTCTTTCTGTCACAGTGATCTAAATCCAAACCGTCATGCCCAGTTCCGTCATCAACTCTATCTGGTGTAGTGTACCCCAGCAATTGACTTAAATTGTCCATTGTACTATGAATTCGATTATTATCCATTACAGACTACCTCCATATAACTTTTCTAAGAAATCTGCTTCAAGAACCTCTGATTTAACTTCCATGTGTCTACCGGAATCACTGATAGACCATTCAGGACGTTGAATAACATGAAGTAGCCCGGCAAATTCAAAATACTGAGGCGTATATTGGTGTCCTTTTGGCTTCTCTACTACATTCCTCATAGTGAAGTCATATTCACCATTACGGTATCTGGTAATATAATCATCCAGAGTGGCCTCTTCGACATCACAATCATCATGTCGAATGCAAGTGTTCAACAAATACCATTCCCATTTGTCCATACGCCCGTATTTGTTCAATGCTCTCAGTGTCGCTCTTAATGGATGTAATTTGCTTCCATCACTGTTTTTGAAATAGTAAAAGCGTAATGCATCGCAATAAGCTTCCTCATATAACTTCTTGATTTCTGCATAAATCTTTTCTTTTACGTCATCTTCGTAATTGTCAGCAAGCCCGACTTGTTCTTCCAATTTAGCTGCTTGATAGACCAATTTCCCTCTATTCGTCAGAAGATTTTGTATATCTATCTCGTTTCGGCTGCTAAAAGAGTTTTCATTTAAAAAACCAAAATTTACACAAACACGTTTTACCGTTCGTACCGCACCTGAAGATGACATTTGCATTCGCTCCGCTAAACGATCTTGTATCCCGTTCCCCCAAGACGAATGATTCGTAAATGAGGAATCCGACAAGCAATCGATCATGATTCGGAGCTGCCTATGTAAATCTGGCCCAATATTTCGACCGGTATAGTCCCAGCCACGAAGATCCATAGTCCATTCCTCCTTTTCATTACTTCTTTTTTAACACCAATATCTCATCGTATTTGATGATGCCACCACGATTGCCTCGCGGAAGATGAAGGTATCTATCACGAATAACATATTTGAAACTAAGTTCAAATGAATATTCATTTTTCTCTGCTATCTCAGCCAAAATCTTTGCTGTAGGAATACTCTGTCCACGAATATTACTATCTCCAA
Source organism: Ruminococcus sporogenes (assembly GCF_054655175.1). Taxonomy (NCBI): domain Bacteria; kingdom Bacillati; phylum Bacillota; class Clostridia; order Eubacteriales; family Oscillospiraceae; genus Ruminococcus; species Ruminococcus sporogenes. Next base: position 957,840 of record NZ_BAAHOA010000001.1, on the reverse strand, counting down.
CCACGATCACATATCGTCCGCCTTGTTTCAATTCTTCGCGTACAGCAATCATGTTTTTTGCCATATCCTCAAAATAGGTATTTACAATGTCTGCACGTTTTGCATCAACTTCAGCGATTTTTTCTACAATCGGAACAAGCGTTTCTGATTGCGAGGCGTAGTGGTATTTGTCATAGAAAGATTTTGAAATTTCTGTACCAATATATGACTGTTTGCTTTTTTTCAGCTCTTCATCCGAGGCTAAGCCGAGCCACATATCTTCAAAACGAAGGCTGCGTACATAGTCATATGCATTAATGTATGGCGGAGATGTTACTGCCAAATCGATAGTATTTTCTGCACCGATTGTTCTGGCGTCATTACTCTCCAAAATAGTGCTACTACAATGGAGTGGCGCAACTGCCTCAGAAAATCCAACAATAGCCTCTCTATACATATGTTCTACCTTAAAGAACAGTTCTGATGGGTCCGCAGGTGTCTTAGGATACTTTGTGGATATATAAGGCTTTGGAGAAACCTCATCAGCATTCGAAACCTTTCGAATAATTCCAGAAAGGACAACATACAAATAATCTTTCACATTCTGGTTGTCTGCTACAAGTTTATCAATTGTATATTTAAAGAAAGAAAGCCACAGAATGGATTTATCACAAAACCACTTCTCGATATTTGGAATGCCGGGAATTGGGTACTGCAAACTTTCGTCGGGAGACATCTCTTTAATTTTCTTTACGACATCGTCAAGAAAATCAATATCTTCCTTGGAGTAAACTGTAGTTTTCACTTTGACGAGCAATCGGGCAAACGGGTCAATATCAATCGACATAGCATTTCTACCTAAAAGCATTGCTTCTATCGCAGTTGTTCCAGAACCGCAGAACGGGTCCAGTACAGTCTCGCCAGCTTTTGAATATGCGTTAATTGCAAAACGAGGAACGGCAGAAATATACCTCGTCGGGTATTTATTAAACAATCTATTGGTTGAAGCTACAATTTTAGCCTTGTCGGGGATGATTTCATATATCTGATCCTGAATCGGATTGATAGGAAAATCATCCAGTTTAATTACTTCCATTCTGGAAACCTCATTTCTCTAATTTCACTATGCTCTCACGCAAGTATTTTCGTACATGTTCAGTCTTTTCATATTGCTGTGAACTCGTGATAATAAGTCTTTCTACAGCGATTTCCTGAACTTTAAATCCTATTTTTTCAGCAATCATTGCCAAGAATACATCTGTCGGAATCACAATACCAGCATATGCAGAATTGCTAACAACAATTGCGCAATGCCCGCCCTCCTTCAAGGAATCAAATATCTGTCGGAGCGCTTCCTCCATGTCTGCAAAATAGCCGTTAAGCATGTCTGGTATTCTGTTTGTCCACAACTTCTGCTGACGCAACAACGGGATAATTTGCTCATTCAGTTCCGGCAAATTAAAACTGGTATATCGCTCTGGCCATGTTGCATGGCAATGTGACCTCAAAGATTTCATACGAATATTTTTTTGGTCACTTGTAGAGTTTACGAAACCTGCAAACCAAAGCTCCAGATAGTAAATTTTCGTATAGTCAAAGCAATTTGCATACGGCGGTGAAAAAAGAACTAAATCCACCGTGTCTTTCGGCACAGTTTTTTCCATTGTCGTAACGCTTTCCACATATACCTTTGGAATCGGACCATTATCTTCAATCGAAAAATCTTCAATCATAGAAGCTGCTTTTTTAGAAATACACTCCATTGCGAATTTGAACGCACAACCTTTATCATAAGTCGGCGGACGTCTCTTTATCTTTAATCCATTACCTGCTTTTCTGTATAATGCACATTCTTCAAGCGTACAAATCCAAGCAAAGAACAATAATTCTTTTGACTTGCTCTCTGTCAATTCGTCGATATGCTTCCTAATGTTGAGCTGCGCCAATAACATTTCGGTTTCAAATATACGTCGCAAATACTCATTTTCAGGAAGCTCAATATTGGCATCAATCTCAATATTCGACAAATCACATAGGAGCGTCTCGAATTTGTCCATATCTTCTTTGCTATAGTCCTCAGTTTTGACTTTTGTAATAAATGCCGCAAAAGGATTAACCTCAAAACCAATAGACCTCATCCCTTTGGCCTTTGCCACTGCAACAGTAGTTCCAGCTCCGCAGAATGGATCGCAAACAACAGAAGATTTATCCAGTTTGTATTCATTGAAGATCTTCTCAACTAAAATAGGAGAAAAACCTTCCTTATAATTAAACCATCTATGTCGAGCGTATTTAGCACTGTAAACAAAGTTACAATCAACATTTGTATATGTAGCGCTATTCAAATCATTATTTGTTACATTGTATTTAGCATCAAGAGCAGCATAAAAGGCTGGCAAGCTATTGTAGTCCATGTAATGTTAACCTCGTTTCTAATTAATTGCGCTCTTTCCGCTTTTGACCCATTCATCCAGCTCGGAACGCTTAAATTTCCACAGCTTTCCAACCTTGTGTGCTGGGACCATTTCTTTTTTTATCCAGTTACGAAGCGTAACTGTCTTTATGCCTAAATACTCTGCGGCTTCATCAATGCTAATGTAGTTATCATTTCCGTTTTTAGTCATCCTGAACACCTCACTAAATGTCATGCTATAAAAATCCATCTTGTATTATACCATAACGGCCTCGAATTTTCAAGATATTTGCTGATATTTGTTTATATTTAAGCACGGTTTCATCATATCTTATTGGATTTTATCTTTTTTCGGTGGTTTCTCTGCGCTGTTGCGTTTCTACAATTAGCGCAACAGTATTTCTTTCGACCGTTCGTAGTTTTCACAACAAATCGATTATTGCACGCCGGATTTGCGCACTTACGATAAATTTCTGTGCCGGGACGCAAATAAAACACGGAAAAATACAGCGCAGAAATCAAATTAGGAACTCTCCATGTAGGCCCCATTTTTTGAACGCTGTATCTTGGTGAAATACCAGAAAGGTTATGATTCATTTCTTCATTCAAAATAATCTTAGCAACTACAACGGCGCTATTTTTCATTTTTTCATCTAACAGTGCGATCCGAGGAACGTCTGAATAATATTCAATACCGTGTTCAAAAGATACACCTCCAACAACACCAATGTTCCTCATAAAATGAAACAGGAAATCTATTACATATCGTCTATTCTTAGAGAGATTTACGCCATTACGGTATAGGTATACGATAGATTTATACCGCATATCTAAATATCCCGGATATCGATTTGCATATATGTTTCCTGAAACAATATCGTTATATTCATCGATATCCAGTTCATAAGAGCTGTATATAGAGTCACGAATTGTATACGTATCCTTTTGAAAAGCCTCCTGCTGTCCATCGATTTCTGGCAGCTGTGAGGCTTTATCTATTTCATTGGACAAAAAATGTTTACAAGAAACATATGGCCGAGACAAAGTTGTCAATTCAATAGATATTTGCTGACTTAAAAGTAAGTACAAAGTCAGCGAAATCATTCTTTCATAATCAATTTCAGGAGATTCAATTTCATTCATTAATGCAACAGTGGCTTTCAATCTATTAATAATCTCGACCACATCTTCGAGACTTAATGACTCATAATTTTCGCTCCCGACCTTAAAGAAGAAACCATTGGTTTCAAAAAAGCTAATCATTGCTTGGATGTCGTTATTTGGCAACGACACAATTTCTTTTAATAAATTTTCTTGTCGAACCGATCCGTTCTCGGTAGTGCGGCATAATCCTGCCTCTCCGCTAAAAGCAAAATAGGCTTTTGTATCTTTTTGAGATTGTATCTTTAATCGATATTCGACTACTCCCGGAGTGAGTATTCCGGGGGTGGTTGAGCCACCTGTCCGGTGGTGGTTGAGCCACCCTACCGGTCGAGATTGAGCCACCATTCCGGCGCAAGTTGAGCCACATCCAAGACCTCTCTATAATGAGTCCATGCATCTGAAAAGATGTAAATTCATTTAAGGAGGTCAGTAAATGACCAACTATCGCGAAATCATTCGGCTGCACAGCAAGGGTTTCAGCAAGCAGAACATTGCGCTGAGCGTCCCGTGTTCCCGTAACACGGCAGCACGGGTAGCGGACCGTGCGGATGAGCTGAAACTGGAGTGGCCCCTCCCGGCGTCTATGACCGATGCCGTGCTGGAACGCATCCTTTTCCCGAAGAGCAATGAGACCACTACCACCCGCAGGATGCCCGATGTCCGCTATGTGCGGACTGAGCTCCAGAAGAATGGCGTGACCAAGAAGTTGCTCTGGACGGAGTATCTGGAGGACTGCCGCCAGTCTGGAGAAGAACCGCTTATGTATTCGCAGTTCTGCTTCTACATCCACGAAGAGGAAATTAAGCGGCAGGCTACGATGCATATCCCCCGCAAGCCCGGAGAGCAGGTTGAAGTTGACTGGGCCGGAGACCCGGCTCACATCACCGACCCGCACACCGGCGAGGTAATTGACGCCTACCTGTTCGTAGGTTCGATGTCGTTCAGCCAGTACACCTATGTGGAAGCATTTACGAACGAAAAGACCGACTCCTGGATTGCAGCGCATGTCCATATGTTCCAGTTCTTTGGCGGTGTCCCGCGGATTCTTGTCCCCGACAACACCACCACTGCGGTAAACCCCAAGGGTGGCTGGTATACGCGGGAACTTAACAGCACCTATAAGGAGCTTGCTGAACACTATGGCACCGCCGTTATTCCTGCACGGGTGCGTAGGCCAAAGGATAAGCCTAACGCGGAGGGCGCGGTTGGAAATATCTCGACCTGGATTACGGCTGCGCTCCGAAATGAGCAGTTTTTCTCTCTCCACGAGCTGAATATGGCCATCCGCGAGAAGCTGAACAAGTTTAATGCCGCCAAGTTCCAGAAGAAGGACGGAAGCCGTGCGATTCTCTTCCGCGAGGAAGAACTGCCTCTGTTGGCTCCGCTTCCTGCCTCCCCGTTTGAACTGGCAAGCTGGAAGGACGCTACCGTGCAGTTCAATTACCACATCTCTTTTGACAGCATGTGGTATTCCGTTCCCTATGAGAACATTGGCAAGAAGTTGAATATCCGCGTTACGGACAAGACCATTGAAGTTTTCTACAACCAGTCCTGCATTGCCTCACACCGCCGTCTCTACGGCCGGAAGGGGCAGTACAGCACGATTGAAGAGCATATGCCGGAAGACCACCAGAAGTATCTGGAGTGGAACGGCGACCGCTTTCGCAAGTGGGCTGCCGACATTGGCAGGAGCGCTCGTCTGGTTGTGGATGTAATGCTTACCTCCTCCCGCGTGGAACAGCAGGCTTACCGTGGCTGTATGGGCCTTTTGAAGCTGGCTGACAAGTATTCTGCAGAACGCTTGGAAGCCGCCTGTACAAAGGCTCTGAGCTATACGGCGACGCCGAGCTACAAGAGTATAAAGAATATTCTTGCAGCCGGCCAGGACAAGGCCAACCAGGATGAGCAGGCTGAATCTACGCATAACCAGTTCGGCATTACCCGTGGTGCCGACTACTACAGGAGGTAATGCAAATGCTGAACAAGGTAACTATGGACAAGTTGATGGAGATGAAGCTGACTGCAATGGCTGACGCCTACTATAACCAGGAGAACGACTCCAAGATAGCAGGTGTCTCCTTTGAGGACCGTTTTGGAATGCTGGTTGATATTGAGTTTTGCAGCCGGAAGAGCAACCGCTTGAAGGCGCTGATTAAGAAGGTGGATTTCGACCAGCCGGATGCCCACGTTGCAGACATTGACTATACATCTGGACGGAAGCTGAACAAGTCTCTGATTCAGCGGCTGAGCACCTGCGACTACATCTCTGAGTTCCGGAACATCTTCATTACCGGGGCCACCGGAAGCGGCAAGACCTATATGGCCTGTGCCTTTGGTATGGAGGCCTGCAAGCAGTATTACACGGTCCGGTATATCCGGTTGCCCGATTTGCTCATTGAGCTCGATATGGCGCGTGGAGAGGGCAACTACAAGAAGGTTCTTGCCAAGTACGCTGCCCCGATGCTGCTCATTCTGGACGAGTGGCTTCTCTTGAAGCCCACCATGCAGGAGCAGAAGGATATCTTTGAGCTCCTGCACCGCAGGCGGAAGAAATCCTCCACGATTTTCTGCTCTCAATTCCATACTGAAGGCTGGTACGAGCAGCTCGGAGGGGATGACAGCCCTTTGGCCGACGCCATCCTTGACCGCATTATCCACGACGGCTACCGGATTAACATTGAGAGCACCGACCCGACCCGTGACATCTCTATGCGAGAGGTCTATGGTCTGGACAAAAATCTCCGCGAGTAATTTATATGGCGGGTGGGGCCTCACGGCCCCACCTGGCCACCTAAGGGTGGCTCAACCTACGCCGGACAGGCGGCTCCGCCGCACCGGAATATCCACCCGGAGAAATATTTGTCGTATCAACTCCGCAAAAACACGGATTACTTTCATATGAAAAATAATCACTGTCGAAAAAATTAGCGTTTTCCAAATTAAACATTTTTTCCTCCTACTACTAAAAGCTTTTGTGCTGAATTATATATGTGTGTTCATAGTAATCGATAACGTAAGCGCATATATATTATACACCCAAAAGATAATTATTACAATAATTGCTACAATTTAAAACTGCATTTCCGTAATCGGAAATGGCAGAAATTTACTTACTAATCCGGTGCAGGTACAATATAAGCAGAAGGCAGAAGCTTTCTTGTATTATCCTGCATCGCCCGATCAACGATGGCTCAACAGTATAATGCACCAACTTAATATCAACAGCTGCCTTGTGAGCAGGCCGCTGCAATCCGGAACGGAGTAATTCCGTCAGGACTGCGGTTCTTTCATTGCGCCTTTTTGCAGCTGTACCAGAGTTCCTCCGTTTCGAGACAACGACAAACGGAGGAACTTATTATGTCAAACAAAGAAAACCAGAGTAAAACAGAAACCCGTCGTATCTACATCCGCAGCCAGCGTCGCTGGCAGGAAGTACCCGAAGAAGTCTATCAGGAACATATCCGCTTCCATGACACCTACCGTCATAGAATGCAGGACCGTGGCCTCTGCTGCTGTCCTCGCAATAAATGGTGGGTCTGCGATGCCGACTGCCTGACCTGCGAATACCGCAACGCCGACGTCATCGCTTCATTGGACGCACCGATTGGTGAGGAAGATGATGACCTGATTCTGATGGATACCATTGCAGATGAAAGTGTAGCCTTTTCCGAGCTTGCTTCCGACCGCATCGTGTTGGAGCAGCTGTTCAAGCGTCTCGCCGACCTGATGCCGGAGGCTGAAAACATCGGCAAGCTGCGTATGCAGGGCCTTTCCGATGAAGCTATCGCCAAGGCAATCGGTATCCCTCGCACCACTTTCCTGTCCCGTATCAAAGCAGCAAAGAAGCTGCTGGCACAGGAATACCCGGACTTCTTTTAATGGGTAGACAAGTACTCTGGCCGCTGGCAAAACCGGCGGTCAGAACTTTTTCAAAAAAATTTCTCCTTCCCTTCGTCAAAAGCCATCGCTCATCTCCAAAAGGGAGTGTAAGGAGCAGAAAACAAGCTGCTCCACCACGAACAGGAGGTGAACGACATGACTCAGGCCCACAGCCGCACCGTGGATACCGAAGCCGAGGTAATTGAAATCCTCGTCGCTATCAGTCAGGTGTCCGCACGAATGGCAAGAAATCTCAGTGTACTTGCCGCAAGACAATCCGAGGAAGGAGGAAAACATCATGAGCAAAATGAGCGAAATGGCTATGACCATCGAAGAGTTACGCAATGCTGCCGTTGCTATTACTGATGCCGCCAACTATCTGGCACAGCTGTTTTCCGGTAACGACGCAGAGGAACAGCCGGAAGAAAAAGCGCCGGTGCAGAAACCCGCATTGACGCTGGAACAGGTCCGTGCAGTTCTCTCCGAGAAATCCCGTGCCGGTTACACAGCAGGCGTCCGTGAGCTGCTCCAGAAATACGGTGCCAGCAAGCTCTCTCAGGTGGACCCGTCCAATTATAAAGCGCTGCTTCGTGATGCGGAGGTGATCGGGAATGCCACCTAAAGCACACGCCATTTTATCTGCGTCATCTTCCCATCGCTGGCTGAACTGCCCGCCTTCTGCAAGGTTATGTGAAACCTACGAAGACAAAGGCAGCGATTATGCCGCCGAAGGGACCGACGCCCACAGCCTCTGTGAGTACAAGCTCCGCTTGGCGCTCGGCATTGAGGCAACCGACCCGACCGAGCATCTGACTTGGTATAACGAAGAAATGCTGGACTGCGCCAATAGCTATGCAACCTACATTTTAGAACTGGTGGAAGCCGCCAAGGAAACCTGCGCTGACCCTGTGGTCCTCATCGAACAGCGAGTGGACTTCTCCCGCTGGGTGGAACAAGGCTTCGGCACCTCGGATGCCATTATAATCTCTGACGGAACGCTCCATGTGGTGGATTACAAACATGGCCTTGGTGTTCTGGTGGAGGCAGATAACAATCCGCAGATGATGTGCTACGCCCTCGGTGCCTTGGAGCTGTTCGATGCTATTTACGACATCGACACCGTGGCAATGACCGTATATCAGCCAAGACGCCAGAATGTATCCACCTTCGAGATGTCCAAGGACGACCTTTACCGCTGGGCCGATGAGGTCCTGAAGCCGACTGCAGAGCTTGCCTTTGCCGGTGACGGAAACTTCCTCTGCGGCGAGTGGTGTGGCTTCTGTAAAGCCAAGCACGAATGCAGGGCCAGAGCCGAAGCAAACCTGATGCTGGCGCAGTACGATTTCAAACTGCCTCCGCTGTTGGAGGATACGGAAATCGAGGTCATTCTCTCCTGTGCAGACCAGCTGGTTTCTTGGGTCAACGACATCAAGGAGTACGCACTCCAGCAGGCCATCTCCGGTAAGGAATGGACCGGCTTCAAATTGGTCGAAGGCCGCAGCAATCGTCGCTACACCGATGAGGCCGCTGTAACCCAGACCGTAACCGACGCAGGCTTTGACCCGTATGAGCGCAGGCTCCTCGGTATCACTGCCATGCAGAAGCTGCTCGGAAAGAGCCGCTTTGACGAACTCCTGTCGGCCTATATCGAAAAGCCACAGGGCAAACCCACACTTGTACCGGAAAGCGACAAACGCCCGGTCATGAATAATGCAAAAACTGATTTTATGGAGGAAAACGATTATGAGTAAGAATGTAAAACCTGTAAATCCCATGAAGGTCATCACTGGCCCTGAAACCCGCTGGAGCTACGCAAATGTCTGGGAGCCTAAGTCCATTAACGGCGGCACTCCTAAGTACAGCGTCAGCCTTATCATCCCTAAGTCCGACACTCGCACTGTTGCCAAGATTAAGGCTGCTATCGAAGCTGCCTATAAGGAAGGCGAAGCCAAGCTCAAGGGTAACGGCAAGACCGTACCTGCGCTTTCCATTTTGAAGACTCCTCTTCGTGATGGCGACCTTGAGAGACCTGACGATGCAGCCTACACCAATGCGTACTTCATCAACGCCAACGCTACCACAGCTCCCGGCATCGTGGACGCTGACCGCAATCCTATCATCAGCCGTTCCGAGGTTTACTCCGGTGTCTACGGTCGTGCCAGCATTACCTTCTATGCTTTCAATAGCTCCGGTAACAAGGGCATTGCCTGCGGCCTCAACAATCTCCAGAAGATTCGTGACGGTGAGCCTCTCGGCGGCAAGGCCAGCGCTGAGTCCGATTTCAATACGGATGAAGATGAGGATTTCCTCGACTAATGACCTGATTTCCCAACAGGGCGGCGGAGCAATCTGTCGCCCTGTTTGGGCTTGGAAAGGATGTGACAATTCATGAAAACACGGAGTATTGATATAGAAACCTATAGCAGCGCTCCACTTCAGAAGTCCGGTGTGTACCGTTATGTGGAGGCGGAGGATTTTGAAATTCTACTCTTTGGTTATAGCGTGGACTCCGGTCCGGTGCAGGTGGTCGACCTTGCCTACGGAGAACATATCCCAAAGGAAATCCTGCAGGCACTGGAGGATGAAGAAGTCATCAAATGGGCCTTCAACGCCACCTTTGAACGCAACTGCCTGTCTCGCTACTTGGGCTATCCTACCGGCGATTACTTAAATCCCGAAAGCTGGCGCTGTTCTATGATCTGGGCCGCTACGATGGGACTGCCTTTGTCGCTGGAAGGTGTCGGTGCCGTTTTGGGCCTTGAAAAGCAGAAACTCACTGAAGGCAAAGACCTCATCAAATATTTCTGCCAGCCTTGCGCTCCTACCAAATCCAATGGCCAGCGTACCAGAAACAGACCGTTCCATGCGCCGGATAAGTGGGACGCCTTCAAGAAATATAACCTTCGAGATGTGGAAACGGAAATGGCCATCCAGCAGCGCTTGGCAAAGTTCCCGGTATCGCCTGCGGTCTGGGAGGAATACCACCAGAGCGAGGAAATCAACGACACTGGTGTGCGTCTGGATATGGAACTGGTAGCGCAGGCCATTGAAATGGATACGCTGTCCCGTCAGAAGTTGACTGCCTCCATGAAGCACATGACCGCTTTGGAAAATCCCAACAGCGTCCAGCAGATGAAACAGTGGCTTGCTGATAATGGGATGGAGACCGACAGTCTTGATAAAAAGGCTGTGAACGAGCTTCTGAAAAAAGCTCCACCGGAACTTGCCGATGTATTGGTATTGCGTCAGCAGCTGGCCAAGTCCTCCGACAAAAAATATCAGGCAATGGAAAACACCGTTTGCGCTGACGGTCGTGCCAGAGGCATGTTCCAGTTCTATGGAGCCAATCGCACCGGGCGCTTCTCCGGTCGTAATATTCAATTGCAGAATCTCCCGCAAAACCACCTGCCAGATCTGGCCGAAGCTCGTGCGCTGGTCCGCTGCGGTGACTTTGCTGCCGTGGAGCTGCTTTATGAAGATGTGCCGGACACGCTCTCCCAGCTAATCCGCACAGCCTTCATTCCCGGAGATGGCGCACAATTTTATGTTGCTGACTTTTCTGCAATCGAGGCCCGTGTTATCGCTTGGTATGCAGATGAAAGCTGGCGACAGAAAGTCTTTGAACAAGGTGGCGACATTTACTGCGCTTCTGCCAGTCAGATGTTTAAGGTCCCTGTCGAGAAACACGGCATCAACGGCCACCTACGTCAAAAAGGCAAGATTGCGGAATTGGCCCTCGGCTACGGCGGCAGCGTCGGCGCACTTAAGGCAATGGGTGCTATCGAAATGGGTCTAACCGAAGATGAGCTTCCTCCTCTGGTAGATGCATGGCGACAGGCCAACCCGAAAATTGTCGAATTTTGGTGGGCCGTTGACCGTGCTGTTATGGAGGCCGTGAAATATAAGCACACGACCAGTCTTTATGGGCTGACCTTCTCTTGCAGAAGCGGCATGCTGTTTATCACGCTCCCTTCCGGCAGAAAGCTGGCCTATGTGAAACCGAAGGTCGGAATCAACAAGTTTGGCGGCGAGTGCATCACTTATGAAGGCGTCGGCTCCACTAAGAAATGGGAACGTTTAGAAAGCTACGGACCGAAATTTGTAGAGAACGTTGTACAGGCCATTTCCAGGGACCTTTTGATGAACGCTATAAAAACCCTATCCCACTGCTTTATCTGCGGCCACGTACACGATGAAATTATCATCGAATGCTCTGACAAAGTTTCTCTTGAGGTTTTATGCCAGCAGATGGCAAGAACCCCGGACTGGATGCCGGATATCTTGCTTCGTGCCGATTTATAAAAAATCATGAATTCATGATTTTTTGTATTATCCCCAAGAAAATATTATCCCCAGCCTTTGCGGTAACCTTTGAAAATAGTGGTCTACCATACAAATGCTGGGGATAATCTAATTGCTACTTCAAGCCACAGATCCTTGCCATTTCATCTTCATCGCCTTCCCATAAGGGTTTTTCAGCTGCATCAGTGGGCATATCAACCTTGTTCATTGCCTCGCGCATTTGCTCCATTGACGGGAGCGCATAAATTTTGGTGGTTTCAATACTGGAGTGACCAAGTATTTTGGAAATCATAATGGAATCTACACCATCCCGGTATAAATGTGTGGCTCTTTCAGCACGGAACAGATGCGGATAGACATGCTCCGGAATGTCAGGACATTCAATTCTGGCTTCATCAGCATATTTCTGGAGGATTCTCTCTACAGTACTCATGGAAATGGAGCCAATCTTGCCCTTTATCACCGTATAGAACAGATAATCGTCAGGTTTGCTTCCGTCAGAGTGATAAATGGACATATACCGTTTCAGATGCACCGCAGTTTTTTCGCTGATTGCTACAGAACGTTCTTTGTTTCCTTTTCCATGGATATGTAGCGAAAGCATTTTGAGATCCACATCATTAATCCGCAATCCGGTAAGTTCACTTACTCTGACAGCAGAATCATACAGAAGAACCATTATAGTCTTGTCCCGTATACCAATCTTTGTATCCTTAGGCTGTGCAAGTATTGCTGCCAGGCCTTCGTTTGTTATCAACTTCTTCTCCCGCTTCAGGATCTTCATTCCCGGCACTTTGGAAATCTGAAGAGCTATTGATTGAAGCGAAATGTCATCATCAGATACATACTGGACATATGTTTTGATGGCTGCAAGCCTCACATTGCATGTGGCTGCCGAGTTACCATGTTCTTTCAGATAAGCACAGTATTCCAGAAGCAGTTTTTTTGTGCAATCCTGAAAAGTAAATTTCGCTATGGAAATGCCCTTCTCATCATAAAGGTATTTCCTGAATCCGGAAAGCGAATCACGGTATGAGCGAACCGTTTCTGCACTACGACCCAACTGTCTGGGGAGATAGTTATCCAGATACTGCAAAGTTCTGGAGAAAAAGAGTTTGTCATTATGTGTCGTTTTGTTTTTATTCACTTTCGTTTACCTCCGGAATTACGATGTTTGATGTTTTATCCTTCTCATGGATGATTTTGAATGCTTCTGACACCTGATGGTAATAATAAAGTGACTCGTGGATGCTGTTATGGCCAAGATATTTACTGAGATATGGCAGCTTATCTTCTATATTTTCGCCGTTTTCCATCCATGCGTTGAGTCTGTCCACCACAAATGTGTGACGAAACGACTTTATCGTCGGTGGATTGCTGATCGCAGCGTAAGATGTCATCGCCAGAGTCCTCTGAAAATAGGCTCTCACTGTTACCTCGTTTATTGGCTTGCCCTTCTTAGTGCCAGGAAACACAAGCACTTCATCCGGGCATTCTGCTGATATGTATTCATTGTATTTTCTGATCATCTCTGCAACATCAGGTGTTACCCAGACCACCCTGTCTTTATAGCCTTTGGACTGTAGGATAGTGATTCTGCCGGAGTCACAGTCTATGTCATCCCAAGTAAGCCATAGGGGTTCGGACAACCTGAGACCACAGCAGTAATACAGACGGAAGATAACCCTGCATTCTTCAAGGAAGCGTTTGTTCTTCCTCTTGATTTTCAGCTTGTTGAGACATTCAAAAAACTCTTTGCGTTCTTCTGACGTAAATACATGGGCTATTTTCGTCTCTGTTGACTGGAGCATTTGTGGCATATAGCTTCTACTCCGATGGAGATCAGATACTTTGACACTTGACGCAGATTGCTCACGCGTATATTTCGCGAACTGATTCCTTCCGTATCACGCTGAACAGCCCATGCATCAGACAGAGTTTTTGTAACCGTTTCCGAATCAAATCCTTTTTCAATGCAAAAGGTATCGAGTTCTTTAAGCACATCCGCATTAGAATTGTACATATATCCAGAGGATCTTTTTTCCCGGATCAGTCCCTCAATAGCGGGTGCAAGGGAACTGCTAAAAGTATAATTACGACACGGTTTCATAATTAATCACCGTCCTTTCCAGAGGGAGACAACAGGATCTGAGCATTTCCTCATCTACGGAGAGATATCTGTTAACTGTATCCATGGTTGAATGTCCCAAGGAATCTTTAATGGTATCTGTCTTAGTTCCGGCTGCAAGAAGTCTGGAGGCAAAAGTACGCCTCAAAATATGAAATGATCCAGTGGTATTGTTCAAGGCGTGTTTAACGGCAATCCCACAAGCCGATGGATCTGCTTTTTTGAACGGAGCAGCCATTGAAAGGAAAATAAAATCGTCTTCATCGCTCATCCTTGGGCGGCCATTCTTGATATATTTGTAAAGACTATTACCTACAGATATCGGCATCGGCAGTACAAGCGGCCTGTATGTCTTTTGCTGTGTTATGGAAATGGTCTGTGCTTTCCAGTCTATGTTTGAAAACCTTAAATTAACGACATCGATTCTTCTCAGCCCCATCAGCAGGCCGAGCATAAGAATCGCGGAATCCCGCAACTGGAGAGGTGTCGCCGCATTATCCCTGAACGCATAGATCATTTGTATTTCTTCGTCAGAGAGGACGTTGACGATTTTTCTCTGTTGATTAGATTGTGTTGGCAGGGCACGGGAAAGATCCTGCGTTACATAACCTTTTTCAAAGCAAAACATGAGAAACACTCTTAGGTCATATGAATAATTATTCTTGTGATTGACGGTCTTTTCAGAGATCCATGTACAGTATTCCTTTACGTTTATAAGAGAGATTTCGGACACTGCCGGGATTTCTTTTTCCTGCATATACAGCAAAAAAGATATCACACCGGATTTATGTACGTCTAAAGTGGCTGGTGCAATGTTTTCTTTTCTGCGGCATGATAAGAAATCATTCAACAGTTTTTTATACGTTGATGATAATTCAGTGATTTTCCCAGGATCACACAAGACGATTTCCAGGTCGTTCCCCGTAATCGTACCCGTACTGATAAACACATCCAGAATGTAAAAACTGCGTTTGATGGATGGCTTGCGATGCGGCTCCTCCATAAATTCGACCATTCTATCTGCCCAAATCTGGACGTTCTCTTTGGTGTATGGGATGGAGAACTCCCGCATAAAGATGTAGAACATCTGATAATACACGAGATAGTTGTTTCTTGTGGCATCCTTATTGTGGCGAAATTCTTTACGGAGAATACTTATAAGAACGTTTGCTTTCTGCCAATACACATCAGAACTTATTCCACTTGTTTCAAAGGAAGAGACTTCTTTTGAAAACTTCCTAATGGCATAGCCGGCAACTCTTGCCTGTAATGGAGATGTAAGAACGATGGGTATATGTCCGGCGATAATTCCATGCTCCGCAAGGAACTGAAGAAAATATCTCACAGAGTAGAGACAGATGTATGTGTCCCCGATGACATCAGCGTAAGCGTGATATCTTGATATCAACTCTGTTGAAATATCCCGTGCATAAAGAATCCCTTCATTCATTAGAATGGCTGCAAAGCTAATACAGTGAACCAACTGGTCACGAGACGCACGAAACTGCAGGCGGGAAAGTAGATCATTCCTATAGAGTATCAGGTGACTTTTTAAATCCTCGGAAAGTGTGTCATATACAGTCGGCAGAAAATCATAGTCTGTTTTGACCGCACCATTGGTAACAGCATCGTTGAGCTCGTAAATAAGCTTACGATTCTGCTGGTATTTCTCATCATCCCAGGTTACCTGATTATCAGAAAGCCACTTTAATGCCACCTCATGAGAATAAGTTTCAGATTTGTTGGATAGAAAATATCCTCGAAATGATTTCATAGCAGCTTTTTCTTCATCTGTAATAACATGCCGCTGTTCCTTCCAGCATTGTTTCAGGCGTTTGATGCTTTCTTCGTATTTAGCATCCAATATAAATCCCCCTTTCGTTATAATGGTAATAACAAAATATTATCCCCAACTTTTTGTTCTCAAAGTGTATATTCGGAGAACTTTCAGTGAAAGTTGAGGATAATATTTTCTTGGGGATAATATAAAAAAGATTAACAAGTCTTCGTCAAAACGGAGCGTTCATCTCCAAAGGGTATTAGAGGTGGACGCTCTTTTTCTATGCCCACCGGAAAGGAGGATTCGTGTTTTGAGCATCAGCAAATTCAACAGCGAGGGATATTTTGACCCAACGGCCTACGGCGCACTCTCCGTCATTGAACGTGAGGAACGCTCCCTTCGTGCTTTTAGACCCATCGTCTATATCTGTTCTCCTTATGCCGGAGACATTGATGCGAATGTGGACGCTGCCAGACGCTACAGTCGCTTTGCCGTAGAACAGGGATACATCCCCATCGCACCTCACTTGCTATTTCCGCAGTTTCTGAATGATGCGGACCCGAAGGAGCGCCAGCTCGGTCTGTTCTTCGGAAATGCCCTGATGAGCAAATGCTCCGAGGTTTGGGTGTTTGGCAGTCGCATTTCAGCAGGCATGGAGGCAGAAATCGAAAGAGCCAAGTGGAAGAATTACCGCTTACGCTATTTCACCGAAAATTTGAAGGAGGCTTAACCCTATGTATGAAGTAATCGAAAAAAGAAAAATGCTACCTGACGGCACTGAAATCTCTACCTATACCCGTGAAGTAATCAGCGCCAACATCCTCGAAGTGGAAGCTGGCACTACCGGCTATATGGGCAGCGACAGCGGTCACGGCGGTCGCACCTATTTCCGTATTCAGGACAGCGCCAGCACTGATATGGAAATCCGCACATTTGTGGATAAGCACGGCTGCTACGGCTTTGAAGTTTTCCTCGGCGGCGACTGTGAGCTGGAAACCACTATCCGGGCGCTGAAGTTTATCACCAAGGTGCTGGAGAAGGAATCTAAGGAGGTGTATGACTGATGTTTACTATCTACTCTGCTGATGTTACCGGCAATCCCGGCAACTGCTCCTATCCCCACAAACATGTGATTTTGGATGAGGCCAGTCTGAAATCTGCAATCAGCCACGACTATGTCTGCGCTGAATATCGCAACAGTTATCGTAACGGCGAAAACTTCATCGGCAGCGACTGTCTGCCGGTGGACTGCGATAACGACTATTCTGAAAATCCTGCTGACTGGATGACACCGGAGGATGTGATGTAGGCCTTTCCGGGCGTTACCTTTGCCATCCATTTCAGCCGCTTCCATAACCGTGAGAAAAACGGTAAGGCTGCAAGGCCCAAGTTCCATGTGCTGTTTCCGATTGAACACTGCACCGACGCTGCACTCTACAGCGATATGAAGAAGCTGGTCAATTCCATCTTCCCGTACTTTGATACACAGGCGCTGGATGCGGCCCGTTTCTTCTTCGGCACTACTGCTGCCGAGGTAGCACTCTATCCCGGACGCATGAATCTGACGGAGTTTCTCAATGAGGACCTGTTCGACGAATACCTTCCGCAAGGCGACTTCGACCACTCCGTTATCCCGGAAGGAAGCCGTAATGCGACCATGTGCCGCTTCGCCGGTCGTGTCATCAAGAAATACGGCGATACCGAAAAGGCCTACCAGACCTTCTTGGAAGAAGCCGCAAAATGTGTGCCGCCTCTGGATAACAGCGAACTGTCCACTATCTGGCATTCGGCCCAGCGTTTTTACACTAAGCTCTCCCAGCAGGACGGATATGTGGCACCGGAAGTATATAACGACCCTTCCTGTTACAAGCCGGAGGATTACTCCGATGTTGGACAGGCCGAGGTTTTGGGAAAATACTTCTCCAGCGAACTGCGCTATTCTCCCGCCACACACTTTATCCGCTACTCCGACCATTACTGGCAGGAATCCGAGCCGGGAGCGCAGGCCGTTGCCCATGAACTGACCCGTCGCCAGCTGAAGGAAGCCGAAAACGACCTTGTGGAAGCGCTCACCAAAATGAAGAACAGCGGCGCTCAGACCATCCTTGACAGCACCTCCAAGTCCAAGGCCGAACAGCTGATGAATGAACAGCAGCTGGAAGCCTATCAGGATTTTCTGGCTGCAAAGGCATATCAGGCCTTCGCCATCAAGCGCCGTGATTCCAAGAACATCACCTCCACGCTGAGGGAGTCCCATCCTATTTTAGAAATCTCGCCGAGGGATTTGGATGCCGATCCCTTTGCACTGTGTACGCCCGAAGCCACCTACGACCTGCGTAAAGGTATGGCCGGAGCAAGGGAACATTCGCCGGAGGACTTCATTACCAAAATCACCTCTGTGTCTCCGAGCCAGAAAGGTCAGCAGATTTGGCTGGATTGCCTCGACCTGATTTTCCAAGGCGACCAGACTCTGATTGACTATGTGCAGATGATTTGCGGTCTGGCTGCTATCGGCAAGGTTTATGTGGAAGCGCTGATCATTGCCTACGGCGATGGTCGTAACGGTAAGTCCACCTTCTGGAATGCAGTTTCTCGTGTGCTGGGTCTTTACAGTGGCAACATCTCTGCAGATACGCTGACTGTCGGCTGCCGCAGAAACATCAAACCGGAAATGGCCGAGGTCAAAGGCAAGCGTCTGCTCATCGCAGCAGAAATGCAGGAAGGCTCCCGACTGAACGACTCCACCGTCAAGCAGCTCTGTTCTACCGATGATGTGTTTGCGGAGAAAAAGTATAAGGACCCGTTCTCCTTCAAGCCTTGCCATACGCTGGTGCTGTATACCAACCACCTGCCTCGTGTCTCCGCTTCCGATGATGGTATCTGGCGTCGCCTTATCGTTATCCCGTTCAACGCAAAGATTACCGGCAAGAGCGACATCAAGAATTACGGCGAGTACCTGTTTGACAATGCCGGTGAAAGCATTCTGACTTGGGTCATCGAAGGTGCCAAAAAGGTCATCGAGCTTGACTACCAGATTCCTGTTCCGGCATGCGTCCAGAAGGCCATCGATGAATATCGCAGCCAGAATGACTGGTTTGGCCACTTCCTTGCTGACAAATGCGAGGTGGATGATTCCTACAAGGAAAGCTCCTCTGCGCTTTATCAGGCCTACCGAAATTACTCTCTGGACTGCAACGAGTATATCCGCAGCACGGCAGACTTCTACTTTGCGCTGGAGAAGGCTGGCTTTGAGCGTATCAAGGTCCACAACAAGCGTTACTTTAAGGGCCTGCGCCTGAGAGCAGAAAACGATGCTGAGGAAGATTTTCTGAACTGACAATACCGTAGGGGTAACCTCCATTAAGGTCATATACAAAAATTCTCTTAGGACTAAAAAAATCTGTTCTATAAAAAGTTTAGTAAATGACATTCAGGGAGGTTACCCACTCTACAAAAATTAGCGCTGACGGAGGTAACCGATGTTAGAAAAAACAATAGAACGAAAATTAACCGTGGCGGTCAAAAAGGCCGGTGGCATCGCTGTAAAGTTCGTGTCTCCGAGTTTCGATGGAATGCCCGACCGCCTTGTATTACTACCTGATGGCCTTATCGCTTTTGTGGAACTGAAGGCTCCCGGAAAACGCCCACGCCCTTTGCAGGAAGCACGACACCGGCTGCTACGTTCCTTGGGCTTCAAGGTATATGTAATAGATAAACCAAAACAGATTGGAGGGATGCTGGATGAACTTCAAACCACACGACTACCAGAGCTACGCAATTGAATATATCGAAAACCATCCCGTGTCCGCAGTTCTCCTCGATATGGGTCTCGGCAAAACAGTCATCTCCCTGACTGCCATCGCCGATCTGCTGTTTGACAGTTTTCTGGCCCATCGCATTCTGGTTATCGCACCGCTTCGTGTGGCCCGTGATACTTGGCCTGCGGAGCTGAAGAAATGGACCCACCTAAACCACCTGACCTTCGCTGTTGCTGTGGGAACTCCGGCAGAACGAAAAGCTGCTTTGATGGCCGGTGCCGACATCACCATTATCAATCGTGAAAATGTGCAATGGCTGATTGAGGACAGCGGCATCGCCTTTGACTTCGACACCGTGGTCATAGACGAACTTTCCTCTTTCAAAAATCACCAGTCAAAGCGCTTCAAGGCATTGTTGAAGGTTAGACCGAAAATCAAACGCATCATCGGCCTCACTGGTACACCAAGCTCCAACGGCCTCATGGACCTCTGGGCAGAGTTCCGACTGCTGGATATGGGTCAGCGCCTTGGCAGGTTTATCACGCAATACCGAAATAACTACTTCATGCCGGATAAGCGCAACGGACAAATCATCTACTCCTACAAACCGCTGCCCTATGCAGAGGAAGCCATCTACCAGCAGATTTCGGATATAACGATTTCCATGAAAAGTACCGACTATCTGCAGATGCCGGAGCTGATTTCTTCTCAACACGATGTCCAGCTTTCCGAGGATGAGAAAAATCGCTATGAGCAGCTGAAGGCAGAACTGGTATTGCACCTTTCTGATGAAGAAATCACTGCTGCCAATGCCGCTTCTCTGACCGGGAAATTAGTGCAGCTGGCCAACGGCGCCATTTACACCGATACCGGCGATGTAGTAGAGTTCCATGACCGCAAGTTGGACGCTTTGGAGGATTTGATTGAAGCTGCCAATGAAAAACCCGTGCTGGTGGCCTACTGGTTTAAG
The DNA here is from genome assembly GCF_054655175.1 of Ruminococcus sporogenes. Classification (NCBI taxonomy): domain Bacteria; kingdom Bacillati; phylum Bacillota; class Clostridia; order Eubacteriales; family Oscillospiraceae; genus Ruminococcus; species Ruminococcus sporogenes. The sequence goes on along the minus strand of NZ_BAAHOA010000001.1, from coordinate 937,467 downwards.
CATGACCTGCAGCGCATCAAAAAACGCTTTGCTGTCAGGGAGCTGAAGTCCAGTAAGGATATTGAGGACTGGAACAACGGCAAAATCCCGGTGGCAGTCATCCATCCCGCTTCTGCCGGTCATGGACTCAATCTTCAGGCCGGAGGCTCCACGCTTATCTGGTTTGGGCTAACATGGTCCTTGGAATTGTACCAACAGACCAACGCCCGTCTCTGGCGACAGGGACAAACCGACCGTACCGTGGTGATCCAGCACATCATCACAAAAGGCACCATCGACGAGCGCATCTTAAAGGCCCTCTCACAGAAAGAGCTGACACAGAACGCCCTGATTGATGCCGTAAAAGCCAATCTATGACAATCTACGACAAAAATCGACAATCCGAGGAATATCAAATTTTCGGAGGTGCGATATGACCGCAAAGGAATATTTAATGCAAGCCAAGTTTCTGGATATGCGTATCAATTCCAAAATTCAGCAGGTAGAGGCTCTGAACGACCTTGCTACCAGCGCCAGTTCGGTGCTGACGGGTATGCCTCGCAATCCCAACAAGGCCACTTCCAAAATGGCCGATGCTGTTTGCAAGATTGTGGACCTGCAGGCCGAAATCAACCACGACATTGATGAACTGGTGGATTTGAAGAAAGCAATCTCTTCCACCATCAAAGCGGTGCCAAGTCCAGAGCTGCAGACCTTATTGGAGAAGCGTTACCTGTGCTTTCAGTCTTGGGAAATCATCGCCGTGGATATGGGCTACAGTATGCACCACCTGTATAAGATCCATAATCAGGCCCTTGATATTTGCGACGGTATCCTGAAACGTGATACCTAAAGACATAGAATGATACCCGCTCCCTATGATATTATTATAATAGCGAAAAGCGAAAATCAGAAACGGCCTTGTGGGAGCAACCCCGCAGGGCTTTTTCTATGCCCTGAAGGAGGAATCACATGGGATACAGACAAGTAAGCTACCCCGAACAGGTGTGGTACATCCTTCGCTACTTTTTGATGGAAGGAGGAAAAAACAAGATGCCGAAGAAACCCAAGCGACCATGTTCCTATCCCGGCTGTCCAGAGCTTACGGACGGTAGGTTTTGTGAGAAGCATGAAAAGCAAGAGAATAAGCGCTACGAGAAATATGACCGTGACCCTGCCGTGCGCCGTCGTTATGGTCGTGCTTGGAAGCGTATCCGTGACAGCTATGTGCAGCAGCATCCTTTGTGCGAGCTGTGCCAAGAGAAAGGTCTGCTTGTTCCTACAGAAGAAGTCCACCACAAGGTCCCTCTCTCGGAAGGCGGCACACATGCGAGAGATAATCTGATTGCTCTTTGTAAGTCCTGCCATGCCAGAATCCATGCAGAGCGTGGTGATCGCTGGCACAATCATGACCGGTAGGGGCGGGTCAAATCTCTACGACCTTTATGCCGTGTAACGGGCGTGGGGTCTTACGCACAAAATCGCAGTTTCAAACGGGGTATATAAGGCCCTGCCAAAGGAGGTGTATGCAGATGGCTAAGGACGGTATCAACCGAGGCGGCGCTCGTGTTGGCGCAGGAGCCAAAAAGAAGCCCTTAGCTGAGAAAATCGCTGAAGGCAATCCGGGCAAACGAGCATTGACTGTCATTGACTTTGATAACCAGTCGGTCGATTTAGAAGGTCAAGCGATGCCCAAACCATCCAAGCTACTGTCTGCCAAACAGAAGGATGGTAAGAAGCTGGTCGCAGCGGATATTTACAAAAAGACATGGGACTGGCTTCACGAGCGTGGCTGTGCTGCTCTCGTATCTCCCCAGCTTCTGGAACGCTACGCCATGAGCGTAGCCCGCTGGATTCAGTGTGAAGAAGCAATCACTGAGTTCGGCTTTCTGGCAAAGCATCCGACTACCGGCAATGCAATCCAGTCGCCCTATGTGGCGATGAGCCAGAACTTCATGAGCCAGACCAACAGGCTCTGGATGGAAATCTACCAAATCGTAAAAGAAAATTGTGCCACGGAATACGGCGGTGCCACTCCACAGGACGATGTCATGGAGCGCCTTCTGATGGCAAGGAAAGGACTTTGATTATGAACATTTCTTATAAAACAGCCGAGAGTGTCTGCGCTGGACACCCGGACAAACTTTGTGACCTGATCGCCGACGCCATTCTGGACGAGTGCCTGAAAAAAGACCGCTACTCCCGTGTGGCCTGCGAGGTTATGGCGACAAAAGGAAAAATCTTTGTGTGCGGTGAAATCACCTGCTCCAAGAAAATCGACATCCGTATGGTGGTCCGTCAGACCCTTGCCAAGGTCGGATATAATCCTTTGAGGTTTATCGTTTTCATGTATGTGCATCGCCAGAGCGCTGACATTGCCGGTGGCGTAAACAAAGCGCTGGAAACCCGTGAGGTCGATACCGACGATATCTTCGCTTCTGTTGGTGCCGGTGACCAAGGCACTGTTTATGGTTATGCCACCAATGAGACATGGGCCAAGATGCCTACTCCCGTTATCTTCGTCAATGACCTGTGCAAGTGTCTGGACGAAGCAAGAAAAGACGGTACCATTCGTGATATCGGTCCTGACGGTAAAGCGCAGGTAACCGTCGAATACCACGATAGCAAGCCTGTCAGCGCAAAGAACATCATCGTTTCTGCGCAGCATAAGGAAAACAAAGATCTGGATGAGCTTCGCCGTGAAATCATCACCGAAATCATCTATCCTTTGCTCAGTCGCTATCACTTCCCGAAGGAAACGGAAATCCTCATCAATCCTTCCGGGCGCTTTGTGGAAGGTGGCCCTGCTGCCGATACCGGCCTCACTGGTCGTAAGCTGATGGTGGATACCTACGGTGGTCTTGCTGCCCACGGCGGCGGTGCCTTCTCCGGCAAAGACGCTACCAAGGTTGACCGCTCCGGCGCTTACATGGCCAGAGTCATTGCCCGTAATATCGTAGGCGCATGGCTGGCAGACAGATGTCAGGTAGTCATCTCCTATGCCATTGGCAAGGCCGAGCCTACTGCCGTTGAGATTGAGACCTTCGGCACTGAAAAGGTCGATGTGGACATTATCCACAAGGCTGTGATGGAGGTTTTCGACCTGCGTCCCGCTGCAATCATTTCTCTGTTGCACCTGCGCAGTCCCTACTTCTCCGAGACCACTGCCTATGGCCACTTCAACGGTTATAAAGGCGCTTGGGAGAATGTAGACAAGACCAAGGAGCTGGAAAAGGCGGTGAGAAAATATGCTGATTGAGAAGAAAAATACAGCCGACCTTCTGCCTGCCGACTATAATCCTCGTAAGGATTTGAAACCCGGCGACAAGGAATATGAAAAGCTGAAACGCTCCATTGAGCAGTTCGGCTATGTGGAGCCAGTCATCTGGAACAAGACCACTGGCCGTGTCGTTGGTGGTCACCAGCGTTTGAAAGTTCTCATCGACATGGGCATGACCGAAGTGGACTGCGTGGTCGTGGAGCTTTCCGAAGAAAAGGAAAAAGCGCTGAATGTGGCCCTCAATAAAATCAGCGGCGAATGGGACAACGACAAGTTGGCTCTGTTAATCGCTGATCTGCAAGGCACCGACTTCGATGTTTCTCTCACCGGCTTCGAGCCAGCGGAGCTTGAGGCCCTGTTCCGTGAGGATACCAAGAAAGGCGTCCATGATGACGATTTTGATGTGGAGGCAGAACTTCAGAAGCCGACCTTCTCCAAAGCCGGTGACCTGTGGCAGCATGAGCCTGTGCTGTTCGGCTGGAAGAAAGCCGGTAAGCATCAGTGGTACACAGGCCGCAAGGAAACCACCATCTGGGAATTTGATAAGCCTAAGAAAAACGGTGACCATCCGACCATGAAGCCGATCCCACTTCTGGCATATCCTATCATGAACTCCAGCATGGCAAACTCGCTGGTGCTTGACCCGTTTGGTGGCAGTGGCTCCACGCTGATTGCCTGCCAGCAGACAAACCGCATCTGCTACACCATTGAGTTGGACGAAAAGTTCTGCGATGTGATTGTGAAGCGCTACATTGAACAGGTCGGCTCCTCTGTCGGTGTCACTGTGGTCCGTGATGGTTTGACCTACAGCTATGAGGAAATCGCCTCGGCATAATTGGTAATCTACGCACACTCTAAGGGCGCAGAATTGGTACATTTATATCTCAAATATGACTTGCTATTTTGTGCCTTTAGAGTGATATATGTAGTACCAAATTTAAAGGAGGATTTCCCTATGAACATTACTTTGAACTCAACCGACCGCAAGCCTCTGGTCAAGGCCATCAGCGAACTGACCGGCGAAAAGGCAGTCTACATGAAGACACCTATCTACGCTTACAAAATTGGCGACTACACCGTCACCAGAGAAGGTAATCTGGAAGTGCCGGATGGCTTGGACGCAGAATCCCTGCAGCAGCTGAAAGACGCTCTGGAGAGCGCTGGCTATCAGCCGGAAGGCATTGAGGTTTCTGAAGCAACTGCCGAGGATTCCTCGGAAGATGAAATCACCGGCATCTGCATTTCCATGCCTCGCAGCCTTTTCGACGACGCCAACTTGGAAACCCTGAAAAACATCATCGCTGCAAAGCACAGCCTGATCTGCAAGGCGCTGGGTACGGACGACCTGCCGCTGGAGATTACCGATACAAAGGTTTCCTTTCCTTGGTTTCCCGGCCAACCGGATGCGGACAGCGTGAAGGCCTACGATACCTTTGTCTGCAAGCTCTGCGAAATGGCCCGAAACATGAAGCGCTCCAGCGCAACGGAGAAGCCGGTGGACAATGATAAGTACGCCTTCCGCTGCTTCCTCCTGCGCCTTGGCTTCATCGGTGCAGAATACAAAACAGAGCGCAAGATTCTCCTGAAGAATCTGACCGGATCTTCCGCTTTCAAAAGCGGTGCCAAGAAGGAGGTGGCCTGCGATGAAGTTTCCGAATAAAGCAGTAGTCGAACAAATCCGCAGCCAGTATCCTGCCGGTACCCGTGTGGAGCTGGTCCAGATGGACGATGCACAGGCTCCTCCGGTGGGTACGCTTGGTACCGTCTGGGGCGTGGATGATACCGGCTCCATCATGGTGCATTGGGATAACGGCCCTGGTCTGAATGTGGTCTACGGCATCGATGTTTGTCGAAAAGTGTCGAAATAATATACACAAAATCACCGGCAAAACATCGTGCAGTATTCTACGATTTATATCGCAGAAATGACTTGCTATTATGTGCTTTTAGAGCGAATATGTGTACTACCGAAAGGGAAAACACATTTTACGGAGGAACAACACCATGAAGAAAATTGAACTTTTTGAAAGAGCCATAGCAGAGCAGGCCGGAAGCCTGAAGGATTACGGAATCAACGGCACCATGTTCTGGGCTTATCGCAAGAGCATCGACGCAGGCAACGACCTGATTGATTTCAACGAGGTCATCTGGGACGAGGACATTGACGCCATCGCCGAGTGACTGCAGGAAAACGGCATCACCGAGGTGAACGCCAACTACACCGATTGGCAGACCAACCAGAGAGCCAGAATCCCGGCGATCCGCATGACTCGCCAGTAAGGAGGAACGCACAATGTGGAAAGAAGGCGCACTTAAGGTCTACGACAGCATTTTTCATTACTGGATGAAGGTTTACGACGGCCCATCGGAGTTCGGCATTAACGGCGGCAAGGTTAGCAAGCTGATGTTAAAGCGCAACGGCAGAATCGTATGCAATTACGACCGAGGCTGGGATGTGAAACCTGCGGACCCGGATACAGAACTTGCCGTAGAGCTTCTGCTTCACAGCAACAATTACTAAAAACCCAATAAAGCAGGGATTGAGCCGGATGGCTCTTTCTCTCGTAGTGCAGCCGACGGGCTGTATTTTTTATGCCCTTTTGAAAGGAGGAAGCGGCAATTGCGAAAACTTGAAAACTACACACTGACGAAGTTCATGTCTGCGGACTCCACCTACAATAAAAAATTGGCGGATTACGCAGTCAATTTTATAGAATGCCTCTGCCACACCAAAGGCACATGGGCCGGTAAGCCTTTTGAGCTGATTGACTGGCAGGAGCGCATTATCCGAGACATCTTCGGCACCATCAAACCCAACGGTTATCGACAATTCACGACAGCCTATGTGGAAATTCCTAAGAAGATGGGCAAGTCCGAGCTTGCCGCTGCGGTGGCCCTTTTGCTTACCTGCGGCGACGGTGAGGAACGTGCCGAGGTCTATGGCTGTGCAGCTGACCGCCAGCAGGCAACCATCGTTTTTGACGTGGCTGCTGATATGGTGCGTATGTGTCCTGCGCTGAATCGCCGTGTAAAAATTCTGGCCTCCCAGAAGCGTATCGTCTACCAGCCGACCAACAGCTTCTATCAGGTGCTGTCGGCAGAGGCATACAGTAAGCACGGCTTCAATATCCACGGTGTGGTATTTGATGAGCTGCACACGCAGCCGAATAGAAAACTCTTTGATGTTATGACCAAAGGCTCCGGTGACGCCAGAATGCAGCCTCTGTATTTCCTGATCACCACTGCCGGTACCAACACCAACTCCATCTGCTACGAAACCCACCAGAAGGCAAAGGATATCCTCGAAGGTCGAAAAATTGACCCGACCTTCTATCCGGTTATCTATGGCGCTGCCGAGGAGGATGACTGGACAGACCCGGAGGTCTGTAAGAAAGCGAATCCCTCCCTTGGCATTACGGTTGGCATCGATAAAGTACAGGCCGCTTGCGAATCGGCCCAGCAAAACCCTGCCGAAGAAAACGCCTTCAGGCAGCTCAGACTCAATCAATGGGTCAAGCAGGCAATCCGCTGGATGCCAATGGACAAATGGGACGCCTGCGCTTTCAAAGTAACTGAAGAATCCCTACGAGGCCGTGTATGCTACGGTGGATTGGACTTGTCCTCCACCACAGACATCACGGCTTTTGTATTGGTGTTCCCGCCACTGGACAAGGATGACAAATATGTGGTCCTTCCGTACTTCTGGATACCGGAAGATACGCTGGAGCTGCGAGTGCGCCGTGACCATGTTCCTTACGATGTTTGGGAGCGACAAGGCTTCCTGCAAACCACCGAGGGCAATGTGGTCCATTACGGTTACATCGAAAAGTTCATCGAGCAGCTGGGCGAAAAATACAACATTCGTGAAATCGCCTTTGACCGCTGGGGCGCTGTACAAATGGTGCAGAACTTGGAGGGCATGGGCTTTACGGTGGTGCCTTTTGGTCAGGGCTTTAAGGATATGTCTCCTCCGACCAAAGAACTGATGAAGCTGACCTTGGAGCAGAAAATCGCTCACGGAGGACATCCGGTGCTGCGCTGGATGATGGACAACATCTTCATCCGTACAGACCCTGCCAGAAACATCAAGGCCGACAAAGAAAAATCTACAGAGAAAATCGACGGTGCCGTGGCCACGATTATGGGTCTTGACCGTGCGATCCACTGTGGCATAAACACTGGCGCTTCTGTATATGATGAGCGAGGTATTCTGTTTATATGAGTATAATCTGTCCTGCTTCGGTTAAAAATGAAATAAAAGCATACTTTTTGCTTCTTTATTTCAAGTTCGTCCGCTAAAATGAAATATGGAATTTCTGAAATGAGGATATGAAAATGCATCGCCCTCCGATTTTTATGTCGTAACAAGTCGAAAATTTAAATTATTTTTGAAGTTTCGGACTTACAAGTTTGAAACTATTGACTTTTTCGGATTTTCGAGTATAATATAGATAAGAAAATTAGGAGGTGCATCATGGCTGAACTTATAAATCGCCCTGAGTATTTAAATCAGCTCATTCAGAATAGAGATGTGGATCTGGTCAAGATTGTAACCGGTATCCGCAGATGCGGAAAGTCATCACTGCTGGACTTGTTTCATCAACATCTGACCGACAATGGAGTACCTAACGCTAACATCATCCACATGAATCTGGAGTCGCTGCGTTATCGTAATCTCTCTGACTATCTCGCTTTCTACGACTATGTCAGTGAGCGTATTCCAAAAAGTGGAAAGACCTACTTGATCTTCGATGAACTTCAGGCCGTAAAGCATTGGGAAAAAGCTATCGAGTCCTTCCGTCTTGATTTTGATGTGGATATCTACATCACCGGCTCCAATGCATATTTGCTTTCCACGGAATTTTCCACACTGCTTTCCGGCAGATATGTAGAAATCCGTATGCTGCCATTATCTTTCAAGGAATTCCTAACCTTCTACGAGTTTGCACCATCTGTTACAGTAGAAGAAAAGTTCCAAAGATACTTACAGTTTGGTGGTATGCCGATTCTGAGAGAATATCAGTTCAACGAAGCACGAAGCAATCAAGCACTGGAAGGTATCTATTCCACTGTTGTGCTGCGTGATATTCTTCAGCGAAACAATCAAGCAGATCAGGGAATGTTGCAGAAAATCATGCTGTTCCTTTGCTCCAATATCGGAAGTATCACCTCTCCAAATAGCATCGGAAACGTGCTGTCTAACGAGGGAGACATTCAGACCGGTAAAGGAAAGAATGTTGCAGGCAAAACGGTAGATAAATATATCGCTATGCTGCGCAGTGCATTTATCTTCTACTCTGTGGGAAGATACGATGTAAAAGGTAAACAGCTGCTGAAAACATTAGGAAAGAACTACATTATTGATATGGGCTTCCGTAACATGCTTCTCGGCTACCGTGATGCAGACCGAGGCCACATCATCGAAAACATCGTGTTCTTGGAACTCATCCGACGTGACTACCGTGTGTATATCGGTAAAGTCGGTGAAACAGAAATTGACTTTGTTGCAGAGAAACCAAATGATAAGCTGTATATCCAAGTAACAGAAAGCATGCAGTCGCCGGAGACTCGTGAGCGAGAACTTAGACCGCTGCGCATGATTCCCGACAACTACGAAAAAATCGTATTGTCAATGGACAGAAACTATATCAATTCCTACGATGGTATCAAATCCTTATACCTGATTGATTGGCTGCTGTCCTAAATATAAAAGGGACCGATTCCCTTACACCATCATCGTTTCCCTTAAAACAAACACCTGTTTAAGGGAAAGTACAACTCATTAAGGCTAAGCATCTATCGGAAACGGTAGGTGCTTTTCTTATACCCATTTTTAGAAGGGAGCGTGATTTCCTATGGGAATTTTATCTGGAATATTTAAGGCCAGAGACAAGCCTACCAATGCAACTGCCGGAAGCGCCTATCGTTTTCTATTTGGCAATTCCACCTCCGGCAAAGCGGTGACTGAGCGCTCTGCTATGCAGATGACCGCAGTGTATTCCTGTGTGCGTATCTTGGCAGAGGCTGTGGCTGGTCTTCCGCTGCATCTGTATCGCTACACCGACACCGGTGGCAAAGAAAAAGCCATCGACCATCCGCTGTATGCGCTGCTTCATGATGAGCCGAATCCTGAAATGACCTCTTTCGTATTCAGGGAAACACTCATGACGCACCTGCTTTTGTGGGGCAACGCCTATGCGCAAATCATCCGCAACGGCAAAGGTGAAGTTGTGGCTCTGTACCCGCTGATGCCAAACTGTATGGTGGTTGACCGTGACGAACATGGCCAGCTCTACTACACCTACTACCGTGGTCAGGACGAAGCAATCCGAAATAAGGATACTGCCGTTATCCTGCAGCCTTCCGATGTGCTGCATATTCCGGGCCTCGGCTTTGACGGTCTCGTCGGCTACAGTCCCATTGCGATGGCAAAAAACGCTATCGGCATGGCAATCGCCTGTGAGGAATATGGTGCGAAGTTCTTCGCCAACGGTGCTACACCGGGCGGCATCTTGGAACATCCTGGCACCATCAAAGACCCACAGCGTGTGCGTGAAAGCTGGCAGTCCACCTTTGGCGGCAGCGGCAACGCAAATAAAGTAGCTGTTCTGGAAGAAGGCATGAAATACACGCCTATCTCCATTTCACCGGAACAGGCCCAATTCCTCGAAACGAGGAAATTCCAAATCAATGAAATTGCTCGAATTTTCCGTATCCCGCCTCACATGGTTGGCGATCTGGAGAAGTCGAACTTTTCTAATATTGAGCAGCAGTCTTTGGAATTTGTGAAATACACCTTGGAGCCTTGGCTCGTTAGGTGGGAGCAATCGATGATTCGAGCGCTGGTTTCCCATTCCGAGAAGGCTGCTTATTTTATCAAGTTCAATGTGGACGGACTGCTCCGTGGCGATTACCAAAGCCGTATGAACGGTTACGCCATCGGCAGACAGAACGGCTGGATGAGCACAAACGACATCCGTGAACTTGAGAACTTAGACCGTATCCCTGCCGAAGAAGGCGGTGCCGCAGTCAGCGCCATTATGACCATTGTGCAGACCCTGATTGATAACCTGCCGCTTCTGGTGGAGGCTGCTGTACAGCTTGTGGTTTCCTTGGTGGAAGGCATCGGCTCTGCTTTGCCTCAGCTCATTCCGGCTGCGGTGCAGGCAATTATCACCATAGTGCAGGGTCTGATTGAAAACCTACCGATGATTTTGGATGCAGCCTTGCAGCTGATTATGGGCCTTGCTGAGGGACTGCTGACCACAATCCCGATTTTGATTGAGGCACTCCCTTCCATCATTCTGGCTATCGTAGATTTTGTGATTAGAGCCATTCCGCAGATTATCGACGCAGGCATTCAGCTTTTGACCTCGTTGGTATCTGCGCTGCCGGATATTATTACGGCAATCGTGGCGGCAATCCCGCAAATCATCGGCTCCATCGTAAATGCGCTGATAAACAGTATCCCGCAAATCGTGCAGGCCGGTGTGCAGCTTTTGATTTCGCTGATTAAAAACCTGCCGACCATCATTGTGGAAATTGTAAAGGCCGTGCCGCAGATCATCTCCGGTCTGGTATCTGCCTTTGGCAAGGGCGTCTCTCAGCTTGCCGACGTGGGCGCTAACCTTGTACGAGGCCTGTGGCAAGGCGCAGTTCACGCTCTCTCCAAGGCAGTTTATTGATGTGGACGGTAATCCCTGCCAGCCGGATAAAGGCTTCAAGCTGACCTGCGAAATGCTGCGCAGAAAACCGGACTCGGCACTGATTTGGTACGAGGATTTCCGTGACGATACTATTCTCCCGTCCAGCTACTGGACCACGCTCTCCGGCGAATGGGATGTATGGCAAGAGTCCCTGCCTTATGGCGATACCAGCAGGCCTTACTCCCAGCTGGAAGGCGAAGGTCAGCTTGCATGGCTGTACAGCGGCTTTGATGATATCCATCTTCGTGCAAGGCTTGCCTTTCCTGCGGACGGTGGCGGCAGGGCCGGTATCTTCTGCGGCAGTCTGTTCTGCTGCTTAAATTACGATACCCAGCAGGTGGAGCTTTACAACGGTTCCACGCTTCTTGGCAGCTATGCGACCAGCTTCTCCAAGACCAGCGATGCAGACCTGCGCACCGATCCCAACATGTACACTATTGAGATGCGCATTCGTGGAAATAAGGTCAGAGTCTATTCCAGTAACTCCTATACCTTGCACTTTACGGCCACGGTCAGCGGCTTTAGCGGCGGCTACGCTGACTTCCGATGTGGAAGAAAGCTCTACTCGGTTACAGTGACACCAAAGGACATCAATGTCTGGGTGTCGAGGATGTTTCTTGGCGACACTGACGGCTTTTCTATTCTGTATTATCAGGATGTGGACTCGCTGGTCTATTGGACCAATGAAGCAGCCTATCGCTGGGAGCTACGAGGCATCGCCATCTGGTCCCTTGGGCAGGAAGACATGAGGCTATGGGAAGCGCTGCCAAAACAAATATAACTTTGAGACAGAGGGCTGTTTACCTGACCGGTAAGCGGCCTTTTGCAATATCAAAAAAGAAATGGAGGATTTCATTATGAAGGAATTTTGGGCATGGGTCGGAGGGGGGTGCAAAAGTGAGCTTCCAAGCGCTTACCATGCCGCCATACCAAAGTCAGGCCCGCTGGCGAGCTATATTGCCAAGCCCACTGAAAACTGAAAAAGCCCGGAAAGGCCCATTATCAGGCTTTCCGGGCATAGATACAAAAACAGCCCTCCAAATCGGAAGGCTGTTTTTGTATTAAAGTTTGTCCCTTAATATGCTGCCAAAGAATTGCTTGAAAAACGAGGAAGTAAATCAAGGGAGGGCAGGAAATACTCTCAGCATTATTGGCATAGCAGCTGCATTAATCGTTCTAAATACGGTACTATAAAGAAAATGAATGTCAATGGAATTGAGGTTGGCTGCGATAACAAATTTATAACTGAAAATTTTTTAAATACCTGTATGAAATATGTTTTGAAGTACGTACAAAACGAAAGAACGTGTATCACAGAGCAGCTGTTGGATGACATAAAAACTATGCAGCGAACATCTGCGGCAATAGATACAAAGCCCATTCAGGATAAGATTGACAGTATTTTAAGGAAAAAGCACAATGCCATCGACTTAATGCTTGAAGGCATTATCTCAAAGGATGATTTAAAGACACAGGTTGATATATATGACGCTGAAATAAACAAGCTTACCACTCAGATCTCGAATAATAAGGATATTGACGCCTTTCATCGAAAACAGCTTGACGGAATAAAAGCATATATTGAACAGATAAATCGTACTAAAGATGTGGATATAACCAGCTTTGAGGTTTATAACTCAATGCTGAAAAAGATTGTTGTTCACGGCAACAATCTGATTGACTTTTATCTTATCTGTGTACCTTTTGGTTTTCATTTACATTATTTAAATGAAAGAATCCCTCATACACATAACAAATTTGCGGTTACTGTTGATAGCTGCGAAATAATTTCTGAGTAGTGTCTTTTCGGGGTGTTGGGGCATAGTTGCGCTTCTCTTTTGCTTGCGAACGGTATGGCGATGAAGCAAATACAGGAATGGCTTGGGCATTGTGATTTTTCTACCACTGTAAACCTCCCACATATGGTCACACCACCAAAGCAGCCATAATTCGATAAAAACGGGACTGTCGCTTAAATCTAAAAGAGACAGTCCCGTATTATATTATACACTCTCCATTTTTAAAATCCATATTGAACAGCGATAATCAAAATCGCTGTTCATTTTTATTAGCAATGCCGCACTCGTTAGTACGAGCATTTATCATATTGACAATAAATTATTTCTTTTCGGCAATCACAATATTCATATAAGACCTATCCATTGCTTTTCCCCTTATATGCCACAGCGTCAATCTAAAAACAAATGCCATCTCTTAAAAAATTTGTTTCAAATGCCTTTCTGGCTGGATATTTACCATTAAATCTCGTTTTGATAATAGGAGCTAAAACGCTTAAATCCTGAATATCTCTGAACGGACAGTCCATTTGAATGACAGACTCCAATGTCGAACCAACCTTGCTTAATCTTTCTTCAAGCACATCAAAAGCACCATTAATCTGATTTTCGATAGACTGTCCCTTGTTTTTCATACAATAGCTTGTATATATAAAATCTCCTGCCTCTATAATTGTAGAATCAGCCCAAAACTCGTCAACTTCAACTCTTCTGATTTCACCCATGATATATCTGTTCCTCCGTTATGTGTTTTTAAAATCACAAATCAAGCATATAGCTCATTTTTCTTATATAGATATGAGTTTATTGTCAGCACACCACTCTTCGGTAATTTTCCTGTATGCATTATCTCCATTCTTCTCGTATTCCAAGATATGTCACCTTATCTTTAAAGCGGCGGAATGCACCGCTGCCTTTCAAGCAAAGGCAAAGCTCACTGGCAATTTCGGTATTGCCGCAGGAATAAGCAAACTCTTTCATTATAGAATATTCGTCAATATCATACTGAGTCGGCAATGCGATATATTTTATCGAAGTTATCCTCTATCTCGTCAAGCAGTTTCGTATCATTATCCATTTACTCGAACACCCAGACAATCTCGTCGCTTTCCCTATTATAATAAGCAGTGCTTTCGCTATTTGTCATTTCAAGTACTTCTCGAATTTTATCAACTATATTAATATTCATCATCTTCATAATTTTCATACCCATCACGAATTCGTTCAATTATGCCTTTAAGCAGTGCATTGTTCCAATCGACTCTATAATTTCTGTAATCCCATTCAGGAGCATTATTAGAACAACTGCTCGAATAATAAATCTCAGAATGTCCGTCCTCATCTGTTTTCTTTATCGCTTCAAGCAGCTCGAACGCAGGCACATCATCAACAATACCCCGACCTGCACCGTCAAGAATTTTCGGATAAGCATGACCGTGACCTCTGGGCATATCGCTGATTTCGAGAAGCTCTATAATAAAGGTCTGGTCGCAACCAAAATCATAAGTCATTTCGATAACATCACCAACTTTAAGGTCAAGACGGCGGCTGCCGATTTTATAAGAGTACATTAAATCGTAGGCTTCATCTTCATCATAAAGCAAATCCTCGAAATCTTCTTCGGTCAGGAAAAAGGTTACGTTTTTGTACTTTATTTCAAATAAATGATACTCCATTATATCAAAGGCTGCGAGCACCAGATAGCCAAGCTCGGCAAGTGTGTAGTTTGACGAAATCGCAGCAGTTCGCCATATCCTGTTGTCACAGTCTGCGTATGTGATTTTGAATGTGTAAACCTGTGTTGCCATTTTTAATCCTCCTTTGATTTTATCAGCTTTATACAATTGTCCAGATGTTCACCGGAATAATTATTCTCCCTCTCAACCATAGTCACAGCCTTATCCAAATCAACCCACATAAGACCGTCAACCTCGTTGGAGCTATCGAATTCGCTCGCCTTGACATAAGCTATAAAGCCTGACATAATCAGATTTTTCGGTGCGAAATAGTAGCTCTGCACATACTCACAGGAAATCACACGCTGTCCTGTTTTCTCAAGCACCTCACGGGCAACGGTTTCTTCAAGTGTATCACCCTTTTTCAAATATCCGGAGCAGAGCGTGTAATTCTTTGCAGAGATATAATTCTGTTTCAGAAATAGCACTTGATTATTTTCATTGATGATTGCCACAAGCACGCAGCTTGCAGGGGTATCAAAATAGAACTTGTTGTAGCATTCGCAATATTTCTGCTCTCCCTCATCACCGATTGACTTATATGTAAGCGGCTTACTGCACTCAGTGCAAAAGTTTATGTCCATTATAATTCCCCCGTAACTTTAGCTAACCCCTGTGGATTATCAATATTAACCTCGTGACCTGAATTTTCAATCGTAGCAAATTTTGCGTTTGGCAACTTTTCAGCAAGCTTTATTGCTGCTTTTTTATTCACATTGTCCTTTTCTCCACATAGAATAAGCACAGGACAAGTCACCTTATCAAGACCGTTTGTAAAGTCCATATCAGCCATTGAATTTGTAAGCGTAATAAAATCCTTTTTCGTAAGTCCAATATCCTTAAACTGACTTTCAGGCATAAATTTAAACAGCACATTCTGTACTTTAAGCAGGAATTTCGGCATATCATACTGCGGTGCAATAAGAATAAGAGAATTTACTTTTTTCGGAAAGTCAATAGCATAATTCAGTGCAAGAACTGCACCGAGAGAAAGTCCACACAGATTTAACAGTTCAGAAAAATTATTACAATAATCACAAAAGGCAGCATACATTTTATTATAAAAACAGTTTCCTTCGGTAAAAAAATCACTCAATTCAGGACAGACCGTTTCTGTGTCATCAGATAATAAGGATATTGTTTTATCCCAGCTTGAAGCATTCTGTCCCATTCCGTGTAAAAGTACGTATTTCATTTCAGCATCTCCCAAAGTTTATTCAAATCCGTAACCGTATAATCCTGCCCGAAATTAGCATTTTTGTCCCGTCGGTAAATCAGAACGGATTTACAGCCAAACCTCTTTGCAGTTTTAATATCCTTTTCCTCATCGCCAATCATAATCATTTCTGAAGGTACAACGCCAAAATTCTCCGCAATATCCGAAAGTCCTTTCGGGTTAGGCTTACGATAACCGCAAGAGATTGAGGAAACATACATATCGAAATAGGGCAGCAGTTCGGGGAAATAGCTCTTGTGCAGTTCATCGGGCATTCCGATTGCTACATCGGTAAGAGCCGCTATTTTGTAGCCCTCTGCTTTAAGCTTGTCCAAGAAATCAAGAGTTTCGGGATAAATATAAGCTGTCAGATTCATCGACTCATAAAACTTATTTATGACATCGGAAAGTATAAATTCGCCCTGCCAATGAGACGTAGCCTCGCTGAAAATCACTTTGGGAGTAACATCAACCTCAAGAGGATTGATGCGGGGATTATAGCTTTTCAGCACCTCAAATGACTTGTCTATATCATTTTCGATTATGTTCAGCGAAAGTTTGTTGCAGACATAACGGAAACCGTCCTTGTAGAAATCCAGCCACGAAAGCGGCATATTCTTGTATTCCATAAGCGTTCCGCCTATGTCGAAAACTATTACTTTCATAAAGCCTCCGTTTTAATTTCAATTTCGAGACATTATTAAAAACATCAATCTTCGCTATCACATTCGTCAGTTTCAAAATCGCAGCATAATTCATCCTCAAAGTATAGGTTTGTATCGGTAGAAAAATAATGTTCTCCACTAGACAATCAAGTTTTATTAAATCTATTGATCAGCTTGAAGAGATAGATGGTAAAGGCGATTCTGATCGTGGCATAATGGAGATGAACTTTGCTCTCGTTAAGGAGTTAGGTATATCAGGTGTTGAAATTTGGAAAGCTGTAGAAGATATTAATCGTGTATATATTGCCAAAGAAGGAAAGTTTGCTTCGACTGATTACATTTTTACTTCATTGTACCAAGCGTCACAAGGTTTTGAAAGAATACTAAAAATTTTAATTGAACTCATAGTTTATAAGGAAAGCCCTGTAGATAAAGAAAAAACAGATAGATTACTATACAGCCATAAGCATATGGCAATGTATGAATTTATATCGGAACACGCTTCTCTAAAATTAGATGCTAAATGCAAAGCAATGCTATCAATGTTAGAAGCTTTTTATAAATATGCCAGATATAATAGGTTTAGTTATAGCAAAAATGATGTTTTAGAATTAACATTACTTCAAAACTTTGGTCGCGATTTAGATTAGAATGATTTTGATGATACTATAAAACATTTATACGGAAAAAGCCTTGGTAAAACCGCTCAATCACTGTATGCTTTACTTATAGAGTTATGTTACAAATTAAATATATATGTATATGAGATAAGTTCAGAGTCCGTAGCTAGATATGTGTTTTACAAGTACTAGGCAATGATTTGTATGAAATATTAAAACGGTTAGAACAATCCAAAAAAGAATTAATATGGTACTTAATGAAGAGCGGTAGCGAAAATCCGTTAACTAAAATCTTAGATAATATAACGCCATTACCTTTTGAAGAATGCGATACAAATTACTTATTACGTAGTTCGTATGATTCAGCAGTAGAAACATCAAAAGAAGTGCCTTCGCTTTCGCATCCAAAATATGTTATAGTTTTATATTCTACGCTGAATTCTCGTATGAGCATTTTCCAAAATTGCTTTCTTGAGTCAGTCGATTGTATGTCTATTGATGTCATACCAACATAAGCCGAAAAAAGTGTCTTTCAATCTGGAATCTATCTTAATTGCTATTTGTTGCTCTATGTCCTCAAGTATACACACATATAAATAATCTGAAAACGACTTATTTATTTTTGTAATTGTGCACAAATCATCTTTTATAACAAATGGATTGATGTCATTATATGCGGCTTTATTTACAATATCTCCTCTGGAAAATATTATTTTACTGGAGTTTAAAGTGATTTCTCTACCTTTGATAATATTTTCAAAAACAACATCACCATAAGAGAATTCGTCAATCATGCTGCTATCAAAGAAAAAAACTATACTTTTTAGTTTGTTGTTATCTTTCATAATAATCCTTTCCACTACTCTTAAATTGTTTTATTGTTAATTTGATATGATGTTATAAATACCACAGTTCTTAAATCAGTTCCATAAGCCTCTTTTCCAACTTTTCTTTCTCCATACTTCCAGTTGTGCTAAATCGAATAAGAGGGATATTGTATTTTTCCAAAACGGAATCCTTCAGTTTATCACGTTGGCTTTGCTTAATATTGTCATTATGATAAGCATAACCGTCAACCTCAATCGCCAACATAGGAGATTTATCAATAGTACTGAATATTAAAAAATCAATATGCGTCAATGGATTTTTGGCATAAGCAGCTTCTTCATCTGATAGCTTATGAAAATTGCAAATTAAAGAATTAAGCGGCTGTTGTGATATTACATCAAGCTTTGAAAAAGCTTCATTTTTCAGCAAATCTTTTATAAGCGCATACATAAGATTTTCGGAATCGTATTCTGAAATTCGCTTGTGCTTTTTCAGAAACTCTTTCGTTTTTCTTCATAGCACTTATAAAGCATATCAAATACGGAATTGATTTCGCTATGCTTAATTTCAAAATTATTATATTGAATGTATTTTATTAAATCTCCAATGTTTGTTCTGCCGTTCTTTTCGCTATCAGAAACCACTATTCTCATCCTTTTCTTCGCTCGTGATACTGCAACATTAAGCATATTTGGATTGTCAGTAAATTCCGTTATCTCATTATCTACTGTCGATATGATAATATCATCTTTTTCTCTGCCTTGAAATTTGTGTACTGTTGAAATATCAATCTGCCCTGTAATTTCTTCGGCAAGCGCAGATGTTTGGTCTTTATATGGTGCAATGATACCTACATCACTTGAATTAAGTTCAGGAAGAATATTGTTGGTTATTTCATCAATCTGACGTTGATTAAAATGACCTCGTGCGTGATTGCCCTCTACTGTAATATAGGCTTTCAGCACATCACTTTCGCCATTATCCTGTGTCATAATAACTAATTGATTATTATAAAATTTTTGATTGCAGAAACCGATGATTTTTGGATGACAACGATAATGCTCGCGAAGAAGGGTTCGGGAAATATTTTCATAGGTTTTGCACATCGAAGAAAGTAAGCTGTTTTCTTCATAGCGATAATTTAAAGCTATGTTATTACCGATTGATAATTGGGCAATTGTTTTTCTTACATCTTCAGGCACAACATTAGGGAGTTGCTTCAAATCACCTACAATTACCATATTCTTGGCACATGACATTGCAAGAACACCTGTCGTTAAATCGACCTGTGACGCTTCATCTACAATGACATAATCGTAAATTATATTTTTCAAACTGCTTGTCGCAGAAAACGTTGTACTTAAAATTACAGGGTATTCTTTCAGAAAAGCAGAACTTCTTTTCCATAAATCGTCTGCATCAAATGTAGGACGCTCCGAGCGTGTACTATATTTATCGGCAAGGTATGCCTTTAACAATTGATTTGATTTATTTGTTAATTGCGAAATTAAATTTGATATATTGTTTTCGGAAAGATATTTTTCAAGCTGTTGAATTACATTTTCCATTTCCGAAATCTTAATTTCATAAAAAATCTTTTTTAACTGTTCAATAATCTCCTCTGTAGGATAATTATAAACGTCAAAATTTGCAATACCATAAAGCAGAATTGATTTGATTTTGTACCAAAAACTGATAGATTTTTCACTTTCAATATAAGTTTGCAGTTCATTCCATATAGTGAGTATTTTGTCCAATGACAACTTATCTTTTCGCCTGAAAATGCTTTTTTCTGAATGAGTAGTATTAAAATATTCATCAAAATATTCTTTTTCCAGTCTCAACGCAGATAGAGTATGCTTCAACTCAGCAATCTTATTTTGTGTTTCAAAAAGCGTAGTAATCTTGTTTTCGCAATTTTTAATATAAGAAGAAAGTTCATTTTTACTGAAGTCTCCCATCTTGTCAGATGTAAAATCAGGATATTTCTGCTGTTTATTTTGAATAAAAGCCTTTTTGTTTTCATCGCTGCCTAACTGTGCCGCTATATAATCATAATGATATTTTTGCAGCTTTTCAAAAACATTGTCCGTTGCAGAGTTGTTATTGGATACAATCGCAACGGTATAACCACGCATTACAATATTAGCAATAATATTCAAAATAGTCTGCGTTTTACCCGTTCCGGGAGGACCTTCAATAACGCTGATTTGATTTACAAGCGCATTTCTTACAGCAGCTATTTGGCTTGCGTTACAGCCAAACGGAAAAATGATACAGTCTTTTTCACGTCTGATTGAAGAAGACGAAGAGTTAAGATATTTCGCTAAAACAGTATCATCACTAATAAAATTAAGCTTTTCAAACTTTGCTTTAAGAATATTAGTACCATCATCTGCCTTTAATCCTGTGATATCTACAATTCGGGAAAAATACTCAATTAGATTTTTGACCTTTGGAGAGACAACCATATTCTTTTTAATATCCAAATCGCTGACTTTGTAACTCTTAAAACAACCATTTTTAAAAAAGACACGAATATAACTGGTATAACTATCGCTAAATTCAATAATTTTAACAATGTCAAATAATTGTTGGCCTGTCTTCAGAAAGAATTTATAATTACTCTTATCTAGTTCACCTATACTATCCAACCATTTAACATTGTTGTAACTATAGTAAGTAATATGTAGTAGGGTTATTGTTGAAAACAACAGCCTGCTTTTTCTTTACTTTGTCATAATAGCACCGTATAATATCATCTTTAGGTTCGCCTTTGATAATTATTAACTGCTTGTAATTATCCATCGTTGTTTTATCCTTTATTGATTTTGTTTTAATTCAAATAGAATTTATAAACCCTTTGGCTCTCCATACCTTCACTCCAACCGAAATACTTCTTGGGCACATCGCAAATCTCTACAAGCTCCGCACCAATCTTTTCAATAGTTTTATATGAAGCAATATTACTCTCATCACAAGTCAGATAAATAAATTCCATACTGTGAAATCGTACAACATCAAGTACCATAAGGCTTGATTTGTAAGCATAATCATTGCCACGATATTACTTGAAAACCTCATAGCCTATATGTCCGTTATAATATGAATGAAAATTGTTACCGCTACGGATACTGATTTTGCCGACAGTTACTCTGTCGGTTTTTCTTATGATGTCATAATAATGGAACGGTATCATTTCATCATCGCCGCTGTATTTCTGCGTAATTTTCAGTATCAGCATTAGGTATGTTTTTTCAGCGCTGTTTTCAAGAACGCAGGAACAAGATTTGTTATGTCCAATTCATCAATAGGCAGCCAATGTAAATGCTCACTTTGCTGGTTGGTTTTGGTGCCGTTGTCAATGTTTACATCAACATTCTTCATCAGATAGAAGAACACAACCTCGTGTTGACGACAATCTTTTAAGGAAAAATAACGCTCTTGAATAAAAACAAGCCTGTCAATTTCAAATTCGTAACCTGTTTCTTCTCTGAGCTCCCTTAATACAGCATCAGTTGAAGCCTCGTTCAGATTTATCCCACCGCCCAAGGTATAAAAGCAATCGTAATTAGCATTTTTACAAGCAAGCAGCTTGTTATCCTTAATTATCAAAGCCGCTGAACGCAATGAAAAGCGACCATCTGCAATTTTATATCCTACATCCATTTTCATCACCATATATTTTTATAGCTTTCAGCGAGTTCTTTTAAATGTTCAATGGCATTCTTATCCCATTCGCTCATTTTATTGACAAGCCAATCGCACGGAAATTCACCGCAAAGACCACAGAATTTTGCATTATGCTTCTTGCAACAACGAAAAATATCACAGCCGTTCTGCCACATACTTATACACTCTCCGCCGTTCTTCAAGCAGCCTATACAATCTCCAGATATAAAATGCTTACAACCGCCACAGTTTCCACCGCAAGGCGTTATTTCAGAAAAATTCACTTTGTCTGTCATAATACAAGTTCCTCCAAAATACACTTCACATTTTCCTCAACTACTTTTCTTCCATCAACTGTAATAACAGGGATATTCAGCGTTTCAAGCCAATCGATTATTGTCTCGTCTGTTCGTTTTTCGATTATATCGTAAAACACATTTTCTCTTTCATATAAATCCCCGCCCTGTAAAACCCTGTCTCCGAATTTATCGAAAGCACGTTTACGGACACGCTCCATTCTGATTTCTTTGGGAACGCTAACAAATACTGCGTGAGTAAAGATAGCGGCAATTTCGGGACTGTAATTTCCTCTTACTCCTGCAAAAATTATATTATCATTTTGACACAAATCATTATGTAGCAGTTTTACAATTTCTTCCTCGGTGCGCTGTACTGCATAAGGATACGACGGGTCGGTTTTCGGAAAATAGTAATCCTCGACATCTTTAAATGTCCAGCCTGTTTTATCGGCAAGCGCCTTGCCCAATGTACTTTTTCCTGCACCGTTTAATCCGCATATCATTATTTTTGGCATTTCAGTTCCTCCAAACTTTTTCCACAGTTTTATTCTTAAACAAAGACAACGCCAGTTTAGGACAATGATGAATACAGCGGTAGCAATTCATACATTTTGCCTTGTTGATTACAGGATACCCGTTAATTTCGGCAATCGCACCTTGAGGACAATTTCTTTCACACTTGCCGCAATTAACACATCTGTCCTTATGAAGATATATCTGGAAAGTTGTAGCTTTGCCAAGCATTTTATTTGGATAATTCAGCGGTGCGTACCACTTTGATTTCGGAATATCAGCCCTTGAATGTGATTTCAGCTTGCTTATAAAAGTGCTGAAATCACTTTTTATTTTCGCTTGCAAATCCTTTTCATCCTTAAACCAGCAATCCATAAATGGTGTAAGCAGCATTCCGTCTGTTGCGGAACAACGATAGCTTGCTGAATGTATAGGAACAATTTTATGCTTCAGACATTCCTTTGCAAGAATACGCAGACAGTTTTCCGAATAAAGACCGCATGTTGTAAAAATAAACGCAGGAATTTTTCTGTCAGCGGTTATGATTTCAAGAAATTTCATCAGCGGCTTTGCAGGCTCGGAGTGATATGTAGGCGTACCAATAATTATAGCAGAGTGGTTGTCTATGGAAAAATCAACAGGTATCTTTTCCATAGAGTAAATTTCTGTCGATGTTTTATTTGCACAAATTTTTATATGCTCGGCAACAGCTTTCGTATTACCTACACCCGAAAAATATATTATAAGAAATGGTTTCATTGATTATCATCACAAATAATACTCCAACAGCTTTTCATCAATAGGCTCTTTATCCTTAACATTTCTGTAAAGTGCAATTTTGACTATTTCGTCACGGTCATTAATATGCCGATAGATTTCTTCAACACTCACATTTTCGAGAGTAACACCATACAAACCACCATATTCAATGCGTTCCTCAGAAGAAAAATAGTCAGGCATCATAAGAAATTTCATTAAACCAATATATTTAAAATCAATATCATCAATTCCTAACTCTTCGTTACACTCACGGATAATACATTCTCTCGGCGTTTCATTGTTTTCAATACAGCCACCGAAAATCTCCCATCTGTTACGCCATCATAGTTATGCATATTTTTATACAACCCTCCAAACTTTTCACTTTCATACCGTACCGCTCCTAAAATATCTCCACATTTTTTCCTAATAGACAGAGAGCAATAATCTTGCACCAACACAAATATTAAAACTTGTACATATATACAAACTTTCAGAAATCTGCGAAAACAGACTTAAAAAATCCGCCGTTTTTGTAAGTACTTATGAAAGGGCATTAAAATGCTCTCTCAAATTCAAAGAAGCCTTCAATGCACGGAACGGCTGAACGATCCCGTCATTCTCCTGGGTGTCCTGTGCCGCATGAGAAAGCTGGAATTGCTGGGGCAGAATCTGAAATACAGTTCCCCGGAATTTGCAAAGGAGATGCTTGAACTGTCAAATGATGTTTCGGATTCCATCAAGGTGAACCTTGGAGGGCGCACCGGGGAGCGCAACATCATCCGTAACAGTAGCCAGTATTGGCGTGCGGTGGGGCTGATTCCAAATGACCGATCCGGCCGCATCCAACTGACGGAGTTTGGGCGTAAAATGGCTGACCGCGACACCTCCCAGACTGAGTTTGCCGCAATCACAATTCAAACGCTGCGTTTGCCGAACCCTCAAATTCAAAGCGAGGACGAATGCAGCCGTTGGTACACTGCCGGGCTGCTGCTGCACCCGTTAAAGCTGATACTGGAGATTTTGTGTGAACTGACGAAATTGGATCAGATGCAGGGATACATTACGCCGGATGAACTTGTCCGCATTGTCATCCCATTGTCGGGAGCAAAGGCGGCGCTGCAGGACTATGTGAACTTCATCCTTTGGTACCGTGCCGGTGAGATCACGCTGATTGGATGGCCGAACTGCACGGACGGTGCAAATGATTTCCGCATAGCGAGGGAGTGTCTCCTGTTTTTGAACAATTATGGGTATTTGGAAAGACCTGCCGCAAGAAAGCGCGAAGAGGAAGAATACCACGTAAATATCAATATTCTCGCTGAAATTGAAGAAATCATCCGAGAACAGCCGAAGGACGAGTCCCTTTTGAAAGCACTGGATCAGATATCTTCCAGCTAATAGCCTACGTCATGGCGAAGCACGCCGACCCCTCCATTCCTGACACGCCGGAGGAGTGGCTGGACAATTTCAACACCTTTTCGATTTACCAGGTGCTGCCGAAGCTCATTCAGCTCTGGGGCTTAAATGTGCAGACGGATGTCCAGTCTCAAAATTCAATATCTATGACGATATACGTTCCAAGCTGATTAATATGGGCGTACCTCAGGAAGAAATAGCGTTTATTCATTCGGCCAAAACAAAGGAGGCAAAGGAAAAGCTTTTTGAAAAGGTTCGTAACGGGGACGTTCGGATTATGATCGGTTCTACTTCAAAAATGGGGGCAGGCACGAACGTGCAGAACAAGCTGATTGCTTCCCATGATTTAAACTGTCCTTGGAAACCCCGTGATATGGAGCAGCGCCGCGGGCGTATGGTAAGACAAGGAAACGAAAATAAAAAGGTGCAGCTCTTCAGATATGTAACTAAGGACACCTTTGACGCATATTTATTCCAGACGCTTGAGAATAAGCAGCGGTTTATCTCACAGATCATGACTTCAAAAACCCCGGCAAGAAACTGCGACGATATTGACGAATCAACGCTCAGTTACGCGGAGGTAAAAGCCCTTTGCATTGCAAATCCTCATATCAAGGAAAAAATGGAACTCGATATAGAGATTTCAAAGCTTCAGATGATAAAGTCTGAATTTATGAATATACATTACAGGCTTGAGGACGCCGTTCATGTAAAGCTTCCTCAAGAGCTTGCAAATGAAATTTCAGAGCTTAAGAATATGGAGGCGGACAGAAAAGCGTTAGCGGATTATCCAATCGAACACGACAGCGAAGGACATGAAGCTTTCAGCCCTATGACTGTAAACGGAAGAACGTTTACAGACAGAAAGGAAGCCGGAGCAGCCTTGATTAAAGCTGCAATACAATCGGCAATAGGAAACAAAAACAATGCTGTTACCATAGGCGAATACAAGGGCTTTAAGCTTGATGTATATACCGACAGCGCTGGAAAAGTTAATCTTTATATAAAGGGAAAATCAAGCGTCAGTATTATAATGAGCGAAAGCGAAGGAGGAAATATAACGAAAATCAATAACGCGCTGAATAATATTGAGGATAGAATAGTCCGTTGTAAGGACAGAATTGAAGCCCTTAAAACCGCAAAGGCAGCGCAGATTATTGCAATTAAAGCTGTGATAATAAACAGATTGATTTTTTTCATTTCTATCCCTCCATATTTATATGAATTAATTATATCATGTTATCAATTAATTGTCAATTATTGTCAGAGTAAAGCGATTCTGTAAGTTGCCTTATATAACGGTCACAATTGAACTCCATTTCTTCATAAATATATTCGCTGCAATGCTGTAAAACATAATCAATGCATTCCTTCAGATTGCCGTCAGGGTTTTCTTCTTCGTAATCTTCAATCGTTGAGCGAATATAGTGACTGTATTCTTCATTAAACCGTTCAATTGCAGGTTCAGCTTCACGATCCTCCCATTTCTTTTCAATATACTGCTCCATAAGCTTTTCAGATTCGGTTTCCTTACCGATTGGGTTAAGACTTACCATATCTTCAATCATGCATGAAAGATATGTTTCAAGATTCAGGTCAAGCTCATAAGCCTTTTCACGTAATACCTCAAGCTTAAAATCGTCAAATTCTAAAAACATTTCCTGTGTCATAATAATTTCCTCCTTATTCGCCATTGGCGAATTTTTTAAAATAATCTGAATGAAGCTGTATTAAACAATGCAAAAGCTATTCCGGATATACCGTTCAATATATTCTGAATCATATCCGGCGCAAACATTACAAGCGTTATAAAGCCTACTGCTATCACTATTGATATGAATCCTGTCAAACTAAATCCAACAGTAAAGAACATTGATATAAAGGCAAATCCACACATAAGAAGAATAAAACTTCCGATGACTTTAATCAGTCCTGAAAAAATTCCGTTGGGTATCGTCATGACAAAAAAGAATAATATAATAATCGTACCGATCGAGTAAATCAAAAGCTTGGCTGTAAGCTTTAACGGCAGAAGCAAAAGTTTAAGCAATAACATGTATATCCTCCGTTCAATTCGCCGTTGGCGAATTTATTTATACTTGACATTTTAATTTAGTAATGGTATAATGTAAATGAAAAAAGGTGACTGCGATAAGCGGTTTCTCCAAAATTATTAGTATAAAAGAAATACCGCAAACTTTGAGAGAGATGGCGGTATTTCTTTTTATCTATGTAAAAAGAACTTTACTTTTTCTTGTTAAAAACAAGATAGCAAAGAGAGATAACTCCTGTGAGCATTGTGACAAATAAACATAAGTCAGAGAATGTCATCATAGCTATCACCTCCCTTGTCGGGAGAAACCGCCTACCGTTTTATGCAATCACCTTAATGGTAATTATATCATAAACGGTATATATTTGTCAATTGAAGTCTTTTCCGCTGAAAGACTTCTTTTTTTATTCAGGTATTTTCATCAAAGAAATATTCGAGAGCCTTTTCAATTACCGCAATAATTTCTGTTTCATCTGAGTCCTCGTCAAAATACTTTGAATAAAGCTCAGGTTTGATTTTTATAGCTCTTTTCTTAGGTTTATCGCTAAACAGTCTTATAACCTCGTTTCGGCTGATCTCCGGATTATCCTGAAACGCTTTTCTCAGCAGCGTAGCGCGTTTTGTATCAATCTTCATAAACATTTTCTTATCATTGCTCGTATCCTTGCAAATGTTAAAAATCAATTCCTGACCGTTCTCAGGTATATACGACAGTTCGACAGCCGCTCTGACTGCAAGCTGCTTGGAATCAACCCAAGGCTTAAGCTGAGGTATAAGCTTATTGATTCTGATCAAACGAGCGACGCTGTCCTTGCTCAGACCGTATTCCTCTCCGGCGGCTGCAAGCTTGCTTTTACCGGATACGCCGTTTTCCATTGCTGTAAGCTCATCGGCGATAGCGTTTCTTTTTTCCGATGTAAACAGCTCTGAATGATAAGCGGCTATCACCGCCGCCTGTTCTGAAATTCTTATATCTCCGAAACCTCTTTGAAGCAGATTAGTAAAGGCGATATATACTTTTGCTTCCTCTTCGGAAAGATTTTCTTTGATGATTGCCGGAATCGTTTCTTTTCCCGCGTCTCTGCTGCAGCGGCAGCGATTGTTTCCCGCAAGTATTTCATATTTTCCGAATTCACGAGGATCGGGTCTTACAATAACAGGCTGCATAACGCCGTGCTTTCTGATACTTTCAGTCATATCGCTTCGTTTTTCATCATCGTACATAGTAAACTGGTGGTTATACGTATGATTGAGCATGTCAAGCGGTATTTCCTTTATCTGATTCTCCTGCGACATCATTGTTCCTATATCAAAGGTTGCAAGCATTATCAACATCTCCTTAATACTTCTTCGGCAAGAGCCTTGTATTCTTCACCAAGCTTTGTCTTGTTCAGGCACAGACTTTTATTTTTCTCCGAGCTGTTGGCGGCTTCAACGGATTTATGAATAACAGTATCAAACAGAAGTCCGTTGTATTTTTCGTGAAGGGATTCAGAAGTGCTTCTGCTCATGTTGGTATTATCGAACATGGTAGCAAGTACTCCGCAGTATTTCAGATCCTTGTTTATTGTTTCTCTTACCTGATCGCAGATGTTTGTCAGACTTGCAAGTCCTTCAAAGGCAAATTTTTGGGTTTGTACCGGAATTATAACGTTATTAGACGCGGTCAGAGCGTTAATCAGAAGTATTCCCAACGAGGGCAAGCAGTCGATTAAAACATAATCATAATCATTTAAATTGTCGGCTGTAAGAATCCTTTTCAGAACAGTTTCCCTTGAAAGAGCGTTCATCAGATACGCTTCAGCGTTGGCAAGATTAATATCTGAAGGAATGTAGCTGATTTTATTCTGCTCTGAAGCTCTTACACATTCTGAAAATTCCTCCGGTGTAATCTTCATATTGTTAGCAATACTTAATATCATATTACTTATTGTAGGCTTGCCGTCTCCGTCAAATCCAAGATAACTGGACAGATTAGCTTGTGGATCAAGGTCTATCAGAAGTACTTTTAATCCGTTCATAGCAAGAGCAGTACCCAAATTCAATGTAGTAGTGGTTTTACCTACTCCTCCCTTTTGATTAGCTATTGATATAATTTTACACATGATTTTTATCTCCTTTATTTTATTGATTTTGAGTTCGCCATTGGCGAATTGTGTTTTTGTTTTTTACTGTATTTATATTATAACACATGTACCAGTACATTTCAATAGGCATAACACCCAAAAAAACCATTTATTATTTGTACAATATGCACATGTACAAGTGTATAGACTTGTGATATAATTAAAGAGAAAGGTTGTGATTTTATGGCAATGTCTGAAGCCAGAAAGAAAGCAAATGAAAAATACAATGCAAAAGCTTATGATCAAATAAAAATAATTGTTAAAAAAGGAAAACGTGATTTAATTAAAACTCATGCTAAAAATTGTGGTATGAGTTTAAATGGATACATAAATAAATTAATTGAAGATGATATGAATAAAAATGATTGATTT
This sequence comes from Ruminococcus sporogenes, assembly GCF_054655175.1. Taxonomy (NCBI): domain Bacteria; kingdom Bacillati; phylum Bacillota; class Clostridia; order Eubacteriales; family Oscillospiraceae; genus Ruminococcus; species Ruminococcus sporogenes. The sequence goes on along the minus strand of NZ_BAAHOA010000001.1, from coordinate 908,428 downwards.
ATTTCCAGAAATATAGCCTTGCCTGATGGCAAGGCTTTTTTACTTTTTTATTCCTTGATCTTCTAACATTTGGGACATTCTTTCATCTATTCTTGCCTTGTTTTCATGATTAAGGCGGTTAAATTTTTCAGTAAAGCGCGATGGCGATATACTTTTACAAAAAGTTTTGTCATTGGTCCTTCCGGCTATGTAATCTAATGATACATCATAATGATCCGCTAATATGATTGCTTTTGAAAAAGGTATATCAATATCGCCTCGTTCGTATTTTCCATAATGATTAGTTGATACATCAATTATTTCAGAAACTTTCGCCTGAGTCAAATCCGCGTCCTCCTTTAAGTCCTTCAATCTTTGATAATAAGCCATAAATATGACCTCCTTGAATTTTATTTTACATAAAATTCTATCATATATATGGGTTTAATATTTAATTATCAAATATATTTGGTATTTTATGTCAAATTTATGATTATATTTATTGGTTTTGTAGATATAATTTATAGATTTTAATCCTCTTTGACATTTTATTTTTCAGACTTTTCCTTTATAAGCTCAAGCGTTATATCAACGCCATTATTATACTTTTCTATCCAATATGCTTTTAATTCGCATAGAAGCGCTGCTAATACATTGGTAATTAGAATTGGAGTTAAAACTAAACTGAAGATCAATTCATAAATTTGTTTATTTGAATATCCAAGTTGATTGATGAACTTGATTTCTGATTCGAATAAGTTATCAGGTAAAAATTCAAAAATCAAGTCTTTAAGATAAACTATAATACCCAAAAGTGTGGATAAAATTAAATACTATTATTCTTAATCATTTTCTGTCCTCTCCATTTTTCTTCTTGGGCTTTTCCTGCGTCATAATAATTTCCTCCTTATTCGCCATTGGCGAATTTTTTTATTTAATGTCTACATTCCTTACGGTCCGATCTTCCGGAAGCAGCTGCAAGAGCCATTATCATTGCTCCAAATGTAGCTCCGATTATAATTCCTATTATAAATGCTTTACCGTTATGAAAATTGACGGAATTGATAATTATATGGTTATGTATGCAGGCTTTATCGACATGAGTTGAGAGTACAAATTCATATTGTTCGTCAAGCATTCTTTTCATAGTTTCAAGTCCGATTTCATGAGCCTGTTCTGCGGTCACCTCTCCTTTTTTGAATGACTGAATTGCATGAAAAGCAAGATTTTCAACATTGCTGTTCATTGATTTTCTTGTAAAACCAAACTCGTATTCCGCTGTACGATGTTGACAATTATGAGTAGAAATCCAAAAACCGTTTTCTGTTTTTTCTTTGTTGCAAATATAGTCGATAGCTTTGCCTAAGGTAACTTTGATAGGATGTATTTCTGTATAAGCCATATTTCCTCCAGTTTATTCTGAATATCTTTAATATCCTCTCGAAACACCGATTTAGTTTCGTTGACGCGCTTAACTATCTGATTAATATTTACCCCTATTTTATTAATCTCCGATACAAATTTTCTTATTTCTGAATAATCAACAATTTCTATTTTTCCCTCTATTGAAATCTTTCTTAAATAGGCGCTTAGATTTTTAATTCCGGCAGCTTTCATCTTCTCAATTATGAACTTTTTTTCTTCTCCGTCTACATAAAATTTTATCAAATAATTACGTTTTCTTTCTATTGACATTGCTTATCCTTTCTTGACTTTTTTCGGGGTTTGGGCGCTCCCAAAAGATTAATTTTTTCAAAACTAAACTCCGTTGAGTTTTTGTAAAAATTGCCGAGTGTGTCCACACCGGCGTTCCTTGCTATTCAGCCCTCCGAATTTTTCAGAAGATTCATCTCCGGACAAAATTCGGATTTACAGCGCATGAATGCGCTGTATTTTTTCAAAAAATCCAAGGATTTTTTGATTCTGAAAAATCAGAAATCGAAAGTCCAAAAGCGATCGCCTCAATTTGATTTTAAATTATAATCATGAATTTTTATTTTGTCAAGAGGGCAGAATTATTCTTCTATTCATAAACGTCAATCCGATAAAATAAAAAAACGCCGTAAATACGGCGTTTAAAATATATCCGAACTATTAAAAAAAATGAAGAAAAAAATTTTTTTCGACATTGCAAAAAAAATAAGGAACCGAGATTAAAATCTCGATTCCTATAATTGCTGAAAAATACCAGAAAAATATTTTTGAAAAAAATACTTGACAAAATTTTTCCTTCATGTTAAAATACAAAACAGAAAAAGCACCCCCACAAAGCATTGAACGTCTGCGAAACGTTCAATGCTCCATAATCAACGCAGATACAACCCTATCTGATTGACTTAGTGAGAATGCTATCTCAGCGTACGTACATGTATGCTCGAATAGATTTCATAAGCTCGTCAGATATTCCTCCATCGGAACTGGCGGGCTTATTGCTTTTTCTAAACAAAATTGAATATTTCTTTCAGGCAGCTATTCACTATCAAAATTAACATAAACTAAAATCACTGCTCACAGCCGCCTGCGGAGTTTCCTCCGTTATCAAACAACATAAATGCCGCTGTAAGCAGATGGTTTTAGTACTTACCTTTGGCTCCCCAAGTTGGACTCGAACCAACGACCCTGCGGTTAACAGCCGCATGCTCTACCGACTGAGCTATTGAGGAATATATATATACATTACACAAAACAAATAAAAAGCAAAAAGCCGGCATTGATATATTTTCCCAGGACGTCACCGTCCAAGTATCTTCTACGCAGATGAGCTTAACTTCTGTGTTCGGAAAGGGAACAGGTGGAACCTCATCGCCATTAACACCGGCTGACTCTTTTAAATTGAACAGAAAAGCAAAGATTTGAACTCTGACAAAAGGAAAAGCCCTCGACCTATTAGTATCCGCTGGCTTAACATGTCGCCATGCTTACACCTCAGACCTATCAACCTCATAGTCTTTGAGGGGTCTTACTTACTTACGTAATGGGATATCTTATCTTAAGGCCGGCTTCACGCTTAGATGCCTTCAGCGTTTATCCGTTCCGCACTTAGCTGCCCAGCTGTGCCACTGGCGTGACAACTGGTACACCAGAGGTGCGTCCATCCCGGTCCTCTCGTACTAGGGACAGCTCCTTTCAAATATCCTTCGCCCACGACAGATAGGGACCGAACTGTCTCACGACGTTCTGAACCCAGCTCGCGTACCGCTTTAATTGGCGAACAGCCAAACCCTTGGGACCGAATTCAGCCCCAGGATGCGATGAGCCGACATCGAGGTGCCAAACCTCCCCGTCGATGTGGACTCTTGGGGGAGATCAGCCTGTTATCCCCAGGGTAGCTTTTATCCGTTGAGCGACGGCATTTCCACTCACATACCGCCGGATCACTAACTCCAACTTTCGTTACTGCTCGACCCGTCAGTCTCGCAGTTAGGCTCGCTTTTGCGTTTACACTCTCTGGCATGGTTTCCATCCATGCTGAGCGAACCTTTGAGCGCCTCCGTTACCTTTTTGGAGGCGACCGCCCCAGTCAAACTGCCCACCTAACAATGTCCCCCGCCCTGATTCAAGGGCGCAGGTTAGAATTTCAGCACTTCAAGAGTGGTATCCCAACAGCGACTCCACAAAAGCTGACGCCTTTGCTTCTCAGTCTCCCACCTATCCTGTACATGAAATACCAAAATCCAATATTAAGCTACAGTGAAGCTCCATGGGGTCTTTCCGTCTAGTCGCGGGTAACCGGCATCTTCACCGGTACTACAATTTCGCCGGGCGGGTTGTTGAGACAGTGCCCAAATCGTTACACCATTCGTGCGGGTCAGAACTTACCTGACAAGGAATTTCGCTACCTTAGGACCGTTATAGTTACGGCCGCCGTTTACTGGGGCTTCGATTCAAAGCTCTCACTTCTCCTCTTAACCTTCCAGCACCGGGCAGGTGTCACCCCATATACGTCATCTTTCGATTTAGCATAGAGCTGTGTTTTTGCTAAACAGTCGCTTGGGCCTATTCTCTGCGGCTCTTTCGAGCACTCCTTCTCCCTAAGTTACGGAGTCAACTTGCCGAGTTCCTTAACAACCCTTCTCCCGTTGGCCTTAGAATTCTCTTCCTATCTACCTGTGTCGGTTTGCGGTACGGGCTCTTCAGATATTCACACAACTTTTCTTGCCTCAATCCACATTTACTTCCCCCATTCGGGGTCCCTTACGACCGGGAACACCAACTCCCGGATAAACGCTTCTCAAGTGTCCTTGTGCTTAAATCTTTCAGAGGCTACGGAATTTCTACCGTATGTGCATCGGCTACGCGTTTCCGCCTCGCCTTAGCTCCCGGCTTACTAGGAGCGGACGAACCTTCCTCCTAAAACCTTAGATTTTCGGCCATTATGATTCTCACATAATTCTCGCTACTCATTCCGGCATTCTCACTCGTATAAAATCCACCATCGCTTCCGCTATGACTTCTCCTCTTATACGACGCTCCCCTACCCCACAATCTTTCAATTGCAGCCCAAGCTTCGGTATAGATTTTAGCCCCGTTGAATTTTCGGCGCAGGGTCACTCGACCAGTGAGCTATTACGCACTCTTTTAATGAGTGGCTGCTTCTAAGCCAACATCCTGGTTGTCTGTGCAACCCCACATCCTTTTCCACTTAAATCTATTTCGGGACCTTAGCTGTGGGTCTGGGCTGTTTCCCTTTCGACTGTGAGACTTATCTCACACAGTCTGACTGCTGTACATCAATTATCCGGCATTCTTAGTTTGATAAGGTTCAGTAACCTTTCGGCCCCTAGCCCATTCAGTGCTTTACCTCCGGTAATCTAATACAACGCTAGCCCTAAAGCTATTTCGGGGAGAACCAGCTATATCCGAGTTCGATTGGAATTTCTCCGCTAGCCACACCTCATCCGCCACCTTTTCAACGGGGGTCGGTTCGGCCCTCCATGGAGTTTTACCTCCACTTCAGCCTGGACATGGCTAGGTCACTCGGTTTCGGGTCTATCGCATGCAACTTGACGCCCTTTTCAGACTTGCTCTCGCTTCGGCTTCAAACCTTAAGTTCTTAACCTTGCTGCATACGATAACTCGCCGGACCATTCTACAAAAGGTACCTGATCACACTTTGACGTGCTCTCAGTGCTTGTAAGCACAGGGTTTCAGGTTCTTTTTCACTCCCCTCCCGGGGTTCTTTTCACCTTTCCTTCACAGTACTCTTCGCTATCGGTCATTGGGGAATATTTAGGCTTGGAGGGTGGTCCCCCCTGCTTCCCACGGGGTTTCTCGTGTCCCGCGGTACTCTGGATTCTGCCTGCTGCCTCTGCTTTTCATTTACACGACTTTCACGTTCTTCGGTCAGGCTTCCCATCCTGTTCTATTAAGCTTCGACAATGCTTTTTGCAGTCCGCAACCCCGACTGAATTGCTTCCGTCGGTTTGGCCTCTTTCGATTTCGCTCGCCACTACTCTCGAAATCTCGGTTGATTTCTTTTCCTCTCCCTACTTAGATGTTTCAGTTCGGGAGGTTCCCCTCATATACCTATTGATTCAGTATATGATACATGAGCTTCTCTCATGTGGATTGCTCCATTCGGATATCTGCGGGTCTTAGTTCGCTTACAACTCACCGCAGCTTTTCGCAGTTAACCGCGTCCTTCTTCGGTTCCCAATGCCAAGGCATCCGCCCTGCGCTCTTTCTAGCTTTACCATTTGTCTTTTCTGAGTTCTCAATACATTGTAGTTTTTTTACCCGACTTTTAATTTCTTTATTAAAAATCGTGTCGTTTCACTTTTTGTATTTTCTTCATACTTTTCTTATTCAATTTTCAAGATGCCTTTTTTTCTATCCTTTTTCAAGAACAGAAATTAACAGATAATTTCCATTATCTATTAATTTCTTTTCTCGATGGTGGGCACAAGTGGACTCGAACCACCGACCTCACGCTTATCAGGCGTGCGCTCTAACCACCTGAGCTATGCGCCCTTTTTGGTGGAGATGAGGAGGATCGAACTCCTGACCCCCTGCTTGCAAAGCAGGTGCTCTCCCAGCTGAGCTACACCCCCGACTTCCTGATATCTTCAAAATTAAACAATGCTTTTAACCCTTGTCTGACCGGAACTTTCAGACTCTTTCGTCTTTTCGCTCCTTAGAAAGGAGGTGATCCAGCCGCACCTTCCGATACGGCTACCTTGTTACGACTTCACCCCAGTCATCAATCCCACCTTCGACGACGTCCTCCTTTGCAGGTTAGACTATCGGCTTCGGGTGTTACCGACTCCCATGGTGTGACGGGCGGTGTGTACAAGGCCCGGGAACGTATTCACCGCAGCATGCTGATCTGCGATTACTAGCAATTCCGACTTCATGCAGGCGAGTTTCAGCCTGCAATCTGAACTGAGACAATTTTTCGGGATTTGCTCCACATCGCTGTTTTGCTTCCCTCTGTTTTATTGCCATTGTAGTACGTGTGTAGCCCAGGTCATAAGGGGCATGATGATTTGACGTCATCCCCACCTTCCTCCGTTTTGTCAACGGCAGTCCCATTAGAGTGCTCTTGCGTAGCAACTAATGGTAAGGGTTGCGCTCGTTGCGGGACTTAACCCAACATCTCACGACACGAGCTGACGACAACCATGCACCACCTGTCTATATGTCCCCGAAGGGATTTCAACTATCTCTAGTCTATTCATACGATGTCAAGACCTGGTAAGGTTCTTCGCGTTGCTTCGAATTAAACCACATACTCCACTGCTTGTGCGGGCCCCCGTCAATTCCTTTGAGTTTCAACCTTGCGGTCGTACTCCCCAGGTGGATTACTTATTGTGTTAACTGCGGCACGGAAGGGGTCAGTCCCCCCACACCTAGTAATCATCGTTTACAGCGTGGACTACCAGGGTATCTAATCCTGTTTGCTCCCCACGCTTTCGAGCCTCAGCGTCAGTAAAAGCCCAGTAAGCCGCCTTCGCCACCGATGTTCCTCCTAATATCTACGCATTTCACCGCTACACTAGGAATTCCGCTTACCTCTACTTCACTCAAGAACAACAGTTTCAAATGCAATCTACAGGTTGAGCCCATAGTTTTCACATCTGACTTGCTATCCCGCCTACGCTCCCTTTACACCCAGTAATTCCGGACAACGCTCGCTCCCTACGTATTACCGCGGCTGCTGGCACGTAGTTAGCCGGAGCTTTTTCTTCAGGTACCGTCATTATCGTCCCTGATAAAAGGAGTTTACAATCCGAAAACCTTCTTCCTCCACGCGGCATCGCTGCATCAGAGTTCCCTCCATTGTGCAATATTCCCCACTGCTGCCTCCCGTAGGAGTCTGGGCCGTGTCTCAGTCCCAATGTGGCCGTTCAACCTCTCAGTCCGGCTACTGATCGTCGACTTGGTGAGCCGTTACCTCACCAACTATCTAATCAGACGCGAGCCCATCTCTGAGCGAATTTCTTTGATATATCTATCATGCGATATTTATATTTTATGGGGTATTACCATCCGTTTCCAGAAGCTATCCCCCTCTCAGAGGCAGGTTGCTCACGTGTTACTCACCCGTCCGCCACTAACTTAAAAAAGCAAGCTCTTTTAAGTCCGTTCGACTTGCATGTGTTAGGCGTGCCGCCAGCGTTCGTCCTGAGCCAGGATCAAACTCTTTATTAAGTTTGTATATTAAATACCTTCCGGTATTTACTATCTCCCGTTTCATTACGATTGCTCGCAATTCTTTCGCTTGTGTTTTTACTCTTGTATTAATCTCTCAATTAATACAGAATTTACAAGGGTTTTGTTTTTTCTTAGCATTGTTCAATTTTCAAGATACCTTCGCTCTCTCGCTTCCTTTGAGCGCTCGTCTATTATATCACTTCTTCTCTCTCTTGTCAATACCTTTTGGGAGAAAAAAATTTTCCGACTTCGCTCTCTCTCGTTCGACAGCTTTATTATTATATCACCTCCTTACTCTTTTGTCAATCTTTTTTTTGAGATTTGACGGAATATACAAAATATATTGTGAATTCTCTGATAAATGCAATATTATGCACAATAAACAATAATGTTTACTGACTTAAATCCCCTTTAATTATAATAAACAAGCTGTATAACATAGTATAAATATTATAAGGAGGCATTAAAATGTTTTTAAATATGTTACAATCAATATTAAGTAATTTATTTTTTTTCGCATTACATGTAGACAGCAGAAACGTTTTTCCTAAACCGCTGTCTAAAAAAGAGGAAGAGGAATATTTCAAGCTTATGGGGGAAGGAGATAGCAATGCGCGTACAAAGCTTATTGAACATAATTTAAGACTTGTCGCTCATATCATTAAAAAATATTATTCAAATATAAAAGAACAGGATGAATTGATATCAATAGGAACAATAGGACTTATCAAAGCGGTTTCCACATTTGATTATTCAAAAGGGAACAGGTTTGCCACTTATGCAAGCAGATGTATTGAAAAAGCAACGGTATCATAACGGCTCTAAATAATCCACAGGAAGTAAAACAAGAGCCTTATTCAGATTCATGGAAAATCTATCGGAAAGTCGGTAATGGCTTCTGTATTCTTTACAAGTTTCATAATGGCAATGTCAGATATGCTCCGCTGTACATACACTCGTTCAGATTCCTTACAAAACGTCATTTGACACAGGCTCAGAGGTTCTTGTTTGAAAATCCGAATCCAAACAGGCTTGAATCAGTATCGGACAAGCTGAAATGGTATCGCATTCAGAACGGACTTTTACAGCGCGATGTCGCTAAGGTCATGGAAGTTGACAGGACTACTTATTCACGTTATGAGGAGAATGTTTTGGAAGCCTATCCGCTGGACAAGCTTGCAAAAGCTGCTGAACTATTCGGAATTGATGTAACCGCACTTCTTGATGATTACAATTTGTTTCTCTATCATGGACAGGGACGGCAGATAAAAGAACTGCGCAAGTCTATGAAACTCACGCAGTCCGAATTTGCAAAATATATCTCTGTTCCTCTTGGTACGCTCAAAAAATGGGAGCAGGAACGTGCTTGTATTCAGAAAAAGACGTTTGAAAAGCTGTTGCAGCTAAAGAACATTCAATCAGACGCTTCGCACGCTCTCAGAACCGTTTGAATCCTTTCGGCGAAACCCTTTGCCCTTGAAAATGGAAAGGCTTAAAAGGGTTATCTGGACGTTCCTTAATATGATGTAATAGGAGAGCAAATTATTCTTACCGCTAAGATTTCAGGCATATTGATATGCTTTAGTGTCAGCAGTTTTCGGTAGCCCCTCAACTTTCCCGTAAAAAGCAGTCTTAAAGATTGCCCAATATGCACCTCTTTCCCCAAAAGACGAGCGTGACAGCATTATCATTTTCGGGGTTGAAAAATCACAATCTCTTATGGATATCAATGAAGCCTTGTACGACCATGATTTCAAATGTTTATGCGAAAAATAAGACGGAGTTTTTACGCTCCGTCTTTTAGCGATATGTAGTTATTCATTCATAACTTTATCGCTTATTAAATTGAATATTTTATCGTTTTCCTCTCGTGACAAGTTCTTTTTTTCAAGATCGGAAATAACGAACTCCGCATGAACTTGCGCAAGACGCCTTTGTAATTCTCTGATTGATTCCTGTTTCGTTGGAAGATGAACAATACATTTCATGACATCACCGCTTTCAATAAAAGCATATTATCAATGTTTTGTCCATTATTCAAATAAACAGGCTTTAAATTCTTTTAAGCTTTCAATTATATCATTTGTCAGCTCGGGTTTTTCAATTATGATTTTAAATGCCTCCTCTTTTGCCTTATGATACTTTTTTCTGTATTCTATCCGAAGCTTTTCAATTTTCAATAAATATTTAATTTGCTTTGATAAACTAAGTTTATTTGATTCAAGCAAATTGTTATATTGAGATTTTATTAAACGTGCAGTTTCTGTAATCACAAAGCAGCAATCCAAATAATATATAAATTTAGTATTCATAATTTATTTTCCCCTTTTACTGTTATACTGACGATAAAAAATGGTATTTACTTCTTCATCACCGTCATAAATTCCGATATTTTCCGAAAAGACTTCCTTTGAATCCTTAACCATATTCTCCGCTTGTTCGTATGACATAATTTTACAATATGGTTTCTTGATATTCTTTGAATGCGTAAAGCATTTGGAGTTTCTTGGATAGAATTTTATTCTATCGTTTTTGGAATCAGAAGAATTGGAATTTGTATTATTTCCTGGTGTAAAATAAGCGCCTATATTATCATTGTTTTCAAGTTTTATTATTTTGATAAAACCATGGTTCCAAATTCTTCTGCATTCATCTAAATCAATAAATAGATACTTTTTCTGCAAATCCTTAATTAAAATATGAATATGCCAATTCCCGTTGGAATGCGGCTCAAAAATTGAAATGTACTCGCAATTTTTGTATCTGTATTTAAATTTTTTCCAAAAAAGTTTGAAATCAGCAGATACTTGCGAACGATCAAATTGCGGATCTGTATAGGTCAAAGTCAAAAATATCTCATTTGGCTTACCTATAAAATTTGCATTGATATATCTTCTTAGATTTGTAAAAGAACGATTCCGATTTATTGAATTACTATCGGAATATTCCTTTACTTCACCAGTTCGCATATCAACATATGTGTATTTTCCACACTTTTTAAAATTGTGTAAATACTTTGAGCGTTTTTCTATTACAACAATCTCAATAATATGATTTGTAATAAATACACTCGCTTTTGAATGGTCATCCGGCTGTCTGTCAACTTTTTCATTAACAGACTTTTTCGTTTCAATCAATTAAAACCACCTCTTTAGAATATTGAACAAATCTAATTTAGATTTGTTATGTACAAGTGGTTCTAATTTAATTATACGCACCGTCTGAAAAAATATCTCATTATCTCGAAAAACTTATTTTTTATCACTTTTTGAGATTTTTTCGCCTGATGTAGCGTTAATAATCAAGTAAAAGAGCATAAAAATAAGCACTCCACGTTAAAGTGAAGTGCTATAGAATTTATTTGGATAATTATTTAAAAAGCAGAATCAATATCCTTAATTCCGGCATCAAGCAACATTTGCGCAAACTCAGCCCCGTCAATGATTCTTATATTATCATCTAAATAGTCTTTATTGTATTCAGCTATACTTGCAGTAGTTATAACCCAACGTACACAAGTATAGTCAAACTCATCATTCTGTAAGTTGTCATATCTCTTTATTTGCTCGCAAGCCCAGTTTAAATCAGCTTTTCCATTATAAAACTTTGCTTGGACAACCACTTTTAGTTTCAAGTTCTCAAATACTGCTTCAACGTCAGCATCTTCAAACTCACGTTTTTGATAGGGATTCTTAGGAAGAACTTTAGCGGAATCTGCGCCTATTTTTCTGAAATACCATGCAATAAGCTGCTCAAATTTGTCAGGTGATAAAGACAAAAGACTTTTATTAATAGCATCAATGGAAGATTCCAATAGTTCCGAATAAATTGAAATCGGCTCAGTAGCAATTAATGCTGTAATAACATCTTGTTTGGCATTATCCGACAGGTATAAAACGGTTCCTCTGAATTTTAATGCAGAGTTAAGATAGCTTTTTGCATACTCTTTCTTTGAAATATTTATTCTGATTGGTTTCAGCTTTTTGAAAAATTTGAAATCGGAGTTATCTTTTGCGACATTCTCAGCGCTTACTCCGCAATCAAAAAGCTGTTTTTCAATGTCTTTACAAGTGAGTAATTTTTCATCTTCAATTTGAAAAACGTGAAAATAACTCTTGTCGGGAATTATCAGATAATCATTTTTCTTATATTCAAACAAAAAGCGATAAAGTGAATATCTGAAACGCGGTTTATTTGCATCAATTTTATTTGAAAATATATTTTCAAATTCATTAAACGGCGTATTGCTTTTTCTAATAAAATCAATATCTTCTTCTGCAAGCTTTCCAGATTTACAGCCAATAGATATGTAACATCCATTCATATCACTAAAATCTCTTTTACAGTTGTCCTTAATTTCACTGAATCCAAGCAGTTTCCATGCGCTTTCACCATAATGGCTATTTCTATGCATTATGAAATTAACGTCTTTCTTTATATCGTTCTCTTTAATTGCAGATGAGTAATTATCCATAACAAATCTCCTTAAATAATTATAACGCCTCTATAAGTGCTTTTATAATTATACCATATTTAATGCTAATAATCAATATTTAATGCTCCAAATAAATTTATGGATTTTTGTAAATATTGTATAATAACTATAAAGGAGTGAAGCTATGGAAAAAGAACTTGACTATACTGCACTAGGAATCAGAATTCGTCAGGCACGAAAAGAACATCATGTAACGCAAGAACAGCTCGGAGAACTATGTGAACTCTCAACCGCTCATATTGGTCACATTGAAAGAGGCACTCGTATACCGTCTATTGACACATTATTTCGTATTGCTCAAGCTTTAGATGTCAGCATGGATTATTTGATTTTCGATTCAATTGCACCTGACGAAAATCTTTTTATTACAATAAATTCCATACTTCAAAACAAGGATAAGCGAAAAGTTAAAACATTTATGACAATAGTTCGTGCCATAGCTGATAAAATTGATGAATTCTAAATCAAATGCCCTATGATGATTATAACACATCACAGGGCATTATTTTTATAGCAATTTGCTGCAATTTCAAAATTTTTCTGAAATTTCGTCAAAGTCGTTGCAATCTTACGAAATTTGCGGTATAATAGTTTTAGAGGGTAAAAGCCGTAATGATATATAATTCATTGCAACGTTTTAAGGAGATGATTTCATGATAGATATGCGGAAAACTGCGATTTATTCCAGAAAATCCAAATTCACAGGCAAGGGCGAAAGTATTGAAAGTCAGATTGATATGTGCAGAGAGTACATAAGCAGAGAGTTTCCGAATGTTGAAGAAAGCGACATTCTCATATTTGAGGACGAGGGATATTCGGGAGGAAATACAAACAGACCTCAGTTTCAGAAGCTGCTGAAAGCTTGCAGAGAACGTCAGATTGCCCATATCGTCTGCTATAAGCTCGACCGTATCAGCAGAAGTATCGCCGATTTCCTCAAACTGACCGAAGAACTGGAAAAGCTGAACGTCAACTTTGTTTCTATCAACGACAAATACGAAACTCATACGGCAACAGGCAGAGCCATGCTGCAAATGACAATGGTATTTGCACAGCTTGAACGCGAAACCATTGCTGAGCGTATCCGTGACAATATGCTCTATCTTGCCAAGGACGGACGCTGGCTTGGAGGTAATGTTCCTACAGGCTATAGAAGCGTGGAAACAGAAAGTAAAACACGCTCGGACGGTACTAAGAGAAAAGTTCATAAGCTTGAAATTGTGGAAGAAGAAGCAGAAATTATTAAGCTTATTTTCAATAAGTATCTTGAATTTCAATCGCTTACTAAGGTTGAAACCTATACTTTACAAAATGATATAAAAACCAAAAATGGTAATGATTTTTCAAGATATACAATAAAAGGAATATTATTTAATCCCGTCTACATGATAGCTGACGAACAGGCATGGAATTACTTTCAATCAGCTGATTTGGATATGTATTGTGATAAATCTGAGTTTGACGGTATTCATGGAATGATGGTTTACAACAAAACCAATCAGCGTTCAGGCACAAGCAATCAATATAACGATATGAAAGAATGGGTTATCACAGTCGGCAGACATAAGGGAATTATAAGCGGGAACGACTGGGTTCAGGCTCAGATACTTTTGAATCAGAACAAATCAAAATCCTATCGCAAGCCGAAAAGTGAAGTGGCTCTTTTATCAGGACTGCTTTACTGCGGTAACTGTGGAAGCTTTATGCGTCCGAAATTATCAAGCCGTACCAACAAAAACAGTGAGAGAATCTACGATTATCTATGTGAACGCAAAGAGAAAAGCCATGGGGAGAAATGCAATATGAAACGTCCTAACGGAAACGAGCTTGACAGGCTTGTTTGTGAAGAAGTCAAGCGTCTTTCCGAGGATTCTTCCGACTTCATGAAGAACCTAAAACGAGGTCTGAAAAGCATTGACTACAATGACGAATCCTATCAGGATAAAATCAAGAATCTGAAAAACTCCAAAACAGGCTATGAGAATAAAATCAACAATCTGATCAATTCTCTTTCAGAGTCGGAGCAATCATCAGCTCATGACTATATCATTGCAACGATAAATGAACTTGCTATTAAAATCAAACTGCTTGACAAGCAGATTCAGGAATATACAGACTTAGCAAACACCACTCATATTTCAGAATCGGAATTTGAAATCATGGCTGAAATGCTCTCCAATGCTGCGAACTCCCTTGACAATATGACCGTTGCACAGAAACGGACTGCGCTCAGAAGCATTATCCGCAGAATTGAATTTGACGGTGAAAATGTCCACATCTATTTCTTCGGTTCAGATGAGAATGAAATCGACCTCTCAGAGGAAGATAATTTAGAGCCGTTGCGAGAGGGTTGCAAATGAAATACTAATGCACTTCCGTGCAAAGAAGAAAAGCTCGTCAGATATTTACATAGATGAACCGATTGAAACAGATAAGGACGGCAATCAGCTTACATTAAGCGATATAATTGGAGACGATGAGGACATAATCGAAAAAATTGATTTATCTATAAGATCGGGACAGCTTTATAAATTTTTGGAGCAATGCCTTGATTCAAGGGAAATGGAAGTAATCAAGCTTCGTTACGGTCTTTACGGCTGCTATCCGCTAACGCAGAGGGAAGTATCCGATAAATTGAATATTTCACGCTCATATGTTTCCCGCATAGAAAAAAAAGCTTTGACCACTCTAAAGAATATGTACGATAAAAATCCATACTGATTGATAAAAGCTGTCTCACAATATAAATGAGACAGCTTTTTTATCACCGTATCTTATTATATTTTGTCAAACCGTTTTCTGCGCCTATCCTAAGCAGTCTGTTATATTTTGCTACTCTGTCAGAACGGCACGGAGCCCCCGTCTTTATTTGTCCGGCATTAGTTGCTACGGCGAGATCTGCAATTGACGTATCCTCCGTCTCTCCGGAACGATGTGATATTATTGCTCTGTAACCGGCTGAACGCGCCATTTTTATAGCGTCAAGCGTTTCGGTCAGAGTTCCGATCTGATTAAGCTTTATCAGAATTGCGTTAGCAGCGTTTTCTCTGATACCGCGTTCAAGATGACGCGTATTAGTAACAAAAAGATCATCGCCTACCAACTGTATCTTCTTGCCGAGTACAGACGTTATCTCAGTCCAGCCGCTCCAATCTTCTTCGCCCAGGGGATCTTCAATTGAAATGATCGGATACTTCTCAACAAGCTTATCCCAGTAATCAATCAATTCGTCTGTTTCAAAGGTCGCTCCTCTTTTAGGAAGATAATATTTTCCGTCCTTATACCACTCGCTGCTTGCTGCGTCGAGTGCAATTTTTATCTTATCGGTATTATAGCCGGCCTTTTCAACCGCTTCAATAATACATTCGATTGCTTCCTCCTCAGATGATAAATCCGGCGCAAACCCGCCTTCATCTCCGACAGCAGTCGCCAGTCCCTTTTTCTTTAAAACCGATTTCAATGAATGATAAACCTCAGTACCCATTCTAAGCGCTTCTGCAAAGGTAGGGGCTCCTACAGGCATTATCATAAATTCCTGAATATCAATGTTATTAGCGGCATGCGCTCCGCCGTTTAAAATATTCATCATAGGTATAGGCATAATATCTGCCGATATACCGCCGATATATTTATAAAGCGGCAGCCTGTAATGCGACGCGGAGGCCTTTGCCAGCGCAAGAGAAACCGCCAGTATTGCATTTGCCCCCAGCCTGCTTTTATTATCAGTACCGTCAAGATTAATAAGCATACTGTCAATTCTGCTCTGATCTATAGTATTAGACGAAGCTGCTGCCTTGCATATTTCTATATTGATATTCTTTACTGCCTCTGTAACGCCCTTGCCGCAGTATCTGCCTTCTTCCCCATCGCGCAGCTCTGCGGCCTCGTTTATTCCGGTTGACGCTCCGGAAGGAACGCTTGCTATTCCGACGCTTCCGTCCGAAAGCAGAACTTCCGCCTTGACAGTCGGATTTCCTCTTGAATCGAGAATTTCATATCCTCTTACCTTTTCAATTTTAATAGCCATACTGTATCCTCTTTTTATTATAATTTATTCGTAAAAGGAGCTAATGAAAGCCTTATAAAGTAGCCCTGCTTATGATTGCATACCGGACAAACCTTAGGAGCCTCAGTGCTCTTATGAACATATCCGCAGTTAAGACACATCCATTCTTCCTCTACATCAGATATAAACAGCTTTCCCTGCTCAAGCCAATCTGCAAACATTCCAAAGCGTTCGCCGTGAATCTTTTCAATCTTTGCAATTTCTTTAAATTTCAAGCCTATCTGGTTAAAACCCTCCTGATTGGCTATTTTACCGAAATCCGGATAAACGGGTTCAAATTCCTCAAATTCATTATGCTGAGAAGCCCGAAGCAATTCCAGAGTTGTGCCGTAAATGTCCACAGGATAGCTTCCGTCAATCTTAATGTTCTGACCCGACATATCCTTTAAAAAGTCGTAAAATACCTTAGCATGCTCCTTTTCCTGATCCGCAGTGAATTTAAATACCATTTCTATAACGGGCAGATTTTCTTTTTTTGCCTGCGAAGCCGCAAAAGTATATCTGTTTCTGGCCTGGCTTTCCCCGGCAAACGCTCTTAAAAGGTTAATTTTTGTCTGACTTTCAGATAAATTATTATTCATATTAATCTCCTTCTGCCGCTATATCTTTAAAATTTAAAACATCGCAGCGGCGCAGCGAGGTTTTATTTTTTATGTTTCCGTTTTATGTTAATGAATAAATCGGAAACGCTTATTAATATTATTTTCCGTTTATACTAAATTTATACAGCAGTTTTATTGACATCATAATAAAATTCATGTTATACTGTTTTTACAAATTAAATATAAAACTGATAAAATTAAGGTATATTACTGCAAGTATTACAAAAACCCTATCCGCCGCCGCGGGGTTTGTTTTTTTATATTTAGCTTATAATAATTCGGCGGCAGACTGGAGATTAATTATGAAAGTTCAGCGATTTATTCTTGGACCTCTTTCAACAAACTGCTACATCATAGAAACCAAAAATAAAAATGCAGCGGCAATAGATATCGGCGGAGATTATGATAAAATCAAAGACTATCTTGAAACAAACGGCTTAAAACTAAAAAAAATACTTCTTACTCATGGTCATTACGACCATTTCGGAGGAACAGCCGACGCTGCTATAGATTCGGGAGCCGAGATATTTATAAGCGGCAATGACTCCCATATGCTTTCAAGCCGTATGGACAGCCTTGCAGATTTTATAAGCAACGAGTCTTTCAAGCCGATTACAGAATACAAAGAGATTTCAGAAGGTTCAGAAATAATACTTGACGAACTTAAATTCAAAGTCATAGAAACGCCGGGACATACCAAAGGAAGCGTGTGTTATCTTTGTAACGACTATATTTTTACAGGAGATACTTTATTTGCGCTTTCAATGGGAAGAACAGATTTTCCGGGCGGTAATCCTTCTGAAATGCATAAATCCCTTTTAAGACTTGCTGAAATAAAAGAAGACCTCAACGTTTGTCCGGGACATAATGAAACGACAACGCTTTCTTTTGAAAAAAGAAATAATCCGTATCTGAAGGAAAATCCATATGAAGATCTTATTTAGCGGAAACGACTTTAAATATGAAACGGAAGCGACAGTAAAGCTTTTTATCCCGTCACGATTTACATTTCATTATGATATTACCGACGCAGACGGGGACATTATAATGACGCGCCTGAAAAAAGGATG
Source organism: Ruminococcus sporogenes (assembly GCF_054655175.1). Classification (NCBI taxonomy): domain Bacteria; kingdom Bacillati; phylum Bacillota; class Clostridia; order Eubacteriales; family Oscillospiraceae; genus Ruminococcus; species Ruminococcus sporogenes. The sequence goes on along the minus strand of NZ_BAAHOA010000001.1, from coordinate 890,563 downwards.
GCATAATACTTATCTTTATGTATATTGCCGTCTGAACGGAAGCATAAAAAGAATGTCCGCTCGCTTTCCGAACAAAATCGTTGACAAACAGCTTGCCGAGCATGAAATCTGCCGTTTGGTATACCTATGCCTTCAATCGCTGACCGGCATAACCCCTCCATGGGGATTACTTACAGGTATACGCCCTGTAAAGAAAATGGCTGATCTTATAGCAAGCGGGAAAACCAGACAAGAAGCTTTTGATTTTTTAAAATCTAAATATATGGTATCAGACAACAGACTACAATTAGCATACAGCACCGCATTAAATCAGATACCTCTTATAAATAAATACTCTAAAAAAACAATCAGTCTTTATATATCAATTCCCTTTTGTCCTACCAGATGCAGCTATTGCTCATTTGTATCCCATTCAATGAACAGCGCATATAAGCTTATTCCTGAGTATATAAGCTTTCTGTGCCGCGAAATAAAAATAACAGGAAAAATAATTAACGACTTGAATTTAATAGTAGATACCGTTTATATAGGCGGCGGAACACCGACGTCAATATCAGCAGAGCAGCTAAAAATGATAATGAAAACAATTTCAGATTATATTGATATATCAAATGTCAGGGAATATAATGTTGAAGCAGGAAGAGCCGATACGATAACCCAAGAAAAGCTTCGGGTTATAAAATCTTCCGGAGCGGACAGAATATCCGTAAATCCACAGACGATGAATAATAATGTTCTCAGAATTATCGGAAGAAATCATACTGCCGAGGATACGGTACGCGCGTTCTTATCCGCAAGGGAGGAGGGCTTTAACAATATAAATATGGATCTGATAGCCGGTCTGCCTTCCGATACTGCTGAAAGCTACCATCAAACTCTTGATCGTATTATTGACTTAAATCCTGAAAGTATTACAGTTCATACTCTGACAATAAAACGGTCTGCTAAAATATATGAAGATGATATCGAAAATTATCTGACTGCCCCGGCTTCTGAAATGGTAAACGAAAGTATCCGCATACTTCCTGAAAACGGATATCTGCCATATTATTTATACCGTCAGAAAAATACTGTTGAAAATCTTGAAAATATAGGGTTTGCCAAAAAAGGAAGAGAAAGCTTATATAATATTTTTATTATGGATGAAACCCAAACTATATTGGGCGCAGGCTGCGCGGCGTCAACCAAGATCGTCCAGCCAAACGGAAAAATCACAAGAATACACAATTATAAATTTCCATATGAATACATTAACCGTTTTGACGATCTTATGCGAAAAAAACAAATTATTTATGAGTTAATATAAAAAAGCACGGCATACGCCGTACTTTTTTTATATTGCATATTTAAACCGTTTGTTCTATACTATGTAAATATTTATTTAAAAGATAATTAATTTTATCCTCGCAATCAATAATTTCACGAATAATGAATGTATATTGATTACCGGCAATACGATTACCCTTAAGAAAATCTCTGTATAAGGCCTTATCAAGTAAGTCCCATTTTAATATAGAATCATTTAGGGAATTTAATAGCGTTTCCCTATATTCGCCGTTATTACTGTCATATACAAACTTCTTCAGTAATTTTCGTCTTCCCCTAATGTTCCAAATCTTCCAATTAAAATAAGTTATCATATCCCTGTCTTTTGACGGCGCCATTTGATCCAAGCGTATATTTCCCAGTTCAAATAAATCCAAAAGCTTTAACATCGCTTGCTTGCCATAATAACATTCGACTCCGTCCTTAACTTTATTTTGTAAATGATAATTTTTATATGAATCAATCAAAGCATTTAAAGGATTGTTAATGAAGTAGTTTATTTTTTCCAAATCAAAGTTAAATGTAAATAAATCGCAACAGCCTTTTACAGAGACATAAAAATCTTTTTTTGAAATAATTCCTATTTCTTTATTATCGCATAATCCGAGATAATTTTTATATGAAATTACCCCCGGATTATCTATGAAATAAAAATTTTCTGAATCTTCTCCAACGATTATAAAAACATGGCGGGTTCTAATACGGTTTTGTTTGTAATTTTCATCATAAAATACAGAAAAACGCAATTTTTCCACAACCGTTGCAACTGCCGGTATATCTCCGGCTTTTAAAATTTCACTTATTTTATCGACAGCCTTTTCATTTATTTTTTCAAATCCATATAATGAGAATATTTCTTTATCAAAAACATTCTCAATAGTTTCAAACATTTCTATATTATCGCTTTCAGAAACGCATAGTTTTATTGTAGTTTCATTTAAAAAGCATTTATAAAAATCCGAATTTAAGCAATATTTGTTTTTAAGTATAACATAAGCGCACTGTATCATGCAATCGCCCAAGGAATCAGCTATTTCATCAGGTTTACCGTCGTTATTAAAATAATAATGCTTATTCAACCAGTTATTCACAATATTCATATTCAATCACCATTTTTCCATTAAAGCGCTTATCTTTTCCGGCTTTTCCAAATTATCGTCCCAATACCAGTAATAAGTATCACATTCCGGAAGCCCTTCTTCAAGCGCTTTTACAGACAATACGCATTTATTTCCCTGCGCATCCAAGGCATAAATGGTCACACCTCCCCTGTAATCCGCCTTAACTGACCGCAAATCGTTCAAGGCCTCTTGGCAGGCCTCCTCTAACGACATATTCATTTTTAAATATAAAATAACCGATCTTGCCGTATTAGATCTCAAGGTTAATTCTCCCATTCCGGTACAAGCTGCTGCTCCGTATCTGTTATCGGCATAAATACCTGATCCAATCACTGCCGAATCACCTAATCTTCCGGGATATTTAAAGCTCCAACCACTTGTGCTGGATCCTGCGCTGAAATTACCGTCGTTATCCCTTGACAAAAAAACTGTCGTACCTTTTGCAGTTTTATTATTTGCAGTCGCTCCGGCAAGTCTTATCAAGGATATATCCGGCCATAAAACCGATTCCTGTTCTGTAAGGTTATTTCTTAGCCATTCCTTCCAGCATTTTTGAGCCTCGTCAGATAGGTTTACGCCTGATTCCATCTGACAGTCCATTGCAAATCTTGCTGCCCCGCGTCCTACAAGAAAAACATTAGGAAGTCTTTCCATAACCTTTCTTGCAACTGAAATAGGATGTTTATATCCCGCCAACGCACCTACTGCGCCGGCATTGAGATTAGAACCGTCCATAATTCCGGCGTCAAGTTCAACCACACCCAGAAGATTTGGATGACCGCCATAGCCTACCCAACCTGCTTCAGGATCAGATTCAACTAAACGAATACCGGATTCTATTGCGTCTAAAGACGAATGATTATGCTTTAACATTTCTATAGTTACATCAAGACCGGACGCTGCCACGGAATTTGTTAATAAGATAGCCACAATCTATTCCTTTCTGAATTAATTAAAAAAGCCTTTTAAAATATGGAATTTTTAAGCCGATAAGTTAGTTCCTTGTTAACCTCCTCGGCTCTCCGATAAAAATCCTTTGCAATTTCTTTTTCTCCGTCAATTAACATTGATTTAGACTTTTTTAATAAAAATTTTATTTTTATATAATTTAACTCTTCCGCTGTAAATTCACCTGTAGCAGCGGCTAATTTTAATGATTCCAGCAGACCTCTCGTATCTATAACGCTTTTTACAATATTAAACGTATGCTGACCTCCAAGCATTTCCCTGGATCTTGAACCGTCTTTACTGTATGGTATTCTATATTTTGAAGGTATCAGTGATGAATATAAATATTGTGAACCGCTGGCAGAATAAATCAACCAAGTGTAATAGTCCTCCGATACTCTTTCTGCCGGAAAAGGATATTTATAAGCTACGTTGGTTCTCACGCTTGTAGCAGATGTAAGATTAACATATCCCGTTTCTGTTGCTATCTTAATCCAAACATTTTTACCTTGTGGAGGGTTTTTTTCATGCTGATCCAGTATTTCCCTTATAGACGGAATAATCTTATCCTTAGGAATCAAATGATCGTTTTCATCAATAACTTGAAATGTACTGTATACTACGTTTATATCAGGCTTATCATAAAAAATTCTTCTTGTTACTTCCAGTCTTTGAGGATGGCATATATCATCTTGATCCAGATATAGTACAAAAGGACAGCCTAATTGATACGCTTTTCGAATTGCAACGTTTCGAGCATGACCGGGGCCTTTATTTTCAGTAAGAAATACCAATTCCATCTTCCCCAAAAATTCACTGCCGATCTGTTTTAGTAAATTTATAGCTTTCTGAGAAGACGACGCGTCATCTACAAGAATAATGATCCAATCTTTATCCGTCTGTTTTTTTATACTATCTAAAGCCTTTATCAGCCAATCAAGCTCAATATCCTTTCCGTCATTATAATGCGGAACTATAAAAGCGGCGGTTTCTTTGGTTTTCATAATTCTTAGATTCCTTTATTATTAAAAGGCATAATTAAGCCCTTTACAGTCAGACCTTCAAGCAAGGAATAAATATCGTCAGTTTTTCCATTACAGACTAAAAATAAATCTTGAACAGTTAGACCGTTCTCCAACAATTTCAAAATATTTATTTCTTCATCGCTCAAGCTCATATTTTCCAATTCAAAAGACTGATTCCAGCGGGGATCATTTGAAAATAATCTCCCGTCGATTATTTCCCAGTCAAATGCTTTTGATACTGCGCTTTTCTGATTCCATAACAGTTGCTCCGCTTTAGCTGACACACATTCTCCCGCAAATAAATAATAATGATTAATATCCAGATTAGGGTGAAGATGCTCCCAGCTAATGTGTCTATCATTTCCTATGGATTTACGAATAGCTGCGGACATATCCCTGACTATTGGGTTTACCTGTAATTGCAGATTGCTTTTATTCGATTCTGTATTAAACCGTTCATAAGTTTCGGAAATAATATTTTGTAAATTTTTTGAAAATAAATCTAAAGAATAATTTTTTTCTGCATTTTTTCTTGCTTTTTCTTTCATGAGCTCAAGACGGGATTTATCGTTTATTAGTTTTTCGATTCTGTCTTTAGCCTGTTCTATATTTATCCTGGGACCGTACCTGCTTAAAACCGTCTGAATTTTATAGCCGCTGCATCCGTCTATAACGGTATCCTTCAAGCCTCCCCAATCCGCTCCGACAACCGGTAATCCGCACGCCTGCATTTCAACCGGCGTATATCCGAAATTTTCACTTATTAAAGTAGTAAGATTAATCCCAATATCCGCCGTATTTATTAATTCTGCATAAGTTTCCGTATCGCTTTGGTTTTCAAACATTATAATTTTAGACGTTAAATCATATCTGGTCAGCAAGTCATAAAATTCTTTTTTTACATCCGGCGCAGATTTATATGAAAATTCAGGAATATAAAAATCGTCAAATGAACCGATAATCATAAGATATAAATTTTTATATTTCTTTTCCATATCTCTAAGCAGACTTATCAGCAAAGGCACATTCTTCTGTAAATTAATTCTTCCGCAATACAGCATAATAAACGCGTTTTGAGGAATATTATATTTATTCCTGAGTCCACTTTTATTTGATATTGGATAGAACGCCGACGTATCAACGCCAAAAGGCGCCAGGCTGCTTTTAATACTATTATTTACTACTAATTTATTAAATATATTCTGGCATGAGGTACAGTTAAGTATAATGGAATCATAGCTTCTGAAGCTGTTCCGATTATCATATAACCAGTGACCGCCCTTTTGCATAGATCCAAGACCGTATGCTACCAGCGGAAATTCTTTTACATACCTATTTATAGAATAATATGGAGACAGTGTCATTAAAACGTCTATTTTATCAATAAATTTACGATATTTTTCATCGTCATCTACCTTATACGAATCAACTTCAAGTATTTCAGTCTGAAACTTTTCCGATATTATACCCATAGTTTCATTCCAGAGCTTACCAACACTGATATATGGCGGATCTCCTCTTTTATCGAAAATAATTCCTACAACAGGTTCGTTAGATTTTAATTCCATATATTTACCTCAACAATATACTTCCAATATCATAATAAATTTTTTATCGCATGCTTTAAGCGTCTATCAAGCGCTTTGATAAATTTAACAAATAAAATAATAGTAATAGAAACTGAAATCGTCATAAACAAATAAAATACAATTATTAAGGTCTGATAATAACTCCATCTTTCCAATAATTTAACGCTTTGAATGGAACTTATTATATAATCAAAATAATACTTGATATCTAAAATCCGGTCATGCTCCGGAAGAAATCCGTCCGGAATATACGGTTTAAATATGCAACATGCAAATATAATTATTATAAGAAAAATACACGCCAAGCAAATAAGTATATTATATTTTAAATTTATGGATTTCAAACTAAAATTCTTATTTTTTGCACCATAAAAAACACCTTCAAAGTTCCTGATAAATATTAATATTAATTTAAAAATAACAATAGCCCCTGCTATCAGAAACATTATATCTATCATTTGCTTTAACAAAATTTTAGAGGCATACAAATCTGTTTTTTGATAATACTTTAACTTTTCACCGATAAGCACATCAAATTCCCGAATATCCCTATTACTAATTTCTCCATTTATTCCTTTAAAATAAATTCTTTCAACGCCTGATAAGCCGGCTGAATCCGATTGTCCGTAGAATGGAACGAAAACAGTTTCCTGACCGTTTGAAGACAATTCGCTGAAAATTTTATTTTCCGCAATATAAATACCGGAAATAATTTTTTTATGCCCGGATATAATAATTTCATTACCTATCACATCATAGCTTTTAAATAATAAATTGGCAAGATTATCGCTGATTACAATTTTATCAGAAATATTTAACGGACTGTCTATTGAAAAAAAGCTTCCCTTCAATATTTTTATATTATGAACCGTCGGAAATTTATCATCAGTATAAACTATATTGACCTTTTCGGATAAACCCGTATTATTACTTGTTGATGCGGCGCCAGTTGTACGCGATAAAACATTCACAGTTAAATCGCCGTCGGCGCATGCCGCTTCGTCCGCCTCGGAAAAGCTTATTGCATTTGAATTATCTAAAACCGCGTATTCAACAGCCTCCGGCAGCATTAATTCTACGTTTCGTTTTATAAAAAAGCATAATATCAAAAATAAAACAAGTATTAATAATCTAAAAATTGTTCCTATTTTTGAACCGTACAAACCCTTCACTGTACTATCCTCACAGTCTCACCGGAAGTCAACGCTTTTGAGGAGGAAACTACAATTTTTGCATAAGAATTGATATCGTCCCCTTCTATTGCAGCGTTAATATTATTTTTGGCTAATTGGTCTACGGTAACTCTCTCAGCATAATATTCCTTACCGAATAAGCCGTCGCGCTGCTTAAGAACAAATACTACCGTATTTCCCTGCTCATCCTCCGATATGGCATTAAGTGTAATAATATTATCATATGAATCTGAAGAAACTATAAAATCAACCTTGATCTTCTGCCCCTCATAAAAACTATTTTCGCCTTCAGGAAGGTCGGCATAAAACATGAACTCTCCCTTTTCAGTATCGTATTCTTTTTTAGTAACAAATGAACTATCGTGTTTTTCTTCAGTAGTAGGACTGCCGTTATTAATTACAGTATTGGTATAGGTCAGATTAACTTCGTCCCCGATTTCGCATAATACGCCGTCCGTTTCACTTAATGAAAATATAACCGACATTTCCTTGCCAGAAAGCACCGCAAGAACATCGCCTTCCTTTGTAACATCTCCCTGAACAACAGATATTTTAGAAATAGCGCCGTCCTTCTGCGCGTATATACATCCGTCATAGGGCACCTGCTCCTTATAAAGCTCCAGCTCCTGTTCAGCTATTTCCAATTCAGTATTAAGCTTAGACCGATCCTTTTCAGAAAGCCATTCGGAAAGGCTGTCGTTAAGCTGACTAATATTTAATTCCATTTTTTTTATACTAATTTCGAATTCCTTTGTATCTACCTCAAATAAAACGTCGCCCTTTTTTACATAATCGTTTTCCTTAACATTTACGGATAATATTTTTAACGATGAATTATAGCTGATTTCCTGAGTATTATTTATTACTACTTGACCTTCCGAGCTTGAACTGATAGGAAGCTCTGCCCATTCCGGACTTGCCGCTTCAACATAAGGCAGAGAAAGATTATAAATTGTCTTTGAAAGAAATGTGCATAATATCAGCAGAAATAAGACTATAAAAGATATACGTATCAATATTTTCTTATTTAAATTTTGTTTCATCTGATTCACCTCTTATTTAAAGCTATTTCATATTTGAGTATTCCACGCCTTTGATCATAGCGTCCTTTAAAAATAAAAACAAAATAAAAACCGGAATAATAGCTAAAACCCCGCATACAAAGGCTATATCCAATCTGGTTTCATTAATTCTCGAAAGAAATATCGACATCGGATATTTCAGATAATCCTTAATAAACGCCAAAGGCTGCTCTATCATATTCCAGGAATCAATAAAGCTTAAAATAACCAGTGAAGCAATCCCTGTTTTTGAACAAGGTATTATTATTTTCATAAGTATTTGAAAATGATTGGCGCCGTCGATTTTAGCAGCCTCTATCAGATCATTGGGAATTGATGAAAACACCTGAGTAATCAGAAATACTCCGAAAGTACCGAAAACCCCGGGAAGTATTACTGAAAGATAGGAGTTTATCAGACCTAATTTATTGAATATCAGATAATTAGGAACCAATGTAACCTGAACCGGAAGCATCATCAGTATTATTACAAAGTAAAAAACGACATTTTTAAACGGAAAATTAAATTTAGCAAGACCATAACCGCTGAAACACGATATAACTACCTGACCAATTACAATAGCGACAGAGATCATAATTGAAACCCAGAATTTCATTAAATACGCCGGATCCAGCAAAAACACGTCTAAATACCCCTTCAACGTCGCCTGTTCGGGTATTATATGAAAATAATTCTCTGAGCCTGAGGAAGAAATAGTATTACCGTAACTGTTTAATATTTCTGACTTTCCCATAAAGGAGCCGCAAACCATAAAAATTACCGGCAAAAGCACTATTAAGGATAATATGAGAAGTATTATGTATGATAATATTTTGAAATATAATTTTTTGAATTTTTTAATCATATTCAACATCTCCGTTTTTTCTGAATTTCAATAAAATAAATATAAAAATAAAAATAATAGCAAAAATCAAAATTGCTCCGACAGATAAGCGAGTATAATTTAAATTCTGGAAGTTATTATTCATAAAGTGCTGTATCATATAGATATTTTCATTGGGGTAATTTCCGCATAATATATATGCTTCCTTAAACGACTTAAAGGTATTGATAATTGAAATTACCAAAATAAAAAACAGATAAGGTCTAATCATAGGCAGCGTTATATATCTTAATTTGCTAATTCTGCTTTCCGTATCCATTTCCGCTGCTTCATAATACACCTTTGGTATAGAATTTAGTGCGGCAAGAAAAAGAATAATATTATAACCGCAATTTTTCCAAATATATAATATAACTAAAACGACAAACGAATAGGAAGAATCCAACCAGTTTTTAACCGGTAATCCTAATAACGACAAAAAATCGTTTGCAAATCCATTTTCCGCAAATACCAACTGGAAGAACAATATAACAGAAGAAACAGGCAGAACCAACGGAAAAACAAAAATCGAACGGAAAAATTCAAAGCCTGCAAGCTTTTGATAAAGAAGCATTGCAATAGTTAATGAAAAAATCATAATTAACGGCACGGCAACTATAATAAATTTAAATGTATTCCACACTGCCAGCCTGAACGTCCGACTTGAAATTATATCCACATAATTATCAATTCCCACAAACTTCATGCTGCTTATGCTGTCGGTCAACGATAAAATAATACAGATGACAAACGGTATAAGAAAAAAAACAAGCATTCCGATAATTGAAGGCAAAGAAAATAAAAATCCTGTCAAAGCGTCCCTTTTTAATAATTTTGATTTTGGAACAAACCCTTTACTCATTGATATAAAGCTCCAATTTATTATTCAGATTTTTTAAGCACTCATCATAGGCTTTTTCACCCTTAAAATAAGGCTCCATAGTTTCCGCGATAAAGTTGCGAACCTTGTAACTAGGCATAGTACAATTATCAATATCTCCAAATGTATCAACAAATAACTGTATTTCCTCGTCTGACAAAGCGGCAAATTTAATGCTGCCGTCAGGAGTTCCTCCTCCGACTTGATCATTCAGCCATTTTTCTATTCCTGCTTTTAATGCGGATTTTAAAACCGGAACGTTTAAATTGAAATTATCCACATAATTTATTGCATGTTTAGTCTGATATTCTTCAGACAACAAAATTTTTATAAGCTCATAAGCATTTGCCTGATTAGGACTTCCGTTGCGGATAGCGGCAATATATTCAGGCTCTGCTACAGTCTTGTTATCGGACGACGGAAAGTTGTATAAAACAGGAGTCTGATCATCCAAAAGCGCAGAATAAGTTTCTAAAACACTGCCCACACTTGATGCATCATAATAAAAGAGCGCTTTATTATTTCTGATTAGCTTGGCTCCGTCTCCTGTTGACGCAGTAAGATATTCCTCGCCGCGATTATCCATTTTATAATAAGTTTTATATAATTCCATTGACGCTTTAAATTCTTCCGAATCGGTCAATATTTTTTTCTTTTCATAATCAATGGCGTCTACGCCGCTCCATGGTGAAAATGCCATCATACCAAGCTGATAAGTACTGAATAAAAGCTCGTCTGAAGAATTTGTATTCTTTGATATAAATTCGCTCATCTGTGAAGAGAAACCGCTGAAATCCGAATTACTGTCAAGTTTGAATCCGGCATGCTCCAAAGCCTCCTGTGTTGAAACCAGAGATAAAACATCATATGATATGGGGATATAATAACGTTTTTCGTTATATAATCCTGAGTTCATTACAACCTCGTTATATAAATCGCTTTTAAATTCCTCGTCATTTTCAAGATACGTATTTATATCTGCAAAAGTACCGCTGTCCATCATACTGTAAATATCGTCAAATTCAAAATTACGTCCAAAAATCAGGTCAGGACCGTTTCCGGAAGATAAATCATACTTCAAAGCTTCAAGATAATTGGTCTGCGCTTCAGAATCGCCTAACTCTCCAAATTCTTTATATTCAACATCAACCTCAGGATACTTTGACTGAAATATTTTAACAGCTGCCTTAAGCGCACTATTTCCGAAAGGACCTCCGTAAAGAACAAGCTTGCTTGTTTTATCCTGCGCAGATTCTTTATTGCTGTCGTTTGACGACGAACATGCAGAAAATACGCCTGTCATAATAGTTAAACCGATAAAGCAGGATAAAAATGAAGTAACTTTATTTTTTCTAAAAATTAATTTTTTCATAATATAATACCATCCTATTTATAATTATATTTTAAGTATAATTGATTTTACCTGATTTTTCAATATTTTTTCCCTGAATGCTGAAAATATTGCCCTGAATGCAGAATAATTTCAAATATCTTAAATCCATAATAAGACCTTAATAAAATATTATAAAAGCCACATTATAAATATACCTTTTATAACGTTCTATTTAATTATTATATTAACAACATTCTCATTTAGTATTGTTAAAATCCGTTCAAATAAATTTTACTGAAAGCGCATTTTTCAATGCGCTTTCAGTTCTTGTACGTTACATAAAATTACTTTCTGTAACCATTTGATCTGCCGCTTGAATCAGCGCTGGATTTCTGACTATTGTTAAGGGAATTACTCGTTGAAGTTTTTGCTGATGAAACGGCGCATCCACAGCCGCTGCAAGCATTTGCACAATTGCATGAGCAAACGCAAGCGTAAGCTTCAATTGTATCAAGTCTGCCAGAATTAATTTTATTCAGCTTTCTCATTTTTTGACCTCCTCTCATAAATAAAATAAGGGCCCTTTATATGCAAAGATTGCAATACGATATGTACCAATCTTAGCAGCTAAATTAATTTTCTATATTCTGATTATAAATCAAAATATAGCCGATCACAGATTATATCCGAAATACCGTTTACAGTGTAAAACGCTGTATCGTCCATATCGCTGTCATTAAAAGTTATTCCATATTTCTGTTCAAGCAGATATACTAAATATACCATATCCCTTGAAACAAGTCTTATATCATTTCCGAATAAATTTTTGTCCAATATGTTCCTTGACGCTCTGTCCAAATGTATATTAAACTTTGCGTCTAAAATATCAAAAATATCTCCGACTATTTTATCCTTCAAATCAATATTTTTTATCTTCTCCTTTATCATATCAATACCTCATACCATAATTTTTACATCGCCGGATAACTTATTTAATATCAAATCAAACAGCCTGTCAACGTCACAATCCTCATATAAATTAAAAACCGGTATTTTGCTTTCGCCGTAATTGTCTTTAAGAGTTTTATTTATAATATTTCTCGGAATTCTGTTTGTAATAACCTTATTTTTTTCTTCAGTTTCCGCTAAATCAATATATAAATTAGACATATGATAAGCGTCTGCACAGCAACTGAACCTATATTTACATAGTTGCGAAATTTCATCAAGAAATTTAACCGACGAATATTCATAGAACGTACACATTATAAGAAAATCAACCGATAAAGCCTGAAACGTTATGTACGGTAAAATTCCGAAACGATTTGTATACTTTTCATTAAACGATTGAATTGAACCGGGTATTCCTATAATTATTACATCAGACTCTTCGCTGTCGGCTATTTTTTTTACATATCTGTTCAACATTAAAGGTTTATCGATTTCCGAAATCTTAGAATCAGTCATAAAGCCCGGAAATGAGTGAAATCCGAATAATTCGCAGTAATTTCTTGAACCGATCTGCGATACTCTGTAGCCTTCCTTGAGAAGTTTATTTCTTAAAACAAGAGACGTTTTAAATTTATCTGTATTTTCCCATAATCCTGCTATTACTATTATAGGAACGTCTATCTTTTCTAAATTTTTTCGACCATCATTATAAATGGCTGTAATGTCATCCGACAAAGCCTTTTCAGCAAGTTTTAGAAATTTGCAGTTTAAATTTTGATCGCCGCAAGCTTGTCTTATCTTATTTACGCCCGCTTCAGACAAATTAGCGGCACACATAATTTCACTTACCTCAGGCGCCATACCTATTATTTCATTAACTATAAATTCCTCAACTGATTCTGACGCGTCAAACTCCGGTACAAACAAAATATCTATTTTATTATTGAATAGTGCAGGCGACGCCTTAATCTGATAATTATCAGATTCCAATTTTATATTTTTACCAACAAATCCCCAGCCGTTTAATGAAGCGGCCTCGCAAATCCTGTATTCAGAATTTAAAAGATTCGAATATTCAGGAAAAACCATGCATTCGTCGTTAAACGGATAAATTCCGATTCTCTTTATTTCCATAGCTCGCTGCCCCCTCTATTGCTTTAATTCTTTAAACATCAGATAATTCTTGAATGTGTCTTCCGCGGCAAAACGTACATTCTTGCAATTCGAAAGCTTAAGCTCTGATGATAATTCTCCGTTATTGTCGCAATATTTAGCGCACAAGTTACAATGACGCAGTGCAAAACAATTCTTACATTGTTTTTCCGTCAACTGAGAAATATTCAACAGACTTCTCGCCTTTTCAAAATCAAAGCCGTCCCGCACATTGCCTATATTCATTGCGTCCGAGGTTTCGCTTACTCTTTCACACGGATAGAAGCCCCCGTTTACGTCAATGAAAAGCCGTCTCTGTCCCGGAATACAAGGTCCATAATGAGACATTTCTTCAAACAGAATTTTTTCCGGACGCATAGCTTTTCTGTTTTTTTCATTATTAGTGTAAAAATCATAATACGCTACATTTGATATTTTTTCCTTTGGATATTTCCCTAATTCCATTTCATATGTTTTAAATTCATTTATCGCCTGCTCAATAACATAAACCTCATCCGGAACAACCTTTTCTATAGAAAAGAAATCATCAATTAAAGTCGATTGTATATTCAGACCGGAAAACATTTCATTCTCTGAAAACATTTCATGCAATTTATTACAGGAATATCTTGGATCAACAACAACGTTAAACATGATTTTATCCAATAAAGCAGGGCATTGTTCCTTAATCATTTTCAAGTTTTTCTCAATTACGGAAAACGTTCCTTTTCCGGTTGCGGCGAATTTTCTGGATCTGTTATGAATTTCCGGCGGACCGTCAAGGCTAATTAAAATTCCGAATGCATGATCATTTAAAAACCGTATATTATCCGTTGTAAACAGCGAACCATTTGTCGTAATCGTATATGTCAGATTTTTTCCTAAAAATACCTTTTCAGAATAGTCGACTATCTGCTTTATAAGATCAAATTCAAGCAGAGGCTCTCCTCCGTAAAAGCCGATGCAAACATCATTCTGATTGGAGGAATGTTCAGCGAAAAAGTCCACGGCCGCTTTCGCCGTGCTCAATGTCATAGTTTTAGAAGTATGTCCTCTCTGCGAATCAAACTCTGCGAGAGTATACGGACAATATGCACATCTGAAATTGCATTGCTGAGTTACCTGCAATATTATCTGAGCTATATTGTCATTTAAATGATATTCGATAAGATCGCTTTGATTATGCTTCATTCTTTTAGGACGATTGCATGAAAGATATCCCTGAGAAGACAACATTTCCATCTGTTTTTTAATATCACTATCCGGTTCGGCATACTCTGAATCAGATTCCTTCTCAAGATTCAGCAGATATTCGTAAAGCTTATCCCCTACCTGTATAAGCTGATTAGTATTCACATCAAAAGCATATTTGTTTAACGGCGTCGTAAGCATATGTACAAACGGCTTATTCATTGCATTATTCTCCTATTCTATTATTGATTTAATTTTTTTATAAACATCATCTGTTTTACTGCCGTTGTCAGCGATAAAACTATTTTCATCAATCAAAACCCAATTACCGTCCTGCGGATATACAATCACATCAAAATCGTTTAGTTTTTTCATTTTGTCATTATCTCTGAATCCCACAACAGCAACATCGCAATCATAAAAACAAATGCATTCGTATATATATTCCTTTATATTATTTTCTGGAATAACATTTAATCCTATCAATTCTGCCTGCGAAAAATCTGCAAAGACTTCACAATGATAACCGTCAGAAACAAAACCGGATTTTATTTTATCTACAAGTTCTGTTAATTCAATTAAATTACGATAAAATACTCCGATAATGGGAATTGTTATCTCCTGACCGCAGTTAAAATAAGTTCCGCAGGTTAATTTATCCTTATATATCCAAAGACGGTCAAGGTCTTTTTTTTCCGATGGAATATACTCAAATTCAGAATTATTATGATAAACAATAATTTTCGATTTATATCTGTATAATAAATATGTCAGTATATTTTTTTCTTCAGCCTCAGCGCATGAAAAGCTAACAATTATTTCATTATAAACGCTGAGATCCAACGAATCCAATTCATTTAAAAAGCTTTTACTATGAATATTATATTGACTGAACTTCAATTTAAGCTTCTGCATTGAATAGCGGTTATCTGTATTTTCACAGATTATGTTGAGCAGAATCCTTTCAGCGCACGACCTTGGATTAAAATAAACGACATGCATGCTTTCGCTGTAATTGTACGCATTGCGGACCAAATATAAATAAACCTCCTCAAAAGAGGCGTAAGGCCTTCGGGTTAATAAGGATAACGCTTTTGACGTAATAAGCGGCGCTGCATAGCTGTTTGACTGCAAAGATAATCTGAGCTTTCCCCTGTCGCGAAGTATATGCCTGGCCGAAGCGCTGAATGATATGTTATCTAAAGTATTACAATTATATAAATACTGCTGGTCTGTAGCGGAAAAATCGCATTTTACGCCAATAACACCGTTCATACAGGCCGGATAAGCTACCGTTCCCTCATTGCATGCGGCCGCTATAATAATCGTCCCTTTATCGCGCAATGCCTCTATGGATTTTTCAATTAAATTAAAATCGCTATATGAACGGGATCCGATACTTAAATGTATAATTTTTACTTCAAGCTGTTCGCATAAGCTCAAGGCTTCAATAAACTGCCTTATATTACCCCGTTTTGTATCATCGTTAAGTATTTTTATACTGTGCCAGAAAACGTCGCTCATATCACAATATTTCTGTATTATTTTCAGGCATGTGCATGCATGATTATCTTTAACGGAAATTATATTTTCGTTTTCTATTGACAAATCCTTTTTTATAACCCATGACTTTACATTTTTAAACTGAGACGCGTCGATTCCGTCGTCTATAATAGCGGCTTTCAGCATAAACACACGCTCTCCCCTGTTTAAATTCCGGCTTATTCATACTTCTTAGCCTGTAGCTTATACATATGAGCATACTTTTTATTTAAAGACATTAATTCTTTATGAGTTCCCTGCTCTATAACTTTTCCGTTATCTATAACAATTATCTTATCGGCGCTCTTTACATTGGAAAGCCTGTGTGAAATCAGAATAGCTCCCTTGTTTTTATACAAATCCTCGAATTGCCGGAACAATTCATCTTCAGCTTCCGCGTCCAGCGCCGAAGACGGTTCGTCCAATATGTACATAACCGTATCCCTGAAAAATGTTCTTGATAACGCAATTTTCTGCCATTGACCTCCGGATAATTCTTCTCCGTCCTCATACTGGCGAGTTAAATACGTATTGATTTTGTCGGGAAAATTATCAACAAACCCTTTTGCACCGCTTTTATCCAGCGCATACTTAATTTTTTCTTCATTTTCAAATTCATTATAATCGGATAAAGAAACATTTTCCCGAACTGTAAAAGCATAATTGCAATAATCCTGAAACATTGGACTAAAGCATTTTCTCAAGCTTTCAACCGTATATTCGCGTATGTCCTTATTATCAACTAAGATTACACCCTCATTCGGGTCGTAGAATCTCAGCAGTAATTTAATAATCGACGTTTTTCCGCTTCCGTTTACTCCTACTAAAGCTATTTTTTGATTACAGTTTAACTTAAAATTAAGATTTTCAAGAGTAAAATTAGAATTCTCTTTATATTTAAAGCTGACATTCCTGAATTCAATTTCAAAATCGGATTTATTTAAAATAATTTTTCCTTCGTCCCTGACTTTATTTTCAAAATGAATGAAATTCAAATAATTATTAATACGGATCTTTCCGTCATATATCTGACCATAATTATAAATAATCATATATAAGCCGGCAATAACCTGCCCTATTATTCCCTGATAATAGTTGAAATCTCCGATTGTCCCGCTTCCTTCAATAACAGAAAGCCCAAGTAAAAACAATATTATTATTGTTGTCATCTCCGGCAATATATCTGCGGCAACCAGAATTTTAGTATATTTTTTTGTTATCTTTTTTTTGGATCTATATAAATGATTCCATGTGTTCATAATTTTTGAGCTAAGCAACGGAAACAAGTTATAAATCCTGATGTCCTTGGCATATTCCCTGCTCAAGGCCATATTCATAATATAATAAATTTTACGCTCATCCTTCATATGCTCTCTTTGAAAGCTATAAACAGACTCTAACTGCTTATTCTTCATTAAAATACTTGGAATAACCGATATTACTAAAAAAAACGGCAAAATATAATTCCAGAATAACAGACTTGCAAAGGCGATACAAAACTGTACAAAATAACGAATAAAGTCCAGCACCTGAAATGATATCTGAATTATAAACGTACTATTATTGCTGGCGTCATTCATTTCATCATAAAATTCATGAGAATCAAAGCAATATAAGTCTATACCTGCCGCCTTTTCCATTATCTGATGTTTGATTTTTATAGTTATTACTTCATTATATAATCCTTCTAAATAAAGCTTTATGGATTCAACCGTTTTACTCATAACATTAAGAAATAAAAGCGAGACTATCAAAACGGCTAAAGATTTGATCATCTCATGCCTTACGCTGTTCTCAGAGACGCCTGCCAGCAGATCAATCAATAGACTCGAAACATAAATAACGGCAAAAGGAAGAATAATGACAAATACGCTCAGCAATATATAAAAGCTAAAATATTTCGGAGAGGCCTGCACAGTCAGCTTTAGACTGAAAAATATTATATCAAGGAAGGCTTTGATCTTTTCGAACAGTTTTTTCATATTACTTCCTATCCTTATCAGCAATTAAAAATATTATAGGAATTATTTTAACCTGCTGATAAAATATTTGTATTTACCCGTCATCTCATCGGGACATATATTCTCGCTGAAATTAAATTTCCATTCTGCCTTTCTCAGCGCTTCTTCCTGAATATTATCCAAAAAGCATTCTTCAATAGCGTCCTTCCAGCCTGAATAATCCTTTTTAATAACCAGATTCACATTAAAACAGTTCACAGCCGTTTGAATTATCTGAAATTGTTTTATTGCCGAAGACATGCTTTCATTTGTATATTCTATTATATTAATTAACACATAGCTATTGAGCTTTTCCCCGTTTTCTAAAGTTATAAAATCGCTGGATCTTCCCGACAATACAATTAATACCGGCGATTTATTACCGCACTTGCATATATGGTCAGTTTTTAAAATTCCCCTATCGCCGGTTTCATATCTAATAAACGGCATAGCGTAGTTTTTCAAAGAGGTAATATAAATATCTCCCTCTTCATTTAATACGGGAATACCATCCTTTAGCACTTCGACAATAACATTGTTTTCAATCACATGCATATTATGACATTTGCATTCATAAGCAATTTCATTCGCTTCATTGCAGCCATACTGATTAACAGGATCTATGCCGAATACCTCATTTATCTGCTTTCTGTAGCTGTCAAATAAATACTCGCCGCTTAACTCTATATGCTTCAGATTCGTCGGAATCTTCATATTATATTGCTTTACTATCTGAGCCATCAGATATGCAATACTGGGCTGAAGCAACATCCAATCCGGATTAAAGCTTATTATATCCTTATAAATTTCAGCAATTCTATCATACGTAAGACCGATTTTAGAAAACCCCATATGTCTTCCGTTCATATCCAGCTCACGAGGAATCAATTGCTTAATTTTGTTGCCCTCATACCTTGAGGAATAAAAGCTGCACCATTTCATATCCGGATCAATCCCATATAAACGGCTTCTTAAAATCCATAACGGCATTAAGGATTTGATATCGTCCTTATAATCCCAAAAAATTTTAAGAAATTTACCGGTAGAACCCGAGGTTCTTTTTAAAACTATATTTTCATTTTTAGGATATTTTTGATACTCGTCAGAAACAAACATCATTGAATTTTCCTGTATCACATCTTTTGTCAGAACAGGTAAATTCTTTAAATCCTCCGGAGCTTTAATCGACGTTACGTCTATATTATTATCATCAAATATTTTTTTATAATAACTTACATGATCATAAGCATAATGTATCAAATCAGATAAACCAATACCGTTCATTTCTTAATAAACCTCCGCGCCTATTTTTTCAGCAACAATTTTTTTAAGATTTCCATACTTAGAAATAATCTCTGAAACAAGCTCGTTTATTTCAAATTCTATATTAAACGTTCTTTCAATATCCGCAATCAGTCTTATTATAGATAGCGAATCATATCCGAAGTCTGTAATCAAATCCGAATATTCTGTAAAATCCTTGTCCGATAATAATACATAAGTATTTTCAATAATAAGCTTTTTCAGACCATCTTCCAAATTATAATTATCCGCCACTTTTATTCTCCTTTTTTTAATTTCTTGAAATTTTACCGTTACTGGTTTTATCAATTCCGTCTACCACTTTAAATCTTAATGGAACCTTTGAATTTGACAAATTATTATAGCAATAATTAATTAATTCTTGTAAATTAAAATTACCTTCTGAATTTAAAGTGATTTCCGCCTCCGGAACTTCTCCTAACGTTTCGTGATAAACCCCATAAACCAAAGATTCCTTTATATTCGGATGATTATTAAGAATATCCTCTATTTCCTCGGGATAAATATTTTCACCGCCCCGAATTATAATATTTTTCTTTCTTCCCACTACATATAAATTATTTTCATTATCAATCCAGCCAAGATCTCCGGTATGCAGCCATCCGTTTCTCAAAGCCATTTCCGTTTCTCTGCGTCTCAAATAATAGCCCTTCATAACATTATTTCCCTTTACGGCTATCTCCCCTATTTCTCCGGTTTTACATTCATTATCGTTTTCATCTACTATTATATATTTGACATCGGGTATATGTTTTCCTACGCAGTTATTGTTAATTGTATTTTTATCTTCAAAGTAATGCGATACTCTGGTAGAAGCTTCTGTTAATCCGTAGGTTTTAACAAATTGAACGTCCGGAAACAAATTTGCCAATTCATTTATCTTTCTCCCGGGAGCAGGCGCACCGCCGAAGCAAACATATCTTAATGAAGATATTTCATAATTCATAATTTTATCCTTTTGATTCAATATTTCAAGCAGCATATAAGGTACGCATGAGAAATTGGTTATACTGAAATTTTTTAAGCTGTAAAAGAGATTAACCGGCGAAAATAAGGTTTCCATAAAAGATACTGCGCCGCCTGCATATAAATGCGTTAAAAACTGAGATACTACCGCAGAAATATAATACATCGGCAGAAAAATCAACGTTACGTCTTTTTCTGTGATTTTTAAATCCGTTACGATTGATTTAACGCATGACATCAAATTTTCGTGTGTAAGCATTACGCTTTTCGGACAACCAAGAGAACCCGAGGTGTGAAGAATCATTGCAACATCTTTAAGTTCCTCTTTATCGTACAGACGATTACCTTTTACATTACATAAATTATAAATTTCAGCTTCACCGTTATTTTTAAGACATATTATTGATATTTTTTTCTCAGTTAGATCGACTAATCTGTCGCAAAATAATTCGTTTGTTATAATAACGCTTATGTCAAGATATTTTATTATTCTATCCAATTCAGTTTTTTTCATATTAACGTTAAACGGAACAACCACATTATCTGAATAAGCAACCGCAAAAAAAGCCACGGCATAGTCTGAAGAATTCGGTAGAAATATCCCAAGAGGCTGTTTTCCCTTCCCGCAGCTATTAGTTATAAGCTCTGACAAATTAATTGAATAGGATACCAATTCTTTATATGTAATTCTTTTGTTTTTGTAAATTATGGCTGTTTTAGAAGAATATCGATAATTGTTCAATATATTATATATATTAATAAGGAATCACCAACTTTATAAAATAGTTATATAATAAGATTTTTATAATATCAACATATTTTATAGAAAATAAATATATTGTTATTGATTTCTACAATATTAGTATAATATACTTTACCAAAAATTTCAATAGTTTTGCCCTGAATGCACCAAATTCAGCCCTAAATGCCAAAAAATGACATAAGTTGAAAGCTTATGCCATTTTTCCCGTATTTAATTAAAAGCGATTATTTCCTAAACTTATATTTTTAATCGCTCAAGCTTTTATAACCTCCCTTCATACTATTAACATATTCCTTTGTAAGCATTGCAACAAATTCATCCTTCTTCCTCTGCGCCAACGGCAGTAAATCGCCGTTTCTCATAACAATCACAAAATTATTTTTGATTTTCTTAACATATTTTAAATTTAATATACAGTCCCTTCTTGATCTATAAAATCGACTTTTATCCAGATTAGAATAAATTTCCATTAAGTGCTGTTTAACCAGGATTCTTTCATTAGACGTATGTACATAAACTTTTTTTTTGGATTCATACATAAAGTAATAAATATCATTAATGCTAAGGCAAATTGTTCCGTCGTCTGTCGGAAACATCAGCTTTCTTTCTTCATCTGCATGTACTACGGCAAGATAGTCGTCCATTACCGAATATATTTCATAATCCGTAAACGGCTTCGTTATAAAATCAAATGCATGAACCTTATAAGCTCTGCGCCAATTTTCTACAAAGCTTGTAATATAAACTATTGCAACACGGCTGTTATTAGCCCTTATATTACGTCCTATTTCTATTCCATTGGAAGATTTCATTTCCGTATCAAGAAAAATCATGTCGAAGCACTCCTTTGCATTAAGAAGCTCATTGCCATCGCTGAATTTATGAATCTTGTAATTTATAAGCTTTTTTTCACAATAGCTTGAAAGTATTTTATTTACTATTTTAACAGTTTCTGTTTCATCATCGCAAACAGCAATCCTCAGCATACATATCCCCCTTGATTAAGATTCTGTTAACGTTTAATATTTCGTATATTTTATAAACGATTAAAACATCATAATAAATTTTATACTACTTTTAATAATTAATCAATATTTTTTGAGATTATTTACAAAATGTTCACAATTTATGTCGAATCCAGCTTTATTTAAAATTATCATCGTATCTTTACAGACAGCTAAAAATAATGTATAATTATAGATATTGTTTCCCTGCTTTTGCAGCCGAAAAACAGGAAAAAATAAAAATAACCGGCTGAGAATGGAGCTTAAAAAATGAATTATTCTCCAAAGGAAATATTAAGCTTTGTGGAAGAAAACGACGTTAAATTTATAAGGCTTACATTTACAGATATTTACGGACAATTAAAAAATATTGCGATTATGCCGGATCAGCTTTCATATGCGTTTGAACACGGCATTGCTTTCGACGCTACAACCCTCGCGGGATGTCACGCCGATCTTCTGCTTTTTCCGGATATATCAACGCTTTCAGTACTGCCGTGGCGTCCCAAATCCGGCAGAGTTATCAGATTTTTCTGTAATATAATGTGCACTGACGGAACTCCCTATAAAGGCGATCTAAGGCATGAGCTTAGCAGCTATATAGAAAAAATGCGCGAAAAGAACTATACCTGCGAAATAGGTACAAAATGTGAATTCTATCTTTTTAACACCGACGACGAAGGAGAGCCTACAAGAACTCCTCACGATCAGGCAAGCTATCTTGATATAGCTCCTCTTGACAAATGTGAAAACGTAAGACGTGAAATTTGCCTTTCGCTGGAGGAAATGGGATTCAGCCCGCAAAGCTCCAGGCATACCCACGGCCCCGGACAAAACGAAATTGATTTTACAAGAAGCGACGTACTTACCGCTGCCGACAACATGATATATTACAAAACGGTAGTTAAAAACGTTGCCGCTCAGAACGGATTATTCGCAACCTTTATGCCAAAGCCTATTGAAAAAAAACCGGGCTGCGGACTTCACATAAGCATCGCTGTTAAAAACGGAGGAGAATTTATATTTTCGCCGTCCGCCGATACTCAGACGGAAAAGGGCAGCCAGTTTATCGCCGGCATTTTAAACAGAATACGCGAAATAACTTGCTTTCTTAATCCCATTACAAACTCCTATAAGCGTCTCGGCGAAAACTTTGCCCCTAAGTATGTAAACTGGTCCTTTGAAAATCATTCGCAGCTTATAAGAATACCTTACACCGCCGGCGGGAAACATCCGAGAATAGAAGTGCGTTCCGCTGACGCCGCATGCAATCCCTATATTGTTTTCAAGCTGCTGCTCGCCGCAGGATTTGAAGGTATTGAAAATCATTCTGTTTTAGGAAAGGATACCTTTACCTGCTCGTCGACAGGAAACTTCGCGGAACTTCCGAATAATCTGGAAGAAGCGCTGAAGCTCGCTAAATCAAGCGGTTTTGTAAAAGAAAATCTGTCGCCTGAAATATATGAGGCCGTATTTAAGCGACTTGAATACGATTTGACGGAATATAATTTATCGGATAACAAGCCTGCTTTCGAAAATGAAAATTATTTTAAAATTATTTAAAGGTTGTGAATTTTATGGACAGAGTGCTGTTGGCTTCAGGTTCAGATAAAGGAATAGAGCTTCTGTCTCAGCTTTTAAAGATATCGGGCTATGGTCAGATCATCGGCACAAAAAGCGGAAACGACGCAAGAAGATGCATAAATCAAAACGAATACGGGCTGATTGTCATCAATACTCCGCTGTCGGATGAATTCGGTCACGAACTTTCTATTAAGGCGGCTGAATCTTCAAATTCCGGAATAATTTTAATATGCAAATCTGATATCTCAGACGAGGTTTCAGATAAATTAAGCTGTTACGGAGTCTGCGTTATCCCTAAACCGGTAAATAAAACTTTATTTCATCAATCTATAAAGCTTGTTTCAGCAACACGTTCAAGAATGCTCGGACTCCAAACAGAAAATTTTAAGCTTCAGACGAAAATTGAGGAAATACGCTTGATCAACAGAGCCAAATGCTGCCTAATACAATATTTGAAGTTTTCAGAGCCTCAGGCTCACAGGTATATTGAAAAACAGGCAATGGATACCAGACAGACAAGAAAGGAAGTCGCTCTTAATATTCTCTCTACTTACGAACAATAATAAATAAGGCAAATCCTTTCGGATTTGCCTTATTTATTATTGTAATTTTTCAGCTTCTGACCGCATATAATTAAACAAATATTGTCAAGGAGCTGATAAATTTGAACGAACCCGAACACTATCCCTTTACCGCACAACCTCTTCCTTACCCTGTAAACGCCTTATCGCCATGGATAAACGCTCAGACTATGAAAATCCATCATGACAGTCATTATGCAGGCTATGTTAAGAAGCTGAACGATACTCTTAAAAACTATCCGCAGCTTCACCATCTTCCTCTTGAAGCGCTTTTAATAAAACAAGCCTTTCTTCCGGAAGAAATCAGAACGAGTATAAAGCGAAATGCGGGAGGAGCTTTTAATCACAGACTGTATTTTGATTGCCTTATACCAGCCGGAAGATCAAGAATTTCCCCTGAATTTGAAAAAGTAATAAATGATAATTTCGGGAGCCTGAAATCGTTAATATGCTGCTTAAAGGAAGCAGCAATGTCAGTGTTTGGATCAGGATATGCATACCTAACTTCCGATATGGGCGGCAAAATGCATATTATAATACTTAAAAATCAGGAAACGCCCATAGAACAGCGTCTTAACCCAATCTTCCCTATAGACGTATGGGAACATGCATATTATCTGCAATATCAGAATCACAGAGAACGATATGTTAACAATATAATGAAGCTCATTAACTGGAAAGTCCTTGAGAAGAATTATTATTGCTGATTCTGTTCCTGATGTTCAGCGCCGCGGATATTATCAGAAAACCGAATATTATTCCAATTAATCCGCCGGCAGAATCTATAATAACATCCTTAAACAGCGGCGTTCTTCCGGGAACGAATTTTTGATGAAGCTCGTCAATAACCGCATAAATAAAACAGCAGCTCCAAGCCAAACCGAACGATTTTGCATACTTATTAGTCAAAGCGCTGAATGCGGAAAAGCAGAGAAAGCCAAGAAAAAAATACATTAAAAAATGAGCTGTTTTTCTAATAAACAGATTAAACTGATCTACTATTATATTTTTCATGTCTAAATCCATAGAATCATATCCTTTAAAAACCTCTTCGACAATTATAGAAGTAATTTTTCTGCTAAGCATATTAGTATCAAAACTATTCTGAGAGGAAAAAATAAAAATCACAGTCATACATACAGCGGAAAGAGCAAGACAAATAAACGGAATTAATTTTTTATACATATTTATCACCGAAACCTATTGATATTTATTTATTATAGCATTATTCAGGTAAAGTGTAAAGCTATAAATTAACGATGCGGCGCCTTAACGGCGTCCTTTTTTCATCATCTCTTAAATATGTCACAATTTATTAGTATAAGTCATAATATCTGATTGCTTCAAATAGAATTTTATGATAGAATGTATACATATATATTAAACCTTTAAGAAAATAACTATGCAAAAATACAAAAAGGTTTTAATTAAAAAGGTGGGAATTAATTATGAAAAAACTTTCCAGAATAACAGCCCTGCTGTTATCGATATGTATTTCCGGTTCCGCTGCCGCAGGAACCGTTTACAACAAAAATAATTCTGCGTATGCTGCCGGATCGTCGTATGCAGAATACCTTGACAGAGGAATTTCAGCAGTCAATACCGGATCCGGAATGATGATAAGTTGGCGTTTTCTTGCTGACGACAGCGACAGCGCAGTATTCAAGCTTTACAGAAACAATACCCTAATCTATACAAGCAACGCCGGAGAAGCTACCTGTTTTCTTGACGCCTCCGGAAAATCCTCGGATACATATAAAATAGAAACAATAGAAAACAATAAAGTAATATCGTCAGACATATGCAAGCTTCAGTCCGACAAAAATTACCTTGAGCTTAAGCTTGATACGCCGACAAGCTCAAGCTGTACTTACAGTCCTAACGACTGCTCCGTCGGAGACGCGGACGGGGACGGAGAATACGAGCTGTTCGTAAAATGGGATCCGTCAAATTCACAGGATAATTCAAAGTCCGGCAAAACCGACAAGGTTTATATCGATTGCTACAAGCTCAACGGCGAAAAACTATGGCGTATAGATCTGGGCTACAATATACGCGCCGGCGCACATTATACGCAATTTCTGGTTGCAGACTTTGACCTTGACGGAAAAGCTGAAATGACCTGTAAAACTGCCGACGGTACAATAGACGGCACAGGCGCTGTTATAGGCGATAGTTCAAAAACCTACAGAAATTCCAAAGGCTATATTCTTACAGGTCCTGAATACTATACTCTATTCGACGGCGAAACCGGTAAGGCTCTCGATACTGTAGATTATAATCCCGGCAGAGGAACAGTTTCAAACTGGGGGGACAGCTACGGAAACCGTGTAGACAGATTTCTTGGAGCCGTGGCATATCTCGACGGAGTAAAGCCAAGCGCAGTTACAATAAGAGGTTATTATACGCGTATGACCGCCTGCGCTTATGACGTAGTAGACAAGAAGCTTGTACAAAGATGGTATTTTGATACCGGCAACGATTCCTCCGCCTCCGGATACGGCGACGGAAATCATAACTGCATGCCGGCTGATGTAGACGGCGACGGAAAACAGGAAATCGTTTTAGGAAGCACATGTTTAGATGACAACGGAAAGGTATTGTGGTGTCTTAACAAAGGACATGGAGACGCAATGCATCTCGGTGATCTGCTTCCTTCAAGAGACGGATTGGAGCTGTGGATATGCCATGAAGATAAGCCCTACGGAGTTTCGTTAGTCGACGCCAAAAACGGAGAAATTATTTTCCATAAGGACGGCGATTCCGATACCGGAAGATGCTGTGCAGGAAACGTATGGGCAGGTAACGACGGAGCCGAATTCTGGGGATTGGGATACGACGTATATAACGGTTCGGGAAATACGCTTTCCTGCAAACGCCCCGCTGTAAATTTCCTGACATATTGGGACGGAGATCTGGAACGGGAAATCTTAGACGGTTACACCGATTCACCCGCTACAATCTCAAAAATGGGAAACGACGGCAAGCTTTCCACCCTATTAACTACCGACGGATATTATACATGCAATACTACTAAGGGTACGCCTTGTCTTTCCGCCGATATCTTCGGAGACTGGCGTGAAGAGCTTATCGTAAGAGCAAGCGACGGAAAATCAGTCAGAATTTACTGTACTCCCTATGAAACCGATTACCGTATTACCACGCTTATGCATGATATTCAATACAGAACTCAGGTTGCAGGACAAAATATCGCCTACAACCAGCCGCCTCATCCAAGCTTTTATCTCGGATCAGATCAGAACCTTCCGGCCAGACCGCTGATAAAAATAACACCGCCAGCCGGAGGTCCTGTAACTCCGGATCTTACCGCAGCCGCATTGAATGAGGGAGCCGTTTATACTATACAAAATGAAAACAGCGGTCTTTACATGGAGGTTGAGGGCGGAAAAAGCGAAAACGCCGCCAACGTTCAGCAATGGGGCGCAGACGATCCCGCTTCCCATAACACATGGCGCGTATTGTCTGCCGGGGAAGGTTATTATTATATTTACTCGCAGGTCGGAGATAAAATTACTTATCTGCTTGACGTAGCAAACGGCAGCGCGGACAATGGAACAAATATTCAGATTTACAGCGATACCAAGGCGGACGCACAGCAATTTAAGTTTATAAAAAATGACGATGGAACATATTACATATTAACCAAAGCGTCGGGCGATAAGAGCTGCGTTGCGGTCGCTTCCGCCTCAGGATCAAGCGGAGCGAATATAATTGAATATAAGCTTCAGCTTGGAGATACGTCGCAGAAATGGAAACTGAATCAAGTAGAAGATACAGGCTGTAATATGGATACAAGCAAAATATATATGTTTAAAAATCAAAACAGCGGACTCTTTATGGAAGTCGCAAACGGTACTGCCGAGGACGGGGCAAATGTTCAGCAATGGGGCGCTGACAAAGTGTCTGCTCATAATTCATGGACGCTGAAATCCTTCGGCGGCGGCTATTACTATATTATATCGCAGCTTGCGGACGGAAGGACTTATTATCTTAATATTACCGGAGGAAGCGGCGCCAATGGAGCAAACGCTGAAATTCATACAAATAATAAAACAAGCTCTCACCTCTTTAAATTTGTAAAAAATCCGGACGGAACATACTATATCCTGACCAGAGCCTCCAAGGACGCAGCTGCAATCGAAATTGAAAATGCAGATAAGTCAAGCGGAGCTAACGTCGCCCAGTGGACAGTCAACGGAAATACGTGCCAGAAATGGATTGCAGATGTTTCCGAACCTGTTACAACTACAAGCGCTGCAATTACAACGAACCCTTCAGAAACAACTACTACAACTGTGACTACAGCTATTCCTAAGCCTGAACTTAAAGGCGATACAAATCTTGACGGCAAAGTTGCAATAGCTGATATAGTATTGCTCCAGCAATATATGGTTAATAAACAAATGTTAACTGAAAATCAAATGATTATTTCGGATGTGAATAACGATAATATCGTAAATGTGTTTGACGTGATTTTGCTGAAACGTATACTTAATATCTGAATTCATATTTTAAAGTTACGGCAGATAAAAGTAAATAACAGTTTTTTTGTCGCCTGATAAAACATCGTAATACATTCCTAAAGCTTAATCCCAAAAGGATACGGTACTGATTTGTACCGTATCCTTTTTATTATCGCTTTTTATCAATAATAGCTCATCATTATATTTTCAAGATTTCACCCAGAAATCATTTACACAATTCGACATTCATAGTTTTATAGTATATAATATATCAGGCTGAGCTGAATTTTTTTTATTTTTCCTGTCCACTTTATTGATATTGGTTCAAACTTGAATATTTTATTTATCGGCAAAAATCCGATTGTCCATATACATATGTTTATCTTTTTCAAGTTCACTAATTAATTCGTAATCAGCGCCTAATTCTTTTTCTAATTTTTCATATATTAATTTAGACCTTTTAAAAAAATCATACCATTCTTCTTTTGTCCAAGGTGAAGGATCCGGTGGATATTCCCAGTCTAAGCTCGTATCAAATTCATCACATAAACTGTTTATTTCATCAATCAGTTCTTGTGAAATTGGAAGGGCATTCGGCTCTATTGCTCCATCATTTGCCCAAAGGCAAAATCCACCGTAATCAAATGAAAATCGCAATTCGTTTTTCATATAAATTAACTCCTTTTATCTTAAAATGGAAGAAATGAAACAATAAAACCATTATTTTCATACGCCATGCGATATTTCTATCCGTTAACTATATACTCGGCATAAGATCATTTTCACTTATACCTTTGTAGTTTTTTCCATTTGAAACCAATTCATTCATAAGATTTTGCGGCTTCAATTTTTATTTACTTACTATTTCTCCATTACAAATAACGGTACAATTGGGAAGTATTTTAAGTAATTGTTGCTTATCATTTTCCGTAAGGGGACCTAAAATATCTAAATACTCAATATTATAAAAATTTTCAAAAATTTTTATATTGTCTATATTACTTACACTTACATTTAAAACATAACAATCATTAAAATAATTTAGTGAAGATAAATTATCAACAAATAAGTATTCGTAATATAAAAGTTTTTCAGGTTCTTGATCTTTTTGGTCTTTTAAAAAATTATAATTGTAAATATACACCATTTCTCCGGGACGCACATGAATCATAACACGAATAAACTTATTGTATAACCCGTATTTTTCCTCTGATATACATTCATTTATATTTTCTTTTATATTATTTATATCGTTAGTACATTCATTTATATCAAACTTGTCAAAATCTTTTAAATGAAAACTCATATAAATATAATCCGATGAGCGTTTTTCTTCTTCAGTACGATAATAATTAAACTGGTTTAAATTCAAATTTTGAAGTTTTTCATCGATATTTGAATATTCATTAATAACAGGATTTTTTAATATTTGAATTATTATAAAGAATAATAGAAAAAATAATACACAGCCAAAATATATTATATAAATGATTTTCTTTTTCAGTAACCGGCGTATCATTTGATATCATTTCCTTAATCATATTCAATTTTTTAACCGCTATTTAATTATATATCAATAATCTGGTTTTTTCAATAGAAAAATTTTTCGCTATAAAAGCCTGCCGTTACCAGCAAGCTTTTATTGTTCATTATGAACTATAAGCCACGGTAGAATATCTTTTACAGTTATCTTCTCATCTGCCAGCATTAAACCGATCTTTATTAATTCATTTTATGTATATTTAAGATCAACGCCGTTAAGCTCTAAGAATATCAGCGTTACATGAAGTCCGATCCTTTTGTTGCCATCTATAAAAGGGTGATTGGATATAATAAAAAATGCAAGCTGTGCAGCCTTGTGCTGAATTATTGTATATAGATCTCATAAACGGTATGTTGTGCCCAATCAGCAACTTCTTCCCTAAATGATACATCATTTTTAACTTTGCGCAGTTGATTATACACATAATCGTAATCAGGTTCATTCATATTGAATCCTTTATTTATATATATTCTTTTATCTTATTAGCTTTCCCGTTTCACTGTGATAGGGGGGAGGTGTCAATTTCAAAACTATTTCTCCCTCAGAGCTTCCCCGAAGCCTTTTTTAATAGGCTCTAAGAAGTAATCCATAACCGTTCTCTTATCCGTCTTTATTTCCACGCTTCCGGACAATCCTGAAATCACATCTATCTCATCATTTTTATCTGTAATTTCAAGCTTCACAAGATAAACGCTGCCCGTCTGCTCGCTGACAAACGCGCTGGGGCTGATATATTTCACCTTTCCCTTCACCGTTCCGTACTTGTTATACGGGTACGCCTCCAGCTTGATTTCCGCTTCCATTCCGATTTCTATGTCGGCAATATCCATATTCTTTACATAGCACACCATTTCAACGGGCATATTATCAGGTACTATCGTTACAAGCTCCTGCGCGTTCGTTACCGCCGCTCCGACGGTATTCACATTTACGTTGTTTATATATCCGCTTACAGGCGCCGTTATATACTGATAATCCTTAGACAAGGCGTATTTTTCAAGGTTGGTTTCTATTTCGTCAAGCTGACCGCTTATCTCCGAAAGCTTTGAATTGATCTGTACGCTGTACTGGGTTTTTGTATCCTTGATTTTCGTTTCCGACTGTTTCAGCGCAAGCTCGTTCTGCTTTACTATAAGCTCCTGCATTTCAGCCTGACGGATTGTTCCGCTTTCTTCGTATTCCTCAAGCTGCAGCTGTGAAATCTGATGATTTAAATCGGCGTTTTCCTTATCCTTCTTAAGACTGTCAAGAGTGTTATTATAGCTTGCGTCTGCGTCCAGAATTGACTGAATATACGGTTTAAGCTCAGCTTCGTAATCTTCAATTTTAATCTTTGAAATATCGTCGCCGTTTTTAATCTTTGTATATATTTTCCGCTGTGCTTCAAGAATTTCTTTCTGACTGCTAAGCTGGTTTGTATCAATATCAAGGGATTCCGTATCAAGCTCTATCAGAACGTCTCCCTTTTTCACATATTCTCCTTCGGCAGCGTTTATTGACTTTACTGTTCCGCCTGAATAGGCCTGCACCACGTTTACATTTCCTGACGGCTGAACGCTTCCGCCGGCAGTAACTACCACGTCTATTTTCGAAAGGCAAGCCCAAATGACTGCCGCGATCATAAGCGTAAAAACTCCGAGTATTATTACCGTTCCCGCTTTATGGGCAGGGCGTTCAATAATTTCAAGCAAGGACGGCATAAAATCATACTTCAGCTCCTTATCCTTGCTTTTGCTGTGCTTCAATACGTATTCCGTCAGCTTATTATCCATCAATATCGCCCCTTTTCTGCTGGTTATACAAATAATGATACAGCCCTTCCCGTTTCATCAGATTCTCATGAGTATCGTATTCCACAAGATTGCCCTTATCAATCACCATGATTTTCTGCGCGTCCTTTAACGTTGAAAGCCTGTGAGCAATAATAAGCACTGTTCTTCCTTTGCATATTTCTTTAAGGTTATTCTGAATTATACTCTCGGATTCATAGTCAAGAGCAGACGTAGCCTCGTCAAATATAAGTATTCTGGGATTGTTAAGTATTGCTCTCGCAATAGCGACTCTTTGCTTCTGACCTCCGGAAAGTCCCATGCCTTTCTCGCCGATAATCGTTTCATAGCCGTTAGGAAGTTCAAGGATAAAATCATGCGCGCCCGCTATTTTTGCAGAATGAATGATCTGCTCCATACTTGCTGTTGGACAGTGAATTGAAATATTTTCCGCGACGGTTCCGTTGAACATAAAGTTTTCCTGCAATACTACTCCGATCTGCTTTCTGAGCATTGCGGGATTCACAAGTGAAATATCCATACCGTCTATGGATATTTTACCGCCCTCCGGCAAATAAAGTCTTTGAATCAGCTTTGAAATGGTGCTCTTTCCCGAACCGCTTCTGCCTACAACTCCTACAATGGTGTCAGGCTCTATTTCAAAGCTCATTCCCTTGATAACCTCTCCGCCCTGCGGATTGTATCTGAAATGCACCTGATCGAATATAATTTTACCCTGAACGCCGGGCATAGCAGTCTGATTTGCGTTTAGAATCGGTTCAGGGGCTGTATTAAAAATATCGCCGATTCTTTTTACTGAAAGCGACGCCTGCTGATATTCCTGCCAAAGCTGTACCAGTCTTAAAACAGGACCGCTTACTCTGCCGGAAAGCATTCGAAACGCCACAAGCTGCCCCACTGTAAAATTACCGTCCATTACCGCTTTTGCGCCGAAAAACAGAATCAACAGGTCGAATACCTTCTGAATAAACTGTCCGGTCGTTCCGGCGGTTGCGGAAACCATAGAGGTTTTGTAGCTTGCCTTTACGTAATCGGATTGCAAATCGCCCCATTTTTTCTCGAACTTTGGCTCTAAGGCATAGGATTTTACGGTCTGCACTCCCGTTATGGATTCAACCAAAAAGGACTGAGTGTTCGCTCCCGTTTCAAACTTTTCGTCCAGTCTTTTTTTGAAAAGGGGAGTAACTATAGCCGAAAGTACTGCGTAAACGGGTATAGAGCAGAGGACGATAACTGTCAGCATTTTGCTGTAGAAAAACAATACTACTATGTATACGATTATGAAAATAAAATCTATCATTGAGGAAAGCGGAGTGCCTGTCAGAAAATTTCTGATACTGTCAAGCTCTCTTACTCTCGCCACCGTTTCGCCGACTCGTCTTGATTCAAAGTATTTCAAGGGAAGTGCGAACAAATGCCGAAACAGCTTGAAGCTGAGCATTACGTCTATTCTGTTTGTCGTATGGGTAAACACATAGTTTTTGGCAAGGGACAGAATCAGCTCGTATATGTATACAATTGCGATGCCGATTGCAAGCACGTTAAGCGTCGACATACTTCTATGGACTAAAACCTTATCCACAACGACCTGAGTCATAACGGGAGTAAGGATTCCTAAAATCTGTACTGTAAATACGGCTATCAGTACCTGTATAAATTCCTTTTTGAATTTCAGTATCGTGGGTATAAACCACTTGAAGCTGAATACCGCTTCTCTGTCCATTATTCCTTTTTTGGTAATAAGGATCGCTGTGCCATCCCAAATTTCTTCAAGTTCTTCACGGCTTTTGATTTCAGGTTGTGTTTTATCCGCAAAGAGAATCATATATTTATCTTCTTTGGACTTAGCTATGATGAAAAATTCGTCATTTTTATTCTTTGCAATAATCGGCGCCTTTACGTCCTTCAGCTTTTTTAAATTCAGCTTACAAAGCTTTGCCCGCATTTTCAATTTCTTTGCGGATTCTATTATTTCTATTTCTCCGGTTTTCTGTTCGGGATCAAGAACTGATAGCGTTTCAGCCTGCTCTTTTGTGATAGGTATACCGTGAAACTTCATAACTATCATAAAGCAGCTAAGTCCGCTGTCTTGTTTTTTCTCCATGCTTCGACTTCCTTTTTACATAAATTATGCGGCAGCTTTTTTTACTGCCGCACTTTTAATCAGAATTTATATTACTCTGCCTGCGTACCGACAAGCAGTTGATTCAAAGCTGACGTATCCTGCATCGGATCGCTAATGCTCATGCAGTCAGAAACGTTGTTCTCCGTACCGAAAGCGGACATATTTTCGGTCAGTATCATTACCTGTATATCCGTCTGATCTGCGGTTTCCTCTGTTTCCTTTGCCTCTGAAACAGCGCTTGATGAATCAATCAGAACGGCGCCGCTTGTTTCTGTGAGTAATTCAGAAGTAACGTTGTCGTCAGCGTACATATCGCTGAGCAAATCTGCACTCGCCTGTATAATTTCTTCCTCAGAGGTTTCCTGAACAATTGCATCATTGCTCGCAGGCTGACTAAGCTCAAGCTCCCATGTATCCTTATTTACTGTTCCTACTGCTCCGTCTGCAAATTCAAAGGTATATCCGCCCTGATTCCACTTGTAGCCGTTAATAGTAAGCTTGTCCTCGGTACCGTTTACAGTCATTTCAAGCGTGGAATCCCACAGATTTGTTATTGTAACTTCACTTGAACTTATGTCCTTAAGCTTTACGATACTGCTTCCGCCCCAATCCTCAATCGTGTCGTTTCCGTAGCCTTTGCCGAAGATATATGTATCGTTTCCGTTTCCTCCGTAAAGCCAGTCGTTTCCTGTTCCTCCATCGAGGGTGTCATCGCCGTCGTTGCCATAAAGGTAATCGTTTCCGGAGCCTCCGTACAATGAGTCATTGCCGCTGTTTCCGGTAAGGTTGTCGTTGCCGCCTTCGCCATAAAGAGAATCGCCGTTTGAGTTCGCTACATTCATCCAGTCGTTACTGTCAGAACCGTGCAGCGAATTTATTAATTCTGAAATATCAATTCCGTTAATATTAAAATTATAAAAATCGTAATACTGTGTCAAAATGATCGAATCTGATCCGAAAGATATTGTTAAATCATTTCCTGTTCTTCTGAATTCAGCTGATGATATATCTAACCCTGATAGTGCGATTGTGTTATATCCCGCGGCGTCGGAAATAGTATCTGTACCATAGCCCGCCTTGAAAATAATCGTATCGTCGCCGTGATCGTCCTGAATGTAATCGTCGCCCTCTCCCGGATCAATAATATCATTTCCGCCGCCTGCAAATATTTTGTCATTGCCAAAGCTTCCTTCTATATAACTTCCGTCGTCGCCATCATATATTACATCATTACCGTGGCCGCCGTATATTTCATTTTCTCCGTTACCGCCATAGAGATGATCGTCGCCTGTACCGCCTAATATATAATCCTTATCGTTTCCGCCATAAATATAATCATCACCCTCCTGGCCGTACATTATATTTTCACCGTTTCCGCCGTAAATATGGTCTCCGTCATCTCCTCCTTCTATATAATCTTCATCTTCACCTCCATATATATAGTCCTCACCGTTTCTGCCATACAAATAATTTTTACCGTCGCCGCCCTCTATATGGTCGTCTCCGTTTCCGCCGTCAATATAATCGTTCCCTTCGCCGCCATAAAGCCAATCCTTATCTTCTTCACCGAATATTACATCATCACCGTTATCGCCGTATATTTCATCTTCTCCATTTCCTCCGTATATACTGTCGTTTCCATCATCGCCATGTAATTCGTCGTCATCGTCTCCGCCTGAAATATAATCGCAGCCGTTTCCGCCGTAAATAATGTCATTTCCGCCTTCGCCGCTAAGATAATCGCCTATCATAATACCGTTTTCAACAAATATTTTATTGCTTTCTAGCGATGTAGGATCGTCTCCTCCATACATAATGTCATCGCCTTCGCCGCCGAACATTACATCGCTGCTGACTCCGCCATACATGGTGTCTTTTCCGTTGCCGCCATACATATAGTTTGGTCCGGATGTTGATCCTAAGTCCATAATGTTACCTGATCCGTC
Organism: Ruminococcus sporogenes; assembly: GCF_054655175.1. NCBI lineage: Bacteria > Bacillati > Bacillota > Clostridia > Eubacteriales > Oscillospiraceae > Ruminococcus > Ruminococcus sporogenes. The sequence continues at coordinate 854,259 of NZ_BAAHOA010000001.1, read as the reverse complement.
AAATTCCGGTAAATCGCTTATATTAGGAAGTACAACTTCTCCTGACGGAAGCGGCTCGATATATTCATCGCCATACATAGTATCATTTCCGTCGCCGCCGTAAATATAGTCGATACCATTACCGCCGATTAATAAATCGTCGCCTTCTTCGCCGAATATGTAATCGTTATCGTCGCCGCCGTCAATAACATCTCCGAAAATGCTTGCTTCCGTTCCGCCGGACTCTATGTTCTCGCCTGTACCGCCGTATAGATAATCATTTCCTTTGCCGCCTTCAATATGGTCTTTTCCAAAACCTCCGTAAATAATATCATCGCCTTCGTCTCCGTAAAGGAAGTCATTATCATTTCCTCCGTCGATAAAATCATTTCCTCCGGCCCCATGAATTTCGTCATCACCGCTGTAACCATAGATCATATTTCCGGCGTCATTATCCTGCCAGTAATTTATTCCCCACTCGTCTTCTATCTTTTTAACATATCCTGACCCTTCCGGAGCGCTGTTAACACTGATACTTACACTCAAATTATTTCCGTCCAACGGCTTCCAGAAATTATTAATGAATTCATCATTTGTCATTATCTCCTGTACTGCAACAAACGTAAAAGCGGTAATGACTCCAACCGCGGCAATTGCGGCAACCGTCCCGACAGGGCCTGACGCTATACCCACGCCTAATATATACGTTGATAACTCTCCGGAAGCCCAAACCAATGCATTTTCCATAGCGAATCTGGTAAGCTCCGTTCTTGCCGTTTCCTTTGCTCCTTCAACACCCTGTAATTCATACGCACTGTATATTGAATCAACTGTATTTAAGAAATCAAGAATTGTAAACAAAGCGTCAACATATGGGATTACCTTTTTTAAGCCCTTTGACAATTCAGTTGTCGCAGAAGAAAAATCAAGAATAGCATTAGAAATTTTTTCATTTCCGCTTAATTTTCCTTCCAAAAGCTTTAGTATCCGCTTATCAAAGAAGCCGAGCGTATCTTCTGTTTTACCTACGGCTTTAAGATAATTTGCTCGAACGTCGCTTATTTGTTCAACCGGTATTGAATCAAGGTTTTTTATAAATTTATTATATTCTAATTCCAACTGGCGAACCTTAAGCTTTTCAAGATTATCTAAGCTATCATATTCAGGAAATACCGCTCTCAATTCGTCTTCCGGTATATAATTTCTTATATCTCCTATGGTTGTTTCAAATACTGAGTCAGACACATGATTTCTAACAGAAACTACTTTACCATTTATATCAAAGTATACAGTTGCATTTGTTAATGTGTCTACTCCTGTTGTTTTTAACCTATATTCTCCAACTCTGAATTCATCAAGTATGGATTGAGATACCGACTCATTAAGAAATGAATATTTTGAAAACAGTTCAGAATCTGTCATAATGCCAAGCTTATTTATTGTTACTGAATCAGCATTAATAGAATTCAGATACTCATATGCAGTAAATTTACTAATTATTTCCTTGTCCATCACAGGCGATAGACCATATTTAGAAACAATTTTTTTGGTAAAATAATCTACATCAGTGTTGTTAATCGGAACATCTGAAATGGCTTTACCAATTGCAAAATTAGTATCATGCTCATTAATTTCACATAATATATTGTACGAACTTATCAATTGTTGTTTTGAAACGCCTTGAACAGAGGTGACACTATCATTGGTGAATAGACGAGGAATCTCATTTTGACACCATACGCTATCCGAGCGAATATTATCACCCAAAACAGCGCGAACATTTCCTGATGCTTGATTAGCATATGCTTCCGAAAGATCCTGCCATGCTTTTACATTTTCGGGATCAGTACCATTAAACACAAAATCATCTAAATCCTTGTTATAAGGAAAGCCAGCATCAATAAGTTTCTGCTTATTTTGCTCCATTAACATTTCCAACGTTACTCCGCCATTTGCTTTTGCAGTTTCTTTGGCAATTTCCGCACCATTTTCACCCAATCCCGACCAAAAGAATGCCGTGTTTGGCTCAGTTTTGAATAGCTCTTTAACGCTATCTAAATCAAACATAATTATTTTTCATCCTCCCAAATAACTTTAAATCCAGTCTTACAGTTTTTTTCATATTCACATATTACATTTCGAATATACTTCTTTTTTTGTTCATCTATTTCCTCATTTTCATCAGGTTTTAACCATTGCATTGTTGATGGGTATGCATCAAACCCACATGATAAAGCCTCCCCTTTTATAATAAGCTTTCTTCCCTCAAAATATGGATCTTTTAAAAACTCAATTAATAATTTACTAGATGAAAATAGCACATTTACTTTTGACAGTGTATTTTTTTCGTTCATAATGATTCTCCATTTCATAATATATTTAGAATATCATACAATCTTGGATTTTTATTTGTCCAATCCTCAATCCAATCAATAATATCAGATTTCGTTAAATATTCATCAGCCATTTAATCTTTCCTCCTCTACAAAAACTGGTTCTGGAAATACTTCAAAAATCACTTCGCACCCATAAGTTATAGGTACAACCTCTTTAATAATTTCAATTATCGCTTTTTTATCTTGTTCTAAGGATTTAGAGGCTTTTATACTTTCAATTAACCAATGTACATTTTCCTTATATGATCTTGATTCGACTATAATTATTATTTTTTTATTTTTCCAAATCATGGCATATGACCTCGGCCTTTCCAATGCGCCTCCACCTAAATATGTAAAATAGATGTCTCGTTTTCTATCAACCGTCCATGTTGTAAATCTGCCTGCCTTGACTGGTTCATTATCAAATACAAAACCAAATGAATCAAACAAAGCCTTATCTGCTCCTTTAACGTCTTCTTTTACAAATGCCATAATAAAACCTCCTAATATTTAAATATATTTATATTTTACAACTTTTACTACAAATTGTCAAGTTTATATTATTTATTTAACAAAGATCGCTTTATTTAACATCAATTTTTTTGATATCAAATAAAACGATCTTTTAATACGCTTAATTTTCCTTCCAAAAGCTTTAGTATCCGCTTATCAAAGAAGCCGAGCGTATCTTCTGTTTTACCTACGGCTTTAAGATAATTTGCTCGAACGTCGCTTATTTGTTCAACCGGTATTGAATCAAGGTTTTTTATAAATTTATTATATTCTAATTCCAACTGGCGAACCTTAAGCTTTTCAAGATTTTCTAAGCTATCATATTCAGGAAATACCGCTCTCAATTCGTCTTCCGGTATGTAATTTCTTATATCTCCTATGGTTGTTTCGAATACTGAGTCAGACACATGATTTCTAACAGAAACTACTTTACCATTTATATCAAAGTATACAGTTGCATTTGTTAATGTGTCTACTCCTGTTGTTTTTAACCTATATTCTCCAACTCTGAATTCATCAAGTATGGATTGAGATACCGACTCATTAAGAAATGAATATTTTGAAAACAGTTCAGGGTCAGTCAGAATTCCAAGTTTTGAACCATAATTTACTGATGACACATAACTTGATGTATTTCCTACAGAAATCGATGGAAAATTATCAATAGCAGTTCGGATTCCACTAATTTTTCCATTAGAATCTAAATAAAACTCCGTATTTCGCAAAAGAATTTTACTATATGACGTAACTTCATCTTCTAATAGTTTATTAAGTTTATCAACAACTATTATCTCTGTGTCGAGAACCTCATCAATGGTTTTTCCAATCCATGCTTTGCTCAAATATGTCGGCATTTCTGTTAAGATTCCAACTGCGTTAGACTTGGCACTATCTCCGGCAATATAAACAATATCTTTTCCGGCTTCAAGTGCTTTTTCTGTTAAGGTTTTAGAAATGAAATCATCTAATGCAAGTACTTCACTATTTCCTTCTATAGCATATTGATTAATGCGTTGATCGTTATAATCTTTACCACCCAAAAATTTTTTGGTTATTCCTGGAAAATTATTATACTGTTCGGTATAAGAGCCTGTTATAACTTCATTAATCGCCGCCTGAAATTCATCTTCCCACAATATATTTGCTTCTGTATCACTGATGTAATAAAAGTCACTATTATTTTTGCAAAACTGACCCACTTCTTTATAATATACACCTGTATACAAAATTAATGTCGATTCACCATTAGGAGCTGAAAAAGAAACTTTATCTGATATTTCTTTTTGCAAGTAATCAGCAAATTTAGCAAGATCAGATGAATTTAATTCACCATCATATGCGATATTATTATCATTTCTCCAACTATAAATATGTTCAATTAACTTATTTAGCTCAATCATGTTATGCCTCCATTATTCTAAAGAATATTCTATTATTGTATCCTCATCAATTATATACTCATTATTGATTTTCCTACCAAGTGAAATTTCATCATGCTCTTGGATCACCATCAATGCCTCCAAAATTAACTGAGCAATTTCATTTCGTTTGTCATATGATTTTTGGGGTATTAACATTCTGAAAATTCTGCTAACCGATTTTCCATTTTTTGATTTTTTCGTAATTGAATTTTCTTCAATACGAATTTCAGAACCGTCCCACCAAAATACAGAAATATGAGGTTCATCCGCACGACCACCTCCTAATCCCATTAAAAATGCCTTTTTTTCACGATCAATGCACCAAGTAGTTCGTCCAAGTATAATCTCCTTTTGATGATTTCCAGTCCAATTTTTTATACCTAAAGAATTGAAGAAAGGAACATCCTTTTCCAATACTTTTTCAAAAACAAACGCCATAATAAAACCTCCTTATATTTAAATATATTTATATTTTACAACTTTTACTATAAATTGTCAAGTTTATATTATTTATTTAACAAAGATCGCTTTATTTAACATCAATTTTTTTGATATCAAATAAAACGATCTTTTAAAACGCTTAATTTTCCTTCCAAAAGCTTTAGTATCCGCTTATCAAAGAAGCCGAGCGTATCTTCTGTTTTACCTACGGCTTTAAGATAATTTGCTCGAACGTCGCTTATTTGTTCAACCGGTATTGAATCAAGGTTTTTTATAAATTTATTATATTCTAATTCCAATTGGCGAACCTTAAGCTTTTCAAGATCATCTAAGCTATCATATTCAGGAAATACCGCTCTCAATTCGTCTTCCGGTATGTAATTTCTTATATCTCCTATGGTTGTTTTGAATACTGAGTCAGACACATGATTTCTAACAGAAACTACTTTACCATTTACATCAAAGTATACAGTTGCATTTGTTAATGTGTCTACTCCTGTTGTTTTTAACCTATATTCTCCTATTCTAAATTCATCAAGTATGGATTGAGATACCGACTCATTAAGAAATGAATATTTTGAAAATAGTTCAGAATCAGATACAAAAGCTCTTTCTGCATAACGCCCTACATTAATATAATCGGGTGAAATATTTGTTTTAAATATACTTTCATATTTTGTTCCTTCAAATGATAAAATCTCAAAACCATTAGTATTTCGATATACTTTGGCGTCCATTATATCAATAACCGACTGTTCTTTAAGAATGTTAAATCTATCAGTAGACGTCATTGACAATAACTTTGATTTTTCAATTCCATTTATAGATTTAACATCTTCCATTTTTAAAAGGCGTTCTATTTCTGTTACATTTAATGTACTGTCTATTCTTGCATTGTCAGCTATTATTAAATAAACATCACCTTTTGCATTATTCAGCATAAAATTATCTGACACTAAATCATTCAATGACAATGTGTCACCAAAGCTGTATTTTGAGCGAGTGTCACCATTCCATGCGCCTCCAAGAATAATTTGATCACTATCATTAACAGCTTTTTTTTAAGCCGCTTTAAATTCAGCATCATTTAATATATTTTCAGCACTGTTATTTATAAAGCAAAATTGCCCATTGCTGTTTTGAACTATATTATCTATTGTATTGAATATACCTGTTTTATAATCCTGACCGATTCTTCCCGCATATCCTATCACTATACCACCATTGGAAACTTTATAATCCAATTTTAGCATTTGCTCATTAAGCTTCTCAGCAAATTTTACTATATCTGCTTTTGTTGCATTTGGATTTTTATTTGTCCAATCCTCAATCCAATCAATAATATCAGATTTCGTTAAATATTCATCAGCCATTTAATCTTTCCTCCTCTACAAAAACTGGTTCTGGTAATTTATCGATAATAATACCTCGTTGATTGTCTGCATTAGTAGTTTCTTTTATTATTTCAATTAACTCTTCTTTTTTGTCTTTTAAATTATTTGAAGCTTTAATACTTTCTATTAACCAGTGATTCTTATCAATATACCCTCTTATCTCAGTAGTTATAATTATTTTATTGTTTTTCCAAATTAATCCATAAACACTAGGCCTTTCCAATGCACCTCCACCTAAATATGTAAAATAGATGTCTCGTTTTCTGTCAACCGTCCATGTTGTAAATCTGCCTGCCTTGACTGGTTCATTATCAAATACAAAACCAAATGAATCAAACAAAGCCTTATCTGCTCCTTTAACGTCTTCTTTTACAAATGCCATAATAAAACCTCCTAATATTTAAATATATTTATATTTTACAACTTTTACTACAAATTGTCAAGTTTACAAATATTTATTTAACAAAGATCGCTTTATTTAACATCAATTTTTTTGATATCAAATAAAATGGCCCTTTAATACCGCTTAATTTTCCTTCCAAAAGCTTTAGTATCCGCTTATCAAAGAAGCCGAGTCCCCCTTTTCTGTAGCGGTAATCTGCTTACCCTTACGCCGTACATAGCCTTTGGCGACAAGTCCCTCGATGGTTGCGGCTCTTGTTACCGGAGTACCAAGACCTTTCTTTTCAGAATCGTCGGCGTAGTTTTCCTGCCCTGCGTGTTCCATTGCCGAAAGCAAGGTATCTTCCGTAAAAGGCTTTGGCGGACTTGTGAAACGCTCGCTCTTGCTTGGCCTTACGAAAAACTGCTGTTCCTCGGAAACAGGCGGCAAAGTCTTTGCGTTTTCCTTGTCCTCAGAAGTTTTCGCAGCAAACTGATTCCAACCTGATTCAATTACGGATTTGCCGTTTGCTGAAAACTCTGTATGATTGCATATAGCGATAATCTTCACCGATTCATATTTATGGGGTATAGCCGAAGTGTAAAGCAGACGATTTGCGATAAAGTCAAGAATGTTCTTTTCGGCAGCGGGCAGAATATTCAAATCAACATTCCCGATATTTACCGTAGGGATAATGGCATGATGTCCCGTAACCTCGCTGTTATCGATACAGCGTGAAATATCGGGATTTTTAACGCTGCCGAACGGAAAAATGCTGCCGATCAGGCGCGCTCCATATCATCGCTGAGGTACTGCGAGTCGGTACGGAGATATGTTACGATTTTGGCTTCATACAGCGATTGAACGCAGTCTAAAGTCTGCTGTGCAGTGTAGCCATAGATCTTATTGGCGTCACGCTGTAATGTGGTCAAATCGTAAAGTTTAGGCGGATTTACGGTTTTTACCTCACGCTTAACGGAAGATATGACAGCCGTATTTCCGTTGCAGGCTGAAACAAGCGTATCAGCGACATTTTCATCATCAATTCTTGCAGATGACAGCTTGAAATCTCCGCAGTCAAGATCGGCGGTAAAATACTTTTGTCGGATAAAGTTTTTGACTTCATAATCACGTTCACAATCATGGCAAGAGTAGGCATCTGCACTCTGCCGAGGTCAAGCCTGTCATGATAACGGCATGAAAAAAGTCTGGAACCGTTCATACCAACAAGCCAGTCTGCCTTTGTTCTTGAAAATCCTGCGGAAAAGAGGTTGTCGTAGTCAGATAAGGACTTCATTTTACTAAGCGCCGAGCGTATTGCACTTTCTTCAAGAGAGGATACCCAAAGCCTTTTCACAGGCTTATTACTGCCAATCATGTTGTAGACGTAGCGGAATATCATTTCTCCTTCTCTGTCTGCGTCGGTAGCACAAATTAACTCCGTCACATCATTTCTGCTCGTCAAGGCTTTCAGTACCTCAAATTGTTCTTTCGTATTTTCCGCAATCTTGAAAAGCCATTTTTCAGGAATCATAGGTAGCTGAGAAAAGCTCCATTTATCCAGCCAGCCGATGCCGTAATCATTTGGGTATTTCAGACCTACAAGATGCCCGAAACACCATGAAACAAGATATCCGTTTCCTTCGGCGTATCCTTTTTTTGATGTGTTAGCGCCGACCACCGGACTGATTGCACGTCCGACTGATGGCTTTTCGGCGACGATTAAAATTGATAAAAAAATTTCTCCTTTTTATTTAATTTTTAAATACAATATATTATACTTGGCTTTTAAGGTCATTTGTAATATAATATATATGAAGAACTCAGGAGGTGTGAAATATGCTTTATGAATACTTGGTTACTGCTTTCGGATTCAATGAGCCTATCTTTACAAGCGATATTCAGTTTGAAGACTACTCTAAAATCTGGATTGCAAAAGAGCTTTCCAAGTTATGCGAGAAAAAACAACTTATTCGATATGAAAGAGGCATTTACTATATTCCTAAAAAACGCCGTTTGATGAAAGCGTTTTGAATCCGAACAAAGTGATTGAACGAAAATACCTATCAGATAAAGGCAAAAAAATCGGATTTTATACGGGTATTACCGCTTTGCAGCAAGCCGGATTATCAACACAGATTTCAAATGTTCCTGAAATTCAAACAAATAACGAAATTTCCAAGCTGCGCAGAGTTAAGGTGGGCAGTCAGGAAATCATACTCCGCAAAGCAAGAACTAAAATTAATAATGAAAATATTGCTGTTTTGCAATTTCTCGAAATAATGAACAGTACGGCAGCAAGCTATTTCGATGATGTCAGAAAAGCAATACTGAAAGAATGGATCAGAAAAAGGAATATAACAAGGCAGCTTGTAACAGAGTACGCTCCTGTTTTTCCTGACCGGACAATGCGTAATCTTGTAGAAAGCGGTGTAATTTACTATGTTGCATGATGACAAACAGACTTTTGAACAGTTTATCCTTAAAACATCGGACTATCTTGGAGTAACAGCGGAAATTATTGAAAAAGATTATTTTGTTACACTGTTTCTGAATGCTATGATATAATTAAACGATTTTCTGAAGAATCGGAAAATAAGCCTTCTGAAAGCAAAAGAAAACAGATAAAGGCTTCTATAATTAAAGTAATAGATAATCTGCACTTTAATCTTATAAACGCTGACAATGTCCGCAGCCGCAGGGAATATAACCGATATGTAATTGACTATCCGTCATCGCTTTCAGCTTCATATCTTAAAGAACATCTAATAGTGGAAACCGCTGTTTATCAGAGGGCATATCCGACCAAAAAAATGACAGCAGACAGTCTTATCTACAGATTCATTTCTCAAAATGGATATGATGATTTTATTATCCGGAATAATTTACAGCCGTTTGAATTGAATGTACAGACTACTGAGCGTACAATGATAGATAAACTGTTTGCATTGGCTGATTATTACCTGCTTGGAACAACTTCCGAGCATTCAAGGCATATCTATGATATTTTCAAGCTGTCGGAAATTGTTGATATAGATGAAACTCTCAAAGATTTAGCAGTATCAGTTGCCAATGAAAGAAAACCTCATAAAATGTCCCTTTCCGTTCAGGACGGCGCTGATATTAAAAATATACTCAAAGAGATTATTTCAAAAAATATTTATAAAGAAAATTATGAAAACATTACTTTACCGCTTTTGTTTGAAACTGTTTCCTATGAACAGGCTGTTGCTGCATTAAGTGATATATTGGAAAAAGGACTTTTTAACAAAATATGATAATTGTATCTGTTTCCCGAAATCAAAATTAAATTGTTTTCGGGAAATTCTATTTCCCAATTTCATTATTTTTTCGATTTTGGGAAATAGAATTCTGAACTGTTATCATTGAAGCGTTATTCTCCAACGATTTTTTAATTCATGGGGTATGTTCTGCCGTTTATTTCTTGCACCTGTCCAAAATAAGCCGCCTGCAATCCCTTCATTGACAAAACCGCTTGCTTTCAGGCTTGCCCCGTTTTCTGAAACAAAAGTATATGTGATGATGTCGGTATAGCCCATATTTTTTTTGCGATACGGCAGCAAGCGCCGTACAGCATGGAACAGGCGTTATATGTTCCGTCGGTGCATACACGCAAAATTTCACAGGTGAATCCGTTATCCAGACGCCTTGAAACAGGTCTGTCGCAGATTGCCACACCGCGAATTTTCTCTTCCTCTGCAACCGCTAAGCAGAATTTGCACCCTACGGGAGCATTATAGTGTCTGTGAAAACGGTTTACAAAATCAGAAGCAATATCTATCTATATGTACATGGAATGGTACTTAACTTACTCATGTTCTTTCTCCTGTGATTTCCTCATCTTCACAAACTCCCAATATTTTCGGGTATATTTGTAAGACTGACCGAAAATATGAATTGCCGCCGTATATAAATTAGGCTCATATTTTTTGATGTTCTCCAATTCCTCCGTAATTCTCGGATTGAACGGACAGCCGACGCAGCCAGTTCTTTTCAATCCGTATTCGGTATAACAATGCGAGTGTCGCACGCCGTAAAACTTCTCATAATCCCTTTTATCGCCGTCCGTATACCAGAATATCGGACGATATGTATTGCAGCCCTTGACTTGCTTTCCGAAAAACTGGATATATACTAATGCTTTTTCAAGTACTTGAAAAAGGAAGAGGTTAATCGTAAGGCTTATTCTTTTTTTAAGGATTTAAACCTCGCTGTTTTTCAATACATTAACGGCTTTTACAATTCGGTAAGACCTCATTCTCATAATAACGGGTTGACTACTATTCAAGCTGAATTCAATTTTTTCTGATTTTTCTTGTCCACTTTATTGACTTTGGTTCATGACCCCCGATCTGTTTGAGCGCGAAATTTTTACATTCCGGCGTTCTTCAGTTTCTTTTTTATTTTCAGATATTCCATGTGCTTTGTAATGCACTCGAAAATATTGGTTGTTTTGTAATACCGCTTTCTTGGTCTGGTAAAATATTCTTTCATGAATTTTGCCTGTTTTTCAAGGAATACGCCGTTTTTTCTATACAGTCCGCAGAGAATAGCAGGAGCGACGCACGCTCCCATAGCGAAAATCGCTCCCGTCATACCCATAAGCCATTTAGAAATCCTTTCTGCACATTTCACTTGACAATGCGCACATAATTATGATATAATATGTATAGAATATTTTTAAGGAGGTTGAACAGCCATGATGATTAAGCCGTCCACTTGTCTGCGGAATGAATACAATGATATAGCCGATTTCTGCAAACAGCAAAATCAACCTGTCTTTCTTACAAAAAATGGTGAAGGCGATCTTGTTGTTATGAGTATGGAGCATTACGCTTATCGTGAAGAAATGCTTGATTTGCGCGAAAAGCTTCTTGAAGCTGAAGCTCAGCGTATAACCGGCGCTAAAACCTATTCGCTTGATGAAATAAACGCCAAGCTGGAGGACATTATCAATGGAACAAAATAATCCATTCAGCTTAGAATATCTCCCCTATGCTTTGAATGATATGATAGAAATCGTTTCGTCCTACATTATGTTCGGAAGCAAACAGGGCGCTATTAAAGTAAAAGATAGTTTTAATAAAGCCGCACAGCAAATTTCAGTATTTCCATATTCCGGCGTCGCCGTACCAGATGATAAACTTGCTAAACTTAATTTTCGAATGATTATTGTTGGTAAATATCTGATGTTTTACAGAGTCTTTGAGAATGAACATAAAGTCATTTTTTATCGTGTCCTTAACGGAAAAAGAAATTATCCGACATTGCTTTCAAGATTTATGCAGGAAGCAGGTGCAGAAGAATAATTTTATCCTCAAGAAATACACCGTCTTTATTAGGCGGTGTATTTTAATGCGCCGAAAAGACTGTTTTACTTATTGCACCCGTTCTCAGAATTGTAAAAATCAACGCTGACGTATAACCCATAAGCATTGCCATCTGCATAATCACACCGTCGCCGCCTACGTTCAGCGTGGCAATCATATTTGCAAACAGCGTTTTGAAAATGCCTAGCGCGACAATGATCAAAAATCTCTGAAATGAAAGCGCTAATAGCTGTTTTATCCAGTTCTTGCCGATACCCGACCATTCGCCGCCGTCCATCATCGTTGCCATAGGAATCGGAGCGACGCTCAGATACATGAAAACTTCAATAATTCTTGAAGCCAGCGTTATTACGATTGCCACTATCAGAATCATAATTCCGAGATGAACAATGAGTGAAATAAACCAGACTGTCATTAGTTCTCCAAGGCTTAAACCGCTTAGAGCCGATTTTTTCAATGCAAGAGCCGTCGATAAATAATCGCCTGTTCCGAAAAGCTCCGATAATCCTTTAGAGCATATGTTTGTGCCGAATGATAACAGTCCCGAAGCGATGTAAAACACATTCGACACAAGAATTACGCCGCATACCGCTTTGATGATCCATTTTATGAATATCGAATCATCAAAGTCCTTGAAATTGTTGCCCCGAATGACCGTCTGAATCAGGTCGTTCAGCAGAATTATCGTCAGAATAAAGCCGCCTATTGGGACAACTACGTTATTGCAAAGCGTTTCAATCGTTGTCCAGACTGACGCGACCGTTCCTGCAGGTATGTGCTGACAAGACCGTCGTTTCCGGTTGTCTGTGCAAACGTATCCGTCAACAAGTCTGATATTCCGTCAAACTGGGACTTGATTCCGTCCTTGAATAAGTCACAGCGCCAATTTTCCAGAGCGTCGATTGCGTCGCTGATTACTCCCATTTTCATCACCCCTTTCGTCCGAGCAATTTATTAATGGTCTGTCATATTTATTTAATCGCCGAAGTTCAATCTTTGTGGGCAGCAGTTTTCTGCATATTGTTTTTGCTGTGAAACTCTCGTATGTATTTTTTTCTGATAGCAATCTGTCAGATTGTGCCTGTCATCATCTTTTCAAGTACAGGAACAAGAACGATTGCAAGAAGAATCAGTCCAAGACTGCACATAAGCTGTTTCATACCCTGTGAATTAAGACAGTAGTCATATAGAAACTTTTTAAGAAAATTATGTATAGACGGATATGGCAAGCTATTTTTCTTTTCAGGCGGTTGAATATTTCAACAGGGTATGGTATAATTTGTGATATAGAGTAAGCATTCGGTCTGCTTGCATAAATCAGTATTTATAGGAGAAAGCGATGAAACATATAGGTACGCAGCAATTTGAAACAGAAAGACTGATTTGCCGAAAGTTTAATTCAAATGATTATGAGAATATGTTTGAAAATTGGGCAGCAAATCCAAATATTCAGCTTGAATATGGGGAACCTGTTTATGATACGATTCAAAAGGTGCAAGAATTGTTGAAAAAATACATTGATTCTTACAGCAATATGGATTATTACAGATGGGCAATTGTTGAAAAAGCAAGTAATCAAAATATAGGTCAAATAGCCTTCTGTAAGGTGTATTCAGAATGCAGAACGGCAGAAATCGAATACTGTATCGGAGAAAAATTCTGGGAAAACGATTATGCGAGTGAAGCTTTATCTGCTTTAATTGATTTTACATTCAGCCATATGGATTTTGTGAAACTTGAAGCATATCATAGAATCGAAAATATAAAATCCGGAAAAGTATTGGTAAAATCAAAAATGGAAGTTACCGATACAGTTGAACGATTTATTCGTGAAAATATTTCTCCGTGCGGAGAGGTTTGTTATTGTATAACAGCGGATATGTATAAAAATCTATAAATTTCAATTTGTCTTGACAGCTCAATATCTTATAGCCTAATGACACACAATAAACGTTCTGCGCAAGTCAAATCAATCATTTTGGGACACACCACAACAACTGCCATCCCTAATGAAATAGTTTTTACGCAAGCCTTTAGAAACGCTGTACAAGCCGTTTCTGAGGTCTTGTTTTTATGAGGAAGGATACGCTCTCCAATGTCTGACGGCTGTATGAGCCTTTTCCGTTCGTCATACCGCAGAGCCGTATTCCTCGCCTTGACGAAATTTTTTCTTGTTTTTGGATTTCATGTACAGAATCATTTTCATCAGTGCAGCAACGGAAATTCCCGCAAGCAAATCGACATGGTTAAAGCTGGGGAAAACCTTTGCAAACGATGTGCCGATTTCATACAGAAAGGGCGGAAGCTTTTCTTGAAATCCCTCTCCCTCTGCAATTCTGTAGGCAAATGCAAGCTTGTTTCCAGCGTAAGCGAAGATAGCATATGGCAGATTGGAAAGTATTATTTTCTTGATTTTTTTGCTGTTAATCTGCATTGCCATACCTCCGCCAAGTATAATCGAAACGTGCCTTTGGCTCGATTTTTAAATATTTCATCGCATATTCTCCTTTGACTTTTCACGTTGTTTCTGCTTTTTACGAGGCAGGCTGTGAATTTTCTCGGTTTCCTTTTTCATCTTATCCCGATTGAACTCCCCGCGCCCTTTCGGGGACGTTCAGCATTGTAGACAGCAGTCCGTATGCGTCAAGAGATAGGTTTTTGTCGTTTGGGACAATGGTTTTGTTTTCGGGCATAAGATTGACTTCCTTTGGAAATTGTTTTTCGTGCAATAAAAAAAGCGCTCCCCGAAGGAAACGTTTTTTATTGTCAATATTTTACCATTACATCAAGGCTGATAACGCTTCTCATATAATGGATTAAGCGCTGTGAGATATATGTCAACAGGTTTATCTAACAGCTTTTTTAGATATCTAACGAATATTTCTGCCGTTAGTATCTAACAAATATCTATCCAAAATGTGCTTTTTTCAGCGCTTTTACAATTTACGAATTATCGGGCTTTTGGGGATTTCATCCTCAAAAAGTCCCGATTTTACGAGGATTAAATGACATGAAATGATTCTAACTACAACGAACTGTCACAAAGATTAAATAACTTAAAATGGGTTTCGACAGGACTTGCAGAAAATTGCATCAAAAAAGCTCTTAATGCAAGAGTTAAGGAAATTGTTGAGAAGTTCACAGCCGATTTTAATTCGGGAGAAATTACGAAAGTAAAGTCGGCAAGCGTCGATAAGACAAATGTTAGCGAATCTGTCCTCAAAGATTCCGCAAACGGAACGTCAGGGGAGTATGAGTTTACTGACTTCTTGAAATATTGGCTCTCGACCGTCAAGCCTACGCTTGCATACACAACTTTTATTTCATACATACGTTGGCAAGATTACAAAATACTTTGACGAAAAATATCCTAATATACTTCTTGGCGATGTAACAGGACTTATGATTCAGCAGTATTATAATGATATGTATACGTCTGGTCTGAAGGCTAACACAGTTAAACATTATCATGCAAATCTTCACAAAGCGTTCAAGTATGCAATGAAGATGGATTTGGTAAACTCCAATCCTACGGATAAAGCTGATCTTCCGAAAATGAACAAGTTCACAGCAACGTTTTACAGTAAGGAAGAGCTATAAAAACAAAAAGCACAAGATTGATCTTGTGCTTTTGAAAAATGGTGCCGCTGACCGGACTTGAACCGGTACGGTATCGCTACCGAGGGATTTTAAGTCCCTTGTGTCTGCCTATTCCACCACAGCGGCGTATATTAAATTTTTGGTAAACACAGCAGATAACCAATCTATTACATAAATTAGTCCATTTGCGTTTGATGAGCATTTATGTATCATTTAGCTGCGCTGTTTCTCTATATTTACATTAAATTATCTTTATTAAACTGTCGCTTAAATCTTACATTACAGATTTTCTTTGGTTAACAGATTAAATGATATAAGAAATTTTCACTTCGAGTACCCATTTATTCCACAAGCAACACATATTACGATATATATTATACAACATTTTACAGTAAAAGTCAATACCTAATATAAAAAAATAAACTGACGCTGTAAAACAGAATCAGTTTATTTATATATTTTAGAAATAATAATTATATTTATTCTTCGTCAAGAGCCTTTGAAAAATCAGAACCATATCCGCCTGTGACATATTCAAGCGCGTCACTGTCATATCCAAACCTAAATACGCTTGCGCATATACCTGGATTCTTATTAAACTTAAATACTACAGTAACTGTATCACCGGCATTTCCGCTGACGTTTTCTGCCATAACCTCAAATGAACCGTCATTTTTGAAGCTGTTTGCAGAAGCTTCGCCGCCTACAACAACAGAGCCGTTTATTCCTGTTGCTGGAATAGTAACTGCGCTGATATTAGAAAAATCCAGCCACTCAATAGTTATAGGATATGTACCGTTTGCAGTAGTGTCTTTAATTTTAAATGTAGCGGTAATAAATTCTCCGTCAAAAACAAAGTCCTTTGATAAATTCATCCAATATGCCTGCTGTATTTTCTTCTTACCCTTTATCTCAGAATTATCAACTTGATTATTGTTTTCCCCGCTTGGGTTTACATTATTTGAGTCATCAATGCTGCTGCCGGAACTTCCGCTATTAGAATCGCTGCTTTCAGCGTCTCCTCCAGGAACAAAAATCACATCGGTGCCGCTCATCAATTCTTCCGCATTGAATGTTGCGCCTTCCTCTGAAACTTCAGAAGAATCCCCTGTACTTTCATTACCGCTTGCTGAAGACGAACTGCCTGATTCAACAGGATCCTGAGCAGTATCTGTTGCTTCAACAAATTCTGAAATTTCCAGATCATGCTTCATAAGCTGCTTGGCTTCTTCAGACGAAATAGTAGCGGTTTTGATACCGGCCTCATTGGAGCCGCTTTTTTTATCAGAGCAAGCTGCCATTGAAAGCGATAAAGTGCATATAACGGCAACCGCTAAGATTTTTTTCTTTATATCAGACATTTTTAAAACTCCTTTAGTCATATAATAAATCTCAACTATAGATTCATTATACACTTTAATATAAACAATGTCAACCCTGTTTTTGTGACAATTAACTGAAAAATCAAGGAAATAATTTACTTATTCAAACATTAATCATATTGTTTACCGCGCTGAATAACGCTTTAAGCGAAGAATCGATTATATCGGTTTCTATACCTACTCCCCAGAAATCATTACCCTTTTCGTCTTTAATTCCTACATAAGAAACAGCCTTTGACGTATCTCCCTGCTCCATTGCATGCTCCGTATATGTGTGCAAATCATATTTTATTCCAAGTATATTCATCAAAGCTTTGCTGACAGCGTTAAGTCTTCCGTTGCCGTGAGCTTTTTCGTTCATAATCTTTCCGTTATATTCAATCGTCACATCTGCTTCAATTCCATCTTTCTTAACGTAATGAGCTTCCTTTAAAGCAACCGGGGACTGCTTATTTATAAATATATCCTTAAATATGTCATACACTTCTGAAGGCATAAGCTCACGATGGGCGTTATCTGAAACATGCTTTACCATATATCCGAACGGTTCTCTCATTTTCGGAGGCATGATTATTCCAAACTGCTGTTCCAGAATATATCCTATGCCTCCCTTTCCTGACTGACTGTTAATTCTGATAACGTCGGTTTCATAAACCCTTCCCACATCCTGCGGATCTATCGGCAGATAAGGTACCGTCCAGTGCTCGCAGTTTTTCTCCTGACGCCATTTCATACCCTTTGCAATAGCGTCCTGATGAGAGCCGCTGAACGCTGCAAATACAAGCTGACCGCTGTAAGGCTGACGTTCGTAAACCTTCATTCCGGTAACTCTCTCATAAACTTCAGTTATTTCAGGCATATTTTCAAAATTAAGCCGAGGATCCACCCCCTGAGAAAACATATTCATACCCAATGTTACAATATCCACGTTACCGGTTCTCTCTCCGTTTCCGAAAAGCGTTCCCTCTATTCTGTCAGCGCCGGCAAGCAAACCCATTTCACTGTCGGCGACCGCACAGCCTCTGTCGTTATGAGGATGGAGAGAGACTATAACATTTTCGCGGCTTAACAGATTATCGCACATATATTCTACCTGATTCGCGTAAACATGAGGCATTGAATGCGAAACTGTAACCGGAAGATTTATAATAACCTTATTTTCCGGCGACGGTTCCCAGATCTTTATTACTTCATTACATATTTCAAGAGCAAATTCCGGCTCAGTTCCCGTAAAGCTTTCAGGTGAATATTCAAAACGGTAATTGCCGACGGCGTTTTCCCTGTAGCTTTTGCAAAGCCTTGCACCGGTTACTGCAATATCTATAATTTCCTCTTTGCTTTTTCTAAAAACCTGTTCGCGCTGAGCCAGAGATGTAGAATTATAAAGATGTACAATAACATTTTTTGCGCCTTTGAGAGCCTCAAAGGTTTTCTTTATAATATGCTCTCTTGACTGAGTAAGAACCTGTATCGTAACGTCGTCTGGTATAAGCTCCTTTTCAATAAGCGCGCGGCAGAATTCATATTCTGTTTCTGAAGCTGCCGGAAATCCAACTTCAATTTCCTTAAACCCAATTTTCACAAGATATTTAAAGAAATCCAGCTTTTCGTCAAGCGTCATAGGATTAATAAGCGCCTGATTACCGTCTCTCAGATCAACGCTGCACCATATAGGAGCATGATCCACATAATCCTTCTCAGTCCATTTCATAGGAGGTTTTTTGACCGGAAAATACTGTCTTGTGTACTTTTCAAAATTTTTCATAATACATCTTCCTTTCAAAATTATCAGAGATGCAACAAAAAAGCTTCACCTCTTCTATTATAAAGAGGTGAAGCTGATAAACTCCACGGTACCACTCTTTTTGGCACAGATTCCGCTGTACCCGCTCTGCCGCATCAATCAATACGTATCTCTGTAACGGGAGAACCCGTTTACGCCTACTTGCCAATGCTTTCAGCGAACTGCTCAGGGAGGAGTTATGACCGTTTTGAAATACTGTCTTACACCAAGCGACAGCTCTCTGAAAATTCATCTGCGGCTTTATTTCCCGTCATCGCATTTATTTATATTACTATAATATATTATTTTTTCGGATTTGTCAAGGGGATTTTTAAAAATATTTTTAATAGCAAAAAAGATAAGTCAGATTGTAAGCTCAATAATATTTCCCTCTAAATCCAAAAAAGCGCTTTCATAATAGCCGTCCCCCGTAATTCTTGGACCGCTTATAATTTCAAACCCGTCATTTCGGAGCCTGCCTGTCAATTCATCAACTCTTTCCTTACTTTCAAGTTTAAACGCAATATGGGCGTATCCGGTTTTATTCAGATTGTCAGAAACAGATATTCCGGGCTTATTCATTATTTCAAGTCTTGCGCCAAATCCAAATGTCAGAAAATATGAACGGAATCCGGTTTTCTCATTATAATATAATTTACCGCATTTCGCATTGAAATATTTTATAAAAAAATCCTTGGCGCAATCAAGACTGCTTACATACATTGCAATATGTTCGATAATCATTTCTCACTTCATTTCAGTTCCACAATAGTAACGCCGTTTTCGCCCTCTCCGTAAAGTCCGAGTCTAAAGCTTTTAACCTGTTTCATTGACTTTAATCTCTGATGGATTGCAGCTCTGAGTATGCCCGTACCCTTTCCGTGTATAATCGTCACCACGGAAATTCCTGAAAGCACTGCGTTATCAATAAACGCTTCCATTTCATAAACGCCTTCGTCCGCGCTCTTCCCCCTTATATCAAGCTCCATAGTTCCTTTTCTTTCCAGCTTGCTTTTAATACTTCTGGTGGAAACAGGCTTGCTTTTATATGTTACCTTCTGTTCGTCCAATAACTTGAGCTGTAATACCGATACCTTTGTTTTCATAATACCCATCTGAACATAAACATTTCCATTTTCATCCGGTTCACCGCAAACAGTTCCCTTTTTATCAATGTCACGCACCAGCACGGTATCTCCCTTTTTAAGCTTTCTTGGCAGCTTGTAACCGTCGCCGCTCTTTTCAATAACAGGATTAGCCGTATCGTACATACGGTTAAAGCTCTGCTTGCTGCGTGTTTTTATATCAGAGAATTTCTTTGAAAAATCCGCCTTGTCCTTTTCCTTCTTTAAAGCTTCAAGCTCGTCTATAAGACTGTTTGATTCGGCCTTAACGCTTTCTATAATACTCATTGCCCGCAGTCTTGCCTGTTCAAGCTGCTGTTCCTTGTTCTTTTCTATTTCATCAAGCTCCGTTTTGAGCCGACGATTATTATCCTCGGCCTCGGCTCTTATTCGGATTAATTCCTGATTTTGCTTATCAAGCCGGCGTCTTGCCTCCTCAAGCTGTGCAACGACTTTTTCAAACCGCATGTTTTCTTCGCTGACAAGCTGTTTTGCATGAGCGATTACGTCCTCGGGCATTCCTAAAGACGCTGAAATAGAAAATGCGTTTGATTTTCCGGGAGATCCGGTAATCAATCGGTAAGTCGGACGAAGAGTTTCCGGATCAAATTCACAGCTCGCATTTTCAACGTCATCTCCCTCGATAGCATAGAGCTTAAGCTCCTGATAATGCGTTGAAACCATCAGCTTTGCGCCCTGATCCTTCAGTCTTTCAATTATTGAAACGGCTAAAGCCGCTCCCTCCACCGGATCAGTACCGGAGCCCAGCTCATCGAGCAGAACAAGCGAATTATCATCTGCAAGCCCTATTATCTCTATTACCTTATTGGTATGGGACGAAAAGGTTGAAAGACTTTGTTCTATGCTCTGATTATCTCCAATATCGGCAAGAATATGACTGAATACAGAAACGCTGCTTCCGTCAGATACAGGTATCAGCATTCCGCACATAACCATAGCCGAAAGCAATCCGGCAGTTTTTAGAGCTACCGTCTTTCCGCCGGTATTAGGACCTGTAATGATCAAAGCGCTGTATTTTTCACCCAAACTGATATTAATCGGCACCGCCTTATTACTGTCCAAAAGCGGGTGTCTTGCCTTATTTAGCTTGAGCTTTCCGTCGCATGTTATGTCAGGAGCGCAGGCCTTCATTTTAGCGCCTAAATTTGCTTTAGCAAAATAAAGATTTAATTGTACGCATAAATCATATCCTCTGATAAGATCCTCGGCACATTCGCCGCATTCCCGGCAAAGCTCGGTTATTATTCTTTCAATCTCCTCCTGCTCCCGACTCTCGAGCATCCTAATATCATTGTTTGCCTCTACAACTGAAATAGGTTCTATAAATACCGTTTGCCCAGAGGCTGAGGAAGAATGTATCAGACCCTGTATTCTGCTCCTGTATTCCGCCTTAACAGGGAGAACAAATCTACCGTCCCTTATAGTTACAATATTTTCCTGAAGAGATTTCTGAACAGCTTCAGACCGTATCATCTTATCAAGCGTTTCACGAAGCTTTAAGCCTGCGCGGCTAATTTTTTTTCTGATTGCCGCAAGCTCCGGACTTGCCGCGTCTGAAATTTCATCCTCAGAAATTATCGAGCGTTCAAGCTTTTCCTGCAAATATTTATCGGGACGAAGGCCTTCAAATAAATAATCAAGCTCTGTCTGAACATTTTCACAATGTGAATACCAGTCGGATAAAGCTCCGATCTGGTTGAGCAGACTTTTGATATCGATAAGTTCCCTTAGTGATATTCTTGCTCCTGAAGCTGCCCGTCTTAACGAAGAGCTTACATCCTTAATTTCATAAAAAGGCGGCGTTCCGAACCTTACGGTCAGATCCAAAGCCTGGGAGGTTTTGTCCATTTCAAGACAAACCGTATCATAATCCGTACATGGCTCAAGCTCAAGAGCCATCTGTCTGGTTCTGTCATTGGAGGCCATATCAGACAGCATTTTAAGTACTTTATGTAATTCAAGCGTTTTAAAATATTTATTCATAGTATATTACCCAAGCGACTTATAAAAGTCAAGTGTTTTAAATTCTCTTCCTAAATGTATCAGCAAATATCTTTCAGCGATACTGCCGAGCTTTTTAATATTTTTATCAGATAGTCTGAAATTGTAAAGCCTGTTGAAATCAGCGAAAACAATATGCCGCAGAGCATGTACGACAGAAGCCGGAATTTTTACGAGAGTGTCGTCCTTTGTCGGCGTAATGCAGCCGACGCAGTAAAGCTTTGTGCTCATCAAGTCAAAATACATTTCCTCAGCGGCGTATTTCATACATGAAGCGCAGCATACTATATCCGGCATCATGCCGATTTCTGTCATAAACCGCATTTCAAACAACGGCTTTAAAAATGCGGCGCTCCGGCTTCCCTCGGAAAGATAATGAAATGTATTAAGCAGCAATCTCATAACATCTTCCTTTTGCTCATGCTGACCGGTAACGTAAATAACCACTTCGCTTATATACTGCGAAAGAGCGAGTGTTTCAAGGTTCTCTCTTATTTTATAAAAAAATCTTATAGGCTCGCTGCTGTCAAGATAATACCTGCCCTTGTCAATTCGTACTGAAAAATCTGAATAAGCATAAAGCTGAATAGCGCCGGCATTTTTACTCAGCAGCTTCTGTCCGCCCTTTACAGAGATTTCAATTACTCCCTGTTCAATAGTAAAAACATGAATAAATTTATCGTTCTCACCAACCGGGAACTCCTTGAGTACTATTCCCCTGAGCGCCGCCATTTTCATTAGCCTCACCACCGGTTTCCGCAGCGGATTGCTCCGCAGATTTTTTATATTCCAGATAATCTGAAATCTTTCCGCTGTTCATAAAAGCGTTCCATTTTTCATCAATCATAAATAAACACCGCCAAAAATTATTTCCTTAAAATTATTTCCTGAAACGGCGTTTATATAAATTGTAATGTATGGTAATTTATTTTTAAATTTCTGTAAGTCCGAAGCTTCTTATAAGGCCCTCGCGGTTTCTCCAGTCCTCCTTGACCTTTACCCAGCACTGAAGATTTACTTTTATCTCAAAAAATTCCTCCAGCTCCTGCCTGGACAAGGACGCGGCTTTTTTCAGCATAGAACCGTTTTTGCCTATTATAATGCCCTTATGCGATTCACGCTCGCAGTATATTACAGCGTTTATGTCTAGCAGTTCCTTTTCTTCCCGTTCCCTCATCTGCTCCACAGTTACTGCAATGCCGTGAGGAACCTCGTCCTCAAGCAGGTTCAGCAATTTTTCTCTTACTATTTCCCCTGCTATTATTTTTTCCGGCTGATCCGTTATCATATCGTCCGGGAAAAAATGCGGACTTTCCGCGGCAAGCTTCATAGCTTCATTAATCACAATATCTATGCCGTTATTTTCCTTAACGCTTACCGGAACAATAGCCTCGAGATCAAATTTTGAACTAAGCGACGCAATAATCGGAGCGAGTTTACTCATATTATCCAGTAAATCTATTTTATTCAGAACAAAAATCACAGGAATTTTCCGCCGGCAAATATCCCGCAGCATATTTTCCTCCTGTTCGCCTAACGGATGCGTACAGTCTGCCATAAATATAACGGCGTCAATATCCGTAACCGATTCCTTTACCGCGTTTAGCATATGAGCGCTTAGCTTATTTTTAGGCTTATGCAGTCCCGGAGTGTCCATAAATACAAGCTGTGTTTCGCCTATTGTTTTAATACCGGTTATTCTTGTTCTTGTTGTCTGGGATTTACTGCTGACTGATGCTATTTTTTCACCCACAACCGTATTTAAAAGCGAGGATTTACCCGCGTTAGTTCTTCCGGCTATCGTCAGAAAGACAGTTTTAGTCATTGTGATCTCCATTTCAAAATCCGTTTTAATTTCGTTCTATTATAAATGTGGCGTCTCTTGAAATACCGAGCTTTTCAAGAACGGCCTCTTCCTTTTCCCTCATAATACGCTCGTCAAGAGGACTTGTCTCATGGTCATAGCCAAGCAAGTGCAGCATGGAATGAACCGTCAGGAAACCCACCTCTCTCTCAAGCGAATGACCGTACATATCAGCCTGTCTCACCGCTGTTTCAAGGGAAATAACTACGTCTCCTAAAAGTACAAAACCGGTTTCAGCATTGATTTCCTTTTTGCCGTCCTCGCTTGTAAGCGGAAAAGAAAGAACGTCGGTTTCCTTATCCTTGTTTCTGTATACCTTATTTAAATTTCTGATTTCCTTATTAGAAACAAATGAAACGCTGACTTCAGCGTCCTGCTCAAAGCGCTCGGTTGCCAGCACAGCCTGACAGCAGCGGCGGATCAGCAGACGTATTCCTACGGGTATTTTAACTATATTCTGTTTGTTTTTAACATATACTTTTAGCTTTGACATAATTACTTTCTCCTTTCATTAGCATATTTTTCATAAGCCTTTACTATATCCTGAACCAGCTTATGCCTTACAACGTCCTTTTCATTGAACTTGTGTATAGCTATATCGTCGACGTTTCTCAAAACCTTCATAGCCTCTATAAGACCGGAGGTTTTACTGTCAGGAAGGTCTATCTGAGTCACGTCTCCAGTAATTACCATCTTGCTGTCGTTGCCCAAACGGGTCAGAAACATTTTTATCTGTTCAGACGTAGTGTTCTGAGCCTCGTCAAGTATTATAAACGCTCCCTCAAGCGTCCTTCCTCTCATATATGCGAGAGGAGCCACCTCTATTATACCCTTTTCCATGTACTTTGAAAAGTTTTCGGCGCCGAACATTTCAAAAAGAGCGTCATAAAGAGGCCGAAGATAAGGATCTACCTTATCCTGAAGATCCCCCGGAAGAAAGCCTAATTTCTCTCCCGCCTCTACCGCAGGTCTGGTAAGGATTATTTTGTTTACCTCGTGAGCCTTAAAGGCTTTGGCAGCCATTGCAACTGCAAGATAGGTTTTTCCCGTTCCGGCAGGACCAATTCCGAGAACAATCGTATTATTCTTTATATCGTCTATATATTTTTTCTGGCCGACTGTACGCGGACGCACAATTTTGCCAGTTGCAGTAACGCACACTCCGTCTCCGATAAGATTATCAAGCTGCTCTGCCGAGCCGTCTGACACCATAGACGTAACATACCGGATCGTTTGACCCGTCACTCTTTCCCCTGTTTTAGAAATCTTCATAAGAGCTTCTATTGCCTGTGCTGCTTTATTGACGTTTTCCTCGTTTCCGGAAATCTTAATGTCGCTTCCGCGGCTTAAAACAACGACGTCATACTGGCGCTGTATTGTATTAATATTTTCATCATAAGCTCCGAACAAATTTATCATTTGTTCGGTATCATTTATATTTATAACCTTTTCCGCCATTTAAACACTCTTTTCTTTTATTTTGTTTATATAGTATAATTATATCACAAACGGAATCTTTTTTAAATACCTATTTTTAATTTTTTTGAAACAATTATTAAAATAAACAAATACGATAAAATATTTACTCATTTTAATCAACATAAATTTCAAAGTCCATGCCTATTTCTCCTTCTAAAACAAACTTTACGTTATATTCCATTCTGTCCTCAAAGCTTTTGACTTCAATATTTCTTTCCTTAACTATAATGCCCTTGGAATCGTAAAAATTTTTTTCATACACAGAAAGCTGCTGCTGAAGCAATACATCCGCTTCCTCGCTGCTGTATGACAGCATTTCATACTCAAACGGCGTATATGTACTGTGAATTATTCCCAAAGGAAGTTTTTTCCCCAATAACATAAAGCTGTTTGAAGTTTCTGTATAATCGTACGACTGAAAATCTGCATTCTTAAAGAAAAGCGGAATCCTGAATCCAAAAAAATCGAAATATTTTTTCGTCGTCTGCTCCCCACTGTAAATCTGCCCTTCCGTCGACAAAGGCTGAGAAAAGCTTACGGACTCCTCGTAAGTTCCGATTATTTTTCCCATTGCATGTTTTTTCAGCATATGTCCGCCGCCGTCGTCAACAACTCCGCTTATAATTATATCTCCCTTTTTCACTCCGTCTCCGGCTTTTTTCATAAGACGTCCCGAATATACCTCTACAGATTCGATCTGAGCGTCACAGTCGGCGATAATATTGCAGGGTATGTCGTCTCTTACCATTTCCGGAGGCGGATCAGCCTCCGTTACGTCTACGACTATACGGCTGCCGGTATGCCTTATTCCGGTCCATGCTATATCGGGAATACTCAATCTGAGCCTCTGCTCGCATTTTCTGAAATCAATATCAGCAATAAATTTTCCTTTATAAATTCCTATATCCGAAAGCGCCGAAACGATCTGTTCCCTGCTGACGCCGCTATTTCCATATACCTCTACGGAAACAACGATATTTGACAGATAAAATACAAAGGAAAACAATATAAGTATACCCAAAATTATACCGAATCTGAAGCGATATCCCTTCATTTTAAACGGAATTCCCTTTTTTTCTGTAAATTCAAGTTCAATTCCGTTTTCCTTAGCAATATCTGTAATTCTGTTCATGTCCGTCATATAAATCTGTCCGTAAAAGCAGCCGTTTCTGCATCTCTGTGACATGCATGCAATTCCGTTTTCCCTTATACCATTAATAAAGGAATACATTTTTGAACCCTGCGCCTTAAACGAAGCCGTACCTCTTATTTTTCCAAACATTCAATTCACCCGTTTCCTGTCAGCTCTATTGATTGTATTTTTCCGCATATATAAATACCCCTGGAGCTGAAATCATTGACGCTCAGATTGCTTCCCCATATCTGTATAATCATATCCCATGTTTTAACCTTAACCATTATATCATTATACTCAAGAATTTTTTTACAGCATTCAACCAAGACCTCATGATCTCCCGTTATCTGTATCTGAGTATCCATATTAATAAATCTTTTGATCTTTCCGGCCATTCATACCACCTCGTTTAATTATATTAATGCATTTCCCGCTTTATCACACCATATAATTTACAGAGCTAATGACTATGGAGGAAAAATGATGAAACAAGCTATAAAAAATATTATTCTTACAGCTACAATTCTTGCCGCCGTATATTTCTGTATACGTTATCCCGGTTATATATCCGGAGCGGTAAACGATTCAATAATAAGATGCATGGATGTAATGATCCCATCTATGTTTATTTTTATGTGTATTTCCTCAATAACGGTAAATTCGGGACTGCATAGCATAATAAGTATACCATTCAGACCGGCTGCTAAGTATATATTCCGTTTAAGCGACAGTCAATTCGGCGTTTTTATGCTAAGTCTTGTTTCAGGTTATCCGGCAGGAATTAAGCTTCTTGCAGACTGCTATAATAAAAATGCTCTTTCAAAGAATGATTTTGACAGATTAAGCTGTTTCTGCTTTGCTTCTGGTCCTGCCTTCATAATAGGTACAATTTCCGGCATACTTTATCCGGATACGCCGGCAGGAATTATCGTTTTTCTTTCCGTTACAGCAGGAAATATATTATCCGCCGTTCTATGCGGTTTATTTTCCCGTATTCCCAGCAAAGAAAAGCCAAGAATAAAAACCGACATATCCGCAGAATGCTTTATAAATTCAACTGTATCATCAGCCCGCGCCATATTTCAAATGTGCGTAATGATCGTCGCTTTCAGCGGAGTTCTCCAAATACTAAAGTTATCGGGAGCCGTAAATCTAATTTCAGAAGCTGCGGCTTACATAACAGGAAACAAAGTCGGTACGGTTTCGTCAATTATTGCCTGCATACTTGAAATCAGCAATATTATAACGCTTCCGAAAAATGATATATCCATGCTGCCTGTCGTCGCGTCTCTACTATCCTTCGGCGGTATCTGCGTATTAATACAAATTATAGCCATATCGGGAGGTCTTCTTAATATAAAAAAATTTATATCAGTAAGATTGTTTTCAGCCTTTGCATCGGCATTATTCTGCCGGTTATTTATGAAATTTATAAATATAGAAGCCGTAACCGCTTTTGCTCCGGCAATTACGCATTCAAAATTTTCTCCTCTTCCCTCTGTTCTTCTGATTATAATGACTCTTATGCTCCTCTCTATTACAAAAAACTATGGACAATCCGATAAAAAAATGTTATAATCAAGAAAAACATATAATTTAATATTTATCGAAAGGATCCGTTAAAATGGGGTTATTCGGAATATCTAAAAGGAACGACAATTATCAGAATCAAAAGTCAAAGCCTAAATGCGTATACTGCGAATACGGTAAGCCCGCTAAAAGCAAGGGTATGATTCTTTGTGAAAAACGCGGTATCGTAAGTGAGAATTTTAGCTGCAAAAAATTCCGTTATTCTCCGTCGAAATACGCTGCTATAAATAACAGCCAATTATCAGATTCTACCGACTCTAAGGATACCTTTATAGAAAAAACAAATATTTCTGATAGCTATAAGGAAACAAAAAAAGATGATATTATAGAGCCTGTCAAAATGCCGGAAACTAACTCCAAACAAAATTGCTCAGAAAATAAAAAAACTTTGCCGGAAAGCAAAGTAAAAATTTTATCTGATATAAACTTCATTGTATCTGATAATTCTGAAAAGGTAAAATATCTTGCAAATTCTGAAAGAATCAATTTATCAGAAATAAACTTACATTCGGCTGATAGAAAAACCATACTGCCAAAAATAAAAGAAAGCTGTGTTTCAGATATTTCCAATAATAAGGTAAATAAAAATCATCATAAAATTACAAGCGTACAGACTCCTGCAATATCTGATTTCCAATCTCCCAAAGCTATAAAACGGAAGCTTCCCGAAAATACGTTAATGCGAAAATTAAGCGATATAAAATAAAAAAACTGCGCCGTTTTAAAAACAGCGCAGTAAAAACTCAATTACAGTTATTTGAGTTCTTCAATGCATTTCTCACACACGCTCTTGCCCTTGTATTCAACAAGATTATCGCGTGAATTACAGAAAATACACTCGTTTTTTGTCTTGGTTATTATCAGCTTTTCTCCGTCAACATACAAATCAACAGCCGATCTGATTCCTAATCCCAAGCTTTTTCTGATTTCCTTAGGAAGAACTATTCTTCCAAGATCGTCAATCGTTTTTCTAACACCAGTATTTCTCATAAGATAAGCCCCTCACTTTTTTTCAATATTATTATAACACCTATGTCGAAATTTGTCAAGCATAAAAGTCGAATATAGTTACAAAAATATATTATTACCATATTTTTCGCGTTTAATAATATTTCAAGAAATTTTTCTGAAAAAAATTCTTAAAAGGTGTTGACAATATCAATTTAATATGATATAATTAATCACGTTGTTTGAGATATTAGCTCAGTTGGCAGAGCATACGCCTTTTAAGCGTAGGGTCGAGAGTTCAAATCTCTCATATCTCACCATCACTGCACCATTAGCTCAGTTGGTAGAGCAACTGACTCTTAATCAGTGGGTCCTGGGTTCGAGTCCCCGATGGTGCACCAGCGGCCCGTTGGTCAAGAGGTTAAGACTCCGCCCTCTCACGGCGGCATCACCAGTTCGATTCTGGTACGGGTCACCAAAGAAGAGTGCTAAAATCATTTGCTTACAGTGGCATTGTTGACGTTTAATAACGTAGAAAGTTTATAGTGTAAGCGATGGTTTTAGTTTATTTATTTTTGGAATCAAGATTAACAATCTTGATTTTTTTATGTTAAAAATCACCTATAATATAAAAATATTTTAAAGCGCCGTAAAATCGGCGCTTTTTTTATTTCATAATTTTTATCTGAAAAATTATTTATCAATCGTACTACCTACTTGAAAACTAAAAACTTATGAATACAATTTAAAATCAAATTGGCACATTTCGGCTTTTGGCATCTAATTTTTTATAAGTTGAAATAATAAAATTGCAAAAAAGATTATTAATTATATCTACAAAAACAATAAATATAATCAATATTTTGACATAATATACCAAATATATTTGATAATTAAATATTAAACCTATAAATATGATAGAATTTTATATAATAAATAATTCAGGAGGTCATATTTATGGCATTTTATCAAAGATTGAAAGACTTAAAGGAGGACGCGGATTTAACTCAGGCGGAAGTTTCTGAAATAATTGAAGTATCCGCTAATCATTATGGAAAGTACGAACGCGGAGAAACTGATATACCATTTTCAAAAGCAATTAAATTAGCTGATTACTATAACGTTTCACTGGACTATATAGCCGGAAGAACAAATGACAAGACATTTATCAGTAATATATCTCCCTCGCTTTTTACTAAAAAATTTAGTCGGCTTAATAATAAAAATAGAGCAAGAATAGATGAAAGAATGTCTCAGATGTTAGAAGCACAAGGGAAAAAGGAGTAGGAAAACATATGCAAATTAACTATTTAAGAAACCGGAATATTAGATCTCCGACTCGTTTTCCCAATACTTCAAAGCTTTTTTCTTACTTTTTTATAAATACAGCTCCCTCTTAATCCATCACCAGACTACTCAACATCCCCTTATCCATTTCGCAAACCGTATCGCACAAAATAGAAATATCCTCAGCAGAATGAGAAGCTATAAGAATAGTTTTTCCTTGCTCTCGGAAAAGTTTTAAATACCCGCGCATATCGGAAACACCCTCCTTGTCAAGACCGCTCATAGGCTCGTCGAGAATAAGTAAATCAGGATTTTCCATAATAGCCTGAGCAAGTCCGAGCCTTTGGCGCATACCAAGCGAATACTTACGAACATGACGTTTTAGATAAGGATCAAGTCCGACCTGTTCCATTGACTTAATAATTTCATTTTTACCGATTTTCCCTCTTAATCCTGCAAGTAATTTTAAATTTTTATAGCCGGAATAATATGGGATAAATCCCGGAGCTTCAATAATAATACCCATGTTCTCAGGGAAATCTATATCTTTTCCAATTTGCTTTCCACCAACTGTAATTATACCTGCTGTAGGTCTGATAAATCCGCAGATACATTTCATCAGCATAGTTTTTCCGCTGCCGTTTCTGCCGATAAGACCATGAATCCTGCCTTCTTCAAAAGAAATATTTATAGATTTCAAAATATCAGTTTTTCCTATTCTTAAACTAACATTCTTAATATCAATAATCATATTACGTTCCCTCCTGTTCCGTATTTATGAATTGTAATCTGCGTAAAACAACGAGATTTGCAATGAATATTACCGTGATAATAACTGCAAAATAGACAAATGAATTTGCAACAGGAGTTATCGGTTCTCTAAGAATTTCTTTGTAATGAAGCCAAATTATCGAGTTAGCCATCGGGAAAATCCACATTGCAGGAGCCTTAATTGAACAGGTCATTACCCCGCAACCAATCACTAAAAATACGGTAAAAAGTCCCGCTGTACGCAAATATAACATCTTTAACATGCACAGGATTAATGATAAAAGAAAAAAATACATTGAAAGCAAAATTATAGTTTGGATTGCCGCAGTGACTATCGGAATCTGATTATACAAGTTTGAAGGCAATAATTGCGATACGAAATTTCCTGATTCTTGCGGAAAAGCCGCTTCATATTTTGTTATGGAGTTGCTCCAATGATTGCTCCAAACACCTTTGCCCATAATTAAGCAGCTTGTGAAAATAACAGCAATATAAGTAAAAATGCTCATTATGATAGACAATATCTGTCCTAAAAACCAGTTCAATTTTCCTGTTCGCTTTATAAAAAACAGCGTATTTCCGCCCATTATCGGAAAATCGCTTATTAGTATAAGAAACACGCACGGCATAAACATAACAAGCTTTCCTGAATTACCGACCGCTATAAACGGTTCTAAAATATTCAATGGTTCACCATATTTTTCAGCACGTCCTACAAGCGGTTCAATAACAAGTGTTTTAATAAATACAAGCATAATTCCAACAATAATTATACGCGGATTTGTTATAAGTTTTATAAACTCACAGCGGGCTGTATTCCATATAGCACGGATAGAAAACTTACTCCCCATAATCAAGCCTCCTATTCATTAAAAAGCAATATATAAAATATGCGGCACATAAAACTATACCGTTAAACAATAAAATATATTTTATATCGGCGCTGTAATCAAAGAGATTACCCAAAGCATTGGTATCAGTTATTGATAGTATTTTTAATAGTTTTGTGTTCGGATTTTCATAATTTGAGAATGCTTGTGCCGAAAGTATTCCATTGGATTGCATAAGTGCGTATTTCACAAAAAACGGTATGCAAATTATAAGATATTTATTTTTCATAAATCCTGTCAGAAAAAATGCAGGTATTGCAGATACCGCACCGAATGCGAACATTCCAAGAATTTTTTCACTAATTAAAAGAGGGTATCCGTATTGTAAAAAATCCGGGTAAAAATATGTAAGCGTCGATTCATAATTTGCAATTTTATCTGTAGAGTATTCCGAAATGTTTGGGAACATTAAAAAAATACAAACTCCAAAAATTATAAATCCTATAACAACCGCAAACCCGCCGGATAAAAATGCCGTGAGGAAATTTCCTGTGCTGAAACTCCATTTCGATGTACGGAATACAGAATAGCGTAACGCTTTTGATTCGCGTCCATCACATAAAAGCGGTACAAAAGCAAATGCCGCAACTATTGGTATAAACATCAAAACCCACGTTCCGTTTCCCGCACTGAACACAGCGAAAGAACACAATTGAGGATCTGTAAGAATATCTTTCCTGTCAAAATCAATCAATACGCTAATCACAGAATACGCTTGCATTTTTTGCGCATCAAAATATACTTCGGAACAAAAGCACAAAATAACGGTCAATGAAATGCAAGCGTAAAAGCCGGGGCTTGTAAGGATTTTTTTAAAGTTTGAGGAAACAAGCCTAATAATTTTCATAGTCAACCTCATTAATCATACTTGTAGTATTCACAACTGCTTGTAACAGCATTGATATAGATAACATAGTTTAATTGGTCATTCAAATTTCTTGCCATGAACTTCCAGCACGCCGAAACGTCTAAACGATTATCGTTTTCTTCTATATGTTTTGGAACATAGACAAATTCTGCACGATTAACTGTCAATTGTACTACGCCGGACATCTCGTTCGATAAAGCGTCAACTGCCGATTCAAACGTAATTACTTCATCATGCTTTTGCGGTTCAAGTATATCATAAGCCCTATTAAATGCCATAATTGAATCAAGTTTATCACTTTCAATCATAAAAGCATGGGAAAAATAAAGTTTATAGTCAACAGATGTTTCACTGTCTATAGTCTGGAAGACCGTTGGTTCTTTTACGGGAAGAGAATCAAATCTGATATTATTGTAAACAGATGTCAAAAGGAAATGGTATCCATAGATTCCGTCGCCCATATCAACAATCCAGGTATCGGTAATATCCGCAGAAAGCTCTGGATTTGCTGCGCCTTTGTCAAATTCTTCCGTCAAATTTTCTTTTGCAAACTTTACAGCGTCCGCAAGTGCAACTTCTTTATCAAGCAGTTTATATATGTCATCACCGCTGAAATCTGACCCAAACGGCATTCGTATTCGCTCTGTTATTTTATTCTCATCGGCAGCACAATACATAGCAACCGTTTTACCTTTTTCGATATTTTTAATATCAAACGCTTTAGAGCCTGTAACCGTGTGTATACAGCCATTCGGGAACATCTGGACAAATAATTTCGGAGTCTGAACAAACATAAAAGGCGCAGCAAGTTCGCCGTTTAAGATTTGGTCTTTATAATCATAAAATTTTCCTACCAAAGCCTGATTATCATCTTCCGTATCGATATTGACGAGATATAATTCCTTTTTTTCATCTTCAGTAAGAAAACCGGGAAAGTATTTTTCAACAGTATCATCAAACCGCTTATAGACTTCCTCGCCCGATAAAGATGGTTTTATCGTCATTTCAAATGTTTCAACCGAATCGGTATCAGGGAATTCAACACTGAAATCCTTACTGAATTTTAGGTTATTAAAATCTTTTTTTATAACATTATCCTTTTGCTGCTCAATAGATTTATATATATTCTGCATATTGCTTTTTACATTTGATGATTCATTTTTATCAGTGCATCCTAAAAATGTACATGTTATTGCAGCAATAGCCAGCATGGCGACAAAGTGAGATCTTCTCATAGG
The DNA here is from genome assembly GCF_054655175.1 of Ruminococcus sporogenes. Lineage (NCBI taxonomy): Bacteria > Bacillati > Bacillota > Clostridia > Eubacteriales > Oscillospiraceae > Ruminococcus > Ruminococcus sporogenes. Next base: position 820,419 of record NZ_BAAHOA010000001.1, on the reverse strand, counting down.
TAAACCTCCGAATATTTTCCACAAGAGAGCTATATAGCTCTCTTGTGAAAATATAAATTTTAATGCGATAAGGATAGCCTTTGGTTTAAAGGTTATAACCTATAGATCCATTAGCAACTATCTTATCACCTACACCTGTAAATTTAAATGTGATTAAATCAACAGAAATGGGGGAAATTTTAAATACGCTGGAATATCCTGTTGTCGTAATATTTAGTCCGCTTGGAGATACATTGACAGAACGGTTATTTGAGCCGCTAATGCTGGAACAATAAGTCTGATAGCCACCGCCGTATGTATGTATAGTACAACTATACGTACGATGTTGTCCCGGATTTTGCGGAGCGTCCGGTGTAACCAGTATGTTCCAACTGCTTTTTGATGTGTATGCGCTTGCGCTCATTCCCGAGATTCCAACAACGAGAGTAGCCGCAGCCATTAAGCTCGCTAAAATTTTTTTCGTCTTTTTCATTTGAAAAGTTCTCCTTTTTTAAAAATTTATGTAATAATTGAATTTTTAATACTCCGCGCGATAGTATTGAAATCCAACTAATACAACAATAAATATAATGTATTTCTGTATCTATAATATCAAAATTTACAAAATACAACTTAAATGTCGCAAATTAATATATCTATTTTAATTATATCTTAATATGTCAATAAATTCAAGGCATTTGTCCCGAATGCTAAAATATCGCCCTGAATGCCAAAAATCAATAAATAATAATTCCGTTAATACTTAGGCTCTGAATATATTATACATACGGATAAAATTATCCCAAGCAGATAGTAAAAAAATAAAGAACCGAGAATTAAAATCTCGATTCTTAAAAATATTTTTAATTAAAAAAGCATCGTTTACAACCGCTTGGAAGCTTAATGATACTGTACTTAATGCCGTAAACAGCCTATGAGCCAAGTCATTTTACCTTTCAAATATTAATCCCTTTTAAAAATATCCCTTGTATAAACCTTTTCTATTACATCATCAAGACTGCTGTCATAACGGTTTGCTAAAATTGCATTTGACTGTTTTTTAAATTCATCAAAATCATTTACAACAACCGAGCCGAAAAAAGTAGAATTATTTTTGAGTGCAGGCTCATATATAATAACCGTTGCTCCTTTTGCCTTTATACGTTTCATAACGCCTTGAATAGAGCTTTGACGAAAATTATCGCTGTTAGATTTCATCGTAAGTCTATACACTCCTATTACAACTCTCTTTTCACTGTTGATATTAAAATTACTATTTGACGAATAATAGCCGGTTATCTCAAGTATACGATCTGCAATGAAGTCCTTACGTGTGCGATTAGATTCAACAATAGCCTCAATCAAATTTTCCGGAACATCAGAATAATTAGCAAGAAGCTGTTTAGTATCCTTCGGAAGACAGTAACCTCCGTAGCCAAAAGACGGATTATTATAATGCGTTCCTATTCTAGGATCAAGGCATACGCCGTTGATGATTGCCTTTGCGTCCAAGCCTTTCATTTCGGCATAGGTATCAAGCTCATTAAAAAAGCTGACACGAAGCGCAAGATATGTATTAGCAAAAAGCTTAACCGCTTCCGCTTCTGTAAACTCCATAAAAATAGTGTCAATATTTTTTTTAATTGCTCCCTCCTGTAAAAGACCTGCAAAAATATGCGCCGATTCAGCAAGCCTTCTGTCGCTCAAATCTATTCCTACAATAATCCTTGACGGATACAAATTGTCATACAGCGCTTTGGATTCACGTAAAAATTCCGGACTGAAAATAATATTTGAAGCTTTATACTTTTCTCTGACAGCCTTTGTATATCCAACTGGAATTGTAGATCTGATAACTATTATTGTATTCGGATTAGCTTTCAGCGCAAGCTCAATAACCTCTTCGACAGCCGATGTATCAAAGAAATTTTTCTTTCCGTCATAGTTAGTGGGCGCCGCAATTATTACAAAATCAGCGTCTTTATACGCGGATTCGCCGTCAATGGTTGCTTTCAGATTTAATTGCTTTTCAGTCAGATATTTTTTTATGAAATCGTCCTGAATTGGAGAAATCCTATTATTGATTTTCTCAATCTTTTCAGGTTCAATATCTACTGCGGTGACATGATTATGCTGTGCAAGAAGTACGGCAAGTGAAAGTCCGACATATCCCATCCCGGCAACTGCTATCTTCATATATAATATCTCCTTTAATTTATATAACGGTTTTTTTAATCCTTTATTTTAATTGCTCCTCATTCCTGCAAAACGCCTGATAATATATTTTATACCATTCCGCAAATTTTCTAAGTCCCTCGCGCAGACTCGTATTCGGCTTAAACCCGAAATCACGTTCCAGCATAGCTGTATCGGCATATGTTACAGGAACGTCTCCCGGCTGCATCGGTACAAGCCTTTTGTGCGCTTCAAAATTATAATCCTCAGGCAAAACCTTCGCCCTGACAAGCTCTTGAGAAAGAATTTGAACGAAGTCAAGCAAATTCTCAGGGCTGCCGTTTCCTATGTTGTAAAGCTTATACGGAGGTATCGGCAAATTATCCTCGCCGTTCTTCTTTTCCGGCGGAGACTGCATTACGCTCTTAACGCCTTCCACAATATCGTCTATATATGTAAAGTCGCGCATACAATTTCCGTAATTGAAAATTTCTATTGCTTCATTGTTCCTCAGCTTGTTTGTAAAGCTGAAGTATGCCATATCAGGACGTCCCATCGGTCCGTAAACTGTAAAGAAACGCAAACCTGTCGCCGGAATATTATACAGCTTAGAATAGCAATGCGTCATAAGCTCATCAGATTTTTTTGTCGCCGCATATAGCGAAACAGGGTTGTCCACTTTATCATTGGTTGAAAACGGTATTTTCTTGTTTCCGCCGTAAACACTTGACGAGCTTGCATAAACAAGATGCTCGACGGGATAATGCCGGCAGGCTTCAAGAATATTATAGAATCCGATTAAATTCGACTGTATGTAAGAATCAGGATTTGTTATTGAGTAGCGCACCCCTGCCTGCGCCGCGAAGTTTACAACAATCTGAGGTCTATATTGCTCAAATGCTGTGTTAATAAGATTTTTATCCGCAATATCGCCTCTTATGAATTTATATCTTCCATTCGAACATTTGTCAATTTGCTTTAACCGATATTCTTTTAAGGATACGTCATAATAATCATTCATATTGTCAATACCGATAATCCGTAGGTTTTCATAGCTTTTTAAAAGATTAATCACAAGATTAGCCCCTATGAAACCGGAAGATCCGGTGACAAGAACAGCTTTAGTATTAAGATTTACATTCATAATCAGCTTCTCCTCTTTGCTTTTTCAAATATTCTTATTATATATTCTTTATAAAATATATAGTTTATTATTAAAGACACTGCTATCCAGCAAATCAAAACCTCAAAGGCCAATATAAAAAACGATAGGTAAGAAACCGACAGCATTGGAATTTTAAACGTTATTATGACAGAAATCACAACGCTTATCATATCAATAGCTATATGTTTTAAGAATGATTTAAAATCAATATGAAGTATATGCTTTGAATTATACCGGGCCATCCATACGGTTTGATACGTCATTGCCGCCAATGTTCCGGCCGCCACGCCGACCAAGCCGAAAAAATTTACTGTTACAACGGAAATAAAAATATTCATAATCATTGCTATAATATAGTTACTTTGAGTCTGTTTATAATGTCCGGCGGCAAGTATAATAATATTATACGGGAGTCTGAAACAATGTCCCGCATTGGCTGCTGTAATTAATACTGCAAATAATGGATGAATATAATTTATATCAGTTATTCCTTTTGTATATACACGAATAAAATTCAAAAGTAAAATTCCTGTGCACCCAAAAACCAAAGCTGTAACCGTATGTATTAACCATTCAATATAATCAAAGAATTTTTTTAATTTATCCATTTCTTTTTTTGCAAGCATTTCGCCGATTAAAGATTGCATTCCATTAGTAAATGATATAACGATATTCTTCATACCAATGCACACCATATTATAAACTGAATAAACAGAGACATTTGAAAGCGAAGAGAAAAGTGTCAGTACAATGCTATCTGTTCCGGTTAAAACAAACGAAGCAAAATGCTGAGCCATTCCATTCCATTTCTGTTTAATAGGTTCTTCGGAATAGGTTATTTTTCTATCTATACTGTAATGTTTTTTTACATACCGCTGCAAATAAGTTGGTCTTAATAGAAAAATCAAAGAAGTGGTCAATTTAACAATATGAATAGAACAGCCTAACTGAATTAACACTACACATGCTAATGTGTTAATAAAAAGCGTAACCGATTTAGAAGTATATTGAATATAGCCTTTTTGATCTGCCGTTAAAAGCAAACCGTTTACAACTCCGAAATAATATTGTGCGAATGAACTAACACACATAGACCCGATTAACAACACCGTATATAATATTCCAAAGCTTTTATTTACTGAAAAAGGATAGAAACACATCAAGGCTATAACATATATCAGTAGTATCAAAGCTATTTTTCTGAAGAATTTTCCTGCCGAAACAAATATCCGGCTTATCATCTTACTGTCGTTTTCCGCAAGAGGCTTATATAACGACGACTGTACAACAGCGCCAACGCCCATATCCAGTAGCGTAACAGCGCCAAGAAACTGGGTTATTGATTCAACAAGTCCGTTTACCTCGGAGCCGTATGTTTTTAATATGAATTTTTGCAGGATAAACGCACATATGAAATTTGTAAATAGAAATATAAGTGACGAAATTGTGTTCAGCATGAGCTTCTTTTTCCGATTCATTTTTAATCTCCGTTTTATTGAGGAAGTCTAATTAAATTGCCCCATTCGATTTCCCAATCATCAGGATGTATTTTCAAAAAGCCGCTGTTATTATAGAATGTCATTTCACCAAAATAAACCCTTCCGTTCATTTCATAAAAATCAACTCTAACATGCGGAATCCCTGTTGACAATATTTTCGCTAACTCTATCATCGTATCAAACGAATAAGGTTTGCGGGGCGTAACCGGTGCGTTTGAATGCCAATGATTAGTTAAATTCAAATGAGAAAATTCCGAATCGAAGTAATCGAAATACATTTTCCCTTTGCCATGTCTATTTGTAACCAAAAGCAAAGCATGAACTTTGCCGTCAAAGCAGTAAAATTTATAATCCCTAAGTTCCTTATCCTGTGAATCCTCCATATATTTTTCCGCAATGATTCTCGGAGGAACGTTTTTATAAGGCCATTCACGTCCGCAATAGTAAAAATTACGTATTAAGTTTCGTTCGAGCAGCTTTCTTGCCGACTTCTTATCAAAGTTATTTTTATCTTTAACAATAATAATACCTCCGCTGTCGTGCGTACATTTTAAAACAAACTGATTCGGTAATATGTCAAAGTTAATATCTTCAAAACTTTCCCATACGCCGAGAGTTGGAATTATGTACTCCCCACCGATTTTATCTGCAACATACTTTTTTACCGCGTACTTGTCCGCCATTGTCGTGTAAATCGGCTTCCTGTCATGTATTTTAAGCCATTGAAGTTTTTCATTAAAAGTCTGTGGGTTGTCCAGGTTCAAGGATTTATGAAATTTTAATCTCCATAGCATTTTCAAATATTTCTCATCGCTCATCCAATTAAACAGACCTCTTACTCCGAGAGAAGATATCAAACTATATGGATCAGTTATTTTTTCTATTATCTTATTCACCATATGAACTCCTAAAATTGAAATTGAAACGGATAATAATGTATATCCTTATTTAAATACCATCTTAATATATAGCCTATAAAAAACAAAGAATAATATATAACAATTCCCACTTCAATCAACCTATTGTTTTTCCTGGTATTGACGCATAATGTCGCCGTTCCTGGAATAGCTATAAAAGCCAATTCAATATATACTCGATACATTATGTCATTTTGAACGGCAAAAATCAAAAACGAAAGACTGAAAATCAAAATATCAATAAAGAATTTTTGATTTTCATCATTGAATAATTTACTGTAATTTAAAATCAAATAGAGAATTATTATAAATATGGCTGATTTATACAAGATATTATTAAGCAAAGAAACATCCGCTTCAACTCCTACAGAACCATAACTAAACAACTTATTTGTTAATTCAAACACCAAATTGCATATACCGGTTAAATTTCTAATTATACAAATAATCGCAATAAAAAGATGTTTCTTTTCATTAAAATCTACTTTTCTGAATAAAATCAAAAAGGCAAAGAAAATAGTTGATTTATGAAACATTGAGGAAAATAAAACAATAGCTAAAAACGGTATCCATTTTCTATCTTTTAAATATTTAATAGAAAACAATAGTATTCCAATCGCACAACCTTGACGCATAATATTAAACGTACTTTGAATAAACATATACGGATTAAAAACGAGAATTATTAATGCTAAAATATAATAATCCGGTTCAACATATTTCTTTATATAGCAATAAAATCCTGCAAGCGTTAAGGCAGCAACCGAAAAATTCAATGCAGCTATATTGCATTGACTTAATTCAGAAATTATCCGACAAAGTAAAACATATCCTTTTTCACTGAAATACGCATCACCCGTTTTGTTAATATTTTTATATTCATATATATAGTTAATGTGGTCAGCTCCTATTATATCTGCTCTGAAAGACGCAATAAAACATAAAATACAAAGCGCTGTAATAAACGATATAGTGTAAAAGTATTTCCAGTCATAATTGAATACATTTATTTGGCGCCGACCTTCAATTAATCTTTCACACATATATAAATATATTAAGCCAAAAAATAAAACAAGATATATTATCACAATTTTTCTTTACTCCTTGAAATTAGCTAATACCCCTATAGCTTCTTCCCACTGCCTGCAAATCTTCTCAACGGAATATTTATCTCGAACATAAAGATTGTTCTTTCTCATTTTTTCCCGTTTCGCCTTATCATTCAAAAGCTCCAACATGGCGTTTTTCAAAGCAATTTTGTCTCCGCAGGGAACAATTATTCCATTTTCTTTATGTATCAGCTCTCTTGCGGTACCGGTTGGAAAATCTGTTGAAATAACAGGCAGTCCGACAGCCATTGCTTCTAACAAGGCGTTAGGAAACCCCTCGTAATCTGAAGACATTACAAATATTGTGCTGTCTTTTATTTCATTTAAAACGTCATTGCTTTTGCCCGGAAGAAAAACTGATTTTTCAAGATTAAGAGAACAAATTTGATTTTCAAGCCTGTTTCTCAAAACGCCTTCTCCATAAATTGTAAGTGTTACATTTTCATTTGCTTCCTGTTTTAGCAAATAAAACGCATTTATTAAAAGTGAGAAATTCTTTTGCGCCATAAGTCTGCCGACAGCACAAATTTTCAAAGTATTTCCTTCGGTTATCGGTTTGGGGATCAACGATATATCAATAGGATTACTTATAACGATTTTATTTTTAATCCTGTTATAGTAATTTAAGACAGCTTTGCTTTGACAAACAAGCAAATCGGTTTTCATAAAAATAATATTCGTTAATTTCCTGACTAACAAATTTCCTTTTTTCGGATCACATCTTTCAGAGCTAATCCATTTTATACTTTTTAATTTTCCAAATACTTTAAGTAAATATACAATTAAATTTGTTTCAAACAAAAATGAAATAACAACATCAGGCTTAAATTCATTTACTTTTTTTGAAATAAAACGCAAAGCTTCAATAAAATTTTTCACCATCGAATAATTTCTCGTTATTTTATTTTTTCTATTAATTACACAATTCAGACTTTCAAATTTCACGTTGCTATTAAGCTCATAAAATGATTTATTTCCAACGAGGGTAAGTATTTTTACGCTGTTGTTTTTTGAAAATTCATTTGCAAGATAAGCGATAACACGTTCTGCTCCGCCATTATTCATTCTTGGAATTAAAAATAATATTTTCATCTCGGCTCCATTTAAATCTATCTTCTTAATAATTTATCCGACACTAATTTCATTAAAAATAATGGTAAAATAAATAAAAATATTTGTCCGACTAATACATAAATAAAGTCACTAAACCGACACAAATTTTTTCTCCATAAGCTATATGAAACTTTAATGCACCCTATGCAGTTTCTCCATGACTTTCTGCGTTTATAATTATTTTTATCTGATCTATATAATAAAAGCGATTCATTTATGTTTTCTGCTTTACAATTATTCATAATCATTACAGAAAACAATTTTCTATCCTCATTTCTTCTTGTTGTAGGATAACCGCCGCATTTTAATACCTCAGACCTTTTATACATAACAGTAGGATGATTAAACGGCTGAATTCTTCCAATATTTTTCTTTATCTCCTCATATGACGACGGCACAATACGGGAACATTTTATTTCATTTGGATTATCCCAGAATTCGTCAATATTTGTTCCCACAATTGATAGCTCAGGGTTATCAAGAAATAATTTCAGTTCCTTTTCGCAACGCCTTGGCAAAGAAATGTCGTCAGAATCCATGCGGGCAACCAGTTCATTACGGCAGGCCTTTAATCCTTGATTCAGGGCATTTCCCAAGCCGCCGTTTACTTGCAGCTTGACGATGGTAAACAGCTCGTTAAAATCCGCCTTGTATTTATCAATAATATCAGATAATGATTTATTTAAAGCGCCGTCCTCAACTACTACAAATTGTTCAGGTTTAACAGTTTGATTAAGCATGCTCTCTATGCTTTGCTTCAGATATTCCGGTTTTTCTTTATCATAAACTGACATCAACACGCTATAATTCATTCTTCGTTCTCACCCAACCTTAACTTTTTCTCTTCCCTCTTTTTTCGTTTCTTTATTAATGCAATCTATATCGTCATGCTTCAAAACTTTATATAAGGTCCCCCAAAAAATTTTCACATCAAGCCAAAAACAGATTTTATAATAATACTCAGCGTCAAATTCTGCTTTTTCATCATCTGATAAAGAATTTCTTCCGTTTACCTGTGCAAGACCCGTCAACCCTGGAAGTATATTGTCGGAGCCGTTTTGCTTTCTCAGATTTTGAAGATATCCCTCTGCTAAAATAACAGGCCTTGGACCGATAATGCTCATATCGCCTTTTAAAATATTGAATAACTGCGGCAGCTCGTCCAAGCTTGTTTTTCTCAGAAACTTCCCAAATTTTGTTATATATTTATCCTGATTGATTACCATTTCACAAGCAGATATATTTGGAGCGTCTTTTTTCATCGTTCGAAATTTATAAATTACAAACGCTTCAGAATTTTTTCCATATCTTTTTTGCCTGAATATTATTCCGCAATTTGGACATTCAAATTTAATTACAACTGAAATAACAAATAAAACAGGCAAAAGAAGCAAAATCATGATAAAAGAAAATAAAATATCAAAACTTCTTTTTATTTTTAAATACATCATATCACCCTTTTACTTTTCTCAAGTATCTCATTTGAGTTTTCTATTATTTTCCTATCGGATTTTTTCATAATTAAATCATAATCCGGCTTTCGATCCGTTACATTATGCGCATCGCTTCCCAATACTAATGGAAACTCATTTTTGATAAGCTTCTTTACAAACCTGAATTCTCTGAAATTGCCGAAGGCTTCAGCATTCACCTGAAATATCGCGTCGGCTTTAAGTACTTTTTCGTAATCATCTTTAGTGTAATATGGTAAATAACGGTGAACATGAGCAATAATAGGAATCAATTTATGCTCCGATGAAATATTTTCGATTTCCTCAATCATCCAATCGGAAAAAGCCTTATACGGCAGTTCAAAAAGAATTAATTTCGTTCCCTGTATTGCCAGCCTTTCAATATTGTCCAGATCGGATATATCCTTTTCAACGGCAATTTCTGCTCCTAATAAAATATTAGTTATCAACGGACCTTTTAACATCAGACTTTCGCAGCATTTCCGCCTCCTCTCAAGAAAACGCTCGACACTTCTTTCCCTGTGAGCATAAAAATGCGGAGTTGCAATAATCCTATCCACACCCTGTAATTTCATCATTTCAAGCATTTTTATTGACATTTCCACAGACTCTGAACCGTCGTCCATTTTAGGAAGTATGTGGCAATGATAATCAGTCAGCATTGCTTTTCATCTTCCTCCGTTTCCGCTTTTGTCTGTTCATATCTGTAATTCTGCGCATAGTACCTGTATTTGTAGCCGTATTTGTAACCATATTTATAGCCGTACTTATATCCGTAACCCTTACCTGAACTCACGGAAATATCATTCAGTATAAAACCGGTTAGCTTACAATTACCAAGCTGAAGCTTTTTCTGAACCTCTTGAATTTCATAATAGCTTGTACTTCCATATGACAAAACAACGGCAACTCCGGCAATAATATCCGACAGACCGATAACGTCTGTCATTTGCAGGATCGGCGGTGTATCTATTAATATGTAATCATATTCGGATTTGATTTTTTCAGTCATCTCACGCATTTTTTTCGACGCCAAGAGTTCCGACGGATTCGGAGGAATAACTCCCGAAGTCAGAATATCAAGATTTTTTATAACGCTTCGGTGAACACAATCCTCAAAAACCGATTCGCGTGAAAGTATGGTTGAAAGACCTTTTCTATTTTGAAGATTGAAATTTTTGTGCTGCACAGGCTTTCTCATATCAGCGTCAACAAGCAGAACCTTTTTATCGGCTTCCGCCATGGTAACAGCAAGGTTTGCTATAGTAACGGACTTTCCCTCGGACGGCATTGAGCTTGTTATCGCCAGAATTCTGTTTTCTTCTGTAGATAATGAAAACATTACATTTGTACGCATTGATTTATAATTTTCAACCACGCTGAATGGGATTTTATTATTATAAATAAGCTTAGTTTTTCTATCGCTTGATTTGCCTATGTCCTTCTTTTTTGTTTTGCCCCCGATATGAGCAATTTCTCCTAAAATCGGTTTTTGAAAACGTTCCTGGAGTTCGGTAGTATCTTTAATGGAATTATCAAAAAAATCAATCATCAATATTATAAAAACAGCTATCAAAAATCCTGCAATGCCACCGAAAACGGTATTTTTTATTACATTCGGAGATACCTTCTCTTCATATAATTTAGCGTCGCCTATTTTTTCAACCGACCCCGTACCTACTACGCGAATCAGGAAACTCGGCGCAACATCGGCCATAATACTGCAAAGCTCCTGTGAAAGCTTGGCATTTTTAGTAGTCGCAGTAATATTCAATACTTCTGTTTCATTGGCTGCCGACATTGAAAAGCAGCTTTTAAGACTCTTATTTGTTATTTGTCCGTTTTTTATTTCAAAATAATCAGAAAGATCGTCGGCCGAATGATTTTCAAGAAGCTTTTTACTTATTTCATCCATTACAATATCATTATTTAGAATAACAATATAAGTTTCAACCAGCGACTTAGAAACATTCAAATCGTTTGCGTTTACTCCCTGCGATAGAGAATCAGTGCTATTATTGCTGTTTTTAACATACAACGAAACGTTTGACTGATATTTAGGCGCTATCATAAATTTTGATACTGAAAACAAGCAGCCTGCACAGATAATAGCTGCAATAATAAGATATGGTATTCTGCCGAAAAGTAGGTATATAAGGTCTTTTAAAGTAAATTTTTTATTCATGGAATTAAATCTTCCCTTTCTTTATTAAATGATTCGTATAAATTCACAGTATGAGGTATACTATGTATATATCCGTTTTGTGTTTTCTCAAAGTTTCCCCTTTTGAGAAAGAACTCTTAAAATACCCGGAAAATCAGAGTTATAAATAAAGGCAGACAAAAAAACTGACGAAGCAAATATTTATACGGCAAGCTTCAGCATACTCATACAAGCGCATTTTCTTTCCATAGATGAATGAACATAAATTTTCATTGTAGTTGAAACGTCACTATGTCCAAGAATTTCGGACAAAGTTTTAATATCAAAATTCTGCTGCAAGCAATTTGTTGCGAAGGTATGCCGTAGTGAATGAAATTTAATTGAAGGCAAATTTACTTTTTTAAGAATACTCTTAAATCTATAGGAAAGACATCTCGGTTCAACAAGCTTGCATGTTCCCGATAAAAGATATTTTTCGTCAGAACTGTAATTAGATTTTAATTTTTCTATCAAAAACTCGGGTATAGGAATATCACGTACTGAGTATTCGGTTTTAGGAGCTGAAATATTGACCACGGTTTTACTTTTTTCTGTAACGCTTTGAGCGCTAATTCTTTGTACAGTTTTATTAATATGCAAAATCTTATTTTCCAGATCAATATCATTCCATTTTAACGCGCAAAGCTCACCGATACGTATACCGGTAAAAGCGCTCAAAAGAATACCCAGCGAAGTATTATCAGACCTATTGAAAAGATAATTCTGAAGAACGGCCTGTTCCCTTTCGGAAAGCAAATCAGGCTTCTTTCTTTTAGCCTTAGGCAATTCAACAGATGAAAGCTTATTTGCATATCCGTATATCTTATTTGCCCATTTAGCAATACTTTTTATAATTACAGTCATATCAGAAACATATTTTGAAGAAAAGCCTTCAAATAATTTTTGCTTTTTGAATTTTTCAACTACATCGACGCTGACATCCGTATACTTTTTAATTGAGAAAAAAGGCATAATATGATTATCAAGCTTGTTTTTATAGCAGCATAGAGTACTTGCTTTTACTTTTGATTTTTCATAAGCGAACCATTTCTGCGCTATATCATTAAATGATAAGCGGCATTTACTTTCTGAAATTGAATTTTCACCTTGTAATTTATGAAGCTTTTCCTTGGCTTCGCTATAAGTTTTTCCATAAACAGATTTATATTTTTTAGTACCGCTTATATGAAACCGTCCCTCCCAGCGGCCATCATTTCTGTGATAAATATTTGATTCTTTTTTTGGCATTTTTTAATCCTCCTAATTTGACGATGTTTTTGACGAATCAAAATCCTTTTATTGTTATTCTGTATAAAGAATTTCATAATAAATGTAAAAATTGGTAAAAAAAGATGAAATTTTCATAAAAAAATAAAAAAAGCTATATTAATTATTGTAGTAATCTGTTTTAAATGATATAATAAAAAACAAAGTCATGTCAAAATTAATTGAAATTTGTTTTTCTCAAAGGGGGAAACTTTGAGAAAGTTAAAAATCCCAACGTTTCTTTCGTTGGGATTTTGTTTATACTTTAAATTACTCCGGAATTAATTGACTGACATGATATAATTAGAAAAAATGTATATTATACCAAAACTGATTAAAGGCGGTTTAGAATGAATAGAAAAGAATTAGAAAATTATATTTGTGAAACCTACAATGTGAACAGTGAATTTCCTTGGTTGAAATTTCCTAATTATGCGGTTTTTCGACATAATGCCAATAAAAAATGGTTTGCCTTAGTTATGAATGTTTCAAAGAAAAAACTTGGTTTATCAGAAAATAGTGAAATTGAAATTTTAAACGTTAAATGCGATCCCTTTATGATTGAATCCTTTAAAATGGAAACAGGAATTTATCCGGGATATCATATGAATAAAAAATTTTGGATTTCTGTCGCTTTAGACGGAAGCGTCGATTATGAAAAGATTAAAACTCTGATTAATATAAGTTTCAAACTAACGAATGACATTAAGCAGTGAAGTTTCTTGCTTTGCTGACTTTCTAAATAAACATAATTTATTTTAATTAGGAAAATAAAGTAAAATAACCGAAATATTTTATATATAAATTGTAAACTTTTTATGAACTTTTTGTGAAATACTTGACCTTTGTCTTTTTTTGGAATATAATTTATATAGCTATAAAGTAAAACATATATATTAGTTTAAAAATTCACTAATTAGTGGATTTTAAAAAAAGTAAAAGGAGAAATATTATGAAAAAAGCAAAAAAATTCATGGCAACTCTAACTGCCGTCACTGTTTCCGCAATCTCTCTTTGCTCTTTATTTACAGCAAACGCAGATTCAGAAATGATGAAAACCTACAGAGTTTTCCACAACGTTAACTCCGCCGATAACATCACTTATATTGATTACGTAATGAATTATTCCTCAAGCATAATTGCAAATCCAAGTAATAAAACTCCTCTTCTAAATAATGGTTATTTTGTTTCATCAAATAATGACAAAATTCAAGGTACATATCTTGGAAATGCAATTCAAAGCGGAATCGCAATTACAACTGATTTCTATACGCCTAATTCAGTTTCAAACATTTTCAATGAAATTTCATACAGTGCGACCATAAGAAACAGTAATAATGTAAATATTAACCCAAATTCAATCACGTTGAATGCTGTTCTGGTAGGTGATGTGGATCAGGACGGATATGTAAATTCAACTGATATAGTTATTCTTAATAAATACCTTACAGATCCTGAAAAGTATCCTTTAGTAAATGAAGACGCTTACCTTGCGGCAAATACTAAATTAGACTATGACGCAAACGGCAATCCTCTGCTTAATAATGAAGATGTGCAGGCAATTACAAATTATGTTCTACAGGTTATAAATCATTTTTAATCTTTGTTAAGAATTAGTTAAATAAGAATGCAGGCTTTGAAAATTTTTTAATTTTTGTCAATAAGTTTTTTATTTATAAATAAAGAAGTCCGAAATTTCGGGCTTCTTTATTATTTTGCCTTCCGGATATATTGGCAGAAAATTTTACAGATATTTTGCATTGTTTCGTATCAATAAACATGTTATAGTAATTGTACACACAAAATTAATCATTACATATGGAGGGAATAGTAATGAAAATGAAGAAAATTATTTCTGTAATAGCAATGTTTACGCTTATATCCGGCACTGTGTTCAGTGTAAATGCAGTAAATAAGCCAAATGACGAACATGAAACAGCCGCGCTTTCCTACGCCGACGCAAATTTGAAAGAATATGCTCAACAGGTAGCTGTTCTTGTAAATAAGGAGCGTAAGTCTAACGGACTGAATCCTCTCCGTTTTTCTCCGCTGCTAAGCGAAGCGGCGCTAATAAGATCAGGCGAATTACCGAAAAGCTTTTCACATACAAGACCTGACGGTTCAAGCTTCTTTACCGCTATGACCGAGCTTGGAATTTCCTATCGAACGGCCGGTGAAAATATAGCGTATGGACAAAAAAATCCGGAAAGCGTAATGAACGCATGGATGAATTCCTCAGGACACCGTTCGAATATTCTAAATAAAAATGTGGATTACATAGGCGTAGGAGTTACTTTCCAAAACGGAATGTATTACTGGACTCAATTATTTGCTGCGTCCGACCAATTATATGAAGGATCTTACCTTCCGGGCGAAACGCCCGTTACAACCGCCCCTGTAACCACTACGGTACATACGTCTACAACTGTAAAAACTACAACTACTGCTGTAAAAACAACATCTCCGGCAGAAACGTCGGTAACCACTACTGCAAAAGCAAACGATGAAAAGCCGGATGAAATTTTTACGACTATTAAAACAACCGACGTTCCGGAGACTATTACGTCGACAACTATAACTACTGTTATTCCGGTTACGGATATAGTTACAACAACCACAATAACTACTACAACAAATTGTACAGTAATTAAACCTCCGGTTATTACCATACCTGTGGGAGACAACTGCTCCGGAATAGGTATCGGAGTTATAGTTATCAAGGGTAAAAATTAACATATACTTTGTAAATACAATCGAATTATCGTTATCAGCTGCTGTTTAAAAATTTAAATCCTGCGTTTCCCATATAAAGGAAAACGCAGGATTTTTTAATCTAAAAAGCTCAGGACTTTTAAAGACGATCGTTTTTCAATAAATTTATAGACTTACAATTATTTCAGCGTTTATTTTGAAAGATATTCAACGCGAATTTTTTCTGATAAAATGAAAACAATATCAAATATAAATCCGCAGCACATGATATTAAGCATAATTTGAAGGAGAGAATAAAATGAGCAATATGCTGAAAAACGAAACAAGCCCTTACCTTTTACAGCATTCAGAAAATCCTGTCAACTGGTATCCATGGCGTCAGGAAGCATTCGAAAAGGCAAGAGCAGAGGATAAGCCTATTTTTCTGAGTATTGGATACAGCTCCTGTCACTGGTGTCACGTTATGGCGCATGAAAGCTTTGAAAGCCTTAAAACGGCAGAGATTCTTAACGAAAAATTTATATCAATTAAGGTCGACAGAGAGGAACGTCCTGATATTGACAGCGTTTATATGTCTGTTTGTCAGGCATTTACCGGCAGCGGAGGCTGGCCAATGAGTATTTTTATGACATGGGATAAAAAACCGTTTTTTGCTGGAACATATTTTCCTCCTTATTCACGTCATGGAATGCCGGGCTTTTTTGAATTGCTTAATGCAATTTCAAGTCAATGGCAAAATAACAGATATAAGCTCATAAACTCGGCCGATATGATAATCAAACAGCTAAAAATGCAGGACATTCACAATAAACCTGTGAACGGAAATCCTATTGAAGAAGCGGTGCAGATTTTTTCAGAAAGCTTTGACAGCGTTAACGGCGGATTCGGATCCGCTCCAAAGTTTCCATCACCCCACAATCTTATGTTTTTAACTATGTACGCCTATCTTACAAATAACGATGAAGCGCTTCATATGGTTGAAAAAACGCTTATTCAAATGCGTAAGGGAGGTATTTTTGACCAAATAGGCTGCGGCTTTTCAAGATATTCAACTGATAACCTCTATCTGACGCCTCATTTTGAAAAAATGCTTTACGACAACGCTTTGATGATTATTTCATATTCAGCAGTATATAGCATAACAAAAAATAATATTTATCTTAACACTGCTGAAAAAACAGCGGATTATGTACTAAGAGAAATGACGTCTACCGAAGGAGGATTTTACAGCGCGCAGGATGCCGACAGCGAGGGTGTGGAAGGAAAATATTATACGTTTTCTTTAAAAGAAATTTTATCTGTGTTAGGTGAAGAAGGCGGCAGAAAATTCGCCGGTTTATTTGATATTACAGAAGCCGGCAATTTTGAATCTGGGAATATTCCAAATCTTCTTAAAAGCAACGATTTGACAACAGACCTCAGCGAAGAAATCAAAAAGCTTTACAATTACCGTAAAAACCGTATGAAGCTGCGCATTGACGATAAAATTCTGGTTTCATGGAACTCTATGATGATTTCTGCTTTATCTATTCTTTACAGAATATCCGGTAATGAAAAATATCTGAACGCAGCGAAAATATCCCAAAAATTTATAGAAAACAATTTATGTAAAAATAAAAGGATATATACAAGCTTTCGCAACGGAAACCGTTCCGGCAAAAGCTTTCTTGACGATTACGCTTATTATATTTCGGCGCTGACAGAGCTTTACAACTCAACTTTAAACAAAGATTATCTTAATAAAGCAGAATTTTTCTGCTCAGAAGCCGTAAAGCTTTTTGCAGATAATAAAAACGGAGGATTTTATCTCAGTGAAATAAATAACTGTGAACTCTTTATTAATCCAAAGGAGACCTTTGACGGAGCAGTTCCCAGCGGTAATTCGATTATGGCATACAACTTTGTCAGATTATATCAACTGACAGAAAAAGATATTTACAGAGATTTAATTGAACGTCAAAATAAATTCATGTCCGTATCCTCCCGGAATTATCCCGCAGGTCACTGTATGTTTTTACTTGCTAAGCTTATTTACGAAAATCCTCCGGAGCATATTATCGCTGTTGTGAAGGAAATGCAAGATATCGAAAAAATTAAAAAAATCCCTAAACTCCTTATCAATATAATACCAATAACTGAATGTGAAAATTATCCATTATTAAATGACAAAACGACCTACTATATATGCAAAAACCATGTTTGCCGCCCGCCTTCCAACCAAATTGACCATTGACACAAGAAACTGCTCGTCAGGTAATTAAATAAATGATTTTCCGGTCGCTTATAAAATATAAAAACGCTTACAAAAGAGCTGAATACTCCTTTGTAAGCGTTTATTAGTTTACTGTGGTTTTACCAATATACAATATACTATTTATACCTATAGCTTTTTTAAATATTTTCACTGCTTGATTTTTCGTCAAATCCGTAGCCTTCAGCCGGAGGAGTTACGTTGTCGAACGATCCGCCGTTAGGAGGCGTCATCCCTTCGGGATGAGTAAAACCGTTATCAGGCATTTCACCGTTTTCAGGATCAAAACTTCCGTTATTACCTGGCATACCTCCGCGGCCAATTCCCCCCATTTGACCAAAAGTTCCTGTTCCCGCTTGAGTTACGGCTGATTCGGCTGTAACAGTTTCAAGCAATGTTCCGCCTGAATATTCTCCTCCGCTGTAAAGACCGTCTTTTGCAGTTCCGCTGCTGCTTCCTCCGTAATAAATACTGTAACTCTCGCCTTGTATTATATCCGGAGAGCTTATTATCACAGACGAAAATTTCTTAGACGGAGAATACGTTATTATATTTTCACCGTTTTTATTCTGAACGCAAACTATCGTCCCTGCGTCCAATGATTGTTCGAACCCTACGACAAGAGACGGCTGAGTTGACGTGTCGGACGGAAACTCCGCCATACCCGAGCTTCCGGCAGCTATTAAAATGCCCCCGCTGACATTTATTTCCGTACCTGAATCAAGCGCGCCGTTTCCATCGTTTACCGGTCCGTCAACAATGACGGTTCCACCGCTTATATTCATAACGCCGTTTGAATCAAGACCGTCTCCGCCTGCGTTAACATAAATATAACCGCCGTTTATGTTTAAAATACAATTTTCAGACACGTCGCCGAAGCCTTTGCCGATATTCTGACCGCTGCTTTCAGCGTCATCATCAGAAGATCCCTCGCTCGCGTTAAATCCATCGTCGCTGGCAGTTACGCTGATATTACCGTCGTTTATAGTAATAACCGTTCCCTCCAGTCCCTCGTAGGACTTCAATACAGAAATCTCGCCCCCGTTGACAGTCAGTTCTCCGTCAGCATGTATACCGTCGTCACCGGAAGAAAGATTCAACGTACCGCCGTTTATTTCTATATTTCCGTTGGAATGCACTGTATCGTCCGTACAGTCGGCTGTAATTGTTCCATCGTTTATAATAAGCTTATTTCCTGCTTTAACACCCTTTTCACTGTCCTCGGTTTTATTGGAATTTCCTTCAGACGCTCTTCCGAAACCTCCGCCTATCTGATCGAACGAAGCCGCGTTAGTATCTCCTGAGCCGTTACCTGTTTTTATATCAAACGTTCCTCCGTTTATAATAAGCTCCGTTTCAGCCTGTATAGCGTCCGAAACGGCAGTTATATTAAATTCCCCGCTTTCTATAGCGATATACCCTTTTCCGTCTTCTTCGGCATTTGAGGATTTCAGACCGTCGCTCTGCGACTGAGCATTTATCTTAGCTTCCATGATCGCAAGGGAATCCTTTCCCTTAATTGAATTTCCTACAGATGTTATATTTATTACCGAATCCTTAATACGCAGATCATTTTTGCTTGTAATTCCTTCATTGTAATTAGCGGTTATATTCAAAGTTCCCCCGCCGTTTACAGAAAGATCGTCCTTACTGTATATAACCGCGTCCGGCTCATTTTCCTCGCTGTTATCATATACATAATCGGCAGCGTCGCTTAAATTATTCTCACTGCCTTCTGCAACTGTTATGACCGCTTTATCCGCATTTTCTATATATACCGCAGACGAAACGGAATTAGATATTTTTACTCCGTTAAAAACCAGATGAACCTTATCCTTAGTATTTACATAAATCTGTCCGTCGTAAAGCGTACCGGAAAATAAAAATGTCCCTCCGCTTTCTATAATTATTCTACCGTCTGAGAATTCTGAACCGCCGCCGTTTATATCTGCGCTGTCTCCTGTAAATGATATGACGGCCGTTATATCATCATATGTATCGTTCAAATCATCGCTGTCAAAATACTCCGAGCCGGTTTCCTTATTATTGCTTTCTGCGGACAACGCAGAAGCATTTTCCGCAGAAAGTACGGAATCCGCTTCAGAAACAGAGCTTTGACCGCTGCCGCCTTCTTCACATCCGGTCATCGAAAACGCGCAAATAATAAGCGTTGAAATCACTATCGCCAGTTTTTTTAAATTGTTCATAAAATCACACCCTAAAATATTATATAATAATATTCCCCCTGTGATTTATCTTTATCTGTATTTATTTTCACATATAATTGTGGTTATTATGTGAAATAAACAAGTATAAATACGGAAAATATACCGGGAGAGCCGCCGAAGCTTATTAAATTGTTTCTAAACTTGACAATTCTCAGATTATATGTTATATTATATTTTGAAAAACAATTGTATTTCATTGGTGGACTGATTAAATTATATTATACGTTCAATAGGAGTTATAATGAATAAATCTCATTTGATAGTTGTTGATTCTTCAGTATTGCCTGAGGTTATTTTAAAGGTTCTTCAAGTCAAAAAAATCATGGCTAATAAAGAGGCTAAAAGCTCAGCCGCCGCCTGCAAGCTGGTAGGGGTATCCAGAAGCGCTTATTACAAATACCGCGACTGCGTTTATTCCTATGAGGAAAAGCTTATGCAGAAAATTATCACTCTTTATATGCTATTAAAGGACGAACCCGGAGTACTTTCAAGCGTATTGGTTTCACTGCACAACCTCAGCGCAAATATACTGACTGTCAATCAAAGCATTCCTATTGACGGCGTCGCAACAGTTACAATATCCCTAAGGCTAAACGAAAGCTTTGAGGAAGCGGTCGCTATGAAATCAATTATCTCTGAATTAAGAGGCGTTGTAGATATACAGCTTCTTTCAGGCGAGTAAATATTATTGGAGGGTACTATGTTAAAATTTGCAGTTTTAGGTTACGGCGTTGTCGGATCAGGTGTAGTGGAGTTGTTCTATAAAAACAAAAGCAAAATAGAAAAAAAAGCCGGTCGTCCAATGGACGTAAAATACATTCTTGACATAAGGGAATTCCCTGATAGTCCATACAAAAATAAATTTGTTAAAACCATAGATGAAATTATAAACGATAATGAAATAAAAGCTGTGGCTGAATGTATGGGCGGAGTAGAGCCCGCCTATACATTTTCAAAAAAATGCCTTGAAAGAGGCATAAGCGTTTCAACTTCAAACAAAGAACTGGTTGCCGCAAAGGGAGACGAGCTTCTGGCAATCGCAAGAGCAAATAACTGCAATTATTTCTTTGAAGCAAGCGTTGGCGGCGCTATTCCGATTATAAGACCTCTTCATAAATGCCTTGCCGCAAACGACATTGACAGCGTCGCAGGAATACTAAACGGAACCACAAATTTTATTCTCTCAAAGATGATTTACGACGGTATGAAGTTTGAGGACGCACTCAGACTGGCGCAGAAGCTTGGATATGCTGAAAAGGATCCGACCGCAGACGTAGAAGGCCATGACGCATGCCGCAAAATATGCATTATATCGTCTCTTGTCTACGGAAAGCACGTATATCCTGACAGCGTTCATACTGAAGGCATATCTGATATTAAGCTTGAAGATGTTCAAATCGTCAACAAATGGGGTGGCTCAATCAAGCTTATTGCAAAGGTATCCGCTGTCGGCAATGGAAAAATACTTCCGATTGTAATGCCCATGATTGTTCCGTTCGACAATCTTATTTCAAGAGTGGACGACGTTTTCAATGCTGTATTGGTAAGCGGCGACGCAATAGACAAAACGCTGTTCTACGGCAGAGGCGCAGGTAAGCTGCCTACCGCCAGCGCCGTTTTAGGCGACGTTATAGATTCGGTCAAACATGATAAAACCGTATTCTCTCAGTCATGGGAACCGGCAGAGGACAATTCCTTTATAGAGGATTGGCATAACTTTAAGGCTCCGGTTTATTTCAGAGTTGAAAAACCTGAAAATATACTTGATATAATTAAGAATTTTGAAAAAATAAACGGTATAGCCGGTCAGACAAGCTTTATCACCTCAGAAATGACGCTGAATCATGCCTATGAATTAAAGGAAAAGCTTGAAGCAAATGGAGCGGACGTTGTATCAATGATACCTGTCCTAAAATAATAATGTAATAATTTTATAACGGCACCGTCTGAAAAGCGGTGTCGTTTAATTTAACAATAAAGGAAAGATAAAATGAAACGTATAGTAGCCGGTATACTTGCTCATGTTGATTCAGGTAAAACCACTCTTTCAGAGGCCATGCTCTACCATACAGGAACTATAAGAAAGCCCGGACGTGTAGACCACAGGAATACCTATTTAGACACCGACCGTATTGAAAGAGAACGAGGGATCACTATATTTTCAAAGCAGGCAATTATAAAGCTTGACAACGCCGAAATAACCTTGCTCGATACTCCCGGACATGCTGATTTTTCAACGGAAACCGAAAGAGTTCTCCAGATACTTGATTGTGCGATACTTGTCATCAGCGGCACGGACGGTGTTCAGAGTCATACTGAAACCTTATGGCGCCTTCTTACACGTTATAGCATACCTGTATTTATTTTTATAAACAAGACCGATATGCCGGGAATAGACCGTAAAAATATAATAATCGATCTGAAAAATAAGCTGGATTATAGGTGCGTCGATTTTGAAAATTCTGATAAAAACCGCCTCTATGAAGAACTTGCCGAATGCGACGAAAGTATTATGCAATACTATCTTGACAATGGAAATGTCAGAGAAGAGGACATTTTAAACGCTGTCAGAAGTAGAGAGCTTTTTCCATGCTGCTTCGGCTCAGCTCTTAAATTGAACGGAATCGAAAGCTTTATGGAAATATTCTGCCGATATGCGCCATCCTCCCCCAACTCTGAAAGCTTCGGAGCCAAGGTGTTCAAAATAACCGAAGACGAATCCGGAAACCGTCTTACACACCTTAAAATAACCGGAGGAAGTCTTAAAGTTAGATCGGCCGTTCACGGAGTTTCTCAGGACAAAAAGGATTGGGAGGAAAAAATTAACCAGATACGCATTTACTCCGGAGAAAAGTTTATAACCGCAAATGAAGTTTACAGCGGAACAGTCTGTGCAGTTACCGGACTTACCAAAACATATTCCGGGGAGGGCCTGGGCATGGAAGCTGATTCCGACGATCCCCTGCTCGAGCCTGTGCTTACATATTCTGTAAAACTGCCGGACGGAACAGATCCTCATGCAGTTATAAAAAAGCTGAGAAAGCTTGAAGAAGAGGATCCCCAGCTTCATATAATCTGGAACGAACAGCATAAGGAAATACATATACAGCTTATGGGCGAAATTCAGCTTGAAATCCTTAAAAACATTATTTACGAAAGATTCGATATAAACGTGCAATTCGGTCCTGGAAGTATTGCGTATAAAGAAACTATCGCAAATAAAGTTGAAGGCGTTGGGCACTACGAACCGCTGCGTCACTATGCTGAAGTACATCTCATTTTGGAGCCTCTTAAAAGAGGAAGCGGACTTATTTTTTCAACAGACTGCCGTGAGGATTTACTGGATAAGAATTGGCAAAGACTTATTATTTCACATCTTAAAGAAAAAACGCATATAGGAGTATTAACAGGATCGCCTATAACAGACATGAGAATAACCCTGGTTTCCGGACGGGCTCATGCCAAGCATACTGAAGGCGGAGATTTCAGGCAAGCAACCTACCGTGCAGTACGTCACGGTCTTAAATGCGCGGAAAGTATTCTTCTTGAGCCCTGGTACAGTTTTAAAATCGAGCTTCCCTCCGAAAATACCGGACGGGCTCTTTCAGACATTCAGCAAATGAACGGCAGTTTTGAAACGCCGGCTTCTAACGGGGAATTAACTGTAATATCCGGCAGCGCTCCGGTAGCTTCAATAAGAGATTATCAAAACGAAATAAAAGCATATACCCGTGGAAAAGGAAAGATTTATTTATCTTTCAAAGGCTATGAGCCGTGCGTAAACTCCGAAAGGGTAATTGATGAAATCGGCTACAACAGCGATTCTGACACTGAAAACACTGCGGATTCTGTTTTCTGCTCTCACGGCTCCGGACATGTCGTAAAGTGGAATGAGGTTTATGATAATATGCACCTTGAACGTTACCTTAAAATACATGACAGCTCTTCAGACATAGATATTTTGAAAAAAACGGAAACCTACTATTCACGTATTACAGACGACAAAGAGCTTATGGAAATCTTTGAGCGAACCTACGGTCCCGTACGCAGGGATAAAATACAAGCGTTCAAGCGCAGAAGAAAAAATACTGCGGAAACGGATAACAAGAAAATAAAGCCTGTTCTCAAAGGACCGGAATATCTGCTTGTTGACGGCTATAATATTATTTTTGCATGGGATAATTTAAAGGGTATCGCAAAAAATAATCTTGACCTTGCAAGAAGTCAGCTTATCAATATCCTATGCAATTATCAGGCGTTTAAGCAATGTGAGCTTATATTGGTTTTTGACGCCTATAAGGTCAAAGGCAATACCGGTGAAATAGAAAAAATCCATAATACAAGCGTTGTCTATACAAAGGAAGCGGAAACAGCCGATATGTATATACAAAAGGCGACAAGTCAGATAGGAAAAGACAGGAAGGTAAGAGTTGCAACGTCAGACGGTATGGAGCAGCTTATTATTCTGGGAAACGGAGCCTACCGAGTTTCCGCATCTGAATTTTATGAGGAAGTAAAAACTGTGGACAAAGCGATCAGGGATTTTATTGAAAACCAGAAGTGACTTAGGCGAATTTTACAGATTCTACAGTGTGAACTATCCGTATTAATATAAATAATACAATCTTTGCCGAAAGCTATTGACAACATATTTGAATATGGTACAATAAGGATAAACTAATTTAAAACATAAAAACAAATATGGAGGCAGCAGAATGACCAAAAGGAAAAAAATAGCTATTATATCCGCAATAACTATTGCTTTAATTACCTTAATAATTATCATTTTAATAGTAGCTTTTAAAAAGGACGACGACGGCAAAGGAACGGCATATGTAACTTCCGTATCCGAATGCAATACCGCGTCTGCCTTTTCAATACCCGGTAATCGTTTTGCCGGAGTTGTTGAGGCGCAGAGAGCCGAGGAAATTAAAGTTGATTCTGAAAAAACAGTAAAGGAAATATTTGTTAAAGAAGGCGATTCCGTTGAGGAAGGAGACGATCTTTTTAAATACGACTCTGAAGCTATGAAGCTTGAGCTTGAGGAAGGTCAGATAGAAGTTGAGCGCATGGAAAATGATATCGCTTCTTACAATAAACAGATCAAGGACTTGGAGAACGAGAAAAAAAATGCCGGAGCCGACGCCCAGGTTTCTTACACTACGCAGATACAGGCATTACAGACGGATATCGCAAAAACGGAATACGATATAAAGGTAAAGAATATTTCTCTTGAAAAGCTTAAAAATTCAATTGAAAATTCTGCCGTTAAAGCTACGTCCTCCGGAACTGTTAAATCGCTAAAAACAACAGAAGAGCTTCAGGAGTCCGGCGCAGACGTTATAATGACTATAACCGCGTCGGGCAGCTTCAGAATAAAGGGCAAATTCAATGAGCAGAATATGGGAACTATTACTCAAGGACAGGCTGTAATAATAAGATCAAGATTAGACGATTCCATTACATGGAACGGTTCGGTATCGGAAGTGTCAAATGAACCTGAAGCTAATAACAGCGGCGTAATTGTCGAAGGCGGATCGGATAGTGAAACAGCCTCCTCAAATTATGCTTTTTATATTGATCCTGAAAATACTGACGGACTTGTTTTAGGTCAGCATGTTCTTATTGAAATTGATTACGGTCAAAGCAATGCGGTTGAAAAATCGGGTATATGGCTTTACAGCGATTTTATTGTTGATTATGATACCGACAAGCCTTATGTATGGGCGGCAGACAAGGATAAAAGGCTTGAGAAAAGGTTTATAAAAACAGGACAGACAGATGAAATAAACGGAGACTGTGAAATAGTTTCCGGACTGGGAGAAAATGATTATATAGCTTATCCTTCCGACGATCTTGAAGAAGGAATGAGGGCAGTTACAAATATAGATGATGTAGATAATTCCTGGGACGCCGATCCCGGAGATGAAAATGCTGTAGAACCAGAGGTCGGCGACGGTATTGACGATGGCTTCAACGTTCCCGACGCGGACGCAGAGGGTGAAAGAGCTGACGACGCAGACGACGCTGTTGACAAAATCGCAGAATAGGCGGTGTTTTTATGATTTTAGAGTTGCAGAGTATTTATAAGGACTATTTGCAGGGAAAAGACGCCGTTTCGGTTTTAAAGGATATCTGTCTGTGCGTCGACGAAGAAGAATATGTCGCTATAATGGGACCGTCAGGCTCGGGCAAATCTACGCTTATGAACATTATTGGATGTCTTGACAAACAGACCTCCGGTATATTCTTATTTGACGATATAGATATTGCTGAATGCAGCGATAAAGAGCTGTCTGAAATCCGTAACAGAAAAATAGGATTCGTTTTTCAAAACTTTAATCTTCTGCCAAGAGAATCGGCTATTGAAAATGTAGAGCTTCCTCTTTTATATGCCGGAATCAAGAAAAAGGAACGTCGTGAATTAGCCGAACAAGCGCTTATAAAAGTAGGACTTAAAGACAGAATGACGTTCAGACCGACTCAGCTTTCCGGCGGTCAGAAGCAAAGAGTAGCAATTGCAAGGGCAATTGTAAATAACCCAAGATTACTTCTGGCAGACGAGCCTACCGGAGCGCTGGATACAAAATCCGGCGAACAGGTAATGGAAATTTTCAGAGAGCTTAATTCAGAAGGCGTCACAATAGTTATGATAACTCATGAACGTGAAATAGCCGAGCACGCCAGACGAATAATGACCATACGCGACGGAGAAATCTATAACGACAGCAATGGGGGTGGAGTAAAATGAAAACTGCCGAAAAGGTCATTATTGCAGCCGTTTGCGCAGCAGTCGCCGCAAGCGGTACATTCGGAGGATATAAATACAATCAGATAAGAAAGAAAAATAAAGCGATAGTTGACGTTACACCCGTAAGCAATATGTCAAACAGCTACTGGGGAGATAATCTCGAACTACAAGGAACTGTCAGCTCAGGAGACGTACAGAAAATCATGCAGGACGAATCGCAGCTTGTCGACAGTATACTTGTTAAAAAAGGCGACGCTGTAAAAAAAGGCGACACGATTTTAAAATATGACATGACGCTGCTTGAGCTTGACGCGGCGCAAAAGAAAAACGATCTTGCCGTAATAGACGATAATATAAATCAAGCTAATAAGGAAATCAGACGTCTTCAGAATCTTAAGCCTTCCGAAGCAATTCCTCCCATGCCGGAGCCCACCGAACCTCCTACACAGCCGCGTCCGACAGTTCAAACCGTCAAAGCCATTAAAGATACATCAAATGTGATATCCGGAAACGGAAGCGCTGATGATCCGTTTATCTTTAATTGTTCCGGCGACACTGTCGTATCCGCCTCTTTTCTTAATCATCTTAGATCGTCAAAATCATACGCAGATTTTTATATATATGAAAACGACATTCTTATATATGCTTGGAAAGTAAATGGCAGCGATATAACAGAGGAACAAACGGAAGACTGGACAGTTGGAAAAAACGTTATTGTAAACGGCAACGGCAGTATAACAGTTGATTTTTCCAAAAAGGTATTCGGTACTCTTCAAACCTATTCTACCGAAGACGATTACCCACAAGAACAATTTGACAACAGCATTTCACAGAGTGATTACGAGCAAAGCTATATAAAATCCGGTTCAGATGATTACATTTATTCAAAGGCTGAAATAGCAAAAATGATTTCTGATAAACAGGACGAAATAAAGAAATTAGAGCTTGATAAAAAGTCGGCTGATATAGCGTACCGTCAGGCTCTTAATAAAAAGGAAAGCGGACAGGTAAAAAGCAGTATTGACGGAATCGTTACAGAAGTCAATATGGGTACGGAAAATGCCGATTCTACTTCTCCCCTGGTAGTCATTCAAGGCAGCGCAGGCTTAAGCGTTACTATTTCAATAGGCGAGCTGAATCTCGATAAGATAGCAGTCGGAGATATAGTCAATATTACCTCCTACGATACCGGCGCTATGGCAGAAGCAGAAATAACATCTATAGATATGACGCCGGTTTCATATACGTCGGAAAACTGGAATGAAAACCCTAACAGCAGCACATATAGCTTTAAAGCAAAAATCACAGAAGATACCGAGGGCTTCAGCGTTGGAAACTGGGTAGGGGCAACAATTTCAGAAGCCGAAGAAAACGGCAGTCTATATATCCCACTGCACTATACCCGTGAATTAGACGGAAAGTATTACGTAATGAAATCCGATGACAACGGCAAACTTAAAAAGCAGTATATTAAAACGGGTAAAATTATTTACGGTAACGAAATAGAAATAAAAGGCGGACTTTCAAACGACGATACAATATGCTTCCCATACGGCAAAAACGTCAAGGAAGGCGTTAAAACCCGTGTAATCGACGAAGTAAAGTGGTAAGGAGGCAAAATATATGTTTGAAAATATCAGATTATCATTTAAAGGGATTTTTTCTCATAAAATACGTTCTCTGCTGACCATGCTTGGTATAATCATTGGAATTGCCGCTATTATAGCAATTGTATCTACAATAAAGGGAACGAACGAGCAAATTAAAAACAATCTGATCGGCTCAGGAAATAATACAGTTAAGGTTCAGCTTTATCAGGGAGATAGTGTTTTTGATTTTCAATATCAGGAAATTCCCGCCGGCATACCGGTAATCGAAAGTGAAACTAAGGAAAAGCTTAAAAAGCTTGACGAAGTAGAAAAAGTTACTTTGTACAGACAAAGACAATACTGCGACAGCATTTTTTATCTTAACAATCAGCTTTCAGGCGGAACTGTAATAGGGGTAGACGAAGACTATTTTTCAACAATAGGATTAAGAATAAAATCCGGTAAGGGATTTTCTGTGAAAGACCATAGCCAAAATCAAAAGGTCGCTATAATTGATACTAATGCTGAAAAAAGCTTATTTCTGGGAGAAGATCCGATAGGCAAATCAATAGATATAAGCGGAGAGCCCTTTACTGTAATCGGCGTAGCGGTTCAGAGCAGCAAATTTGAGCCTGTTATAAATTCAATTGAGGATTATTACACATATATGACTAATTCAAGCGGCCAGGTATTTATTCCCTCGCAATCATGGCCGATTACCTTTGGTTACGACGAACCTCAAAGCTGTGTTGCAAAGGCTTCCGATACGGACAGTATGACGGCAGCAGGTAAAAAAACCGCCGATATTCTCAATGCAAATCTAACAGTAAACAGTGAATCTAATATAAAATACAAAAGCGAAAGCCTTCTTGAACAGGCAAAATCCATGCAGGATTTAAGCTCTTCAACCAACAGCATGCTTATTTGGATAGCAAGCATTTCATTGCTGGTAGGAGGAATTGGAGTTATGAATATCATGCTGGTTTCCGTAACGGAAAGAACCAGGGAAATCGGATTAAAAAAAGCTCTCGGTGCAAGAAAGCGCCGAATACTCGGACAATTCCTGACAGAGGCCTCGGTGCTGACAAGCATAGGAGGAATAATAGGGGTCGGAGCCGGTATAGGCCTGGCTCAGATAGTATCAAAATTTGCAGAAGTACCTGTCGCAATAAGCGGCGTTTCCATTGTTATTTCAGTAGTATTTTCAATGGCTGTGGGTATAGTTTTCGGTCTTATTCCATCTGTAAAAGCGGCAAATCTTAATCCTATAGACGCTTTGAGGTATGAATAAATAAAACTATCTGAACGCCGATATCAGTACAATTAGCTTTATAATTATAAAAATAGCTTCACAATTATAAAATTGTGAAGCTATTTTTATTACATTATCAATATACTCCAGCCCGTCTATGCCAATTCCAGCCGGACGTGGTCGTGCTGGATATTATACTGCCCTCCACAGCCTCTCTGCCGTTAATACTTTTCGAATTTCACATAAATCCCTCTTAACTTAACGCTTTTTCACCAAATCGGCAATGTCATTTTCATCGTCAACCTGCAAGATTCTATTCTCCATTTTTTCACTTGCTTTCTTCGAATTCTCGCCTAAAAACGAATCGTCACCTTTTCTTGCGGAGCTTTAGCTCAATATTTGCCATTTCCGCTGCTTCCTGAATCAATCCTGCGGCAAAAGCGCTTTTCTCTTTAAGCGTTCGCGTTCTCATTTCAGAATTACTTTCGAGCCGTTCGATCACATTGCGCAGCTCCTGTAATTCCAAGAGGTTTACAGCCACACAAAAGAGCGTCTTTTTCCGGCCGTCATTATATCCAGACAGGAGAATGTTCAGTATTTTTACTTTCTCTGCCTGCTCTGCATTGTAGGCGTCTATTCCAATCTGCCTGGCCTTTGCCAGATCATTTTTCCGGCGACGGGCAGTAATAAATGAGTCATAATCCTCTATATGCTCATATCTCCCGCAAGGGTATTTGCCGCATTGAAAACAATATTCTACGCCGCCATGCTCCATACTGCACCTTGCAATTTTACAAGACTGGTTTCCCTCCCCGCCACCGCAGCCCGGACAATGTTTACTCAAAAACATAGGGCACAGCCCGCAATTCAATCCGCAGAGGGACAGTAATTGATTTTGTCTGTTAAATCCCTTCATAATACCTCATGCGCCTCCATTTAACTAAATATCTTGTCCAAACGCCCGAAATTGCTTATGCCATGACGAAAAATAACAATCTATGTAAAAACTATATTTTTAGATTTACTAATGCTTCAGAATTGTTTTCAATTATTTTTCCGACTATTTGACATTGCTTTATATTTTCACAGTCTCCACAAGTTTCAACGCCTTTGTCAAGCGCACATTTTCTTATCGGACATAAACTACTGCAAAACGGCGTTTTAACGTCGTCTGTACGGCAGCCCATGCAATTAATCATATCGGCGGTAATCGCGACTCCGTTTAATTCGCTCCAAAGTTTTGCGGTTTTTTCACGCAGTTCATGATTATCCTTCAGCGTTGCAAGCCTTGCGTCGCACTTTTCACAGTCAAGTCCGCAGTAAGCGATAAGTTTTCTCATTTTTGTTTCCTCCAAACGTTATTGTAAATACATATCTGAGACTTATATTTTATAAATTTATCTGACGGAATCATTTTCGCCGTATTTTTCTTTTACCGTCAGAAAATATATACCGTGCTTCAGCTTACCCTACAGATTGTAGAAAATTAACACTACCCGTTCTCCTCAGTTATTGATCAGAATAGTCGTTAACGCTTTGTGCGGCTGCCCGATAAATAAGAATCTGTCAAATTATAAAGTTGGCAATTCCATATATTAAATGGCAAACTGTAAAAATTGAAATTGGAATAATTGCTATTTTATTCTTTCTGTCAATAGCATACGCTAAAAATGCCAAACATGGAGGAACGGTCAAGCCTAATATAACAAACGCATTTACAACACCAATATAATAAACAATCCAACTTATAAAATACATAAAACAGCAAATGATTCCAGTTATAATTAACGGTGATATACAGATTTTTTTACATTCTCTATTTCTAAAAACACACAGAATAGTAATCATCAATACTTGGCATATTGAAGCCACTGAATCAAGTGTTTCCGTAATTGAATCCATTCTCAATACATCGTTTGGCGCCGGAGCAGCAAACCAAATAAAATTAGGTATCATGATAATTAAGAATAGCAATAAGCAACCAACGTCAAAACCGAACTCATATTTTTTTAGCATCTAAATACCTCGAAGCCTTCGATTTCTATATTAAAATTAATTTATTATTTCATTTGCAGGTTCGCCATAAACCTGCTCCAACAGCATCCGCCAACAACGCAAGATTATCTTCTTCCGCAAGCCAAGGGGGTAAAGTCAAATGCCTTCATTCGGCCAAACCTTTCGTAAGTCTTTTATTTCTTTTAATTCTCCTAAATTTACCATAGTACTATTCCTCCATTTTCAATATTCACTTTTGTACTTTTGACATCAATACTACGGTCTCCACATGGCTCGACAGTACACTCTGTACGTCATATCTGCCACGTGCACTTTATAACGTTTGTTTTTTTCTATCGTTAATTTATGTGTACTGTGAAAAAGTGTACACGAACTCGTTTGTCAGTTCTCTTTAAAATTGTCTGTACATGCTTTATCTCAGTATAATCTGTATCCACGTCTACTATATCAGTTTCACGTAAATAAGGAAACTCATACTCGTTTAAATATTTGATAAACTTCTTGTGAAATTCATCAAAACCTGCCATTGTAGCATAAACCAAAATAACAGCATATGGGCAACCATTAGGATCATAGTTTTTCAGTACCTTGTCAATATGTATGCTCAGCTCATTCTGATCTAACGATGATAATTTTAATGCTTCAATCATAACAACTGGCATCCCATCTTTAAGAAGCTGAATGTCAATAGAACCTGCATCTTTTCCGCTAACTGAATCACCTTGTCTAGTTTGGTCTACCTTCTCATACTTCATACCAAGCATGTCGCGAATAAAATCATTCATCTCATTTTCTTTACTTGTATGTGTATATGTATGATTTTTCTGAAGGTTAACAACACTCATCAATATATCTTTAACCAGCGCTTCCTCATCAATTCTTACATCGCTAATCTCTTTTTCAATAACTGTGGGTTTATATTCATCAAGCTTTTTGTCCAGTGCTAGTAACTTAGACTCAACATCATCGAATTTCTTCTTATCTCCGAGTCCTGTAAAGTGTTGTAGTTTGTGAATTATTTCCGCAACAATTGTTTCCTCTCTCAACGCAGACAATTCAATAATAAGCTCATCACGCCATCTAATAAATTTGGAATCCTTATAAATCATCTCTACACCCATCGAGGCATTAGTTCTCTTACGTTCTCGAAAATCATATCCTGAAAAAAAGGTAATATCTTCATTTGAAAATCTCGACCTTATCTCTGGGATTTGATTAATTAATTCTCTTATTTTATCCGGTTCAAACATGCAACTCCTTCTTTCTGGAAATCTTAATAAATTTCACGTTTCAATCTTTCAATCAAAGTGATGTCTGCTGGAAGCCATTGTACGCTATCTAACTCATCCTTACTTAACCATTTAGCATCTTCTGCCTCTTTAAGAACAAGTTTTCCTTCAATCACCTCGCACCAGAAACAATCCATAGACAAGTGGAAAGCAGGATAATCATATTCGATGGTACCAATCAATTCTCCAACCTTAATGTCAGTTTCCAGTTCTTCTTTTATTTCTCTGACGAGGGCCTGCTGAGGTGTCTCGCCGGGTTCTATTTTTCCACCCGGAAACTCCCACTGGCCCTTAAATTCACCATAACCTCTGGCTGTGGCAAATATTTTATCTTCACAACGGATAACCGCCGCTACAACTCTAATTGTTTTCATCATTGCCTCATTAAATAAACTCTAATAGCTTATTGTTCATACAGAATTCATAACCCATCTTCTTAACGCCAACCTTATCAAATTCCACAGCAATTGAGGCCCCTTCAATAGCAGTAATAACACCAACTCCGAAGGTTTTATGTTTTACCTGTTTTCCAACAATATCCGCTGGAATAACCACAGGTGGCTTTGGTTCAGGCTTAGGAATGACGGGCTGTACGACAACCGGTACTTTTCCTTTATTCTTTTTCTTATCTGCCACCATTTTCGCATATTCTGCATCTACATTTTTACCACGAGACTTATAGTCCTCCATATCCTTAAAGACAAACATCTGTGGCTTCTTAACATCATTATCCGGCACAGGACGAACAGGGAACATCCAAACTCTTCTGTCATTTCCATCTTCACCAGGCTGAATTTCAGTATAAGGTTTACCTACAAGCTCTATTCTGCCGCAATAAACATATTCGCCAGCGTCCATAACCTCAAACAGGTGAACATCAACACCATTTCTTCCGCACTCAGCTAATGTTGCATTCTGGGCCCAGTTAATATCCTGGTCACCGGATTTTCCCATACCTGTGTAATGAAGAACTCCTCCGATCCACTTATCGTGGTAGATTCCCTTTGTATAATCAGAGACGATAACGAGCGTATTGGTAGTTCTTGAACAGCGCATTCCGCCCATGTTACCACACTTAAAAGTCTCAACAACATCTGCGTTCTTTAAAATCTGTCCTATTTTTAATCCTGGATCGAATGCCATTGTCCATACCTCCTATACTTTTAGAATTTAACTCCAGCTCTTGGTTTTAAGCAATTCTGCAATCTGCTCAACATCAGGCATTTCATCAATTCCTAAAAGGGTAGATAAATCAAAAATTCTTGTTCCCATCGAACCGCCTGATGTTATCTTCTTAAAGTCAGTTTCATAGAACTGCTCAACGAAGAAGTATCTATGTTCTATGGTTCTTAAATCATATCCATGCGAATCACCATCGGCCATTGCTTTTGCAATCATCTGCTTACGTTCATCTGTCAGCTCACCAAATTCAGGTGTATATTTAACTCCTGTTTCAGTTTCAATTGCTGTAATACGAGCGCATATTTTTCCGATAGCACGTACACTCTTTTGCTTATATAAGCCGAGATAATCATGAGCCCTAAAACCACGCTCAGCCTTATCATAATAAATATTGTTGTTGATATTAAAATCAATCGTTGTGCCAGCAAGCTGCATACGCAGATACTTCCAGGAATCTGATACTGGAATTAATCCATCTTTATAGCAGTAGTTTAAGTAATCCTCTAATACATCCTGCATTTCATAATCTCTATCATCAATAACATCTCGAATGGCGTTAGCCATCATTTCAAATGTTGTGTTGATATGCACTACCGGGTAAGTTTGAGTCTCATTATATTCCTTTAGCTGCTTTTCAAAATCAGCCAGCTTTTCATCTGCCATCAATTCTGAAGCAAGCGTAATCATTATCTTGTTCTTTTCCTCGCCAAAGGACTTCAAATGTCTCATTAGCTGGTCAGCATAGAACCAATCTGTCAGCTTAGTCTCTACCACAATTTTGAAGCCTTCCTGAGTTATCGTTGCGTCAGGTATGCTGTCTACGCTCTTTTCCTGTAATGTGAAAACCAACTCTGGTTCAAAGGAATCAGCAAAGTATTCTGATTTCAAAAATCTGAAGAATTTATCTGATGAATAAGAATATAAGCGTGACAGAAGCAACATTGTGTTGGCTGTAGCCACGTTTTCTTTTTCATGATATCTCTGAAAATAATGTATCTTCATTGTGGTAGTTCACCTCCAAAACCATTATCTATTTAAGTACCACACAAAGTGGTCAAATTTTCTTTTTCTATTTTCTACAGTTATACCAAGCTCTTCTAGCTTGCCGGTTATGTAGTCATTGTAGGCCTTATAATTGAAGCTATCCTGCCATTTTTGAATCTGGCCTTTCGTCACATCCGCAAAGTATTTAGGAAGGTATTCCTTCAACACTGTATCCAAAATTGAAAAGTCATCCCTTCCATACAAATTGCTGTTATGATAGCAACAATATTTTGAAGCAAATGAAAATAGGTTTATTCTTCCATTGCTGCGTGCAATGATGTTTACAACCTCTGGATCACCATTTTTTATTCTTTCATCCACATCTGGAATAGCCGCTATAATATTAGCCAGCTCTACCATGCTGATTTTACTCTTGTGCTGGGATAAGTGCGTTGAATTAGTAATGTCTATTAACCCAATCTTCATCGCCACTACATCCGGATCTGTATTTGACGGAAACTTTTTCAAGCATCTTGTTATTAATTCATTTTCCGGTCCATAATTATCCGTTCCTTGGACTAGCGCTTCTATTTCTTCGAGTGTTTCATCTGATATAACGTCACCAGAAACATCGCGCATTTCTTTTTTATTAGACGTAGCAGTTTTTTCAGGAAGCTTAACTTCTTCACCGGACAGTGAATAATACGATGGATTGCTTCCAGAACGAACAACTATGCCCTTATCCACCAGTACCTTGAGAGCCGCATAGATATTAGGGCTGTGATTTTTATCACCATAGATAGCTTCCGCTAAAGCACCCTGTGTCATTGTCTTATTTAAATTAAGCAAATTTACAATATCTTCTTTTTGGCTCATTAGTGCACCTTCTTACTGTTCTTTGTTTTTTTATATATTTTCCACTTTTAACTCTCTGGTCGTCTGGCTTTTCCGCATCAGCAGGAATGGCCCAATAGGAGCCAATCTTCATTGCACCTGGAATACGACCTTCTGTACACAACACTTGTATTCTTCTAATTGAGATGCCCCATCTATCGGCTGTCTGTCTAATTGATAAATATTCCATTCTTGCACCTACTTTTCTTTGCCTACGGTTACTTTATATATTATATACCAAACCACGAACAAAATCAATCCCTCCTCAAAGCGACAAAACGGCAAGCTCGAAAGCCTGCCGCCACGTTCTGTTTCTTATCGCTCTATATCCAAGTCTACACCTGCTTTGAAGCAAACTGTAAATTTATCTTCATACACCTTTATTTTCTCGATATATTTCCTTACCATTGACTCATCATATTCTGTCAGTTCATGATTTGCTGCTTTTAAGAAATCTTCTAATTCCTTGATGCGTTTTTTAAAGCCTTCTGTTTCTGCCTTTGCCACCAGAAGCCCTTGCTTTTTATCTCTAAGCAGGTCAATCTCATCAGCCAAAGCCGTATAATCCTTTTTTGCATGAGCCAGTTTCACCAGCTGCTGTTGTTTTTCAGAAAGCACCGTATTTATCTTTTCAAGTTCGCCGGAATTGTCGTCTGCCAGTGCTATTTCAATATTCTGCATCAAAATATTCAGTGTTGATGAAGAACTTCTTACAAGAAGGTTTATGGCTTTTACCGTAGCTTGCTGCAGCTCTATTTCTTGAACAGTCGGCGCATCGCATATCGCCGGGCCATTTTCTACCCTTGTACAGCAACGC
Organism: Ruminococcus sporogenes; assembly: GCF_054655175.1. Taxonomy (NCBI): domain Bacteria; kingdom Bacillati; phylum Bacillota; class Clostridia; order Eubacteriales; family Oscillospiraceae; genus Ruminococcus; species Ruminococcus sporogenes. The sequence goes on along the minus strand of NZ_BAAHOA010000001.1, from coordinate 783,556 downwards.
CATACGATAGAATGCTTACCTCGATTATTCCAGGCAATTCTGCGGTAAATATCGCCGCACTTTGAACAGGTGCAAATACTTGAAAGTGCGTATTTGCTGGAGTAAACTCGTTTCTTTTTATTCCCTCACCGCTAAACAGGTTGGCTCTTCGTACCATTTCTTCTTGCACCTGGGTGAAAATATCTCTAGGAATAATTGGCTCCTGGCTATCCTTTACGTAATACTGTGGAACAGAGCCATCATTCTTAATTCTGGTCTTTTCAATAAAATCCGTTGTAATAGTCTTTTGCAGAAGCGCATCACCCATGTATTTTTCGTTCTGTAAAATGCCCTGCACTGTACTGAGATGCCATTTATATCGTTTTCCACCGATCTTGATTTTATCTCGCTCAAGGCCACTGGCTATATCTCTAAAGCTGGCGCCTTCTAAGTATTCTCTAAAAATACGCCTTACTATCTTCGCTTCTTCTTCATCAATAATCAAATTTCCTTCCTCGTCCTTTGTGTACCCAAGGAAGTGATTGTGGTTGATCTGCACCTTTCCATCTTGGTAACGAAACTGCAAACCTAGCTTTACGTTCTGAGAAAGGGAAGCTGATTCCTGCTGGGCCAAGGAAGCCATAATCGTGAGAAGCAGCTCACCGCTGGCCTCCAGCGTATTGATATTTTCCTTTTCAAAAATTATAGCGATATTCTTTTCCTTGAGCTGCCTTACGTACTTCAGGCAATCGATGGTGTTTCTGGCAAATCGGCTGATGGATTTTGTTATTACCATATCGATTTTACCGGCCATGCAATCCTCAATCATACCATTGAAGCCTTCACGCTTCTTAGTGTTAGTTCCAGAAATACCATCGTCAGTGTAAATGCCAGCAAGCTCCCATTCTTTATTTCTTCCTATGTAATCGGTGTAATGCTGCACCTGCACTTCATAGCTACCAGCCTGCTCATCGCTGTCAGTACTAACTCGGCAGTACGCTGCGACTTTTAGCTTTGGTTTTTCTGCAGCTTTTGCAATTCTATTGCCGGGCCTTTTTCTGGCCGGAATTAAGGTTACGTTCTCATTCATGTTTTTCCTCCTCGATTAACCCATAGGCGTATTCCGCCTGCTGGTATGGGTTTTCATAGCGCTGTTGGACTTTTCCAATACGGTATTGAATGTTTTCTGCAACAGGCGTTTGCTTTATATAATCTCGAATACGGTTCTGTGACCTAGCATTACTGTTTCGCTGCTCCTGCACCTTCTGGAAAAGCTCATCATCTATAAGCTGCGGATAATACTCATCGCCCAGGTAAACTTCATTTCTTAGAAGCCTGCCAATGACGGAGTGTGTCTTGTCAATTCCTACCTTAACCGCTGCTGCCCTCATAGAACCGCAATTCAAAAATTCTATAAAAAGTTGTCTTACTTTCTCTGCAATCGACTCATCAATAACCGCTTGACCTTTTTCTATTTTATAGCCGTATGGCGTATGCGTCATATTCACACCAACCCTTCTGTCAGCTTTAAGCCGCACTTTAATTCAAAGAGCACTTCACTTCTAGACTGAACAATGATGCGCTCGATGTAATCCTGCATTAAGGCGTCATCGTAATCTATGACATTGTTTTTCTTAGCCATAAATCGAAGTAGCTTCTGGGCCTCTTCTAAATGCGTCAAATCACCATTGACGCTTTCGGAAATGAGGTCTTTTTCTTTACTTAGCCTGTCCGCTTCAATCAACAACGAATTTCTCTCTGCGTGGTAAAGCTCAGGTTCAATGTATCCGGCGCTCATAAGGTTTACCATTACATTTTGCTGCTCCAGATTTTTCTCAATCTGCGTTTCCAGCTCTAGTACCTGGTGCAATCGATCTTTGTTATTGGTGCCTTTGAGCCCGGCCACAAAAGGCTTTAACACCTGTTCATGGCAGGCTTGCAGTTTTTTCATCATTCGTACCAGCGCCTTTTTAATATCCTCGTCCTTGATATAAAGCATGCTGCAGGAAGCCTTGTCTTTGATATGGCTGCAACAGGTCCAGGCAATATAATCGCCGCTTGGTTTGTAGTGGGTTCTGCGCTTAAAGGTAGCGCCGCACTCACCGCAGATGATTTTTCCTGATAAGGCATATCGGTTCAGGTATTTTGCATCACCGGCCTCGATGCCTTTTTCTTTACCGCGCTGGGCCATAACCTCTGCGGTCATTTCAAAAACCTCATGGCTGATAATCGGCTCATGGTGATTTTTGCACATATACATGTTTCGCTCACCATAATTGGTATGGCGATTGAAATTATCGTCCGTATAAGTTTTCTGGAAAACAACGTCGCCAGTGTATTTCTCATTTTTCAAGATTCCCTTAACCGTTGAGGAATGCCACTCGTTTCCACGCTTCGATGGAATGCCGGCTTCGTTCAACCATTTTGCAATGATGTATGAGCCCTGGCCGGAAATGGTACGCTGGAAGATTTCCTTCACCACCTCAGCCTCCTCAGGCACAATCACCATCTTACCATCAACGTTTTCATAACCGTATGGCGGATAGCTGATAATAAAGGTACCTGCTTCGTAGCGGTGTTTAATGGACCATTTGCTGTTTTCCGAAATGGATCTGGACTCGCTTTCTGCAATCGAGCTTAGAATGGAAAGCATAAGCTCTGAGCTCATGTGCTCGGTGTCGATGTTTTCCTTTTCAAAATACAAATAAATGCCAAGCTTTGAAAGGCTATGCACCATTTCAAGGCAGTCGGTTGTATTTCTAGAGAAGCGGCTAATGGACTTTGTTATTACACGGTCAATTTTGCCGTCTTCACAATCCTTCAAAAGTCTAAGCAGGCCGTCACGTTTTTCTACCTTAGTGCCGCTAATTCCCTCATCTATGAGAACACCTTTAAGATACGAAAGAAAAGTGGAGTTGAGGTGGAGCTGAGGAGTATTTTAGGTGGAGCTGCGCCTTTTACAAAAAACCGAGAGATTTTCGCAATGAAAACCTCTCGGTAATGTAAAATACAATTAAGTTTTAATTTGGGGTTGTTTTATAGGAAAAATGCCGTGAATTTTACGCCGCTTTTTGTATTTTCCATTTTATATGGGATACCGTGATGACCTAAGATTGTTTTTGTGATATACAATCCCAAACCGCTTCCTCCGCTATTTCGATTACGGGATTTCTCCACCCGATAAAAAGGCGTAAACAGTTGTTTCAAATCTTCCTCGACTATATGAACACCTGAATTTTCCACTGAGAATATGCCGTCCTGTAATGATACTGTTACCACAGCGCCTATCGGGGAATAAGCCGCAGCGTTGCCGATGACATTGGTAAATACTTTCTCAATTAGCCGACCATCGCCCTCATAATGAAAGTCGGGCTGTATTTCCATATTCAGTTCCATTTCTTTATCTTCCATTAGACCACTATTTTTTCGGCAGACATTTTGCAGCATCTGACTAATATTTAGGTCGGAGCGTACAAGCTGAAAATCGCTGCCGCCCATCTTTGCCGATAACATAATTTCTTTCACGATATGCTCCATATCACCCACCGTTTTCAGACAGTGGCGCAGATAGGTATCTCTGTCCTTATAATCGCCAACCTTGTAAAGCATTCCTTCCAGTTCGCCTTTAATAATTGCAATCGGAGTTTTCAGTTCGTGGGAAACGGAAGTAAAGAAATCAATCCGTTGTTTTTCCTGCTCCCGTTCCTTCTCAATATCCTGCTGTAATTGCTCGTTTGCTGTTTGCAGGCTGTCAAGAGCAGCACTTAACCGCCCCGACATCTCATTCAGACTGGTTGCTAAAACGCCGATTTCGTCTTGCCGCTTTATATCGCATTTCCAAGTCATATCAAGCTGTGTCATTCGTCTGGCGACACTGCAAATATCCACCAATGGCTTTGAAAAATAGCGGGAGCAAACGAAAGCTCCGATAACAGAAATAAGAAGTATCATCACGGCGATAAAGGGCAGGAGCTTAATTAAGACATCATAAGACTGCGTTACAGCTATGAGAGAAACAATAGCAGAAAGTCGGTAAGTCTGTCCGTTCTGCACAAATGTTGACGAACAGCTCATCGACAGAGACGATGAGAATATGTCCGCACCATCTTCTGCATTAGCGAAATTTACTGAGAATACGCTATTTTCATTTTCGTCAGTGATTTCAACGGTGGCATTGTTCTTCATAGAGAACTCAAGGATGCCGTCAGAGCTTTCCTCCCAACCGTATTGCTCTAACATTTCCACCATTCCATAGAAATCTGATGTGACCTGATGCTCAAGCTCTGTCTGGTAATTCTTAGGGAGAAACACCATTACCATACTATAAATGATGATGCAGCAGCCTATAAGCAGTACCATCATACTGATGAAAGTTTTTGCCTGAATGCTTTTACTGATTTTCTTTCTCAATTTTATATCCCACTCCTCTGATTGTTTCTATGTAATCCACACCCAATTTCCTGCGGATATTTTTAATGTGTGTATTTACAATCTTTACATCTCCGAAGTAATCATAGCCCCAGATTGTATTAAGCAGATTATCCCTTGTAAACACACGTCCCTGATTTTCCAAAAAGAGCTTCAATATCTCAAACTCCCGTGTTGTGAGGGAAATACCCTCTCCGTTTACAAGGACGTTAAAACTATCAATGTCTAAGGATATTTCCTTGTAGTGAATTACGGTATTCTCGTTCTGGTTTCCTTTTTCCGTTCGGCGCAATACCGCTTCTATCCTGCGTATTACAAGGGGCATAGTAACTGGTTTAGTGATATAATCATCTGCCAATACATCAAATCCTTTTAGCTGGCTGTCATCATCGTCCCGTGCGGTCAGCATAATAATGGGAACTTGGCTTTCTTTTCTAATCAGCTCGCAGACCGCAAAACCGTCAATTTTCGGCAGCATTAAATCAAGCAGCACCAAGTCAGGATTACATCGGTGGAATTTCTCAATCCCGTCAAGTCCGTCATCAGCTAAAATCGTGGTATATCCTGCATCCTCAAGAAACGCTTTCATAACATTTTGTATTGCTCTTTCATCGTCTATTATCAATATTGTTTTTGACAACATAAAACACCTCCATTTACAATTTATCAGAAGAATGTGGAGTTACGGTGGAGTTGGCACATTTTTTATTTTCTTTTTTTCGGGCGTCACTTGGCTTGCTCGCCTTTTTCGGTATAAGCCACACTCGGCTAATATTTATTGCTCCGTCAATTCGGTTTTCCTTACACAGCCGTTGTACCCAGCGCAGGGATACATTACATCTTTCAGCGGCTTCCTGTGCTGTCATATATTCAAACATAAGTGACCTCCCAAACATAAATATATACATTATAGCCATTTAAACGAACAGTATCAAGTATGCAAGTATGAACTTTCTTTTCTTCTAACAAGAAGTATTATCTCTTGTTACAGGCAATGACACTTTCTTTAATAGGAAGTGAGATTTCTGTACAATATAAGAAAAGAAGATTTAAGGACAGGTGGTGAGTAGATGGACGGCAGAGAAAACAAATTCGGTATTGATTTTGCACCGATAGGGCAGGCAATTAAAAAAGCCCGTATCGCACAAAATATGACGAGAGAACAATTAGCAGGTATCATAGATTATTCCGTCCGCCATGTTCAGTCCATTGAAAATGAAGGGCAGTTTCCAAGCATACAGCTTTTTATATATCTTGTCCGTATGTTTCATATTTCGTTAGATGAGTTTATTTTTGCTGACGAAAAAGCAGAAAAGACTTCTCAACGCAGACAACTTGATGCGGTACTTGATAAGCTTGATGACAAAGAGCTTGCAATCATAGAAGCAACCGCAAACAGTCTATGTAAGGCAAAAGAGCCAGAGGAATAACCTCTGGTTTTTCTTTTGCCGTTTTTTAATAGGCAGGGATACCATATCCATAGATAGAGCTGCTGCCGACAGAATAGCTTCTCTGCTTGCAGGCATCATCAGAATTGCCCTCAACCGTATAAACTGTACCGTTTTCGCATTTCTCCACAATGCCTGTGTGGTCGATTGTACCGTCATTATCCCAATCAAAAAAGATAATACTTCCTGCCGATGGCTCATAATCCCGACCCTGCCATTGTCCGTTGCCCTTAAACCAATTCACACCGTCCGAACAAAGGGCATACTTCGGTATGATTCCGCTTTCCAGATAACCGCACTGCTCGGCACACCAAGATACAAAACAGGCACACCATTCCACACGGCTGTCAAAACCGTACCACGACCAATAAGGCTGACCGCCCTCATTGCCAAGCTGCGTTAGGGCAACCTCCACAATGGCTTGATTGCCGCCGCCCGTAAATGCCCGTCCGTATGGATAGTAACGCAGGACGTGGGAAACATACTGCGTATCCCCGTAGCTGTCCCACCCTAAGCGTTCTGCCTGTGTGGTAGAGAACTCTACCGCATTGGCATAGGAATATCCTCCATAGTTGGTTTTCGCCCACGAGATATAGCCGTTGCCGAAATTGTAGCCCTGCAAAGCAAGTTTGATACGCTCCATATCAATCGGGTTTTCCACCTCCGCATCACTCAGGCAGGCGGCTAAATTCTGGATACCTACATTGATGGAATACTCTGGGTCAGTAATGCCGTTTGGCGTATTCGGGTAACGGGTATTGTATCCGCACTCGGAAGCCTGCATCGGGTCATTTCCACGCCCTCCAGATTCCTGCATCATCACCGCCTTAATCAGCTCCGTATATTCAGAAATGCCGTGCTGCCTTGCATACTGCTGTATCAAAGGCTCATAGGCTTCCACCTCGGCACTGACTGGCGTATAGGAGTTGCTGTTGCCGCCACCGCCGAATAAGGATACCGCACAGCCAAACAACACGATGATAAGGATAATCAAAACCGCAACCCAACCGCCTGCAATAATAGCAGAAATCAGAGCCTTTGTGCCTGCGATGATTGCCTTGACAGCGGCGATAGTCGCCCTGACCGCCGCCTTTGTTGCTTGGGCGGTAGCCTTTGCCGTTGCTTTCGCTGCCTGTGCCGCCTTTTGTGTCGCCTTGACCGAAGCCTGTGCAGTTTTCTGTGCCGCTTTTGCCGAAGCCTGCGTGGTCTTAATCGCAGCCTTTGAAGTGGAATGAGCCGTTTTGACACCTTTTTCGGCTGATTTTACCGTACCTTTGGCGGCAGTTTTGACCGTTTTCCCTGTGCTTTTGGCAGACTGTTTTATCGTCTTTTCCACCTGCCGCTTTGTCTTTATGGTCGGAGCAGGGGTATCGGGAATAACGGCACGGTTAGCCGTACTTTGACGGACGGCAGAGCCGCTTCGTACAGAAGCCGCCTGTACCTGTTTCTGCTCGGCAGCTTTCATTGCCCGTTTGGTCTTAAAATCGGCAATCTTATCCTTTGCCTTAACAACATTTTTCTTTGTGGTCTGCACACTTTTCTGACCCTGCTTATTGAATTGGTGGATGCCCTCGTCCTTGATACGGTCAGCCGCATAGGACACCTTATCGGAAGCATACTCAGTAGCAGAGCTTTCCTCCGCATAATAGCCCTGTTCCGCCTTATCCTTTGTCTTGGCATAGGCAGATTTCATACGCTCGCCTGCAATAGCCGCCTTGTCAATGGTCTTAATCGTACCCTTGACCGCATCTCTGGTCTTTATATTCGCCATACAAAACCTCCTTTCCCAGAAGTTTTGCGGTCATATCAAGCTACCTTTTTTGCCACCACCACAAGCCTGCCATTCTGGGCAGAGTATTCACAGGTGGAAAGGGTAATCAACCTGTCGCCGTATTCTGCGTTTACACCTGTGTCATACAGGGCAAGCTCCTTACACTTGGCGATATACGCATCAAAGGCTTCTTCATTCTCTGCATCCACAAAATCGTAGTAGCGGAAGCCCTCGGAGCTGTACACCACCGTCTTGAATACCGCCACGATTTCATATTCCTCCTGCTCGGTCAGCGTATCAAACTGAATGGTCTTGTGCTTTTCATAAAAGCTCTTTGCCTTGTAGTCCTCCAACGCTCCGAACATCTTGCCGCCCTTGATATGATGACCGTAAATCACAAGGTTGTCGCTCTCTGCGATGTTGCAGTTTTCTTGGATATACGGCGTTCCCAAATCACTGTACGCCTTTTCAAAATTGTGCTTCAAATAGAAGTTCGGCTCATTGGGGGTCTGCATTACGGGGTAATTGATCTTCGTGCCGGCAATGGAAATCCAACCTACCATATCCTCATTTTGCAGATACAGTTCCTTATATTTTGCAAGGACATCTTCGCCCTCACTGACAGGCGTATCCTCTGGGATTGCTTCTTCGGGAGCTTTTTCTACAAGCTCCGCCATCTGTTCAAACGCTTCGGTCTGTTCCTCCACCTGTGCATAGTGGTGGTAAATCTGAAAGCCGCAAAAAACCGCCGTACCTAAAAGGCATACGGCGGCAGCGATACAAATCTGCATTTTATATTTTTTCATAAGCTTATCCTTTCTCATCTTGAATGTTCCGTCTGCTGTTTCGGGGCAGGGAGTTCCCTGCAATACTCAGGATACCTTACCTTGATACCCTCCATAAAATACGGGGCGAACTCGCAGCAGAATAAATCCTCTGGCGTGAAGCTCTTTTCCCGTCCCTCCTCCACATAGTTATTCCAGAGGTTAAAGGCAAGGTGGCAGACTTTGACCGTGCCGCTTGTCTGCCAGCCGCCGTGCATACCCTCTGGCACAATGCAGTCTGTCTTAAAGTCAAACATCTGGCTGATGTTTGCCCTCGTTTCAGCGGCAATACCCATCACATAGAAAAAGGCTCTGTGATAACAGTCGTTTACCCTACATTTCATCATATTTTCCAGAAAGAAATCCCGATGAGCCGCAGAGCGAAATCGGATATTAGACATTGAAAATCCTCCTTTCCTAAACCTCACCGAACTTGGTTGTCATCAGCCTGTAAAGCTCTGTGTTTCTTGGGAACTTGTTGACAAACGGCACAAGGGAGCTGCCGACTTTCAAAAGCCCCTGTCCTGCACCGACATTCGTGATATAGCTCATCTGAAGGTCGGAGATGTTAAGGAGCTTGGCAAGCTCAAGCCTGTCTGTGGACGCTTGATTTAACATAATGATAAACTCGGAGTTTGCAAGCATCGTCCTCGCCGTATGGCTCTGTAGCAGGTCGTCCACATTCTGAGTGATACCCGTACAGTACGCACCATATTTACGCACACGCTTCCAGAGAGTAAAGAGGAAGTTCGCAGAGTATTCGTGTTGGAACAGCAGATAAATCTCATCAATGAAAATGAATGTGTTCCTGCCTTTGGCTCTGTTCTGCGTGATACGGTTTAAGATGCTGTCAAGAACAACAAGCATACCGATAGGCTGTAACTGCTTGCCTAAATCCAAAATGTCATAGCAGATAAGGCGGCTCTTGGTATCCACATTGGTATGCTTGGCAAAGGTGTTGAGAGAGCCGTCCGTAAACAGCTCAATGGCAAGGGCAATTTCCTGTGCTTCTGGCTCGTTCTGCTTTAACAACTCCTCACGGAAGTCCTGCAAGGTGGGCGGCGTTCCCTGATAATTGCCCTGCTGATAGTAGCGGTACACACTCGCCGTACAGCGGTCAATGATGGACTTCTGCTTTGCCCCAAGACTGCTGCCGCCGATGAGCTGCTCGCACAGGGATAAAATAAACTCCGATTTCAAAATGACAGGGTTTGCACCGTCACCGTAATCGGAGTTCATATCCATAGCGTTGATATGGCTTTCACTTGTGGCAGAGATGTGAATGACCTCGCCCTGCATCGCTTTTACAAGGGGCGAATATTCTCGCTCTGGGTCTATGATAATCACATCGGCGTTAGGGTCTGTGAGGATAATATTCGTCATTTCCTCCTTTGCCGTAAAGGACTTACCCGCACCAGATACGCCGAGAATAAAGGAGTTGCCGTTCAAAAGGTGGCGGCGGTTGGCGATAATCATATTTTTTGAAATGACATTCTGCCCGTAATACACGCCGTTTTCGTGATAGATTTCCTGCACACGGAACGGTATAAATACCGCAAGGCTCTCCGTGGTAAGGGTACGCAGGGCATCAATCCTGCGGATACCAAAGGGCAGAGCCGTATTAAGTGCGTCCATCTGCTGATATTTCAGCACCGCAAACTGACAGAGGTGCTTTCTTGCCGTGGTAAGGAGAGCTTCGGTGTCATTGTCAAGCTGCTCCTTTGTTTCCGCCGTATGCACCATCGTCAGCACCGCAAACATCATTCTCTGGTCACGGGTGGTCAGGTCATCTAAAAACTCCTTGCTTTCTTTCCGCTGCTGTTCAAGGTCGTAAGGGATGACCGCCGAAAAATTGTTGTTCTGATTTTGTTTACGCTGCCAGTTCGTGATGTTGGTTTCCACACCTAAAAGACGGTTTTCCACCTCACGCACGGCTTCATCTGTGGGAACGGGAACGACATCCACGGACAGCATCATATTTCTGTTCAGCTCACAAAGCTCGGCTACCATACTGTCCTTGATATAGGCAGCATACTCTCTAAGGAAAATCACACGCCCGTATCGGTTGCCGATTCTGAAATAGTCCTTTTCAAACTCAAAGGTATCAGGGCAGATATGGTCCTTGAAATCGTGACCTTTTCTCATACTCTGCACCATATCAAAACGGAACGCCGTTTCCTCTCCTGTGCGGTAGAAGTCGTGGAAGATACGGAGCTTTTCTTCTGCGTCAAGCTCGGTGCATTTTGAGCCGAGCCGTGAAAAATGTCCGATAAGGTCAGCTCCCACACGGGCAAAGTAGTGTCGTGCTTCTTCGATATTCTTCTTACAGACGGATATGGTCACATACTTATCCTGCACGATGGAATTAGCCCCTGTCGCTTTATCAAGGAGCATTTTGTTATATTCTGTTCGGTACTTATCCAGACCGTCCTCCGCCATAGGGATTAAAATGGTCTGTTCAAAGTCTGCCTTATTCAAGCGGCGGTTGTTGATAGTGATTTTCGTGGTCGCACCGCTGTCGAGGGCATTGAGAAGCTCCGAATACTCAAGGAACATCGCTTCCTTATCCTCACGGCTTGCCACGGCGTAGTTTATATCCTCAAACTTAAAGGTCTTTGCATACTTGTTCTTGCCCACAAGAAAAATGCCGTCCTCCCAGATGGTCTTAATAGGGATAACCGACTGCACCGACTTCGGCACAACAAATTTCTCCTTGTCCTGCTTGAACAGGTTTCTAAGCGTTTTTATCATAGTCTGCCTCCTTACGCTTTTTTGATTTTCTTGGTTTCTTTTTCTCTGTCTTTGCTGCCTGCCGTTTCTGCTTCTTCTGGGCAACAGGCAAGCCTTTCTCACGGGCTTCGATATTTTGCTTCAATGCTTCATAGTAGAGATTATCTGGCAGGAACATCAGCTTTTTCGGCATCAGAAATTCCGACTTAATCCACGCCCAGACAAACTGCTCGGCGGTCATACCGTTGTATTTCACAAAGCCCATCATTGCAAAGGGCGAAGCACCTAAGATACATACCCAACTGAGTGTTTCCGTTCCGAAATGCGGACGGAGCAGGAAAAACAGACCTACCGCCACACCGCAGGCAAGGGCAGAAAAAATGAACTGCCTTAAAGACAGTCCGAAAAACATACTTTCCGTGTAGTTACGGATTTCTTTATTTATTTTGACTTCCAAAAGTTACACCTCCTTTTTTGCACAAAAAAATCGCCACCTTTTATAAGTGACGATTTTCATTCCGATATTCTGCTGTTATTTGATAAGCCAACTGTAATCCTTGCGACAGTCAAGGATATATTCTACATAGACTGTATCATCTTGAATCTGGTAGAGGACAAGATACCACTTCTCAATGAACATCTTATGATATTTATTTGGAGTGATATACAATTCCTCAAAGAAAGGGAAACGCTGCGGCATCTGACACAAAGAACGCAATGCGGTCATAATCTCTTTTTTCTTTGCCGCTGCCGCCTCTTTATTGACCTGTGCCATAAAGCGGATATGCGTTCCTAACATTCTTTTTGCTCTGTCGGAAACAATTACTTTATACTTGCTGTTTGATACCATACGCTATACCTCTGCAATCACTTCATCAAGATAAGCGTCCAGTTCGTCAAGTGTACAGCCGCATCTTCCCGCAAGTCTGTCCTCCTCGACAGCGAGCAGTTCCTCACGGAGCTTCAGCATTTTTTCCCTGCGGTTGTAGGTTTCAATATCCATAACGACCAAATCCCCCTCGCCGTTCTTGGTAAGGAAAATCGGTTCTGCGGTCTTTCGGCACAAATCAGCAATCTCATTATAGTTCTGACGGATGGCTGCGGATGGACGGATATTCATAACGATACCTCCTTTGTTGACTTGGATAGTAGTATTCTATACATATTATACCCGTTTCATACAATCAAGTCAACCGATTCAAAAAAGTTTACAAATACGCCCATCCACAATCAACACCAACTTTCTTTGACATCTCCAGTCGCTATAAATAGAATACTGCGTTTGGGAACATAGGAAAGTCCAGAAATGGTATCTCCGATTTCAAATATTTCGTTGTCGTCAGCCTTTCCAAATTTTCCAACCAATCCCTCCTCCGCAGGCAGGTCATAGGCTTCTGAAGCTTCAATGACTTCTCCGTTCAGCAAGTGGATATAATAAATCTGGTAACACTTTGGTTCTTTCTTCATTTCGATTTTCCTTTCTTTACTTATAATTACAAGCCCATCATTTCACGTACAATACGGTCTGCCATTTTTACCGCACCGACTAAGACGAGCATATTGAAAATCAGCTCCCCGATATAGCTCCACACCATTGATACGGCTGCCAGATTCGGGTCAACGGCAGGGGGCGTGGCGGCAAACAGGGAAAAGATGATACAGGCAAGGACGATGATTGCTCCCTCCAGACAAACGGCGGCATAGCTTTTGATAAAGCTCTTGCCCACACTCTGGCTTGGCTCGCCTGCAAAAGTGGATAAGGGTACGGGAGCGATTGCGGTATAAAGATAGAGTTTAAAAAACCGCCCATACACCGACATAATCATAATGAACGACAGCACCGTAATGAACAGACCGCCGATGAGTGTCACCGCCCATAGAGGAATACTCTCGAAAAAGCCGCAGTCCTCAACAGCGGTCACAATCTCCTGTGGCAATACCGTCTGTGATGCCGTTCCAAATCCTGCGGCATTCATTATGGTGGAAATCACGCCCTGCACAATCTGAAAGAGAGCCATCATCAGCTCCAAGCCGTAAGTCACAACGCCTTTGGCAAGGGCAAAGCGGATAAAGAGTTTCAGTGCGTGTTCGGGTTTCTTGACCTCTGTAAAATTCCATTAGAGAACATATAGAGAAATACCCTCATATCCGAAGATACAAGGGTATTCGTTAAACTATCAAGCACAGAGATATTTTTTCATCTGTGCCTTTATCTTTTCTCTGGCGAGGATAACGGAACGCCTTACTGCCTGCGGTCTGCAATGTTCCATTTTCCCAATCTCATAGAAAGTGTACTCGTATTCGTGGTAGAGCAAGAAACGCCGCTTCTGAATTTCTGGCAAGGTGTTGATTGCCTTGTAGAGCAGTTCCGCCTGTTCTTCCTCGATGATTAACTCATCTACATTCTTTGGAAGTCTTAACGCTCGTCTGTTCAGCGTTTCGTCTTGCACCTCGTTAAACTCCCTATGTCGGTAATCCCAGTTTTCTATTTTCCGTTCATCAAGTTCCAGTCTACGAAACGCCATATAGAAATCATAGGGTACACACAGCTTTTGAATTTTTCCTTGTCCATCCCGAAAACTGATATGATAACTCGTTCCGTTCTCCGTCACTACTTCCCGAAGCCAGTATGTCCTTTTAGGTATCGCCATTGTTCTTTCCTCCTGCTAAAAAATAGGCGAGAGTTTTTTGACCTCTCGCCCAATAGCCCGTAGGAAAGCAGGGATTTCCCCTCAATGCCTAAAGGATTTTAATTTTTCACGCAACCTTTCAAGCCTTTTGTAAATAGCCTTTTCGCTTAAACCTGTTATTGCGGCAATCTCTTTAGTAGAATAGCCCTGTATTTTCAGCAGTACGATTTGCAGAGTATGCTTGTTCACCGTTATCAAGGCTTGATACAGTTCTTCATTCTCGATTTCATCAAGTAACTCAATAACTGTCTTGACCTCCTTAGTGTGTTCCTGCTCGGCAGTGTCCTCTATGTATTCCCCTATATCATTCAAGCGTCTGTAAAATCGTCTGTTAGAATTAAACTCCGTCCTGTCGTAATTGCGGATTTCTTCAATGATATTTTCCGAAACACCACATTCACGCAAAATCTTTTCCTCGGCTTCTTTCCAGAGCCGCCATTTCCTTTCTTCCCGTCCGTGATTGTACGCCACGTCCTTTACCTCCAATCTGAATTTTTTGAAAATCCAGATTGGTCGGCGGCGAACGGCAGCCTACGCCAAAAGCAGGCTTGTCCTGTGTTTTGACAAAATGCGACAAAAGAAAAACCGCAAAGGTTGTCAGACCAGTGCGGCTATGAGATATTAAAGTTCTATTATGTAGATATTTGGCATCTACTTCGAGGGTATAATATCCCCATATAAGAACGAGTATTTTTTTAACAGATTATCTCTATTCCTATCTGATGATATGTAGGTAATTACTGCTTCTAATTAGCAGCGGCGTGGCGGCTTTACACCAACACATAAAAATCCCTCCAAACTCGAAACGGGTTTAGAGGGATAGTCGCTTGAGCGTGACAATACAGCCCACCAAAACACCGTTTTTTTTGTTCGGTGGGCTTGTCCGAATATAAGAGAAAGAGCCGATGACTGAGATTGCTCACAAGTTCATCGGCTCTGCGTCTTTGCGTCTGGCTCTTTGATGACGGTTATATATAGTTCCTTTGCATTTATCAAAGTTTCCTGCTTGCATTTCGGGCAGAAAAGGGGATAGTTTATCAAAACTGTATCTTCTCTAAGCCTGTCACGAGTTTTGCTACCACATATAGGACATAAAATCCATTCTAATTTTTTCACTACAATCGCTTTTCTCCTTTTAGAAACTATCTTAATCCATCTTTCTTATAAACTATATAAGAAAATACAGCAGGAATAGCAATCCAAGTAACCATCGCAACGAGTGTCAAAATTTCAAAACTGTTAATTGCCGCAACACCCGCTATATAAATAAAAGCAAGGGGAATAGAGATATATCCAATAATTCTATGTGCTGCAATCCACGCTTTTTCATCAGTTACCGTCCACGGAAGGCGTAATCCCGTATGCTTGCTAAATGGGAGTTTAGGGGCTATGTTTCCCCCAAATAAAATAACTGCGGAAACAATCATAGCCGCAAAATATCTACCATCGTTATCTGATGAAACAATCCCTGCACCAATTAAAACAGCAATTACCACACATATTAAAAATATGGTAACATTGAAAATAGTAATCGCTTTTAGACTTTTTCCCTTTGGGTTATCATCTGAAAGAGAAGTGAGTTCATTGATATGCCGATACAAAACAAAAACGGCACTTATCATAGAAACAGCCATAAAAATAAGTGAAATAATCTGATTTTCAAATGCAAAAGAAAATATAACGGCTAAGAATGAAAGTAAAATTATTATTCCACGGGATTTATTTGCATTCATTTGATTGTACCTCCTTGATTTTCTGATAGTCAAATAACTCGGACAAATAGACAAACATTTCCTGCATTGCAGAAAGGTTTAAGGAATATATGATTTGGTTTCCTTTTCGTTCCGAAGTAACTATCTCCGCTTTCCTTAATACATCTAAATGTCGAGATATTGTTGGTTGAGCAATATCAAACCGCTTTACAATGTCACCAACACTCATATTTTCCCAACGAAGTAATTTTATAATCTCTCTTCGATATGGATTAGACAGGGCTTGAAAAAATTCATCATTCATAAATAGCACCTCCGCTATATAGCATTATCGCTATATAGATTATAGCACATCGGCTATATACTGTCAATATTAAAAGCAGCAGAGCCTTACACTCTGCCGCCTTTGCTTATGCGTAAATAATCTCTTTTTCCACAATCTCCCTCACACACGCCCGTATATTATTGAGCCTTTGTACCCATAAAAGCTGATTTTCAGCCTTTAGCTGCTCTGTGATACCCTGCGCCTGTTTCATCTGCTCTACCAGCCGAAAGAACAGTTCCTCCGCCTGCCTGTCAATGTCGGCAAGATATGTATTCAGCCTGCCGCTTGTAAGCAGGGTTATGTAGGTGGCTCTGCGGTACTCTTTCAGATACCGCAAGTGCCGCTGTCCCCATACGCCGATAGATATTTCTTTTTCGGTGGGTAAGGCAAGGCGGGGCAGAAGATAATCTCCCTGCTGTTCGTATGTGCCGCCCAACTGTTCAAAGATTGATTTTGTCATTGTCTTTTTACCTCCGTATTTTCAGTTTGACCGTCTTTGCACTAATAAATTTGACAAGCAATTCGTCCACACAGTCCGTGTATCTGCCCTCTGCTATGAGCTTATTTCTCAATTCGTTTAAGCAAAGGATAATCAGCCGCCATTCGTTTTCCTCAAGATACAAATGATATTTTTTCTCTTTCATAGCCCTTTCCTTTCTTCAGAGGACACGTCTTTTTCCTGCAAGGGTGCTTTAAGACCTTTGCCAGAAAGCGGCGTTCCCCTATGTAACCGCCGAAGCGGTAACAGATTTTAATTGCCTGCTCTGTTCCTGCTTCGGTCTGTGTGCGGTCAAACACTTCAATCCGTTCAATCAGGAGATTGAGATTTTCCGCTGTGAGTTCCTGTATGCCTGCATACTCCGCCATTAAATCCGCCCACTTTACAGCGTTTGTCTGATTGTCCTTAACCTCCTGCAACGCCTGTTCCAATGCGTCTATCTGCCCTAAAAGCTGTTCCTGCTCACTCTGGTACTTATCAATCAGACGGGTAAAGTTACCATTGGAGATACGTCCCGAAAGAGAGTCTTCATACAGTCGGTCAAACAGCCTTGTCACTTCCTCATAGCGTTTCCTTGCCTGTTTCAGCCTGTTTTCGTTGCTTTTCCCACGGTTTCCGTCTGCTCTGTCGTTCATCTTGACCGCAAGGGCAACCGCCTTTTCCCTGTCCTCATAGGCAAGAGCAGCGTGATACTGAATATCCGACAAGACCGCTTTGTATAAGTCCTCATAATAAATACGGTGGTCGGTGCAGGCTTTCGTATCGTGGGCATAGGTGGTGCAGACATAGACACGGTTTCTGTCCTTCCCCCAATACCGCAGACCTAACGCCTTGCCGCAAGCACCGCATTTCACAAGCCCTGCAAATGGGGATACAAAATCATTCGTCGTATCACGCCTGCGGCTCTCGATTTTAGCGTTTGCCCCGTCAAACAGTTCCTGCGTGACAAGCGGCTCGTGGGTATTGTCTACCCGTATCTGCTCGGCTTCTGGCACTTTCTTGACCGCATTGACCTTGAAAATGCTCTCCGTCTTGCACATTACCAAGTGACCGAGATAGAGGGGATTGGCGATAATGTTGCGGATAACGGTGTGCGACCATTCGTATTTGTTTTCGGGATTTTCAAACCGTTCGGAATAATCCTTTTCCCCTCGTGAGTGCAGCCACCAAGAGGGGCAGGGTACTTGTTCCTCTCGGAAAGTCTTAGCGATTTTGTGCGCCCCCATACCCGCATTGGCAAGCTCAAAGATACGCCTGACTATCCACGCCGTTTCCGTATCCACAATCAGCTTGTTGTGATTGTCGGGCGCTTTGCGGTAGCCGATAGGGTTAAAGGAAGTGCGGTAAAGCCCCGCCTTTGCCCTTGCACGGATAGAAGAACGGATTTTCCGAGAGTTGTCCCTTGAGTAAAACTCGTTCATCACATTTTTCAGAGCCGCTATATCGTTGTTTTTGTTGGCGGTATCCACGCCGTCATTGACAGCGATATACCGCACATTTTTCATCGGGAAGTAAATCTCCGTGAAGTGTCCCACCTTCAAATGGTCACGCCCCAGACGGGATAAATCCTTTGTAATGACCACATCAATCCTGCCCGCTTCAATGTCATCGAGCATACGGTTGAAGTCTGGACGCTGAAAATTCAAGCCGCTCCAACCGTCGTCCACATAGACCTCCACCACCAAAAAGCCGTGTTCCTTTGCGTACTGCGTGAGCATTGCTTTCTGTGTTTTGATACTTTCGCTGTCGCCTTGCAGCATATCGTCTTTGGATAACCGACAGTAAAGAGCCGTCCGTAATACACTCATCAGCTTGCCTCCTTTGTCTTTGTTCTGTCCTCATTGTATTCGGTATCTTTTACAATCTCAAAGGTGCGGACAGAGGATTTCCCTCTCCGCACTTCCTTCACAAGCAGGGAAATAAACATTTCCTGCATATCTCCACCGCCCGCATAGACCGCCTGCACAACAATGCGGGGGCGTGTAGCTGTTCTCGCCATAGGCAGATATCCTCCTTAAAAACAGGGAAAGGGAATGTGCGGACACACTCCCAATCCCGAAAATCTTTATTCCGATAACTCGTTTTTTAACGCCGCAAAGAGCGTCTGTACCTCTGCTTTCGTCAGCGTAATGCCTTTTCTGCATTTCTCACGGTCAGGGGCAAAGCTGCGGATATCGTATTTTGGCTCTGCGCCGTTCCATGATATGAGGTTGAGTTCCTTTGTATATCCGCTGTCGCTTTTCGATAACACAGCGATTTCTTTTACGATTTCATACTGGATTTCTTTCATTGCAAGACCTGTCCTTTCTGTATTTACCCGCCGAAAAAAGAAACTTTATCGGCTGTCACGGTTTCGTTTTCTCTGCAATTCACGCTCTAACAGACGGATAATCGTATCTGTCATCTGCTTTGGCGTTGTCCCTCTGGGGAAATATTTCCGCAGCTTATCCATTCCGATTTTGACGGTTTCTTTCTGATTTGCCTTTTCCTCCGTCATAATCGCAAAGATGGTATCCATATCCAGCCGCCCCGACTGGCTTAACTTCTTCATCCGCTGTGCCTGCGACAAAGAGGGCGTGGCTTCTTCGCTCTCCATCGTAATCAGCAGGTTTTCCTGTTCCTCTTTCCGTAAAAAGGATAGTTCCACCGCAGGCGTTAAGGAGATTTTGTTCTCGTCCACCATCTGCAAAATCGGCGGTATCAGCTCCGTCAGACGGATAAACCGCTGCACCGTGGTCTTGCCTACGCCGAAGCCCTGCCCCACAATATCGTCCGTCCGCAACTTCGTCCCAAGTTGGGACGAAGTTAAATCGGTACGGTATCCCTGCCGCTTCATCGCTTCTAATTTCATCTTGTAGGCAAAGGCACGTTCGCTCGGCAGGATATTTTCCCGCTGAATATTGCTGTCCACAAGGGTAATAATCGCCCTGTCACGGTCTAAGGGCAAAACAAAAGCAGGGACGGTATCTATCCCTGCAAGCTGTGTGGCACGGACACGCCGCTGTCCCGCAATCACTTCATAACCGTCCCCGTCCTCTTTCGGGCGGGTAATAATCGGCGTTACCATACCAAACTCCTTAATGCTTTCTGCCATTTCTAACAGCAGTTCGTCCTCCACCACCCGAAAAGGATTGTCGGGGAACGGGTGTAAATCTGTTACCTTTAAGACGGTAAATTCCTGTTTCTTCATTCTAAAACCTTACCTTTCTCTTGATTTGTTTCTGCCCGATTTCTGTATTTCCGCCAATACTTCGGGCGGTATCTTTTTGAGCAGGCGTTCCATCTGGCTGTTGGTACGCTGCAATTCAAATATCTTTGCGTTTGCCTTTTGTACCTTTAATTCCTCCGCATACTTCTCGTTCCGCATACGCTCGGCATAGTCCGCCTCCTGCCCGATTTGAGCCTTCAGGCTGTCGATATAGGCGCTCTGCCTGCCGATTTCCCTCGAAAATTTCTCTGCATCGGGCAGCCAAGCGGAGAGCAGTTCCAACGCTTTGTCACGCTTTTTCCCTGCGTTAAAGGCGTTGATATCGGACAGAGCCTTGACGATTTCATCGTACTGTCTGTCCAATCTGCCGCCTAATTTAAAGAGCCAAGTGGAGATATGCTTTCGCTTTGTTTCCATTGAGGACTGACCTCTTTCAAGCTCATTCCACCGTGAGGACATACACTCATGGTAGGCGGTCTGCCACTCGGACAGGCTCTTCTGATTTCCTAAAAAGGCTTTTGCGGAGAGCCTACCCTCTGGCGTTATCGGCACGAAGCATAGGTGCATGTGGGGCGTTTTCTCGTCCATGTGCACCACAGCGGAGAGGATATTTTGTTTGCCAACACGCTTGGAGATAAAGTCAAGCGCCCTCGCAAAATATTCCGTCTGCTCGGCTTTTGGTAAACTGTTCATAAACTCTGGCGAAGCTGTGATAAGCGTTTCCACCATCATCACGCTGTCACGCCGCACTTTACAGCCTGCTTCGGCAATGCGGCGGTTTATCTCTTTTTTGTAGGTGTATCTCGGCGGCGGTATGAGATGATAATTGTTTTTCGAGCGTTCCATGTCAATATCGGGGTTGCTCTTGTAGGCTTCTTTCTTACGCTCATTGTGGCGTTCGCAAGCCGCCACGCCGCCCGCCTTGCGTTTCTGAAAGCGCAAAATCGCATAAGGCATACTCGGTCATTCTCCTTTCTTTTTCGGCGGGTAATCCTCCTCTGGGTGACAGCAATGACAGCAATGACGGCAGTTTTGGGATGCCCCCTGCGGCTGTCACCGTCACCGCTGCGCCGACACGATTCTTGTATCCGAAGCGGAAAGCGGCGGATACGCAGGGCAAAGCCCTGCCACTATAAGGGAGTCCAGAGGGAACGTCTGGCACACGCTCCTTGCCTGCAAGGTGTAGTGTGTTACACCCTGCATACGCTGTCGGAAAAATCTCTGGATTTTTCTGACGCAGGGGTGGCTTTACGAGCCGAGGAAGGCGAGTAATGCCCACGCCTGCACTTAGCGTTTGCGGGGTGTTCTCCCGCAGGGGGATGGCGGTGGGGGTATCCCAATATTGCCGTCATTGCCGTCACCGCTGTCACCCTGCGGGCAGAGCCGCCATTCTTCAATACGCTTACATGACAGGAACAGCAGCAGGGGGTATCCCAACATCGCTGTCATTGCCGTCACCGCTGTCATCCGTCCGTCTGGTCAGCGCAATCTGCCTGCCCTCTTTCCTGCGTCCGTACTGGTAATCAATGCCATTCTCGCAGAGGAACGTGGTGCGGTATTCATTGAGCCACTTGGTAATGACGGCAGGGAAGGTTTCTGTTTCCGCCATAGCCGCTATGAGTTCCGTCGCTGTCCCGTGCCATTCTGTTTTGTCCTGCATAAAATCCACTACCCGAAACAAAACCTTTGGTATGGCTTCTTTTGCAAGCTGCTCCTGCGTCTTTCGCTCCACCAGTTCCCAACTGCAATCACGGAAACGCAGGACAAGCTCCTGATAGGGCGTATCCCTGCCCGTCACATACAGCCTTGCGGTATCGGATGCCCTGTTTTCCCTTTCCAGTACAAAGGTGCTGTCTGCGCTGCCTGTCAGCCCTGTCGTTCCCGATACTTTGTTGAACACATCGCTGTCGTTCTGCTTTCGGATATGGTGGACGGCGATGACCGCAAGGGAATATCTGTCGGCAAACTCTTTCAGCAGGGAAATATCCCCGTAATCACTGGCATAGGCATTGTCCTTTGACGCTGTACGGACTTTCTGCAAGGTATCAATGACAATCAGCCTGCTGTCTGGGTAATCCTTCAGATAATCCTCCAACTGGACGATAAGACCGTCCGTTAATTTACAGCTTGCCACCGCAAAGTGAAGCTGCCCGCTTGCTTCGTCCGTCACTTGGAAAAGCCTGTCCTGTATGCGGGAGAGGGTGTCCTCCAGACAGAGGTATAAAACATCTCCCTGCACCGTCGGCATCTCCCACAGGGGCAGTCCCTGCGATATACAGAGGCATAGCTTTAACATAAGCCAGCTCTTGCCGATTTTCTGTGCGCCGCAGAACAAGCTCAGTCCTGCGGGCAGCAGACCGTCCACCACAAAGGGCGGCTTTTCAAGCGGCTCATAGAGCAGGGCGTCGGCGTCTGTTGTCTGTAGCTTCTGCATGGGCGTCCTCCTTCCGTTCTCTTTTTCTTTCATACTTGACCATAGGCATTTGACCTCCTTAAAATTTTTATATCCCGTTCAAGACAAACGGGATATGTAATACAGCCCTCCCATACAGTTCCACGCCTTTCATGGGCGGCGTTTTCTCTGTCAATGCTGTGCATGGATTAAGCAACGGGCAAGCTCGTATCATCGCCTGCTGTCCGCTGCGGCAGGTATCCCTCTGGTGGCTGCTATAAAATTTTCAAAGTACAAAAGAACGAAAAAAAGACGGGAGATTTTAACCTCTCGTCTAATAGCCCTTAAGGATAGCCGCTTTTGTACTTGCTGTTCTGATTTTTTGAAAAGGAAAAGCACCTGCACCAACCCGTTTGTTTTTTCGGTTGGTAGCAAATGCTCATATTATTTTAAAATTTTATAATCACAAACTTGTTTTTATGGTAAAATAGCAAGGTATAGATATCGACTTCAAAAAGGTAAACAAGAGGGTGAATGAATAAATGATAAACATAGAAAAGTTTCAAGAAATACGTTCGAGTGAGCATTTAATCGTTTTGGATACAAATGTATTATTGGAATTATATCGTCAGCCAGCCAATATTAGCCTAGATATAATAAGTGCGTTGAAAAAAATCCAAAATAAAATCTATGTACCAAGACAAGTATATGATGAATATTTAAAGAATTATCATAAAATATGTGGTGATGAAAAAAAGAAATATAAAAAAGTAACCCAAGAGCTTTCCGATTCCCTAAAAGCCCTCCAAGACGATATTACGAAAAAAATTGGGGAATACCGAAAGCATAACTATACGGATATTTCCAAATTACAGAATAATTTGAATAAAAAAATCAAGGATACACAAAATATCATAACCGAATTTGAAAAAAGCCATCTTGACGAAATTCAATTAAATATTGATTTTTTACAAAATGATAAAGTAAAAGAATTTGTTGATTTATTACAGAAGGAAGGTAATATTGGCGAAAAAATACCATTCTCAAAAAAACTGTTGTTATTACAAGAAGGACAAGTACGATATGATAATTCAATTCCGCCTGGTTTTTGTGATTCTACCAAAAATGGAGAAGCAAAATATGGAGACTTATTTGTATGGAAAGATATAATTACAATTGCAAAAAAGAAAAACTCTAACATCATATTTGTATGTAATGATATTAAAGAGGACTGGTGGGGAAAAAATAAAGATATACTTATTGATTTAAGGCATGAATTGAAGGAAGAATTCAAAGAAACCAATGCTGCTCTCAGTATTAATTTTTTGACTTTAGATAAATTTTTCTCATATTTATCAGAAGAATTAAAACTAGGAAAGTCTAAAAGTGCTTTACAATTATCTGCTTTAGATGATACTAAAGAGATGTTAGCCAACTATGAAGATAGAATATATCAAAGCATCACAGATTATTTATTGACCATAGATATTGAAAAAGAATTAGATGAAGAGTTTTTGGAAAGCGGTGATGAGAATATATATTGGAGCATAGCAGATGTTTCTGTTGAAAAAGAAAACAAAAATATCTTATATTATGTAAATTTAGATATTAGTGTCCTTGCAGATTTAATTTATCAAGAGGATGGCGATTATCCTTATGATGCGGGTAAAATTGCTTTGGCTTTAATTGGAGAAGCGGAAATATCGATGGAAGAATATTCAACAGACAGTGAAATAAAAATTACAAGTGTTGAAAAAAGCGATATCTTGCATATTGAACCAGAAATATGGAATATCGTAAAAAACATGGAAAATAGAAGCTCTTGCAGAAAGATTATTTCCACAAGTAAAAGTCTAATTAAAATTCAAGAAACTACAGAAAAAATAAATGAAAATATAGATATAAATGGATTAAAACAAGCATTACAGCAATATGCAGCATTATATGAAAAAATAGCAGAATCCATTAAACCAATGCAGACGAACGAAACTTTTTCAGAGTTGGCAAAGCAAATTTCCTTAAGCTTTTCCGCAATTAAGCCTTTGCAAACTAATGAAGCGCTTTCAGAATTGGCAAAACAAGCGTCTTTAAATCTATCAGCAATTGAACCTTTACAGGTTAGCGGAACATTCTCAGCGCTAACAAAACAATTGTCAACAAACCAAAAAACAACTATGCCAACAGATGAATCAGAATAGTTTTCTAATGAAATCTTTGGTAATCTAGGCAATTAAGCCATATTGTTAAATCAGCGGATAGATAATGTATGATATACTGTCCGCTGATTTTCTGTGTTCTCAAAAGAAATTTAACTTCGGCAAAGCTGCCGCAGGTTTTCATTACGCCTACCACAAAAAACAGCACAAGCAGGGCAAGACCCACAGCCTGCAATGCACCGTGGATATTCACAATGACATTCCATATCGTACCGCCTTTGAACTGCTCTGGAGATTGGGTGATGAGCTGCCAGATTTCCGCCAGCTTTTCATTCCAAGTATTCAGAGCGTTGACTAAGTTTTGTACTACCCAGTTATCAGACATTCGACCACCTCCGTTCTTAAAATAGGCTTACGGGGTAATCCGCAAAGCGGATCTGCCCCGTAAGCTCTGTCTTGTGTCTTTGGGTTATCGGATATTAGCCTGTAATGAGAGTCAAAATCTCTTTTGCAAAGGTAATGATGACGCCGCCTGCAAGGGTCAGAAAGCCGTTTGCTCTCTGGGACGGGTCGTGCGATTTGAGGGACAGACCAATCTGCACCACACCAAAACCGAGCAGAATCATACCAACAGCACGGATTAAGCCGAAGATAAAGTCGGAAAGGTTGTTGACCACGGTAATCGGGTCATTGGCTGCAAAGGCGGTTGTGGTAAAACAGGTTAAGCAAAGCACAACTGCCGCATACGCAGCCAGAACCTTTTTGCTTTTCTTACCCATCGGCAGCTTGGTGTTTTCCTTGTTCTTGGTGTTCTTTTTGTTAAAAAACTTCATAGATAATTCCTCCTTAAATTTTGAATTGTTCTTCCAAGTCCTCCTCGGACAGAAGCTCATAGGATGTTTTGACAGGCTTCACGCTCACGGCGTTTTCCATCAAAGTGTTGTCAAAGACAAGGGTTGCGACAGCCTGCGTCGGCTCGCCGTGAAGATAAGGCGGCTGTCCTCCGTCGGTTGTCAGTTTCACATTGGGGTGCTTTAAGATGTCATACTTAAAGTCCATAATCGGGCGTTCCCCACGGACAAAAAGAAGTGCGTAGCGGTTATCAAGTATACGCACTTCGTCTGGGGTCAGAAGCTCACGCCCTGACATCTGGTAGTTGGTGGAATAATTCCCGCTGCGACCAGAGCTTTTCCCGTAGGTGTTGGTATCAATGGTTTCCTTACCCAAAAGCTCCGACACATATTTGTGGGTGCTTTGCTCGTTGCCGCCGAGATATAAGAAACTGTCGCAGTTGCCGACAATACTTTCCCATTGCTTTTCAAACAGGGCTTTAAGCTGTGCCAAGTTTTGCAGGATGATACTGACCGACACACCTCTGGAACGCATAACCGAGAGTATCTTGTCAAAGTCATCGGGCAGCGAAACATTTGCAAACTCGTCCATAATGAAATGGCAATGCACGGGCAGGCTTCCACCGTACTTATGGTCGGCAAGATAGAAAAGCTGTTGGAATAGCTGCGTGTATAAAATCGACACAAGGAAATTGAAGCTCGTGTCGTTATCTGGGATAAGGGCAAACAGAGCCACTTTCTTTTCTCCCAGAGAGGGCAGGTCAAGCTCATCGGTAGCGGTTAAACCTGCGAGGCTCGCCAGATTGAATTTTTCAAGCCTTGCCGCAAGTGTTATCTGGATGCTCTTTAAGGTCTTTGCAGAGCCAGAGTGATAATCCCTGTAATACTTTAAGGCGATATGCTCTGGGTTTACCATTTCCAGACGGTCAAACAGTTCATCCAGAGGGCTTACATAGCTGTCATCGTCCTCACGGACTTCGCCTGCACGAAGAAGCTCCATTACCATCGGGAAATTCTGTTCCTCTGGCGGTGCTTCGTATTTCAGATAGAACACAAGGGATAACAGGAGCATACTTGCCGCCGTATCCCAGAACGGGTCTTGGGACTGGCTGCCTTTCGGTGTGGTCGCCTTAAAGAGATTTGTCACGAGCCTTTGCACATCATTGTCGTTCCGAAGATAGACAAAAGGATTGTAGCAATGGCTCTTGTGCATATTGATAAGGTCAAGGACACGCACCTCATAGCCTTTCTTTTCCAAAAGACCGCCGATGTCACGGACAATTTCGCCCTTTGGGTCAAGCACCACAAAAGAGGTGTTGCACTGCATAGCGTTTGGCTTGCAGAAAAATCTCGTCTTTCCTGCGCCAGAGCCGCCGCACACAAGGATATTTAAGTTTCGGCGGTGCTTTTTCCCGTCCAGTCCGATACGGACATTCTGGGTCAGCAACTTATTTGCCGACAGGTCTTTATCCCGATATTTTTTGTTGACTGCCCCTGCGTCGCCCCATTTTGCAGAGCCGTGTTCCTCACGCCTGCGGTAGTTCCTGCGTGTAGAGAGATAAATGCCGATTCCCATACCGTAAGCAAGCAGAAAAATAAGGACAGTTTTTAGGCTGTCCTCACATACCGTTATGGAAAACGGATTCTCGATTGCTTTGGATAAGTTCTGCACTATCTCCACTAAACCTCCGCTGACATAAGGTGCTGTCAGCAGGGCAAACCACACCACAGGAACGATGCCGCAGACCGCAAGGATTAGGCTCGCTTTTCTGTCGTTATCGTTCCTCACGGCACTTGCAGGGTATAACCCTTACCTTTCGTGTGGGAGCGTGAGCCACCGTTTCTATCAGCTCGTCCACAGGGTCGGTGGGGCGTTCCTCCCGTACTTGCTGATTCCGCAGGGCGTTTAAGGCATTTAAAACGATATTTTTATCGTACCTGTCAAGGGCGATGTGGTATCGTTCTTCTTTCATAGGCTGCACCTCCGATTACCGTTCCTGCTCTTTGGTTCTGGCAGGCTTGTTCTTTTCCATACTCTTATACATTTCCGACTGCACCTCGCCTAAAACATCACGCATAGAGCCAAGCTCCCCCTTAAAGTCCTGCGTTTCCATTTCGGCATATTCTTTGGGAAGTCGGTCAAAGTTAAAACCTCTGGTATCCACGCCGTAACGGGAGCTGACCATATAGGCAACGCAGTAGGCTTTGAAGTCGGAAGCATCACGGCTTTCATTATGCTTGAAATCAAAGACCGCCGCAGCCACCTCCTTTGACATACTGACGAATAGCTGTTCTTCATTTAAGCCTGTGCGGATAAAGATGGTCTGCTGTCCGCTGTCATAGTAGGCAGGCAGCTCCAGATTGTCCATCGGCTGAAACGGAACGGGGCTTGCGTCAATCATTGCGGACACAAGCTCACGCATTGATTTCGGCTCTGGAGCTTCCTGCCTGTCTTTTGCAGAGGTTTCGGAAATGTCATAGACAGATTTGGCGTTATAGGATACCGCCTTTGTGCCGTCATCACGGGTGTATTCCTTGCTCGGCTCAAGGATAGTGACTTTCTGTGCGTCCTTATTCACATAGACACGGCTCTGTTTCCAAGACGCCTTATCTTTAAGCTGTGCGGCTTCAGGCATCTGTGCCGATACCAGAATGGCGTTGTTGACGGAATAGCGGTCAAAGCGACCCTGCACATCAAGATACTGACGGAAGCTGTCGCCGCCGACTGCCATTTCTGAACAGGTGTTATCAATCAGCTCATAGGCTTCCTTTCGCTCCGCCTGTTTCTGTGCCGCCCACTGTGCTTTGTCATACGGCTTATTCCCGCCGCTGAACACATCATAAATACTCATTTATCTTGCTCCTTTCGATTTTTTAGGGGTCTTTCTTTTCGGTGGCTGCTTATGCTCGGTCTTGCCGACCTTGCCTTTTGCCCTGTCAGAAGCTCTGCTTTTGTCCTGGGCAACAGGGGCGTCGGCTTCCTGCTCTTTGCGGCTCTCCTTGATTTTCCGCAGTTCCTCTCTGACCGAAGGCTTTTCTTCCTTAGTCATAGTAGCCCCCTCTGCGGACTTGCTTGGCTTCTCGGAGAAAGGCTCGGACGGAGGGGATTTTTCTGTCTTTGCCACCGAGGGGTTTTCTGGGGTGTTTTCCTCCTTCTGTGTCGGCTTGCCCATCAGAGCATCGAGCAGCTTATCTTTCTCCGCCTTTTCCTGCACACCGATGTCTGGCTCTGGCATATCAGTTTTTTCTTCCTTACTTTTCTCAACCTCCGTCACAATGGAAGCGGTATCCACCGAAGCAAGGTTGAAGCGTTCCACAATACGGCTGATTTTCGATGCGTCCTCGGCACGGGCAATCACATCCACCTCCGCATTAGGGTCTTTGTTTTTGCGGTCTGCCAGAACGCAGTAGAGAACGCCGTATTTTTTCGCCTCCTGCGTAAAGCGTTTCAAGTCCTCATTCTTCACGGTAAAGACTTTCAGCTCCTTGCCAGAACGGAGCATATTGGTAAGCCTTGCTTTCCCTTTGGTTTTCTGTTCCTCTTTGAGAATGGAGTACAGAAGCACAGCGATATTCTTCGCACCTGCACCTGTCAGTTTTGCGGCAACCTCAAATCCCTCTAAGCTCATTCTCACGATTTGTTCCGCCGCATCGCCGCCTGTGTTCATTCTTCATCAGCTCCTTTCGTTTGATTTCCTGTTCATCTGCCCGCACTGCCTGCAATTTTTCTTTGAGCGTACCGCTGCGGGCGGCGATACCCTCACAGAGCCTGACCTCCTTTCTGATTTCTCCAAGCCTTTTTGAAATGTCGGAAAGCTGAGCCTTGACCGCTTCTTTTTCTTTGCCGCTTGACTTGCGGGAGAGGGAATAAAGCCCCTTACGCTGTTCGGTCAGCTCATTTTTCTCTGATTCCAAAGAGCCTTGATATGACAAAAGCTGCTCTGCGGTGTCAATGTGACAGCGGCAAAGCAGCCTTGCTTCTTTTGTGATAGCGTCCATCTTCATAAGGTCGTCCTTGAGAAGATAATGGAGCTTCGCATAATTCTGTTTTCTGCCTTTGGGCAGGATACCGAGCTTATAGCAGTAATGGAGATACAGCCCACGCAGACCCCCGATTTTTCTTGTGCCAGACAGAGAGCCTTTGACACGGCACACCTTGACCTGCTTTGTCGGCTCGGCAAATCGGTTAAACTTAACGGCATAGGAGTTTTCACGGATACGCTCCTGTATCCTCTCGTTGGTGTAATCCTCTCCGAGCCGATACAGCCGCTTTGGTCTGTCCCATCCCTTACAGTAAATCGTCCAGTATTTGCGGTTGGGATTAAAGCTGCACTTGTAGCCCATCTCTGCCATCAGACGGTCAAAGTCTTTGAGCGTAAATGATTTTGCGATAGCTTCATCAACCGCCTGCCTTGCCACATTATCTCTGGTCGGGAGTCCTTTCTTCTCCGCCTGATAGAGAGCGTATGGCTTTTTCCTGCCGCTTGGGTGTTCAATCACGGACAGGGCATACTCACGGCACAGCTCATCGGAACGCTTACGCAGAAGCCGCAGGTTTGCTTTGTTGTCGTGGTAGTGCTTGCCGTCTGTAAAGGAAACGGAGTTGACTACAAAGTGGTTGTGCAGGCACTCGGTATTTAAGTGAGTGGCAACAATCACTTGGAATCTGTCGCCCCACATTTTCTCGGCAAGCTTCACGCCCACCTCGTGGGCAATCTCTGGCGTGACCTCTCCATGTTTGAAGCTCTGAAAACCGTGGAAGCAGACAATCTCACTTTCATCGCTCCATTGGGCTTTGGCAATCAGCATTTCATCCCTTGCGGTTGCCACATCACAGTTGACCCCCGTGACAAAAAACCGCTTTTCCGTTTTGTCTTTGTTGGTGGTATATTCCATCACATCCACAAGTGCCTGCAAGTCTGCTTCGTTGTATTTTGGATTGGCGGTCTTTTCTGGATTCTCGGCATAGTCGATGGGGTGGTCGAGCCTGCCTTTCACATCCCACAGCTCACAGACCGCCATTAATCTGACTTTCCTTTCGGAAGCAGATATTTTTTACGGACATCTATCTGGAACTGCCGCCACTTTTTCGCTTCCTCATTCAGCATCGGCGTATCCACAAAGCCGAGGGTGTTTGCCTTGACCGCAAGCTGGTTGATACGGTTGCCGATGGCGGACAGCTCACGCATTATCTGATAGAACTCTGGGTCTGGCTTCTCACAGAGCCGATACCCTTTGACCATTGCACGGAGCAACGCTTCTTTGGAACGACCAGAGCGTTTTACAAGGGTCTGGAGATACTCTGCTTCTTCCTCATTCAATCGGAACAGTACCTGCACATTTCGTTTTCGCATTTTCCACTTCCTCTCACTTGGAGAGCCTGTTTATCTGTAAAAGGCACATCACAACAACGCCTGTCAGACTGCCGAGTGCTGTGCCGATGATGAAAAACAAAAGCTCGCTCATTCTTAAAAACTCCTTTCTTCTGTCTGCCGTGCTTTTCACGGCATAATGGGATACCCTTGCGGTATCTCTTTAAATTGGGGTATTAGGGGCATCCCCTAACAAGCGAATTTGTTTCCAGACAGCAGTCTGGATAACCAAATTCAGTGCTTGGTAAGACTTATTCTTCACAGTCGTCCTCATACATACATTCTCCACACACGGAACAGTAATAAGGACAGTCCGAACAATCCTCCATCTCAAGACCGCCGTCCTCGTCCGCATTTTCTTCACAGCCGTCCTCCAAAGACTCGGTAATATTTGCTTCGCCGCAGACAAAATCGTCATCGGTAAAGTCAATAAGGTCGGTATCAAAAAGGACAATTTCGGTCTTTTTCTTGGCTTCTTCTGGGGTGTCTGCATAGACGGAGATGGTCTTTTCATAGTGTCCACGCAGGGTAACAGAATACTTTTTCATTGGGCAGTTTCCTCACTTTCATTCTTAAAATTGATTTGGTTTCTTGGTTTATGGGCTGCAAAATTAGCGGGCATCGCTCCTTTCACGGCTCTGTTTTCGCTGTTCCAGACCTAAATAGGACAACAAAAAATCGTTGAAGTCCTTACCGACAGGCGGCGGAGCGTCAACGATTTTGTAATCCTTATTCAGCAGTTCTTTGAGGGCGGCGGTACAGAGCCGACCTGTTTTGTCATTGTCCAGATGCAGGACAATGGTCTTGATATGGGGATTGGCTTTCAAAAATGTGGTCAAGGCAATCGGTACTTTGCTGTCCTTGATTTCTTTCTTTGGCTGATACACGCCCGAAAGAGAGAGCAGATGTTCTTTTCTGTAATCCTTTCCCTCACACTTTAAATAGGTGGCATAAGAGAGTAAATCAATGGCGGCTTCAAACAAATGCACCGATACGCAAGGTTCTCTTGCCAGAAGTCGGAACGAATACCGCTTGTCGCTGCCCGATGCGTCGCCTTTAAAGGAGCTGCCTAAAGTGCTGCGGCAGGCGGCATACTTAGGCGTTCCGCTTTCATCTTTCCCTACAAAAACAGCGTTGTGGTAGTCGGCACTTTCAAAAATCGTGCCGTCTGCAACGCAGTCCTGTATGAGCTGATAGTCAATGCCACGCCCGAAAAGATACCGCATCACTCGGTCACAGTTCTTGTTTTTCTTTGGCAGAAGCAGCTCCTTTGGCTCATCTTTCTTAACAGCAGGGGGCGGCGATATCCAATCCCTGACCACGCCTGTGAGTTGCTCCACAGCTTCCACAAAGGAATACTCCTTGACCTTGATAAGATAATCAAGGGCGGAAACGCCGCCGAAGCCTCTCGACCACCAGTACCATTTGCCGTTGGAAATCTTCAAGCTGTCGTGTTCTGCGGTGCAATAGACATTGCCTGCCACACGCTTTAGATTGCTCGGCTCATAGTTCCGAAGATAGGTCAGCAAGTCCATCTGCCGTGCCTGCTCAATCACGGCAGGGTCAAGCTGCACATAGGGTCTGTTGCTTCTCAATGGGTAAAATCACCTCCTTAAAATAATCGGGTAGGAGGTAGATAATTATTTTATCTACCGACCTCCCACACCACCGTACGTACCGTTCGGTATACGGCGGTTCCTTAGTTTTCACGTACTATTAGATAGTAGTCAAGCATGGACGTATATCCGAGCTTGGCTATTATTTTATTTGTGATTACCGTATTTAACATTTCTGCCATTCTCCAATAACCACATCTGCTATTTGCTAGTTTTATTGCTCGCCAATGTTCCAGTTTCAACTTTCTCAGAATGCGGTATCGGGTCTTCACTTTCTTCCATTGTTTCCAATAAACCGCTCTTATTCTTCGTCTCGCCCATGCGTCTGTTTCCACTAAAAGTCCTTTCATGTCCGCAAGTTTGAAATATTCTACCCAACCTTTCACATACTGTTGGTATTTTTCTTCTCTCCTTGCATTACTCATTCCATTGCTTTTATTTGTCAGTTCTCTGATTTTATTTTTCATCTTGGCAACTGATTTTGTATGCACCCGAAGTCTGCATTTTCCTTGATAGCTGTAAAAGGCATATCCAAGATATTTTACTTCTCTGATATGAGCCACTGTCGTTTTCTTCCGATTTACTTTAAGGAATAATTTTTCCTCGATGAATGGGAGAATTTTTTCCAATGTTCTTTCTGCACTTTTCCTACTTTTACAGAATATCATACAGTCGTCCGCATAACGGACGAATCTATGTCCTCTGCGTTCTAATTCCGTGTCCAGTTCATTGAGCATGACATTACTAAGTAATGGACTGAGTGGTCCGCCTTGTGGCATACCGATTTCTGTGCGTTCAAACATTCCCTTTGCCATAACTCCCGCATTGAGATATTTGTGTATCAGTGAAATCAATCTGCCGTCTTTAATTGTTCTTGACAACACCTCTATTAGCTTACTTTGGCATACGGTATCGAAAAACTTTTCCAAGTCCATGTCCACCACGTATACATAACCATCGTTTACGTTCTTTTGACATTGTCTTAGGGCGTCGTGTTGTCCTCTTTTTGGGCGAAAACCAAAACTGTTTTCTGAGAATTGCTCCTCATAGATTGGCGTAAGTTCCTGTGTAATTGCCTGTTGGATTACTCGGTCAATCACCGTTGGAACTCCAAGCTTTCTAAACTCGCCTTTTGTTTCTTTGGGTATCTCTACCCGTCGAACCGGATTTGGTTTATATTTGCCAATCCTTATCTCTTGGATTAAGGCAGTTTGGTTTTCTTTCAGGTAGGGCAGAAGTTCATCTACCTGCATTCCGTCAATTCCACCTGCTCCCTTATTTGATTTCACACGCTTATATGCTTTGTTAAGATTATCTTTACGCAAAATCAATTCCAACAGATTGTTCGTCCAATAGCCTGTGATGATACCGCTCTTTTCAGTAATCTTAGAATAGTCGAACACTTCTGCATTCTCTTTCTGTTCCGCAGATACCATTTGCAGATAGTCCTCAATATGAAGTTGTCTGTTCTTAAATCTATTTTCAGTTACATTCATTAGCTTGTATCTCCTAAAGTTCAGCCCTTCGCCGATGTTTGCAACCATCGGTTTACTATGGCTTCTGCTGACTTCTCGCCATTCGTTGTTACTCACGGATTTCATACTCTGTTTCCATCCGCTGACGAGACCTCCCTGAGTACCACACGATTCTTTCTCTCCATATATCTGCCACATTTACTACAGTTAATTCCGAGTAGTTATTGGACTTTGACTTGTTTCGCAATCTTATCCTTAACTGTAGCCTGATGTGATTTCTGTTCGTCAGACCAGAGATTTGCCTCCGACTTCCTCCAGATTCCCCTCACGTTAATCATAGTTCATCTATGAAAAGGACACCCTTGTCTTTGGCTATGTCTTTCCCACTACTAGGGCAGACTAGGGACTTTCACCCATTAGAAACGTGCACCGTCAGGCACACGAAAAAGCCGAGGGATTTTCCGTTAAGAAAACCTCTCGGCTATGTAAAAGATACCTTTATTTTGCTATTTTCAAATTCATAAATTCTTCTTTCGCTTTCTTGGCTACATCAAATTTTCCATCCCATTTCTCACGAATTTTTGATTTTTTCAATACTTGTGAAAGTGTGTAATCATCAAAATATGCAATTTTTTGGGAAGTATAATACTTCTTACAATAGCTTTCATATAAAGAAATTACCGCAGTTTTACATTCTTCTGGCTCAAAATCTGGGTCATATCTCCTAAGAGCTTTCTCCAAATCTTCAGCCAGATAGTATAAATCGGGCGGATAAGTGCTATAAACAATTTCACCTTCATGCTCAATCGGAACAGGTTTTGGGTCAATATTATTGTTTTTGAGCGTAAATTCAAAATAAGAAAATAAAATATCAGATTTAACTGATATATCATTATATGTGCTGACCTCTTTGTATGCCAATAAAAGAGTATTTAATTTTTCTCTCTCTTTTTTGCTTAAATATCTTGCACTATATTCTTTTGAAATCTCACATAATACTCCATAATTCTTTCTTGAATATCCCTCGGCTAATAACCTTACTATCGGATGAATAACAGACATTTTCAAATTATTTCTGTTTCCTTTATGATAGTAAGCTGCCGAAATTACCAATGAAATGATACCCGACAATAAAACTGTAAAGAGAGTAAACATATTTGTGTACCAGTTTGTTGTAAACCATTCAATAAAATTCATTTTCTACTTCTAATCCTCTCTGCTGTAATGAAAATAATATAACATAAATCCATAGCCTTTTCTACCTCTAAACTATGTAAAAACGGCATTAGCTTCACGCCAATGCCGTCCATTTTACAGTAAATTCATTTTCTTGAGATAACCTACACAATCACTACAGCCTTTGAAATAGACTTGTTTTTCTTCCAGTTCAATGAGCCTATTCCTGTTGGAAAGCACCTGTATCAGTGCCGTACATTCCTGCTCGGACAGACCACAGGGGTTGTCATAGTCTATCACTTGTCTGACTTTCGGATAGAGCCGGTACAGCTCATTGTTTTCTTCGGTCAGTTTTTTGTGTTCCGCATCGCTGACAGCGTAGGTGGAAACACGGCTCAAATACTCTGCAAATTCTCCGCTGTATGCTTCAAAAAAGGTGTCAAAGTTCAGTTTCTTTGCCATATCATTACCTCCGATTTAAACCTGTTGGCTCTATTATACAGCCGCCGTTTTCTGAATACAAATCTGCAAATACGGTTATCTCTCCCGATTGGCACATTTTCTTTCGGGCGGCTCATCGCCCTGCTCTGGCTCTGTGTCAAGGGCAGATGTGTCCTTTTCGTCCAGATTCAGCTCGATGTTAAGGGCGTTCAGCCTGTCGGTTTTCTCTTTCAGCTCCTCCTCAAAGGCAAAAGGCTTCTCAACCTCAACCTTTGCATTTTCAAGCTGTGTGACGATTTCCTCCTTTCTGGTCTTTGCGGCTGTAAGCATTACAGAAAGTCTTGACAGCTCGTTCTCAATTCGGGTTAGATTGCCGAGAGCGTCCGAGCCTAACTCAACCTTGTGCCTGCTCTTTCCGCAGAGGTTTAAACAGTAGTTTGAATTAACAGGGTCGTAATAAACCTCCAACTTGAAGCCACGGTAACTGCCGATTTCGGCAGGCTTTGACTGCGGATTTTCCTTGCAGAGTGCAAGAAGCATTTGTCCTGCGTCAGCTTTTTCGGTGTAGGTCACGCCCTGCAAGGTCATCGGGCAGAACTTATCCTCGCCCTGCGGTTTGTGCTGTTCGGCAAGGGCGGTATCTGCTTCATAGCCTGTAATGCGTTCCTCATACTCCTTAATCAGCTTCGGGAACTGCTGTAAGATTCTGTCCTCAAGGTCGTAATGCTCGGACAGATAGCTCTGCTTTAACACTCTAAGCTTCGATACCTGTATATCCAAGTCCATTTTTTCCTTGAAACGCTCATCGCCTGTGGCAAGCATTTTGACCTCCGCAAAGGACAATGCCACCTCGTCCACATCTTCGGCAGAACGGACAGGGCTTTTGCTCGTCATTATCTGGCTGATAAATTTCTGCTTGCTCTCTACAAGCTGATAGAGGTAAGCATCAAAGGTCTGTTCCGTCACATAGCGGTAAACCTCAACCTCTGGGAACATATTGCCTTGTCTTTCGATACGCCCCTGCCTTTGTTCAAGGTCAGAGGGTCGCCACGGACAATCTAAATTGTGGATGGCAATAAGGCGGTCTTGGACATTCGTGCCTGCCCCCATTTTCGGGGTAGAGCCGAGTAGCACACGGACTTCACCGCTTCGTACCTTTGCGAACAGTTCCTTTTTCTGTGCATCGGTGGTGGCTTCGTGGATAAAGCGTACCTGTTCGGCAGGAATGCCACGCTCGGTGAGCTTCCCACGAATATCGTCATAGATGTTAAAGCTGCCGTCATTTTTCGGAGTGGAGAGGTCACAAAAGATAAGCTGCGTTGCTTTCGTGTCGGCGTGTTCCTCCCAGATACGGTACACATTATCCACGCAGGCATTAACCTTACTGTCGGGGTCATCGGGCAGCATTGGGTCAATCATTCTCTGGTCAAGGGCAAGTTTCCGCCCGTCATTCGTGATTTTCAGCATATTATCGACCTGTGGCTCAACAGCTCTGGCACGGACTTTCTCGGCTCGCTTGGCAAGGTTGGCTACCATTTCAGTCTGTATCTCGCTCGGCTTGGTCTTGATATTGTGGTAATTGACCTTTGGAACGGGGAGCTTCAACATATCGGCGGTTTGAATGTCCGCAACCTCACGAAACATCTGCATAAGCTCTGGGAGATTGTAAAACTTGGCAAATCTCGTCTTGGCTCGGTAATTTGTACCTTCTGGAGCAAGCTCCAGAGCCGTGACCGTTTCTCCGAAAGTAGAAGCCCAAGAATCAAAGTGCTGTAAGCCGTTCTGCATCAGCGTGTCGTACTGCAAGTACCTCTGGACAGAGTATAGCTCTACCATTGAGTTTGAAACAGGCGTACCCGTGGCAAATATCGTACCTCGGCTGCCTGTGATTTCGTCCAGATAGCGGCACTTCATAAAGAGGTCGGAGCTTTTTTGTGCTTCGGTCTGTGCAATGCCGCCCACATTCCTCATCTTGGTATAAAGGTACAAATTCTTGTAAAAATGGCTCTCATCAATGAATAAGCGGTCAACGCCCAATTCCTCAAAGTCAATCACGGTGTCTTTCCGCTTGGTGTCGTTGAGCTTGTCGAGCTTATTCTGGATAGACTTTCGGGTTTTCATTAGCTGCTTGACCGTGAACTGTTCGCCATTAGACCTCTGAATATCGTCAATGCCACGCTCAATATCGTCAAGCTGTTCCTGAAGCATATTGTACTGCCGTTCAAGGCTCATCGGCACTTTTTCAAACTGACTGTGACCGATGATGACCGCATCGTAATCGCCCGTGGCAATCCTGCCGCAGAACTTCTTTCGGTTGGCGGTTTCAAAGTCCTGCTTTCGTGACACTAAAATATTGGCACTCGGATACAGCCGCAGATACTCGGAAGCCCATTGCCCCACAAGGTGGTTTGGCACAACAAACATAGACTTATCGCATAAACCAAGCCGTTTGCTTTCCTGTGCGGCGGCGACCATTTCAAAGGTCTTGCCCGCACCGACCTTGTGTGCAAGGAGCGTGTTGCCGCCGTAAAGGATATGGGCAATGGCATTGACTTGGTGGGGTCGGAGCGTGATTTCTGGACTGATGCCGCCGAAAGTGATATGGCTTCCATCATATTCACGGGGTCTGACAGAGTTAAAGGTATCATTGTAGGAACGGACAAGGCGGTTGCGGCGTTCTGGGTCTTTCCATATCCAATCCTGAAACGCCTGCTTGATTACTTCCTGCTTTGCCTGTGCCGCCGTGGTTTCCTTATGGTTGAATACCGCCTTTTTGTTGCCGTGTTCGTCGTAAACATAGTCAAAAATACGCACATCACGCAAATTCAGCGTGTCCTCGATAATACGGTAGGCGGACGCCCTCTTTGTACCGTAGGTGCTGTCCGCCTTGACATTTCCATAATCGGAACTCTTATTCTCGATAAACCAGTCGCCGTTCATCGCCGTGTAGCGTACCTTAATCCTGCCTGCCGCATAGCTTGACGGAGTTAAAAGCTCCATCACAAACTGCTGAATATCCTCCTGCGGTATCCAAGTAGCTCCAAGCCGCACGGAAATTTCTCCTGCACTCAAATCCTTTGGAATCACTTTCCTTAGTGCTTCGGCGTTGATGATTAGCTCTGGGTCTGTCTTTGCCGCCGTTTCTGCAATCACAAGTTTATTGCGGACATTGCCAGACAGATATTCGTCTGCGGTCACATATTTTGCAGGCTCGGAGTGGGGTATCTTAAAGATAACGCCCTGCAAATCACGGATGATTTCTGCCTGCTCCTTGCCTGTCAGCTCCGCCATAAACGGCAAATCAACACGGGCTTTCTCCCCGATGGAGATTGCCAGAGCTTCGCTTGCCGTTTCCACGGAAGTCACGGCACGATGGGGTTTGATTGTCCGCTTGGAGAACATATCGGCTTTCCGTTTGAAGTTGCCCTCGTCGTCAAGCACCTCCAAAGAGCATAACAGGAAGTAGCTCTCATCTGAAGCAAAGGCAAGA
This sequence comes from Ruminococcus sporogenes, assembly GCF_054655175.1. Classification (NCBI taxonomy): domain Bacteria; kingdom Bacillati; phylum Bacillota; class Clostridia; order Eubacteriales; family Oscillospiraceae; genus Ruminococcus; species Ruminococcus sporogenes. The sequence goes on along the minus strand of NZ_BAAHOA010000001.1, from coordinate 744,973 downwards.
TAGTTTCCTCGGCTGTTGATTAGACCGTACTTTTTAGTGTAGCTGTCATATAAGCGGTTGAGGTTTTCCTGTTCGGTGCGTATGAGTTCCTCTGGATAATCCTCGGTCTGATAGGATATGAGCTTCCGCACACAATCTCTGATTTCCACCAAACCTTTGACACGGCTCTCGGCGGTCATTGAGAGATTGGCAGGTGTCATCACATCGTTTTCACGGAAATACACCTTGCCGTTGACCAGAGTGTAAGAGAAATTCTTAACGCTTGGGTCGGCAGGGATTACCTCGTCCTGCTCGTCAGAGATTTCGTCAATCTCATATTCTGGAATCTCACCGTGAATGTTCTGCACAGCGACTTGAAGCTGTTCTGCAAGGGAAATATCCTTTTTCGCTTTGCAGGCTGCGTCCATTTTGCCGAAGCGTGTGCTTTCCATTACCATATCGCCCAGAATCATTTCTGGGTGCTGCACAAAATAACTGTTCATCGTGATACCGTTCTCATCGGTATCACGGTGTACCCAGTCTGGCTCTATATCCATTACACGGTCACGCTTCTGCAAAATGAGAATGTCACTTGTGACCTCCGTGCCTGCATTTGCCCGAAAAGTATTGTCGGGCAGGCGGACAGCTCCCAAAAGCTCGGCTCTTTGGGCAATATATTTCCGCACCTCTGGACTTGCTTTGTCCATCGTACCCTTTGAGGTAATGAACATCACAACGCCACCGGCACGGACTTTATCCAATGCCTTTGCGAAAAAGTAATCGTGTATGCGGAAATTCTGGGCGTTGTATCGGCTGTCATTGACCCGAAAATCTCCAAACGGCACATTGCCAAGCACCACATCAAAGTGGTCGTCTGGGAGCTTTGTTTTCTCAAAGCCGCAGGTGGCGATATTTGCTTTCTGGTAGAGCTGCTTTGCAATCCTGCCCGTCAGAGAGTCGATTTCTACGCCGTGGAGCTTTGAATTTGCCATACTGTCTGGAAGCAGACCAAAGAAATTGCCTGTGCCGCAGGACGGCTCCAAGATGTTGCCCTCGGAAAAACCAAGTCGGTCAAGTGCTTCATACATTGCCTTGATAACAACAGGCGGCGTATAAAAGGCGGTCAGCGTGGACTCCTTTGCGGCACGGTATTCCTCTGGGGAGAGGGTCACATACAGCTCCTTAAATTTATTTGCCCAAGCCGCATTGTTCTCATCAAACGCCATAGACAGACCGCCCCACCCCACATAGCCTGCAAGGATTTTCTGTTCTTCGGGTGTGGCAAGACGGTTTTCAATCTCAAGGTCGTGTAAGAGATTGACCGCCGCCATATTCGCCTTAAACTTTTCCTTTGCTCCGCCAATACCCAAAGTATCCTCGGTAATACGGTAGTTGCTGCGGTCAGCGGTAACGGCAGGAGCTTTTTCTTTTTCTGGAAGTGGCGAAGCCTGCTCCTGTGCTTTGAGCCATTCACGGACACGGGGCAGCTTCTCCACACGGTTAATCGGGAAGCCTGCTTCGTTCTGGAATGTGATGTCACGCATCGAAACATCGCCGCTGATTTCTTCAACACTTTCAATGACATAACGGCGGTTATCAAGTGTGATTTCCTTGCCGATGAGGTCGGCATTATCCGCTTCACGCTCGGCATCTTTCGCCGCAAACAGCTTCGTGATATGCTCGGCACTATTCAAAGTATCGGCGTATTCCTGTGCTTCTTCCTCGGTTTCAAAGGTCTGGTAAATGCCGTCCACATCGTAATATTGGTCTTGCGTACCCTCTGGTACGGCATTGTTCCTTATGATAAAGGGGTCTGCAAAGGCATCGGAAGTCTGCTCAACGGTATAATGTGGCTTATCTTCGGATTGCTCCGCTTCTTCGGGTACTCTAAACCATTCGCTTTCGGTAGCCATTATCTCGGCAAGGAGCGTTTCATCCTCTTTCGTCAGCTCGGTGTGCTGCTCCAGATAGGGAATGAACTGCTCACGCCCGAAACGCAGACTCTCCATCTTCTCTCGGTAGTAGTCCTCGCCCTGCTTTTTCCACTCTGGGATAAAGGGGCAGTTCGGGGATAGGCAGTAATCATAGTAATTTTTGATATGGGCAATCAAATCGCCCTCGCCGTCGCCTATGTCAAACCGTCCGTCATAGCGGAAGTCCTCACCGTCAAAAACAGCGGAAATCTCAAAATCGGTCTTGTGATACCAACCGATATTTTTATCGCCTTCACGCTCACGGTGCTGTTTTTCGTCCAGAACGCCAAACAGCTTATTCCCAAGAGCAAAGCTCAAATTGGTAAAGCGGTCATTGAACTCCTTATCATAAAAGGCAGGGTGTTCCGAAAAGCCGATAGAGAATGTCAGGCTGTCTGGCTTTTTCTCGGAGAGTGTTTCTGTTTTCTGCTTCTCGGTAACGACTACTTTCAAGTGGTCGTTTGCAGCATTCTCCTTTAGCTTTTCTTCGAGGTCGCCACGGCTGAACTCTTTACCGAACAGCGGGAACTCCACATTTTGCAGAGAAACACTGTCCTCGGAAATGGTCACTACCTCATACTTATCCGCACCGATATACACCACATCGCCCTCGTGATAGAGGTAGTGCAGAGGGTGCAGCTCCAAAAGCTCCTGCCCGAAACGCCACGCATTACTGCGGCTGTAAACATCGCCCGTCTTACCCTGTACCAATTTCAAGAAATCAATGAGCTGCTGAACGGTGGCAGGGTCGGATAAATGCTGTTCCATCTGCTCGGCAGTCACATTGGAAAGGTCTGTGCGTTCCACATTGGAAAGCAGATTCTTCTCATAGCCGTCCAAATCTCTGATAAAGTCAGAAAGCCTTAACGCAAGGGTATCCCGTTTGTCAGCAGGGGGCAGGTCACGCTTGGAGTCAATAAAGACCTGCCGTTGTATCTTCCTCTGGGCGTCAATCTCATATTGCGGAGCTTCTATCTTTTCCAGATAGTCGGGGTAATGTTCTTCCTCTTTCGGATTGAGATAGCGTTTATTCTTAACTATCAGTTCACGCAGGCGTTTCTCCACCTTTGACCAAGAGAGAAGTAAATCGGGGTCGGTATATGAGCCGTACTTTTCAATAGCAATCCCTTTTCCGCTACACCAGATATGACCTTCTGTACCGTCTGGATAGGTGTAACCTCCGCCACTTATCCCGTATTCCTTTTTGAGAAATTCGATATTTTTCTTGCTGTCCTCAAGTTTCCAAAACTGGCGGTAAATACGGTACTTACTGTCCTCAAATTCACTTCCTTTTGTAAGAACAGCGTCAATATCCTCCTGTGAAACAGAAAAAGCAGAGGATTTTTCGTCCTCTGCTTCAGCTATCATTTCAATCTGTTCATCTACGGTGGGAAGATTGGCTCTAACCTCATCTTCATTGGCAACGCTGTCTTGCGGCTCTGATTCCTCTAATTGTAAATCAGTTCGCTCAAGATAATTTCCTCCGCCTGACTGCGGATGTTGTTCATCAGTCCGACCCACTGCATCGGTGCTTTCTCTTTCAGTTCCTCCGTCACGCCCTGCTCCTTTGAGAGCTGCTTCGTCAGACACTCCAATCTCGTAAGTGCGGTCTGTTCGGTCTGGTAAAGATGTCCGTTCAGTTTGCCCGATGTCAGCAGATTGAGGTAGGTCACTCGCTTGTGCTGCTCCAGATAATCCCTGTGCATCATAGCATACCTGCCAAGCTGAATTTCTGGCTCTGTCGGTAATGTTAGGTCGGGAATAAGGTAATCCCCCTGTTTCGTGTAAGTGATTTCGCTCATTATCATTGCTCCTTTCGGGTTGTTTTCTGCCCACATCATACTGCTTTGGGGCAGGCTGTGCAAAGGTGCGATTCTGGCTTCGCTCCGATATTTGCACATTTCGGACAGTCTGGGAAATCCCCCTAAGAGCCATTTCGGAAATATCACTTGCGGCAAGTCCGATAGCATTTAGAGTAGCAGGGGTATTGAAATTCACGATGTCGGAAAAATCATCACGCTCAAAATACACACCTGTATCCAGACCGCAGCGGCTCATCAGCATAAAAGCAACGCTGTTTACCGCAAGCCGCTTATACATTACCTCTACATTAAAGTCGTCCAGTTCCTCTAAAAAGCTGTCTTTCGTACAGTCTTTAAGCTCTGCCAGATAGTCGGGCAGGTTATCCTCTACGGCATTTTGGGCTGTCTGCATCAGAGCTTCGCCCAAATCGTTACCCTCTAAATCTCCAAACCTGTCGGAGAGCCGTTCAATGACCGCCTGTTCGTATCGCTCATTCATCTGCCATATCGGAACAGGGCGGCTGTTATATCCCTCGTGGGTATCGGAAATGTCAAAGTAGTATTTGAGGGTATTCCTGCGACCTTTCGTGTCAAACACCGCTATACCTTTGCTGTTCTTATTGACCCACCGCTTAAATTGTCTGTTCCAAGTTTCAAGGGTGGTTACAGCGGTAGCATCGGGGCGTTGTGCGAAAATCAAAAGCTGCTCGTCAAAGCGGCATTTATAGTTTCGGCAGGCAGAGGATAAGAAGCTCTGCCACGCCTGCGGACTTTTCGCAACCGACACGCCTGTACGCCGATACAGCTCTGTGATTAGCTGATACTTTGCAGCCATTTTCTTTACACCTCCTTGTCATTTTTGCCCCATCATCAGGCAGGGGCATAGCCGATTTTATTTTGCTCCATTTTCTGTATAAAGTCTTTTGTGTCATAAACCACACCGTCAATTTCTGCACGGCTTTCATCTACATAGCGGCAGAGGACACACTGCGTATCGCCGTTTTCTGAAAACAAGCGGAGTACACCGCCATCGGGAACGGCTGCAACGACTTTATCCTCACTATCCTTAAAGCAGATAATCTGTTTACTCATTTGCACCACCGCCCAAAAAGGAAATGACCTTATTTGCCTTGATACTCTTTTGCAGGTCGTTGATAATGGTAATGTCCGCAACCGTGATGCCCTGCATAGAGAGAATATCGTCCATTGTCATTGCGGAAATGGCTTTCTCATCGGTAAAGCCTGCTTCAAAAATCTTGTTTAAGACTTTCACTGCTTTTTGATTTACATTCACTTTCTCAATCCTCCTTATCTTTCCAAATTCTTATGCTTCGGTGCTTTGACCGCCTGCGGCTCGGCAGGTATCGGCTCATAGGTCGCACCGTTTTTCTCCATACGCTCGGCAAATTCACAGATGTGGTAGAGGTTATTGCCGATTTCGGTATGATACTCGTCAATATAGCGGCAGGTGCGTTCCGACTTTTCTCCCCAAGCGGAAGTGATACAGATTTTACCGCTATCTGGGATACGAAACAGCTCCTTGTAATGAGGGTCGATAAAGCGGATGCCTTTTTCTGCATTGCCGATATGCTTATCAAGCCATTCCTTGACATAGCAATAGCAGTAAAAGTTATAGTCGCCCTTTGTGGGATTTAAGCGGAGCAGATAGGCGTACTTTTCGGTATCCACTCGGAAGCCGTACTCAGTACAGTAATTCCCCTTAAAAGCACTGTCGGGGAAACGCCTTGCATATTCGCTCATCGCAGGACGGTTTTGAAGCAGCCCGTATTGGGGAGAACGCAGGGCATTGATAACCTCGTCAAGCTCGGTCTTAAATTCGTCCGTTTTCCATTGCGGTCTGTGGTCGCTCCAAGTGGTATAAAAGCCGTAACCACCAGAATCAAAGTCGCCACGGAGATGACCGATGCTGCCTGTCTGTCCTGTTATCTGCATACTCTGGGAATAGGTGTATTTCCATTCATTCGGTGCAATCGTTCTTATTTCCATATCAGCGTTCCTCCTTACTGTGGGGTTTCTTTGCCTTTTCCTGTTTCTTGATTGTGGCAACCGCTTCCTTTGCCCAATCGGGCATTTTCTCTGGCTTGATAACGCCAAGCACATCGTACCTTTCCCATCTGGCTCGCTTGCCGTCTGCAAGGCAAGTACCGAACACCGCCTGACCTCTGCCGCCAATCGCACCGTGTCCGCCGTCCACCAATACAAGCTGATAGGCGGAGTGCTGATACTCATAGCGGTTAAGCTCTGCATTGATAACCACCACCTTGCCGACAATGCTTTCACTTCGCTTATCGGGAATACAATCGTCTTTGGTAAACGGGGTCATATCAAAATCAAATCTGGATTGTTCCTCTTTGACAACCTCAATCTGTGCCTGCACTCGGTCAGTAAATATCTGCATTGCTTCCAGATAATCGTCCGTACCCACCGCCTCTGTTGCCCACGCTGCGGAAAACGGATTATCATAGGTGCAGTAGCAGACCATAAAGGGGTATTTGTCTGCTTCGTTTACGCCGAACACAACCTCTTTTTTGCCGATATGGATACTCTGTTTGACCTCATAATCGCCAAGCATACGCTTTTCTTCATTCTCCATCTGGCTGCTCCTTTCTTCGTTTTTTCTCGTTCTGCTCGTCTAAAATCTTTTTGATACAGACATCGCAGAAAATAACAGACCCGTCCTTGTATCGGGGATAAGGGCAGGTCGTACAGTCATAAATCTTTTTCTTATCGCTCACGGTCATCACGCTTTCGGGGCTTTTTATCTGGCTGATTGTAAGGCATATTACATTCGGTTTTATACCGTTCCTTCAGCTTTTCTCTGGCAGAGGACAGCTCATTACAGTAATAGCCCCAGAAATAGTTGTCGCCGCCTTTACAGTACCAACAGACATACGGATTAGGAGCTTTTGGGTTATGACCGATGACAAGCTCGTTATTCCCGATAGTACGGCTCTCAATGATTTCATAACCTCCGTTGATGCGTTTTTCTTCGTTCATAAGCACCTCTCATTCTTTGGCATACTTGCGGTACGCCTTTTCGCCTGCGGCACGGAGCTTCTCCATACGGGCGTTTCCTCTAAGCTCTGGGAACTGTGCCTGCAGCTTGCGTCTTGTCCTGCCCACGCTCTCAAAGCTCGGCAGACCCAGATATTTATACTGCGACATTACCTCCGCAAAGGGCATTGCACCCGTACCTTTCAGACAGGTATTACACACCTTGAGGTAGAGGGTCATATCGTCATTTCTGGCTTCCTCATCTTTTTGCAGGATGGCTTTTACCTTGCCCTCAATGGTCTTGAGATTTCTCATCGCATACCTCCATATATGGAAAGGGGGCAGCCTTTTTCGACTGCCCCCAGACACTTTACTTATTCTTACGGTTACGGATATTCAGCCAGATTGCTCCGCCTACAATAAATGCCACAAGCACTATGGCAACAATCGTTTTCGCATCCATTCCTTAATCCTCCTTTTTCTTTCTGCTTTTATAACCCATAAAGCCGAGTACGCCTGCACCAATAAGGGATACTGCCGCAAGTCCGCCCCAGAGATACGGGTTAAAGTCATCGCCCGTTTTCGGGGTATCTCTGAACTCATTGTGCATCTGGACAACCGTGGTCGCATCCACCTTGATAGTTGCCTGTTTATCGGCAGGCAGGATATATCCTGCGGAAGCCTTGTCGTTTACTTCGGATACGGTGTATTCGCCAATCCTCAAATCTTCAATGAAGATTTCGCCGTTTTTGTCGGTCTTAAAGGTCTTGTCATAGTCCGTACCTGTCACTCGGAAAGAGAAGCCCTCTAACTTGCCGTCAGAAGATGTCTTTACGATTTTAAGAGAGCCAGTCTGTGCGGCGTTCACAAAGCCTTTGCCTGCTTCATTTTCCACCACATAGGTCTTGCCGTCCTCCTCAATGGATACGGTATAGACCTTTTCATCAAGGACAAAGCCTGTCGGTGCCGTTTTCTCACGGACAAAATATTTGCCGTAACGGAGTTCTTTCATCTGGTAAATGCCGCCGTCAAGCTCCGCCATTTCGCCAAGCAGCTCATCGTCCTTATCAAACTCGCCGTTTTTGTTGGTATCGGCAAATACCTCAAAGACAGCACCAGAGAGCTTGTTGTCTGGATAATCCTTATCCACCTTTGTCAGCTCAATATTGCCCTGAATGAAGTAGTTGATAAGCTCGATTTCAACAACCTCGTCCACCTTGCCGATTGTTACGGCAATTTCTTCTTCGGAGAGTACAAAGCCTTTCGGACTTTCGATTTCACGGATTATCCAAGTTCCATACGGCACTTTTACAAAAGAAAAACTACCGTCATCTTTTGATGTGGTAGTCTCGATAGCATTTTCTTTTGTAAATTCCTCTGTGCCTGCCTTAAAGATATCGATAACCGCACCGCCTAACGCCTTGCCGTCCTCATCTGATTTCTTACCGCTGACAGAGCCGTAAATGATGTTGTTCTCAATGGCTTCGCCGTCATTTGCTGTGATGTGGACAGTTGCGGTGTCCTGTCCTTGATATTCAAAGGTTACAGGGTATTTCTGGTCGCTGATGATATATGCGGAGTTGGTGGAGATTTCTTTCACATAGTAGCTGCCAAACGGCAAATCGGTTGCCGCCTTGCCATAGCCGTTCTCGTCAAAGGAGATAATCTCAATCAGACCATCAGCAGGGAGTACCGTACCGTCTGTGGCGGTCAAGTCCTCTGCGGCATACAAGCCAAAGGTTACATCAAAGATTTCCCCGTTGCTGCCGACACCGTAATCTTTATCCACATCAAGGCTCTTAGTAAGGTCGATTTCTACACGCTGTCTTTCGTTATAGAAGCTCGTTGCCGTTTCGGTCACAGCCACATCCTGCCCTGCATAGACAAGCTCAACATTGTGGATTTCCTCATTCAGCACCATACCGTAAGGAGCTTCGATTTCCCTGACCGCATATTTTCCAAGATGCAGCTCCTTTGATTTTGCCGTACCGTCTGCACCTGTGGTAACGGTATCCACGACCTCGCCTTTTTCTGCTCGGAGTGTTCCGTCCAGAGTGTAAATATCCTCGGCTGCGGTAATCTCATAAACTGCACCCTCCAAACCGCCGACTGCGTAAACAGGCTGATACAGACCGTTATTTTCTGATACGGAGCTGAACATCTCGCCAGATTTGGAAACGGTAATCGTGCCTTTCTGTGCCAGATTAGAGCGTACCACCTCAATGACGGTAATGCCGCTTTCTTCGGTGGAATCGGATTGTTCCACATCAAAATAGACAGGCTCGGAATCTAAGACATAGCCATACGGGGCTTGCACCTCTACAAGAGAATAACCCTTGCCGTATTCCAAAGTCTGGGGCGTGATGAGATAACCGTCCGCTGTGGTATAGAAAGTGTCAATCGTCGTTACTTCGGGGTAAGTGAATGTCATTGTGATGAGGTTTCCATTCGGGTCATAAAGCTGAAAGCCTGCACCTGCATACGGAATGGTATTGCCTGTTTCCGCATCTTTCTTGACAATCTTGATATAGCTTTCAAAGTTGGCGTTGTTGATTAAGAAACGGTAGGTCTGACCGTCGGCACTGATAAACACATCAAAGTCCTTCATCAGCTCACGCCCCTCCCAACCAGAAATCTGGTGGACGGTGTAAATACCGTAAGGCATATCTTTTGTCTGGGCAAAGCCGTTCTCATCGCAAGTGAGGGCATCACGCTCGGTTTCCTTTGCGTTCTCATAGCTGCCTGCCGATTTCAGATAGACCTCAAAGGTCGCCCCGACTTCGGGCGTTTCAATCTGGGTTTCGCCGTCATCGGTGTGTTTGATAATGGCGATATTACCCTTGATAACCTGCTCATTCACATCATTGTCGGTAGAGTTATATTCCACGGTATAAAGCTCTGGCTCTGCACCGACCTTGTGGATGGTCGGGTCGAGCAGATAACCCTCGGACGGACTGATTTCTCGGATAGTCCAGTCATCACCGCAGACATAATACTCTGTGGTAAACTGCCCGTTGTTGTCTGTGGTGTAGGTGTCAATGAGTTCTTCTCCCTTGTAAATGCCGTACACCGCACCTGCAAGAGAAGCGTCGCCCTGCGGTGTGCCTGTTTCTGCATCCGTTTTTGTCACGGTCACATTGAACTTTTTGAGTACATTGACAAAAGTGCGGCTCGTTACCTTTTCCCATTCAATCGGTGCTGTCTGGGAAGCAGGAACGACATAGCGTACTGCGGTATCGACTTCCTCCACCACATACGGCGTATCTCCGCTGATAAGGACATTCGGGAATTTCGCCACGCCTTTTTCATTGGTCACGGCGTATTCGTCAACAGGCAATCCGCTTAACGATGTGCCGTAAAGGTGGAACTTCACGCCCTCCACCAGTTTATCCTCGGGGTTCTTGATAATCTCCAGAGAGCCACGCTTCAAGGTGTTATTGAAGTTTACGGTGGTGGTCTTTCCGCCGATAAGGGTCACGGTCTGGCTTTCCTGCGGCTCATAGCGGTCAATGGACTGCTCCGTGATGGTATAGGTGGCAGGGAATAAACCCTCTACGCTGATATTTCCATCCTTATCCGTTGTCACGGTTTTGTTGAAGTTATCGCCCTTGATATTGAACTGAATGCCGCCGACAACGCCGTCCTCGGAAGTCTTTTTGAGAGCAATCGTACCTGTCGGCGTTTCCACATTGAGATATGCTGCCACGGTATCGGCGTTTTCCACGCCTGTGACTACATCCTGCAAGTTCGGGTCGCCGTAAGCAATCATCTTGGCACTTTCACTCACAGTCGGCACGCCGTTTCGCTTTGCCGTAATGCGGACAGAGCCAGAAACGGCAACGGCAGAGCTGATAGTCAGCTTGTTGCCAGACTTTGATACCGATACATTTCCGTCAGAGCTTGAAAAGCTGTAATCGGAAAGCACACCGTTCTTGTCCGTCAGCGTAATGCTGTATTTTCCGTCTTTGTAGGCAAGCTCTTTGGTAATATCATTTTTACCGCCCGACATAAAGCTCGGAATGGTGTTATGCTCACTCATCAGCGAAACAATCTGGTCATAGGCTGCCTTTGCTCCGCTGTTGGGATAGTTTGAGCCGAAATGCAGGCTGTACGCCTTTGTGCTGTTCTGCTGATAGGAGCCTGTGGCTTCACGGCAGCCTGTTACAAACTCCCATACAAGGGTCTGTGTCGCAAGCCACTTTTCATCATCACTGCCCGACAGATGACTGCGGTTACCCTGATACCCGTAGAGCAGGGCAAGCCCTACCGCCTTTTTCTGGTTTGCAGAAAGGGCGTTCCAAGTGTCTGAGGAAGCCTTTTTCAAGGTGTTTCCCGTTTTCAGCGGTACGCCCGGCTGAATACAGAATCCCACATCGCCGTCCACAAACATACGGTACTTGTAATTGCCTGCACCGCCTGCGGTATAACCGTCAAAGACAGCACTTGAATTGTATCTCATCGCATTGCCGCTGCTGTCATAGGTGTGGGTAAAAGAAATCGTGCCTATATCGCCCGCAGCAAACGCCGTTGTCGCAGGCAGGACGGACAATGCCGTGACCGCAGCCATAAGAGCAGCCGCAGCCTTTTTGAATAATCTATGAAATTTCATCGTTTACCTCCTGTTATTGTTGAGTTGAATTTTCCTTACCAACCGAAAAAAGCCGCCTGTTGGCAGCTCATATATTTTCTTTTTTCGGATAGTTACTGGTAGTAGTTAGGGGGAGAGGTGTGGAGAGGGGGAAGCCGAAAATATGGCTATCCACCGCAAACAGGCAGACCTCGCCCTCGGTGTGTGGCTATCGTTCACGGTCTTTGCTCCGCTGCAAATGGCGGTTATAAAACTCCAACGCTTTCACAACAAAGTCCGATTCCTGTCCTCTGGGAACAGACTTGGGGATGAGCTTGGTTATCCGTTCATCACGGAAGGCAGGCTTCTCCCTCTGGTTTGGTTTTTCCTCCTCCATAATGGACTGGATAACCTCGTCCGTGAGCTTATCATCCTGCATAAACTTCTTCATTTTAATAGCCTGTGCAAGTGACGGGGTAGCATCGCTGTACTCCATAGCTTGAAGCAGAGTGTATTGCTGTTCTTCGGGCAGATAAGAGATTTCCACCGCAGGACGAAAAGCAATCTGCCTGTCATCAACCATTTGCAGGATTTCGGGAACAAGCTCGGTAAGGCGGATATAGCGGTAAATTTGAGGTTGACTGTCACCGCTTTTTTCACTTATTTTTTGTGCTGATGTTGTTCCTTTCAACTTATTATCCATTGGAGAATAAGTTAAATCGTTACGCTGTCCTTGTCTGTTCATCGCTTCAAGCCGCATTTTATAGGCAAAGGCTTTCTCACTTGGAAGAATGGTTGACCTCTGCAAGTTGCTCTCCACCATTACGATAATGGCTTCATCACGGGTCAATTCTTTGACCTCGCATTTCAGCGTTTCCAGACCTGCAAGCTCACACGCCTTTTTTCTCCTGTGTCCGCTGATAAGCTCATACCGTCCGTCCTCTTTGAGCCGAACAGTAGCAGGGGTCATTACACCATTTCGTTTAATACTATCGACAAGCTGCTCCATATCCTCGTCTATGAACACCTTAAACGGGTGGTCTGGAAACTCGTCAATTTCTGAAATGGGAATATCCCTTATCTTGCTGAGCTTCGCTTCTTCACGGCTCTGGTCTGTTTCAAACAGGTCATCGTAAGCGGTCAGCTCGATTTTTGTTTCTTTGCTTCTCGCCAATGTCTGCCACCTCCTTTCCAAACTGCTCATAGGCTGCGGCTACCTTTCCGCTTTTGTCATAAGCGAAAATGCTTTTTCCCTCTGCCGTGGCTTCAACCGCACGGATAGAAAACGGTATCTGCGTATCAAATATCCTGATGTTACGACCATAGGCGTTTTTCACGGTTGAGATTACTGTCTGCGTAATTCTCGTCCGTGGCATTACCATTGTCATTAAGATACCGTCAATCCGAAGATTGGGATTGATTTGCCGCTTGACCCTTGATACGGAGCGTAGCAACTGTTCCAGACCTTTGATAGAAAAGTAGTGGGGCTGATTGGGGATAACCACGCTGTCTGCCGCCGCCAATGCGTTAATCGTCAGCATACCAAGAGCAGGCATACAATCAATCAGCACATAGTCATAATTCTTTTTGACCTCACTGATACAGGTTTTCAAAACGCTGTCACGATTTTTTGCATCAATCAAAGTTGTTTCGATACCTGCCAATTCCACGCAGGACGGGAGCAAATCAACGCCCTCATCAGTACGCAGGATACTCTTTGGAACATCAACAGATTTTCCGTCTATAACATTCTGCATAAGGTCAGACAAGGTAATCGGAAGATTATCCGTCTTGGTATATCCCAATGCCATTATGAGGTTAGCCTGTGCGTCCGCATCGACAAGCAGAACTTTTTTTCCCTGCTGTGCCAAGCTCACGCCCAGATTTACCGCCGTTGTGGTCTTGCCGACACCGCCTTTCTGATTGGTCAGAGCAATTACTTTGCAATTTGACATTTGTGCGTCCTCCTTTCGCATAAATTTAGCCGCTTTGTCAAGGCGGCTATGTAAAACGCTGTACTAAACCACACACTTTTGGATACATCAATGGTGTGGTTTACTACAAACTGTTCTTCAGAACGCCAAAAGCCGACTGGCTGTTATACCAATCGGCTATGTAATGTTCGTTTCTCTTATTCAGTTTTTAAGTTGACACACAAGACTTTTTGCACCTGTTCCATATCCCATCTGTTGGGAAAGAGAGCTACCAATATGCGTATCGCATCATACAGTCCTGCGATATATGAGAAATCGGCATACTCTAAGTTCTGGCTATCCCTGCAATCTAATAATACATCACAGACTTCTCGTTGTTCTTTTGTTAAGTCAAGCTCCAAATAGCGTTCCTCTGCCAAACCACTTAAATCTTTTTCTTTTTGATACTCTACACTTTGCTGTACCATTTGATAGATAGTTTCTTCTTTCAAAGTTTCAACCGCTATCTTTACAAGCCTTGTAAATTCTCTGTCATACATCTTAACCTCCCGTTGTGACTATTTTCAGTTTCTTCACGGGAGCATTTATGACTTTGAAGATAAGCTCGTCAACACAGTCCGTATATCTGCCTTGCTGTATGAGTTGATTTTTAAGCTCCACAAGGCTCTGTAACAAGGTTGTCTTTTGGTGGCTATCCAAATATATGTGATATGTTTGCTCTCTCATAAACAGCACCTCCGTTTCTGGCTTCATTATATATAAAAGCCCAAAACTGTTCAAAGGTGCAAATTTGAGCGAAAAAAATAAACGTACCACTATTTCTAATGATACGCTTATCCATTTAGATTACCTCAAAATGCTTCAAAGCATCTTTGATTGCTTCCACTTTCTCCGCTGTCGGATGTTTTCTCGGCTGTTTCAATTCCTCTACCGCATTGGGAGCATCATACATCGGTAAGCCTAAATCTCTCTTAACCTCTGCAATATATGCAGTATGTACTTTGAAGCCATATTTTGCTTCTATGTACTCTTTTATCATTTTGTAGGTGACTCGCTCTTTTGGCTTATAGGCTTCTGCCCTTTCGGAGATTGCCTTTAAAGGAACTTTGCCCTCACCCTCGCCGAACTCAACTTTTACGTTGATATGACTGTCGGGCTTTTTGTGGGAAAGCAGTACTACCGTCTCCACATGCGCAGTTCTGGGAAAGAGGTCGACAGCCTTGACTTTTTTAACATCGAAACCGTTTTCAGAAAAGTAAGAGCAGTCTCTTGCGGCAGTTGATGGATTACATGAAATCATTATAATTTTTTGAGACTTCATTTTAATAACTGAATCCAAAGTGAGCTTATCGCAGCCTTTTCGCGGCGGATCCAATACAATAACGTCCGGCGCCTCATCTATTTCAGCAAAATATTCAGCCGCCTTTCCTGAATCCGAGCATATGAATTCCGCGTTCTTAACTCCGCTGTTTTCTGCATTTTCCCTTGCGTTATCAACCGCCTGAGGTATTATTTCAACTCCGATCAATCTGCTGACCTTATCTGCCATCGAAAGTCCAATGGTTCCTGCACCGCAGTATAAATCAAGCAGTTTCTCATTTCCATTCAGTTCTGCAAATTCTTCTGCAATTCTATAAAGCTTTTCAGCCTGCGGTGAATTAATCTGATAAAAAGTCTCCGGTGAAATACTTATTACATTCCCGCACATAATATCAGTTATTTTTCCGCTGCCCTTAAGTATTATTGTTTCCTTTCCAAGTATTACATTTGTATTATCCGGATTTATATTTAAAGCCACCGTTTTTATAAGACTATATCTTTCGGTCAGCTTACCGCAAAGCTCGTCAAAATTATAATTTTTCGTTGCAACCAAACATACCATTATTTCTCCGGTTGCCGGAGCCTTTCTAAGATAAATATGTCTTAATATACCTTTATGCGTTTTTTCACTGTATGAGCTTACGCCATGATTAAAGCAGTAATTAACTATATATTCCGCAATACTGCAAAACTCGTCAGGCAAAAGCCTGCATTTGCTTCCCCCGATTATTCTGTGACTTCTTTTAGCGTAAAACCCGCATATTATTTTTCCATCATCCGTTTCTGATACGGGATACTGAGCCTTATTGCGGTATCCATCAGGATTTTCACAGCCAAGTATAGGCATAAATTCACAATCTATTTTTCCGATCCTTGTAAATGCGTCATATACAAACTTTTCTTTTATTTTAAGCTCTGCGTCATAGCTTATATGACGGAATGAACAGCCTCCGCATTTCGGGAAATGCGGACAATCGGGTTTTATTCTATCAGCAGACGGATTTATAATACGATTTACTATTCCATATGCATAATTTTTTAAAACCTTTACAATCCTTGCCTCGATTACATCTCCCACTGCCGTTTCGGGAATAAAAACCGCCATTCCATTATATCTGCCGACGCCGTTTCCCTCTGTTGTAATATCCGTTATTTCAATATCTATAATTTCATTTTTTTGCATAATATAAAAATTATTTTCCTCTCTCTGAAATAATTGCCGCCATTTCTCCTACATTTTTCATTCCGGATACCTCTTTCATTTTAAACCGCATGGAAAATTCCTGTTCCACAGCTTCAATAAGATTAATATGCTCTAAGCTGTCCCAGTCTTCAATATCTTCAGATGTAGTATTTTCGTTTACATTTATTTTTTTATCGTCGAAAACGTCCCTGAAAACCTCGTTAAGTCTTTTCCAAAGCTCTTCCTTATTCATTTTGTCTCTTCCCTTTCCTTTACTAAAATAACGTTATTTTTGTTCTTATATACGGATATATCAAGCAGCCACTTGCTGTCCCCTTTTTCATTTTCATATAATTCAATAAACCCAAACTGTTTGTAAAGTCCGCTGACCATAGAATTTTTCTTTGTTTTATAATAATACCCATATATATTTTTTATATTTTTCTCCCTGCATTTCTCCACAAGAGAGTCAAGCATCGCATATTCCATATCTCTTTTAAGCACCCGGCAGCTCATAAGCCATAAATCAATATGCAGATCCCCGCCTTCTATTTTCCCGATAATTACGGAAACCACTCCGTTATCGCCAAACTTATCTTCCAATCTGCCGTATAAATGTATATATCCTCTGTTCCTTGAAATTTCTTCAATTTCATTTTGAGTATACCGTTTCGTAGTAAGATTAAATTGATTACTTTTATTTGTGAGCTGAGTTATTCTTGGCAGATAAACGGCTGAAAACGGTTCTATTTCCGCTGTCATATTCAAACTTAAAAGATAATCGCGATAGCTTTCAAACCTTGCCGCAAACCGCGTTCTCTCAGCATTTGCCTTATACATCTCATTCCTTGAGATATCGTCCTTTGAAATAGACGTAGGCTCAAAAAAACCGTTTCTGTCAAAAATCCTGATGTAATCCTCCGGAGAAGATATTTCAGGCGCACTGATATTAAGCTGCGACCTTACTATTTCTCTTTCGGCAGGATTGTCATCCGCAAATACAAAGCTTTCAGGAAGTATTCCTATTTCCTCGGCCGACGCCGCTATATTCTCACTTTTAGGTTCCCAGTTCGCCTTTATTGAAATAAAGTCAGACGGCTTTAATAATCCGTCAGGATGATTCAATCCGTCAAGCGCATTTTCCTCATCGTTCTTAGAACATACTGTAAGAAGCACTCCAAGCCGGCTTTGCTCCTTAACGTATTTCTGGAATGCAAGAAAAGCTTCCCCGATTGGAGTTTCATTGCCCAATTCTATTCCTTCAGCCGTATCTTCTCCGATCACTCCGCCCCATAATGTATTATCAAGATCCAGAGCCAAGGCTTTCTTATTTTTTCCGAAAACAGATTTTATTATATTTGCAAGGTTAAACGCAAATTCAGGTATTGCCTGAGGACACATAGCGTATTTATACATATACCAATACTTAGGATCCGACCATTCCTTAAGTCCGTATTGAGCCGAAATATAATTTATATCGTTTATATAAAAATTATCATGGATCAATGCGTATTCATTAAACCTCATATTAAGACGGCTAATAAAATTAACTCGTCCGTGATAATCCCATGCGTCGCGGTTTCCCAGAGTTCTGAAAAGCGGCAGTTCAAAATTATTCTGTATAACCGGACAGTCATAAATTTCATTCAGACGATCCCACATTGCTTCAAAGCGTCCGTACTGCTTTTCAAGAGCAGCGTCAATAAATTCCTTATTCAAATTCAAATCAAAAGTATAGTCGGTAATATTTCTGGAGGTAGTATGAATAAAAATAATATCCGGAGAAAACGCGCTAAGCTCGCTGTTTCCAAACATGGCGTCTTCCCAGTATTTATTGTATTCCGACTGATAAAACTCTGCCTCGATTCCGTTTTCAAGTAAAAACAAATCAAGCACGGCTATAATATCGTCGGTTGTCGATCCTCCTAAAACGGCTATTTTCTTTTTGATTCTCTCACAATTCGCAGACAAAAGCGATTTTTTTATTTTCTTTCTGTTTTTCTTTATAAATCCGCTGTCAAACGGATAAAGAAGCTCCTTCATATCATTTTTCCTCACTGTGTCCTGATTTGTTCTATACATTCAAAATTACTTCCGGTCGCGCTAAAGGTATTCATTGCAAAAAGAAGATCAGTTATCCCCCATTCCTTAAACTGAGAAACCGCATTCACTTCAAAATATCTCATATCAACTACATATATATCCTCAAAGGAACCGGTAAGACACGGCACTAAAGCATTGCCGTAGCTATCCTTGACTATAGCGAGCTTTCTGCCGTTTCCAACATCGGTATGAATATGAGCGACAGCCTCGTCAGTGCCCATAAATACAAGATACCAGCTTACAGGATCAACATTATCAATATTTATAAGAAGATTCCCCTCCCTTTCATTAGACATATCAGTATCATAATATGTCGTGGAATAATTATTCATAGGCTTGTAGTAAGAGAACGTTTCAGGATTGTTCTTTAAATCAGCGTCGCCGGTATATCCATAAAGAGTTCCTACATACCCTTCCTTTTCAATATGCTCGTAGCTGCTGAGCTTTGCAAACGGGACGTCGGCCTGTTCCGCAAATTCCATAGCTGCATAATAAGCGCCAAGCTGAGACCAGTGATGGTCGGTTCTCTGATAAATATCTTCGCTTTTATGCTCCATCAGGACGCCATACGCGTCAATCGGGATAACTCCGTCAAGGTACTCGTTTATATTATCAATATTATCCTTTTCACTCGCAGTTAGATCCTCATATTTTTTAGGAAGATAATACGAAACAGGCGTCGGACAAACCATTGAATAAACATTTATCCCTAAATCCCGCTTAAATTTATTTACATATTCAGCATAGGTTTTTCCATTTGAATAGCTTCCTCCGAACAGCATTATTCCGCGGTTTTTATAGACCAGAATATTGTTGCTTATCTCTCCCTCGATATCCGGATCATCAAGAGGATCGGGTTCCTGTGTAGTCGTGGCAACAGTTGTCTGCCGCGCTTGCGTCGGCTGAGTCAAAGCAGACGTATATTCAGCGCTCTCCCCGGTTTCGGCCGGTCTTGTAACTGCCGCATTTTCATTATCCGGACGGCTGTCCTGTTTTACAGGAGTTCCGTGTATCTTTACATCCTGAGACTGTATACCGAATAAATCTCTAATCGAAGCGGTTAAATTTTTAAATGTTTCACGTCCCGGAACCGTATCGTTATAATAATTTTCGACCTCCGAGGTATATTTTCCTGAAAAATAATCTGCAAAAGAAAAATTGGGCCACTTTGCAAGCGTCCTGTTTTCTATTTCAGAAACCTCGGGACGTTTTAAAACTATAAGACAAACCGCAATAACCATAAAAGTAAGCGCGCATACTATAACGTTAATTCTCTTTAAAAGCTTGACCGTATAGCGCTTTTTTACCCTTTTTCGTTTTTTCCGGCGAAGATCTATATCTATATTAAAATCGTCTCTATTATTCATATTAGCCTCCCTTTAAAATCTGAAATATAAAAACGGATTATTAGTCGCGTCCACAAGCATTATACTGCTAACCAGTATAAGCGATAAATTGACCGCGATCTTTGAAACGCTGACTGCATATGCCGCGACCGCAGATTTTCTCGCCGCTTTTTCTATAAGCTTTGCAATAGGGAAAGAACATAATAAAGCCGCTATAATCAAATAGAGATTATTGGTGAAAGCAAGCTTTGTAAATTCGTCAATAAAGCCGTTTCCGTTTAAACCTACAAGATTTTTAAAGAAGCTACCGAGCCTGCCTAAATCTTCAAAATAAAATATACCGAATCCTATTATAATAACTATTTTATTATATATATGTCTTACAACTATCGGAATTTTTTTCATTTTCTTTTTGCCTATTATCTGTTCAATAAAAATAAACAGCCCGAAATAAATACCCCAGATAACAAAGTTCCAGCTTGCGCCGTGCCATAATCCCGTACAAAACCATACAAGAAACAGACCTCCGTATTTTCTTCTCTTGCCGAAAATCGGAACGTATAGAAGATAATCGCGGAAAAACGTACTTAAAGAAATATGCCATCTCTGCCAGAATTCTGAAACATCCTTGCATATAAATGGATAATTGAAATTTTCATCAAAGTGAAAACCGAAAATTCTTCCTAAACCAATAGCAATATCAGAATAACCGGAAAAATCAAAATATATCTGAAGAGCATATAGAGCCGCTCCCAACCATGTTCCAACAACTGAAATATTCTTAAGTTCGCCGTCAAACAGCGAAGTTACGACAGCGCTGAGACTATTGGCGATTATAACCTTTTTTCCAAGTCCTACAGCTATTCGTGAAATACCGCTGTATAAATCGTCAAGTGTAGTTTTTCTTGAACTAATCTCGCTTTCAATCGTACTATACCTGACTATGGGACCTGCAACAAGCTGAGGAAACAAAGAAACATACATCAGAAATTTTGAATAGCTTTTCTGAACCTCAACCTTTTCCCAGTAACAGTCAATTATATAAGATATCATCTGAAACGTAAAAAAGCTTATACCTATAGGAAGCTTTATATCCGGAACATTTAAATTCAGCCCCGCAACAGCGTTAATATTTTCAACTATAAAACCGCTGTATTTAAATATCCCCAAAACTGCTACGTCAAAAATCACAGCGGAAGTAACCGCTATTTTTGAGCCTGTCCTCCCCTTGTAACGGTCTATAACCAATCCGAACAGAAAGTTGACGGCAGCGCTTATTATAAGCAAAAAAACGCAAAGCGGCTCGCCCCAGGCATAAAAAATAAGTGAAAATGCAAGCAAGACCATATTTCTGTAATAAATGCGCTTTGTCGCGGCATAACAGATAACACAAAGAGGCAGAAAGAAATAGAGAAAGAAAAGACTTGAAAATACCATTTTGTCAGCTCCAATACATATTTTTTTCTTTTGTTCATTTATCTTTTGTTTAAATTTTTATATAATTAAATTTTACAGATAATTTTTGCCGTTTTTAACAATTATGCACATATAAAAGTATGAAAATTAACAAAAATATTGCTTATTTCAACATAATTTATTTGAAATTTAGGTCAAATTAACTATAAAATTCAACTATAATAACATTATACAACATAAATATCGTCCTTGCAATACCGCTTAAAAATTTTCGCAAAATATACAATTTTCGATTATATATTACAGAAAAAGGAGTGACATTTGCCACTCCTTAAAAATATCATATTATTTTTTGTTTAACTTTCACAAATTATTGATTATCCGTTTTCTCAGCGTTCTCATCGCTGATAATTCCTTTCAAGCCTGCGGCAAGACCGGCAATGCTCTGAATTTCACTTGGAATGATGATTTTTGTAGCTCTTCCGTTCGCAACGTTCGGAAACGCCTCGATAGCCTTGAATTTAAGCACCGTTTCAGTCGGAGCAGCCTGATTAAGTCTTTCAAGCGACTCAGCCTTTGCGTTCTGAACATTTTTGACAGCAAGCGCGTCGCCCTCTGATTCAAGTATTTTCTTCTGCTTAATTGCTTCTGCACGAAGGAGCATCGCTTCTTTTTCAGCCTCGGCTTTTAAAATCTCCGCCTCCTTAGCTGCCTCGGCACGCAGGATCTGCGATTCCTTATCGCCCTCGGCCACAAGAATCTTGGATTTTTTCTCACCCTCGGCAAGAAGAATCTTTTCACGGCTCTCACGTTCCGCTTTCATCTGCTTTTCCATCGAATCTTGTATTTCTCTTGGGGGAAGTATATTTTTAAGCTCTACACGGCTCACCTTAATACCCCAGCGGTCGGTAGCCTCATCAAGAATAGCCGTTATCTGCTTATTTATTCTGTCCCTTGAGGTAAGAGTTTCATCAAGCTCCATATCTCCGATAATATTACGAAGAGTTGTGGCGGTAAGATTTTCAATTGCAGATATCGGACGTTCAACGCCGTAGGCATACTGCTTTGCGTCTGTAACCTGAAAAAATACTACCGTATCTATCTGCATAGAAACGTTATCCTTCGTTATAACCGACTGAGGCTTGAAGTCAACAATCTGATCCTTTATAGAAACCTTTTTTGCAACTCTGTCAAGGAACGGAACGAGAAAATGAGGTCCCGTACTCCATTCAGAGTAAAACGTGCCGAGACGTTCAACAATATAAACCTGAGCCTGCGGTACAATTTTGATTCGTGTTATCAAAATTATAATAATAAATATTATAATTCCGAAAATGATATAGCCCATAATTTCCTCCCATTATTTAGTTATTTTTATTTTATCCTCATAAAGGGTAACATATAATTTAGTCCCCTTTATATTATCAATTTTAACAATGCTTTCCGCCGGTATTACAGAGCCGTCTGAAGAAACGGCCTTCCAATCAACACCGTTGAGTCTTGCCCGTCCTGCGTCAACTTTATTATTTATCTCTTCGATTACAACAGCCGTTTTTCCAATATCCAGTTCAACATTTGTCGGCTGAACCTTAGGCACTGTAAATTTCTTAAGAAGAGGTCTTGTAACGGTAAGTAAAACTATGGAAACCACGACAAAAACAAACATCTGCAAACCCATTCCGAATCCGCATAGGGCAATAATAAACGAAGCCAGCGCTCCGGCGGCAAACCATATTGAAACAAGCTGCATTGAAGCAAGCTCCGCTATCACCATTACTGCAAAAACTACTCCCCATACAATAAGGTGTACGAACATAACTTTCTCCCTTCACTATGTTTATCAAATAAACTTATGATCAGCGACTGTATCCGACAAAAATTTATAATTTCAGACGCTGATTTCTTTATTATTGTATCACAAATCAGATTATATTACAATATCTTTTAAACAAAAATATTTTGCCATTAAAATTTTATTTTTTCAGCAGCTTTTTTTCCGCTGATAATACTCTGTCCCGTCCAAAGATAATCCCATTCCCCAAAGCGTCCCGCATATATAATATCCAAGCTATCAAGAAAATCATGTATTATTCTTCTTGCGCTGTAAATTTCTCCGGTAAACATTATATTAGCGTACTTTTCAGTTCTTATATCTGTAAAAACAATATCCTTTTCTTTAAAAAGTCCCATTTTTATCATGTCGGAAACCGTTTTTTCTTTTATCTCATTTAAGGATACCTTAAGGGGATTATATTTTGAATAATATATCTCCGCCTGCATAGCTGAGCGCCCGGAAGGCACATTATTCTGAGATTTTATATCCGGACAATAAATCCTTGCCGGCAAAATATCTTCATCATAAATATAAAACCATAGGGACGGTGAATTGTGAGGCTTATCAAGTCCCACCGACACCATTGCTCCGGAAGTATAATCAAGCCTTTCAGCTGCGTTAATAATATTTTCCGGAACCCGCACATCGGCAATTGATTTTACAAGAATCTCTAACGGCACGGTTGATATAAGCTTTTTATATCCTACCTCCTCTCCATCGCTGAAAACGGCGCAGGAATCCTTAATAAAAAGCCTCGCAAGCTCCTTTAACGGTTTATAGCCGGCGTCTCTGCAAAACGACTCCATAAAGCTGCCATAACCGCCGTTTAAGGGATAATGCATTTCCTTACTGTAATGAACGTTGGGCGTATTCTCAGTCATTGCTCCCCGCAGAACCTCATCAATTGAAGGCATATACATTCTGCCCTCAACCCATTTGGTCTCAAGCGACTTCGGCTCAACAGTCCAATATTTACGCGTATATTTTGCAGGGTAATTATCTGCAAAATAATTCCCGTATTGCTTTCTGAGCCATTCGTCATAATTTTTCGGCTCAAAATCCTCTCTGTCTATAAAACCCTTAATAATTCTGATTCTCTCTTCAACGTCAAGTCCTATAAGGTTATTCTGAACGGGATTTCTTATCCAAACGCCTCGACTGTAATTATATGCCTCCGGTTTATGAATAATAAATTCCGTTTTCCCTTCAAGCATAGAAGTAACGTAAGGATCCTTGCTGAAATTTACGTGTGCGAACGTATCGAAAGTATATCCCTTTATTTTAAAGCTCCGGCAAAGACCGCCGGCATGGCTGTTCTTATCATAAACGGCAGCTCTTACGCCGCTTTTATTCAGCGTATACCCCGCGGATAATCCCGCCGGGCCTCCGCCTATCACTAAAACATCATATTTTTTCATAATCGGGAATATTCCTTTTTTACTTTTCGAGAAACGGCCAAAGGTCGTCAAATTCTGCCGCTTTAAGCGATCCGTCCGGCATCACTCTGGAGGCTATCCTCGGAGCGATAGTACCGAACTCCTCAACCATTACCTCGCATACAACGGGACCGTCATATCCGAATACTTCGTTAAGCTTCTCGTCTATTTCGTCATTCGAGCGTATCTTTACAGCCTTTAGACCGTAAGCTTCTGCAACCCTGCAAAAATCCGGCGTCTGTAAGCCGCTGTCAGGACCTACTCCGAGAAACCGATCATTCATATAGTTATGCTGATTATGACGTATCAGCATATAACCGTTATTATTATAAACAAAAAGCTTAAGCGGAAGCTTATAATATTTCATCGTCGCAAAATCTTGAATATTCATCTGAGTACTTCCGTCGCCGGAAAGCGCAATAACCTTGTCGGAAACGGTCGATAATCCTATTGCGCCTGCCCAGAATCCCATGCAAGAAAGCCCTCCCGATATAATATATCTCTGATTTTCCTTGAGCTTCCATGTCTGCGATACTATATTGCAAACGCTTCCGGTGTCTACCACTACATTAACGCCCTCGGGAGTATGCTCCGATAATTTCTCCGTAAAATAATAGCTGTTAATAATATTCGAATCACGATATTCCTGAAGTACGACAGGATACTTTCCGCGCAGCTCCTTACAGCGATCAACCCACCTTTTTCTTGCGTCAGCATTATAGGAGGAATCCGCTCTGTCCGACAGATTATCAATAAAATCAGACAAATCACAATTATAATTCTCATCAACCGGAACGTCTCTCTTGTCAATTTCCTTCCGGTCTATATCTGCCATTACCTTATAGGCGTTTTTTCCGAAACGGTCAGGATAATATCCGATTGTTGATACTGAAAGTCTGCTGCCCAGAATAAGCATAAAATCACACTCCTGAATGGCAAAATGCGACGCTCTGTCTCCATAGCTTCCAGGTCTGCCTACAAACAACGGGTTATCTGTCGTAATAACGTCTATTCCTCCCCTGGACGTCACAACAGGAATATTCTGCTTATCACAAAATTCCAGCAGCTTTCCCGCACTGCCGGACGCTCTCACACCAAAACCCGCGAGAACAAGCGGCTTTTCAGATTTCGCCAGTCTTTCCAACGCTTCGGATGAAATTTCCGCGTCAGTCTTTTTATCCTCCGGAATATCAAATCCCTTCATCTGTTCAGGCGCCTGTCTGTTCTGCACATCAATCGGTACGTCCAGCCATACCGGTCCTCTTCTGCCCTCCATTGCCGAATAATATGCCTTTTCCATATGGAATCTTATGCTATCAGGCGACATTACGGCCGCAAAATATTTAGTGATAGAAGATACCATCGGTTCAAGATCCAAGCTTTGAGTACCCTTCTGTCTTATTCCCGTATCCATCTGATATTGCAGTATTTTTGAATTAGCCTGACCTGAAATAACAAACATAGGAGACGAATCCAAATACGCTTCCGCTACTCCGGTTATAGCGTTTGTTGCGCCAGGACCTATAGTTACAAGACATACCCCCGGAACATCGCCGACACGTCCACAGCAATCCGCGGACATGGCTGCCGCCTGCTCATGATGGCAGCAATAAGCGTTCAGTCTGTCATTTCTTTTGAGTGCGTCCGTCAGCCACATAGCCGAGCTACCGGATACCATAAATACATTTTTTACTCCTTTTTTTTCAAGAAAATCAAATATATATTCTGATACAGTCATTTTTTCCTCCATCATCAATTCGCAGTTATCCAATAATCTTCAGTCATAATATTCTGATAAACAGAATCCTTATCTCCGTTGATGTTCATACTTATTACAAGTCCTGCAATGGTCTCTTTAAGTTTCTTATCGGCAGGAAGCGAGGTAGTATGAATATCCGCATTTGTACATCCGTATTCTGAAAGCTTATCAAGAAAATCACTGTAGTTTACCGCCTTTATTTCAATCGGCTGACTTCCGATATTAACGTTTAACATAGAAAGAAAGCTTCTTGCATCGTTTGCGTTTCTTACACAGAATATTATATATCCGCTGCCGCTGAGCTTTGATATAAGATTTTTAAGAAACCCAAACGGGTTATTATATGAATTCAGCGGACGTCCTACAATTATAAAATCAAATTTATTATTCTCACTTGAAATCAGCGTTTCAGGATTACCGCATATAACCTCGTCGGCAATACTGATATTATCCGCATAATATTTAATATCAGAAGTATAAACTTTTGAATATAAAACATCCGCGCCATAGCTTCGGCAGTAATTTTTCATTTCCAGAACAGGAGTACCGCATTTTACATCAACGGCCAATATACTTTTACCGTTTTTATTCGTTATATCTATATTTTCAAAGGTAAAATTAATATAATTACCGGTATCCTCCCATGCGTCTACCCCAAAATATTTTTCTCTGAAAAATTCTCTGGAGCGTTGACTTATAGCTAATCGTTCAGGAGGCAAAGCTTCCTGATTATGATCATGATGAACAAAGGTATCTCGGCAGAGAATCAGTTTATATCCGGCTCGGCGTACTCTGAACGTAAAATCGTCGTCTCCGAAATCATGCATAAAACCTGCGTCGTATAGTCCTACCGTATCAAATACTTCTCTTCTGTATAACGCGGCTGTAGGAATAAGTCTTATTTTTTCCTCCCATTTAGCAGGGTTACTTTTGTTAAACAAGGCTGCTTTCATCTGCATTTCTTCCGAATTATTAAAGCCGCCCAGATTTTCCTGCTGATAATTGCTTACGTTAGTAGAAGCGGGACATATCATGCCGATATTATCGTCGCTTTCGGCGCAGGTAAGCAGGTTATCGAGCCAACCCTCGGTTACTATAATATCGTTATTAACAACCGCTATATATTTAGTATTAAGTCTGCGCAGAACATTATTGATTGCATAAACGCCTGTAATATTTTTGGTGATACGAATTATCTGTTTTTTGCGGCGCTCCACGCTTTCAAAAAAATCTATTAATTCATTATCAGCAGTACCGTTATCCATTAAGACCAAATCATATTCTCCGCGGGTATATTCAAGTATGCTTTTAACGCAGTTTCGCGTCTTTTCAAGCCGACCATATGCCTGAACAACAATAGACACTCCGTTATTTTCTTCTCCGCATATATAAGCTCTCGCCTTTTTATAGTGAAGCTCCGGCAAAGGCTTTTCAAGGTTATCAGAATTTATAATTATCATTTTCATCTCCGTTCGGTTAAAAGAGTGTATCTGCCGTCTTTCAAATAAGCAATATTTCCGCTATAATCAAGCTCTAAAAGCTCTGTAATTATATCCTCGTAATATTCAGACGATGTTATTAAAATAAGCTCGCATTCATTTAACGCTTCCCTTGACGGCCGCTCCACCGAGCGATTCATTCCCGGTATATACTTTCCGTTCAGGAAAATATTATTATCAAATAAATGCCTTATCCTACTTTCATCGTCATTTATCATATTTAATATGTTTCTGGCTCTTACTCCGATGCCGAAAACGCCTATCCTATTATAGCCATTAATAAGGTCGCTTAGAAGTCTATTATCAGCCTTTTTCTTTGCCGAGAATAAACCGCAGGGCAAAGATTTTTTAAGCCATACGGTTAAATGAAAACCGTTTCCGAAACCTTCCTCCAGATTTAAAATCTCAAAGCCAGAACTGTAAGCCAGTTGAGTCAAGCTTTGCGGAGTAAAATAATTTATATGCTCAGGAAATATATCACTGTATGAAGCAGTATCAAAAATTTTCTGTCCGTTAGGAACATTTAAAAGCATAATTCCATTATCGTTTAAATTATCATACGCAGAATCCATAAATTCTCTTAAATTTTCAATATGCTCTAAAACCATCAAGCAAGTTATACCGTCAAATTTCCGGTCAAATACGGTACTATTTCCAAAATACCCGTTTAAAACATTAAATCCACGGTTTTCAGCCGCCTTACATAAACGTCCGGACGGCTCTATTCCAATACAGTAATTATACATTTCCGATAATATTGAAAGCATATCGCCCGCCGCACAGCCTATATCAAGCACGCTGTCATTATCATCGGATAATTTTCGCATTCTTTCAAAACAATTATGATAATAGCCCATAAGCTTTTCAGGATAACCTGAATCCTCACCCGGTTCAGGCTTATAAATTATATTATAATTACTGTAATAGGATTCATTCAAAAATGATTCAGTCTGTATATGACCGCAGCCGGGGCACCTATATATTTTTATATCAGCTTTAATTTTTTCTACAGGCTTATTATAAAAGCCTGTAACGTCAGTAATATTACTCCATATCGTATCATATAAGCCGGCTTCCGAGCCGCATACTCTGCATATCATAGCTATTCCTTCCCGTTAAATTTCTACAAGCTGTCAATATAGCTTATAACGTCCTTTTCCAGTTCATAATCGCAGTTATCAAGGATATCAATAAGCTGTTCGATATTAGAGCAGCTTACAAGAGCGGTTCCTTCAAGAGCATTTGATGTAATATATCCGCTGACAACCGCCGTAGGCGAAACATTTCTCTTCCCGCAGTATTCTCTGATATAATCAAGCCTTTTCAAATTGCTTTCGGTGACAATACGCCGCTTTAAAAACTCGTCTATATTTTCCAGACCTTTCGTTATTGCTTTCTGAAAAAAGCCCTTGCATTGAGAAGTATATGCCATTGCGAACATTCCGCTTCCTGACATATAGGAATATAATTCACTGTCCATATGCGTAGTGTTGGGATCGTCCCACATCTCATACTTATATTCCGCTAATGACCACCACGTCTGAACGGTACGAAAAGGCTCCATTCCATGCTCGACCGCATAGGCGTTCGCCCTTTTAATTCTTTCCGTACTCCAATTTGACGCGCCGATTATTCCTACCCTGCCCTTTTCTTTTAAATACTGCATAGTCTCAATAATTTCCTCTGCCGGTCTGTCCGGTTCGTCACGATGGAGAAGATATATATCTATATAATCTGTCCTTAACGCCTCAAGGCTTTCACAAAGCTCCTGACAAAGATTTTCTTTAGAAAGATTTATAAACCAGTTCTTACCCTCGTTTCTTACTCCGCATTTTGTAGACAAGCAGATCTTATTTCGATTCCCTCTGGAATCCAGCCATTTTCCTAAACATTCCTCGCTTTTACCTCTGCCGTTTTCAACCCATTCATAATAATTTCTTGCAGTATCTATAAGCGTGCCTCCGTTTTCATAAAAGCAGTCAAGCATATCAAAGGAAAGAGCCTCTGAGACCCTTGTCCCGAATCTGCCTGTTCCAAGACCTATTTTAGATATTTTTGTATCATTTATATATTTCATTGTTAATCAGTCTCTCCTTAGGTACGGCATATAAAACCGTTTCATTCAGATTCATATAGCTTCTCAAAAAAAAGCTGTGATCAGGTAAAATTTCCTTTATTTTCAGCGGAAGCCTCCATAAATCATCAGGCTTATGATATACTGCCGCTGCAATCAAAGGCTTATACTTTTTAATAGTTTCAATCGCTCCGTTAATCAGCTTTTCTTCAAATCCCTCTACATCTATTTTAATAAACGTCGGCTTAATATTATACTTTCCGCATATATTGTCAAGCGTATCCGCATAAACCTCAAAGCCTTCCTTGCCTATCAGTGAGTTTTCGTTCAAGTAATTTTTCATTCTCAGGATCTCAGGCTTATCAGATAAGGCACATTTTATAACGTTTACGCGGCAATCGGCTGCCTCGTTCATTTTTTCTATTCTTCTGTAATTTTCGGGATCAGGCTCAATAGCTATATATTTTTCATAATTCCCGCTGCTGTTTTCAGTAAAATATCTTAATATGTCTCCTCGGAATGCTCCGCAGTCTATAAATACCTCGTCCGATATTTTCTTATAAATGTCATAGGCAAAATATTGTTCTTCTATAGGAAATGAATTTATGAATGAATCATATTTACCACAGGCAAATTCAATAATATTTTCATATGTTTCTACTGATAAATCATCGCGAAAATTGTTTTTCACCAAATTAAGCTTATCCGCATTGTTTTCTCTCCATTTATCCGGTAAATTGAAAATAAGAGGCTGATTTTTAAACAACTCGCATATATCTGATATTTCATAAATACATCTGACATCAATATATCCTAAATCATTCAGATATTTTCTTATACCCGGATAAAATTTCCTGTTTAGCATACAAACTATAACAATACATTCGGAATTTCTGCATTTATAAGGCTCCGAGATATTTATATTATTAAACTGCATTCCATGCTTATTTCTGTCAGAATCAAAAAAAACAGAGGGCTTGATTCCGTTTTCTAAAAGCATATCAGAAAATACCAAACCGCAGAAACCTGCTCCGTAAATAATGATTTCGCTTTTCTGTAATTGACTGTATTTAAGATCTGAAATCATTTTTTTAATACCTTCACTAAAAGTATACCTGCATTTCCAGCCGGTAGTTCTTCTGAATTTATCTGAATCAAACGAAAAGTCGGACTGAGAGCATTCTCCGAAAATTAGGCGGCTTTTATTTCCGGCAATATTGTTCGCAATCCTCAGATAATCCCGAAAAAGCAAATTCTGACCGGAGCCGACGTTATAGACGCCTTCAGCCTGCTTTTCAATAGCGGCTATCACCGCGCAGGCCGCGTCGTCAGCGCAAATGAAATCATAGTGTTGATTTCCGTCGGAATAAAATTTTATATCTTCTCCCTTTATCATTTTATACAGCGAGTTCTGAAGCATCTGTCTTTTAGCCGGAAACGCACCGAAAACACTGTGAAATCTAAGCTCTGTCAGAATAACGCCATTTGCAGATTTTTTCAGACTCTCATATAAATAAAGCTTAGCTCTGCCATAGGAGGAAAGTGTGTTATTATCCGTTACATAATCCTCTCCGACATTACCGTAAGCTCTGCCGTATTCCGCCTGACTTCCTATAAGTATGATCTGATCAATACGGCATTTTTCCATTATATTTTTTACCTGATTGCCAAGTGCGACGGCGCAAGACATATTTATATCTTCATTATTTCTTTCTTCCGCTCCGCTGCCGGCCCACGCTGAAACGATAACCGCTTTATAGAAAGAAACGAGCTTGCCTGACCGACCAATGTCGCTGCCGAATATATCCCATTCAATAAAATTAATATTCTTATTATCAGTTTTTTTTCGCCCTGCGGCGTCAATACAATAGCCCATATTCAGAAGATTTTTACACAGGCATGTGCCAATCAGACCTGAAGAGCCCAACAGCAATATATTATTCATAATTAAACCAATCGTTCATAATAAATTCACCGCTTAAAATAAATTTTTCTATATATATGATTCCACAAAGCCTTACAACCTGCCGCATAAAAAGAAATCATATATTTTCAATAAAGTGATTTTTATATTTATTCCAATACTCCTTATACACAAATTCGTAATTATTATCAAAATTTAATTGATACATTCTGAAAGTAACCAAAAAATTTTTAGGCTGCCATAATTCTTCATAAGAATACATATAATTCATTCCCAACGCCTTCATTACATTACCGCTTCGAATATTATCAATATCATGCGTTGCAGTGATATATGACATACCGTCTTTTTTTACCTGTTCAACGACTGCGCTGCACGCTTCCCTTACAATGCCTTTATGCCAAAGATTTTTCAGTAATCCATAACCAAGATCGTGGCCGACTTCTGTACTTATATTAACATAACCAACAGGAATATTATCTTCCTTTAGGCAAACAGCATATCTGTAACCGCAAGGCTGTAAATAAGCCTTAGCGTATCTTTCATCATAAAAATCCTTTGTTTCTTCAATTGATTTTAACGGAAACCATGGCAAAAACGTATTAACTTCAATATCGCTGAAAATTTTAAACAAAGCATTCAAATCGTTTTCCGTAAATTTCCTCAATATCAAACGATCCGTTTCAAGTCTAGGTGTATTCATTAACGCCTCCCGTTCTTCATAAAAATAAAGGATGCTTCAATTACAAAATCGTTTACGAGCAATAATAAATAAAAGACAAATGATTCATATACGAACGAAGATTAAATCTGTAATCCGGATTAAAGCTCTTTATGATCATAGGAACCTCCCACAAATCCCGCGTTTTATGGTAACCCGCTGCGGCTATCAACGGTCTGAAATTTTTTATAGTATTTTCAGCTCCCTTT
The DNA here is from genome assembly GCF_054655175.1 of Ruminococcus sporogenes. Lineage (NCBI taxonomy): Bacteria > Bacillati > Bacillota > Clostridia > Eubacteriales > Oscillospiraceae > Ruminococcus > Ruminococcus sporogenes. Next base: position 712,879 of record NZ_BAAHOA010000001.1, on the reverse strand, counting down.
AACGCTTTAATTTCAGACCCCTCGATATTCATCTTGATATATGTAGCTTTTCTTCCTTCCAACGCCTTGTCTATCGTTATTGTATTGACACTTTCGTTTCCAATATCCGCCATAAAGCTTCCCGGACCTTTGAGAGAATAAAAAGTTTCTGTTCCGCATTCGCCATAAACGGCAGCGTTAAAAATTTCAGACCTTTTTCTTATATCTAACGGCAGTCCGTTAATAAATTTATTTAAAAGCTGAAAATTATACGAGTCCGGTTCAAAGCCGTAATACCTTTCAAAAACGCCGCCGTTTATTTTCAAAAAAGTTTCCATACTTATACCGTTAAAGGCTCCGCAGTCAACAAAGCACGCGTCTGTTTCATTTCTATAAAAATCCTTCTCAAAATACTGGCTTTCCTGTGTAATCGTCGGTACCTCTGTACTATCGTCAATAAGTCTGAACCTTACTATCTTTTCATAGGTTTCTTTTGAAACATCATCGTCAAGCAAATCATATACATGAGTTACGTTATCCCTGTTTTTAAGCATTTCACCTATATCAGAACAGGACGGTAGGTTATACGGATCTCCATGAAAAAGGCTGTGACATCTTCTGAAATATGTATAGTCGATTACGTTTCTGCAGCCCGCCTCGCTCAGTCGCCTGTGAACACCGCTGTGCCCGCCGATTCTCAAAGCCTCTTCAAAGCTTTTGCAGTATCTTTTGCCGTCGGTATTAATGGTAACTATAACAAGCGCGTCCGCTCCAAACCGTGCGGCGATATTCTCCGGAGAAATAATTTCAAGCCCTTCGCAGAATTGACCCTGCTTTTCCGGCTTGCCGTCAGCAAAGCAGACAGGATAAATACCTGCGTCATTCAGATACTTCAAAAACGCTATACCTGCGCTGCCTGCGCCGTAAAGAACAATCTTATTTATCATATTCCCAAGATCAGATTTCATTTTTTCTATGCTTATTTCAATTTCAGATCTTATTTTGTCAAATTCCTCGTAAATACTATCAATACGGTTCATTATTCTTCTCCGTCAAGAATTAACTTTATTGTTTCCGCAACGCTTTCAGCGTCAATTCCGTAAAGCTTATTAAGATATTCCCTCGAACCTGTAACAGGAGCGAATGAATCAGGAAAACCAAGCTTTACAAGTCTTGCATGAGAACCCGCGCCGCCTTCAAGAATTACATTTCCGACAGCGGATCCAAGACCTCCGTTTTTACTGTGTTCTTCAAGTGTAAAAATAAAGTCATATGTTTTCATGCATTCTTCAATAAGCTCCCTGTCAATCGGCTTGATCGTAGGCATACTGTAAAGAGAAATATTTATTCCTGATTGTCTCAGCAGCTCCGCAGCCCTGACGCCGTCCTTCAGCATAGTTCCAGCAGCAAACAAAACCGCCCTTTCTCCTTTATTCATTTCTATTGCCTTACCGATTTTAAAATCTACAGGTCCGCTATGCACCGCAGGATCAACGCTTCTTCCGATTCTTATGTAAACGGGACTATCAAGCTTATATGCGGCATACATAGCCGCCTCCATTTCAATTGGATCGCCGGGGCATATAACAGTCATATTCGGCAAAGACGTCATAAGCGACAAATCGAAATATCCGTGATGAGTAGGTCCGGCAGGACCGTACGCATGACCGCCTCCTACTCCTACAAGCACTACCGGATTTTCCTGAAAGCTGACGTCAAGCTCTATTTGCTCAAAAGCACGATATGTCATAAATGATACAACATTATAGATAAAAGGCTTCATTCCCATAGCGGCAAGACCGGCGCCGAAGCTGACAAAATTCTGCTCCGCAATACCGATATTAACGAATCTATCCTTGTATTTTTTTTCAAATTCCTCAAACACCGAAAATCCGGTATCGCCGATAACGCAGATAACCCTTTCGTCCTTTTCAGCAATTTTGTCGAGAACCCTAACAAACGTATTTCTCATGATTCAAGCTCCTTTAAAATAGTTTCAAGCTGTTCATCGTTCGGCGATTTGAAATGCCACTCCAGACGGTTTTCCATAAACGACGCGCCCTTGCCTTTGATTGTATCGGCGACTATTACCGTAGGAGCCGAAGGCATTCTTGCCGTGGAGGTCATAAGCGCCTTTAGAATCTGTCCGTAATCGTGACCGTTTATTTCCTGAACATTGCAGCCGAAGCTTCTGAATTTCTGCGCCATATCTCCCATATTCATGACTTCAACATCGCTGCCGTAGGACTGAAGCCTGTTTCTGTCTATGATAAGCGCCAGATTTGACAGACTGAAACGAGCGGCGCACATCGCAGCTTCCCATACGGAGCCCTCGTTGCATTCTCCGTCGCCCATAAGAACATACACGTTTCCGTTATAACCCATGCACCTTTTAGCATAAGCCATGCCTATACCGACATTTGCCCCATGTCCAAGCGATCCAGCCGACATTTCAACTCCCGGAACAACATATCTTCTTGAATGACCCGCATAGTTTTCACCATCGACAACATGCTTTTCAAGATCCTCCATCGGTATAATCCCCTTGTGTGCAAGAACCGTATAAAGCGACGCGGCAATATGCCCCTTGCTCAGAATAAATACATTTCTGTTAGGATCATCGAGATTTTCCGGGCTTATATCCAGAACTCTCGTATATAAGACCGATAATATATCTATCGAGGAATATCCTCCTCCGATATGTGAATCCCGCGTTCTGTGCAGGATTTTTGCAACATCTTTTCTCACATTCAAAGCAAACTGCTGAATATCCCTGTAATTATTATCAGACATTACTTACTCCTTTCATATACCTGTTTATAAAATCCAATGCAATAGCTCTCACGCCTTCACCGGATTTCTGACGCATTGTAAATTCAGCAGACATTTTCACAGTATCCTCAAAGCTGTAAATCGGTCTCCAATCAAGCATATTTTTAGCCTTTGTACTGTCAAGCTTTAAAATATTAGTTTCAATAACATTATCGAGGGATCCGCTTATTTTATAATCCGCTCCGCTGAATTGACCGCACAGCAAATCCGTCGCTCTTTCAACTGTAGCAAACCCGTCAGGTTCCGGTCCGAAGTTAAAGGCAGACGAATAATCCGAATCGGCGTTTCCGCTTTCATACAATTTCTGAATCAGAGCCAGATACCCTCCCAGCACGTCCAATACATTCTGCCACGGTCTTATAGCCTTAGGATTACGTATCTCGGCTACGACGTTCTGCGAAAAGCAATCTAACAGATAAGGAAAGAGTCTGGTAAGGTTATAATCTCCGCCTCCTATAACATTGCTGGCTCTTGCCGTAGCAATAGGAATATTAAGCTTACCTCGCTCAAAAAACGACCTGCGGTAGCATTCGGTTATTAACTCCTGACACGCCTTGCTTGTGGAATAAGGATCCTGAGCGCCCAATACCGAATCCTCTTTATAGCCTAACGTGCTCTCAAGATTTTTATAGCATTTATCGCTTGTTACAACCAAAACCGCTTTTACCGTATTTGTTACCCTTACCGCTTCAAGCAGATTAACGGCTCCTATAATATTGGTATCAAATATGTAATCTGTTATTTCAGCGCTTTTATTAAGGGTTGAATGAGAAGCGAAGTGAATAACTATTTCAGGCCGGACCTCGCATAAATAATTCCTTATACATTTTCTGTCCTGTATAAAGCCTAAAAAACTTCCCGCCATTTGAGGCGAAGCCTGTGAGAAAAACGGCGTGCTCTCGCTTTTTTCAAGCGCATAGCCGTATACCTCTGCGCCGAGCTTTTCAAGCATAAGCGACATCCAGGTTCCCTTAAAGCCCGTATGACCTGTCAGAAGAATTTTCCTACTTTTAAAAAATTCCCTTTCAAACATTATCCGCCGCCTTTTTCTCCCAATTCGGTGAAAATTCCTCCCCAACCTGAATAAAAGACGTTCTTTTATTCCAATTGCAGTGCGACGACTGATAACATCTGCGGCACGGCGAATCCATACCTGCCGTATTTACATTTTCACGGTATTTCTGATATTCCGGAGCGTTCCATACATCCATGAAGCTCATGCCGCCGTCATATTTGAAGAATTTAACCGGAGTTGACATACAAGGTCTTACATATCCGTCGGAGCCAAGGAAAAAGTCTCTCCAAGCTACAAAGCAGTCCTTGTGCATATTATCTCCGGCTATATCCTCGCCGGCAATATGCGGAAGCTTTAAAACTATTCCCAACTCGTCTCCAAGCCTGACCGCTTCGTCAAATATACATCTGACTTCGTTCTCCATTCCCCATAGAGTTTCGTGCAAAAGCTCGTTATTGAATACGGTAAGATAAACTACCTTTACCTCCTCTATTCCTATTTCAGCCGCAAGCCTTACAAGATCCGGCAGTTCCCTTATATTTGATTTCATAGCGCAAAAAACAAAGTTTATCCAAGGATATTTCAAACCCCTTGCTTTTTTCTCAGCGACTATATCTTTCAGATCCGACGTAATAATCTCCAGATCAGAACCTCTTCTTATTCTTGAATTAGTTTCTGAATTAGCTCCGTCTACGCTTACCGCAAAAACGTCCACGTTATATTTAAATATACTTTCCTTGATTTTTTTCAGATTCATTCCATTAGTGCAGAAATACTTCCTTGCGCTGTGCCTGTCGATAATCTCAAGCATTTCATTAAAATCAGGATGTATGGTAGGCTCCCCCCATCCCATCAGCGTAACCTCTTCTATGGTGTCCATCATAGGTTCAAAGGAACGGAATATATCCATATCAAATGATGTCAGTTTAAAATCGGCGGCGTTTCTTCCGCACATAATACAATTCAGATTACAGGCGTTAGTCAGCTCGAAAACAAGTCTTCTCGGATATGATTCAAGTATCGTTTTATTTTCTCTGATCTCATTTAAATTCAATTCTGTATTTTTTTTCTGCTTTTCTGTAAGAGGCTTTCCCTCAAAAAGCATTTTTGTCTTTGCTCTGATTACCATACCTCAATCTCCATTCAATAAATTTTTACTCCCATTTAATCCACGGGGCTTTATTTTCATCAATCAGGCTGTTCAATATATTCTGATCCCTCAATGTATCCATACACTGCCAAAAGCCGTTATGCTTATAAGCGGAAAGCTGACCGTCAATCGCCATGCTTTCCAAAGGTTTTTTCTCAAAAACAAGATCAGGATCGTCGTTTAGATAATTAAAAATTTCCGGCTCCAAAACCATAAAACCGCCGTTTATCCAACCGCCGTCCTCCTTACTTTTTTCTGTAAATCTTCGGATTACGCTTCCGTTATCAATATCCAGAACTCCGAATCTTCCGCCGGGCTGTATTGCCGTCATAGTGGCATATCTTCCGCCCGCCTCATGGTGGTCAAGCAGTCTGTTAATATCCACGTCTGAAACTCCGTCGCCGTATGTAAGCATAAATCGTTCGCCGTGAATATAATCCTTTACTCTTTTTATTCTGGCGCCTGTTTGGGTATTAAGCCCAGTGTCTACCACAGTAACTCTCCATGGCTCCGCTACGTTATTATGTATGATCATTTCATTTTTATTAGAAAAGTCAAATGTCACATCAGAACGATGAAGATAGTAATCAGCAAAATATTCCTTTATCACATATCCCTTATATCCGCAGCAAATAATGAAATCATTATATCCGTAATATGAATAATATTTCATAATATGCCAGAGTATAGGATTACCGCCTATTTCAATCATAGGCTTCGGCTTAAGATGGCTTTCTTCACTGATTCTCGTACCTAATCCGCCTGCAAGTATTACAACCTTCATAATATTCTCCATTCATTAGTAGGCGCATTGACCGTCAATAATAAATACTTTATTAAGAATAACAGTATCGCATACAAAAAAACAAATTTTATTTACAATATAAAATATATATCGGCTGAAAAGTAAAAAATTAAAGACGGTTTTATTTAATTATCAAGCAAACTGAATGGAAGTATTTTACTGATTTACTATTTTTATATATCATAAATTATTAGCTTATTATTGCCTTTTTTAATTTTATGTGTTAAAATGTAATCTATAACGCAAAACAGGAGGCAGCAATGAAAAAGAAAAGTTTATTGAAAAGAATTGCCGTAATAGCTTTAGCGGCGATTATAGTTATTGGTTTTGTGCTTCTGCCGATACTAAATCTGAGCTGATCGGAGGAATACAAATGTCAGAAAAAAAAGATAAGGATTCATATGCAAGAGATACTCTTGCCTTCTCTGTTCCGCCAGAGCATAAAAAGCGTCCGCGACAATCTGAGAATATTCAACAACAGCAGGATCAAATGCATTATCAGCAATATCCTCAGGGACAACAAACACAGGGACAGCGGCCTCAGGGACAGCGACCTCAGGGACAACAAACACAGGGACAGCGACCTCAAGGACAGCGGCCTCAAGGGCAACGACCTCAGGGACAGCGGCCTCAGGGACAACGGCCTCAAGGGCAACGACCTCAGGGACAACGACCTCAAGGACAGCGGCCTCAAGGACAGCGGCCTCAAGGGCAACGACCTCAAGGGCAACGACAAACGCCTAAAAAAAATTCTCAGCAATATTCGGCCTCTTCAAAGCAAAAAGCTAATAAAAGGCGTAAAAAAGGCGGATGCCTTAGTAAAATCTTATTCTCACTGCTCGGCATTGTGGTCGTCATATTCATTATATATTCAGTAATTTCTTTATCACTAATAAGCAAGGTAAACGTTGTTGAAAACGGAGAAAGAAACGAGCCCAGCCACTCTCTTTACACTTCGCCGTCCGTAAGAAATATTCTTCTTATAGGCACGGATTCAAGAGGAGAAGACAGAGGAAGATCCGATTCAATGATACTTATGTCAATAAACAGCAAATCAAATAAAATTTCATTGGTATCATTAATGCGAGACACATATGTTCAGATCCCCGGTTATGGCGGAGACAAGCTAAACGCTGCATATTCATACGGAGGTCCGGAGCTTCTTATGGACACTATAGAAGAAAATCTGTATATTAAAATAGACGATTATTTCACAGTGAACTTTATCTCCTTCGCCAATATTGTAGACGCTGTCGGAGGGGTAGAGATTAAAGTAAACGAGGACGAGGCGGACGCCATAAACGTTCTCCTTGACAGTCCGGAAGGAAAAACTCTTTTCGGGACGCCGGATGAAAGCGACTACTTAAACGGAGCCGGAACCTATAAGCTCAATGGAAAACAAGCGCTCTGCTATTCACGTTTAAGATATGTGGGAAATGCTGATTTTGAAAGAACTGAAAGACAGCGAACCGTCTTGACTGAAATAATTAAAAGCGCAGCGGTCATGAATCCGTTCAAGCTTGGAAGCGCGGCTAAGGACGTTCTTCCGTCAATGAACACTAATATGAGCAAATTAAGCATGTATCTGCTGTCCCTTCGCGCCCCTGCTCTTATCATGGGTTACGATATTGAAACCCTTAGAATACCGGCCGAGGACACCTACTGGGGATCTACAATAGACGATCAATCTGTACTCGAAATTGATGTCGAGGCAAATCTTGATATAATCGAAAAGGAGTTATATTAAATAAAAATGCTGTTGGGGCGTCCTCCGTAAAGGAAGGCGCCCCAAGGCTTTGTATCTCAAATAAAATATTATTGCGTTTAAACAGTGCAACGGATTTAATTTTTTTATTTCCGCAAATTGGGCATAGCACCCATTTTTCATTATTCATCTGTATATTATCGCTCATTTCATTAGTTCATCCGTTAAGCGTAGAATTTCTGGTGCAAGGCGTTCCCGTTCTTTTTTCGTGATACGAACATACAAAGGATAAGATATGCCTACCCCTATAAGTCCGATAATGCCCACAACTATACCAACCGTAAAGAGTGTATCTCCCCACACCATACAGCAGCTCATACCAAAACCCAGAATCAAAGAGCTGATAATGCCGACTACCAAGGACACAATCGTTCCTTTTCTTGTAACGCTTGCGTCTAAACGACGCAGTTGTTCCATTTTGTTTTCTTCTTTCGGAGAGTATTTCTCTCGAATTTGTTTTATTTCGGCTCTGTCTTTTGCCGAATAGGTATAATTGTATTGATTTTCATTATTCATTTTAGGAACTCTCCTTTTCAAGTTGATGTAATTGTTTTGTAGAATGATCAATCATATAAATTGCCATAGCAAGTACGATTACACACACCGCCGCCCCTGTGCAGGCAGTCATAATCTTTCTGAAATTTGGACTGTTTCCCTCGCCAAAGGCTGTAAACATAGCTGTTTCAAGAGATAACATTGACACAAAGGCTGCCACAAGGTTGATTATCTTTGAAGCAGATATAACAGGACTGTTATATTTTCTGTATCGAATCAAATTAACTACGGCAGTTGTAAAGACAGTAAAAGTATAGGCTGCCATTGAGATAGTCATGATATAGTGATAAGTAAAGCCTTTATTTTGACTTACTATATAAAACGCAATAACAGATAAGGTAATATTCATCAGCAGTAAAATAATTCCGCATAAACGGTAATTTAAGTATTCCCTATAAAGATTTTTACCAAGGCTCTCATTCCGACTGTTCTTTAAAAGTAAAAAACGCATTGCAGCAAGCAGTAAGTAGTAACCCGACAAAGCGTAAAACCATACGGAATGGTTGATGAAACCAAGTCCAAGCTGCATTACGGCATATAAAACATTTATCATAAAAGAGCCGTACAGGGATATTTTTACACGCAAGGCTGCATCTGAAAAATATAGTACAGCATATTTGTTTTCCTGCTTTATTGCCCTCGCTTTTTTATAAAGAACGGGCGCTTTCGCACAAAGCACGGTCATCGTATAAGCCGACAAACCGTATGCTGCATACTGCACAGCGGAAACAAGCTTTTTTTCCGTAAAAGCGTATAGCAGCATAACTGCCGAAACAGGTATAAGCAATAGTATAACAGCAGTATGCGGAAACAGTATTTTAAAAATAAGTCGTTTCAGCTTTATCATTTATTACCCTCCGCATTTTTACCGTAAATGTGCTGCCTTTACCCACCTCGCTCGAAACAGATATTTCACTCCCCGTAATATCAACAATGCGTTTGACAAGCGCAAGTCCCAAGCCGTTGCCTTGTGAAGCGTGAGAAGTGTCGCCCTGATAGAACTTATCAAAAATATGCGTTCCCACTTCTTTTGATATGCCGCAGCCCGTATCTGTTATAGTCACGACAGCATTATCATTTTCCGCAGTCAGTGAAAGTGAAACGCAACCGCCTTTTTCGGTAAACTTAATAGCATTTGAAAATAGATTGTTCCATACAAGGCTCATCATTTCCCTGTCGGATTTTACCATAATGCTGTCCGCCATATCCGTGCCGATTTCAATACCTTTTTTCTCCCACAATTCTTCAAAACCAAGCAGACATTCGCAAAGCTGCTCACCTAAGTCGTAAACAGAAGTTTCGGGGAATATTTGCTGATTATCAAGCTTATTCAGCTTCAAAATATTGGAAATCAAATCATTCAAACGATGCGTAGCCCCCGTTATAGCTTTTGCATACTCTTTTCTCTTTTCTTCGGGCAGGTCTTTCTGTGAAAGCAAAGTTGCATAATTTTGAATCACTGTAAGCGGCGTTTTGATTTCGTGAGATACATTGGCTGCAAAATCAGTACGCAGCGTCTCAATGCTCGACAATTCCTCCGCCATTTTATTGAAGCAGTTAATAATTTCATTGAATGTATTATCTGTTATAAAGCCGTCAACTTCGGGAATACGCACGGAAAAATCACCTTGCACAATTTTATCCGCTGCTTCCGTAATCTGATTCAACGGCTTGGTTACAGTGAATTTTCTTCGGACATTATCTATAACAGTGAAAAGAAGCGTCAGTAAAATCACATTTCCAAAAGTCAGTTTGGCAGCGATATCTATATTTTCCGCTGTATAGGTAATTCCCATATTAGAAGAAAACACATTCAAGAACAAGGACATACAGCAGGTAACGGTAACGGAGATCAGCGAAAAAAACATAAAATATTTCCATATTAAACGCAAAATTCTTTGAAAGGTATTCTTTTTCATTTGATTACCGCCTTGTATCCAAGTCCGTGAACGGTTACGATTTCAAAATCATCACACCCCGAAAATTTATCACGAAGCTTCGTCATATACACATCCACCGTCCTCGGTCCCGACGAAGTATCGCTGTCCCAAAACTCATCCATAAGCTGGGAACGGGTAAAGGTTTTTTTCGGATAAGAAAGAAGCTTATATAAAAGATTAAATTCTCGCACTGTCAAAGAGATTTCTTCTTCACCCAAACAGGCGGAGCGTTCCTCTGCGTTTAATATAAGATTGCCAACCGTCAATTTTTTACTCACTGCGATTTTGGCTCTGCGTAGTAATGCTCCAATTCTGAGAAGCAGTTCGTCAAGGTCAATCGGCTTTACCATATAATCATCAATACCCACACGGAAGCCACGCTGTTTGGAAGCGAAGTCATCACGGGCGGTCATAAAAAGAATAGGAATTTCCTCATTCAGTTCACGCACCGTTTTTGCAAACTCAAAGCCGTCAATCTGCGGCATCATAATATCTGAAATTATCATATCGAAAACCGTTCCGCCGTACATTGCGTCATAGGCTTCATTTGCTGAAAGACAACCGAGTGTTTCATACCCGTTTTGACCAAGATATGCACAAACAGTGCGATTCAGCTCTTTGTCATCCTCTACAACTAATATTTTGAACATAGTGATTACCTCCTCGCACAGTTTTAATGTATTATAGCATACAAATGTTAAAGTTTTGTTTGTGTTTTCAAAAAGCAGGAAAGAAAGCGGAGTAAAACCCCACTTTCTTTTCATTTATTTACATTTCTTTTGATTATAATGCCGACGGCAACCGCCGCAGCCGTTGCAACTGTTGCGCCAATCCCGATAATCCACTTCATCATTAACAAAACCTCTTTATCTTTCTCTATCACTCTATCCCGCCATTATATCAAAATAAGCCGTTTTTCTGTGTCAGACGAACTTTTGCTTCTTCAACAGTTTCTCCATCTTTGGTTAAAAAGTGATCAACGAATTTATCTGATATTGCATTGAACTCATTGACAACACCATTTTCAATCTTTTTGTATCCTCCAACAACACCATTTTCAATTTTCTTATATCCACCCACAACGCCTTCTGCGATTTTGGCATTTACAGCTACTAATTTTGACTTTGCCATTTTTTCACCTCATTAACCTTTCATAATATTATCGCTGATAGCGATGATTTTATTTGCGTACTTTTTGCGGCGGCTGTCAAGTATGCCCTTGTAAATTGGATAGTTAACGATTGCCATAAGCATACCGATAACACCAATTACAATACCAGTAGTCATTGTGTTATCCATACCGATAGTAGAGCCGACATCGGTCATTACAAGGCTCATACCGCCGCCCATAATCAAAGCGCCGATAGAACCGAACACATAGGAGAAGATGTTAGCAGGCTTTTTCACCTTGCCGTCCAACTTCTTCAGTTCGTCAAGCTGAGTGTGTTCCTTTTCAGTGTACTGTATACGGATTTTCTGTACGAGAAATTCTTGGTCATTTTTGTTCATGGTGAAATACCTCTTTCTTTTATTTGATGTCTGTATTTTACTGTCCTGATGTTTTTGAAAATTTTAAATTTTGTTAGAGAAATATTAAAATGAAGTTTTAAAAAAGAACAGCAGAGATTTCTCTCTGCCGCCTCGTCTTATAAATAAATGATTTCCCGCTCCCCCGGACAAGCCCGTATGTTATACACCACCATTTGGTCGTTCGCCTTTAACTGTCCGATAACTCCCTGCATTCCTGCCATTCTTAACCGGCTGAAAAAACATTTCTTCCGCCTGCTCCTCAATATCAGCAGGATAGTTGTCAACCTGCAAGATGTCGGCAGATTGACATAAAACACTCGATTATGCTCTTTAATGTATCGCAGACGTCACCGTTCCCAAATACCGGGCGAGTAATAATCGTCCTGTTTTTCATATACCAAAGACCGTCCTTCTCATCGTAAATATGCCTTTCCATTATGTAATCTTCCAAATATATTGATTTTCCTACAATTTTAATCATATCGGCTGATTACAAAGCCGAAGGGAGAAGTTACTTCCTTATGCAGCTTCTCCCAAAGTGTCTTTTTATTTATAGTCATCTACATCAAATACCAGGTTTTTGAAATAATATCGACGGTCATCATCAGTTATTTTACGGATAACCCTTGCAGGATTTCCGACTGCAATAGAATTATCAGGAATATTTTTTGTTACAACGCTTCCTGCTCCTATAACGCAATTGTTCCCAATTGTTACCCCCGGATTTATAACCGCATTCCCGCCTATCCATACATTATCTCCAATGATAACGGCTATGCCGTATTCATAGCCGGAATTTCTTGAAGCAGGATGAATCGGATGACCGGCAGTATAAACGGATACATTAGGAGCAAACATTACATTATTGCCAATCTTAACCTTACCTACGTCAAGTATTACCGTATTAAAATTCGCGAAAAAATTATCTCCAATTTCAATGTTTTTGCCGTAATCACAGTAAAAGGGCGGTCTTATAGTAATATTCTTTCCGGCTTTCCCAAGAATTTCTCTGATAAGCTTTTCTGCGCCTGCGGTATCGTTCGGCGGAAGACTGTTATACCGATATGTTTTCAAGGCATTTTCCATGCTTTCTTCAGGAAGACCGTCCATCCACGCTTTATATGGAAGACCGGCCAGCATTCTTTCTTTTTGATTCATATATAAACCTCTGTTAAAGCTTTCTTTTTTCTTCCTCAAGAGCCTTAATCAAATCGTCTATCGAATTTATATTGTCCTTACCCGTCTGCGTCCTTTTTTGTGCGGTATTTTTTCTGACGGGTTTTTGTGAAACTCCTGAATTTTGCTGCTGTGGCTTTACCGCTTTAAACGCCGATGTCCTACCGGATATATCAGGTTCTACAGCTTTTTGCGCATTAACATCCTGATTTTCGTTTTTCTGGCTTAAAGCCGCCTTAATCGCCGCCAGCTTTTCGCTCACGTCGGGATTAGCGTTTTCGGGAACAAGAGTGGACTTTCTCATTACCGGAGCGTTAGGCTTTTCATCAACAGCCGCCTTGAATCTCTCTACGGCAGCCTTCGGAACCGTCTGATCCATATGTTCAGAACGTTTTTTATCAGCGGCCGGCTTACGTCCGAAATTCTGCGCAATTGATGATTTTTTACGTTCAAAATCATCTCCCGGATTAATATCCTCTTCAGGATTAAATAAAGGAGATGTACTGCGACTTTTTACCGGCTTTCCGTTAAAGCCTTCAAATTCACCGCCGCTGCCGTCTTCTTCCTCGTCTTCCTGATAAGTATCCTCATCGCCGTCGGCTTTTCTAATGGAGATAATTTTAAAAATAAGAAATGCCAGAATAATAATGCAGGGAAGAATCATTCCGATCAAAATTCCCGGAATACTTTTCAGAAAACGAATAACAGCTCCAAGATTATGACTTTCCGTCGTACATTTTGCTATAACGTTTTCTTTTGATACGTCCACCGTACTTTCCGGTGAAGAATCAAGCGCCGCACGGTAAACGGTACTGTCAGTGTTATGTACTACCTCCTTGATTCTCATAACGTCTTCACGGCCGCCGTTTTTAAAGAGAATAACATTTCCCTCGGTAAGAACCGTTATTCCGTCCTCGGAAGCAATAACAGCAGATCCCTTTTCAATTTCCGGCTGCATCTCGGCAGTTTCCATTATATATATATATCTGCCGAACATTTTTCCGGATACTCCGCCTGAACTGAACATATAATTTATGCTCAAAGTAAAGACAATCGCAATAATCATTATAATTGTCAGAACTACGACGCAAACGGAAACGCCGAGTCTTTTGTTCTTCGCCATATTTTTTTCCTCCAGAATATTTTCTTATTTTATTATAGCATATAAATTTATAAAATACAATTTTATTTTCATTTTTTTCTCATATTTTTTTAACATGAGAAAAATAAAAAATACCCGGTAAGGGAGACGTTACATAAAGAAGTAGCAATGAACCAAAGTCAATAAAGTGGGCAAGAAAAATCAGAAAAAATAGAATTCAGCTTGAATAGGAGTCAAGCCGTTATTATGAGAATGAGGTCTTATCGAATTGTAAAAGCCGTTAATGTACTGAAAAACAGTAAGGTTTAAATCCTCAAGAGAAGAATAAGTCTTACGGTTAACTTCTTCCTTTTTCAAGTATTTGAAAAAGCATTCCATAACAGCATTATCATAAGGATGCCCCTTAGCTGAAAAAGACTGAATCATGTTCAGATTGTCCAGTTGTCTGCGAAATTCCGCTGATGTAAATTGACTGCCTCTGTCCGTGTGGAATATTATACCTTTGGATTTACCTCTTGCGGCAACAGCCGCATTAACGGTATCTATCGCAAGTTTAGTATCAATTTTATTTGATAATTTGTATGCAATCACCTTCCTGGAAAACAGATCGAGAATTACGCATAAGTAATAAAATCTTCCTGCTGCTCTTATGTAGGTAAAGTCGCATACCCACGCCTTGTTCGGAGCAGATTGATTGAATTTTTGGGAAAAAAATATTTTTGCATTCTCCATCGGAATCCGATTTTGATTTGTGTTTAAATGGCTTAACAGCGCTCATTTTGGGTAAGTTCATACTCTTCATCAAACGGTACGCTCTGCCGGCGCTGATGTTTATGCGATAATCGCGCTTAAGACAAATTTTCATTTTTTCAGCGCCAAAACGCTTTTTGCTCTTTGCGTAAAGCACAAGAATACATTTGCGCATATGGCGGTTTTCCTTTTCGATGTTTTTATTATATCTTACTTGTACACTTTTTTAGTATATATCCACAAATGAACAATATTCGAGCAAGAGCTAAAGAAATATGTTTCGGGACGAGACGGAGATTGAAGCGTAAAAGAATACAGAGCCTTTGCCGAAAATCAAGGCTCTGTATATCTTTTGTATGATTTTCAATAACAGGCTATCTAATCAGCCTATTATTTTCAAGATAACTGTCAATAGCTTCCGTGTCCGATTCATCAACAAATAAGCCGTCATGCACAGTCCCATTTCCTGCGCTTTTCCGTACAAACTTCATAGAGTTTTCAAACTGCTCTGTATCCATTGAAGCCGACTGCGTAAACGGGTAAATATCAATTCCCGTAAGATCGTAGCTTTCCAAAAATGTACCGATAATCATCGGTGCAGTATGCCACCAAATGGGATAGCCGATTAAAATCGTGTCATATTCGTCAACCGATTCGGGAAGATTTGCGATTTCGGGACGTTGATTTTCATCTCGCTCAACTTTTGCAAGCTCGCCCGTTTCGTTGTAATCTTCGGGATAAGGCGTTAAAGGCTCAATCTCCAAAAGGACGCCGCCTGTCTGCTCTGCAATATTTTCAGCCATTTCTTTGGTGTTTCCCGACCATGTGAAATAGGCGACTAAAACATGATTTTCATCAGATGTCAGGCTTTCCGTTTCTGTGGTGTTCTCAGATTCTTCCGGCGTTTGTTCCGATGATTCCTGCATACGTGCAGTTTCAGCAACTGTTGATTCTTCTGAAATTTCTCCCTGCTCGGCTCCGCAGGCGCAAAGAGCTAATCCCATAGTCATAGATAATATAAAACAAATTATTTTTTTAAGCATTTTCAGTTCCTCCTTACAGGCATTCCATTAAAATCTGATATATCTCCGTACTGTCCAAAGCACGGGGATTGGTTTTTATGATATTCGTGCTGTCGGCAACCTCTTTCAGAAGTTCCTTTGTTATCGGTACTGTCGTTTTAAGCTGTGAAAGCTTGGTCGGCAGTCCGCACTCACGGATAAAGCCTTCGAGCGCCGTAAGTCCCGCCTCAGCATTACTTTCACCGAAAACTACATTTGCAAAACGTGTGAATTTTTCCTGTGTATCATTCAAAATATGCCGATAGTAAACAGGCTGAATTACCGCCAGTCCCTCGCCGTGATTGCAGTCGGTATATGCGCCGAGCTGATGCTCTATCTGATGCGCTTGAAAATCAGTCAGCCTGCCGCATTTGAGTATTCCGTTTTCAGCCATTGCGCTGTTCCACATGAGGTTGCTTCTTGCTTCGATGTCGTTTATATCCGCAAGCAGTCTGCGCATATTAACTACAGTATTTCTCATGACGGCAAGCGCCAAATCATCCGAAACATTATATTTGTCTGAACTTCCGAAATAGGTTTCCATAGCATGGCTTAATGTGTCAAACGCTCCCGAAAATACTTGATTTTTGGATACGGTCAGCGTATATTCGGGGTCAAGCACGGCAAATGATGCCTGTGTTCCAAAAAGCGGAGCTTTCAGCTTCTTGTCTGTAAATGTGATAACCGCACCACCGTTCATTTCCGAGCCTGTTCCCGAAGCTGTGACGATTGCTCCCATCGGTATTCCTGCCGACGGAAAGCTGCCCTTTGAATATTCAAGCTCAAAAATATCCTCATCAAGAGCGGCTTGTGCGGAAATCACCTTACAGCAGTCAATAACGCTGCCGCCCCCGACAGCAAGAATAAAATCAACGCCATGTGTTTTCGCAAGCACCGCTCCCTCCTGCACCTTTTCATAGGTGGGGTTTGACATAATACCCGAAAACTCAATCACTGTTTTGTCCGCTTTCTTAAGAAGCGTCATAACCTCATCATAAATTCCGTTATGCTTAATTGAGCCGCCGCCGTAAGCGAGCATAACCGTTTTGCCGTACTTTTGAAGCTCTGCGTTAAGCGCATCGTCTGCACTGCCATTCCCAAAATACACCTTTGTCGGGTTAGAATAAGTAAATTTGTTCATTTGGATACCTCCGTTTTTATCTGATAAAATTGGTTAAGACCTTTTCATTTGTCGGCTGCGGTACGCCGTTTTCTTTGCCAAGCTCTATACATTTGAGCAGCCACGCCATATTTTTTCCGATATTGTACATCGTCATAAGTCCCTCTTTGTCCTCTGCAACCTGTTCGGGCTGTGCGCCGTAGACATGATTCCAGTAGGTTGAGGAAACAACAGGCATAGAGCAAATGGTAAAATACTTGTTGATGACATCAAACGATGCCGTTGTTCCCGCACGTCTGGCAGACAATACTGCCGCCGCCGGTTTAAATGCAAATGCAGAACCGCAGGAATAAAACGCCCTGTCCATAAATGACAGCAACCTACCGCTTGGGTGGGCGAAATAAACAGGAGAGCCAAATACAAAGCCATTAGCATTTTTCGCTTTTTCTACAAATGCGTTTACCTCATCGTGAAAAATACATTCTCCGTTTTCTCTGCATTTGCGGCAGGCAATGCAATCGGAAATCGGTTTGTTTCCGACAAAGATTTTCTCGGTTTCAATGCCATTCTCGTTTAAGGCTCTCGCAACCTCATTCAATGCAATGTTTGTACAGCCGTTTTCCCTTGAACTTCCGTTTACAAGCAATACTTTCATCAAAGTTTCACCTTCTTTCAATTGCGATTTGTTGGCTTATGTGGTATAATTCGATTGTTTCAATCGGTTTCTATAATCGATTATACAATGCGGTTGTAACTGTCGGTCAATAGGCAAAACAAAAAAATCTCGTGAATTTTTAGTGATTATCTTGTGAAAAGGAAAGTGATACATATGTATACGATGATGCAGGTTTGCAGGGAACTGGATATGACTTATCAGACATTGAAATTTTATTGCAACGAGGGACTTGTCCCGAACGTGAAACGTGATAAAAATAACCGCCGCATTTTTGACGAAAAAGACGTAAAATGGATTCATGACCTTTCGTGTCTGAAAAAATGCGGAATGAGCATACAGGAGATGAAAGAGTATCTTGCTTTGTGCCTTGAGGGGGAGTCAACGATAAAAGCACGCAAGGAAATGCTCGACAAAAAGCAAAAAGCCCTGCGTGAAGAAATAGCAGAGCTTGAAAAAAGCATTGATTATATTGATTGGAAACAGAATTTTTACGATGATGTACTTTCAGGAAAACGACCGTATGTAAGTAATCTGATTTCTGCGAATGAGAATGAATAGCAAAGTGGAACTCTATCCTTTTGTCGATGTCGGTACACATTTGTGTGCCGGATTTTTTAGTTGTCCAAAACGCCGGTTACAACTGAAGACCGGCTGAATGGAATATGATTTTGCGACGACCCCTTTTTCGGAGAGTGAGCAGAACAACGCTGCGGTGAGAGTCCGGGGCAGGGATGGAAAAACGACATTCGGATCAAACGGCAAAATACAACACGAGAACGGCATTAGAGATGTCGTATGCTGTAACGAGTGGGGAAACTGTATTGACAGTTTCCAATCAAATCGGCAGCAAGCGCCGATTCCCCTTTAGTGAGAACCCTAATACCCCTTGAAAAATCAAAGAAAGGACTGATGTTATGAATTAAGTAAAAAGCAAAAATCTTTTTATCGAGTGAGCGAGAAGGAGAAGAAAGCCATTGAGCGCAATGCAGAAAAATGCAGGCTGTCCGTGTCTGAACATCTCCGTCAGCGAGCCTTGGGATATATGCCGAAAGCTGGTGTTCTTCTCTTTCAGCGACAAGCTGGTCCCTCTTTGTATCGTCTGCGAGGATAAAATCACAGCGGATACGGAGACAAAAATTATCGCTTTGATTGATGAAATCACCGAAGAATTGATACTTCCAAAGCGTGAAAAGGAGGCGGTGTGACGTGGCTACAATCGGCTTCTGGCCCGTTAAAAACAGGCTAAAGGAAGTTATCGACTATGCGGAAAATCCCGATAAAACCATCGACAAAAAGTATGTGGTTCGGTGAACTGCAATACCTTATCGACAACGAGGAACAGGAAATGTATGATTTAAACCTGTTTCTGAAAAATGTCCGAAAATATACAAACCCCGAAGAACTTACCGCTGAAATGCTGAACGATTTGATTGACAAAATTTTAGTCCATGCTCCCGACAGGAGCAGTGGACAGCGTACCCAAAAGATTGAAATTTATTACAAGGCTGTCGGCATTATTGAAATACCGGATTTAGACGAGTGCTTCACAGCGAAGATGAAACAGAAAGACAGTAAAATGACGGCGTAGCTTACGCTACACCGCCATTACATAACTTACTTCTTTATGACTACTCTCCATACGAAGGGCGCCCCAAAGCCGGGTATTTTTCAAAAGTGAAAATATTAATTTCTTGATCCTCCGCTTGAGCTTCCCATTGCTGACGCACCGCTTACCGTACCGGTTGTTGCGTATCCGTTATCATCAAGCGTTCCGGAAAATGTTCCGCCGCTATAAATATTGTAACCGTCAATATCCATTGATCCATAAATAACCATTCCGTTTAAATTCATATCGTCGGGCGCTTTCAAAACTCCTATAGTATTTCCCGACGAGTCCGCAACGCTTATTAAATTTCCGGCAGAAATAGCGCCGCTGCCCGTAATATATGTTTTAGACGACGGATAAACCGCCATATCTGAAGAGCCTATACCGAAAAATACTCCTCCGGTATGATTGAACGACGATCCGTTATCCCCAATATCAAATATACCGTTTCCTCCCCCGGTAGGTCCGCAGATTATTGTAGTTCCGCCGCTTATGTTCAGGTTTCCGTTTGAATCAACTCCATCTCCCTCGGCTCTGACAAATATATAACCGCCGCTTATATTAAGAATTCCACTGGAGGTATTCATATTGCCCTGTCCCCAGCCTCCGGGATTAAAATTTCCGGAACCGTCTCCGCCTGCGGCGTTAAGTCCGTCGTCTGACGAAACTATTTTAATCGTACCTCCGTTAATCTCGATATCATAAGCTTCAAGTCCTTCATAGGAATCAGTTATGTTAATCATTCCGTCAGTCACTGTAAGATTATTATCGGCATGAATACCGTCGTCGCCTGTTTTAGCAATAATCTCACCGCCGCTTATATTTATATCCGTACCATGAACGCTGTCATCAGTTGAATCTATATTAAACGTACCTCCGGCTATATTGATAGTTCCTTCTATTACAGTTCCTGAATCGTCTGTACATCCGGCCTTAATACCCTTTGCGCTTACATCGTCCGACGCCGCCGTACTTCCGCTTCCCCAGCTTCCTCCCGGCTGCTGATTTCCGCTCGAGGACTGCTGAGCTGTGGTTTTAATTTTAAAATCTCCTCCGTTAAGGTTCATAAGCTGCGAGGCATGCATTCCATCAGAATATGCCGTAATATCGACCGTTCCTCCGTTTGCAGTTATATAGCCTTTCCCTGAAGACGTATCTGTCTGCGTACTTTTTATTCCGTCCCCGCCTTTTGCTTCTATAGTAATATTGAGATTGCTGAAATCCGTATCAGATGAATTGCCAATTGTTACCGAGTCCTTTCCTCTTATTCCGTCGTCTGCTGCGGTAACCTGAATCGTACCGTTATTAATTTTGATATCATCCTTGCTGACAATTGCATCCTGATAGTTTCCGTTGACTATAAGCGTACCCTTTCCCTTCAAAGTAAGGTCATCCTTGCTGTATATTGCCCCTGCGTCATCATCAGCGTTTAAATAAGCTGACGAGCCGTCTGAAATTGTATTTACAGTACCCTTTTTAGCGGAAATAGAGCATTTATCATCGACACTTGCGATATAAATCGGCGAAGTCAATTCGTTTGTCAGCGACATTCCCTCAAGTGAAAGTTCCACAGTAGCGTCAACATACTCTGTTTTATCTACGTCTACTATAATTTGACCGCCTTCCATTTCACCCTTAACAATGTAAGTACCGGGCTGCGAAATAGTTACCACACGGTTTTCGTCGCTTAATTCCATACCTGTTCCCTCAATAGAAATTGACGAACCGTTAAGATTTATATTATTTTCATCTGAAACGGGGTTCTGCATAACTATTCTTCTTACTGCGACAGCGTCAAATACATTTACGCTTCCGTCGCCGTTAACGTCCGCGTCGCCTGACAGACTGCCGTCCAGTCCCACCAGAAACTTTTTCAAAGCGCTGATATCGTTTGCGTTTACTGCGCCGTCCCCGTTAACGTCCCCGGCGAGAGCGGCTCTCGCGGTTAAGTTTTCTTTTTCCATACCGCTTAAACAGCTTGCTCCTGCCGCAAGCGTCAATGCGGTTACGGCTGATAAAACCTTAATTCCGCTTTTTTTATTAAGCATTTCCAAACTCTCCTTTAATCATTAAATAATTTCTGTTTATTTTATAAATTCATTATAGTAATAGTTTCTTAAATTAGTCTTAAATAACTAAGACATAATATTTTATAAAAAAATTCTGTTGATTTTCAACAAAGGAATATAAAATAATCCCCTGAAATAATACGTTATTTCAGGGGCGGCACAATAAGCATTTATATTTATCAAAACGATTATTTATCATATATCTGATCGTCATATTTGTAAAGTATAAGAGTAACGTTTAGATTACCGTTCAGGGTTCTTATACTGTCTATAAATTTTTTCTGATCAATATTATTTTTTAGCTCCAAACTGTAAACAAGATCAAACAAGGTTCCAAAATCTACTGTTTTTACTCTTTTTAAACGCCACGCTTCAGTATATTCATTAAGAACATTATCAAACAATCCCTGATAATTCAGATTTTCAGGTACGGTAATTTTGAGCGTCATTGAGGAAGTTGACGGGGCTCCGAACCTAACCGCATTCAGTATCAGCATTAACGCGCCTATAAGCAGAAGAAAAACAAACGAATAGCCTATGTAACCCAATCCGCAGCCAACGCCTGCGGCCATTGAAAAGAATATATATGCGATGTCCTTAGGATCGCCCGGCACGCTTCTGAACCTTACAAGCGAAAACGCTCCTGCAAGTCCAAGCGCCTTTGAAGTATCGTTAATAAGAAGTATTATCAGAGACACTATACCTGGCAGCATAACTAAAGTCAATACATATCCCTGCATATAGCCTTCCTTTTTGTGAGTGAATTTATACAGCACACTGATTATAAAGCCTATTGCCGCCGCAGAAATAATACATCCGGCAAATACGCCGAAGTTGGTTTCTGTTCCTACTATTGAATTAAAAATATTAAGCATATATACCGATCCCCTTTTCTTGATTTATATGATCCAAAACAAAGCTCTGATACGCTTTTCCGTATTTTGAAAAACTTGTCTTATATACCCCGAGCAGGGATAGCTGTTCGCTCAACCAGTATGGTATCGAATTGCTGATCTTTATTTCCATCAGCCTTTCATCAGGACGAATAATTTGCCTGCCATAGCATTCTTTTCTTAACGACAAGTCATATCGTCTTTCAGTAAGCTCTCTGTCAAAGGTTATACGGAAATCCTTATCAGCTTTTCCGAAAAACGCCATTCTCTGATAGCTTATATACTGAGCTTCGGATATATCATATTTTGTTCTGAACGCGTCTATTTCATCAAGCACCTGATTAGTTATATATTTATCAGATAAAGGTCTTTCTCCCGTTTTTATGTAACAATCTGCTTCGTCAAGCGTCATAGTAACCCGTCTTTTCGATACGATACCGCCTATTTTTTTCTTTATTTCAAGGAATACCCTGTCGCTGCCGGACGCCGGAGAATAATAGCTTCGCAGACGCAGCTTTTCCTTATAATACGGCTTGGATAACGACTCTCTTATAAGTGTGCTGTCGGCCGTGTCATAATATATATTATAAATGCCGTATTCATTACCGTTTTTACAATATTCATCAGGAATCATATACGCTTCAAGCATTTCAATTAATGAATTAAACTGATACATTGAAAGCCTGAATTTAATTTCTTTTCTCATAAAAGTATTGATAGCCATTATACTTAATCCGCAGATATTGCAGATTTTCCTCCCCTCATTGTTTTTTATATTATATAAAATCTTTCTTAAATTAATCTTAAAAATATGTAAAATAATAAAATCCTCCGGCATAAAACCGAAGGATTAAAGCTTTAAATATTTTTTAGCGTAAATTCTTGAAATACTCGTTTGTAATCGCCATCCATTCTCTTATATAATACGTCGGCATAAGAACCGCATTAAAGAAATCTGTTTGGGCATTTATAGCCGCGGCGTCATATCCAAAGCTTTCCGCAATATATCCGGCGCGGTACTGATGAAAACCGTCGGTTATTATGGCAATCTCGCCGCTTCCGTTTCCTCCCAGCAGAGCAACTGAGTTTTTTATATTTTCAAGCGTATTGACCGATTTATCTTCCGTTAATATCCTGCCCTCATCAATTCCTTTATCAACAAGATATTCTTTCATGGCCTGAGCTTCAGATATTTTTTCGTCCTCTCCTTTGCCGCCGGATACAATACACACAACATCTTCATTTTCATTAAGGTATATTACCGCCGAATCAAGACGTCTTTTAAGCATTCTGCTTGGAGTATTTCCGTTGACCTTACATCCAAGAACTATAACCGCGTCCGGATTTTCGGGCTTGTCCGTCTGTGCCTTTATCATAAAAAAAGTCAGAACAACCACATAAATTACACTCGCCGTTAATATTGCGCCAACAAATAACAGCAATACCTTTCCGGAATTATTTTTCCATAATCCGAAAATTAATCCGATAAGCTTTTCATGAAAAATCGTTGCGGCAAGCAGTAAACCGCAGATAATTATTCCGGCAATATTTCCGGGATTTATTATATTTGAAAAAATCGGAAGCACAAAAAATCCTGCGGCAACGATTTCCAATATAACGGCAATGCTTTTAACAGACATATTAACACCTCATTAATAATATATCATTAAAATGTTTACTTGTCAATATTTATATATTTTCCCCGGACTATTGACTTATAACTGATGATATTTTATAATTGACATATAAATTTTGTTAAACAGGAGTATAAAAAATGGAAGAAAAGATTTACAGGATCCATATGGGAAAGGCTAAATGCGCCGTCGATCTCGGAGACGGAAGTGAAAGAGGAGAATATGTCAATCAGGATTATATTCTTCACAAGCTGGGAAGACCTCACAGAAGCATCAGTCTGATGTACTGCTACTATCCGCTTGATAAGGGCTGGCCGGGACGTGCAAGCGAGGTTCATGCCAGTCCTGACGTAAGCTTTGCATGGGATTATCCATACGACGATTACTTTACTTACAAGGGAGGTATCGGCGGAAATACAGAGGACGAGCCTTTCTGCTATATGCGCGATATTCGCGCTCACGGTCAGGACGTGAACCTTACGCTGACTATTGATCCCCACGTAAGCGACGATCACCTTATCAGGATTGCAGAGGATCTGAAACCATACGGAAGAATGTTCCTGAGAATTAATCACGAGGCTACGGGAAACTGGTTTTCTTTTAATAAAAGATGCAGCTACCAGGAGGTAGCCGACTTTTTTGTAAGATTCTGCAATATATTGAGCAAGCATGCTCCAAACGTATCAAAGGTAGTTTGCATAGGAGGTATAGAAGATCTTTCAAAGACTGAAATGGAAAAGGAAAAGGAATTTGCGCAGACAATTCCGGCAGCCGACGTATGGTCAGTAGATAAATACATGGCTCTCCATTGGGGCTGGCCCTATGACGTTGCCGAGAGAGGCGGAACTTCACATAAACGGGATACCGTAAAAAATACCTTTGATATGACAAAAGCGAGCTTTGAACGCTTCAAGTTTTTGAATAACGGCAAAGCAAAGCCCATGACCATGGCTGAATTCAATGCGGACGGCGATGTAACGGGACCCTATGAGCAGGCCGAAATGGTAAAGGAATTCTGTGATATGATCAAAAACGAAAAGGCTGAATGGTTTACAGGCTTTACATTCTATCAGTTCCGAGACCGCGGCAGACTCGGTCTTGAAATAGAAGATCCTAATTATCAGGACTGCGGCATAGAGCAGCCTGTAATGAAAACTTACAAGGAAATAATTCATGACGAATGGTTTATGCCTGAAATAAAGCAAGAGGAAGAAATAAAACTGCCGGTAAAGCTGCGCTGGGGCGGTTCTGAAGACGCCGAAGGAATCGCCATTCCCATTCATTTTGAAAAAAATCCTGTTTTCTGCGAAGTAACGTTCGACGACGACAGCAATCTTATGCTGGAAATAAACGGAAAATGGTTTTATAAATCCCCCAAAGCAAAGACCGTTGATTTAATGTCCGCTTTCTTTGAAAAGCCGCTGAATGATAAATGCGACCTGACTCTGAAAATATTTGCTCCTCCGGCAAACGGATTAAACGATCTTTCAGAAGAAGACGGTCTTTTTAACAGCTATACAACGCTTGAAAAGCTGCCCGATATCAGAGTAAGATTCGAGCCTGTGGAAATCTGACTATAAAAAGAGCATTTCATAATGAAATGCTCTTTTCGGATATTTATTATAAATATTTAGTCCGCACTTTTTGCCGAAATCTTATCCTCGATAAATTTTCCTATATCTTCTTCGTCAATCCCAAGGACAAATGCAAACTCATGATGCATCAGTCGCTCTGCCTCGCGCATTGCCTTTTCGTCAGCGGCCAGCAGCTTCTTTCCCTTTGAAACCTGCTCCTCCCGCTGTACGTAAATCGTCCTCATCATAGATATAAGCTCATGATAATTATCGCTCTTTAAAACAGAAATAAACTGATTTTTCCTCTGATTTCTATCCTCGCACCATTGCGCCTCGGCATTCGGCATTTCTTCAATCAAAGCGTATATTTCTTCCTTGGAAAGCAATCTTCTTATCTTTTCCTCATAATCGTCAGACGGTATATAATATGTCGAGCCTTTGGAATAAACAGGAATCAGCTTATAATACTCCCTTGGAGTTGTGCCGTCAAAGCAGCGCTTTACCTTTTCCTCGATCCTGCATATTTCATAACCGCCATAAACTACGTAATCACCTATATTAAAACTCATATCAGTCACTTTCCTCCGATCTGAACGGATTTTGATTTATACTACAATATAATTATAACATACTTTTATAAAAATTACAAAGGGATTTTTGCATAAATAAGTTATTAACGCATAAATTTTCTGCATTTATTATGCACAATATGACATTAACCTGAAAAATTCTTGACATTGATTGTAACATATTATAAAATATCATTATAATATAATTTTTCGGAGGAATTTTATGAATTATAGAAAAAAATCAATAATTTCCGTTCTCTCATCTATGGCAATGGCGTTTTTATGCATTTTTCACGTAAGCTCTGTTGAAACTGAAGCCGCTGTAAGAGTCATGCCTCTGGGCGATTCCATAACCGACGGATTCTCAACGGTCGGCGGATACCGCGAGCCGCTGGCTAATAAGCTTGAACAAAACGGCTTATCAGGAAAAATCGATTTTGTAGGCCCTAACTGGGGCGGAAACTGCTATGATCCGCAACATGCCGGTTACAGCGGATATTCCATAGATAATATTCCGCAGGAAAATTCAATTTCAGGAGCAAGAACAGGACTTTCCAGCTTTATAGACTGGCTTATGGAAACGTACCCCGCTGATGTTGTAATGCTCCAGATCGGCACAAACGACATACTAAGCTATTATGACCTTGAAAATATCGGTACCCGTCTTGAAGGTCTTGTAGACTCCGTTCTCAAATACATTCCTGAGGACGGTATGCTTTACCTTGCCACAATACCCTGTATGGACGCAAATAATACTCTTTATATAAACCCCTATTATTTCACGCCTGATTCCATGGACGAATGCGTTGATAAATACAATGAAGAGATAAAAAGAATTGCGGCAGACAAACAGTCTCAGGGAAAAAATATCAGACTTGCAGATATTAACGGCGTTCTTACGAAAGAAGATCTTTATGACGGAGTACATCCCACAGCGGACGGCTATAAGAAAATGAGCGAATATTGGTATGATACCTTGAATCAATATTTAAACGGAGAAGATACGGAACCGACTCTTCCCACCGAGCCGACAGATCAAACCGAGCCGGTTACTACCGCTCCGCCTGTAACGTCTGTTACTACATTCACTTCCGTAACTGTTGTAACAGAACAGACTGTAACTACAACGATTGAGACTACGGCCATACCGGAATCGACTACTGCTCCGCAAACCGTAACTCAGCCGAATGTAACCACATCTTATGCTTATAAAAAGGGGGACGTAGACTGCGACGGACAGATAAATACCGCCGATGTAGAAGTATTGAGCCGTATTCTGGTTTCAGATATAAAATTAACCGATCATTCCGGTTACACTGCGGATATGAATAACGACGGAGTAATAAATGTATTTGATATGATACTTCTAAGGCGAATAATCCTTGACAATTAAATATTATCGGAGATTTAATTATGAAAAAAATATTATCAGTAATAACAGCGTGTATAATAAGCTCGGCAGGATTCGCCGGATGCGTAGAAAAGAATAAAGAAACCGCTGAAAAAGAAAAAGTATACTCTTCTCCTCAATTTGAAAAATATGTTTCCAATACGTTTATTTCCACTTCTAATAATAAAAAAATATCCAATGCGGATAACGTCACCTACAGGGCGTATATCCCTCTTGAGGAATACGGAGAATTTGAATATTGCTTTTATTTTTCCAATACGGTTGATTCCACATGGGGCGACGGGAGAAGTATTTACGCGGGACTTCAGGGCGGTGAATATGAGATTACCAGCGCCTCAGTCGGCGACGGCGGCTCCGGCTTTGAGGACGAACCTGTGAACATGGTTTCAGTTACCTTTAACGAAGCTGCCGGTAAAACGGTGTCTCCCGGAGAAACATTCTGGAGCGATCCGGTGAACGTTAATATACCCGACGGTAATTTTCTTGTATGGGAATGGACTCTGACAGGCGAAAACATACCATGTATAAATATGTCCGACCTTACCCCCTGCTATGCGGACGGCGTATATACAAATGAAATTCCTCTTCCGGCAATGTTCGGCTGTAACCGTGAAGTAAAAAAAACTATTGCCGCACTTGGAGATTCTATTACTCAAGGCTGTCAGACAACATCTCATTCATATAAATTCTGGGCGGCGGATATTGCGTTAGATCTGGGAAGCGATTACAGCCTGTGGAATCTTGGCCTCGGCTATTCTCGGGCAAGCGATATAGCGCAGAATGGAGACTGGCTGAACCGAGCCAAAAATGCCGATATTGTTTTAGTTGCCTACGGAACAAACGATATAGTAAGCGGCAAGAATATTGATTCAGGTCCAAGCTCCGCAGAACAGATTGAAGATTGGGTAAGAACTACAGTTAAAGAACTCAAAGACGCCGGATGCGAGGTCATTCTGTTCAACGCTCCCCCGTTCGATTATGATCCGACCTCTGAAGAAATCAGAACGGCATTTAATGAAAAGGCTCCGCTGATTGCTGATGAATACGGAGCAGAACTATTTGATTTTGCTTCATATCTATCAGATCCGTCAAACCCATCTGCTGCAAAATACGGCGGTCATCCCAATGACGAGGGCTGTAAAATAGTAGCCGACGCTTTTCTTGACAAATACGCAAATCTAATAGAAAAATAGTTTACACATAAAAAATGGAACGTATTAAATACGTTCCATTTTTCTATTACATTATCAAACGGTAAAAAGAAGATCCGTATATGTAGGAAACGGCCAGTATTTTTCCGGTACGCACATTTCAAGCTCATCAGCTACCGCACGAAGGCTCTGCATAGCCGCAAAAATTTCATCTCTGTAATATCTTGCGGTTTTAAGAACATCGTCTTCATAATCCTTTGACGCAATTCTTTTAGAATCAAGCGTTTCAATAGCATTGCTCAGAGAAACGGTAAGAGCCGAAAGCTTATTGGCCATAGAAACCTCAAGCGAAGCGTCCACACCGACAGCTTTCATTGACGCCACAGTATCGCACATTTCCTTTGTATATTCAATAGCGGCCGGCAGAATAGATTTTTTAGCCATATCGAGCATTGTCAGAGCCTCAATATTAATCACCTTGCTATAATTTTCCAGAAGTATATCCATTCGCGAAGCGATTTCAGCCCTTGTATATACCTTGAATTTTTCAAACATAGAAACATATTTATTATCAATGTAGTGTGGAAGTGCGTCTACTGTTGATACCAGGTTGGGCAGACCTCTTTTTGCAGCCTCTTCAATCCATTCGTCTGAATAACCGTTTCCGTTGAAAATAACCCGTTTATGCTCTCTTATCGTTTTAACGAGAAGCTTTTTCAAAGCCTCTTTAAAATCATCGGCCTTTTCAAGCTCATCTGCAAATTCACTGAGTACCTGCGCAAAGATCGTATTCATCATTACGTTTGTACATGAAATTGAATCCGCAGAGCCAAGCATTCTGAATTCAAATTTATTTCCTGTAAAAGCATAAGGAGACGTTCTGTTTCTGTCGGTAGTATCCTTAGGGAAATTAGGAAGCGCGTCGACTCCTATTTCAAAAGTCTTATCAGAGTTAGGCTCCACTGACGTTCCGTTTTCAATAGCGTCAAGGACGCGCTGAAGCTCGCCGCCGACAAATACTGAAATAATAGCAGGAGGAGCCTCATTAGCGCCGAGCCTATGGTCATTACCAGCTGATGCGGCTGAAATTCTCAGAAGAGGAGCATATTCGTCAACACCCTTTATAATAGCGCAGAGAAACGTCAAAAACTGCATGTTTTCCATTGGGGTGTCGCCCGGATCAAGAAGATTCTGACCGTCGTTAGATGAAATAGACCAGTTATTATGTTTTCCCGAGCCGTTTACTCCTGCAAAGGGCTTTTCATGGAGCAAGCAAACCAGACCGTGCTTTAACGCTACCTTCTTCATAATCTCCATTGTAAGCTGATTATGATCCGCCGCAATATTTGAAGTTGTAAATATCGGCGCAAGCTCGTGCTGTGCAGGCGCTACCTCGTTATGCTTGGTTTTTGCATATATACCAAGCTTCCAAAGCTCACAGTCAAGATCCTTCATAAAATCCGATACGCGCTGTTTTATATTGCCGAAATAATGATCCTCAAGTTCCTGTCCCTTTGGAGCCATTGCTCCGAACAGAGTTCTGCCCGTTAGCATAAGATCCTTTCGCTGATCATAATACTTTTTATCAACAAGAAAATATTCCTGTTCAGGACCTACAGTTGTAGTAACTCTTGTTGCGGTAGTATTACCGAATAATCTTAGGATTCTAAGAGCCTGTTC
Organism: Ruminococcus sporogenes; assembly: GCF_054655175.1. Lineage (NCBI taxonomy): Bacteria > Bacillati > Bacillota > Clostridia > Eubacteriales > Oscillospiraceae > Ruminococcus > Ruminococcus sporogenes. Next base: position 682,836 of record NZ_BAAHOA010000001.1, on the reverse strand, counting down.
GTTGATGACTTCCATAGAACGCAGAAGAGGAGTTTTCTTGTCAAGAATTTCTCCGGTATAGGAGCAGAAAGCGGTAGGAATATATAACGTATTATCCTTTACAAACGCGTTGGACGTAGGATCCCAAGCCGTATATCCTCTCGCCTCAAAAGTCGCTCTGAGCCCTCCGGAAGGGAACGAAGAAGCGTCAGGCTCACCCTTTACAAGCTCCTTGCCCGAAAATTCAAGGATAACGTTTCCGTCTTCAGTAGGCGTTATGAACGCGTCGTGCTTTTCGGCAGTTATACCTGTCATAGGCTGAAACCAATGAGTATAATGAGTCGCACCCTTTTCAACAGCCCAGTCCTTCATTGCATTCGCAACAATGTTTGCCACGTCGTCGTCAAGAGGAACTCCCATCTTTTTAGTCTGCATAACCGATTTATATGCATTTTTAGGAAGTCTTGCTCTCATCACCGAATCGCTGAACACATTACAGCCGAAATAATCTGCTACTGTCTGAACTTCTGACATAAAAATCCTCCTTAAAAATAAAAGCGCTTCAACAGCGGAAAAATTTGTATTCCCGCCATTGAAACGCCATTGTTTCAATTGATTTCTGAATAATTTATATTTATATGATACACCCTTTTTTAAAAATTGTCAATAGCCATATTTTAAATTAGTTGTATTCAACAATTTTAATTGACAGAAAAAGCTTCATTTATACAAAATTATTTAAAATGCCTTCTATAAATAACTATTTATACATATTTCTGTTTACATTCAGATAAAAATGTGTTATTATAAATGGTATGAAGTTTATTATTGAAAGGAAAGATAACAATATAATGAGCTATAAAAAAAGAAGACGTTCAAGAGTAAGATATGACAGAATAGCAGGGGTTGCAGCAGTTTTTGTTGTTCTGATCATTCTTTTAGTTTCCTGCTGCAAATCCTGCGGCAAGGACAGTCAAAGCAAAGACGACGTTAGTTCCTCTATTGTTCCGACTTCATCCAAGGAGGAAAAAAGCGAAGATAAAAGCAGCGAAAGCACAGCCGGCAGCAATGAAGAATCGTCTCCTGACGATACTGACTCCGCATATACGACTGTAAGCGCGATGCCGAACGAAATTTACACAGGAGACCTTATTCTTGTCAACAAACAGCATGAGTACTCTTTTCCTGCTTCAGAAGAGGACGCCGGAATAACTCCGATATATACAATGATTTCAGATAGCTATCAGTGCAAGGATTACGAAATAAGCCTTGCGTCAAAAACAATTACCGCTTTGAATTCGATGATGGACGCTTTTTACAGCAAAACAAACAATACAGATATAATGGTAATTTCCGGATACCGTAATAAGGAATATCAGGACGGTCTTAACGATCCCGATATAAAAGGCGGATTTTCCGAATATCATACAGGCCTGAGCTTTGATCTCGGCGTATTCCCCGATTCCGAAAGCTCTTATTATTATACGGCGGACGGAGATTACGCATGGATTGCTGAAAACTGTGCAAATTACGGCTTTATATTAAGATACCCGGAGGATAAGGAAGACAAGACCGAAATGGATTCTAAGACCTACCAGTTTAGATATGTAGGCGTGCCTCATGCTATTTATATGAAAGAAAATAACCTATGCCTTGAAGAATATATAGATGAGCTGAAAAATCACACAAGCGACGGAGAACACATCAAGGTAACCGGCGGAGAAAAGAAATATGAGATATATTATGTTCCCGCTGATCCTTCGGCAAATACTGATATACCTGTTCCGAAAGACAAATCCTACTCCACTTCGGGAAATAATGTTGATGGATTCATAGTCACCGTTGAAATATAGTCATAAAACGCAGGAACGCCTTTAGCGCTCCTGCTGTTTTTATTTTAATCATGAACATATAAGCTCCTTTTATAATATAATGTTATGTAGAAGTTTTTATTAACCGTAAAACGGTGAAAGGAGATCAATATGCCCAAAATCTTTTTAAGTCCGTCGACTCAGGAATGGAATCAATACGTAACCGGCGGAAACGAAGAAGAATATATGAATCTGCTTGCTGACAGAATGGAGCCTTATCTTCGATCAAGCGGAATAACCTATGTAAGAAATGATCCGTCGAGGAATGTTGTAGGAGCAATTTCCGATTCAAATGCAGGAAATTTCGATGTACATCTGGCTCTTCATTCCAATGCGGCGCCGGAAAGACTTGCCGGAAAGCTAAGAGGTATCGACATCTACTTTTCCCCTTCAAGCTATGACAGCGAACGTCTCGCTACAATAATCGCAAACAATCTTAAAAGCATTTATCCTCTGCCGGACAAAACAAGAGCCGTGCCGACTACGAGCCTTGGAGAAGTGACGCAGACAAGAGCTGTTGCCGTTTTATGCGAGCTTGGCTATCATGATAATGTCGAGGACGTAACATGGTTGAAAAACAATCTAGAAGCCATCGCCGCCAACCTCGTTCAGTCGCTTTGCGATTATTTCGGAATACCGTTTGTCAAAGCAGGTCCGGTTTTCAACGGAATTGTTGCGGCGGGCGGCTCAAACCTTAATATACGCGATTACCCGTCGACCGGCGGACAAATCATCGGCTCCATTCCGGACGGGGCAAGACTTACCATATACGGAGATGTCGGCAACGGCTGGTACGTTGTACATTATAACGGCGTTACTGGATATGCAAGCAGTCAGTTTATAGTAGTCGGTTAATTTTTTATAAAAGGAAAAATAAAATGGAATTTAAATATAGCGACGATAATAAACGCTATCACACTTTATCGTATTATAATAAGCATAAATTCGGGAGAAAAATATTAAAGGCCGTTATCGACGCCGGATTTACATGTCCGAATAAGGACGGCGTTAAGGGAAACGGCGGCTGTATTTTCTGCCGGGACGGAAGCGGATATTTTACCGGAGCTCCGGAAATTTCCGTTTCCCTCCAGCTTGATTCTGAAATAAAAAGGATACGGAAAAAATTTCCCGATTCCGGTATAATAGCTTACTTTCAGGCGAACACAAACACCTATGCCAATATTGAAAAACTGAAACAGATTTATCTTCCTATCTGCCAAAACACAGAAATTACAGGAATTTCCATAGGTACCAGAGCAGACTGCCTTTCCGACGAAGTAATGGAGCTGCTTTCATACATAGACCGTCATACGTCGCTTACCGTAGAACTTGGAATGCAAACTGTTCACAATAAAACCTTAAAGCTTATTAACACAAATTATTCCCATGAAGAATTTATAGACGGATATAAAAAATTAAAAAAACAAGGTATCAGGACATGTCTGCATATAATAAACGGTCTGCCGGGAGAATCGGAGAACATGATGCTTAAAACCGCCGAAGAGCTTGCCGTTTTAAACCCGGACGCCGTTAAAATACAGCTTCTGCACATATTAAAGGACACGCCTTTAGAAAAAATGTATTTAAACGGCGATATAAAAGTTATGTCTAAAAGCGAATATATCTCAACGGTCATAAGCCAGCTTGAACTTCTTCCTGCGGAAACAGTTGTAGAGCGCATTACAGGAGACGGAGATAAAAAATATCTTATAGCTCCGCTCTGGAGCAGGGATAAAATTTCCGTCATAGGTGGCATAGACAAGGAAATGGTCCGCAGAAATACCTTTCAAGGAAAAAAGTATAATATAAACCCTTGATTTTTTTTTCTTGTTATGATATAATAATAAACGTTAGTGAATTATCAATAGCACTACTGTCTAAGGTAACTGATGGGCTGCTGTGTTAATCATAATTGGTTAAACGAAAGAGGTGACAATCATGAAAGAGGGAATCCATCCTAAGTTTGAAAAAACTACTATTACCTGCCATTGCGGAAATGTTATAGAAACACGTTCCACCAAGCAGGATATCAAGGTTGAAATCTGCTCTAAGTGCCATCCGTTCTATACAGGCAAACAGAAGCTTGTTGACACAGGCGGACGCGTTGACAGATTTAAAAAGCGTTTCAATATGGACAAGTAATAAAATCGGACGGCCTTAAGTCGTCCTTTTTTTATATAAAATTCAATGGAGTTTCAAATGAAATATATAACTGTGAAATCACCTGCCGAAAGCTCGTATATTGAAAAGAGGTCTGAATTTATAGGTCACATATCACCGGCGGAAACTAATGAAGACGCAATAAATTTCATTAATCATATAAAAGAGAACAATAGAAAAGCAAGACATAACGTTTATGCTTATATCCTTCGCGACGGAAACATCTCAAGATATTCTGACGACGGAGAACCTCAGGGAACAGCGGGAATACCTGTTTTGGAAGTTTTGCGCAAAAACAATCTGACAGACGTATGCTGCGTTGTAACAAGATATTTCGGAGGAATTCTTCTTGGCGGCGGAGGTCTGGTCAGAGCGTATTCCCACAGTACAGCTCTTGCAATAGAAGCGGCCGAAGTATTGAAAATGTATAAGTGCTCAGAACTGATACTTTCCCTATCCTATGATCTCTACGGAAAAATTACGTATATTTTTTCTGATTACGAAATCAAACAAATAAATTTGGATTTTTCAGACGGCGTTAAAATTACGGCAAGAGTAAAGTCCGAGCTTGAAAAACCTTTCTGCAATAAACTGACTGACATAACCTTCGGTAAAATAAAAATTAATAAAACTGCTGAAATCTATGACGATTTCCCAAAATAGCTTACAAGTATCAGGTAAATAATATTACTTATATTGTCGAAATTTGCGAAAACAGTGCGGATATTTTGTCGAATTATATGCTATAATGTACTCATGATTACAAAGGAGGTAATTATGAAAATGTTATATGAAATTATAAAAACAGCCAAAAGCTCCGATAATTTAATTTGCTATTTTCTTTATAAGCAAAATATTGATTCGGAAAATATTTCCGCCGATTCATACGGAGTTTGCGCCGCCGATTTATTCGAAATTTTTTCAGTAAACGATGTTTTAACAGATCATGAAAAGGCTCAGGTATTGTTGTCGGAAATAGCTGAAAACTCTGTTTCCGTCAATCGTCTGGAGGATTTTATTACCGATTACATTGATAAGATGTAAAAAATCAACTGCGCTCTCATAATAGATATGAGAACGCAGTTTTATTAATTTGATTTTCTTGATTTAATAACCTTAAGACGTGAAAATTCTTCTCGTTCCTTTTCCTCCAGACTATCCGTTATATACTTAACCATGCTATCATATCTCGGAATAAGTACGTTCTGTAGAGCGTTTGCTCGTCTCTGAGCCTTTTTTATTGCAATAGCGAGACGATAAATACTGTTTTCCACCTCTGCAAGCAAAACGGTTATATCCTTTACCTTTGAAAATGAAACATACGCCTGGTCAAGCTGCGAATTAGTTGAATAAAATCCGTAAGGCACTTCGGTTTTTGTACGTTTCAGCGTAAGCTTCGGTATATCAACTCCCATAACGCTTCTGTAAGAAACGGATATACCGTTTTCCACAGGTATGCTCCTTGCTATATTTTCAATAACGCCAAGAGTTATATTGGCTCCCTGCAAAGCCGCATAAGCCTCCTTATACGTATCCTCAATAGAATCCCGGAGAGACTTTGCCTTGTCCATGAGCGTCATCATTTCTCTGATAAGAATATTGCGTTTTCTATCCATAAGCTCGTATCCGAGATTACAAAGGGCAAGCGTTTTTTTTGCTTTTATTAAATTTCCTTTAGTAGGAAAAACCTGTTCTGCCATGAATAAACACCTCTGTATTCCAATAATGCAAAACGAATAAATGCATTTATATATTAAAAAACTAAAAAAATACATTTACACGCCTCTTCAGCAAAAATTAACGCAGCTCAACCGCTGTTTCAGGCTTATAATGCTCCTTCAAAAGCTGATCGTCAACTCTATCCAGTTCACTTTTGGGTAAGAGCGAAAGAAGTCTCCAGCCTAAATCAAGAGTTTCCTCAATAGTACGCTCCTCATTGAAGCCCTGAGTAAGAAAGTACTTTTCAAAGGCATCTCCGAACCTAATATATTTTCTGTCGGTATCCGAAAGCTCTTCCTCTCCTATAACGGAAGCAAGCGACCTTGCGTCCTGCACCTTTGCATAAGCGGCAAAAAGCTGGTTAGCAGCGACCGAATGATCTTCTCTTGTATATCCCTCCCCGATACCGTCTTTCATAAGCCTTGAAAGCGAAGGGAGAACTGAAACAGAAGGGTAAATACCTGTTTGATCAAGACTTCGGTCAAGAACAATCTGCCCTTCAGTTATATAGCCCGTAAGATCCGGAATAGGGTGAGTTATATCATCGTTAGGCATAGTAAGAATCGGAATCTGCGTTACACTTCCCGAGGATCCCTCGATAACGCCCGCACGTTCATAAAGGGAAGCAAGATCAGAATAAAGGTAACCAGGATAACCCTTCCTTCCGGGTATCTCACCCTTTGACGAGGAAAATTCCCGAAGAGCCTCGCAGTAAGAGGTCATATCAGTAAGAATCACCAATATATGCATATTTTTCTCAAATGCAAGATATTCAGCGGCAGTCAAAGCACATCTTGGCGTCAGTATTCTTTCAATTATAGGATCGTTCGCAAGATTCATAAACATAACAACCTTTTGCTGAACTCCGTTTTCAGCAAAGGATTTTTTAAAATAATCAGCAACGTCATTTTTTACACCCATTGCTCCGAATACTACGGCAAAATCCTGTCCGCTTTCATCGGCAATTTTAGCCTGTTTAACGATCTGTACCGCAAGCTTATTATGAGACATGCCAGATCCTGAAAATATTGGAAGCTTTTGCCCTCTGATAAGCGTCATAAGACAGTCTATAGACGATATACCTGTTCTTATATAATTTCTCGGATACGTTCTTGAAACGGGGTTAAGCGGCTTTCCGTTTATATCCTGAAATTTTTCCGGATAAATATCCCCCAATCCGTCTATAGGCCTTCCTGATCCGCTGAACGTTCTTCCAAGCATTTCCTCAGATAATGCAAGCTCCATAGGCCTGCCTGTAAATCTTGTTTTCGTATTTGTAAGTGATAGTCCTTTTGTACCTTCAAAAACCTGTAAAACAGCTTTATCTCCGTAAATTTGTACTACCCTGCCCAATCTTTCAGTCCCGTCGCTCAAACGCAGTTCCGCAACCTCTTCAAAGCCTATGTCCTTTACGTGATCAAGAACAATAAGCGGACCGTCAATCTTTTTCAGACCAATATACTGTATATTCATACGGCTCCGCCTTCCTTTGCATTCCTTATAAGCTCTGTAAATACGTCCGCTATTTCCGTATTATATTCACCGAACATTTCCGGCTTATCATTAGGAATATCATATTTAACCTTTATGACCTTTTCAAACAATCCGGTAGCCATAATATCATTCATCGAAATCTGTTCCTTTAGAGCCGACTGAGCTTTGTGATAAAGAAAAAGTATGGTTTCCATCATAAGAAGCTGTTTGGAAAGCGGAACATAAGTATCGTCCTTATGATACGCATTCTGCTGCAAAAATCCGACTCTGATAACTCTTGCAAGCTCTATTATAAGCTTTTGTTCGTCAGGCAAAACGTCAGCTCCTATAAGCTTAACAATTTCCATAAGCTGATTTTCCTCAACTAAAATATTTGAAATCTCCTGACGGTATTCCATAAACCTTTCTCCCGCCTCTTTTTCATAAAACGGCGTAAGATCGTCCACATATTCGCTGTAGCTTGTAGTCCAATTTATAGCCGGATAATGTCTCGCATAGGCAAGAGATTTATCCAGCGCCCAGAAGCACCTTACAAAACGCTTGGTGTTTTGAGTCACAGGTTCGGAAAAATCAGATCCCTGAGGTGAAACAGCGCCTATAATTGTAACAGAACCTTCCTTTCCGCAAAGGGTTTCAGTATAACCGGCTCTTTCATAAAATTCCGCCAGCCTTGACGGAAGATAAGCGGGAAAGCCCTCCTCGGCAGGCATTTCCTCAAGACGTCCGGAAATCTCACGCAGAGCCTCCGCCCATCTTGACGTTGAGTCCGCCATAATGGCAATATGATACCCCATGTCCCTGTAATATTCCGCAAGCGTAATACCGGTATAAATAGAGGCCTCTCTCGCGGCCACAGGCATATTTGACGTGTTAGCAATCAACACCGTTCTGTCTGTCAGCGGACGATTAGTTTTCGGATCGATAAGTCCTGAAAATTCTTCAAGCACCTGAGTCATTTCGTTTCCGCGCTCTCCGCAGCCTATATACACGATAATATCGGCGTCGCACCATTTTGCAAGCTGATGCTGTGTCATTGTTTTACCGGTGCCGAATCCGCCGGGTATAGCCGCAGTTCCGCCCTTTGCTATCGGCAAAACAGTATCTATTATCCTTTGCCCCGTTATAAGCGGACGAGAAATCATAAGTCTTTCAGAGACAGGTCTCGGCTGCCGTATGGGCCATTTCTGGCATAATGTCAGTTCATGGATATTTCCGTCTGAATCCTTTATTCTGCATATTATATCGTTTACTCTGTATCTGCCGTTTTCAGCCGTCCAGACAACCTTTCCGGAAAGGAGCGGAGAAAGCATACAGTAATGCCTTATCAAGGGAGTTTCGGGACAAGAGGCGTAAATCATTCCGCCGCTTATCATATCGCCCATTTTAGCTTCAATAGTAACGTCGTAAAATCTATTTGTATCAATTGGCGAAACGTCTGCGCCTTCATTTATGAACGCTCCTGAAAGCCTTTTTATTTCCATAAGCGGCCGCTCTATGCCGTCAAATATGTTTGAAATAATACCTGGTCCCAATACAGCGCACATCGGAGCTCCGGTTGTATAAACGGGTTCTCCGATTTTCATACCCGTAGTAACCTCATAAACCTGTATAGTAGTAAATTCATCATCTATACTAATGACCTCTCCTATAAGCCGCTTATTTCCTACATAAACCATTTCGAGCATGGAGAATTCATTAGTATTCCTGACCTTTACAACCGGTCCGTTAATGGAATATATTTTATTCAAATCAGTTTCTCCTCTTTTCAGCCTTCATATTTGAAGCTATACTTGCTGCTGAAACTTTTTTTCTGATCCTCAAGAGAACCGTCTAAGGTTTTATCTATTATAAAGCCTTGAACAGAATCGGTAATTGAAAGTCCGCCTAATTTTATACCTTGGTCTATCCTTACTTCGCGTCCGGAGACTTTCCTTAAATTTTCTGCATATCTCTGATCATTTTGAGATAAAAATATAACCGCGTCCTCAGAAAGCTTCTCTGCAGAAACAAGTCTTATAAGATATTCTTCATATTTATCCGATTCAGTAAAAAGCATAAGCTCCCTTTCTACATCATCAAATATAGCTTTTGAAAGCTCTTCCCTGTGACGCAGAGCGTCCATTCTGCATTTTTGTTCCGCCAATGCAAGCATTCTGCGGTATTTCGATTCAATCTCCCTTACGGATTTCTGGATTCTGTTAAACGCCTCCTCAAGCGCTTTATCCTCAGCCCTTTTAAGACGTTTTTCACTCTGATCCTTTGCCGCTTCAACAATTTTGTTTATATGTTCCCCGACCTCCATATTAACCGATCTGGTAAACTTATCCAGCTTATGTGCCTGCATATCGTCCATTTTTCCAACCTCCGTAAGTTACATTTTCAAACCGATAGCGTCGCTTACATATCTGTTTATTGCGTCGGTTATCTGAGAAGTTGCGTGTCGGTCCGGTATCTCAACAATAAGAGGAGATTTTCTGTTAAGCTTTATATCGTAAACAAGTTCGCTGCATAGCCTAACCAGCTTTTCAGTCATAAGTATTACGGCAATCTCTTTATCAACCAATGCTTTTTCGAGCTCTCTCTTTACCTCGTCAGGCTCGTGTACCACAACACCGTCTATGCCTGCCAGACGCATCCCCATCTGAGTGTCAATATTATCGCTGATCAAATAAAACTTCATATTTTATCACTCGCTTTTAAAGCTTATTCAATATCATAAACGAAATAAGAAAGCCATATAAAGCTACGCCTTCTCCAAGCGCTACAAAAATAAGCGCCTTTGAAAACGACTTAGGTTCCTCCGCAACGGCTCCTATTGCAGCAGGAGCGGCAGCGCCTACAGCTATTCCGCATCCTATTGAGCCCAGACCAACAGACAGAGAAGCAGCAAGATATCCGAGTCCCGCTCCGCTAAAGGCTGATTTTATTGTTTCTGAAGCTTCAGCGCTGACAAGTCCTCCGATTGGAAATATTGCCGCCAATGCAAGTACTGCAAAAAAAGAACATAAATTAACTATAAATGCGGTTTTAGCCGCGCCGTTGCTTTTTTTCTTTTTCAACGCATAAACAACCGGCAGAATAAGCAAAACGACCGCAAATAAAGGCAATAGCATTAATTCCAGAATATTCATAAAAAATAACTCCTTATTATTCTATATTTGTATCATAATTAATTTTAAGAGGCTCAAAGGGATGACCGTTTCCTTCGTAAAATCTTGAGAAAATTTCATAAAATTCAAGCCTTAAAACCTGAATTCCGACAATAAGACCTTCCATTCCCATAACAAAAAGATTACCTATAATAATAACGACAGGCGACGCGTCGGTTGATACCATTTCCGATAATATCATTACCACCGACATCATTCCTGCATGTGAAAATACAAATCCTCCTATTCTCACAAATGAAAGGGTATTGGTAGCGTATCCCAGCATAAATTCGAAAACCTCAAAAAAATTGGAAGCAAGGAAATCGCCTAAGCCGCTTTCAAGCTTGAACCTTTCCCCTTTGACAAGACAGCCGAGAGGCTCTCTGAAAAACATAACGATAACCGGTATAATAATAAGAACAATTACATAAGGAGCAGTAAAAATATTTCCCCTGCCCGTAAGCATAAATCCAAGACCAACAAGCACAGCCCCGAAAAAAACAAATCCCGCAATTCCGTTGTTTCCAAATACCGCATTGACATAATCCCTGTGCTTAAAGCCTATAAATATATTAATAATTATTGAAACAAATATAATTGCGACTCCTATTAAAATCGCGCCTATTAAAACTCCCATGGTATTTTCCATTATTTCCAAGGGCTTATGCTCAAATCCAAGCTTTTTATATAAAGGATTCAGGGCATTTTCAAAGCCGAATACCGAACCGTAAATAAGTCCGAAAAAGGCGCTTGACAAGCCTATTCTTTGTAAAATCGCACCGAGTCTGTTTCCGCTTTTTTTATAAATTATCAATCCCAAAAAGGATAATAAAAGTCCTTGCCCTAAATCTCCGAACATTATACCGAAAAGAAGAGTATATGTCACCGCCACAAGCATAGTAGGGTTAAACCCATTATATGAAGGAAGCCCGTACATTTCAACGAACATGGAAAACGGTCCGGAAAATTTGTTGTTTTTAAGCTTTACCGGCGGCTTCAAAAGACTGTCCGCACCTGCATTTTTGGTTATCACAGAAACCCTGTCCATAGATTCAAAATGCTTTTTAAAGCTTAAAAGTCCGGCTTTAGGCACAAAGCCAACCATATAAAACTTATCTTTATAAACCGAAACATATTTACGCATTTCAAAAATATCGTAATGATATTTTAAAAAGCTGAAAATTCCGTTCAGCAAATCGCCGTTTTCATCAATAAGACTATCACGCTTTTTATTAAGCTCAGAAAGTCTTATTTCAAGATCATTTAAATTACTCCTTAATATTTCTTCCTCCCTTTCGGGAGTATCCTTTAAAAATTCAGGCACCTTTATAATTTCAAAATAAAGCGTCTTAAAAATATTATCAGCTTCAGCAATACTATCAACAGGAGCAAAATAGAATCCCCACTGATAGCTGCCGTCGTCATCGTACGGTATAAAAATAAAGTTTCTGTCATCGTAATAGGATAGCTTAGCGGCGCTGTCGCATGGCAGCCTTCCAAATCTGACATTTATATGAGTACATTCAAAAAGCCTTCGAAAATCTATTTTCATTCCCCTTAAATGCTTTAATTGAGTAAGCGCCTGTTTTCTTTGCGATATATCATCGCTGCAAGTATTTATTTCATCAGACAATCTATGAAACTCAGTTTCAAGGTCGGAAACAGTTTTCTCAAGTTCCTCTCCGGTCATTATTGAAACGCTGTTCCAATCGGCCCTTTCCCAGATAAAGCCGCTACCGGTTTCAATCGAAATTACCCGCTTCAAAAGAGCTTTATACGGATTTTCACCGTCAGGACGGTTGAATCCCTCCTCTCCGGAGGATTCCTTAACGGCGTCTGCTATATGAAAGCAACCGCTTTCAACGCATTTTTCCATAGTTCTGTCAAGATCCTTCATAAGTCCCACTATGGTGACATATTCCATTTTTTCAATAGACACCCTACCGCCTCCTGTTCTATTGCAAAACTATAAGATTTTCCATATATGATACGCTTTTATTATACCTTATGCCCTCAATTATATTAATAATATTATTAAGCTCTACTTCTGAAAGATACATAAGTGAATAAAGACTTACCGCGGCGTCTTCTGAAAACATCAGCGATCGTTTAGCCAGCGTACATCTTATCCTGACAAGCTCCCTCTCAAATTGCTCGCTGGGCATTGTTTCCGTAAGCGTTTCCATTTTTCTGCCGTAAGACGTCCTGGCAAGCATTCTGAGATAATCCTCCGGAGACTGTGTTTCAAAAAGGACAAACTGTTTTTCCTTTGAAAGACGTCCGTAAAACGGAAGCATATATTTTTTCAAGGTTTGAGCATCTGCATAAAAATATTTTTTCATCCGATAAGCGTTTATGAGATTTATTACGTCAGTCTGTACATTAATCTGATCAAGCAAAGCTTTTTTTGATTTTCCGTGAACACATTCTGACGCTTTTTCAATAAGCCATCTGAGATAATATGTTCTTAATCTAACTTCGCATTCCGTATAAGGAATATGCCCGCGACTATCCGTATTAATGCTTTTTAAAATATCGTAATAGGGCGTATGCCTGATAACCTTAAGCAAGCCGTTAAAATCCGAAGCTTTGGCAAGCTCCATAAGATCAAAGCTTGATTTTTCAATAAGATACGCATGCATAGACTCTATATAAACGTCGTTGCTTTCATTATTAAGATAAAGCAAAGCTTTAAGAAGCTCGCGTATCTCAGAACGCACAAGAAGGAAATTAAAAAACGGCTTTTCATTTAAATGCTGAAATCTGCAAAGTTCCTCATACATATCATAATACGACTTATGCAATATAGATTCAAGAAAGCCTCGGTGAATGGCAGAGGTATCTATTGATGATAAGGCCTCGGAAAAATGAGTGTTCTTTTTAAGATATTCAGCCGCCTCTGTTACCTTTTTTCTTGACGCAAGCTCGAAATAATCGCTTTCCCTGAGTCTTTTTCCATATATTGCCCTCGCCTTTGCAACCGTAGCGTTTTCAGCGGATTTCAATTTGTTCACCTACTATTTCAGAAAATATGCTTTTTTCAATTTCAGTATGGTGATTTTCGAAAAAGCTATCCATTCTTTCTTTTTCCAAATTTATTTTTTTATTTAAAACCGATATTTTGGATTCATAATCCGATTTATTTATGGATTCAATCTCTGCAATCCTTTTTTCAGCCGCCGCTGTAATATCTTCGCGGATTTTCTTGCACTTTTCCTCAGCGCTTTTAAGAATATCTTCGCTTTGCTTTTTAGCGTCGTTTATTCTGCCGTCTGCCATACGGTCTATTTCAATAATTTTATTTACTAAGCTTTCCATAGAAACTTCCAGCCCTTCCTGCTTTAGTTTTTTATACTATGCATAGGCGCGGGTATTCTGCCGCCTCTTGAAATAAACTTGGCGGGAGATCTAGTATTTACTTTCATAACGGGACCGCTTCCCAGCAGCCCTCCGAATTCAAGGGTTTCACCGACGCTTCTGCCAATCGCAGGGATAAGTCTGACAGCGGTAGTTTTATTGTTCACCATACCGATAGCAGCCTCGTCCGCAATAATTGCCGAAATGGTTTCCGGAGTAATATCTCCCGGTACCACTATCATATCAAGCCCTACCGAGCAAACCGCCGTCATTGCCTCAAGCTTTTCAAGTCCCAGCGCTCCGCAGTTTACAGCGTCTATCATTCCTGCGTCCTCGGACACCGGTATAAACGCGCCGGAAAGTCCTCCCACGTTTGACGACGCCATAACTCCTCCCTTTTTAACAGCGTCGTTAAGCAACGCCAGAGCGGCGGTCGTTCCGTGAGTACCGCACGATTCCAGTCCGATTTCCTCAAGAATATGAGCGACGCTGTCTCCGACAGCAGGAGTCGGAGCAAGAGACAAGTCTACAATACCGAAGGGAACACCAAGAATTTCAGACGCTTTCGAGCCTACAAGCTGTCCCATTCTTGTTATCTTGAAAGCGGTTTTCTTTATTATGTCGGCAATTTCGTTGATTGACGCGTCGGGATATTTTGTGATGGCCGAGCGAACCACTCCAGGGCCGGAAACTCCCACGTTTATAACGCAGTCCGGTTCACCGGTTCCGTGAAACGCTCCGGCCATAAACGGATTATCCTCCGGTGCATTACAGAATACAACAAGCTTTGCAGGTCCTATGCATTGTTTGTCCGCGGTTATTTCAGCCGATTTTTTAATAATTTTTCCCATCATAGCCACGGCGTCCATATTTATTCCCGATTTACTCGAACCTACGTTAATTGAAGAGCATATATTAGACGTAAGAGACAGCGCCTCAGGAATTGAATTTATAAGCTCCTTATCTCCGGCGCTAAAGCCCTTCTGGACAAGCGCTGAATAACCGCCTATAAAATTAACGCCGCACTCGTCGGCCGCCTTCTGAAGAGTCAGAGCAAATTTTACGGGATTTTTTTCTCTGCATGCAGCAGAAACTATAGCGATAGGCGTAACAGAAATTCTTTTGTGTATTATAGGAATTCCGTATTCCTTTTCAATTCTTTCTCCGGTTTTTACAAGTTCGCGCGCCTTAGACGTTATTTTTTCATACACCTTTGCGCAAGCGCTGTCAATATCGCTGTCTATACAGTCAAGAAGCGAAATTCCCATTGTAATGGTTCTTATATCCAGGCATTCGTCCTGGATCATCCTTATGGTTTCAAGTATATCATAAGCGTTAAGCATCTGAAAATCTCCTTATAATGATATCAATATTAAATACGATGCATAGAATTAAATATGTCCTCGTGCATCGTATGAATGGAAAGTCCAAGCTGCTCGCCCAGTTCATTGAGCTTATCGCCGAGGACAACAAAATCCGTATTCATTTTAGAAATATCTACCATCATTATCATAGCGAACATTTCCTGCAAAACGCTTTGTGTAACATCCATAACATTTGCATTATATTCGGAGCATATATTGCTGACCTTAGCAAGTATGCCTACATTGTCTTTACCGATAACAGTTATTACCGCTCTCATAATATTCTCCATTTAACCGCATAAGCCATGCGGCGCCGCCGATTACGGCAGACGGCACGCCGAATTTGCATACGGCGTTCATAAATTCAATAAACGCCTAAAATAATATATTTTTCATTATATCATAACTTTTGGAAAAAATAAAGCAAAAAAATCATATTATCAATTTATTTTTCCGCAGCCATTTTACGTTTTTTAATTGTATTTCTCGTAACCGCCGCCATTTTTTCAACGGTATATTCAGGAAACGACGCCAGAAACTGTATGCTCTGATCATTGGCCTGATTTTCGTCAAGCTTAAGAATATCGAAAAAAAATGCATAAACGTCGCGGTAATTTTCTGAAAGTCTTTCCGCAGTTTCTTTTCCTTTATCTGTGAGCTGAACACTTGAAGAATAATCTGGATTAATCAGTTCAAGCCGGACCATGCATTTCAGCATCCGGCTTACGCTCGGCCTGGTAACCGAAAGCGTATTTGCTATATCTACAGATCGTACAACACGCCGTTTTCTGCTTAACTGATAAAGAGTTATCAGGTATCTGCATTGTCCCGCGCAAAGCTTCATTTAAATCCTCCCCTTTTATTTATAATTACATTCTATCACTTTTAACATAATATTTCAATAATTTAAATTGACAAAAATAATTTTAAATGTTAAAATACCCTATGAAAGGATAAAATTATGAAAATCAAAAGAATAATTTCATACATACCGTTAATTATCTGGATGGCGGTGATATTTTTATTTTCTGCGCAGACTTCAGAAAATTCATCAGAAACAAGCAGTCTTCCCGCCGCAATATTAGCTCGTATAATAAATCCGGATTTTGAATTGCTTAATGAAACAGATCAAACGGCGTTAATTGATAAATGTCAGTTTGCCGTAAGAAAACTTGCTCATTTTTCAGTATATACCGTGCTTGGAACGCTTGCCCTTTTCGCCTTAAGCTTTCATGAAAAATTAAACGCAAAGAAAAGAATACTCTTTTCATCGCTTATCTGTTTGGCATATGCTGTAAGCGATGAAATTCATCAATATTTTGTTCCCGGAAGAAGCTGTCGGCTACTGGATATACTGATAGATTTCTGCGGCTCCTTGTTCGGTATATCAATAATATTTATAATAGCCCTGATTATAACAAAAAATAAAATAAAGATAAATGATAAATAAAGCCGCGAGTGATTCTCGCGGCTTTATTGTTTGCTTTATTCCGTAGTCGGCTCCAAAACAGCGTAATTTCCGTCCGCTCTTTTATAAACTACGTTCGTCCCGCCTGTCTGGGCATTGCAGAACATAAAGAATGAATGTCCAAGCATATTCATCTGTAAAATGGCTTCCTCTACGTCCATGGGACGCATTACAAAGGTTTTATGCTTTATAATTTCATAATCGACCTGCTCGTCCACCTGATCCGCATATAATTCCTTAAAGGCTGTATCCTTCAGGCTTTTTTCTATTCTGGTCTTGTTTTTTCTTATCTGGCGTATTATTTTATCAATGGCGCTGTCCAAAGCGTCATTCTTATCCTCAGCCGTTCTTTCCGCGCGGAATATCATATTATTATATTTAACCGTAAGCTCCAGTATTATCTGGTTCTTATGTTCAGTCATCGTTATTTTTGCATCAGCCTCTTCTCCGAAAAATTTACTGAGTTTTGAATCAAGTTTCTTATCCGCATAATCAGGAAACGATTGCGGAACCTGCATTTTTCTTGCTGTAATAGTTACTTTCACGATATATTCCTCCTTAGCCGGCCTCGCCGGTTATTTTTGTATTCTTATTATATCATACCCGTTAATAGATTTCAAGTACTTTTAATACAAATTGCATAAAAAACATTTTTTTGTATATTCTTTATTATGAATTTCATATAATTATTTATTCCTTAGACTTCAATATTTCTATTACCTCTTTAAGATCAGAAGCCTTTGCATAAAGCATTTCGATTGTTTTTTCATCGGGCTCGGAAAGATCCGGAATCATAATGGGAAGGCATCCTGCCCTAAAAGCAGACAGTACACCGTTAGGCGAATCCTCCAGCGCAGCGCATTCTTCCGGCTTTAATTCAAGCTCTCTGCACGCCTTAAGATAGATATCCGGCGCCGGTTTACCGTTATCCACCATCGGACCGCATATTACCTTATCAAAAAATCCCCAAACCCCGGCTTTTTTCAAATAAATTTCCGTTCTTTCATAATCGGTTGCCGTTGCGACCGAAATTTTATATTTACCTTTAAGGTAATTGAGAAGCTCGTCAAGACCTTTTTTCTTTTCAACGCCGAATTTCTCTATATAATCATTCATAAGACGAATCCGCTCCGCTCTGATGGATTTATAGTCAAACCCATCCCCGAATATTCCTTTAAGCTTCGGTTCTGCAAAAACAGCCGCCAGGCTCCGTATTCCGAGAACATGCTCTTTCTTCATTTGATAACCGAATTTTTCAGCCGCCTCAGTCCAAAAACGTGTCAACAGCTTTTCGGTATCCAGCATAAGCCCGTCCATATCAAATATTACGCCCTTTATTTTCATAAGGTTTACCTCCGTTTCTTATATTATACTATAAAAGCTTTAAGAAAACAAGATTTTCGTTCATACAATAGCTATTAAGCCTATTTAGTTTAATATATAATGAAATCCTGAATTTTCTTGTATTTTATATGCAGGAGTGGTATAATATAAAATATATGACCGCATGCGAATACGACCTTTCAAGGCGTATATCCACCGCGGGCAAGTAAATTAACGGAGGAAAATAATATGAAAAATACGGTTGCAACAATTATGAAGCAAAAGTCAGTTCACGACCGCATCGCTATGTTGACTGCCTATGATTATTCCACCGCAAGGCTGATTGACGAAGCAGGCGTTGAAATGATACTGGTCGGAGATTCGCTGGGAATGGTTATGCTGGGATATGAGGATACTATTTCGGTTACAATGGAAGATATGATACATCATACGGCCGCCGTCAGCAGAGGAGTCAAAAACGCCGTAGTCGTTGCCGATATGCCGTTTATGTCGTATCAGACAAGCGTTTACGACGCTGTTTTCAATGCAGGCAGACTAATGAAGGAAGGCCGCGCCAACGCGGTAAAGCTTGAAGGCGGGAAGGAATTTTCTGATCATATCAAGGCGATTACGGAAGCGTCCATACCTGTTGTGGCACATATAGGAATGACCCCCCAGTCGGTAAATATGTTCGGCGGTTTCAAGGTACAGGGTAAAAACATTGAAGCGGCCAAAAAAATTATCAGCGACGCAAGGGCTGTTGAATCGGCGGGTGCATGCGCAGTTGTTATGGAATGCGTGCCGGATAAGCTTGCAGAATATATTACAGATATACTAAAAATTCCAACGATCGGCATAGGCGCGGGAACCGGCTGCGACGGTCAGGTATTGGTCTATCAGGACATGCTGGGAATGTATTCGGATTTTACTCCTAAGTTTGTAAAAAAGTACGGAAATATAGGCGAAGCTATGAAAGACGCCTTTAAAAAATATATAAGCGATATAAAATCAGGCGTTTTTCCGTCTGATGAAAACAGCTTCAAAATGTCCGACGACATAGATTTTAAACAGCTTGAGAAGGAATGTTAATATTATGAAAATTGTTAAAACTATAAATGAAGTCAGAGAAATAATATCAGAATGGAAAAGCAAGGGGTATAAAATAGGTCTGGTTCCTACAATGGGTTATCTGCATGAAGGACATCTGAGTCTGATAAGCCGTTCATTAGAAAATGACAAAACGGTTGTCAGCATTTTCGTAAATCCGATACAATTCGGTCCCAACGAGGATTTTGAGGATTATCCCAGAAATCTTGAAAGCGACGCTGATAAATGCAGGAAATCAGGAGCAGATCTGATTTTTGCCCCGGACGTTTCTGAAATGTATGAAAACAATTTTTCTACATTTGTAGATATGACCGGTCCTACAGATGAGCTTTGCGGAATCAGACGCCCAGGACATTTCAGAGGAGTCTGCACCGTTGTAAGCAAGCTTTTTAACATAGTCGCCCCCGACAGGGCATATTTCGGTCAGAAGGACGCTCAGCAGCTCGCCGTTATAAAACGTATGGTCCGCGATCTCAGCTTTGGAATTGAAATTATAGGTTGTCCCATTGTAAGAGAAGAGGACGGACTTGCTAAAAGCTCAAGAAATACTTATCTTAATTCTGAAGAACGAAAAGCTGCCACAGTAATATTTAAGGCGCTTAATGCAGGCCGTTCCATGATAATGAACGGCGAAACAGACGTTTCTGAAATCATTTCGTTTATAAAATCGCAAATTGAAACGGAACCGCTTGCTAAAATAGATTATGTCAAAGCAGTGAACGCGGACAGCATAGAGCCGGTTAATGAAATAAAAGGCAACGTACTTGTAGCTGCGGCAGTTTATTTCGGAAAAACCAGGCTGATCGACAATTTTATAGCTGAAAGGAACTGAATATATGACTCTGACGATGCTTAAAGGAAAAATACACAGGGCAAGAGTAACGGAAGCCGATCTGAATTACGTCGGCAGTATAACCGTCGATTCAGAATTAATGAAAGCCGCCGGTATCCTTGAATATGAAAAGGTTCAGGTTGTAAACGTTACTAACGGCAGCCGCATTGAAACATACGTCATATGCGGAGAACCGAATTCGGGCGTAGTTTGCCTGAACGGAGCCGCCGCCAGATGCGCCGCAGTAGGAGATATCGTTATAATAATGGCTTACGCTCAGATGAATGAAAAGGAAGCTGAAACATTCAGACCTAAGGTTGTGCTGACTGATGAAAAAAACAGAATAGATAAGATATTTCGCTACGAAACTCACGGTGAAATCAAATGATACTTGCCGTTGACATCGGAAACACGACTGTAGCTGTCGGCCTTATAAATTCCGGAAAAATATTAACGCACGAAAAAATCATGACTGACATATCCGAAATTGAGGTCGATTATCTGGAAAGAATAACCCGTATTATTAAAGCTTGGGAAGTAAGCAAAATAGAAGGCGCGGTTATTTCCTCTGTCGTTCCTCTTTTAACAGGTCTGATAAAAAATATAATTATTTCAGAATTTGGAATAGAGCCTCTTATAGTAAGTAATATTACCGCTTCCGGTATTGTAATAAAGACTGATAAGCCTGAAAGGGTTGGCAGCGACCGCATAGCAGACGCGGTCGGAGCAGTTTACGAATATGGTGCGCCGATTATAATAATTGACATGGGAACCGCCACAACAATATCAATTGTCAATAAGAATAAGGAATTTATCGGGGGTATGATTCTTCCGGGAGTAACGACAGCCTTGAATTCTCTTATAAAGAATACGGCTCTGCTTCCTCAAATTAAGCTTGGCTCGCCGCCGGAATCTATAATAGGCAAAAATACGTCCGAATCCATCGAAAGCGGAATTATTTACGGAACTGCCTCATGTATAGACGGTGTATGCGAAAGGCTCTCCGAAGAGCTTGGATATAGACCTAAAATAATAGCCACCGGAGGAAACGCAGGTAAAATTATTCCTTTCTGCAGAAACGAAATTATAATCGACAAAAAACTTCTTCTAAAGGGGCTGAACATAATATTTAATAAGCACGGGAGGAAAACAGATGCTTAACGGAAAGTCAGTATTGATTGGTATTACAGGAGGAATAGCCGCCTATAAAATTGCAGGCCTGTGCAGCTCGCTTGTCAAGCTTAATGCGGATACAAACGTAATGATGACGGAAAATGCGTGCAGATTTATATCTCCGCTCACATTTGAAACTCTGACAAACAGTAAATGCATGACAGATACGTTTGACAGAATGTTTGAATTTGATGTAAAACATATCTCAGCGGCCAAAAAAGCAGACGTTCTTCTAATCGCCCCTGCAACCGCAAACGTAATTGCAAAGCTTGCATACGGTATTGCCGACGATATGCTTACAACAACCGCTCTGGCATGCAGATGTCCGAAAATCGTTGCTCCCGCCATGAACACCAACATGTATCTGAATCCGGTTGTACAGAATAATCTTAAAAAGCTTGCGGAGTACGGTTGGACGGTCGTTCCGCCAGATAGCGGCAGGCTCGCCTGCGGCGACAGCGGAACGGGTAAAATGCCGTCTGAAAAAACGTTGCTATCCTATATTCTGAAAGAAACGGCATGTAAAAAAGATCTCAGTGGAAAAAAAGTACTTGTTACTGCGGGAGCCACCTCGGAATCAATTGATCCGGTAAGATTTATAACAAACCATTCTACCGGGAAAATGGGATATGCGGCAGCATGCAGAGCAATGCTGCGCGGAGCCGAAGTTACGCTTGTCAGCGGAAGAACAAGCATTGAGCCGCCGCCTTTTGTCAATACAATTAATGTACTCAGCGCGCTTGAAATGTATAATGCAGTAATAAAATATTCAAGCAGCGCCGATATAATTATAATGGCTGCCGCAGTTGCTGATTACAGACCAATAAAAGCAGAGACAGATAAAATCAAAAAATCAGAACAGACTATAACAATTAATCTGGAAAGAACTGACGATATACTTTCCGCCGTATGTAAAAATCGTAAAAAAAATCAGTTTATCTGCGGATTTTCCATGGAAACAGAAAATCTTATTGAAAATTCACGAAAAAAGCTTTATAAAAAGGGCTGCGATATGATTGCGGCAAATAATCTGAAAATTGAAGGCGCAGGATTCGGTACAGATACAAATGTCCTTACGCTTATAACCAAAAGCTTTGAAGAAGAGCTTCCTATTATGACTAAGGAAGAAGCGGCAGACCGTATTCTCGACGAAGCCGTTAAAAAAACAGGAGACAATCAATGAAGCCTGAACAGATTGCCGCTATTGCTGTTATTATTCTTATATTATACTTTATATATAGGCTGTGCCTTTCAAAGAGAAATTCCGGAAGCTTCCTTCCTTATCGAAAAAAGCTATTGCTTACTAAAAATGAATGGAATTTCTATAAAAAGCTGAAACCTGTTACAGACAAATACGGATATGGTATAATTGCTAAGGTCAGGCTTGCCGATCTTATAGAAGTTGATACTGATAAAACAAAAGAATTTGGCAGATTTTTTCCGAAAATCAGTTCAAAGCATATTGACTTTGCTCTTATAAATCCTGATAATATGGAGGTTTTATTTTTAATTGAGCTTGACGACCGATCTCATGATTTGCCTGCAAGGAAAGAACGCGACGATTTCGTAAATAAAGTCTGTGAAAAAACCGGCTACCACCTTATCAGAACCTACGGAGATACAGAAGAAATTAAAGATATTCTCCAAAGAAACAGACTAACATATTAACAGAATACATAAAAAGCTCTGATAATCATATCAGAGCTTTTTATTTACTTTTTAGCGTTAGCCAGCATAAGCTTTATTCTGTTTTCCTGATTTACCTTGGTAGCGCCGGGATCATAGTCGATTGCTACTATATTTGCGCCGGGATATGCCTCTTTTATAACTCTTGACATGCCCTTTGCAACAATATGATTAGGCAGACAGCCAAACGGCTGCGCACAGATTATATTCTCGGTTCCGGTTTCAGCAAGAGCAGCCATTTCTGCCGGAATAAGCCAGCCTTCCCCCATATTGACGCCCTGACTTATATATTTATCAGCCAGCTTTTTTATATGCTCAAAATCATGGGGCGCTTCAAAAACGCCGTGCTCGTTAATCGTTTTGATTATAGTTTTCTGGATCATATGAATAAAGTCGTATCCTATTTTGCTGATAAGCGTCTTTTTATTCTTAGTCTGATAAAGCTTGCCGTCAGCAACAGAACCGGCAAGACAATACATTACAAATTCCATAAGCGCCGGTACTATAGGCTCGCACCCTTCTGAAAGCAGAAATTCCTCAAGATGATTGTTAGCAAGCGGAGAATATTTTACATATATTTCCCCGACTATTCCGACTCTGATCTTTTTTTCTTTGGTACGCTCTATTTTATCAAAATCCTCAAGAATCATTCGGCAGTATTTTTTACATTTAATAAATTCTCTTTTATCAAATATTGTGGTTAACTTTTCCTGCCATTTTTCTCTGACGCTTTCCGATTCACCACTGTGAATTTCATAAGGCTTGCATTGGTTATACAGCGACATTAGCAGATCGCCGTAAAAAACTGCATATACAACCTTAATCAATAACGGAAGCGTCAACGATAAACCGCTTCCCTTTTCCAGTCCGCTTAAATTAAGAGAAATAACCGGAACCTGCGGAAATTCCTTTTTCAAAGCTTTGCGCAGCAAATGTATATAATTTGAAGCACGACAGCCGCCGCCCGTCTGCGTAAGCATAAGCGCCGTTCTATTAACATCGTATTTTCCGCTTTTTAAAGCGTTTATAAATTGCCCGATAACAAGAAGAGCCGGATAGCAGGTGTCGTTATGAACATTTTTTAATCCCTCGTCAACAACCGCTCTGGTAGACGTCTGTAAAAGCTCGACGTGATATCCGTACTTTTTTAGAATATTTATGATTAGCTTGAAATGGATCGGCAGCATATCCGGTATAAGAATTGTATAGCTGCTTTTCATTTCTTCTTTAAAGACAGGATAATCCATAAAAATCCCCTTTCTTTCACAGCCGACGCTATTATTTCTATCGGTAAAATATTAAACCGTATATGAGGCTGTGTTTTATTCTTACTCTATCTCTCGTCCATTGCCGCAACAAGACTTCTCAATCTTATTTTCGCAGCTCCCAGATTATTAATCTCATCTATTTTAAGCTGGGTATATAGCTTACCCTTAGATTCAAGAATTTCCCTGACCTCGTCAGTTGTTATAGCGTCAATACCGCACCCGAATGAAACAAGCTGTACAAGCTGCATATCCGGCTGTGTGGTAACATACTGTGCCGCTCTGTATAATCTTGCATGATAGCTCCACTGATTCAAAACATGAGGATCGGGATAATGACCGTACTGAAATACCGCGTCCTCCGAAACTACTGCCATGCCAAGACTCGTTATAAGCTTGTGTATTCCATGATTTATTTCCTTATCTATATGATAAGGACGTCCGGCAAGAACAATTATCTTCTGACCGTTTTCCCGCGCCCTGTTTATAATCCGGTTTCCTTTGTTGAAAATTTCATTTCTGTAATCGGAAAGAGCGCTGAAGGCTTTCTTAACCGCAATTTTTACCTGAGATTTTTTAACGCCGTATCCGGTAAGAACGTCTGTCATAACAGATACAACATTTTTTTCACGGTTTAGATCAAGATATGGATGAATAAAGTTACCGTCGTTCAGACGCTGATTATTTGCCTTTAAAAGCTCCGGATAATAAGCGACCACAGGACAATTGAAATGGTTATCGCTTTCTCCCTCGTCAAGATTATAGCTCATACAGGGATAAAATATAAAATCGACATTTTTCTCAAGGAGGCTTTCAATATGACCGTGAACAAGCTTTGCCGGATAGCAGACCGTATCTGACGGTATTGTATGCTGTCCTTTATAATAGGTATCTCTTGAGCTTTCCTCTGAAAATACGATCTGCATATCAAGCTCTTCAAAAAACGCTTTCCAGAAAGGAATCAGCTCATAGAAGTTCAAAGCCAGAGGTATTCCGACTCTTGCCTTTGAACCGGAGCTGTTTTTAAACAAATCCAATACATATTTATATTTAAACTCATAAAGACTTTCGTCTCCGCTTGAATTAGTTTTACCGGCGCCCTTTTCGCATTTGTTTCCGGATATAAACCTGCGTCCGTTTCCAAAATTTATAATATTAAGGCTGCATTTGGCAGTGCATCCCCCGCACTGCGCTGATTTCGAGGTATAGCTGAAATTCTGGAGATCCGCGCCTGAAATTATTGAAGATATTCCTTTTGATTTTTCCTTTGCGTAAAGCGCGGCGCCGAACGCGCCCATAAGACCTGATATAGCAGGTCTTATAACGTTCCTGCCCATTTCTTTTTCAAAGGCTCTTAAAACGGCGTCGTTTAAAAAGGTTCCACCCTGAACAACTATATTTTTACCAAGCTCCTCAGGAGATCTTGCGCGTATAACCTTATAGATAGCGTTTTTTATAATTGAAGACGACAATCCTGCGGAAATATCCTCAACAGTCGCACCGTCCTTCTGAGCCTGTTTGACGCTGCTGTTCATAAAGACTGTGCATCGTGATCCCAAATCCACGGGATGTTCAGCCATAAGTCCAAGCTGGGCAAAGTCGGATATGTCATAGCCCAGTGCAAGAGCAAAGGTCTGAATAAACGATCCGCAGCCGGAGGAACAAGCTTCATTAAGCATTATACTGTCAATGCTGTGATTTTTTATCTTAAAGCATTTTATATCCTGTCCGCCTATATCAATTATAAAATCAACCTCAGGACAAAAATAAGACGCCGCTTTAAAATGAGCTACTGTTTCCACAATTCCGAAATCTATAGATAATCCTGATTTTATCAGCTCCTCTCCGTAACCGGTAACTGCCGAACCCTTAATTACTATCCCAGGATTTATCTGACTGTAAATATCCTTTAGCTTAGATACTACTTTATCAAGCGGCTGTCCCTGATTTGAAGAATAATGCTGATAAAGAAGCTTTCCGTCCTCAGTGATAAGAACAAGCTTTGTTGTGGTAGAACCGGCGTCAACGCCCAAATAGGCTCCGCCCTCGTATGTATGCAAATCGGCATATTTTAAATCGTGCTGTTTATGTCTTTCTATAAATTCTTCATATTCACGCTGCGTCCTAAAAAGAGGCTCTCCGGTAACTACTCCTCCGGCAGTTTTTGAATTTTCTATTCTTTTGATAATATTGTCTATTGAAAATTCTTCATTTCCGTTCTGAGCAAACAGCGCGCAGCCTAACGCTACAAATACAGGCGCTTCCTTGGGAAAAAGAGCAGTTTCTCCTTCCTTAAGATGAAGAGTATTTATAAAGGCTCTGCGAAGTCCCTTTAAAAATGAAAGCGGACCGCCTAAAAACAGTACCTTTCCCTCGATCGTCCTTCCCTGTGCAAGTCCGGATACTGTCTGATCAACCACGGCCTGAAATATGCTTGCGCAGATATCTTTTCTTTCAGCCCCCTGATTTAGCAGCGGCTGTATATCAGATTTTGCAAAAACGCCGCACCTTGAAGCAATAGGATAAACCTTTTGAGCGTCAAGCGACATCTGATCCATTTCTGTAACCGTAACTGCAAGAAGGGTAGCCATCTGATCAATAAAAGCGCCGGTGCCTCCCGCGCAGGAGCCGTTCATTCTCTGCTCGACTCCTCCGGTCATAAATATGATTTTTGCGTCCTCTCCGCCAAGCTCAATTACAGCGTCAATATCTGAAAAGCGTTCCTTAACAGCTATAAACGCTGAATTTACCTCCTGAACAAAAGGAATCTCCGCTCCGTTTGCAAGTCCCAAACCGGCAGAGCCGGTCATACAAACCCTGAACGTATCGTCAGGAAATTTTTCGGCAATAATTTCAAGCTGTTCCTTGACAGCTTCTTTGACCTTAGAAAAATGCCGCTGATATTCAGAATATATAATATCCTTATTATTATTAATAATAACGGTCTTGACTGTCGTTGATCCTACGTCAATACCTAATGAATAAATAGCCATATAAGAACTCCATTCTGCTGTATACATACAGCAAAGCTGAAAATGTATCTTTAATATTATAACACAAAATTTTAAAAAAGAAAAGACTTTTTCAAGTCCTTTTAAATCCAACTATTGAAATCCTTAGCATATTTCAGAGTTTTGTAATTTATATTGACATTATAATCATTTAATGGTAAAATATAATTATAATATTTATAGGGAGATGTATTATGAAGCTGGTTAAAAAGATTTATACTTTTATTACGGCAGCGGCATGCTGCGCCGCAATATCAGGCATTATGCCGTTTTCCTCCTCAGCGGAGGAATCTGTGAAAACATACGGCGACTTAAGATATGTTAACTCAGATTCAGACGGCAATGGAATATATGATTATATTGCAATAATCGACTGTAACGAATCAGTAACAAAGATTGAGATTCCGGCAGAAATTGAGGATATACCTGTAGTTGAAATTGAAAGTAGTGCATTTAATGGTTGCGCAAACTTAACAAGCATAATTATTCCTGATTCGATTACTTCTATTGGAGATTTTGCATTTGAAAATTGTTCAGGCTTAACAAGTATAACCATTCCTGATTCGGTTACTTCTATCGGAGATCATGCATTTTACAATTGTTCAAGCTTAACAAGTATAACTGTATCTGAAAACAATAAATATTTTTCAAGTTTAAATGGAGTATTATTTAATAAAGACAAAACTGAATTGGTTACATATCTAATTGGAAATGAACGAACAGAATACGCAATTCCTGATTCGGTTACTTCCATCGGTGATCGTGCATTTTACAAATGTTCAAGCTTAACAAGCATAATTATTCCTGATTCGGTTACTTCTATCGGAGATCATGCATTTTATAATTGTTCAAGCTTAACAAGTATAACCATTCCTGATTCGGTTACTTCTATCGGAGATCATGCATTTCACAATTGTTCAGGCTTAACAAGTATAACCATTCCTGATTCGGTTACTTCTATCGGAGATCATGCATTTTACAATTGTTTAACAAGTATAACTGTATCTGAAAACAATAAATATTTTTCAAGTTTAAATGGAGTATTATTTAATAAAGACAAAACGGAATTGATTACATATCCAATTGGAAATGAACGAACAGAATACACTATTCCTGATTCGGTTACTTCTATTGGAAATTTTGCATTTTATAATTGTTCAAGTTTAACAAGCATAACCATTCCTGATTCGGTCGCTTCTATTGGAAATTCGGCATTTTACAATTGTTCAAGCTTAACAAACATTAAACTTCCTGACGTCATTGATATAATTAGCGGTAATACATTCCGAGATTGTTCAAGCTTATTAAATATAATAATTCCGGATTCAGTAACTGCAATAAAAGAGTGTGCATTTTATAATTGTTCAAATTTAACAAGCATAACCATTCCGGATTCGGTCGCTTCTATTGAAAATTCGGCATTTTACAATTGTACAAGCTTAAAAAGCATAACATTAAATAACCCTGATTGTGAAATTTCTAATGATAAAGATACTATTCCAGAAACTGCTGTAATATGCGGCTATGAAAACTCAACGGCTCAGGCTTATGCTGAACGGTATTACAAAAGATTTGTTGCGATAGAAGATATCGGCGATATTTCCGGCAACGGCAAAATTGATCTCTATGACGCAATTGAAATCGCTAAAGCTATTATGGGTATGAGAACCTTTACTGAAGAGGAAAAGCTGATTGCCGATTTTAATAAGGACGTTACAGTCGACCTTTATGACGCGATAGAAATCGCAAGGACGCTGCTTCCTAAATAACGCTTAACTCCCGTGTATTTTTACACGTGAGTTTTTGTAAATAAATTTGATTGTCAGGAATTAAATTGTAATTTGTATTGACATTATAATCATTTAATGGTAAAATATAATTAAAAAATAAGGAGAGAGACGTTATGAAGCTCATAAAGAAATCTTTAAGTTTTATTACGGCAATCGCTTGCTGCGCCGCAATATCAGGCATTATGCCGTTTTCCTCCTCAGCGGAGGATTCCGGCACCTACGGCGATTTAAGCTATACTAAGGTTGATTTGAACGGCGACGGAACATATGATTATATTTCAATAAGCGGCTGTAAAAGATCTGCAGTAGAGGTGGATATTCCCGCAAAAATCGAGGGACTTCCTGTTGCGACAATTGGAATTTATGCATTTGCATATTGCGAAAGCTTAACAAGCATAACTATCCCTGAAAGCATTTCACAAATAAACATATGGGCATTTAAGGATTGTTTAAGCTTAATAAGCATAAACATTCCTGATAATGTTGTATATATAAGTTCATCTGCATTTTATGGGTGTAAAAGTTTAACAGATATTAACGTAACAGAAAATAATAAATATTACAGCAGTTCAGCCGGATTGTTATTTGATAAAAATAAAACCGAATTAATTAAATACCCTGCCGGAAAATCATTGAAAAATTTCAATATACCTAACGGTGTAAAATCACTAGATAGGTATTCATTTTGTAATTGTTCAAATTTAACTAGTATTAATATTCCTGAATCGGTTACTTATATAGGAATAGGAGCGTTTTACCTCTGTACAAATTTAAAAAGTATAGCTATCCCCGATTCAGTTACTAAAATAGAAAATATCACATTTACCGGTTGTTCAAGCTTAACCAGCATTAGCATTCCTGAATCAGTTACTTATATAGGATTAAACGCATTTAAGGATTGCACAAGCTTAACCAGCATTTATATTCCTGACAGCGTTACATTAACCGGATTATCCGGTACATTTTCTGGGTGTACAAGCTTAACAAACGTTAAACTTCCTGACGTCATTTATATAATTAACACTAACACATTTGCCGGTTGTTCAAGCTTATTAAATATAATAATTCCGGATTCAGTAACTTCAATAAAAGAGTGTGCATTTGAAGGCTGCAAAAGCTTAACAAACATAGCGATCCCCGAAAGTGTTACAAAAATAGGAACCTGGGCATTTAAGGATTGTACAAGCTTAAAAAGCATTGCAATAAATAACCCTGATTGTGAAATTTCTAATGGTAAAAATACAATTTGGGAAACAGCTACAATCTACGGCTATGAAAACTCAACGGCTCAGGCTTATGCTGAAACGTATGACAGAAAATTTGTTTTATTAATAGAATATACCGAAACAATTCTTGGCGATATTTCCGGCAACGGCAAAATTGATCTTTATGACGCCATTGAAATCGCTAAAGCTATTATGGGATTGAGAACATTTACAGACGAAGAAATGATTATTGCCGATTTTAATATGGACGGCACAGTCGACCTTTATGACGCCATAGAAATCGCAAGGGCGCTGCTTCCTAAATAACGCTTAACTCCCGTGTATTTTACACGGGAGTTCTTATAAATCAATTTCAATAAATTTTATATAAGCAATAAGACCGGATACTTTCATTTAAGTATCCGGTCTTATTATTAATTTACGCTTCTCTTTACATATGTTGTATGAAGTAATTCGTGAGCCTTATGACTTCCCGGTTCGCCAAGATAATTTGAATATAGTTCCTTGATAACCGGATTTTCATGTGATTTTCTGATCTCTCTGCTTTCGTCAAGATCATAAAGTACCTTAGCTCTCAACGCTCTAATGTCGGTAAAGTTTCTAACGCTTGCCGGTTGCTGAGGCTGTCCTCCACCGTTTACGCATCCTCCGGGACATCCCATTATTTCTATAAACTGATAATCGGCTTCACCGTTTTTAACCTTGTTCAACAGTTCTCTTGCGTTTGAAAGACCGCTGGCAACCGCTACCTTTACGTTCATACCTGCTACGTCATAGGATGCTTCCTTAATACCCTCGGTTCCTCTAACATCTACAAAATCTACTGACGGAAGCTCCTCTCCGGTAAGCTCTTCGACCGCAGTTCTAAGCGCGGCTTCCATTACTCCGCCCGTAGCGCCGAATATTACCGCCGCGCCGGTCGAAACACCCAGCGGATCGTCAAATTTTTCATCGGGCAAAGCAAGGAATTGAATACCTGCACGTTCGATCATTCTTGCAAGCTCTCTGGTAGTAATAGCTATATCAACATCAGGATATCCGGCGCCGTCCTCGTCATCTCTGCCTATTTCAAATTTCTTTGCCGTACAAGGCATAACGCTTACGGAAACTATATCCTTAGGATCAATTCCTTCCTTTTCAGCATAATATGACTTAACAATAGCTCCGAACATCTGCTGAGGCGATTTACAGCTTGAAAGATTTTCAGTCATATCGGGGAAGTAATGCTCGCAGTATTTAACCCAACCCGGTGAGCAAGAAGTAATAAGCGGAAGCTTTCCGCCGTTTTTAACTCTGTCTATAAATTCGTGAGCCTCTTCCATAATGGTCAGATCAGCGGAAAAGTTTGTGTCAAACACCTTATCAAAGCCGAGCTTTCTTAAAGCTGCCGCCATTTTTCCCTCGACATCAGTTCCTATAGGCAGACCGAACGCTTCTCCTAGCGCCGCTCTAACAGCAGGAGCCACCTGTACTACGACATGCTTAGACGGATCTGCAAGTGCGGCAAATACCTCGTTTGTATTGTCCTTTTCAGATATCGCGCCAACCGGACAAACAGCGATACACTGTCCGCAGGAAACGCAGCTTGTTTCTCCAAGCCCCATATCAAACGGGCTGGCTATAACCGTTTTGAATCCTCTCTCATTAGCGCCGATAACTCCGATTCCCTGAACCTTTTCACAGACTGCTGTGCAGCGTCTGCAAAGAATACATTTATTATTATCCCTGAACATATGAGCTGCGGAATTATCAATATCATATTTATTCTTTTCGCCGTCGTAAACGCTTTCATCATCTACGCCCATATCTCTTGCAAGCTTCTGCAGCTCACAGTTTCCGCTTCTTACGCATGAAAGACATTTTCTGTCGTGATTCGAAAGAATCAACTGCAACGTCTTTCTTCTGGATTCAATAACCTTAGGAGAATTTGTCAAAACCTCCATACCCTCGCTGACAGGATAAACACAGGAAGCTACTATCCTGAATCCGCGTCCCTCGTTAGCCTCTACAACGCAGATGCGACAGGCGCCGATTTCATTGATATCCTTTAGATAACAAAGTGTAGGAATATCAACGTTTGCAAGACGGGCAGCTTCAAGGATTGTAGAGCCCTTTGGCGCGGAAACTTCCACACCGTTTATTTTCAGATTAATATATTCCATTTCCGATTCCTCCACTATTTCTTGGTGATAGCGCCGAATTTGCATTTTTCTATGCAGGCGCCGCACTTCAAACATTTATCCTTGTCAATAACGTGAGGCGTCTTAACGGCTCCGCTTATTGCGCCTGCCGGACATACTCTTGCACACATCGTACAGCCCTTGCATTTATCAGGATCAATCTCGAAGCTGAGAAGATGCTTGCAGACTCCAGCCGGACATTTCTTATCAACTACGTGAGCAATATATTCGTCTCTGAAATAACGTAATGTAGAAAGAACCGGATTCGGAGCTGTCTGTCCAAGTCCGCAGAGAGAATTCTGCTTAATGTAATAGCAAAGCTCTTCAAGCTTGTCAATATCTTCAAGCGTAGCCTGACCTCTGGTTATTTTATCAAGCATTTCATACATACGCTTTGTTCCTATTCGACAAGGCGTACATTTTCCGCATGATTCGTCTACTGTAAATTCAAGGAAGAATTTAGCAATATCAACCATACAGTTGTCCTCGTCCATTACGATAAGACCGCCGGAGCCCATCATTGAACCTATACTTATAAGATTATCATAATCTATCGGTATATCCATATGCTCCGCTGGTATGCATCCTCCGGAAGGACCGCCTGTCTGTGCAGCCTTGAATTTTTTCCCGTTTGGAATACCGCCGCCGATTTCTTCAATAACTGTCCTCAGAGTAGTACCCATAGGAACTTCAACAAGTCCCGTATTATGTATCTTACCGCCCAATGCGAATACCTTTGTTCCCTTGGACTTTTCAGTACCCATTGAAGCAAACCAATCAGCGCCGTTTAATATTATCTGCGGAATATTCGCATATGTCTCAACATTATTAAGTATAGTCGGCTTCTGGAAAAGACCCTTTTCAGCCGGGAACGGAGGTCTTGGTCTCGGCTCTCCCCTGTTTCCTTCGATAGAAGTCATGAGAGCTGTTTCCTCGCCGCATACGAAAGCGCCGGCGCCGAGTCTCAAGCCTATATCAAATGAAAAATCAGTGCCAAAGATATTTTTACCGAGCAGACCATACTCGCGCGCCTGCTTAATTGCTATTTCAAGACGCTCAACTGCAATCGGATATTCGGCGCGGACATAAATATAGCCCTGTGTTGCGCCTATTGCATATCCTGCGATTGCCATTGCCTCCAAAACTACATGAGGATCTCCTTCTAACACTGAACGGTCCATGAATGCGCCCGGATCTCCCTCGTCTGCATTACAGCAAACATATTTCTGATCCGCGTCCTTTACAATGTTTCTGGCAAGCTTCCATTTCATACCCGTTGGGAAACCGCCGCCGCCTCTTCCGCGAAGACCGCTATCGAGAATCGTCTGTATAACATCCTCCGGGGTCATCTCAGTAAGAACCTTTGCAAGAGCCTGATAACCGTTTTCTCCGATGTATTCTTCGATATTTTCAGGATTAATAACACCGCAGTTTCTCAGAGCAACACGATTCTGCTTTTTATAAAATGCAGTTTCCTGAAGAGACTTAATTCCGTTATCGGTAACGGTTTCCTGATAAACCAGTCTTGTAACTACCCTTCCCTTAAGAAGATGCTCTTCAACGATCTCGGGGATATCCTCCTCTTTAACCATTGAATAGAAAGTTCCTTCCGGATAAACTATCATAATCGGACCTAATGCGCAAAGACCGAAACAGCCTGTTTTGACAACCTGCACTTCTTCGGTCAGTCCGTTTTTTGCGATTTCAGAAACAAGCGCCTTTTCAATTGCAGCGCTACCGGATGAAGTACAGCCTGTACCACCGCAAATCAAAACGTGTGAACGATACATAATTTAATTTCCTTTCAGCATGTCATATTTTTGACAGCAATTTATTGCAAGTCAATAGGATAAAACAATAATACTATCAGACGGTATATTCGGACACAACCTGTCCTCCGATAAGATGCTTCTCAATAACCTCGGCCGCCTTATCGGCGCTCATATTTACATATGTAACCTTATCTTTTCCCTTTTCATATATTTCAACGATCGGTTCATACTGGCACATTCCAATGCAGCCTGTCTGTGTAACCGTTACATTTGCAAGATTTTTTTCAGCTGCTCCGTTTGCAAAAGCTGTAAGAACTTCTCTCGAACCGGCTGAAATTCCGCATGTCCCCATGGCGACAACAATCTTTGTGTTGTCGGGATCCTCTGCTCTTAGAGTAACCTGAGCTTTCATTTTATCTCTAATAGCGTTTAATTCTTCTATTTTCATTTTTTCCTCCTTATAACGAAAAATTTTTCTGCCGTAACTGTCAATATTTAAAAATTCCGAATTTTCCTCAAAATATCTTCTAATTCTATACCATAAGCTATAATTATCCGCCGGACCTTCCTCTTTCATTTTACGCGTATCAAACTCAAGCCTTTTACCATCCGACTGAAAGAAAAAGCTTATATCGGGCGCGTTTTCATTCAAAACCGCTGCCGCCAAATCGTCCCTTAGATTTCCGATAACCGGACAGTCGGCATGATCCGTACTATAAACAGCTCTTATAAAAACGCCGTTCCCGCAGTTAGATAAAATTTCAAACGTACCTCCCGTACATTCCGCAGATTGCTTGAAAAACGGGATTCCAAGACCTGTTATTCTGTTTTGTCTTGAAGTAAAAAACGGATCGGTAACTGATTCAAGATCAGATTTTGCGATTCCCGTACCATTGTCCGCAACCTCCACTGTAAGAAGTCCCGCACATTTATTCGAATAAATACGAATACTGACAAGAGTCGCCTTTGCTTCAGCAGAATTGTGAAATATATCAAGAAGATGCCGGGAAATTTCAGAAAACATAATTAATCGGCATATTTTTTAAGAATGTCATCTACATCGTCAACAGTAAGTCTGCCGTAAACCTCGTCATTAACAGTAATAACCGGAGCAAGGCCGCAAGCGCCTATACAGCGGCACGCTTCAAGGGAAAACTTTCCGTCCGGAGTACATCCGCCGCCCTCGATACCGAGCTTTTCCTGAAGCTTGTTATAAATATCGCCCGAGCCTTTAACGTAGCAAGCCGTTCCAAGACAGACGGATATTTGATATTTACCCTTAGGATTAAGTGAAAACTGCGAGTAAAACGTCACTACTCCGTAAATCTTTTCTAACGGAATAT
Source organism: Ruminococcus sporogenes (assembly GCF_054655175.1). NCBI lineage: Bacteria > Bacillati > Bacillota > Clostridia > Eubacteriales > Oscillospiraceae > Ruminococcus > Ruminococcus sporogenes. The sequence goes on along the minus strand of NZ_BAAHOA010000001.1, from coordinate 647,567 downwards.
TCATTTCATTGGAAATAATAGTCTGAACCTCAATAGGAAGATAGCCGTAAATATCCTGCGCTTTCTGTAGAATAGGCATCAGAGCGCCTCTGTCATCTTTCTTTTCAGCAATCACTTTCAGCAGCTCTGCTTCCTGAGCGGCAGTACCGTTAAAAGGAACTGCGTTTGTACTTTTACTCATTATTGGACCTCCTTGGTTAATTAAGTATATGATCAACGTATACCCATGCTTTTTAATTATAACATAAACCAGTTTTAAAATCCATTCGAATATCTCACTAATGAACATTTAATTATTTGTCAATTTTCCACAAAATCGTTAAAAATTCTACAATCTCTGTTCTATATACATTGCCTCCTTGATAAATATATTATCGCTCATTCTCAGATTATACTTTACATCATATTAATTTCTTGCTATAATAAGACTGTAAATTTTTTTTAAACATGGAGCTTAAATAGTGAATAAGATTTTTAAATATGAAGTCAAATCAGGCGATTTTGAAAACGGCGGAAAAATATCCGACGATATAAGGGAAAAGCTCAGAGAGCTTAAATTTGACGCTGAAATTATTAGACGCGTTTCCCTTGCTCTTTATCAGGGTGAAATAAATATGATAATACATGCCAACGGCGGCAATATCACAGTTGAAATTACCGACGACTGTATTACAATGAATCTGACCGATATAGGTCCGGGAATAGAAAACGTTGAAGCGGCAATGCAAAAAGGATACTCAACCGCCGATGAGAATCTTCGTTCAATGGGCTTCGGCGAAGGTATGGGATTTACTAATATGAAAAAATATACCGATGAAATGACTGTACATTCAAAGGTCGGAGAGGGCACTCAAATTATTATGAAGGTCTATATCCGATGAAACCATGCGATATAAATAAATCACCTGATTTTATACAGATTTCTTACGGAAGGAATCCGGAGATTTCCGGAATATACTGCTGCGATCTTCTGAGCATGGCTCTGGGAAAGCTGAAGGAAAACCAGATCCTTGTTACTGTTATATCGAATATAAATACTCTTGCTGTCGCATATCAGAAAAAAGCATCCTGCATAGTAATAGCGGAAAATATACCGCAGGACAATGAATTTATAATTACTGCTGAAAAATACGGTATAACAGTATTCAGAACAAAATTATCAACATTTGAAGCAGCTTTGAAATTAAGCTCAATGCTATAATATTTTATATTGCGCAAATAAAATTAATTTGCTATAATTACTTTATAAAAAATCACGGAGGATTATTAAATGAAATTTAAAAAAATACTGTCTGCGGCAGCGGCTGTAATTCTCGGCTTTTCAGTAATAGCCGGCTGTTCGGATTCAGATTCTAAATCAGACGCTAAAAAGGATATCAGCTCTATTACAGCAGCCGACGTATTCAGCGATATGAAGGTCGGCTGGAATCTTGGAAACAGTCTTGACTCAGTCGGCAGCGGTCTTTCTTCCGAAACCTCATGGGGAAACCCGATTGTAACGAAAGAACTTATTGACGCTGTAAAATCAGCAGGCTTCAACACCGTCCGAATTCCTGTAACCTGGATGGGACATTTCTCAGAAGCGCCGGAATATAAAATAGACGAGGAATGGATGAACCGCGTTGAAGAAGTAGTTAATTATGTTATTGACAATGGTATGTACGCGATTATTAATATACATCATGACGGTAACGATACCTCGTCATCCTGGCTTACCCCGGAGCCGACTGACGAAGCTGAGATGATCTCGAAATTTACAGTTCTCTGGACGCAGATTGCCGACAGATTTAAGGACTATGACGAAAAGCTTCTTTTTGCCGGAATGAATGAGTTACATAAAGGCTACGACAAGCCGGCCGACGCATATTTGCAGCTCACAAACAAGCTTAACCAGAGCTTTGTGGATACCGTTCGCGCAGGCGGCGGAAATAATCCGCAGAGAATATTAATCGTTCAGGCATATAATACAAACGCCGAATATGCGATCAGCGGTTTACAGATACCAGACGACACAGCAGAGAATAAGATAATGGCTGAATTTCATTTTTACGATCCGTGGAGTTTTGCAGGCGAGGGTAGAAATTCATGGGGCAAAGGCGGTCCGACAAACGACAGATGGGGTCAGGAGGAATGGGTTGACGATATATTCGGCAGATTAAAAACAACGTTTTCTGACAATGGCATTCCGGTTATAATGGGTGAATACGGAGCTGTCAATAATAAAGCCGGATATAGCGATACAAGAAGATATTATGTAGAGTATGTAACAAAAGCAGCACGTCAAAACGGAATTCTGCCTATTTGGTGGGATAACGGCTTTGACGGAATCGACGGCGGCGAAGCGTTCGCTCTTTTTGACAGACAAAACGGAAACGTCGTATTGCACCAGGATCTAATAGACGCCATAATGAGAGGCGTAAACGAAGAAGATTACGAAATAGCTTTACCAGTTTATCCATCATAATGAATTATAATAAATCATAAACAAAAGCCTTCAGCAAAAAATTGCCGAAGGCTTTTTAATCTAAAGAATCCTTTTTCTTATTATTGAATTAACCGGAAACGCCGTACTACACGGAAAACTGAAATTCATCATTGCATGATTCACCGTTTCAAGTATTTCGCCGTTTTCATCAAACAATTTCTCAGGAATAATTGAAAACGGTTTTTCCCCCGGGGAAAGCACTTCTAATTCATCTCCCGCAAAAAATCTGTTTCTTTGCGTAGCATAAATAATACCGTTTTCACATCTGTCAACTACTGCAACTACATCATAGTTTCTTATATAGCCGCCCGTTTCATAATACTGACAATCCTTCGGATACCCAAAGAAAAAGCCCGTACAGTATTTTCTATGACTAACCTTAAATACCTCGCTGCTTATCCATTCCGGAACAGGAACCGCACCGTGCTTCTTATGCCAATCCACCGCCATTCTATAGGCATTTGTTATAACAGATACATAATAAGCGGATTTTGCCCTGCCTTCAATTTTTAAGCTGGTCACTCCTGCTTCTGCAAGCTTATCAATATGATTAATCATACATAAATCCTTGGAATTAAGGATATATGTACCATTTTCGTCCTCGAATACCGGAAAATACTGCCCTTCCCGTTTTTCCTCCATTAAATGATAACCCCATCGACACGGTTGAGCGCATTCTCCTCTGTTGGCGTCACGATTTACAAGATAACTTGAAAGAAGACATCTGCCCGAAAAGGATACGCACATAGCTCCGTGTACAAAAACCTCGATTTCCATATCGGCAGGAGACTTTGCTCTTATTTCAGCGATTTCATCTATAGACAGCTCTCTTGCAAGAACAACCCGCTTTGCTCCCATATTATAAAGCTCGTTTGCTGTTGCATAATTAACGATACCTGTCTGAGTTGACATGTGTATTTCCAGATCAGGAGCGTATTTCTTTATAAGCGACATAAGTCCCAGATCCGCCGCTATTGCCGCGTCAACGCCGCATAGTTCAGTATTCTCCATAAACTCCTTGAAATACGGTATCTCATTATTCCTTGGCAAAGTATTACAAGTCAAATAAACCTTTACACCTTTTTCATGCGCCCTTTCCACAGCCTCTTTTAACTGTTCAAAAGAAAAGTTTCCGGGCGAAGCTCTCATGCCGAAGCCCTTTCCACCAAGATATACAGCGTCAGCGCCGTAATCAAGCGCGGCATTAAATCTCTCCATATCTCCGGCCGGCGCCAGAACCTCTAAATTATTAAAATTATCCAAGCTATTCTTCTCCATCATCATTTCCTGCTTCCTGCTGCTCTCTCACCATATCTTTATTTGCCTCATGCCCTTCATTTGTTCCAGCAAAGAAGGTTTCATTCGTTTCAATATTAGCAAAGAAGAAATAATAATCAGTATCCGCAGGAAATAATACCGCTTCTATTGCGTCGATTCCGGGATTACCTATAGCTCCCGGAGGCAGACCGTTTGATTTATATGTATCATAGGCCTCGAATATTGCTTCGGAAGGAATTTCAATATTAGGTCTTATTACTTCGTCCACATAATAAGTGGTTGGATCGGATTCAAGTCTCGGAAACTCCTCAGGATTTGCCAGTCTGTTTTCAAATACTGAAGCAATTTTCTTCATAGATTCCACGTCAGGCGCTTCCGCCTGAACGATAGAAGCAAGAGTTATAACCTCGTCAAGAGTCATATTCAATTTTTTCATCTGCTCATAGTATTCCGGCTTGAATTTCTCATCAAAATTTTTATATATTTTCTGACATACTACCTCCGGATCCGTATCGACATAAAACGTATAGGTATCGGGAAACAGATACCCTTCCATTCGATTAAACTTCGACGCGGTTGATGTTGGAAGGTACTTTTCAAAATCAAAGCCATAATCGCCGGCATTAAAGTAATAAATAAATCTTTCCGCGTCGCAGACGCCGGCCTCTTCAAGCTTTTTCGCGGCTGAAATAAGATCCGAACCCTCGATAAATGTAACGTCTGCCGTTTCCTTTTCTAACGATTTATCAGTTGTAAGCTCGTTAATAATAGTTTCATACGCATTACTGGGACTCAGCTCGTGCTCTCCCGCTATATATTTTGTATCTGAACCGCCCAGCTTGGATATAAATACAAATGCCTTGGGTATTTTAATAATACCTTCGTCGTAAAGTATCTGCGCTACATCCTCTGTATCTGCTCCCTCCGGAATAGTGACAATTTTTAAATCATCTGATTTTCCGATTGCAAGCATATCCCTGCCGACTGAAATTATTAGTACTGAAAGAGATATGGCAATCGTAAAAATAATTGTTGTAACTATCAGAACCATAGGAAGCCTGCCGGAGCCTCTCCTGCGTTTTCCGGATTTAACTTTATGAGTAGTGACGTCGGCTCCGGGATTTATAGTCTGAACCTTTTTAATCGCAGATGTATGATTATTATCTTCATATATATTATCGGCAGTCTTGCGGCCGGCGGATGACAAATCTGACTTACTCTTCGCAGAACCGTTCATTAATACGCCTGTTCTATCCAACGTATTCATATTACCGGTTTTATGATATTCTGAGGCTCCGCTATTGACTGATCCCGTTCTTCCGGTATCTGATATACCTCCGGAGCTTTTTCTTTCTCCTGAAATATTTGAATCATATAAATAACTGCTTGAGGTTTTACCTGTAGAGGATGCTGAACGATTCAGCGTGCCGCCCGATTCAGACGAATATGACCGACGCTCCGAGGCAGCCCTGTTTGCCGATGAAGCGGCTGCTCTCGCAGCTCTTCCGCCGCCCGTTCTTCCGGAATTCTTTTCCTGAGCGCCAAGCTTAGAAAGAATATCCTCCAGCATTTTATCTCTGTCAGAATCTCTGTTTTTATTTTCCATTATACGCCTCCAGACTTTTTTCTGTAGCAACAAACGCCGCATTACGATCAAACTCATTCCTTACAAGCCGACTCTGGATATTATCGAAATAGCATATCCCAATCGTTATAAGGTTTTCATGCGCGCTTAAAAAACGGTCATAATATCCGCCTCCATAGCCAAGGCGGTAGCCTTCATTATCAAAAGCAAGCGCCGGAAGAATACAGACGGTATTTTCAAAGCTTTTTATCTCGTTATTCTCATCTTCAATCGGCTCCATTATCCCAAAAGTCGATTTTACAAGCGGCGTATTGCCGTTATAGTAATAAAATTTCATTAAACCGCCATTCATGCATTTTGGTAAAGCAATCTTTTTCCCGTTTTCAAGGCAATACTTTATAATAGCGTCTGTTCCGACTTCTATATCCGTAGATTTATAAGCGAGGACTGTTTTTGCGTTTTTAAACGCCTCGCATTTTAATACATTACTGAAAATTTTTAAATCAAGAATACTTTTTCGGCTGTTTCCAATACCTTTTCGCATTGTCTTTAATTCAGCGCGTAATTTGTTTTTTATAATGTCTGTTTCTGTCATTTTTTATAATGCACCGACGCTTTAAGAATATTGCTTCGTTCACTTGAAATAAGAAGCTTTACAAGCTCAAATGAAAACTCCATAGCGGTGCCTGCTCCCCTTGAGGTTATAATTTTGCCGTCTGTGCAGACAGACTTTTTACTGATTACAGCTCCTGTAAGCTGAGATTCAAAGCCGGTAAAGCACGTAGCTGTTTTACCGGATAAAATACCCTTGTGTCCAAGAATAGACGGCGCCGCACAGATTGCCGCGATATATCGATCATTTTCAGCACAAAAATCTATCGCCTTCTGAACATAAGAAGAAGCCTCCAGATTTAAAGTACCCGGCATACCTCCCGGCAGAACTATCATGTCAAGATTATCGTCAAGCCTGATTTCAGAAGCGTCAATATCAGCAGAAACTGTAATACCGTGAGAGCCCTTAATCACCGTACCGTCAACTCCGACAGTTACAACGTCAAGCTCGCATCTTCTGAGCATATCCACCGGCGTCAAAGCTTCCACTTCTTCAAATCCGTTAGCAAGAAATACATAAATCATCACAATTCCTCCCTTATTTAAATGTCACAGTGTATTTGTCAAGTATAAATACAGGATTATAAGATCTTTTAGCTTTTCTAAGTCCTTCAATTCCCAAGTCTTCCTCACGGTTTATATATTTAAATCCGGACGCGGCATATTCGGCAAATTCACGATTGATCGCAGGGTAGAGCCCCTCTACGGAGGCGTCCGCCTTTTCTATATGAACGCAAAAGGTATTGCTGTTAAGCCGCTCTCCAATCGTGAAAGCTCTGACCTTTCCTTCAACCGTTATAACTCCGCCTTTTAGCTCCAGTTCGTTAAAATAAGTAAAATAGGTATGAATTGCATATTGCTCCGCTATGCTGGATTCATCGTCATAACCGTTTTTACTGTTATAATTTACGGCGCTGAATTCAATGCATTCATCAAAAAAAGCTTCGGTCATAGGATAAAACTTCCAGTCATAGCCGTTTATCTTTGAAAGATGATTACGTTTTTTATGATATTTTTTACCCTTAAGATTAATAAGATCATCAGCCAGATAAATATAATCTCCGCTTCCGTCCGCCAATACGGAATTATAATTATCAGATCCGAATATATCATTGAATATTTTTAATCCGGTTTCTGTTACACCGGTTATCGCAAGCGGCTTGCCGTTTGATAGTGCATATTCTTTCAGTACCGAAAAAAGCTCTTTATAATCTCCTTCCCCGGCCGGAAATGAAATACTGGTATAATTCTCATTTTCAGCTTTTATCAAATAAAAATCCTTATATCTTGAAATCGTTGAATTGCTAAGTCTGCGCCAAGCCATATTATTTGCGAAGCTATATTCGCAGCCCATAAAATCTGATTTTCTGAGTAATTCATTTACCCACTGCCTGTCGCTTATGTCTATCTGCCGAAATTCAAGCATTTAATATCACCTTTATAATTTTCCTTTAAGCCGCATTGACGGTAAAGCTATTTTCTTTATTTTTATTTTAAAACACCAATTTTTCTCTAATATATGTTTTCTCGGTTTGTCAGCTTTATACCATATTTTAATCAATTATAAGACTTTACTTAATTTTCTTACAGAACAAATCATTGTCTTTTACGGTCTATATCTTCTTTTATTTTATTGAACTTTTGTCTTACGTCTCCGGATTTCCCGCAGGTCATCTTACCTTCAGAGCATTGCCCTGCACAGCACGACGGCCCGGCGCAGCTAAATAAAGATGGAGCTGCTTTATAGCAAAGCTTAAACATTTCGTCGGCAAGCGCTCTGATTTCCCACTGCGCTCTATTACAGCATCTTAGCCTGAAAAAATTAATCAGGCTTCTTGCATTCATAGTAACTACCATTTTGGTTTCACATGCATTGGGCAAAACAAATCTGGCATCTTCAATCGCCATTTTTTCAGCCTTTGACCTGGCAGAATTACCGCTGATTCCCGACTTTTCCAGCTCTGCCGAGTATTTTTCAAAAAGCTTGTCCGAAATTTTATTATAAGCCTTATAAGAATTCTCCATGGCTTCCGTATACAGTCTGTTTATTTCTTTGTCCTCAGATATTGCGGGAGGAATTATATAAACAAAATTATCTTTTTTGACATACCGCTGGCTTTGGACTGAAAAGGAGGCGTGCCTATGTCTTGTAATCTGAGCCAGCAGAGCACGTGAAACGCCCTCGATTCCAAAGGTAAAGCTAACATGTTCAATAGGGCTCTCATGCCCCATATCTGACAGCATTTTTACAAACGCCGCAGTTTTATCGTTATCAAGACCTTCCATTATATTTTCACAGCCGGAATCAGAATAGCAAAGCTTTGCCGCGGCCGCAACTATTTTTTCGGGATTTGGAGTATATTCTATCAAAGTAACGTTCAATTACAACATTCCTTACAATTTAAATTATTCTTTATAATTATACCATTTTCGGCTTTAAACGTCAACAGTTATTATAAAACAAAAGAGCGTTCCAATCGGAACGCTCTAAATATTATTATTAATTAAGGATTATATTCTATCGGTTGCAAACATTTTATAAAATTTCGCATGATATAAAAAGAGAATATCAAACCTAAAAAAGTATACCAGAAAAAAACTTTTCTCGGCAGCAATTTAATATTTTTATTAAATGCGGCAAATATAAATTCTAAATAAAGAAAAAATAATATAATTAAAATAATTGCCGGTGCGGGATTATTATGCAGCGATCCGAGTATATCTCCTTTTATCAAAGATAAAACGCTTCTGGTATTTCCGCACGCAGGACATAGAAGTCCGGTTATTTTGTTGAATCGGCATTTTGGAAACATAACCGATAAACAGTTAATTTGTTTTCTAAAGGAAAAAATAAGCTCAGCAGATAACGGAACCATAAAAATTATTAAAATTTTAACAATCCTTTTCACATCACATAAGTCCCAATGATCCCAGAATAGCTCCGCCCATAATAATTGTAACGACTGCAAGTGCAAGTGAAATAATACAAAGAACTAATCCCGCAACAGCCATACCCTTTCCTGCATTCGCTTTTTTCAAGGCTACCGCCGCAAATATAAGGCCTAACAATCCGCAGGGAAACGCTATGTAATAAAAGCAGCAGGAAAATAGTATTGAAACTATACCCAGAATCATAGACGCAATACTTAAGCCTGCGCCTCCGCCGTTTTTATTGATTTCATCCATAATATTCAATCTCCTTAAAGTAATATCAGACTCAAATTGCCAATATGATTTAAAACAATACGGAAAAAAATTTTTTTCGATCAGACTTTAATTCAAAATCCCCCCTTCTATAAATCCTCTTGGTTTATTCACCCCCGTCAATCATGTCTTTGACTATCATCTTTTTAACACATAATAAAACCGCTGATCCGAAAATAATCAGAACTGATAACACTAACAGGATTAAATACGGTCTTTTGTCAAAAAGCAAGCCGCCGCCTATTTGTTTTTTCCGCAGTATTCCATACCGTTTCAATCAATCAACCCCTTTAATCGAGTTTTAGGACAATTTGTCCATATTTGTATTATAGGACATATTGTCCTATTTGTCAAGTCTTTTTTTAAGCTGTCTTATAATTATATCTGAGGTGATAGAATGTTTGTAAGAATCAGAAATCTCCGTGAAGATAACGATAAAACCCAAAAAGAAGTCGCAGAATATCTTTTCTGCGATCAATCACTATATTCAAAATATGAAAGAGGTCAAAGAGATGTCCCCGTTGGAATAATCATAAAACTTGCAAAATTATATAACACCAGCACAGATTATATACTTGGACTTACAGATATTAAAACTCCATACGGATAAACAAAAAAGAGAAGCATAAAAGCTTCTCTCAATTTATTTTTATTCACTTACATACGGCAAAAGCGCAACATATCTTGCTCTTTTAATTGCAACAGTCAACTGACGCTGATGGAATGCGCATGTACCCGTAACTCGTCTTGGCAGAATCTTAGATCTGTCAGTCATGCACTTTCTGAGTCTTGCAATATCCTTGTAATCGATCTCTTCAACTCTGTCGGCACAGAACATACAAACCTTTTTACGCGGTCTTTTTGAACCACGGGAATTTCTTTCTCTTTCCATTACAGAAAACCTCCTTCAGTATAAAGATATTAAAACGGAACTTCGCCGTCGCTGAGGATTTCTTCAAAATCGCCTAAATCTCCCAATGAAACAGATTCGTTAGCTGGCTGCTGCTGAACCGACTGTTGCTGATTCGGCTGCTGGAAATTACCTCCGCCGATTCCGATGCCGCCGTTTGGCGCGCTTGCAGATTTGCTTTCACCAAACGAAACATTATCTGCCTGAACGTCCATAGAGTAATGCTTAACGCCGTTTTGATCAGTATAATTATTATTTCTAAGACTTCCTTCAACAATTATCATTTTACCCTTAGAAAAATATCTGCTGACAAATTCAGCCGTATTGCGCCACGCCACGACATTTATAAAATCAGTCTGCCTTTCACCGGTTTCCTTAGAAGTATAATTCCTGTTTACCGCTACCGAAAACCTGCATGACGACACGCCGGAAGGCGTTTGTCTCAATTCAGGATCGGCCGTCAGTCTGCCCATCAGAATAACCTTATTAAGCATTTGAAGTCCTCCAATCGGTTGTAATCGTAATTACTTAACTGTTATCATAGAACGTAAAACGCCGTCTGTGATATTCATTACTCTCTCAAGCTCAGCAGGGAAATCCGGCTTGGATTCAAATGTATAGAGAACATAATAGCCCTCTGTTTCATCATTGATCTCATATGCCAGCTTGCGCTTGCCCCATTCGTTTGCCTCTTCAAGAGTCCCGTTGCTTTCGATAAGCGACTTGAACTTCTCTACAAGAGCCTTAACGTTATCTTCGCCGTTCTTGATGCTGAATACAACCATTGCTTCATACTTAGCGGATAATTTTGCCATATTGAAACACCTCCTTCTGGATTTCACCCGTCATAAAATACGGGCAAGGATAACAAATTAATTATATAGTATTAAACAAGCTTTGTCAAGCTTTAATTTAAATTTCCGGCAATTTTTTTCAAATACTCTTTAAATTCATTGCCAATTTCACAATGAGCAAGTCCAACCTCCACCTGTGCTTTAAGAATACCCAGCTTATTTCCCATATCATATCTTGTGCCGGTAAAATCCACCCCTGCAATTCCGGAACGGGCGGCAAGGACCTTCATAGCGTCGGTAAGCTGAAGCTCGTTTCCTGCGCCGTATGGAATATTTTCAAGTATTTCAAATATTTCCGCCGGAAGAATACATCTTCCCAATATCGAAAACAATGAAAACTCCTCTCCCGGTTTCGGCTTTTCAATCATATCCGTTATTTTATAATAATTGTCCTTTATAGGCTCAAGCTTCATTGAGCTGTATTTGCATACGTCCTGCTTAGAAACCTCCTTTATTCCAACTGCTCCGCACATTCCCGTTTCTTCATAGGCCCTGATGAGCTGACCTATGCAGGGATCGTCTCCGATGATTACATCGTCTCCATATAATACTGCAAAGGGCTCGCCGTTTACAAACTTCTTAGCCTGCAAAACGGCATGTCCCAGTCCTTTCTGCTCCTGCTGCCTTATATACGTTATATTGGCAAGCTGAGCCGCTCCCACAACCTGTTCGAGCATGTCCCTTTTAGCGTCTCCTCCGGCCTTCAGCTTACTTTCAAGCTCAGGATTTCTGTCAAAATGATCCTCCATTTCGGATTTTCCCCTGCTTGTGATTATCATTATATCCTCAATACCGCTTTTTGCCGCTTCTTCAACAATATACTGTATTGCCGGTTTATCAACAATAGGAAACATTTCTTTTGGTATTGCCTTTGTTGCCGGAAGCACTCTTGTCCCAAGACCGGCCGCCGGTATTATTGCCTTTTTTATTTCCATATTTTCCTCCGATTATTGTGTAAATAATAATATAATTGCACCAACTATAAAGGTCTGCACTGCCAATGATATAAATACGGACGCCATGCTTGTGCCGCCGGATTCCAGAAAATTCTCATTAACCCGAGACTCTCCGGCAAGCTTTTTTTGTTTTAGCTTCTTTATTACATGCCTGTAATAAATCCAATTAGAAAACATCAGCATAAGCGCCTGAAATCCGAAATTCAGCAGATTAGCGGTATTATAAACAACTGCAAAGCTAGTTGATTCTATATTAATGCCTTCAAGAAAACCGCCTGTCATGCCTGCATTGACCATCAAATAAATAAAATAAGGCACACTGAATAATGTTGTCAGCAATATCGAAATTATTGCCCACAGCCATACCTTTCTATTTGCAAAATAAAACTGCGGAAAGAAAAAAGAAACTATATTTATAGATATTTTTTGTCCCGTGTCCTTTATTCTCTTAAAAAACGGCAGATAATACATTTGATTTTTACCGACAAAATCAGCTACGTCCTTAAGCTTGACTGATTCAAATTCTTCCTCCGGATCCATGCCGCAGCATTTATCATTAGGATCGAATGCAAAGCCGCCGCCGTAAGGTCCGTTAGCGCCGGACTGCTGCCCGAACGGTCCTCCGGAAGCGTTTTCCCCTCCGGAAGATCCCATCTGCTTATTAAGGCTTTCAACTAAAGGGGCGCCGCAATGCTCACATATTATAGAATGCGGCTTATTTACCGTTTCACAATAAGGGCATTTTTTATATCCGGTTTTACTCCTTTCAGACTCTGTTTCTTCTCTCCAGCTTTCACCGGATTCATGGAGCTTTTCATTTACGCATTTGCCGTTTTTTATAAAGCATTCTCTATGGTACGGCGTACCGCAGTCAGGACAAACGACAATATCGTCGTTTTCTTTGAATTCCTGTCCGCACATAATACATTTTGAGCCCAGATAATTTGACATTTCACCCTCCTGCCAATTTGATTCGACTTTATAGTATATTATTATATCACATTTTTTATGATTTTCAAATACTTTCACAAAATTTTCTTAAAAAATTTGCAGTTTCTGAAATTTTGTAGTATAATAAAAAAGTATAAATTTACAAGGACGATTTATTTAATCATCTTTTAATATTAGCTTAAATAAGAATTATAGCCTTTTTTGCAGAGGAAAGCTGTTATATTTAATATCTATATCGGCGTGTCTTAAAAAAAAATACATAATAATGCCGGAACTGCGGCAGATTGGAGATTTATATGATTTTACTGGACGAATTAAAATCTGAGCTTAATTCATACCTTCCTCAGATAAAAGAGCTTGCGGACGTTCTCAATATTGAGAATTCAAAAACCGAACTTGAAGAGCTTAGAAACAAAGCGGCCGAGCCGGGATTCTGGGATAATCTTGAAAATTCACAAATGGTTCTGCAAAAAACAAAAACCATCGAAAATAAAATAGCAAGCCTGGAATCGCTGTCATCTCAGCTTGACGATCTTATAGCGCTTACCGAGCTGTGTATCGAAGAAGGAGACGAGGACACCGCAAAGGAAATAACCGAGGGACTCGACGATTTTAAAAGAAAGCTTGAAAATGAGAAACTGGCAACGCTGCTTACAGGAGAATACGACAATTCAAACGCAATATTAACCTTTCATGCAGGCGCCGGTGGAACAGAGGCTCAGGATTGGGCCGAAATGCTTTACAGAATGTATAACCGCTGGGGTGAAAGCCACGGATTTAAAATCAATTTACTGGATTACCTGGACGGAGACGAGGCCGGTTTAAAAAGCGCTTCTATTCTTATTGAAGGTGAAAACGCATACGGTTATCTGAAATCAGAAGCCGGTGTACATCGCCTTGTCAGGGTTTCGCCTTTTGACTCCTCCGGCAGACGTCATACTTCATTCGCCGCAGTAGAGGTAATGCCGGAAATAGACGACAACATAGAAGTCGATATACGTCCGGAGGATATAAAAATGGACGTTTTCAGAGCAAGCGGCGCCGGCGGACAGCACATAAATAAAACGTCCTCCGCAGTAAGACTTACTCATATACCAACGGGAATTGTAGTATCCTGCCAGACGCAAAGAAGTCAATTTCAGAACAGAGATTTCGCTATGAAAATGCTGCGTTCAAAGCTTATAGAAATCAAAGAAAGAGAACACCTGGACAAAATATCTGATATTAAAGGCGTTCAGAAGGAAATAGCTTGGGGAGCTCAGATACGTTCATATGTCTTTATGCCATATACTATGGTAAAGGATCACAGAACAAATTTCGAAACAGGAAATATCGGAGCCGTTATGGACGGCGATTTAGACGGATTTATAAACGCATATTTAAAATCGCTGTCTCACGGAACACTTGAAAAATAACAATAAAAGCGGACGTTATAAAGCGCGGTGAGATAAGAAAACAAGCAAAAAGCCTTAAATCATCGCGTTTATGGACGGCGGGCAAACAGGTTACAACTGAATAACCGAGCAAAAGGGGCGTTATCAGACCGATAGCGTCCCTTTCTGCATATTGTCATACCGCAGCTTGAAAAGAGTTGCGGTTTTTTTATGCCCAAAAACAGACGGTAACGTGGAACGTTAGGCGCGAAAAAGCCCTTGCAATACAAGGCTTTTCAGACGCAAAAACGGCAAAGGCATACTGCAATACCAAAACCGCCGAAAACGGCTTTCTAATATTCCACGCAGACCGAGAAAGGAAGTGATAAAAAATGGCAGTTTTCCGAGTTGAGAGAAATACGGGCTATACCGTTATGAGCAACCACCACTTGCGCAATAAGGAACTCACCTTAAAGGCAAAAGGATTGCTTTCGCAAATGCTGTCCTTACCCGAAGATTGGGATTATACCCTTGCGGGCTTATCTCACATCAACCGCGAGAAGATCGACGCAATCCGCGAAGCGGTCAAAGAACTTGAAAAAGCCGGATATATTGTCCGCAGCCGGGAACGCGACGAAAAAGGACGTTTGCGCGGTGCGGATTATGTCATATATGAGCAGCCGCAGCCGCCTACATCGGATTTACCTACATTGGAAAATCCAACATTGGATAATCCAACGTTGGAAAAACCTACGCAGGAAAAACCTACGTTGGAAAATCCAACGCAATTAAATAAAGATATATCAAGTAAAGAACAATCAATTACTGATTTATCAAGTACCCATTCCATTCCTTTCCATTCCCTAAATCCCTTGCCTTATGAGCAGGACGAAGCGGCTACGCCGCCGGAAAGGAAAAGAACGGAAGCGAAAACAAACAGCGCAATAGAGATTTATCGGGAAATTATCAAAGACAACATCGACTATGACATTCTCATTCAAGACCCCAAAATGGATAAAGACCGTCTGAATGAGATTGTTGACCTCATGCTGGAAACCGTCTGCACAGCGCGGAAGTCAATCCGTATTGCCGGGGACGATTATCCCGCCGAGTTGGTGAAATCAAAGTTTTTGAAGCTGAACAGCAGTCATATTGAGTTTGTTTTGGACTGCATGAGAGAGAACACAACCAAAGTGCGCAATATCAAGCAGTATCTAAAAGCGGTGCTGTTCAATGCACCGAGTACCATTGACAGCTACCATACCGCCCTTGTCAATCACGATCTTTACGGCAGCGAATGAGCATAGCCGCAGTTTACCGGGAAAGGAGTTGAGATACCTTGCAGGAGGAAGTAACCCAAAAAACGATTGCCCTGTATGTCAAAGTGGGAAAAGGCGCGGCGAAGCTGACCGAACAGGCGTTGCAGAAAGCAATCAAGAAGTTTTTGGAACAGAAAGGCAAAGCCCCGCATGGGAAACAGACCATGCGGCAGCTTATGAAGCAAAACGCGGGCGTTTCCAACATTGAGATCACCGACAGCAATATCAAAGCCTTTGAGAGTACGGCGAAAAAGTACAACATAGATTTTTCGCTGAAAAAGGTTAAGGGCGAACAGACCCGTTACCTTGTGTTTTTCAAAGGCCGGGACGCAGACGTTATGACCGCCGCTTTTCAAGAGTTTTCCGCAAAGAAGCTGAACAGGGACAAAAAGCCCTCTATCCGCAAAGCCCTTGCAGCGGCAAAGGACAAGGCGAAGCAGCTTAACGCCGCCCGCGACAAGGTAAAGAAAATGGACAGGGGGCGCGAGATATGAAGCAGCTAAACTATAAAAAGCTGATACTTCCGAATATTCCCTATGTGTTCTTTGTCTATCTCTTTGATAAAGTGGGACAGGCGGTGCGGCTTGCCCCCGGCGCAGATGTTTCCGCAAAGATACTGAACATCATGCAGGGATTTTCCGCAGCCTTTGAAAACGCCTTGCCGAGCGTCCACCCGCTGGATTTGCTTGTGGGTATCGTCGGCGCGGTGGTTATCCGTCTGATTGTCTATGTCAAAGGGAAAAACGCGAAGAAATACCGCAAGGGCGCGGAGTACGGCAGCGCACGTTGGGGCGGTACAGCCGATATTCAGCCCTACATAGACCCCGATTTTTCCAACAACATCATTTTGACGCAGACGGAACGGCTTACCATGAACAGCCGCCCGAAGCAGCCGAAGTACGCAAGAAATAAAAACGTCGTCGTGATCGGCGGCAGCGGCAGCGGAAAGACAAGGTTTTTCGTCAAGCCTAATTTAATGCAGCTTCATTCCTCTTACGTCTTGACAGACCCGAAAGGTACGGTTTTGATCGAGTGCGGGAAGCTGCTGCAACGGGCGGGCTACCGCATTAAGGTACTGAACACAATCAATTTTCGGAAAAGTATGCACTACAACCCTTTTGTGTATCTCCACAGCGAAAAGGATATTTTGAAGCTGGTAAACACGCTGATTGCGAATACCAAAGGCGAGGGAGAAAAAAGCGCGGAGGATTTTTGGGTAAAGGCAGAACGCCTTTTGTATTGTGCGCTGGTGGGCTACATCTGGTACGAAGCCCCGGCAGAGGAAATGAACTTTATCACGCTGCTTGAACTTATCAACGCAAGCGAAGCCCGCGAGGACGACGAGGAATATCAAAGCCCCGTCGATCTGCTCTTTGCCGATTTGGAGGAACGCGACCCCGACCATTTTGCGGTGAAGCAATACCGCAAGTACAAATTGGCGGCGGGCAAGACCGCAAAATCAATCCTCATTTCATGCGGTGCGCGGCTTGCCCCCTTTGATATAAAGGAACTCCGCGATCTCATGTCCTATGACGAATTGGAACTTGATACGTTGGGCGACAGGAAAACCGCCCTGTTCCTCATTATGAGCGATACGGACAGCACCTTTAATTTTGTGATCGCTATGCTGCAATCGCAGCTTTTCAACTTGCTTTGCGATAAGGCCGACGACGAATACGGCGGCAAGCTGCCCGTCCATGTGCGGTGTCTGCTGGACGAGTTCGCAAACATCGGGCAAATCCCGCAGTTTGAAAAGCTGATTGCCACAATCCGCAGCCGGGAAATCTCGGCTTCTATCATTCTGCAATCGCAGAGCCAGCTAAAAGCCATTTACAAGGACGCGGCAGAGATTATCCTTGATAACGCCGACAGCACCTTGTTTTTGGGAGGGCGCGGGAAAAATGCAAAGGATATTTCGGAAAACTTGGGACGGGAAACAATCGACAGTTTCAACACTTCCGAAAATCGCGGCACGCAGGTTTCTCATGGCCTCAATTATCAAAAATTGGGAAAGGAGTTGATGACACAGGACGAGATCGCAGTTATGGACGGAGGAAAATGTATTTTGCAGTTGCGCGGTGTGCGCCCCTTTTTCAGCGACAAATACGATATAACGCGGCACCCGAACTACAAATACCTTTCCGACTTCGACAAGAAAAACGCTTTTGACGTTGAACGGTATATGTCTACCCGTCCGGCAATCGTAAAGCCCGATGAAGCCTTTGACATATACGAAATAGATTTGTCCGACGAGGACGCAGCCGCCGAGGAATAACGGCGGCATTTTCATTTTCAACAACATTTTTTGAGCCGCACAGCGGCAGAAAGCGAGGTAATGTATGGATTTTTTCAACAGCGCAGTTGACGTTTTGCAGACTTTGGTAATCGCGCTTGGCGCAGGTCTTGGTATTTGGGGCGGCATCAACCTCATGGAAGGTTATGGAAATGACAATCCGGGGGCAAAGTCGCAGGGCATGAAGCAGATTATGGCGGGCGGCGGTGTCGCCCTGATCGGCCTTACCCTTGTACCGCTGCTCTCCGGCCTGTTTGGATAATGCCACAATCTAACACTACCCGCCGCGCTCTCCCGCTTCATGCGGGAGGGCGCGGGAAAGGAGGGATTAGCTATTGATATGGCAGATGATTGAAGATTGGTTTCGCGGCATATTGACAGACGGGATTTTATCTAACCTTTCCGGCCTGTTCGACAGCGTAAACACAGAGGTTGGCAATATCGCTACGGAGGTTGGCACGACCCCCGCCGGGTGGAACGCGGGCATATTCAACATGATACGCAGCCTTTCGGAAAACGTCATTGTACCGATTGCGGGGGTTATCATTACCTTTGTCATGTGCTACGAACTAATCCAGCTTGTCATTGAGAAAAACAATCTGCACGATCTTGACACTTGGATTTTCTTCAAGTGGATTTTCAAGACTTTTGTTGCGGTGCTGCTGGTAACAAACACATGGAATATTGTTATGGGCGTGTTCGACGTAACACAAAGCGTTGTCAACGACAGCGCGGGGGTTATCATATCGGACACAAGCATTGATATTTCAACCGTAATCACCGACATAGAAGCAAAATTGGAAGCTATGAGCGTCGGCGGGCTGCTTGGGCTATGGTTTCAATCCCTTTTTGTTGGCCTTACCATGAAAGCCCTGTCAATCTGCATTATGCTTGTTGTGTATGGGCGCATGATCGAAATATACCTTGTAACAAGCGTTGCCCCTATCCCGATTGCGACAATGGCAAATCGTGAATGGGGCGGCATGGGACAGAACTACTTAAAATCTCTGCTTGCGCTCGGTTTTCAAGCGTTTTTAATTTTAGTGTGCGTCGGCATTTATGCGGTTTTGATACAGACAATCGCCACAACCGACGACATATCCGGCGCGATCTGGGCTTGCATGGGCTATACCGTTCTCTTGTGCTTTACGCTTTTCAAAACGGGGAGCCTTGCAAAGTCGGTATTTAGCGCACATTAAGGAGGTGGAACATGGCGTATGTAACCGTCCCAAAGGACTTAACAAAAATCAAAAGCAAGGTAATGTTCAACCTTACCAAACGACAGCTAATTTGTTTCAGCGCGGCGGTAGCAATCGGACTGCCGCTATTCTTTTTGGTAAAAGGCAGCGTTGGAACGAGCGCAGCGGCATTGTGCATGGTGCTTGCCATGCTGCCTATGTTTTTGCTTGCTATGTACGAGAAAAACGGGCAACCGCTGGAAGTGATTATTCGGCAATTTGTGGAAGTGAAGTTTCTTCGCCCCAAAGAGCGACCTTATCAGACCAACAATTTTTATGCCGCCCTTGCGCGGCAAGAGCAATTAGATAAGGAGGTACGGGCGATTGTCAAAGGAAAAGAAAAACACCCAAAACGAAAAGCGTAAACTTTCCCGACAGGAAAGAAAACAGATAGATACCCTTATCCGACAGGCAAAGGGCGACGGGAAGCCCCATACGGCGCAGGACAGCATACCGTTTGAGCGAATGTATAAGGACGGGATTTGCCGCCTTGCAAACGGGCGGTATTCAAAGTGCATTGAGTTTGAAGATATTAACTATCAGCTTGCGCAGCCGGACGATAAAACCGCCATTTTTGAAGCCCTTTGCGATATGTATAACTCTTTCGACGCTTCAATCAGCGTGCAACTGTCCCTTATCAGCCGCTATGCAAACAAGGAGGATTGGGGAAACAGTATCACGATTGCGCCGCAGAACGACGACTTTGACAGTATTCGGGCAGAATACACCGAAATGCTACGGGCGCAGTTGGAGCGCGGCAACAACGGGCTTATCAAGACAAAGTTTCTCACCTTTACGGTGGAAGCAAAGGACATTAAAACGGCGCGGGCGCGGCTTGCCCGGATTGAAACGGACACCCTCAACCATTTTAAGGTGATCGGCGCGGCGGCGCGGACGCTGGACGGGAAACAGCGGCTTGCGCTGCTGCACGGCCTGTTCCACCCGGACGGAGAACGCTTCCATTTTGAATGGGAGTGGCTACCCGCAAGCGGCCTGTCTGTCAAGGATTTTATCGCCCCGTCCTCTTTCCGGTTTGGCGACGGGCGAATGTTTCAAATGGGCGGCAAGTTTGGCGCGGTTTCCTTTTTGCAGATTGTCGCGCCGGAACTCTCCGACCGTATGCTTGCCGACTTCATGGACGCGGAAAACGGGATTATCGTCAATCTGCACATTCAGAGTATCGACCACAACGAAGCAATCAAGACGATTAAGCGCAAGATTACCGACCTTGACCGCATGAAGATTGAAGAACAAAAGAAAGCAATCCGTAGCGGTTATGACATGGATATTATTCCGTCCGACCTTGCCACCTACGGCGGGGAAGCAAAAAACCTACTCCGCGATTTGCAGAGCCGCAACGAAAGAATGTTTCTGCTTACGCTGCTTGTCTTAAACCTTGCAGATACCAAGCAGAAATTGGATAACGAAGTATTTGGGGCGGCAGCAATCGCACAGAAATACAACTGCATTTTAACCCGTCTTGACTACCGGCAGGAACAGTGGCTTATGTCCTCTATCCCGTTGGGGGATAACCTTATCCATATCCAGCGCGCTTGACGACCAGCAGCACCGCCGTTTTCGTTCCCTTTACGGTGCAAGAGCTGTTCCAAAGCGGCGAAGCATTGTATTATGGCTTAAATGCCCTTTCCAACAACATGATTTTGTGCGACCGAAAGAAGCTGAAAAATCCCAACGGCTTGATACTCGGCACACCGGGCAGCGGCAAAAGTTTTTCTGCAAAACGTGAAATCACAAACGCTTTTCTCATTACGGCAGATGATATTATCATTTGCGACCCCGAAGCCGAATATTACCCCCTTGTCGGACGTTTGAAAGGACAGGTTATCAAGGTATCGCAGAACAGCACGCAGTACATTAACCCTATGGATATTAACCTCAATTA
This sequence comes from Ruminococcus sporogenes, assembly GCF_054655175.1. NCBI lineage: Bacteria > Bacillati > Bacillota > Clostridia > Eubacteriales > Oscillospiraceae > Ruminococcus > Ruminococcus sporogenes. Next base: position 626,606 of record NZ_BAAHOA010000001.1, on the reverse strand, counting down.
CAGCGAGGGCGACACGCCCATAGCCTTAAAGAGCGATTTTATCCTTTCCTTTTGTGAGTTGATTATGGGAGGTAAAAACGGGCTGGAAGCTGTCGAAAAGACCTTGATTGACCGCGCTGTTATCAGCGTGTACCGCAACTACCTTGCCGACCCGAAGCCGGAGAATATGCCGATTTTGGGCGATCTCTACGACGAGATCAAGAAGCAGCCGGAAAAGGAAGCGCAGCGTATCGCGGCGGCATTGGAACTCTATGTAAACGGCAGCTTGAACATTTTTAACCACAGGACAAACGTTGACATTCATAACCGCCTTGTCTGTTTCGATATTAAGGAACTCGGAACGCAGCTTAAAAAACTTGGTATGCTCATTGTGCAAGATCAGGTTTGGAACAGAGTTACCATAAACCGCAGCGAGGGCAAGGCGACGCGGTATTACATCGACGAGTTTCATTTGCTCTTGAAAGAGGAACAGACCGCCGCCTATTCCGTCGAGATTTGGAAGCGTTTTAGGAAGTGGGGCGGTATTCCGACAGGTATCACGCAGAATATCAAAGACCTTTTGACGAGCAGAGAAGTTTCAAATGTTTTTGAAAACAGCGATTTTGTCTATATGAAAAGACGGATAAGCCCCCAAACGGCAAATTGCGTCATAACCCGTTATCCCGTCCGGCGCAGGAATTGGACGCCGCCGTACATGGAAAAATCTATGAGGTGGAGAAAGAAAACGTCGGTGTGGAAAGCGGACACAGGATAGAACTTGTGGGCGAGAAAGCGGGCGGCATGACGACGCGGGCAGTAAAACGCGGCATACGCAGCCATAAGCTGAAACCCTACCGGGCAGCGGCAGCAGCCGAGAAAAAGGCAGCAAAGGCAAACGCCGATTTCCTCTATCAAAAGGCGCTGCATGATAACCCCGCCCTTGCGCACTCCAACCCGATTTCCCGTTTTTGGCAAAAGCAGCGCATTAAAAAGCAGTATGCAAAGGCGTTGAAAACAGGCGGCAAGGTGAAAAAGACCGCCGAAGCCACCGCAAAGGCGGCAAAGAAAACGGCGCAGGAAACCAAACGGGCGACGTTCTTTGTCGTCCGACATTGGAAAGGCTGTTTGATTGTGGGCGGGATTGCCTTTATTGTGCTTCTGTTTTTCGGCGGCTTGTCCTCTTGTTCCCTGTTCGGCGGCAACAGCGGCAGCGGCTTGATTGCGTCGTCCTATCTCTCCGAGGACGCGGATATTACAGGCGCAGAAAGCGCGTATGTCGCTATGGAAGCCGAGTTACAGGATATGCTGGATAATATCGAAAGCGAATACCCCGGCTATGACGAATACCGGGTAACGGCTGACGAGATCGAGCATGACCCGTATGTGCTAATCTCTATCCTCTCCGCTTGGCATGAGGGCGTGTTTACTCTCGATGAAGCGCAAAGCACCCTTGAAATGCTCTTTGATAAACAGTATATCTTGACGGTTACGGAGGAAGTCGAGGTGCGCTACCGCACCGAAACGCGGACGGACAGCGAGGGCAACGAATACGACGTTGAAGTACCCTATAACTATTACATTCTCAATGTGGATTTGGAAAACTTCAACCTCTCCCATGTTCCCGTTTACATTATGGGCGAGGAACGGCTATCCATGTACGCTATGTATATGTCGTCGCTTGGAAACAGACCCGATCTTTTCCCACAATCCGGCTATATCTCAAAATACTATGAAAACCCGCCAGCGGATTATGAAATCCCGCCCGCCTATTTGGAAGATGAACAGTTTGCGCGGCTCATTGAGGAAGCGGAAAAGTATGTCGGTTTTCCCTATGTGTGGGGCGGCAGCAGCCCGGAAACCTCTTTTGATTGCAGCGGTTTTGTTAGCTATGTGCTGACGAACAGCGGCTTATACAATACGGGCAGACTTGGGGCGCAGGGGCTTTACAACATTTCAACCCGCGTTTCCAACCCGCAGCCGGAGGATTTGGTTTTCTTTACGGGTACATACGACACGCCGGGGGTATCTCATGTGGGTATCTACGTTGGCGAGGACGGGGACGGAAGCCCCGTCATGCTGCATTGTGACGACCCGATACAATACGCAAAACTTGATACAAGCTATTGGCAATCCCATTTTTACGCCTATGGGCGGCTACATTACAACTGACTTTGAAAGGAGTTTATTTCTATGGCAAACACGAAACTTGACCGTATCGAAAGGGATATTGAGAAAACGAGGGCGAAAATCCTTGAATACCAAAAAAGGCTGAAAGACCTTGAAGCGCAGAAAATCGAGGAAGAAAACGCGCAGATCGTTCAAATGGTGAAAGCGGTACACCTTGACGGGGCGCAGCTTGCCGCGTTCCTCTCCGCTTACGCCAGCGGCGAAATCACCTTGCCGCAGCCGGACGCAGACTATACCGACGAACAGGAGGAAACCGAAGATGAAGCATAAAAAACTGTTCCGCAGCGTTACCGCTTTGCTTGCCGCCCTTGTACTCATGGGCGGCTTTTCTGTTACCGCTTTTGCGGGCGGCGGTGATGTGAGCGACGAGCCGCCTACCCCCGTAACCGAAACCGAGCCGGAAGAAACGACAGGCGGCTATGAGCCGCAGCCCTTAACGCCGGAGGGCAACATGAGCCTTGTGGACGACATAACGGGCGAAGCGTCCGGCGATAAGCAGTTTGTTACCGTCGTTACGAAAAACGGAAACTATTTTTACATCATCATTGACCGAGCCGAGGACGGAGAAAACACCGTCCATTTCCTCAATCAAGTTGATGAAAAAGACCTTTTGCAGCTTATGGAGGACGAACAGACCGAAACCCCCGCTTGTAGCTGTACTGAAAAATGCGTTGCCGGAAGCGTCAACACCGATTGCCCCGTTTGCAGCGTCAACATGAGCGAGTGCGCGGGCAAGGAAGCCGAGCCGGAGCCGGAAGAAACCGAGCAGCCGGAGCCGGAGGAAGATAAAGGCGGCGGCATGGGCGGTGCTATTCTGCTTGTCGTGCTGCTTCTTGCCGCAGTGGGCGGCGGCGCGTTCTATTACTTTAAGATTATGAAGCCCAAAAAGGACGCGGCAAAAGGCAGCAGCAACCTTGACGATCTCGACTTTGACGAGGACGACGAGGACGAGGAAGAATTAGAAACCGAGCAGGAGGACGAGGAAGTATGAAACTTGTAATTGCAGAGAAACCGAGCGTCGGGGCGGCGATTGCCGCCGTACTTGGCGCGAATGAAAAGCGCAGCGGATATTTTGAGGGCGGCGGCTACCTTGTGTCCTGGTGTATCGGGCATTTGATTAGCCTTGCGGACGCGGCGACCTACAACGAGCAGTACCGAAAATGGAAGTATGACGATCTCCCCATTGTCCCGCAGGATTGGCAGTTTACCGTTGCCAGCGGCAAGGAGCAGCAGTTTTCCGTACTCAAAGACCTTATGCACCGCAGCGACGTTTCCGAAATTGTCAATGCGTGCGACAGCGGGCGCGAGGGAGAACTCATTTTTCGATTTGTCTATGAACAGGCAAATTGCAAAAAGCCCTTTTCCCGCCTTTGGATTAGCAGCATGGAAGAAAGCGCAATCCGCGAGGGCTTTTCAAACCTCAAAGACGGGCGCAGCTATGACGACCTCTATCAATCCGCGCTTTGCAGAGCAAAGGCAGATTGGCTTGTCGGGATTAACGCGACCCGCCTTTTCTCTATCCTCTATCACAAAACGCTGAATGTTGGCAGAGTGCAAACGCCCACCCTTACCATGCTGGTAAACCGCGACTATGCGATCAGCAGCTTTAAGAAAGAAAAATATCATGTTGTCCGTCTGGACGCGGGCGGTGTTTCGGCTTTGTCCGAAAGGCTGAACGACGAAGCGGCAGCGCAGCAGATGAAAGCGGCTTGCGAGGAATCGCAAGCCGTTTGTACTTCCCTCAAAAAAGAGAAAAAGACCGTTGCCCCGCCGAAGCTGTTTGACCTTACCGCGTTGCAGCGCGAAGCTAACCGCCTGTATGGATTTACGGCGAAACAGACCCTTGATTATGCGCAAGCCCTCTATGAAAAGCGGCTTTTGACCTATCCCCGCACCGACAGTAAATATATCACTTCCGATATGCAGGACAGCACAAAGGAACTCATTACCGGGCTTTGTTCGCTGCTTCCCTTTATGCGGTACGTGAAGCTGCAAGCAGACCTTACAAGGGTTTGCGACAACAGCAAAGTAACCGACCACCACGCTATTTTGCCGACAGCCGAGTTTTTGAAAGCGGGCTTTTCTTCCCTTGCCGACAGCGAAATAAAACTTATGACCCTTGTGTGCGCGAAGCTGCTTTGCGCCGCAGCCGCGCCCTATGAATATGAAGCGGTTACAGCGGCTATCTCTTGCGGCGGCTATACCTTTACCGCAAAGGGAAAGACGACGCTTTGCGAGGGGTGGCGTGAGATTGAAAAGCTGTCCCGCGCCGCGTCCGAGGAACAGGACGAGGACGCAGAGCGCAAAGGGTTAGGCACTACCGCAACGCGGGCGGGTATCATTGAAAAACTCATTAGCGCGGGCTTTGCCGAGCGCAAGGGCAAAAAGCTAATCCCCACAAAGGACGGGTATAACCTTGCCGCTATTCTGCCCGAAGTCCTTACGTCCCCGCAGCTTACGGCAGAATGGGAAACCCGCCTTACCGGGATTGCCAAAGGCAGCGACAGCCCGGACGATTTCATGCGCAGCATTGAGGAAATGACAGCGGGGCTTGTCAAAACCTATTCCGCGATTTCCGAAGATAAAGCGAAGCTGTTTACCCCGCAGCGGGAAGCAATCGGCACTTGTCCCCGTTGCGGCGCGGCAGTTTACGAGGGCAAGAAAAACTACTACTGTTCCGACATGGCTTGCAGCTTTGTCATGTGGAAAAATGACTTGTTCTTTCAGCAGCGCAAAAAGACTTTCACAAAGGCGATTGCCGCCGCCCTTTTGAAAGACGGAAAGGTAAAAATCAAGGGTATGTACTCCACCAAAACGGGAAAGACCTTTGACGGGGTTGTGCTGCTTGCCGACACAGGCGGCAAGTATGTAAACTTCCGCGTCGAGCAGAACCGAAAATGATTAGGCTTGATGAAAAGCAGTATCGAGCCGTTAAGAAAATGACCCGCGCCGCGTGCGCCAACAACGATTGCGGGAACTGTCTGCTATTGGACGACGGGGAAACTTGCGTTTGTGTGCAGAGTATCAGCTATTCGCTGTTATGCCGTTATTTCCGCGAAGCGGTTTTACCCGCAGACAGGCAGCTATGCGAACAGATCACCCGCAGCGGGGAAACCGATTTGAAGCGTTGCGCGGTATGCGGCAGCACGTTTGCGGCGGGAAGCAACCGGGCGAAATACTGTCCCGATTGCGCGGCAAAGATACGCCGCAGACAGAAAGCGGAAAGCGAGAGAAACAGGCGTTTACGGATAAGAACAACTACATAGCAAGCACAGCAAACGAGTACCCGTTTGCGAGAAATGCCCGCGCTGCTCTATGGGAAGCGCGGGCATTTTGCTTGTTGGGATAGTCCCAAACCCTTAAAAATCGAGAAAGGACGTGATGAAACAATATGCCGTATTCTTCATACGACCATGACAAATTGGAAACCGCCGAAACCATGCGGATAGAACGCCGGATATATTTTGAAGCAAAGGACGGGGAGATTGCCCCCTATGTTTCTTTGCCGCTGGAACAGCTACACGCCATGCGCGAGGAAAGCGCGGCAGCGGAACAGGCGATTTTTAACGATCTCTCAAGCCGAGCCGCCGCATGGGAGGAACAGGCGGGCAAAACACTTTTGCTTGACAAAGCGATTGAATACACAAGGACAACCGTTGTGCAGCACACTTCTAACGAGTGGCAGAAAGGCGAATATGACCGATATACCCGCAGCAACCGGGTATATCAGATGAACTACCACATTTACGAAAACACCCGTTACGACAGGGAGAAGCAGCAAAGCGTCCCTTACTCTTATTCTCTCACATGGGGCGTTTATACCAACAGCCCGAACAGGAACGGGCAAGCGAAGATTGCCGGACAGGACAGAAAGGTTTTTTCCGACAAGGCGGCTATGGAAAAGTATCTGAATGGACGTATCAAAGCATACGACCGTCTGTTTACGGAAATCTCCCCGCCTATCCCGCAGGAGTACGCCGAGCATTTCAAAGTAAACGGTATGCTTTTACCGGGCTATACCATTGAGGGCGAGGAACCCCCGCAGCAGCAGCCACAGGCGGCAGCTATCCCCGAAACTACCGGGCAGCAAAAGGAGCGTGAACACATGAGCGAACAGTTTTCTATTATGATTGGCAACCGCAGCCGTTTTGAAGCGGGCGACCCCGGCGGTTATTGGCTGGATATGCCCGCCACAAAGGAGCAGCTTCACGAAGCTATGCAGAGCGTCGGCATTACCGCCGACAACCCGCAGGATTTTTCCATTCGCGGCTTTTCCGACGACCCGGAAAAACATATTGCCTTGCCTTATGACATGGTATGCGCCGCCAACGTAGACGAACTCAATTTTCTTTCGGCGCGGATTGAACAGTTAGACCCCGCCGAGATCGGCAAGCTGAACGCAGCTTTGCAACAGAAAAACGGCTTTGAGAACATCGGACAGGTGATCGACTTCACCTACAACGTGGATTTTTACGTCCATATTCCCGAAGTACATACCTACCGCGATTTGGGCGACTACTACTTAAATCAATCCGGCATGGTACAAATGCCCGAAGAATGGAAAGGCGGGATTGACCTTACCGCTTTTGGCAGGAATGCCGCCGAGCAGGAAAAGGGCGCGTTTACCGAATACGGCTATCTCGTCGAAAGCGGCGACGAGTGGGAGCGTCAATTTGAGGGGCGCGAAGTGCCGGAGGAATACCGCATTATGAGTTACCCGCAGCCGGAGCGCGGCGAACAGGATAAAGCCTTTATGGACGCAGCCGAAGCGCAGCAGACAGAAACACCGACCGCCGAGCCGCCGCAGCCCCGCCCCGTCGTGCCGATTATCCTTTCTTCTGAAAAACCCGGCGACAAGGTAAAGGAGATCACCGCCCGTTTGGAACAGGGCATACAAGCAATTTTTGACAGCGACCGCTACAAAGAGTTTTTAACGGCTATGTCAAAGTTTCACGATTACAGCTTGAATAACACTATCCTAATTGCCATGCAGGGCGGCAATTTGGTAAAGGGCTATTCACAATAGCCCATACTTGACAGCGAGGGAAAGACGGTTAAGGAAGAAAAGGAAGTTACCGTTCCCGCCTTTAAGGTTGTAACCGTCTTTGACATTTCGCAGACCGAGGGCAAGGAGTTCCCCGACCTCTCCGTGAAACCGATGCTTGCCGATGTGGAACAGTACGAGGACTTTTTCGCTGCCCTTGAAAAAGCGTCCCCCGTTCCGATTGCTTTTGAGCAGATCACAAACGGCGCAAACGGATATTTCAGTTTGACCGATAAGCGAATTGCTATCAAAGAGGGCGTGAGCGAGTTACAAGCGGTAAAAACTGCCATTCACGAAATCGCCCATGCGAAGCTGCATGACGTGGACTTAAACGCCCCGCTGGAGGAACAAAACCGCGTTGACCGCCGCAGCCGCGAGGTACAGGCTGAAAGCGTTGCCTATACGGTGTGTCAGCATTTCGGGCTTGATACGTCGGATTACTCTTTCGGGTATGTTGCCGGGTGGAGCAGCGGCAAGGAAATGACCGAATTAAAAGCGTCCCTTGAAACGATACAGGCAACCGCAAAGGAACTCATTACCGAGATCGAGGGGCATTTTACCGAATTGCAGCAGCAGCGGCAAGCCGAGCAGGAGCAGGAAGCGAAAACAAAAGAAACCTTGCTTCTCAACGGCAAGGAGGACAGCTACGGGATTTATCAGTTAGCCCGCAGAGAGGAAACTATGGATTTGCGCTTTGAGCCTTTCGACCGTCTGCAAGCAACGGGGCATACCGTTGACCAGGCAAATTATGAACTCGTCTATACCGCACCGCTTACAAAGGATATGACGCTTGGCGGCATTTGGGAAAAGTTTAATATCGACCACCCCGCCGATTTCAAGGGGCATAGCCTTTCCGTTTCCGACATTGTTGTGCTTCATCAGAACGGCGAGAACACCGCCCATTATGTAGACAGCATAGGTTTTCAGCAAGTGCCGGAGTTTTTACAGGAGCAAGCGCAGCAGACCCCCGTATTTGATAAGCTATCTCCCGAACAGCAGCAAGCCCTATCCGATACCGTAAAAGATACGCTGCAACTGCTTGTAGACGCGGACAAGCGGATTTATGGCGACGTTACGGGCAAGACCCTTGAAGCAATCGCGGCGCAAGGGTATTCCTACAAGGACGGGCAGCTTGAAAAGCAGCAGCCGGAAGCGACCCCCGAAAGCCTTATGACGGGCGAAACCGTCAGAACGCCGCGAGGAAACTTTTGCATTACCGACATGAGCCGCGAACAGATCGAAGCGGCGGGCTTTGGTTTTCATCATGCGTCGGAGGACGGGAAGTATCTCATTATGGGAAACGGCACACAGGCATTTGCCATAGCCGCCGAGCAGCCGCAGCGGGATAATCCCTTAAAGCACGTTGAGGACATTGTAGAGCAGAACGACAACAACTTTGACGGGATTATCAATAACACGCCGCAAACGCCCACCGTCGCAGACTTGGAGCAGCGGGCAAAGGCGGGCGAAGCGATCTCCGTTACCGACCTTGCGAAAGCGGTAAAAGCCGAGAAACGGGAGCAGCCGCAAAAGAAACCGTCCATTTTGAAGAAGCTGGACGAGTACAAGAAACAGGCAGCGCAGCAGCCGAAAGACAAGCAGAAAGAGCAGAAAAAGGATTTGGAGGTTTGATAGTATGAATATCCGCTTTACCATTGAGGAAGAAAACATAATTGCGATTTACGCCGAGGACAGCCGGGAAAGGACGATCGATAATATCAACTCTGCCATGCCCTACATGGACGAGGATATGCGCCAGCTTGCCACCGCAGCAGTAAACAAGCTGCAAACCATGACGGACAGCGCATTTTCCGAAACTGTCTTTACTCTTACCGACGACGAATAACCCATAACGAAGCGGGGCGCGGTTGCCGATTGCCGGCACCGCGCCCCGTTTTTATATGGCTCGAAACGCTTCGAGCATTTCAGCAACATTTTGAAATCTAATGGATTTATCAGAATGAAGCCCCTTTTGAACAAACTCCTTTAATTTTTGATCTGAAATATTATCTGAATTAGTTTTACCTGTCATTACAAAATAAATTACTCTTGTCAATGCGTATGTTTCATGCAAGATATTATAAGTATCAAATCCATCAAGAATGAGCGAGGGATCGTTAAAATACCCTTTGAATTCTGTACTTGCCGTCGTCAAAGTGCTATCGGGAACCTTTACTAATCCGAAATCTGCAATTTTCACCACGACTGTATCATCATATTTTTTAAGTAATATATTCTTGGGGCTTATATCCCTATGTAATCTATCCTTAGAATGAATATAATTAAATGCTCTTAATATTTGTTGCCCTATGCTTTTCCTCTGGACTTTTGTTAATTCGGAGTTGTTTTGTAAAATATATTTATCTAATGTATAATCCATATATTCCATAATATACTCATTATTATTTTCATTATAACAATATACCTCAAGAATATATGGTGAAGAAAACTCTTGCATTTCTTCAAACTCTCTCTTAAACCTTGCTAATTCCTTTTCATTCAAATCCTTTTTAGCACGTTTTAGAACAAATAGTTTGTTGTAAAACTCGTCTTTATATTTATATACATGAGCATACGAACCACTACCAATTTGTTTAAGTTCAAATGAGCTTTTGGCAAAAGTGTTATCTACTGTTATTGATAATGAGGTTTTAAAAATGGGGATAGTATAATATAGCTCTATTTGCTGCATATGTGGGGGTATTTCACTACCACCACTTGAACTTAAAAAGTCACGACATTTTTTTATTATGTCAAAATAATAATCATCTATATCAAATGAATATTGTGTGCGTTTTAGCGTGTTAAAGAGCCCTAATGTGATTTCTATTGTGCTTATCAACTGCCTACTTTCAGCCGCCCAAAAATGCGCACCATTTACTCCCGTCGGTAATCTTGTATTCATGCTTCTAAATAATGAAGTAAAGTTGTAATGTAAAATAGTAAATATTTCCCTTAACTTTGCATGGTTAATGTTTGAATACAGGTCTGCAAACTCTGCATTTAACTCGCTGCTCTCGCGCAATTTTCTATATTGGGTTTCAATGTAGTTTTCTATATTCATATATCTACCTCGGCAGTTTTGTATGTTTGATATTTTGCAAATTATATCATATTTTTGTTTATAATTCTACCATGAGTGAGATTAGGTGCGGTTGCCGATTGTCGGCACCGCGCCCCGTTCTTTTTTGCTTTTTCGTGGAATATTAGAAAGGCACTTTTTGAGGTTTGAGTATAAAGTATCGTCCATGCCCTTTTCGCGCTCTGGAAGCCGCAGAAACACAGGCGTTTTTAGCCCTTAACGTTCCACTTGCTACCCTTGTTTTATGCCTTATCTCTTGCCTTGATATGAAGCAGCAGCATGACGATAAAAGCAAGCCCGCAGACTACATAAAACCAAAGTTGATCTGCATTGGAGATAATAAACGCCAGCAGCCCGAAAATGACCGCCCAGGCAGCGGACAGCAGCACCCCGATTACCCAAAATCCAAAACGTGTTTTTTGGAGAAACAGCAGCAGCGCGAATACAGCCGCGCCGATCAGCACGCACAAGGCGGGGTGCAGCGTGAAAAAGTGATTGCAGCACACGCCGGATATAATACCGAGGGCGATACTGTCAAAAACGATGATATGTCCGATAAAAAGCCCCACTACCATAAGGATAAAGCTAACTACAAGACCGATTATTAAATAGGCTCCCGCCGCCGCTAAATAGCCCATATATACACTTCCTTTGTTCTTTGAATATAGTTTGATTGTAACAGGTTATTGTAAAGAAATCTACGTTCTTACCCCCGTTCCTGTTCTTTTGCCTTGCTTTGGGACGGATATAGAATACTGTCAACGTTCTTTTTGATAACGCCGTATTCCTGCATTTGCTTCTTGGCTTGCCGATAATCCTCATACAATTTGCTTTTCCTGTCGTTTAAGCTGCTATACTCTTTGCGCAGCGCGGCGAGATCGGGCAGCTTCTTTATCTGCATTTCCTTTAATGCCCTTGCCGCAGCTTCAAACAGGATAATTTCGCTTTCATGTCCCCGCAGATACTTTTCCTTGTCCGGCGATTTTCGGTATTCATCGTAAATCGGTTTTAACTGTCGGTATGTGGTGGTGTGCTTGATAAGCAGCGATAAATCAGACATACGCTGTTCCAATTCTTTAACCGCCTTTGCCGCCGCGTCATGGGCGGTCATAATATCCGCGATTTTGCTTTCAAGTTCGCTATAATACTCAATCTTGTTTTCGGTTAGGAAGTTCATGCTTTTAGCAGCCTGTTTCAGATTATGGATTTTCGCCCACCGTTCATAGCCAGCCGACTGTTGGGCTTTGATACTGTTTTCAAGATCAACGACAAGCCGGATTTTCTTATCTTCCCGCAGCGTTTTTGCTTTGGCAGCATACACGCCCTTGATACGTTCCTTTATCGCTTCTTCCGTATATGCCGCGCCGAGCGTCTTTGCGCGGGTAAACCGTTCCTGTCCGGCAGCGCGGAAAGAAATATACTTGCCCTGTTTGATTTCATACCCCATTTCCTGCAAGCGGCGCAGCAGTTCGTCAAAATCTTTCACTTGGGGAATGAGGGTATCTATCGCCGTTTTCAGCTTGGCTTTATAGCTTGTACCTTGCTTTTCGGCGGTATATTCCGCATAGCTTTTCCCCTTGTCCTGTCCCGGCACGACGACGGATAGCCCATGCTCTTTACATATCCTGTCGCTGGTACGCCGGATATGGTGATAGCTTTGTTTGTTGGAATGGTACTTTTTGTAGTCAACGAAGCTGACCGAGTTAAAAATCAAGTGATTGTGCAGATGGTCTTTATCGACGTGGGTTGTCAAAACAAACTCATACTTGCCGCCTAAAATCGCTTGCGCAAGTTCCATTACGATTTTGTGCGCTTTTTCCGGGGTGGTTTCTCCCACCGCGAAAGACTGTATCAAATGCCGCCCTAAATGTGTGCCGCGATCTCCGGCAGCTTCCCGCGTCCATGCAAACTCAATATCGGCGGTTTCCAGCCCGCAGCCGAAAGAGGACGCAAGCAGCTTCCCGTCTGTCTTTTCGGGATTTAAGATATAGTCTATCGCAGCCTTTAAGGTTGATTTAATAGGGTGCGTCTTTGTAACCGCCATATCTCGCCCACCGCCTTTTTAATGTCCTCTATATCCTGCCTGTAAACTGTCCCCGTCGCATTGGCGCGTTTTGCAATTTGGTTGATGTTCCGGCTCACCGCTTGCAGTTCCCGGATATATGCTTTGGTGTCGCTTCGGTCAACGACAAGAATATACCCGTCTATCGCCATTTTACGGAAGTATGCGCCGTATTGCCGGATAGGAAGCTGCTTCATCTTTTCGTCGATCAGCCGCTTTTCTTCTTCCGTAACGTAAAACTTCATCTGTATATTTCTCTTTCGGTTTTCCATTTCCGCGCCGCCTTTCGGTATAAGGGTTTGGGATTATCCCAACAAGCATTTTTCGCAAACGGGTACTCGTTTGCTGTGCTTGCTATCTACTCCATACCCCCACCGAAAGGCGGTATTTGTTGCGCGTTCCTTTGATTTTGGACGCAAAAAAAGATTGCAGCCGCCATGCGCTGCAATCTCCCGATTACCTATATTGTGAGGTTAGTCCTCTGCTTGTTCGACTTCCGTTATCTCCCTTGCTGTTGCGGTTACAATCCGTATGCCTTTATCGCTCATACCGTCCAGCAGCGCGTCAAGCTGCCGCCGCCCGGTGGATTTCTCCGCGTTGCTGTTCGGAAAGAAAAATTGATCTACCGAAATATGATACCGGGTTACAAGGTCATAGAACACCTGCAAACTCGGCTGCTGTCCCTTGTTCTCGATATTCGCAAGGTAACGCGGAGAGATATATAACTCGTCGCTTACCTTTTTCCGGCTCTCGCCGTATTCTTTTCTCGCGGCTTTTATGGCTGCCCCGAAAGCCTTAAAATCGTACAATGGTACAGGTCTTTTTGCCATTACTCATTCACCCTATTACATTCTACTGTTCACCTTTCTTCTTGGATATGTCTATACAGTTCTTATAATCGACTTAAATAATTCCTTTTATTCACGCCCTGTCTATTGCTATTATTCGTTTGACCGTATATAATATATAACGAAATGTCAAAGAAAGGGCGTTTTCTCAATGGAATATATGTCATGCGCGGAAGCAGCAGCAAAATGGGGCATTTCCGAAAGGCGGGTACAGAAACTTTGTGAGGACGACCGCATACCCGGCACGGTAAAGTTCAGCCGCGTTTGGTTGATACCCAAAGACGCGGAAAAGCCGATTGACGGGAGAAAAAAAGACTAAACTCATTAAATGCAACTTCATGTTGCGAAACTGCAAATCTATGTTGGTGGTATAACATGAGTAGTTTGCTTATAATTGTGGTGAAATCAAAAACAAGGAGGTACAGAGTTTGAGTTTTGGTAATAATTTAAGGGAAATCAGAAAACAAAAAAATATTTCACAAGAGGGATTAGCCGAATTACTAAATGTAAGCCGACAGGCTATATCAAAATGGGAGCAGGACATAGGCTATCCTGAAATGGAAAAATTGTTATTGCTGTCAAAAGAGTTAGACGTATCTTTAGACTATTTAGTTGGTAATGGGAAATATACGGACACACCCCAAAAGGAGAACGCATCTGCTTCTGGAAGGATTACGATTAGAACATACGATGGAAAGCTACTGTAAGCTGTTATAAAGTAATTTCTCAACGTATTTCAATAGGCACAGGAGTTCCGAATTACGTATTGTTTGGTATCGATAGGTCATCTTTTTTATCTTTAGATGAAAACAGAAATACTTTAGGGTATTATGCTGATAAGGAGTCTATTACAAAAGAAATAGATGAGATAATGATAGCTCTTGCTAATGGCTCACCCACATATGAATTAAGATATTGCGCCAAAGTCAAGGAAACACTTTTTACCATTAAACTTGACAAATAGAGATATATATGCTGCCCCGCGGTAAATAAAAAAAACCGTTGTTTGGCGGCAAAATCTTCACGTGCCTAACAAAATATGAACGATCTAACGGCGGTTTTGAAATAACAATCAAAGCCGCCGTTTTCTTTTTGAAAAATGAGAATACGGGGGTGTGTTAAAGTCGCCCTTTTTTAAGGATACGGCGGTATCTGGGAGGTATCGCCGTGTCCATTTTTATTTGTAACAACCCGCCTAATACTTTGCGGTCAAAAAAAGTCTTTATCCACTAACGGGATATTTCGGCTATGAGTATGAACTGTCAATACATCTAAATACTTCTTACATTTCCTTTGCGCTCGTCCGCGTCTTGCGGACGGGCGCATTTTGTTTTTTTCAACTTTTTTGTGAAACGCGCACTAAAGAGCCATCTCCCGAACGGGTACGGAGCGAAAGGGGCAGAGAGGACAAGCCTTTAACTCCCGTCCTCTACTCCACGCGGGAAGGAGGTGAACTCTATGGAGCTATCTTCTTCCGACAAGGAAAGAATACAACATCAGTATGACGCATTGGCAAAGAAAACGTTGGTAGGCGAAGCAAAAAGCTACCGACGCACCCTTGCGAAACGCGCAGCCCGCGAAGTAACTTTTTCGGATTTGAGCGAAAGCGAACTCGCGCAGCTTTTCACAACGGACGAATACGAAAGCGATTATTTCCGTTTTCAAGTGTCCGGCTTTGATGTACTCGTCAAAAATGAACTGCTTGCCGAAGCCCTTAACGCTTTGCCCGAAAGGAAGCGCGATATTATCCTTTTGTCCTACTTCTTGGATATGAGCGACGCGGAAATTGGCGAACTGCTGAATGTTGTACGCACGACGGTTTTCCGGCACAGGAAATCCGCGCTTGCGAAAATCAAACAGTATTTGGAGGGAAAAGCAGATGATGAACACCGTCAGCAAAACTGAAAATCTTGTGCCGTTCCCTGTCATTTCCGCAGCGGTCAACGGCGACACAACCGCCATGTGCGCGATCTTGAAGCATTACGAGGGTTACATAGCAAAACTTTGTACCCGAACGCTGAAAGACGACGCGGGCAATACTTACTCCTATGTGGACGAAGAAATGCGTAACAGGCTGCAAGTGCGCCTTATTACTCGCACTCTTGCGTTTCATGTAGGCTAACTCTTTAAGCCCATGCGGGGATCGTGTACCCCTTTCCACGCTTCCCGTTATGGGCTGTTTGTCGTTCCGTAAAAGCATATCGGAAACGGTATGCTTTTACAGGCTGACAAAGCCTTATTGTTCCTTGTCAAAGAAAGCCCGCAAGATAACGGCGGCGCAGTATAACAGGCAAACGAATAAATACCGCTTATATCGAGCCAAACAGCGGGTACGCCAGGACAGCTTTTCACACAGGGAAAGCCGAGCGAGAAATACCGCGCTGCAAAACAGGTTTAGCAGCTTGTGGGCGACGACATATAGGCGGGACGAAACGCCTTTATAGCCATAGTCCGAGCGTTAAGAGCGTCGCAGGCATTGGGTAAAGCTGCCTTAAATGAGCAGGGGTGAAACTCCCGCGGTGCTGCCGCTGACAGCCGTTCGTTTCTGCCTTTCATTTTTAATCTTTTTGTTATCCCACGAAAGGGGGATTTTACATTATGGAACAAACAAAGCAAACAACAAAATCCCCGGTTGTGCGCAAATACAAAATCGGGGATATTACCTATATTGTCAAAGCCGTTGTTAAAGACGGTGTAAAAGAGGACGCCGCGACAAAGGTACGCCGCTTAATCCAAAATGACTTAAACCGGGGAAAAAGCCCGGTATAATGCCGAAAATGTAATCCTATTGCAGACGGACGACGGGTTTTGTGGTATAATATACATAACCTGTTTGTCCGGCTGTCGGAATAGGAGGTAACATGAAACAGTCGGATAAATTAACCGCATACTATGTTCGTGCGGTGCATAAAACAGATATTTTGTACCTTGACAATCAAATGCAAAGACTTCTTTATCACGCAGCCCCCAACGGGTATGCAGCACTTACCGCGAAAGGCGGTGAGCGCAAATGACAAAGACATTTTCTTTTCAGCAGATTGCTGTCCCCAAAGTGTTAAGCGAAGAAGTCCGCGAAGCCATTTCAAATAATGTCTTGCAATTCTATGTGCGCGATCAGCAGCAGGAAGCACAGGACGAGGGCATAACGGCTTTATATGAACGCCTTTCACAAGAGGACAAATTAGAGGGCGAGAGCAACAGTATTGCCAACCAAAAGAAGATTTTGGAACGGTACTGCCGGGAACATGGAATTACCGCTTATCGACATTATGACGAGGACGACGGGTATTCCGGTACAAACTTTGCTGGGGTTAGATAGCGATACTTTTTACATCTACCATGTTGCGGCGGTCATGGTTGACAACTTGCGTCGGCTCCTGCTCGGTATCAACCTGTCCGACAAAGCTATAATGGATTTCGATTTTCCGGGTGTTGGTTTCCCGGTCTAATTCATGTATCAAAATACGGTCGATAAACTCATGGACGTTTTCATAGGTCAATTCCTGTATGTCGCTGTATTTCCCGACAATCTGAATAAACCTTGATATATCCCTTTTTCGCTCGGTAACGGTTGCGATCTGCTGTTGTAACTCGTCTATCCTTGCGGCAAGGGATTTCTTTTCGTCCTCATAGCCGGAAGTTAGAAACACAAACCGTTCATCTGTCAGTCTGCCTAATGCGTTGTCCTCATACAGCTTGCGGAAAAGCGTGTCAAGTTCGGTCATACGCGCCTGTGCTTTGAAAAGTTCCTTTTGCTGCTGCGCTAATGCCTTTCTCGCTTCCATGTCGCCGTACTCGGTAGCTTTACAGATAAAGTCCTGTTCGTGTTCCTTAACATACCGCAAAACCCGCCGCATATCTTCCAGCACTAAATCAAGAAGTACGTTTTTGCGGATATAATGAGAGGTACACTCGCTGCCTGTCCTTGCCCTGTTGCGCCATGCGCCGCAAGAATAGGAAAACTTGCGCGGCTCGATATTTACGCCCTGTTGGTAATACATCTTATGTCTGCAACCAGCGCAAAACAGCAAGCCGGAAAAAATATCAATCTCCGCTGCTTTTGTCGGGCGGTGGCGGGTAGCAATCCGCTTTTGCGCAAGTTCAAAGGTTTCCTCGTCAACAAGCGGCTCATGGGTGTTTGGGAAGAAATAGCGTTGTTCTTCTTCGTTCTTCCGGGTCTTTTTCGACTTGTAGGATACCTTGTGAGTTTTCGCGGTTATGGTATGCCCTAAATATTCCTGCCTTGCTAATATGTCATAGAGCGTTTTGTCCGGCCAAGTATAGGGGGCGATCATTGCCCGCTGATACCGCGCCTGTCCTGTACGCTGATAGCGCAACGCTCCAATCGTCAAGACTTTGTTTTCCGCAAGCCATTTTTGGATTTCGCACATACGCACGCCGCTAACAAACATAGCGAAAACCTGTTTGACAATCGGCGCGGTTTCCGGGTCGGGTATAAGGTGGTGGCGGTTGTTCGGGTCTGGGATATAGCCGTATGGATATTCCCCGTTGACGCGCTCGCCTTTTTGCGCCTGTGCCTGTTTAACTGCGCGGATTTTCTTGCTTGTGTCGCGGGCGTAAAACTCGTTAAACCAGTTCCGCAAGGGGGTAAACTCGTTATCCTCCCGCGCTGTGTCAACTCCGTCGTTGATCGCGATATAGCGTACTCCGTTTTCGGGAAATACAATCTCTATGAGTTCGCCCGTTTTCAGATAGTTTCTGCCAAGACGGGAAAGGTCTTTGGTAATGACCGTCGCCACTCGTCCGGCTTCCACTTCCTGCAACATCGCTTGCAGCCCCTCGCGCTCAAAACTCACGCCGGAAAATCCGTCGTCCACAAAAAACTTTGTGTTCAAAAAATGGTGTTCGTCCGCATAGCGTTGAAGTATCATTTTTTGGTGCTGTATGCTTCCGCTTTCTCCGGCTTGCATATCCTCTTGACTTAAACGGCAGTAAAGGGCGGTGATTTTATTCGACTGTAACATTAGTCCTCCTTTCCGACAGCCGAATAAACAGGTATAATGTGTTGCTATCATTATACCATATCCCGCCGCCTAATGCACTACTCGGACGCTAAAAATCCCGGATTTCCGGGCTTTTTCTGCAAATCCTTTACAATGAGTTTCTCAATCTTTTTATGGATTGTATCGGTTGCCTTTTCACTCGGCAACGCTTGAACAAGATAGGTGATTTTCCCTATTTTGCGTTCGGTTGTAATTGTCTGTTTTTTATCCATTAGAAAAACCTCCTTTTCCTGTATGGATAAACTATATTCGTCAAAAGGCAAAAACGGGCGGTTGTTAGCTGCAACCTCACGGGAGTTTCACCCCGGCCCATGCTTATGGGTGCGCCGCGCAATACTTTGAGGGTGTTCAACGCGGGAGTATCATTGTGCCGCCTTGTATGTCGTCGCCCACAAGCTGCTAAACCTGTTTTACGGCGCGGTAGTTCTCGCTCGGCTTTTCCCCTATGGGGAAAAGCTGTCATGGCGTACCCGCCGACTGGCTCGGTACAGACGGAATGTACCCGTTTGCCTGTTATGCTGCGCACCAAAGGCCGCTTTCTTTGTCAAAGAACAATAGGCTTTGTCGGCCTGCAAAAGCACATCAACAGCGGATATGCTTTTGCGGAACGACAAATAGCCCATAACGGGAAGCGTGGAAAGGGGACACGCTCCCCGCATGGGCTAAAAGATTATCCTACATGAAAAGCAAGGGTGCGGGTAATAAGGCGCACTTGCAGCCTGTTACGCATTTCCTCGTCCACATAGGAATAGGTATTGCCCGCGTCGTCTTTCAGCGTGCGGGTACAAAGTTTCGCTATGTAACCCTCGTAGTGCTTCAAGATCGCGCACATGGCGGTTGTGTCGCCGTTTGCCGCTGCGGAAATGACAGGGAACGGCAACAGATTTTCAGACTTCCTAACGGTATTCATCATCTGCTTTTCCCTCCAAATACTGTTTGATTTTCGCAAGCGCG
Organism: Ruminococcus sporogenes; assembly: GCF_054655175.1. Classification (NCBI taxonomy): domain Bacteria; kingdom Bacillati; phylum Bacillota; class Clostridia; order Eubacteriales; family Oscillospiraceae; genus Ruminococcus; species Ruminococcus sporogenes. Next base: position 607,426 of record NZ_BAAHOA010000001.1, on the reverse strand, counting down.
GATTTCCTGTGCCGGAAAACCGTCGTGCGTACAACATTCAGCAGTTCGCCAATTTCCGCGTCGCTCATATCCAAGAAGTAGGACAAAAGGATAATGTCGCGTTTCCTTTCGGGCAAAGCGTTAAGGGCTTCGGCAAGCAGTTCATTTTTGACGAGTACATCAAAGCCGGACACTTGAAAACGGAAATAATCGCTTTCGTATTCGTCCGTTGTGAAAAGCTGCGCGAGTTCGCTTTCGCTCAAATCCGAAAAAGTAACTTCGCGTGCTGCGCGTTTCGCAAGAGTGCGGCGGTGGCTTTTCGCTTCGCCGACCAAAGTTTTCTTTGCTAATGCGTCGTACTGATGTTGTATTCTTTCCTTGTCGGAAGAAGATAGCTCCATAGAGTTCACCTCCTTCCCGCGTGGAGTAGAGGACGGGAGTTAAGGGCTTGTCCTCTCTGCCCCTTTCGCTCCGTACCCGTTCGGGAGATGGCTCTTGAGTGCGCTTTTCAGAAAAAAGTTGAAAAAAGCAAAATGCGCCCGTCCGCAAGACGCGGACGGGCGCAAAGGAAATGTAAGCAGTAGCTAAATGTATTGACAGTTCACATTCATAGCCGGAATATCCCGCTTGCGGAGCATAGCTTTTTTTGACCGCAAAGCATTAGGCGGGTTACAGTAAATAAAAATGGACACGGCGATACCTCCCCGATACCGCCGTATCCTTAAAAAAGGGCGACTTTAATACACTACCCGCAATCCATTCTATAATAGGGAACAGCGGCTTTTGCGCAATATTAAATAAAAAAGCCGATAACACATAGGTTTTTTGACCTAATGCGTTATCGGCTCTGCGTCTATGCGTCTGGCACTTTTAATCATTTTTTTTTGAATTTATTATATGTGTTAGCTAACTGTCCACAAGCCGCGTTAATCTCTCTGCCATGAGAAACTCTCATAGTAACTTCAAGTCCTGCTTGCTCTAATTGATGTTTGAATGCAACTATTTCCCGTTTCTGTGGTGCTTTAATTCTTGAATTGCTTGTTGGGTTGTATTGTAACACGTTAATCATAACTTTTTTGCCCCGAAACCATTTTGCAAGTTGTCTTACATCTGAGGGCCGGTCATTTATACCCGGTAAAAGCAAATACGCAAAGACAATTTTGCGATTATGCCTTTCAGAATAGGATAAGGCTTGCTTAACAACATCTTCAATAGCATATATGCGCATGTGAGGAATAATACGATTTCTTGCAGATTGTGTTGCTGCGTGTAAAGATATTGTCAACTGAATTTTAAGATGTTCCTCGCGCAATTTTTTTAATTGATCGACCGGACCAACTGTTGATATGGTAATGCCGTCGGTTGGAAAGTTGAGCCCATATCTATCTCGGAGAATATGGATTGCTTTTATCAAGTTGTCATAATTGAATAAAGGCTCTCCCATACCCATAAAAACGATACGGTTTACTTTTCGACGCAACAATATAATCTGTTGTACGATTTCTGACGATGTTAGATTACGAACAAAGCCATTTCGCCCGGACTCACAAAAAATACAACCAACAGGACAACCGACTTGTGTGCTCACGCAAACAGTTCCACCATCTCGCCGCTTGATAAAAACCGTTTCAATGTATTTGTTGTCTTTCAGTTCGTAAACATACTTTTCAGTATCACTGCTTTTGCAAATATTTTTTACCAACATTGATAGATTTTTTTTGCGTGGTAATTGCTTATATAATTCTTCATATAAGGCTTTTGCTTCATTCTCGCCAATAACTTCCGACATTTCTTTGTAAGTAAATCCGTATGGATCATTCCGTACTTCCGCAGGCGTATATTTAGGTAAACGTTTCATTTTTATATCCTTTCTTCTAAATAATAAAAGTTTGTTTTTCTGTATTTTTGATTACAATCTCTAATTTTTCTACATCAATGATATGCGTCAATTTGCATTTAGGGCAGAAAAGAGGAAAATCTTTTAATACAGTATTATGAAATACTTGAACTCTCGTCTTTCCGTTACAAATCGGACATTTTATCCAATATTTTTTAAGCATTATATTTCACTCGTCCTTTTTACACAAAAAAATGCAGGTCAATCCTCAACATGAGCATTGACCTGCATTTATAATGCACAGAGCAGTACAACAAAACTAAGGCATAGCTTGCACTATGTCTATACTATATCTATACGTCGTTAGTTTTTTGTATAGCATCCGCAAAATAAGCATGACAAAAAAGCCCATGTTGAAAATGGGAAAATCCTTTTTTTCAATGCTTATCTAATACGCATGCTATGCAACATAAACGCCGCCTCCTTTTACATAAATTTTATTTTATCAGAAAATCAGTCTACTGTCAATACACAACAGGAAGTATTTAACCTAATGATATGAATTGTGTGGACATATCCAAAAAGAAAGGTGAACTGTAAAATGTAACAGGGTGAATGAAAATGGCAAAAAGACCCGTACCATTGTACGACTTTAAGGCTTTCGGGGCAGCTATAAAAGCCGCGAGAAATGAATACGGCGAGAGCCGCAAAAAGGTAAGCGACGAGTTATATATTTCCCCGCGCTACCTTGCGAATATCGAGAACAAGGGACAACAGCCGAGTTTACAGGTATTCTATGACCTTGTAACCCGGTATCATATTTCGGTAGATCAATTTTTCTTCCCGAACAGCAATGCGGAGAAATCCACCGGGCGGCGGCAGCTTGACGCGCTGCTGGACGGTATGAGCGATAAAGGCATACGGATTGTAACCGCAACAGCAAGGGAGATAACGGAAGTCGAAAAAGCAGAGGATTAACCTCACAATATGAGAAATCGGGAGATTGCAGCGCATGGCGGCTGCAATCTTTTTTTGCGTCCAAAATCAAAGGAACGCGCAACAAATACCGCCTTTCGGTGGGGGTATGGAGTAGATAGCAAGCACAGCAAACGAGTACCCGTTTGCGGAAAATGCTTGTTGGGATAATCCCAAACCCTTATACCGAAAGGCGGTGCGGAAATGGAAAACCGAAAGAGAAATATACAGATGAAGTTTTACGTTACGGAAGAAGAAAAGCGGCTGATCGACGAGAAGATGAAGCAGCTTCCCATAAAGCAGTATGGGGCATACTTCCGTAAAATGGCGATAGACGGGTATATTCTTGTCGTTGACCGAAGCGACACAAAAGCATATATCCGGGAACTGCAAGCGGTGAGCCGGAACATCAACCAAATTGCAAAACGCGCCAATGCGACGGGGACGGTTTACAGGCAGGATATAGAGGACATTAAAAAGGCGGTGGACGAGATATGGCGGTTACAAAGACGCACCCTATTAAATCAACCTTAAAGGCTGCGATAGACTATATCTTAAATCCCGAAAAGACAGACGGGAAGCTGCTTGCGTCCTCTTTCGGCTGCGGGCTGGAAACCGCCGATATTGAGTTTGCATGGACGCGGGAAGCTGCCGGAGATCGCGGCACACATTTAGGGCGGCACTTGATACAATCCTTTGCGGTGGGAGAAACCACACCGGAAGAAGCGCACAAAATCGGCATGGAACTTGCCGGGGCGGTATTAGGCGGCAAGTATGAGTTTGTTTTGACAACTCACGTCGATAAAGACCATCTGCATAATCACTTGATTTTTAACTCGGTCAGCTTCGTTGACTACAAAAAGTACCATTCCAACAAACAAAGCTATTACCATATCCGGCGCACCAGCGACAGGATATGTAAAGAGCATGGGCTATCCGTCGTCGTGCCGGGACAGGACAGAGGGAAAAGCTATGCGGAATATACCGCCGAAAAGCAAGGTACAAGCTATAAAGCCAAGCTGAAAACGGCGATAGATAACCTCATTCCCCGAGTGAAAGATTTTGACGAACTGCTGCGCCGCTTGCAGGAAATGGGATATGAAATCAAACAGGGCAAATACATTTCTTTCCGCGCCGCCGGACAGGAACGGTTTACCCGCACAAAGACGCTCGGCGCGGCCTATACGGAAGAAGCGATAAAGGAGCGTATCAAGGGCGTGTATGTTGCCAAAACAAAAACGCTGCGGGAAGATAAAAAAATCCGGCTTGTCGTTGATCTTGAAAACAGTATCAAAGCCCAACAGTCGGCGGGCTATGAACGGTGGGCGAAAATCCATAATCTGAAACAGGCTGCTAAAAGCATGAACTTCCTAACCGAAAATAAGATTGAGTATTACAGCGAACTTGAAAGCAAAATCGCGGATATTATGACCGCCCATGACGCGGCGGCAAAGGCGGTTAAGGAAGTGGAACAGCGTATGTCTGATTTGTCGCTGCTTATCAAGCACACCACCACATACCGACAGTTAAAACCGATTTACGATGAATACCGAAAATCGCCGGACAAGGAAAAGTATCTGCGGGGACATGAAAGCGAAATTATCCTGTTTGAAGCTGCGGCAAGGGCATTAAAGGAAATGCAGATAAAGAAGCTGCCCGATCTCGCCGCGCTGCGCAAGGAGTATAGAAGCTTAAACGACAGGAAAACCAAATTGTATGAAGATTATCGGCAAGCCAAGAAGCAAATGCAGGAATACGGCGTTGTCAAAAAGAACGTCGATAGTATTCTTTACCCGTCCCAAAGCAGGGCGCGGGAGCAGGAGCGATAAGGCGCAAAACATGGGGTGGCAAGTGGAATGTTAAGGGCTGAAAACGCCTGTGTTTCTGCGGCTTCCAGCGCATGAAAACGACATAGACGATAAAGTATATTCAAACCCGCAAAAACGGCTTTCTAATTGTCCACGCAAGGACAAAAAAAGAACAGGGGCGCGGTGCCGGAAATCGGCAACCGCGCCCCTGTTCTCTATGGGCTATTCCTCGTCGGTCAAGATAAACTCCCTTTCGGAAAACTCGCTGTCCGTCATGGCTTGCAGCTTGTTCACCGCTGCGGCGGCAAGCTGGCGCATATCCTCGTCCATGTAGGGCATGGCGGCAAGGATATTTTCAAGCGTTGTTTCCCGGCTGTCCTCGGCGTAGATCGCAACAATGTTTTCTTCCTCAATGGTAAAGCGGGTATTCATGCTATCAAACCTCCAAATCCTTTTTATGCTCTTTCTGTTTATCTTTCGGCTGCTGCGCCGCCTGTTTCTTGTATTCGTCCAGCTTCTTCAAAATGGACGGTTTTTTCTGCGGCTGTTCCCGTTTCTCGGCTTTTACCGCTTTTGCAAGGTCGGTAACGGAAATCGCTTCCCCCGCCTTTGCCCGCTGCTCAAAATCCGCGACGGTGGGCGTTTGCGGCGTATTATTGATAAGCCCGTCAAAATTGTTGTCGTTCTGCTCTATGGTGTCCTCGACGTGCTTTAAGGGATTATCCCGCTGCGGCTGCTCGGCGGCTATGGCATAAGCCTGTGTGCCATTTCCCATAATGAGATACTTCCCGTCCTCCGACGCATGATGAAAACCAAAGCCCGCCGCTTCGATCTGTTCACGGCTCATATCGGTAATATGAAAATTGCCCCTCGGCGTTCTAACGGTTTCACCCGTCAAAAGGCTGTCGGGGGTCGCTTCCGGCTGCTGCTTTTCAAGCTGCCCGTCCTTGTAGGAATATCCTTGCGCCGCGATTGCTTCAAGGGTCTTGCCCGTAACGTCGCCATAAATCCGCTTGTCTGCGTCAACCAGCATTTGCAAAGTGTCTTGTACGGTGTCGGACAAGGCTTGCTGCTGTTCGGGCGGCAGCTTGTCAAATACGGGGGTCTGCTGCTCCTGCAAAAACTCCGGCACTTGCTGAAAACCGATACTGTCTACATAGTGGGCGGTGTCCTCGTCGTTCTGATGAAGCACAACAATGTCGGAAACGGAAAGGCTATGCCCCTTAAAGTCGGCGGGGTGGTCGATATTAAACCTTTCCCAAATGTCGCCCAGCGTCATATCCTTTGTAAGCGGTGCAGTATAGACGAGTTCATAATTTACCCGGTCAATGGTAAGTCCAGCCGCTTGCAGACGGTCATAAGGCTCAAAGCGCAAGTCCCTTGTTTCGTCCCCGCGCTTTAACTGATAAATGGAAAAGGTATCGCCCTGCTCCTGCTCGGCTTGCCGCTGCTGCTGCAACTCGGTAAAATGCCCCTCAATCTCGGTAATGAGTTCCTTTGCGGTGGTCTGTATTGTTTCAAGGGACGCTTTTAACTCGGTCATTTCCTTGCCGCTGCTCCAACCAGCCACATAGCCGAAAGAGTAATCGGAAGTATCAAGGCCGAAATGCTGGCAAACCGTATAAGCGACGCTTTCCGCTTCTACCTCGCAGGTATGGCGGTCAACGCGGTTTTGCTGCTCCGGCGGGGCGTTTAAGTCTACGTCGTGCAGCTTCGCATGGGCGATTTCGTGAATGGCGGTCTTTACCGCCTGTAATTCACTCACGCCCTCTTTGATTGCAATACGCTTGTCGGTCAAACTGAAATACCCATTTGCGCCGTTTGTGATCTGCTCAAATGCAATCGGGACGGGGGACGCTTTTTCAAGGGCGGCGAAAAAATCCTCGTACTGCTCCACATCGGCAAGCAGCGGTTTAACGGAAAGGTCGGGAAACTCCTTGCCCTCGGTCTGCGAAATATCAAAGACGGTTATAACCTTAAAGGCGGGGACGGTGATTTCCTTTTCTTCCTTTACCACTTTTCCCTCGCGGTCAAGCATGGGCTTTCTCGTTTCGGGGTCGATTTTATCAACCAGCTTTTTCACCTTGTAGGGCGCGGGGGCAAAGATTTTAATGCCTTTCTCGCCTTTCTTTACATGGCGGTCAAACTCCTTTTCCCATTGACGGAAGCCCATTACCAAATTGCCGCCCTGCATAGCAATTAGGATAGTGTTATTCAAACTATAATCATGGAACTTTGACATAGCGGTTAGAAACTCTTTGTAGCGGTCGCTGTCAAAAATCGCCTGTACGCCCTGTTCCAAACGCGCGGTGATCTCCTTTACCTTTTCGGCGGGCTTTTCGGAAGTAAGGATAATGGGGACGACGGGGCGGGGCTGCTGCGGCTCTGCGGCCTGTGCGTCTGCTTGCTGCGTTTCGGCTGCGTCCATATAGGCTTTGTCCTGTTCGCCGCGCTCCGGCTGCGGGTAACTCATAATGCGGTATTCTTCCGGCACTTCGCGCCCCTCAAACTGCCGTTCCCACTCGTCGCCGCTTTCCACGATATAGCCGTACTCGGTAAACGCGCCTTTTTCCTGCGCGGCAGCGTTCCTGCCAAAAGTAGAAAGGTCAATGCCGCCTTTCCATTCTTCGGGCATTTGTACCATGCCGGATTGATTTAAGTAATAGTCGCCCAAATCGTGGTAGTTATGTACTTCGGGGATATGGACGTAAAAATCCACGTTGTAGGTGAAGTCAATTACCTGTCCAATATTTGCAAGCCCGTTTTTCTGCTGCAAAGCTGCGTTCAGCTTGCCAACCTCGGCGGGGTCAAGCTGTTCGAGCCGCGCCGCAAGAAAATTGAGTTCGTCCACGTCGGCGGCGCATACCATTTCATAAGGCAAGGCAATATGTTTCTCCGGGTCGTCGGAATAGCCGCGAATGGAAAAATCCTGCGGGTTGTCGGCGGTAATGCCGACGTTCCGCATAGCTTCGTGCAACTGCTCCTTTGTGGCGGGCATATCCAACCAATAGCCGCCGGGGTCGCCCGCGTCAAAGCGGCTGCGGTTGCCTATCATAATAGAAAACTGTTCGCTCATGTGTTCACGCTCCTTTTCCTGCCCGGTATTTTCGGGGATAGCTGCCGCCTGTTGCTGCTGCGGGGGTTCTTCGCCCTCTATGGTGTAGTCCGGCATGAGCATACCGTTTACTTTGAAATAGTCGGCGTACTCCTGCGGGATAGGCGGGGAGATTTCCGTAAACAAGCGGTCATACGCTTTGATACGCCCATTCAGATACTTTTCCATAGCTGCCTTGTCGGTGAAAACCTTTCTATCTTGTCCGGCAATCTTCGCTTGCCCGTTCCTGTTCGGGCTGTTGGTATAAACGCCCCATGTGAGAGAATAGGAGTAAGGGACGCTTTGCTGCTTCTCCCTGTCGTAACGGGTGTTTTCGTAAATGTGGTAATTCATCTGATATACCCGGTTGCTGCGAATATGGCGGTTATGCTCGGTGGTCTGCCACTCGTTAGCGGTGTGCTGGACGTGCGGCGTTCTCACATATTCAAGTGTTTTATCCAGCAAAAGCGTTCTTCCCGCCTGTTCTTCCCATGCGGCGGCGCGTTCTTTAAGGTCGTCAAAAATCGCCTGTTCTGCCGCCGCGCTTTCGCTGCGCATGGAAAGTAGCTGCGCAATCGGCAAGGAAGCATAAGGGGCAATCTCCCTGTCCTTTGCTTCAAAATATATCCGGCGTTCTATCCGCATGGTTTCGGCGGCTTCTAATTTGTCATGGTCGTATGAGGAATACGGCATATTCTTTCATCACGTCCTTTCTCGGTCATATAAGGGTTTGGGACTATCCCAACAAGCAAAATGCCCGCGCTCTCTATGGGAAGCGCGGGCATTTCTCGCAAACGGGTACTCGTTTGCTGTGCTTGCTATGTAGTTGTTTTTATCCGTAAACGCCTGTTTCTCTCGCTTTGGGCTTTCTGTCTGCGGCGTATCTTTGCCGCGCAATCGGGGCAGTATTTCGCCCGGTTGCTGCCCGCCGCAAACGTGCTGCCGCATACCGCGCAACGCTTCAAATCGGTTTCCCCGCTGCGGGTGATCTGTTCGCAAAGCTGCCTGTCGGCGGGTAATACCGCTTCGCGGAAATAGCGGCATAGCAGCGAATAGCTGATACTCTGCACACAAACGCAAGTTTCCCCGTCGTCCAGCAGCAGACAATTCCCGCAATCGTTGTTTGCACAAGCGGCGCGGGTCATTTTCTTTACGGCGCGGTATTGCTTTTCATCAAGCCTTATCATTTTCGGTTCTGCTCGACGCGGAAGTTTACATACTTGCCGCCTGTGTCGGCAAGCAGCACAACTCCGTCAAAGGTCTTTCCCGTCTTGGTCGAGTACATACCTTTGATTTTTACCTTTCCGTCTTTCAAAAGGGCGGCGGCAATCGCCTTTGTGAAAGCCTTTTTGCGCTGCTCAAAAAAGCGGTCATTCTTCCACATCACAAAGCTGCAAGCCCTGTCGGAGCAGTAAAAGTTTTTCTTGCCCTCGTAAACCGCCGCGCCGCAACGGGGGCAAGTGCCGATTGCTTCCCGCTGCGGGGTAAACAGCTTCGCTTTATCCTCGGAAATCGCGGAATAGGTCTTGACAAGCCCCGCTGTCATTTCCTCAATCCCGCGCATGAAGTCGGCGGGGCTGTCGCTGCCCTTTGCAATCCCGGTAAGGCGCGTTTCCCATTCTGCCGTAAGCTGCGGGGACGTAAGGCTGTCGGGCAGAATAGCGACAAGGTTATACCCGTCCTTTGTGGGGATTAGCTTTTTGCCCTTGCGCTCGGCAAAGCCCGCGCTAATGAGTTTTTCAATGATACCCGCCCGCGTCGCGGTGGTGCCTAACCCTTTGCGCTCCGCGTCCTCCGGCGTGTCCTCCTTTCCCGCACTCTCCATAGCCGAAAGTAACGTATCTTCGGTAAATGCCTTTGGGGGCTGCGTGTAACGTTCGGAGATCTCCGCTGCCGGATTGTCAAAGGTCTGCCCCTCGGCAAGCGGGGGTAAAACCGCTTCCGGCTCTGCGTCCTCGTCCTGTTCCCCGGACGCGGCGCGGGATAGTCTTTCAATCTCGCGCCAACCCTCGCAAAGCGTCGTCCTGCCCTTTGCGGTAAAGGTATAGCCGCCGCAAGTGAAAACCGCCGTAACCGCTTCATACTCATAGGGCGCGGCAACGGCGCAAAGCAGTTTTGCGCACACAAGGGTCATTAGCTTTTTCTCACTTTCGGCAAGGGAAGAAAAGCCCGTTTTCACAAACTCCGCTGTCGGCAAAATGGCGTGATGGTCGGTTACTTTGCTGTTGTCGCAAATCCTCGCAAGGTCGGCTTGCAGCTTCACGCCCTGCATAAAGGGGAGAGCAGCGCAAAGGCCGGTGATAAGTTCCTTTGTGCTGCCCTCCATATCGGAAGTGATATATTTGCTGTCGGTGCGGGGATAGGTCAAAAGCCGTTTTTCATAAAGGGCTTGCGCATAGTCAAGGGTCTGTTTCGCCGTAAACCCATACAAACGGTTTGCTTCCCGCTGCAAGGCGGTGAGGTCAAACAGTTTCGGCGGGGCTGCGGTCTTTTTCTCTTTTTTAAGGGAAGTACAAACGGCCTGCGATTTCTCGCAAGCCGCTTTCATCTGCCGCGCCGCCGCTTCGTCGTCCTGCCTTTCGGAAAGGGCGGCAACGCCGCCAACGTCCAGCCGGACGACATGATATTTCTCTTTCTTAAAGCTGCTGATTGCATAGTCGCGGTTTACCAGCATAGCAAGGGTGGGCGTTTGCACTCTGCCGACATTCAATGTTTTATGGTAGAGGATAGAGAAAAGGCGGGTCGCGTTAATGCCAATGAGCCAATCGGCCTTTGCTCTGCAAAGCGCGGATTGATAGAGGTTGTCATAGCCGCGCCCGTCTTTGAGATTTGAAAAGCCCTCGCGGATTGCACTTGCTTCCATGCTGCTAATCCAAAGGCGGGAAAAGGGCTTTTTGCAATTCGCCTGTTCATAGACAAAGCGGAAAATGAGTTCCCCCTCGCGCCCGCTGTCGCAAGCATTGATAATCTCGGTAACGTCGCTGCGGTGCATAAGGTCTTTGAGAATGGAAAACTGCTGCTCCTTGCCGCTGGCAACAATAAACTGCCACTCCTGCGGGACAATGGGAAGATCGTCGTACTTCCATTTACGGAATTGTTCATTGTAGGTCGCCGCGTCTGCAAGGCTAATCAAATGCCCGATACACCACGACACAAGGTAGCCGCCGCCCTCAAAATATCCGCTGCGCTTTTCATTCGCGCCCATAACGGCGGCAATCGCCGCCCCGACGCTCGGTTTTTCTGCAATTACAAGTTTCATAGATTATCGTCCTCCTGCTCGGTCTGTTCGGTTTCGACTACTTCCGTTTCCTCGTCGTCCTCGTCAAAATCAAGGTCGTCAAGGCTGCTGCTGCCTTTCGCCGCGTCCTTTTTGGGCTTCAAAATCTTAAAGTAGTAGAACGCGCCGCCGCCCGCTGCGGCAACAAGCAGCACGACAAGCAGAATACCCATGCCGCCGCCTTTTTCTTCTTCCGGCGGCTGCTCGGTTTCTTCCGGCTCCGGCTCGGCTTCCTTGCCCGCGCACTCGCTCATGTTGACGCTGCAAACGGGACAATCGGTGTTGACGCTTCCGGCAACGCATTTTTCAGTACAGCTACAAACGGGGGCTTCGGTCTGCCCGTCCTCCATAAGGGCGGTTAAATCCGCTTCGTCCACTTGGTTAAGGAAATGGACGGTATTTTCCCCGTCCTCGGCGCGGTCAATGATGATGTAAAAATAGTTTCCGTTTTTCGTAACGACGGTAATAAACTGCTTATCGCCGGACGCTTCGCCCGTTATGTCGTCCACAAGGCTCATGTTGCCCTCCGGCGTTAAGGGCTGCGGCTCATAGCCGCCCGTCGTTTCTTCCGGCTCGGTTTCGGTTACGGGGGTAGGCGGCTCGTCGCTCACATCACCGCCGCCCGCAAAAGCGGTAACAGAAAAGCCGCCCATGAGTACAAGGGCGGCAAGCAAAGCGGTAACGCTGCGGAACAGTTTTTTATGCTTCATCTTCGGTTTCCTCCTGTTCGTCGGTGTAGTCTGCGTCCGGCTGTGGCAAGGCAATTTCGCCGCTGGCGTAAGCGGAGAGGAACGCGGCAAGCTGCGCCCCGTCAAGGTGTACCGCTTTCACCATTTGAACGATCTGCGCGTTTTCTTCCTCGATTTTCTGCGCTTCAAGGTCTTTCAGCCTTTTTTGGTATTCAAGGATTTTCGCCCTCGTTTTCTCAATATCCCTTTCGATACGGTCAAGTTTCGTGTTTGCCATAGAAATAAACTCCTTTCAAAGTCAGTTGTAATGTAGCCGCCCATAGGCGTAAAAATGGGATTGCCAATAGCTTGTATCAAGTTTTGCGTATTGTATCGGGTCGCCACAATGCAGCATGACGGGGCTTCCGTCCCCGTCCTCGCCAACGTAGATACCCACATGAGATACCCCCGGCGTGTCGTATGTACCCGTAAAGAAAACCAAATCCCCCGGCTGCGGGTTGGAAACGCGGGTTGAAATGTTGTAAAGCCCTTGCGCCCCAAGTCTGCCCGTATTGTATAGGCCGCTGTTCGTCAATACATAACTCACAAAGCCGCTGCAATCAAAAGAGGTTTCCGGGGTGCTGCCGCCCCACACATAGGGAAAGCCGACGTATTTATCCGCTTCCTCTATGAGCCGCGCAAACTGTTCATCGGAATTAAGCAGCGCGGCGGGTACTTCATAATCGGCGGGCGGGTTTTCATAGTATTTAGACACATAGCCGGACGACGGGAACAAATCGGGGCGGTTTCCCAGCGACGACATATACATAGCGTACATGGATAGCTGTTCCTCGCCCATGATGTAGACGGGGACATGGGAAAGGTTGAAGTTTTCCAAATCCACATGGAGAATGTAATAGTTGTAGGGTACTTCAACCTCATATTCGTTGCCCTCGCTGTCCGTCCTCGTTTCGGTGCGGTATCGTACCTGTACTTCTTCCTCAACGGTCAAGATATACTGTTTCTCAAAGAGCATTTCAAGGGTGCTTTGCGCTTCATCAAGGGTAAACACGCCCTCATGCAGCGCGGAAAGGATAGAGATTAGCACATAGGGGTCATGCTCGATCTCGTCCGCGTTCACCCGGTATTCGTCATAGCCGGGGTATTCGCGCTCGATATTATTCAGCATATCTTGTAACTCGGCTTCCATAGCGGCATACGCGCTTTCCGCGCCTGTAATATCCGCGTCCTCGGAAAGATAGGACGACGCAATTAAGCCGCTGCCGCTGTTGCCGCCAAAGAGGGAGCAAGAGGACAAGCCGCCGAAAAGCAGAAGCACGATAAAGGCAATCCCGCCCACAAGCAAGCAGCCTTTCCAGTGCCGGACGACAAAGAACGTCGCCCGTTTGGTTTCCTGCGCGGTTTTCTTCGCCGCCTTTGCGGTGGCTTCGGCGGTCTTTTTCACTTTGCCGCCCGCTTTCAGCGTCTTTGCATACTGCTTTTTAATGCGCTGCTTCTGCCAAAAACGGGAAATCGGGTTTGAGTGCGCAAGGGCGGGGTTATCGTGCAGCGCCTTTTGATAGAGGAAATCGGCGTTTGCCTTTACCGCCTTTCTCTCGGCTGCCGCCGCTGCCCGGTAGGGTTTCAGCTTGTGGCTGCGTATGCCGCGCTTTACCGTCCGCGCCGCCATACCGCCCGCTTTCTCGCCCGCAAGTTCTACCCTGTGCCCGCTTTCCACACCGACATTTTCTTTCTCAACCTCGTAGATTTTCCCATGTACGGTGCTGTTCAACTCCTGCGCCGGACGGGACAAGGGGTTATGCCGCAACTTGCCGTTTGGGGGCTTATCCGTCTTTTCAAAGGAAAGGCGCGTCTTTGCCTTGCCTTTCGCTTCGTCAAAAACGCGCTCTTTCTTGATTTTGGTCTGCTTGGGGATAGCCGCCCGCGCTGCGTCTAAACGGTCTGCCGCTTTCTCGGATTTACGGATAGATTTCTGCAATTCCGGCGTTGCCCGTTCCGCTTCGGAAAACTGCAAGCGGGAAGTATGGGTTTTTAGCTGCGCCGCGTCAAGGGCTTTTTTCCCTGCGCCCTTTGCCGCTTGCCGTTCAACCTCTGCGCCGATACGGTCAACAGCCTTTTCTGCCGCTGCGGTAGGGGCTTGGGAATAGTTTTCCTCCTGCGGCCTTTCGCTGATACTCGTTGTTTCGCCCGTCGTGAGGTTTTCCGCAACCGCCCCGTCGCGGGTCATTTTCTGCGTTACCTTGTCGGGGGCTTTCCATTCCTTGCTCAATCTTCATCACCTCCAATCCGCTGTTTTGCAAGGGTGCAATAGTCGGGGTTTAACTCAATGCCGATATAGCGGCGGGAAAGGTGCTTTGCCGCCGCTGCGGTGGTGCCGCTGCCTAAAAACGGATCAAGGACAATCCCGCCCACGGGACAGCCCGCCAAAATGCACGTTTCCGCAAGTTTGGGCGGGTATGCTGCGAAATGCCCGCCATGATACGCGACATTGTTGATCTGCCAAACGTTGCGACGGCTGCGGACGGGACAAATCAACTCGTCGGCGTATGCGCCCTTTTCGCGGGGGCGGTTGATTTTCTGCGGCTGGTTTTGCCCCGGAACAGTAACGTTATACTTGTTTCCTTTGCTAACTCCGCTTTTCAGCCGCCCCGCCGTTGTGGGGGCTATCGGCTCGGCTACTGCTTGCCAATTGTAGTAATACTTCTTTGACTTGGTAAGCAGAAACACATATTCATAGCAGCGGGTCGGCCTGTCCCGCGTGCTTTCTGGCATGGGGTTTGTTTTGTGCCAAATGATAGAACTGCGCAAATACCAACCGTCGCCCCGCAAGGCAAGGGCTACAAGCCACGGAATACCGATTAAATCTTTGGGCTTACAGCCGGGGGCGCGGTGGTTGAACGCCACTTGCTGCCCGTTCCTGCCTTTGGGATATTTGGGGTCTTGGTGGTCGGCTTTGCTGCCTGTGCCGCAATAAGTGTCCGCGATATTCAGCCAACAAGTCCCCTCCGGCGTAAGCACCCGCTTTACCTCATGGAATACCGCCGTAATGCGGGAAACATATTCTTCCGGCGTTGCTTCCCGTCCGATCTGCCCGTCTGCGCCATAGTCCCGCAAGGCATAGTAGGGCGGGGACGTTACGCAACAATCAACTGCGTTTTCCGGCAAGGTTTGAAGCACCTGCAAGCTGTCGCCGCAATAGATTTTGTCCGTTTCTATCCTCATGCCGACACCTCGCCGGGTTTGGTCGTCATGACGCGGTACAGTTCCGTATCCTGCGGGAAACGGTCAATAAAGGGCAAAATCACGTTGCCGTAGAAAATAAGCCCCTCGCCCGCGTCGGAATGGGTTACATAGGTCATTTGCTGCTGCGAAATGTTAAGCTGCTTTGCAAGGATTTCCCTGTCGCCCTGTGCTTGGTTGAGCATATAGACAAAATCGCTGTTTTCAAAAACGTTTGAAACTTCTCTGCTCGTCAAAAGGTCTTTGACGTTCTGCGTGATACCTGTCGGAATACCGCCCCACTTCCTAAAACGCTTCCAAATCTCGACGCTGTATGCTGCGGTCTGTTCCTCTTTCAAGAGTAAATGAAATTCGTCGATGTAATACCGCGTCGCCTTGCCCTCGCTGCGGTTTACCGTTACTCTGTTCCATACTTGGTCTTGGACGATAAGCATACCGACTTTTTTAAGCTGCGTACCGAGTTCCTTAATATCAAAGCAGACAAGGCGATTATGAATGTCAACGTTTGTCCTGTGGTTAAAAATGTTCAAGCTGCCGTTTACATAGAGTTCCAATGCCGCCGCGATACGCTGCGCTTCCTTTTCCGGCTGCTTCTTGATCTCGTCGTAGAGGTCGCCCAAAATCGGCATATTCTCCGGCTTCGGGTCGGCAAGGTAGTTGCGGTACACGCTGATAACAGCGCGGTCAATCAAGGTCTTTTCGACAGCTTCCAGCCCGTTTTTACCTCCCATAATCAACTCACAAAAGGAAAGGATAAAATCGCTCTTTAAGGCTATGGGCGTGTCGCCCTCGCTGTAATTGAGGTTAATATCCATAGGGTTAATGTACTGCGTGCTGTTCTGCGAAACCTTGATAACCTGTCCTTTCAAACGTCCGACAAGGGGGTAATATTCGGCTTCGGGGTCGCAAATGATAATGTCGTCGGACGTGATAAGAAAAGCGTTTGTGATTTCGCGTTTTGCAGAAAAACTTTTGCCGCTGCCCGGTGTGCCGAGTATCAAGCCGTTGGGATTTTTCAGCTTCTTTCGGTCGCACAAAATCATGTTGTTGGAAAGGGCGTTTAAGCCGTAATACAATGCTTCGCCGCTTTGGAACAGCTCTTGCACCGTAAAGGGAACGAAAACGGCGGTGCTGCTGGTCGTCAAGCCGCGCTGGATATGGATAAGGTTTTCCCCCAACGGGATAGAGGACATAAGCCCCTGTTCCTGCCGGTAGTCAAGGCGGGTCAAAATGCAGTTGTATTTCTGCGCGATTGCCGCCGCTCCAAATACTTCGTTATCCAATTTCTGCTTGGTATCTGCAAGGTTTAAGACAAGCAGCGTAAGCAGAAACATTCTTTCGTTGCGGCTCTGCAAATCGCGGAGTAGGTTTTTTGCTTCCCCGCCGTAGGTGGCAAGGTCGGACGGAATAATATCCATGTCGTAGCCGCTGCGGATTGCTTTTTTCTGTTCCTCGATTTTCATACGGTCAAGGTCGGTAATCTTGCGCTTAATCGTCTTGATTGCTTCGTTGTGGTCGATACTCTGAATGTGCAGATTGACGATAATCCCGTTTTCCGCGTCCATGAAGTCGGCAAGCATACGGTCGGAGAGTTCCGGCGCGACGATCTGCAAAAAGGAAACTACGCCAAACTTGCCGCCCATTTGAAACATTCGCCCGTCGCCAAATCGGAAAGAGGACGGCGCGATAAAGTCTTTGACAGAAAGACCGCTTGCGGGTAGCCATTCCCACGCAAAGTTAAAGCGTTCCCCGTCCGGGTGGAAAATCCCATGCAGCACTTCAAGACGCTGTTTCCCGTCCAATACCCGCGCCGCCGCGCCGATCACCTTAAAATGGTTGAGGGTGTCCGTTTCAATGCGGGCAAGACGCGCCCGCGCCGATCTAATGTCCTTTGCTTCAACGGTAAAGGTGAGAAACTTGGTCTTGATAAGCCCGTTGTTTCCGCGTTCAAGCTGCGTCCTAAGCATTTCGGTGTATTCTGCTCTGATACTGTCGAAGTCATCATTCTGCGGCGCAATCGTGATACTGTTCTTGAAATCGTCCTTGTTCGCATGGCGGCTGATTAGGGAAAGCTGCACGCTGATAGAAGCGTCGAACGAGTTATACATATCGCAAAGGGCTTCAAAAATGGCGGTTTTGTCGTCCGGCTGCGCAAGCTGATAGTTGATGTCCTCAAACTCAATGCACTTGGAATACCGCCCGTTTGCAAGGCGGCAAATCCCGTCCTTATACATTCGCTCAAACGGTATGCTGTCCTGCGCCGTATGGGGCTTCCCGTCGCCCTTTGCCTGTCGGATAAGGGTATCTATCTGTTTTCTTTCCTGTCGGGAAAGTTTACGCTTTTCGTTTTGGGTGTTTTTCTTTTCCTTTGACAATCGCCCGTACCTCCTTATCTAATTGCTCTTGCCGCGCAAGGGCGGCATAAAAATTGTTGGTCTGATAAGGTCGCTCTTTGGGGCGAAGAAACTTCACTTCCACAAATTGCCGAATAATCACTTCCAGCGGTTGCCCGTTTTTCTCGTACATGGCAAGCAAAAACATAGGCAGCATGGCAAGCACCATGCACAATGCCGCTGTGGTTGTTCCAACGCTGTCTTTTACCAAAAAGAACAGCGGCAGTCCGATTGCTACCGCCGCGCTGAAACAAATTAGCTGTCGTTTCGTAAGGTTGAACATTACCTTGCTTTTGATTTTTGTTAAGTCCTTTGGGACGGTTACATACGCCATTTCAAACCTCCTTTCTGCCCGGAATGTAATCTTCAAAACGGGGGACAGCATAGAAAAGCCGTTTGTTATTTACCCACCGTTGCAAATGGCGGGTAACAGGCGGGGCGGTTGGACGCTCGTAAATCATCACATACGGGTCAAAGCCCATAGCCCGCAAGGTGTTCACGCGGTATAAATCCTGTTCGTGAGTGCTGCCGTAGTTGGTAAGAACATACACGCGCCGCTGGCGGCTGCTCTTAATGGCGGTCAAATCCAAAAAACGTTGGAAATACCCGGTTAAGTCCTCGTCGGGATTATCCCATGCAAAATGTACCGCTTTTATCCGTACCCGATTTAACAGGCTGACATTATCCCTGTTCACAAGGCGAATATCCAGCCCTTGCGAAAAATCCACCCATGCGCGGCTTCGTATAAGCTGCTCAATGAGATTTTCATGGTCGGGACAGGCAAGCAGATTAGCGTCCATGATTTTTATTTCCGGCTGCCATTTCCAAAACTCGGACAAATCCGCAACCTTAACACTTTTGCGTCCCTCTTTACTGCTGACAATGCAAAACCCGCAATTTCTCGGACAACCCCGGCTTAAAAAGCCG
Organism: Ruminococcus sporogenes; assembly: GCF_054655175.1. Classification (NCBI taxonomy): domain Bacteria; kingdom Bacillati; phylum Bacillota; class Clostridia; order Eubacteriales; family Oscillospiraceae; genus Ruminococcus; species Ruminococcus sporogenes. The sequence continues at coordinate 589,207 of NZ_BAAHOA010000001.1, read as the reverse complement.
TAGGCAATCCCGAAAAACTGCGGGTAGATAGAATAATCCGGGTAACTGTGTTCCACTTCCGGCGGCAAGCGGTTTTTCGTGTCGTAGCCCGTACCGCCGAAAATAACTTGTTCCGCGTTGGTAACGGTTATCGTGTCTTTGGAATAGGTGTCCGTAAAGACGCGGCTTTTATATACAAGGTCGTACCGCCCCTTTGCGTTCCACCATTCCACCGTATGCCCCTTTGCTTTATGATACGCGGATAGCTTCATCAAGCAGAGGTTGGGGAAATTATGGCTGTCAACGTCGATTAAACCGATTTTCAAATCATAACTCACCCCCTTAATGTGCCGAAAAGACGCTCTTTGCAAGGCTTCCCGTTTTGAAAAGCGTAAAGCACAAGAGGACGGTATAGCCCATGCAAGCCCAGATCGCGCCGGAAATGTCGTCGGTCGCTGCGATTGTTTGTATCAACACCGCATAAATGCCGACACACACCAAGATCAGAAACGCCTGAAAACCAAGCGCAAGCAAAGATTTTAAGTAATTCTGTCCCATGCTGCCCCATTCGTGATTTACCATTGTTGCCATAGGGATAGGGGCAACGCTCGTTACAAGATATATTTCAATCATGCGCCCATACACCACAAGCATAATGCAGATTGACAGGGCTTTCATGGTAAGCCCTACAAAGAGGGATTGAAACCATAACCCCAAAAGACCGCCCACGCTCATAGCGTCGAGTTTTGCTTCAATGTCGGTAATGACGGTGGTAACGTCTATGCTTGTATCGGATATGATAACCCCCGCGCTCTGATTGACGACGCTCTGCGTAACGTCGAAAACTCCCATGACGATGTTCCAAGTGTTTGTTACCAGCAGCACCGCAACAAAGGTCTTAAAAATCCATTTGAAGAAAATCCAAGTGTCGAGATCGTGCAGATTGTTTTTTTCAATTACAAGCTGGATTAGTTCATAACACATGACAAAGGTAATGATAACGCCCGCAATCGGTACAATGACGTTTTCCGAAAGGCTGCGTATCATGTTGAATATGCCCGCGTTCCACCCGGCGGGGGTCGTGCCGACTTGTGTTGCGATTTCTCCAACCTCTGTATTTACGCTGTCAAACAAGCCGGAAAGGTTCGATAAAATCCCGTCTGTCAAAATGCCGCGAAACCAATCTTCAATCATCTGCCATATCAAAAGTTAATCCCTCCTTTCCCGCGCCCTCCCGTTTCCGAGAGGGCGCGGCGGGTGGTATTTGTTTTAGGCATTATCCAAAAAGTTGAGAAAGCAGGGGAACAAGGGTGCCGCCGATCAAAGCGACGCCGCCGCCCGCCATGAGCTGCTTCATGCCCTGGCTCTTTGCGCCCGGATTGTCGTTGCCGTAACCCTCCATGAGGTTAATGGCACCCCAAATGCCAAGACCTGCGCCAAGCGCGATAACCAAAGTCTGCAATACACCAACTGCGCTGTTGAAAAACTCCATATAAACCTCGCTTTCTGCCGCTGTGCGGCTCAAAAAAAGTTGTTGAAAATGAAAATGCCGCCGTTATTCCTCGGCGGCTGCGTCCTCGTCGGACAAATCTATTTCGTATATGTCAAAGGCTTCATCGGGCTTTACGATTGCCGGACGGGTAGACATATACCGTTCCACGTCAAAAGCGTTTCTTTTGTCGAAGTCGGAAAGGTATTTGTAGTTCGGGTGTTTCGTGATGTCGTATTTGTCGCTTAAAAAGGGACGCACACCGCGTAGCTGCAAAATACATTTCCCACCGTCCATAACTGCTATTTCGTCCTGTGTCATCAGCTCCTTTCCTAATTTTTGATAAGTAAGTCCATGAGAAACCTGCGTGCCGCGATTTTCGGAAGTATTGAAACTGTCGATTGTTTCCCGTCCCAAGTTATCCGAAATATCCTTTGCATTTTTCCCACGTCCTCCCAAAAACAAGGTGCTGTCGGCATTATCAAGTATGATTTCTGCCGCGTCCTTGTAAATGGCTTTTAGTTGGCTCTGCGATTGCAGAATGATAGAAGCGGACATTTCCCTGCTGCGAATGGTCGCAATTAACTTATCAAAGCGGGGTATCTGCCCGATGTTGGCAAATTCATCAAGCAAAAACCGGACATGAATAGGCAATTTGCCGTTGTATTCGTCGTCCGCTTTATCACAAAGCAAATTGAAAAGCTGCGATTGCAGAATAGCGATAACAAAATTAAAGGTGTCGTCGGTATCGCTCATTATGAGGAAAAGCGCGGTTTTCCTGTCGCCCAATGTATCAAGTTCCAATTCATCATAGGACATGAGTTCCCGGAGTTCCTCTATATCAAAAGGGGCAAGACGCGCACCGCAAGAAATAAGGATTGACTTTGCCGTTTTGCCCGCCGCCAATTTGTATTTTTTATATTGCTTCACCGCGAAATGGTCGGGGCTGCGTTCTTCTAAATCGGCAAAGAGCAGATCAACGGGGCTTTGGTATTCCTCGTCGTCCTCGCGTGCTTCGCTTGCATTGATAAGTTCAAGCAGCGTTGTAAAGTTCATTTCCTCGGCGGGGGCTTCATACCAAATGTAGCCGATCAACGCGCAATATAATAATCTCTCGGCTTTCACCCAAAAATCTTCCGCGCTTTTTTCTCCCTCGCCTTTGGTATTGACAATAAGGGTATTGACAACCTTTAACACGTCCTTTTCGCTGCGGATATACACAAAGGGGTTATATCGCATGGATTTCTTGAAGTTTATCGTATTCAGCACTTTTATCTTGTAGCCGCCGCGCTGCAAGAGCTTTCCGCACTCGATTAAGACGGTGCCTTTTGGGTCGGTCAAGACGTAGGAAGAATGAAGCTGCATTAAATTAGGCTTTACGAAAAACCTTGTCTTGCCGCTGCCGCTGCCGCCGATCACCACGACGTTTTTATTTCTCGCATATTTCGGCTGCTTCGGGCGGCTGTTCATGGTAAGGCGTTCGGTCTGCGTCAAAATGATGTTGTTCTGAAAATCCGGGTCGATGTAGGGCTTTATATCTTCGGCGTTGCCCCAACGTGCGCTGCCGTATTCTGCGCCCTTGCGGTATTTCTTTGCGTTTTTCCCTTTGACATAGACAATCAGACGGATAACCACCGCGCCGACAATGCCGATAAGCAAATCCAACGGGTGAACGCTCGGCAAGGCATTTGAAAACGCTTCGGAAAATCCCTGTGTGATATTGAGTATCTTTTCGGAAATATCCGCGCCGGGGGCAAGCCGCACCGCCTGTCCCACCTTATCAAAGAGATAGACAAAGAACACATAGGGGATATTCGGGATTATCAACTTTTTGTAGTTCATCTGCTTCATATCTCGCGCCCCCTGTCTATTTTCTTTACCTTGTCGCGGGCGGCGTTAAGCTGCTTCGCCTTGTCCTTTGCTGCGGCAAGGGCTTTGCGGATAGAGGGCTTTTTATCCCTGTTCAGCTTCTTTGCGGAAAACTCTTGAAACGCTGCGGTCATAACGTCCGCGTCCCTGCCTTTGAAAAACACAAGGTAACGGGTCTGTTCGCCCTTAACCTTTTTCAGCGAAAAATCTATGTTGTACTTCTTCGCGGTACTCTCAAAGGCTTTGATATTGCTGTCGGTGATCTCGATGTTGGAAACACCCGCATTTTGCTTCATAAGCTGCCGCATGGTCTGTTTCCCATGCGGGGCTTTGCTTTTCTGCTCCAAAAACTTCTTGATTGCTTTCTGCAACGCCTGTTCGGTAAGCCTTGCCGCGCCTTTTCCCACATTGACGGATAGGGCAATCGTTTTTTGGGTTACTTCCTCCTGCAAGGTATCAACTCCTTTCCCGGTAAACTGCGGCTATGCTCATTTGCTGCCGTAAAAGTCGTGATTGACAAGGGCGGTATAGTAGCTGTCAATGGTACTCGGTGCGTTGAACAGCACCGCTTTTAGATACTGCTTGATGTTGCGGATTTTGGTTGTGTTCTCCCTCATGCAGTCCAAAACAAACTCAACGTGGCTGCTATTCAGCTTCATAAACTTTGATTTGACAAGTTCGGCGGGGTAGTCGTCCCCGGCGATACGGATTGTCTTTCGGGCTGTGCAGACGGTTTCCAGCATGATTTCTACAATCTCGTCCAAACGGTCTTTATCCATTTTGGGGTCTTGAATGAGAATGTCATAGTCGATGTTGTCTTTGATGATTTCCCGATAAATCTCTATTGCGCTGTTTGTTTTCGCTTCCGTTCTTTTCCTTTCCGGCGGCGTAGCCGCTTCGTCCTGCTCATAAGGCAAGGGATTTAGGGAATGGAAAGGAATGGAATGGGTACTTGATAAATCAGTAATTGATTGTTCTTTACTTGATATATCTTTATTTAATTGCGTTGGATTTTCCAACGTAGGTTTTTCCAACGTAGGTTTTTCCAACGTTGGATTATCCAATGTTGGATTTTCCAATGTAGGTAAATCCGATGTAGGCGGCTGTTCGCTGCTGGTAGCTGCTTCCGGCTCTTTGGGCTGCGGCTGCTCGTATATGACATAATCCGCACCGCGCAAACGTCCTTTCTCGTCGCGTTCCCGGCTGCGGACGATATATCCGGCTTTTTCAAGTTCTTTGACCGCTTCGCGGATTGCGTCGATCTTCTCCCGGTTGATATGGGATAAGCCCGCAAGGGTATAATCCCAATCTTCGGGCAGCGAAAGCATTTGCGACAACAAGCCCTTTGCCTTTAAGGACAATTCCTTGTTTCGCAAGTGGTGGTTGCTCATAACGGTATATCCCGTATTTCGCTCCACTCTGAAAACTGCCATATTTCCTCACTTCCTCTCTTGGTATGCGTGGACAATTAGAAAGCCGTTTTCGGCTGTTTTGGTATTGCAATATGCCCTTTGCCGTTTTCGCGTCTGCAAAGCCGCATGGCACAAGGGCTTTTGCCCGTCTATTTGTCCATGCTGGCGTGCGTTTTCCGCGTCCTTTTGCCGGGGCAATAGGGACACTCTTTGAAAACGCAAAACTCATATTTCCACCCGGGGCGGTAGAAACGGCAAGTGCCGCAATCTTCATCATCTCCGGCACAACCGGATTGATAGCGGTCAAATCCCGGCTTCTGCTGCATGAGCAATTCAAACGCCCGCTGCTTGCCCTTTGTGAAATACATTCCGGCTGCACCTCCTTTCCTGCGGGCATAAAAAAACGGCGTTACTTTCTCCCCCAAAGGGGTTAAGGTAACGCCGTTTGTGTGCGTATTCAGTTTTTAACACATTCCCTGTCTATCCGCTGTCCGCAAAACCATTGATTTTATTAGCTTTTTGCCGCTATCGCTATCACACCTCATTATTCAACCGTCCCGGATTTCAACGTATGCTTGCCGATATAAAAGCTGGAAAAATCAAGCGCGTTATCGTCAAAGATATGTCCCGTTTCGGGCGTGATTACCTGCAAGTCGGTTTCTACACCGATATGTTGTTCCCCGATTTTGGCGTGCATTTTGTCGCGGTCAATGACGGAGTTGACAGTACGCGGGGCGAAAACGAGTTTACCGCAATCCGCAACGTGTTCAATGAAATGTATGCCCGCGACACTTCAAAGAAGATACGCGCTACTTGGCAATCAAAGGGAAAATCCGGCGAACATCTTACTACAATCCCGCCTTATGGCTATATGAAAGACCCCGACAACAAAAAGAAGTGGATTATTGACGAGGAAGCCGCAGCCGTTGTGCAACAGATTTTCGCATTGTGCGTTTCCGGCATGGGACCGACACAAATATGCCATTGGTTAGAGAAAAGCGAAGTCCTCAATCCTACTTTCTATTGGCTGTCAAAGGGCGTAAAGGTAACAAACAAACCGAAGCCGGGGGCGAACCCGTACAAGTGGACGAATGAAACGGTTTCCCGTATGCTTGAAAAGATAGAGTATTTAGGGCATACCGTAAACTTCAAGACCCGCAAGCAATCCTACAAGAGCAAAAAGACATTGTGGAACGACCCGTCCGAATGGGTGATCTTTGAGAACACGCAGCCGCCGATTGTAGAGGAAAGTGTATTTCTCATTGTGCAGAACATACGCAAATCCCGCCGCCGCCCCACCAAAATGGGCGATATGGGTATTTTCTCCGGGCTGCTTTATTGTGCAGAGTGCGGCGGTAAAATGTATCAATGCCGAGCAACGAACTTCACCGAAGAACAGAAATATTTTATCTGTTCAACCTATCGGAAAGGCAAAGACTTGTGTACGACCCATTCAATCAAAAATGTTGTTCTGTATGAAATCGTCTTGAAAAATCTACGGGAAGCAATCGACTATGTAACAGAGTATGAAGCCGAGTTTGTGCAGGAAGCAGCAGACAGCCGTTTGCGAGAGCGCGACGTTGAGTTTTCCCGCAAGCGCGAAACACTTTCCAAAGCCAAAAGCCGTATTGCCGAGTTGGATAATCTGTTTAAGCATTTATATGAGGACAATGTAACCGGGAAATTGTCTGATGAACGGTTTATCAAAATGTCCCATGACTACGAATTGGAACAGAGCAATCTAAAAGCTATGGCAGAAGTGCTACGGGAAGAAATCAAGCAGCAGGAAAAACAAAAGACCAACGTTAAAGCGTTTATCAGCGCGGTAAAGAAGTACACCGATATGCAGCAGCTTGACGCTGCTATGCTACGGGAGTTTATAGATCGTATCGAAGTTTCCCATACCGACAAAAAATCCAAGACAAGGGAAATCACGATTGTATATAACTTCATCGGTGCATTTGATTTTGGACGGGCGAAAGAAAAAGCCCAAAATACAACTCAAAAACAGCAAAGAACGGCATAGCCGTTTAGCTACACCGTTCCTTGCTAAAATGTTTTCTTAATTCACCGCCCCATAAACGTCCGCTTTTATTATTTACAATTTTAAAAAGCTTTCCCTTATTAATTTTTATATCTTAACGCCCTCATAGCGTTCAGAATAGCTATCACTGAAACTCCGACGTCTGAGAAAACCGCGGCCCACATATTAGCCATACCGGCCGCTCCCAAAATCAGCACAATGAATTTTACAGCGAGAGCAAAAACAATATTCTGATGAACAATTTTAAGCGTTCTTCTTGAAATTCTGACTGCGGCTGCAATTTTGGAAGGCTTATCGTCCATAAGTACAATATCGGCGGCCTCGATAGCAGCGTCCGAGCCGACTGCGCCCATTGCAATTCCTATATCTGCCCTTGATAATACCGGAGCGTCGTTTATTCCGTCTCCGACAAAAATCAGCCTGCCTTTTTCAGATTTTTCTTCAAACAGCTTTTCAACCTTTTCAACCTTGCCGTCCGGCAAAAGCTCCGTATATACCTCGTCTATACCAAGCTCCGCAGAAATACGCTCGCCGACCGCCTTAGCGTCGCCCGTAAGCATAACCGTTTTTCTAACGCCCTCTTTTTTCAGTTCCTTTACCGCGTCAGCCGAATCCTCCTTAATTTTATCAGATATAACGATATGTCCGGCATATACGCCGTCTGAAGCAACATGAACCGTTGTCCCGATATGATGGCAAGGATGCCAGCTAACGCCTATATCGTCCATCAGCTTTCCGTTTCCGACGCAAATGTCTTTGCCGTCGATAACCGCTTTTATTCCCCTGCCTGATATTTCTTTAACGTCTGAAATTCTGGATTTATCTATTTGAGCATTAAAAGCTTCTATTATTGAACGTGAAATAGGATGACTTGAATACACTTCCGCATATGCAGCAAGCTCTATAAGCTTTTGCTCGGATATAATCTGCGGATGTACGGCGGTTACGTTGAATACGCCCTTTGTTAGAGTGCCGGTTTTATCAAACACAACGATTTCAGCCTTTGCCAAGGCTTCAAGATAATTGCCGCCTTTTATAAGTATACCGCATTTTGACGCTCCTCCGATACCGCCGAAAAAGCTAAGCGGAACCGATATAACCAAAGCGCACGGACAGGATATAACTAAGAAAATAAGAGCGCGGTTTATCCATTCCGACCAATTTCCGGTAACAACTGACGGAACTACCGCAAGCAGCAGGGCGCAGGTCACAACGCATGGCGTATAGTATCTTGCAAATTTGGTAATAAAGTTTTCCGCCTTTGCTTTTTTACTGCTTGAATTTTCAACAAGGTCAAGGATTTTTGCAACTGTAGACTCGCCAAATTCCTTTGTTACCCTTACTCTTATAACTCCGTTTATATTAATACAACCGCTTATAACGTCATCGCCGTCAGTTAAACTTCTCGGTACCGATTCTCCCGTAAGCGCCGAAGTATCGACGCTGGTCGAACCTTCTATTATAACGCCGTCAAGAGGTATTCGCTCGCCCGGTCTGATAACTATTATATCTCCTATGGAAACCTCGTCAGGATCGGCCTCAATAATTCCTCCGTTCTTTTCAAGATTCGCATAATCAGGACGTATATCCATCAGAGAGGAAATAGACTTTCTAGATCTTCCCACTGCTACGCTCTGAAAAAGCTCGCCTACCTGATAAAAAAGCATAACTGCGCTTCCCTCCCGGTATTCCCCTAAGGCAAACGCTCCGACAGTTGCAATAGTCATAAGAAAATTCTCGTCAAAAATCTGACCGTGCATTATATTTCTTACGGCTCTCCAAAGTATGTCATAGCCTATTATAAGGTACGGCACAAGATACGCCGCAAGCTGTAAATAGCCTTCCGCAGGCAGAAAAGACGCGATTAAAAGAGCTGCGAACCCAATAACGATTCTTACTAATGTTTTCTTTTGTCCAAAACTCATAAACTGCCTCCCGTTCAAATATTTAATTACAAGATGATTCTACAGTCTGGCTCGATTTTTTTACATACCTTTACAGCCTTTTTCATAATTTCATCAAGTCGGGCTTCCTCCGCTTCAATAATAAGCTTTTGCGTCATAAAGCTAACGGACGCTTTCTCAACTCCTTCTATTTTATTAATGGCCGCTTCCATTTTTGCAGCACAGTTAGCGCAGTCAAGCTCTTCAAGCTTATATATTTTTTTCATAATAAATTCTCCTTTTTATTATATACAATTATTCGTTTATATGATCCATTCCCTGATTAATAATACTGTAGACATGATCGTCTGCCAGAGAGTAAAAAACGTTTTTACCGTCCTTTCGGCTCTTTACAAGCTTATTTGTCTTCAAAACCCTTAGCTGATGAGAAACCGCCGTCTGACTCACCTTCAAAAGCTGCGCTATGTCGCATACGCACAGTTCCGCTTCAAAAAGAGCGTATAAAATTTTTATTCTTGTGGAATCTCCGAATATTTTAAACAGCTCTGCCAGATCATAAAGCTTTTCCTCCTCAGGCATATCATTTATGACCTTTTTTACAGTATCCTCATGCACAAACAAATACTCGCATTTTTCATTATCCATATCCGCATATCCTTTCATATGTTTATCTGTTCATATGATACCATGTTTTTGTATTCTTGTCAATAGCTTTTATATATTTAAATAAAAAAATAATCTGCGATAAAACCGCAGATTATTATGAATCATATATTATCCTTTGCCTTAACTTGCTTAATAATTCCTCCGATAACAAAAAACATTGAAACAAATGTACATACTGCAAATACAATCATAGTTATATTGCCGTTGATATATTCATTATTCCAGATTTTAAAATTAATTGGATCCAGATTAAACGGCTTATTATCAATAATAACATTCACAATAGGACGCAAAATAAAAATGTTTAATCCAGTTAAAAACGTACATATTGACGCTTTAAACAAACCGTTAATTTTCATGTAGCGTATAGTAAACAAATAGCACCAAGGCAAAATCAATTGAAATATACATATCTCAATAGCTGTCCAAGATTTAGCCGTGAACATACACAGTAAAATTAAAAGAACGGAATCTATCCCCATAGAAATTATAGCATTATGCTTTCTGATACATTCCGGAAAGATATTATCCAGTAATATCAAAGGAACAAATACTACCGCCATTGCAAATGTTACTGACAGAAACGCGGTAAAAAACCAATCGCCCTTTACATAGAAACAGCAATATGCAAGCAGTACGTTCAGTGAGAAATAAAAGCTGCCTATCGTCCATAATCCTTTATGTTTATTAACGATAACGGGTACGTTAAGCAGAGAGAATACCAGCATTTCAGAAAACAGAACAATAAAAAACCACGATAAATTCTGACTGAGACATATATTTACTATAAAGCATGGAACTAACGACAAAATATACGCGGCATATAAAATAATACTGTAGGTTTTTACTACCTTCAAATAGCTGTTAGCGTTTTTTTCAGTTTCTTTCAGACGATAATCATCGCTGGCGGTTAGAAGCTCGTGCTCTGTTACCGATAAGACCTCGCATATTCCCTGAAGCATTGAAATATCAGGATATGAAATTCCTCTCTCCCATTTACTGACGGCCGATTCGGTAACAAAAAGCTTATCCGCCATATCCTTTTGCGATAAGCCCTTTTCTTTCCTCTTCAATTGAATAAACTTTCCGAAGTTTATTTTTTCCTCCATAATGTAATCCTCCTTTTTTACTTTTTATTATGGCATTATTATAACATCAACAATAGAAAATGTAAATAAAACCGTGCCCATTTCTAACTGGATTATCAAGCCACCCGCGTATTTACGGCATTTTTTCTATAATAATAAAAAAATCCACAGATATTTTAATTAATCTGCGGATTTTATTTGATTTCAGATTATTATTTCAACAAGGCAATAAGCACTGAAAAATAATGCAGTACGCTTCCGGCAACGGTAAATAAATGCCACACCGAATGAAACCACTTGATTTTTTTCAATGTATAAAAAATTACGCCCACTGTATAAAATATTCCTCCAAGCAAAAGAAAAACAAGCGAAAGTCCCGGCAATGAATTAAGCATCGGTTTAACTGCAATAATAATAACCCAGCCCATAAGAATATAGCAAACTACCGAAGGCTTACGGAATTTTTCAAGATCTATGGAATTAAGTATAATTCCGATTAGGGCGGAACCCCATACAATACCGAAAAGTATCCAGCCCAATTTTCCTCTGAGAGTAACCAGTGTAAAAGGCGTATATGTTCCGGCGATCAAAAAAAATATCGTATTATGATCCATTACCCTGAAAAATTTTTTTGCTTTTTCGTTTGTTATTGCGTGATAAAGCGTCGACATTGTGTAAAGAATAATCAAAGAAGCCCCGTAAACACATGCGCTTATAACCGACCACGCGTCCGAATAAACCGCGCACAATGCGATCAATACAACTGTGCCGGCTATAGAAAGCAAACCTCCGGCACCATGAGAAACGGCGTTGAAGATTTCTTCACCAAGCGTGTAGCGTTTATTTAATTTTTCACCTGACATTTTATACTCCATTCCAACAGCTTATATTAAGACAAAATAGAACCGTTAGTTTATATCTATAATTCTATATCTAAATTATAAATATGTCAATAGAGTTTAAATATTGTTGTCAGTCTATTATCTGCTCTCTGAAACGGCTATATTTGACGATCTTATGCTTACAGTTCATTTCATCAAAAACTGAATCTTTGAAATACCGCTGTGCAGAACGCTTATATAAAAACTTTTTACCCATATCCGGAAAGTGAAGAGCAACGCGTTTTGTAAACATATAAAGCTTTTCCGTTTCTACTTCAACTTCGACAATATAATAAATATCATTATTTAAATCATCATAAAAACCCATTTTTACACTCCATAATTTTACATTTTTATATCCATAATATTATTTTAGCATATTTTAGTAAAAATTACAATATAATCATGGATTTTTTTACCACGATTTTATAAATAATATTTAAACATTTTTTTCCTTGTCGCATTCTAACGATTTCTGCATAAACTATAATAAGCAGCAAATCAGACCGCGGCTTTGTTCAGTGGCGTTATGCGCCCTCAGAACAGCTGAATGAAATGACGGCCTGAATTTAATGCTTTTAATATAGATTCAGTTACGGCAGTTAATCATGATATCTGCCGTAACTTTTTTGTTTCAGCGCAAGCTCCTCATATTTTTTCTTTGTTGCAAGTCCGCCCCTGATATGACGTTCCTTCTTGTTCTGCTCCAGCACCTTTTTTACCTCAGGATATAGCTGCGGCTGTATTTTAGGCAATCTTTCGCTGACGTCCTTATGAACAGTGCTTTTACTTATTCCGAATTTCTTTGCCGCCGCTCTTACGGTAGATTTATTCTCAATTATGTATTGTCCTAACATTATTGCTCTGTCGTTTGGCTGACCTTTCAATCTTCTCACTCCAATACAGTTTTTGTTAATTTATATGCGGATTTTTTTCATTTTATTATTAACTTGCATTAAAGTGAGAATTAAAAAAAGCGGCTGACAAAGTCAACCGCGTTTGTGTTACTATCCGATATTAACAGCAAAATAATATCTAACAAGAATATTTTCCTTTTTGCTGCCCCAGTTTACACCGACAGATATATAATATTTTCCTTTTTCGCTGCCTGAAAAATATATATTTTCCTGAGATTCTGATATTATATTAAAGCTATCGTCGTATATATCGTATTTTACCGCTCCTGTAAAATTCTTTCGAAACGTCAGCTTTATATCCGGCTTATCGTTATCCGTCACACTTATTTCATATAAATTATCTGCAATCTCCTTTAAATCAATTTGTTCATATTCTGTTTTTCTATTATTTGATAAAGAGCTAACTTTATATCCCTTCAAAGCTGTTTCATTCTCCCCGCATATGAGATAAACATAACCGATATTTTTTTCTATTGGATCTTTTCTTGTTAAGGTCAAAAAAATTCCCAGCACGAACACAAAAGCCGCAGCGGTAAAGCATAATTTTCTTTTCATTCTATCCCTGCTTTTTCAATTCATTTTCAAATTCTGCAAGATAAAATGAAACCAAATCCTTCATCGGCTCACAAAGACTCAAGGCTTCCTTAAGACAACGTATATACGCAATATTCTCATTATTCTCTTTTGCGTTAACAGCAAGCATCATATAATACCCAAACCTATGAAGCTCCGGCAGTACCTCAATATCCTCAGGATTCAAAAGATCCGCATTGTATATATTCATTACATAATCCGCAAGAACCGCAATAAATCTGTCAAACAATATTTTTTTATCTCCGGTATAAAGCTTCTGAGATGATAAAACTGCCGTTTCCAAAGCAGACAGCATCCAGAAAAGCTGTCTGATCGTATCTGAAAACCTTTCCGGCAGACAATATTTGACCGCAACCTCTGCGTAATCGGCATGTCCTTCCGCAATTATCGGAAAATGTGATTTCAATACCGTATGACACATACCCGATATAGCATCCGATAAATCAATATCGTATTTCATGGCAAGATATATTGCCTCGGCATATCCATCCTTCCATGAATCCACAGAGCTTATAAACAAAGTCAACTCGGCGGCTATATCTTTTCCCTCCACGCTGTCTCGCACCAGCCTCATAAGATCAATATATTTACCCTCAACGCCTGAATTAATCAGATCCTCTGCAAATTTTTCACGTTCCAGTTCATGCTTCATATAGTATTCTTCCAGCAGAAATAACATCAAGCCGGTTTTATCATTATCATTCATTAACAAAATATTATGATACAGCTCTGCCGCCTGCTTATAATTCTTGCTTTCATTTAAAAGCTCACGATAATTTGCCAGATAAGTTCTCAGTTCCTGCGCCTGCATTTTATCTATTTCAATTTTATTCATATATTTATGGGCTTCATCAAACCTTTTCAATTTACATAAACAATGTATCATAGATAAAAGCTGCTGATCGTGTTCATATTCATTGCAGCCGCTTAAAACCATCATACGCAGTTCCAACGTATTCAGCTTTCCGTCTTTATATCGGTCATATGCGTCAAAATAATTCTGAAATGATATTACAGCCTTTTCATAATCGTCAGTCTGCTCATAAACTACAGCCTGAAGCAAATAAACGTTCAATATTGCTACGTTATCTTCATTACCCTCTATATCAAAAAACTGCTTGCAAAGCTTTAAAACCTTATTATATTCTTTAACCTTGGAATAAATTCTCATAGCCCTGATAAGTATTGTATTTCTCCAGAAAAAGTTTTCAGGCTTTTTTATAAGTTCAAGCGCTTTTTCAAGATATATGACCTTGTCCCTTGTCTTATCCAAGGCGTCCAGAAGCATTCCGAGCATACGAACATCTTCAGGATTTTCTTCATATTCCTTCAAGATGAGCGGCAGATTTCTTTCATTTCTTTTTCTTATATATTCCGGATCGTTATTCATATATCCGTAATGATGAAAAACAGTACCGAAGTAACCATGCGGTAAAGCGCCGGGGAGATATTCATGTATAGCGCCCTCAAATTTCACGCCGGGTTTAAGCTTTATAAGACGGCTTCCCAAAAAATCATTGGCGGATTTCGTAACATTATCATCATAATTTCTTATGATATAGCTTGCTGAATTATATTTCTCATATAATTCCGGCATCGAAAAAAAGCTAACCATTTCACTGCAATCTTCATCCATATACTCGTCTGCATCAAGAAACATAAACCATTTGCCTTTTGCTTTTTCAAGACCAAAATTTCTTGCCGCGGCAAAATCGTTTATCCATTCAAAATCATAAACCTTATCCGTATATTTTAAAGCAATTTCCTTCGTTCTGTCCGTAGAACCGGTATCAACGATAATTAGCTCGCAGGGAATCTGATTCATAAACCTTTTCAAAGCTGAAAGACAATTGTCAAGGTGCTTTTCCTCATTTTTTACAATCATGCCTATAGATAAAATTATATCATTGCCGGACGATTTATTTATATTAGATTTCATATATTACTCCTTTTTTACATATATGAAAACCTAAGGCGCACGAGCTTTCATATATGTAAACAGTTAGTAATAAACCGCCCTTTTTCAAGAGCGGTTCATTACCGATATTAAGTAAAATTCAATACTCAAAATATGAATTACTGGAGAAGCTGAAGTACGTTCTGAGGCTGTGTATTTGCCTGTGCAAGCATTGCCTGAGCAGCCTGTGTAAGAACGTTGCCTTGTGTATACTTCATCATCTCTTCAGCCATATCTGTATCACGAATACGGCTGTTAGCTGATTCCATATTTTCCTTAGTTGTATCAAGGTTATTGATTGTATAATCAAGTCTGTTCTGTGTAGCTCCAAGCTGTGCTCTCTGAAGCGATACTTCATCGATAGCGTCTCTGAGGCATTCAGCAGCCTTAGAAGCAAAGGCCTGATCGCTGATATTGATTGTAAGACCAGCCTGGTTAGCTGAAGCAACACCTGATGAAGCATTTTGTGTAGCATCAACAACTGTTGAAGCCGTAGCGCCGGCGCCGTTCTTGATTGTAAGATTCTGACCGCCTAAAGCTGAAGAACCATCAGCAGAAATAACAGTCTGAGACTTCATTGAAGAGAAGAGTCTGTCAGTTGTCATTCTCTTGATGTTTACGCAAAGCTTATCAGCCTTATTAGACGTCTCGCCGATTTGGAATGTCATAACCTTACCGGCAGAGTTTTTAGCAGTTCCGTCTTCATTGATGATAGAAACTGTATTCTTGTCAAGAGCACCGTTGAGAAGCTTGTTTCCGTTGAAATTAGCTGTCATAGCAATTCTGTCGATTTCAGCTGAAAGCTGATCCATTTCAGCCTGAAGAGCAGCTCTGTCTGTTCCAGCATTCTGAACGCCGCCGCTTACACCATAAGCTGAACCGCCTGTATTGCCGCTGTCCTCATTAATACCGTTAGCTGATTTTTCAGAAAGCTCAACCATTCTGTTAAGCATGTCGTGAATTTCAGTCATATATCCTTCAGCGGTCTGGATAAGAGAAATACCGTCTTCACAGTTATCTGAAGCAGTACCCAACGCCTTAATCTGAGCCTTCATTTTTTCTGAAATAGCAAGACCTGAAGCGTCGTCGCCTGCACGGTTAATTCTGAAACCGGAAGCCAGCTTTTCAAGAGAACCTGAAACGCCCTTGTTGTTTTTGCCTAAATTTCTGTTGGCGTTAATAGCCATCATATTAGTTCTAACTACCATTCCCATAACAATACCTCCATGTTAAATTAATTCAGAAACTTCCCTGTTTCCGTAAATTTATGAGAAAATTTAACAGCAATTAAATCGCGCAGCCCTTTTCGGGAGGGCCCTTCCTTCAAGGGCTGCCAAACGTTTTGTTGCTTATATTATATATATCGTCCGTTAACCGAAAAAGTAAATGGCAAATATTCCATAACATTTACAAGAATATTTTGTGCATATTGCTTAAAACACTATTGCTTCTTTCAAATTCGGACTCATAATATAAGTCTTATCGTTTTTCCTTGCAATTGAGCATTCCTTCAATTCCATATCAAGGGTATATGAGCTTCCGCAAACGTTCAAATTAATAATAGGGTATATATTACTGCATTTTAAGCTGCACATCTCAGTGTTGCTTTGAATTTTCCGCTTAATTTTTTCTAGCGAGGATTCATATTTCATCTTCTGCATATTCATAATCTGATATTGAAACTTCAGATTTTTCAGAAGTTCCTTGCGTTCGACGTTAACGTTTTCAATATTGCTTTCAAGATATTTTATATCCTGAGCTGTTTTGAAAATATTTTCCTGAACATCGTCAAGATGCGTTTGTATTCGTTTTTCTTCCATGATAAGCTCCGGAACAGCCCCAAGAACGATTTCAGTCCTAAGATTACCGTTAAGGGGCGTACCGATAGAAACTGCTTCAATAGATCTGCCGGCAATCAGCTTACCGCCTGTCACAGAGCCTTTTCTTCCTTTAATTATAATACTATCGTCCGTTGAAAGAGCGCTGTACATAATCTGCTCAGCCTCTATGCCGCCCTTGGCGTATACCCGGCAGTTTTCAAGATAACGGCATTTCAGAATACCCTGTGTTTCAATTACTCCCTTATTGCCGCCTGTCATTCCTCTTTCTATCGTAAGATCGCCTCCGGCAATAACCGTTGCGCCCTCTACTGTACCAAAAATTGTAACGTCACCTTCGGCTTTTACAGAATAGCCTTCTCTGACGTCGCCCTTTATAAGTATATCACCGGTAAAATCAATATTTCCGATTGAATTGTCAACGTCATGATTAATAGTCAACAGATTCTTTACATTAAACTTGTTTCCTTCATACACTACTTCTCCGTCTATATCTGCCAGCAGCTTTGTTTTATCCTCAGATAAAACCGTATTTTTGCCAACGGGAATATGCGGCGGCTTTCCGTCCTTACCTTTAATCGGCTCTCCTGTTACCGATACTCCGTTAACGGAAAGGGTAGGAGGCGTTATTTGGCAGATAACATCTCCCTTATGTATGCTCTGAATCATATTCAATTCTTTATAATTTACATTCCCCTGAATATCTTCCTTAATATTAATCTTATTTCTCGTTTTCGAATAAAGGTTTTTAACTGAACCGTCCTTACCGTTTACCGCTTCTTTACCCTTAGCAATTTCAATTATTTTAAAATAAATCTTATTTTCAGCAATTTTATTTATGACCCCATCTTTAGCTCCGTATCTGACATTCATTTCTTCAAGCTTAAGCCTGATCTGCTCCGACGATACATCAGATCCGCCGTTCAATGGTCCGAAAACGAAAATCCATAATCTAAGCTTATTATTTGTCATATAAAGAAAAGGCTCTGCATTCAAAGGAGTCGAATTCATTCTGCCGCCGTTATCACCACCGGAAGCCGAGGATTTTTCAGCTTTGATACCGTTTAATATTACCTCGGAACGTTTCTGGATCTCCTGTATAAACCTCAAAAGCTCCGTTTCGTTAATATCCAGACCGTTAAACTCTTCTTCGCCGCCCATCTGCTCCTTTGCTCTAATTATAGTCTTTTCAATATATTCAAGAGGCGAAAAGCTTTCGATTAAACCGTTTGAGGAATGATAGATTTTCCACAAATCGTATATCGGAGTTTTTTTCTTTATTGCCAGTCTCGGATTCAATATATATATATTCTTTGATTCATTACTATCCGCAGTCTTTACCGCCTGCTTCTTTCCGGCGTCCTGCTCTGATAAGCCGCCTTCTGAAATTTCTTCCTTTTTATCGGATGTCTCGCGTTTTTTTCTGAACTTTTTAAACAGGCTCATAATATCATCCCACCTTTACAGGCTATTTCTATTGTTAAGAAATTCCCTCTGCTTTTTAAATAGGAACGAACAAAGCAAATCGGCGTCCTCCGATTTACTGTATACAAATTCGCATCCATACTGATATTCTCCGTTTTCAAATCCTATTATTCTCAATATCCTGCATTGAAAGCAGGAATTTTTATTTTTATTAAGATTTAGCTCTATAGATAAAGTATGATTTTCAGAAAAAGTATACGGTGTTTTAAATCTCAGTCCGCTAAGGCTCATATCCATTATTGTAACGTCGGCCTCTGTGGGATACATATCCATAGCGGTTTTTTTAAATACGACTTTTGCCGATATTTCCATGTCCACTCGGAAAAAGTTTCTTCTTTCCTTGTCTACAAGGTTAATTACATTATCAACGCTCATATCGCTTTTAGTCGAGGTATAAACATTGCCCACAAGAACTCTGAATCCATTTTTACCGTTAAATACATTCACCTTAATTGATGTTCCGTAATCTACTATCTGCAATTCCTTTTTTTCATTATTTATCTTAATATATTTTTGAGAGATCTCTTTTATTTTTCCAATAGCTATCAGTTCATTCTCCATAGTTTTTATTTCGCATACAGATCCTTCATAATCCTTTGGCATTGGTAATTCAGCCATAATGAAACCTCCGATTGTTTATTTTTCAGAATTAACTGTTTTTATATCCTTTGAAGCCTTCAGAAGCTGGCAATATATCGCAGCAATAACCTCGTATAATTCAGGAGGAATACTGTTTCCCACTTCAAGCATACACATAAGCGAGGACGCGCTGTCGTCCCTATATACCGGTATTCCGTTCTGCTCTGCTATATCGATTATCTTATTAGCTATATCTCCCGAACCGGAAGCTATAATAACAGGAGCCTTATCAACGTCGGCATTGTATTTTAAAGCTACAGCTTTATTTTTTCGGTTAAATTCTAACATTAATCCCAGTCCTTTTCTGCGGAAGCGTCGGAAAAACCTCAATCAAAGAGCGCGATTTTTCAAGCCTTGAAACTCTTATATCATTAAAACTGTAATCTGAAAAGCTTATACTTTCCTTAAGCTGCGCTGATAGCGAATTGAATTTCTCCTGCATTACCGCAGGACACATAAGCGACAGATCAATTTTCTTGTCCCTTACATAAAGCTCTGTTTCAAATCTTCCGATATCCGGAATATCGAATACCAGAAACATATGAATTGTTCTTTGACGATCTCCGGACTGATTTTTTGAAGATGCGCCGTTATCCTCATCAGGATTTATCCACATTTCTCCAAAGGCCTTAGACTGACCGTCGTCAATCGGCGCTATAAAATGCAGCAAAGGAGTAAAGTTGCTCGGCGATGACAAGAGACTGTGTATAACGCTTTCCACGCTTTCTCCCTTCATTTGCATAACGCTCTCGCTATCGGTCTGTTTTTCAAGGATTTTAATCAGCACGTCAAGAACCCTTGAATTACCGGTTTTTACTCCATGTCCTGAAATACTGTTATAAAGCTTCTGAAGAAATCCGGCTCTTTTAGTATCCTCCGGTATAAACATAAGAAATTCGCTTGCCGCGTCTTTGAGAAAAGATGAATTTGTATTATATCTTGAAAGATTATATGTAACCATAGACGTAAGACAAGAAAGCTTTTTAGAAAACATTATGCTTTTTTCTATATCCTGCATTGCAAGAGCGGTTTCATGCTTTAATACCGGAAATTCCGCGTCCGCGCTTTCAGAACGGAATCTTGCGGAAAGATTTGCAAGTCTGTCGGACAGTTCTTTATTCGGCGACAGCGTTTCAGAAAGATATTTCATAGTTCCTGAAAGAGCCTTGAGCACTTCCTGCTTCGTATTTTCCGAATTAACCGCCTTAAGCACATTAATAACTGCATTTTTCAATTCCGGAGACGGATTTTCCTTTACCATGTTACGCAAAAAATCGAACAATTCACCCTTAAACGCAGTAGACGAATTTTCCTGCCTTATTAGTTCCTCGGGAAGATTTTCCGGTTTAACAGCCAACTGCGAAAATAGCTGTTCGATTTCTTCTGTAACAGGGGCGTTCTGCATAGAAATCAATCCGACGATCTCTTGCAGCATTAGTATATTTTTTATAAAATTAACAGTAACAGACGGATCCTTTAATAAATCCATAAGGATTTCAGGAGCTGTCTGCTTTTCTATATTACCGGTATTTTGTTTTAGCAGCTCTGAATCCGGAAGAGCCTTTACAATTTTTGAAGGATCCTGTAAATCAAAGGGGGCAATATCCGCGTCATGATGCTCACGCAGGGGCTGAACAATATTTTTATTTGTAATAGGCGTTGCCGCCCTTATCATATCAGCCATAATCCCGCCCCCTAAATAACTATCACTGCTTTCTCAGGCTGTTAGCAACCTGTTCTATTTCATCTGCTGTAGAAACTACTCTTGCTGAAAACTGGTAAGCTTTCTGTGAAACGATAACGTCGGCAAACTCCTTTGCCACGTCCACGTTTGAACGCTCAAGCGTCTGTTCAAATATATTATAATCGCCGTCAGCCGCATTTTCAGCGTCTCCTGAAATATCAGTCGGCTGAAAACTTGCATTGTCAAGACGTCTTAAGCCATATGGATTTGAAAAGGTAAACACTCCCAGCCTGTCTGAAAGTCCCTGACTGTTTATAACGTTTGAACCCTGATTATACGGAACTGCAATCCGGTTGTAATTATGGTCAAGAACATAAGCCCCGTCTCCGGAAACAATGTAAGCATTCTCCCCCTCGATACTTAAACCAAAGGAACCGTTTCTGGTATATTCAATTTCACCGCCGCGGTCCAGCGCAAAAAGTCCGTCGCCCTGAATGGCGTAATCAAGCTGATATCCCGTATTATAAAACGCGCCCTGAGTAAACAGCAGATCCTGATTTGACATTTTTACTCCGTGTCCTTTAAGTATCTTTTCATTTTCTCCAAGCTCCCTGTTCTTGTTTATGTCCATATTATTATTAAGAAGCTCTCGAAACTCAGGTTTTGTCGCCTTATAGCCGTATGTATTGCTGTTGGTAAGATTATGCGACGTAATATCAATTGCCGTCTGATGCGCTCTCAGTCCCGACGCACCCGTATAAAAAGCATTATTCATAATTCATATTCCTCTCGTTTCAGGCTATACTGGAAAGAGTAGCAGCCTTAGCGTTCATTGCGTCTACAGTCGAAAGAGCGGTAGCGCATGCCTGAAGATTTCTCTGAGCCTCGATAAGACGAGTATACTCCTGATTCATATCAACGTTTGAACGCTCAAGCGTTTTCTGATAAATATCCGAATCGTCAACAATATTTGCCCTGTCCGTACTGAACATTCCGTTTGGATATTTTTTCAGCTCTGAGCCTTCCGCTACTCTTGTAATAAGTAATTTATCTAAATATTGATTATTTGCGTCGAATACATACCCTTCCTTAGTAACAGTGAAATCCGATCCGCCTATCAGCAGATCTCCGCTTTCGCCCATGACTCTTCCTACACCGTCAAGTACCAGATAACCTTCTTCATCTATGTTAAAGTTTCCGTTTCTGGTCATGTATTGTCTGTTCTCACCGCGTATATTAAAATAGCCCTCTCCTGCTATGGCCATATCAAAGGGACTATCGGTATCTTCAAGAGAAGAAGCGTTGAAATTAGTTTCAACCTCGTCAACAAGAGTCGCCGGATCCCCTTCGCCTATATACTTATACTTGCCGTCCTCATATTTAGTAAGAAAATTATGTTCAAATGTGGACTGCATAACACGCTGGCTTCTATAGCCAACCGTTTGAGAATTAGTCATATTATTACCAATAACATTAATATTCCTCTGCTGCACCAGAATACCGGAAGCAGCGGTATAAAATCCTGCTAACATAATTTTTTCCTTTCAATATCTAAAACAAATAATCCTTAAGACAATCACGCAGCTTTGTAACAGCCCGCGTATTTATTTGCGAAACCCTCTGAACGCTTACTTCCATAACCTTTGATATATCAGAAAGATTCAAATTTTCAAAATAATAAAGAGTTATAACCAGACGCTCGCGTTCTGAAAGGTTTTCTATCGCCTCTTTAAGAACCTTTCTAAGCTCTTCCCTGAGAAGATTACGCTCGGGAGTAATGTCATCCGCTGAACTGTTTTCCAGCGCGCCTCCCATCTGGGAAACATTTTGAATAAGCTCTTCAAAGGAATAAACGGCGGCATTTGATATTTCAGCATTATATTTGCGAAGCTTCTGAATATCAATACCCATCTTGTCCGCTATTTCCTGCTGAGTAGGCTCTCGTCCAAGCATATTCGCAAGCTCGCTTGCAGTCCTGTTAATCTCCTTTGCATTGACTCTTACTCTGCGGGGAATCCAATCCTGTTTTCTTATAAGGTCAATAATTCCCCCTCTGACTCTCATATATGCATATGACTCAAATCTTATTCCCTTTGAAATATCATATCTGTCAATGCAGTCAATCAGAGTAACGATACCCTGATTTATCATATCCTCAACCTGAGCGGTAGTATCAGCTATTCCTCTTAGCTGAAATGCCGATACCTGCGCTATATAGCTGTATGCCATAACAAGCCTGTTTCTTAACGCAATATTACCGCTTGTTTTATATTCATTATAAAGAGCTGCAAATTCCTCATCGGTAAGCTTTTCTTTTTCCGATAAATTAATCATTTTCAGCCCCCTTTTAATATATTATACAGTAAAAACCGATGTTTGACAAGTAATACATTCAAAAAAATCATATTTCAATAGTACCCAAAGCCTGTATCTGTATATTTGTATCTATTTCGTTAAATGAAAGTACGTTGACATTAGGACAGAACTGATCGATCAGCTTTTTAAAATATATCCTGACAATCGGAGATGTAAGTATAACCGGCGAAGGTATTAGATCGCGTATTTTTTCTATCTGTTCAGTCGAAGCGATAACGATTTTCTGTATACTGTCCTGATCAAGCGCAAGATATGAGCCGTTGTCCATTTTCTTGACCGAACCCATAATAAGATTTTCAACCTGAGCGTCCAGACTGATAACTTTAAGCTGACCAGCTTCTGCAAATTTATGAGAGATTGTACGTTTAAGAGACTGACGGACATATTCTGTAAGCATATCTGTATCCTTGATTTTCGGACCGTAATCTCCCAGCGTCTCAAGGATAGTTTCAAGATCTCTGACAGGCACCTGCTCCTGTAAAAGCCGGCACAGCACCTTCTGCAGCTCTCCGACAGTAATTGCCGCCGGAATAGTATCATTGACGATAGCCTCGTTGGCCTTCTTGAGATTTTCAAGCATATTGTTTATTTCTGAACGGTTTAGAAGCTCATATGCATGAGCCTTTATTATCTCTGAAAGATGAGTGATTATCACGGAAACAGGATCTATCAGAGTATAACCCAGCAGCTCCGCTTTAACCTTTTTATCGTCGCTGATCCATTTAGCCTTTATTCCGAACGCCGGCTCTATCGTATCTATGCCGTCAACCGTATCCTCCTCCTCAGACGGAGCGAGCGCAAGAAAATGATCGACCAGAATATCGCCCCGAGCAACCTCCTCGCCCTTTATACATATGGAATACTGATTCGGGTTTATCTGACCGCTGTCCTTAAGCTGAACAGGGGGTATTACAATACCCATTTCCATAGCATACTGTTTTCTGAACATAACTACACGATCGAGAAAATTTCCGCCGCTGTTTTCGTCTACCAGAGGTATAAGACTGTAGCCGAATTCTATTTTAATCTGCTCAACATTTAAAAGCTCATAGAGATTATCAATATTTCTGTAATACTCCGCCTCGCTGGTAATATGCTCTTCGGGCAATTCCTCCTCAGGAGTTTCCGGAACGAGCTGCTTGGCACGTCTTGTAAGCATAACTGAAACTGTAATAAGAATTGCCGACAGCAATATAAGCTGCAGCGGAGGGAAACCGATAAAAATAAGAAAAAGCAAGGCGATTCCGGCAAGAAAAAGCACTCTCGGCTGAGATAGAAACTGCTTCGAAAAATCATCGTTCATATTTGATTCGGAAGCGGAACGAGTTACAATCATACCCGTTGAAACCGATATCAGCAGCGCCGGGATCTGAGACATAAGCCCATCGCCGACGGTGGCGACACTGTATGTACTGATAACGTCGCCGAAGCTTCCGCCGTTTATCAAGCCTATAACTATACCGCCGATCAGGTTGATAAAAGTAACCACAATCGACATTATCGCGTCTCCCTTTACAAACTTAGACGCACCGTCCATAGCTCCATAAAAGCTCGCTTCACGCTGTATGTTTGAACGCCGTAACCTTGCGGTCTGCTCGTCTATAAGCCCTGAACTGAGATCGGCGTCAATTGCCATCTGCTTTCCGGGCATGGCGTCCAGTGTAAAACGCGCGGACACTTCGGCCACACGCTCAGCGCCCTTTGTGATAACAAGAAACTGAACCAAAACTATAATAAGGAATATAACAAGACCTACCACTACGTCGCCGCGTATTACAAACTGACCGAATACCTTTACAACCTCTCCGGCATATCCGTTGTTTGTAAGAATCGAACGGGTAGATGAAATATTAAGACCGAGCCTCAGCATTGTAGTAACAAGAAGCAGAGTAGGAAAAACTGAAAACTCCAGTACTTCCTTTACATACATCGTCATCAGAAGAATAACAAGCGAAAGTCCCAGCTGCATAATGAACATAAAGTCCAAAATTGCCGTCGGCAGCGGTATAATCAAAAGGAATACTACTAAAACGACAAATGCCGCGACTGCATTATTCATTAATTTTAATATTTTCTTCAAGACCTTCTCAAATCCTTTTCCTTTAAGCTGTATACATAAGCGAGAACCTCGGCTACCGCATTATAAAACTCTGACGGAATCTCCCTGTCCAGATCTACCTCGGCATAAAGCGCTCTCGCAAGAGGTTTATTTTCCATTACGACTATATCGTGCTCTTTAGCTATTTCAACTATTTTCAGCGCTAACTGATCCTGACCCTTTGCAATTACTACGGGCGCATTGTTTTTCTCTGTGTCATATTTAAGCGCAACGGCAAAGTGGGTAGGGTTTCTTATTACAACGTCTGCTTCCGGCACTGCCTGCATCATCCTGCGTCTCGACATAGCCTGCTGCTTCTGCTTAATCTGCCCCTTTATTTTCGGATCGCCTTCTGTCATTTTAAATTCTTCCTTAATTTCCTGCTTGGTCATACGAAGATTTTTTTCATAGCTCCAGCGCTGATAAAGATAATCAAAGCCGGCTACAAATGCAAAAGCAATCGAAACCTTTACGATAATATTCCAAAGAACAGAACCGATAGATGAAGTCGCTTCATTTACGGACATGTCTATCATTTTCGGAAGAACATTCAATTCACTTCTAATACATAAATATATAATATAAAAAAGCAGAATTATTTTAAGTATTGATTTTAAAAGCTCTACCATTCCCTTGAGCGAAATCATATTTTTCAGTCCGCTCAATGGATTCATCCTGCTGAATTTCGGCTTAATGGCCTTGAAAGAAACCAGTCCCTTCGTCTGAACAATCGCCGCTGTCACTGCGGCGGCAGCGGCAATCAAAAGCATCGGCAAAGCCGCTTTTGCAAAAACTATACAGCCGCTTATAAAAAGCTGAGTTGTATCTGAAATTTCAAGTGTTTCCTGTGTTCCGGCCAGACTGAAATATGATTTTATCGCATCGGTCAGCGAGCTTTTCACTAAAGGAAAAAGCAGCCGAAATGCAACAAAGGTTACAATTAGGGAAAAGGCTATTATTACTTCCTTACTCTGAAAAATGTTGCCTTCTTTTCTTTGGTCAGAACGCTTTTTCGGAGTGGCTTTCTCGGTTTTTTCTTCCGATGAATCCGGCAAGCCTCATTCCCCCTTTTAATTCAATTTCAGCCGGACGCAGCTTGTAATGCGTCGTGCATATAATCAAACATAATCAATATATAATTATCTATAAAAACTGATATAGGATTCGCCAATACATAAAGAAGAAGTATAGCCAGAAGTATTTTAAACTGGAATTCGATTACGAACACATGTATCTGAGGGATAAGCTTCATAAGTATACCCATAGATATTTCCAGAATAAATTCAACGGCTATAAACGGTATCGCAAGTCTTAAAGCCAAACCGAAAACAGCTCCGAATATATCAACTGCAAATTCCGCCGCTGATAGCAGCGATAATCCGCCGGCTCCAACGGAAAACAAATCATATGAAGACACGGCAAGCTCTATCAGAACAAGATGACTATTGGTTGCAAAAAAATATAAAATAAACAGGAGATTCAATATATTGGCGGTAAACGCCGACTGAATATTCGTTGCCGGATCGAAAATCTTGGCCATCGCAAAGCCGAAATTCATATCCAATATATCTCCCGCCGTTATAAGCATATAATAAAAAACATTGAATACGTATCCGAGAAGAAATCCTATGAAAATTTCCTTTCCGAAGTAAAGAAGAAAATCAATGGCTCCGGAATCATATCCCGCGGGAATAGGTACCATAGGCGTTATCAAAATAGTAACCCCGAATGCAATCGCCGTTCTGAGCGCCGCAGGAATACTATTCCTTGAAAGCAGAGGATTGAACAGAATTATACCTGCCATCCTTGCAAAAACAAGCATATATAAATCAATGTTATTGAGAATTAAACTAAGCTCTCCCAAACCCTTTACCTCAGATTCCGGCAATCATATCAAAGATCTGATTAAAAAATTCCGAAAATGTAGTCATCATCCATGAACCAAGAACGAGAAGCATCACGGCAAGCACCAGAATTTTCGGCACAAACGTAAGCGTCTGCTCATGAATCTGCGTAGCCGCCTGAAATATTGCAATAATAAGCCCTATTACTATACTCACTATCAGCAGCGGGGCGGCGATTTCAAGTCCGACATACATTGCCGAACGGAATATTTGAAGAACTTCTCCCTGATCCATTTACACACACTCCTATCTGAAGCTTATTATCAACGATTCAAACAGCAGATTCCAGCCGTCTACTACAATAAAAAGCATAAGCTTAAACGGAAGGGAAATCGTTGTCGGCGGCAGCATAACCATACCCATTGACATAAGAGTGCTTGACACTATAAGGTCTATGAGAAGGAACGGTATGTAAAGCAGAAATCCGATAAGAAACGCTCTTTTAAGCTCGCTGGTTATAAACGACGGCACAACGACAGCCAGACTAAGATTCTGAAGATCCTCCTGACTGGTATATTCCGACGAATCAATAATTCCGCGGCTGTCGGCAAGGCTCATAAACATATCAAGATCCGCCTCGTAAACCTGCTTGAGCATAAATGTTTTAAGCGGTCTGGAGCCCTCGGCTATTGCCTCCTCCATAGTAATTTCTCCCGATTTATACGGATCGTAAGCATCTTGCTTTATTTCCTTTAAAACAGGAAACATTATAAATAATGAAAGAAACAAAGCCAGTCCTATTAGCACCTGATTAGGAGGTGAAGTCTGTGTACCAATAGCGTTTCTTAAAAATGAAAGAGCGATAATAATCCTGACAAAGGATGTCATCATTAATAAAAACGACGGTATCAGCGCCAGAAACGCCAGCAAAAAAAGTATATCAAGTACACTTGAATTTTCGTCCGCTTCACCGGAACTAATATCAAGCGTAATTGAAGACTCCGCCGATACAGAAGCGGCAAGGAAACTAAAGGAAACTATAACAACCGCAAGGCAGATAATAAAGCAGATAATATATTTTAAAAGCTTTTTCTTTGCAGCTTTATTTCTTATCACTGCCGCCATTCTCATTCTCCTCTTTGTTACTGTTTTTTCTGCCGAAATTATTTTCCAGCACCTTTTTAAACGCCGTTTTAAAATCCATGGTTTGAGGCTGCAAGACATCGCCGTCGCATAAGAACTCGTTGCTGTCAAGCTCGCTTATAAGATTTATATCCTGCCCCGAGCCTATAAGAAAGGTTTTGCCTCCGGTCTGAACGATTAAGATAGTTTTGCCCTGTCCGACAGAAACGCTGTCTAATATTTTGATTTTTTTACTGCCGCCTCCCCTAACGGAAAAGCGTTTTCCCAAAAGCTTCGTAGCAGCATAGGCCAAATAAAGAATTACAGCAATCGCAAGCAGCGTGCCAAATACAACGCCGATCTGGCCTATTATTGATTTACCTTCCACAAAAATTCTCCAAGTCTTAAAAAACTATTTTATTCCTTTGACACAAACCCATTGTTTCCTACAATTTCAGTTATTCTGACGCCGAAATTATCGTCGATAACCACAACGTCTCCCCTGGCGATTAGCTGACCGTTCACAACAATATCCACCGGAGCTCCGGCCTGCTTTTCCAGGTCAATAACCGTGCCCTGCGTAAACTCCATAATGTCGCGCATTTTCCTGCGTGTTTTACCAATCTCAACTGTTACGCTAAGAGGAACGTCCATAAGCAAATCCATATTTCCCTGAAGAAGCGATATACCGCCTATGCTGCCTTGATTTGAAAAATTCGGGAATTGCGCGGACTGTACACTGATGGAATCCTTTACCACAGAAACCGGCTTTCCCGCCTTTCTCGCTTCCGCGACCGCCTTCAGATCCATTGGATTGTTTCCTCCGGCAATAGCATTGAGAAACATACTTTCATCCTCGTTTTCCGGTATCATATTAAGCTTTCCGGAAGTAAAATTAAAGGTGTCATAATCTACTTCTATATTAAAACTGCCGCTTAATTCGTCCCCTACGGAAAACTTACTTATTATGCTATAAACCTTAACGTCGGAGCCGCATCCAAATATCTCAGCTATTTCGTCGCATTCCTCGGAAAGATCATAAATATTTTCCGCCTCTATTTTAACCTCCGCCCCGAAAAAACTGGTAAGAGACCCGGAAAAAGCAGAAGCCATCTGCCCCACCAGTTCCTTAAAGGTTCCCATGGAAATTTCGTCTATATCGTCGTCGGAATCCTCATTATCGTCGTCAGAATTCA
The DNA here is from genome assembly GCF_054655175.1 of Ruminococcus sporogenes. Classification (NCBI taxonomy): domain Bacteria; kingdom Bacillati; phylum Bacillota; class Clostridia; order Eubacteriales; family Oscillospiraceae; genus Ruminococcus; species Ruminococcus sporogenes. The sequence goes on along the minus strand of NZ_BAAHOA010000001.1, from coordinate 560,125 downwards.
TAAGAATATTCAGAATACCTTTAGCATAGTTATTCTGAATAACAATCGCCGTCTTTCCGTTTAACGCTCCTGATAAATTAAGAGCTACTACTACTCCCGCTTCAACGCCAAAGGATTCAAGTCCGTCTATTTTTTCAGATACGATTTCCTCAGCTTTCAATTCAACATCGTTATTCAAAAGCTTAGATAAAATTTCAGAAGAGGAATTAAGTCCTATCGTCAGCAGTTCTTCAAATCCTTCAAGTATAGAATCCTCAATTTTAGCATTGTTTTTCATTTATTAACTCCCTTCAAAGCTCATATATTATTAAATTCATTTATATCCGCATCTTTAGCAATATCGCAGATTTTAACCGATTTCTTTATTTTCCTGTCGCCCAGCTTAGCGGTAAACTTAGGCTCGCCCTCAACTGTCAGAATAATATTTTCATCTATTTTTCGTTTAAGCGGAATAACATCGGAAACCTCCAGACTGATAATATCATGCATATCCAGCATAATATTATCAAGAACCGCCGTAAGCTCCATAGTTGAGTCTCTCAGTGAATTTCCAATTGCCTCACGTCTTAAGTTTTCCTTCTCATCTTCCTGCTTAACAGTATTTTTGGAGAATTTTGAAAGAGTAGTTCTTAAAATCTCATCAAGATTTATAGACGGAATACAAAAGCTGAATTTATCTACTATATCGCGAATTTTTATTTGAAATGACAAAACTATTACCGAATCGTCCAGCGAAATAAACTGTGCGAGTCTTGGGTTTGTTTCATTTCCTGAAAGCTCGCATTTTACGTTGACCAGACTTTTCCATGATTCTGCAAAGTACTGCGTTAGCTTTCCGTAGAAGTTTTCGAGAATTGCGATTTCTATTTCAGTATACCCCCTGTTCAGCTTATATCCGTGTCCGTCGCCTCCTAAGAGAATATCGATAAGAAAAAAGTTAACAGAGGACGGAAAATGTATTATAGCTGTACAGTCGTTAAGATTCTGATCGTCTACGCTCATATTGATAAGTCCGATAAAAGTCTTATCCGGAAGCATATTGAGATATTCCATATAACGGCATTCTTCCATTTTAAGCATATCAATTTCACAAAATGCTCTTAGCATACTTGATATATTAGACGCAAATATCCTTATAATATTTTCATTTACAGTATTAAGACCTCTTAAATGCTCCTTTGTGAATTTTTTAGGCTTTTTAAAATCATAATCCTTTATTCTTTTATCCTCGCCGCCGTCTGAGCTTAAAGGAAAATTATAATATTGAGCCGCATCTAAATTTCCGGATTTTTGTTTACTGGTATTTCTGCTCATTAGCTTACTCCCTGACTGATAAAATTAATCGCCTGAAATATTCTCGATATCGGCTACGCCGGTATCAAACGAGGCGCCGAGAATTCTAAGTAATTCACCGCTTTTAGCAAGATCGCTGTTTTTTCCTATAATAACAATTTCAACACGCCTGTTTTTGCTTCTTCCCTCTTCATTCTCGTTGGTAGCAATGGGATAATCTCCCGATAAGCCTATGGGATAGAGCTTTGTAGACGGTATTTCATATTTATTTTCAAGGTAATTTGAAATAGTGCTGGCACGGTCTGACGAAAGCAGGCGCGAATCGACTACAGATGTAGGACTTATAGCCGTATGTCCCTTAATTATAATCAAAGCTATATCAGGCTCAACCTTTTGCAGGCACTCGCCCAGAAATTCCATGACTTCATAGCTGTCGTCCCGCAATACAGCCTCGTCAGGCATAAACAATACGTTATTATTGAACTGAATATATATGTTCTTAGATTTGTCGCCGTCTTGGCTGTAAGGCTTTTCAGTTGAATCCGAGGAGTCGGAACCCGTCCCCTGCTTGCTGTCGTCCCCCTGCTTCACGCTTATACTTTCCTGCATATTGTGATCTTCAACATACTGCTGAATATTAATAAAAAGCTCGTCCAATTCGGAATTGACAAGACTGTTTTGCTGAGGTCCCATCGTACCCGCATTTCCGGTATTCTGAAACGGCTCCGTTCCGTCGGACTGAGACGAATATCCGAAAACAATTTGATCGACAACCTCGTCGCCGTGTATATTGAACGCGCGGACAAGCATAGCCCATTTATCCTCCTGTACGGACGACATACTGTAAAGCATAACAAAGAATGTCAGCAGAAGAGTAACCATATCGCCGTATGTATCCATCCAGTTTCCGCCGCTTTCGTCATTATTCTTCTTTGCCATACCGTTTTCCCCCTGTTAATTTGTATTATTTAGAGTTTTTAAGATCACCCTTCAATGAATATGCCGGAAGAAGTCTTGTAAGCTTTTCCTGAATAAAGTTGGGATTATCTCCGTCCTGAATAGCCTGAACGCCCTCGCTGATAATCATTTTGCAAAGATACTCTTCTTCGTGCCTTGCCTTAAGCTTATTTGCAATAGGCTTGAAAATAAGATTTGCCAGTATAACTCCATAGAAAGTAGTAACAAGAGCTACCGCCATATTTTTAGTAAGGGTAGCCGTGTCCTCAAGGTTGGCCAAAAGGTTAATAAGTCCGATAAGCGTGCCTATCATACCAAACGCAGGCGCATATTCCGAGCCCTTATAATAAAACGCGGTATCCTGCACATGACGTTCTTCCAAATATTCAAGCTCTCTGTTGAGAAGCGATCTCACCTTTTCCGGCTCAATTGAATCTACAACAAGCAAAATAGAATTTTTAAGAAACTTGTCCTTTGTTTCCGAAAGCTTATCCTCAAGCGCAAGCAGACCGTTAATTCTTGCCTCCTTAGCAAAATAAACAATCTGTTCTATATATTGCTGCGGATTGTATTTTTTAGGAAAGAAAATAATTTTCAGGTGCTTCGGAATTTTTGCAAAAGCTTTAAGAGGAAACGAAACCATAAGAGCGGCAATAGTTCCGCCGAAAACTATCATTATTGAAGGCAGATCAAAAAAACCCTGAAGCTGTGCCGGTACTAATTCAAATGCTCCGTCAGGCGTTTCTCCCATAAGTATTGATATAATAATACATCCAAAGCCAACTATCAACCCGAGAAATGATAAAAAATCCATAATTATACGTCCCTTTCTAATATGGAGTCATTAATATATAAAATATGAAAAGGCTTTACTTATTTCTTTTCATACATTGTTATCATATTTAAAACAGTTTCCATCGGCTCTTCTACTATATATACATTTCCGTTGGAAAGCTTAATCGTAGTATCAGGATTCTCCTGAATTGTTTCAATAAGGCGGTTATTTAAGGCAAATTTCTGCCCGTTGAGTTTTGTTAGAATAATCATATCAGTCATTAACGGAATATCCGTTTTCTCCTTTATATTTATTTACAATTCCGGACGATATAATCGTCCGGAATTGTAAAATCAAATTACCTCTTTAAATTAATCAGTTCCTCAAGCATAGTATCAGATACTGTTATAAGCCTTGAACACGCCTGAAAGCCTCTTTGAGTCGTTATCATATCCGCCATTTCATGAGCAAGATCTACATTTGAAGTTTCAAGCGTTCCGCCGAGAATATCTCCGGTTCCGTCCGTTCCGGCAACGGCGAGTATAGGCTGACCCGAATTCTGAGACTCGGCAAAATAAGTATCTCCTACCTGGCTTAATCCCGCAGGGTTCGCAAACGTTGCAAGGTCTATTCTTCCTATTTCCATAAGACCGAACGTAGGATGAGTAGCTGAAATAATGCCCTTGTCGTCAATAGCTATTCCGGTAAGATCGGCAACAGTCTGTTCTCCTCCCTCCGTTCCTCCTGAAAGCATAAAGTTTCCCTGTCCGAGTCCAAGATTTGCCGAAGGCTCGCTGGGAGTAAGATTTGCAGTGCCTGTCATAGAATCAATGCCGTACGTTTTTACTGTATCAAGATTAGGATAAGACAGAACAAATGAATCTGTAGAGGAGCCGTTATTCTTCATAACGACAGTACCTGCCTTAGACATCTGTTCAGCAGTAATAGTTGCAGTATAAGCGCCCATTGTGATAGTAAAGCTGTCGTCGTTGTTAAGCACAAAGCTTACGCTGGCGGCGCCCTGTCCGCTGAATTCGTCTCCTACGGACTTTATACTGAAATACTGCGATATATTATCAGGAAGAGATATGGTACCCGATTTTACTCCGAAATCAGGATTAACGATTTCCGCGCCGGTAAGCGAGCCGGAAAATGCTGAAGGATCGCTCATATTAATTGTAAAATCTCCCGCCTGGTGCTTCTGACCGCCGTTAGCCGCCGTTATCGCATTATTCATTTCAAGATTAAGCTCTGCAAGACTGCTGAACGATTCGTTGGAATTAAGCGTTACAACGATTGAAGAGCTTGTTATTACTGCGGAAGCTTTTTGGCCCAAAGGCATATTTGAGCTTGAGGCAAAGACTATATTTACATTGCCGTATTCGTTTTCATTGGAAGCGTTTATTGTATAAATATTGCCGTTGATCGTATCAGAGGTCTGAGCCGCCGCAGCGCTTTCATAAGGCAGCGAAATCTTGATCTTATTAGAGGAAGCCGGCTTACCGGTCGGATCCCCCGAAACGCCGAGAACAAAATTTCCGTTCACGTCGACAACATTTCCTTCTGCGTCAATATCAAGCATACCGGCTTTCGTATAAAAAATATTTCCGTCGGCGTCCATTACCTGAAGATACCCCTCACCCGCAATAGCTACGTCAAGAGTATATCCGGTAGTGGACATTACAGACTGCGAATGATTTACGTCAACGCTTCCAAGCTTTGCACCGTAACCTATCTGCGTCGGATTAGTACCTCCGCTTGTAGCGGTAGCGGCAGAAGCCGAGGAACTGGTCTGATAATAAACGTCCCTGAACGTTGCTCTTGAAGATTTATATCCGTATGTGCTTACGTTTGAAATATTGTTACCAATTACGTCCATCTTTGATTGATGCGTAACCATACCGGCAACGCCTGAATATAACGATCTAACCATGATTCAAAAATCCTCCCTTTACATACGGGACCATAGCATGCGCCTTCAGTCGGTCGGGCGCACAAAGCTTCCTTTAAAGGTCCGGCTTTATATAACTACGGTTCCGTCTATGTTTGTAAATACGTTTCCGGTCATTTCTTCCTTATTGACCGTAGTAATTACAGTATTGTTTTTCACACTTACTATAAACGCGGCATTATCCAGCAATATCAGGGTATCGTCAAGTCCTTTTTCACCCGCCAGCTTAACGCCCTCGTTAAGTCTTTCAATGTTTTCATCCGATAAATCAATATTTCGCTCCATAACGCGGTTCATCGCGTGCCTGGAAAAATTCACACCGCTGGAGCTGTCCAGTTTATCCTGTAAAATCGCCTTAAAGCTTCTTACCGAAACAGAATCGGCAACATCCTGCGGGGATTTATGCGGAATACCTGTCGTTATCGGCGTAGATATTCTTTTTAAATCAATTTGATTCATAGCTAACAGACTCCTTTCCATTAGATACGATATAATTCTATCAGCCGTCCGCCTTTTCTTCGGATCCGACCTCTTCTGAGCCGTCGACTTCCTTGCCGGACGGTTCAGCGGATATCTGGGTTATTTTGCTGAAATCATAGGGCTTACCATCGACATAGACCTTATACTCCCCGTTTTCAATAAGAATTTTTTCCGCAATTCCTGTAATTGCCTCGGAAGCTCCTCCTATCTTATTCTTGCTGACGGTTACTTCTTTACCGAGTATAGACATTACATAATTCTGCTTTGAATACTTACACAGATCCATCATTTCCTGCATAGTGGCAAACTGAGCCATCTGTGCGAGGTATTGCGTATCGTCAACCGGATTCATAAAATCCTGATTCGTAAGCTGAGTTATCATCATGTTAAAAAAGTCATTTACTGATAAATCACTACTATCATCGTCGCTGAATACGGCGTTATATACCTTACCGGAAGTACCGCCGCCGTTTATTATAGAAGAATAGTTTCTGTCTGAATCTACTCCGTTTACCGGCATATGATCATTCCTTTCTATATAATAATATCAAGACCCTCACGTCCGACGGGCGCAGAAGCCTTTTCCTCAAATACGTCAGCGCTGTCAGTCCTGCCGTAAATTATGTACCCTTTATTTTGATTATAGAATTGTTCGTTCTGCGGTTGATTACCGCTGTTTTGACCATAATACTGTTCAAATGACGGAGCTGCGGGCGCTACTGCATTCTTAATCATATCTGAAGGATTCACTATTTCCACATTATGCTGATTAAGAGAGCTCTGCAAAGAAGAAAGATTGCTGTTTAAAAGCTCGGCAGTTTTTGCGCTTGACGCCGTCATGCTCATCAGCATTTTTCCGCCGTCATTTTGAACAAGCCTTACTATAATTTCCCCAAGCCCCTCAGGTTTTAGCTTAACGGTAAACTCGCTTTTTCCGTTTTTAAGGTTTTCCTCCACGCCCTTTAGCAGTTGCTTTTCAGGAGCTTCAAATTCAGTTTTCATTCTGATATCTGACGTTATTCTGTCAAATCTTATATCAAGACCTTGCGCATCATTTTGCATCGCGCCTATCCCCGACGATTTCGTCTTTTCAGAATCCTTTACGGCAGGAACAGCTTCCTTTGCATTTTGCATGGTTCTGTAAAAATCCAGCAATCCGCTTTCATCCTGACTATCTGACGCTGAATCCTTGCCGGCAAACGCTTCGGCTCCTCCCTCACTGCCGGACTTATATCCGATGATCTCAAGCTCACCGCTTTCAATGTATTCATTAATAAGCTCGGACGCCGCGATTCCGTCAGCATTTAATCCGTTTGGCTTTACGGGCATTTCCTCATAAAGCGCGCTTAATTGTCCGCTGTTTCGGAGCGTATCGCTGCCCGTCATGACAAAACCGAGTAAACCTGATAGCTGACTCGGATCAACAGAAATAAGATTTCCGAAAAAATCAGAATTTTTTAAATCTATATCTTCGTTTTCCTGTGGTATAACAGGAAACTGCGTCTCTCCCGACATCAAATTTTCGGACAATATGTCTATAATTTCTCCGTATTGTGAAGGTATAGCTTTTTCATTCTGCAAGTCTCCGCCTGAACCGGTATTTGAAAGCATCGTCAGTATAATATCTGAAAATGAAAATCCGGATCCAAGCATTCGACTTATACCTGAAGAAATTCCGTTTTGCTGAATTTCCTGCTGTCTTAGACTCTGAACAATCTGTGCTGTTTCCATTTTAACTCACCTCCTTTCGCTGATTAGGCTTTCATGCGCCGTCTGAAGACATTTTAAACGATAAAAATTCTTCAACGGAGGTTTCATTTTCCTTAGCAAGAAGCTTTTTATATTCCTCAAGCTGCTGATCCTCCAGCTTGTCAAGACCTGAGACCTCCTGCGAAAGCCTCACGACGTTTCTGCGCTGTTTTTCTATTTTCATATCCGTCAGATTTATCTGATATCTGACCTGCGTCTGCTCACGCTTTACACCGTCCATTTGCATGCTGTAAAACATAAGCTTTGCAGCGGTAGTTCCGCTGGTTATGTCGTGATTAGAGCTATTTCTTAAATCCGTCATAGTCTGCTCAAGCATATTCATTTTTTCTTCATAAGCCAGCTTTTCGCGTCTTAGTCCAAGCAGAACATTTTTTTCTGATTCCAAAATCTGCTTTTTATAATCGCGCATTTTCTGCATAGAAAAGACAAATTTTTTCATAATCTGCCTCCGCATTTATCATATAAGAATTTCATTAATCATATCCACGGTGTCAGAAAATTCTACTTTAACGTCTACCGGCTGCTGCAAAAACTCATTGATTGCAGGCATACGTCCGATCGCGTCGTCAAGCTCCGGATTGCTTCCGGTTTTATAAGCTCCTATAGAAATCAAATCGGCATTTTCCTGATAAAGCGACATGATCTTTCTTATCTTAGAAGCGTTCGCTTTATGCTCTCCCGACACTATCTCCGACATAAGACGGCTTATGCTTGCAGTTATATCAATTGCAGGATAATGATTTTTCATTGCAATTTTTCTTGACAGCATTATATGTCCGTCTATAATTCCTCTGACAGTGTCCGAAACCGGCTCATTTGAATCGTCGCCCTCCACAAGAACCGTAAATATTCCGGTAATAGAACCTGTTTTAAAATTTCCGCAGCGCTCCAGAAGCTTAGGAAGCGAAGCGTATATCGACGGAGTATATCCTCTTGCAACCGGAGGCTCTCCGATGCTGAGTCCGATTTCACGCTCAGCCATACAGTATCTGGTAAGGGAATCCATCATCAGAAGCACATCCTTGCCCTGATCCTTAAAATATTCAGCTATAGTCGTCGCCGTCAAGGCGCATTTTGATCTCATGAGAGCCGGCTGATCAGACGTCGCGACAACAAGAACGGAACGCTTTACGCCCTCAGGTCCAAGATCACGGTCGATAAACTCCATAACCTCTCTTCCGCGCTCTCCCACAAGAGCAATCACATTAACATCAGCTTTTATATTGCGTGCAATCATACCCATAAGCGTACTTTTGCCAACGCCGCTTCCGGCAAAAATACCCATTCTCTGGCCCTTTCCTATGGTAAGCATGCCGTCGATAGCTTTAACGCCGAATTCAAGCGGTTTAGCGATAGGAGGTCTTTCAAGCGGATTAGAACGCATTCCGTTTATACTGTAAAGCGTTCCGCCGCTTAAAGCTTCCTTTCCGTCAAGAGGCTCTCCAAGGGCGTCAACCGTTCGTCCTATAAGACTGTTGCTTACGTTAATCATAAGCTTCTCACCGGTATTTTCTACAAAGCTGCCATATCCTATACCGTCCATATCAGAATAGGGCATCAGCATTACTTTGCCGTCCTTAAAGCCCACAACCTCGGCGGTTACATACTTTTTACCGGGTTTTACAGAAATTTTGCAGACATCTCCAATATTACAGTTTATTCCTGAGGCCTCAACAGTCATTCCTACAATCTGTTCTATCTTGCCGTAGGTTTTATAAAAAGAGTTCATTCGTATTCCACGACATAGATTTGAATGGTCAAGGTCAAATTTCATTTTCCTCACCTTTATCCTGTCTGCAAATATAATCCTTTAGGTTCTCAAGCTGAGCCGAAACTGACGCTACAATAATACCTTCCGACGTATTAATAATACATTCGTCGGTCGGAGCGTCCTCGTTAATTGATATTTCCACATTCTGACCGCCCTCGCACAGTTCCTTTTCAAGAGAATCAGCATATCCGGAAAGCTGCTCCGAAACCTCCGCCTTTACCCATGGAACGTCTCTGACTGACCTGACAGCATTCTTTACAAGCTTATACATAGTCATATCGTCATCGCTTATCTTCTGATAAATAATTTTTTCAGCTATTTCTACCGCAATATATTTAAGCTGTACGGCATACTCCTCGAAATATTCGTATTCATCCCGCTTCAATTGCTCGATACTTTGGGACAGATATTGTGAGAGATTTTCAATAAGCTCTGATTTTTCGGATATTCCCTTTCTAAGTCCCTCTCCATAGGCGTTCGTTTTAAGCTGTTCAGATTCCGCTCTGGCCTCTTCTAAAATACGGCTCTTTTCCTCTTCTGCTTCGCTTAAAATCTTCTGTGCTTCCAGCCTTGCATTATGTATAATAACATCTCGCTCATGAGCGGCTTTAAGTCTGCGTCTGCCTATCTCTCCGGAATTATCATTTAGCACCTTTTCCAGAATTTTATTGTAAACCTCTTCTGTCAGTACTGTTTTCCCCTCAGAATCATCTGCTTGAGCAGTCGTATCGTTAATAAATTCCACATCGGGAATTTTTACGGTTTTTTCTTTTTTCACAACATTTTCGGGCTTAAAGACTTTACGCAATTATCTCATCCTCTCCGCCCTTGGAAATAACAATATCGCCGGATTCCTCAAGCCGTCTGATAACAGAAACAATTTTCTGCTGAGCTTCCTCAACGTCGCGCATACGAACATTATGCAGATACTGCATATCTGTTTGAATAGTTTCACGCTGTCTTTGCGACATATTGTTGAATATAACGTTTGTCACTTCTTCTGAGGCCGCCTTCAGGGCGACTGTGAGATCCTTTGTATCAACTTCTCTGATAAAGGTCTGTATTTCCATATTGTCAAGATAAATAATATCCTCAAATACAAACATAAGCTTTTTAATATCCTCAGCCAGAACAGGATCTTCGTCGGATAATTCCTCGAATATGTACTTTTCAGTTTTTCTGTCAACACGGTTCATAATCTCAGCAATATAGTTGATACCGCCCATTTCCATAACGTCAACGGAGGTTACGGCGGATAATTTTTTATCAAGGACAGATTCAACTATACCAATTATTTCAGGCGAAGCTCTGTCAAGATTTGATATTCTTTTAATCACATCAAGCTGTATCTCGCGGAGAAGCTCCGATATAATAGATGAAGCCTGATCGGCCCTTGCATAGGACAAAACGATAGCAATAGTCTGAGGATGCTCATTCTGCAAAAGCATTAACAGATTCTTATAATCAACCTTTCTGACAACCTCGAACGCTCTTACTTTTCCGGATTTCACTATCTGTTCCATAAGATATGCTGATCGCTGTGCTCCGAATGCCTTTTCAAGAACCTCCTTGGCGTAAGTTTCTCCGCCCTCCGTTACCACCTTCTGGGTTATGCACATATCATAGAAATCGTCGATGATTTCTTTCATGTCATCAGAGGAAAGAAGATCTATACGGGATATTTCACTTGTTATCTCTTCAATTTCCTCATCCCTCAGATATTTGTATACTTCCGAAGCGCTATCGGCGCCCAAAGCAATAATAATTGCTGCAACCTTTGTTGCCGGAGTTATTTTCGGCTGCTGCTTTGACGTAGCGTTCGCCATTATTCACCACGCTCCTTTAACATAGAACGAATAAGAGCCGCAGCTATTTCCGGATTATTCTTTGCAAATTCCTTAACTTCTATCTCAGCCGCTTTTTCCGCTTTATTATGCTCCTCGGCTGCTTCCTCAAGGGTTTTTCTGTTATTTTCATCAATGGTGTTCTGTAGCCCCTGAATAGTAGCGTCATTCTCCTCCTGCTGCCTTTTCATTTTTTTCTTCATACTTCTTATAATCATAAATATAACTATAAGAGCCACCGCCAAAAATACGAATCCGCAAAGGCCAAGCAGAATAATAAGCTTTTTAGTATCCAGCCCCAGCTTTGAGGTAATACTTTCATCTCCCGCTGCAACCGGCAGCTTACCGCTTTCGCGGCTGTAAACTGAAATATTTTCCTCGTTTATATTTGTTGCATTTTTAACAAGCTGTATTACCGCGTTTCTCTCGTCTCTTGAAAGATAAGCGTTTTCAGTTGTTACTACAACAGAAATTGTAGCGGACTTTACAACGCCCTGCTCTTTTTCAGTCTGGGTAAGCACATAGCCCGGATCTATCCATTCCGTTTCTCTGTCGTAATGCGGGGTATTATCGCTGTTGAGTTCGTCCTCAGCATTGTTTTGATAATTCGGAATATCGGAATTATTTTCCTCTCCGGTTACTCCTCCCTCGTCCACAGGCGTGTTTTCAGTATCGTATGAAACATGCTCCTTGCTCTTTACACTTTCGCCATTTTCATCAGTCAGCAGTTCGCGTCGTTCCTCTACGATCTTATCATAGTCAAGCTCAACGGCCGCTACGGCGTCGACGCCCTCAGGATAAATATTCTGGAGTATTTCCTTTGCATTCGCCTCGTACATGCTCTTAAACGTATTTGTATATTCCATTTTGGTTTCCATATCGACCGTATTACTCGCGACAGCGTCTGCCTCTTCCTGAGACTGAAGCTCTCTGCCGCTTGTACTGTCAATTACCGTTACGTCCTCAGGCTCCATTTTCTGCGCGCTGTAAGCAACGAGCTTTTTAACTGCCGATACGTTTGCAGGAGTAAATCCCGCGCTGTTTGATAACGTCAGGGTAACGCTGGCGGAAGCCTTGTCACTAGATTCAGTCCATGCATAACCGTCCTTTTCCGGAACATTTATAGTTACAATAGCTCCGACAACGCCGTCTATCCTTTTAAGTGTTGTCTGCAATCTATCCTGAAGCTCAAATCTAAGCGTCTGTTTTTTTTCAAATTCCGTCATAGTCATGCCAAGATTGTCAAAAAAAGTACCATACGACGGCGCCGACTGAGGATATCCCAGCTCCGCCATTTCAAATACAAGACTATCCCATTCTCCGCGCTTGACTTCAATTTCGCCGTCTGAATTTATTTTCGTATCAACGCCTCTGTTCTGAAGCTCCAAGTAAACCTCGGTGGATTCCTCCTGAGACATATCAGGAAACAAGACTATCCAATCGGAAGACGATTTCTTATTCAGAAAAACCGTAAGCCCTACCGAACCGACAATAATAACGATCAGCGCTGAAATAATAAGTATCTTTGCAGCCTTTGCAAGTCCTCCCCAAACAGTTTTAAGCTTTTCCTTTACTGAATTGAATTTTTCCTTCATTTACAAACCAAACTTCCCGTATTATTTTTTAAAATCAAACCTGCATAGACATGATTTCCTTATACGCGTTCACCGCTCTTGTTGTAAGCTGAACAGTAGTTTCAATCGCGGTAGAAGCCTTTGTAGCGTCGATCATTGCAGACTCAATATCGCTCGACGCTCCTGTCGATATATCATAAGCGCTCTGAAGCGACTGCATCTCAAGATCCTTGACGCTCTGAATTTTCTGCTTAAGTATATCTCCGAAAGAACCGGAACCGTCGTTTTCTTCTGTCCGGTCAATTTTATCAATAGTATTCAAAGCCTCAATAGAAGGCATTGAGGTAAACGGCACTATAAACATAAGCTATTCTCCGTTCCGCCGTAAAATCCGGCATATTTTAATAATTTTTTATATTATACATTTCTGCCGATTTCAAGCGCTTTAGAAGCCATAGCTTTAACGACTGAAAGCGCGCTGACATTAGCCTCGTAAACCCTTGAAGCTTCCATCAGATCGACCTGCTCCTCCGTATTATTCACATTCGGGTAATAAACATATCCTTCCTCGTCCGCGTCCGGATTGTCAGGGTCATAGACAGGATTAAAGTCCTCCTGACTTTCAACTACCTCCGCAACCCTTACCCCTCCGCCCATAACGTTATTAAGTGTTTCGTCGAAGGATTGCGTTCTTGTCTGGAATACTACCTGCTTTCTTCTGTAAGGCTCGCCGCTTTCAGTTCTGGTAGTAGTCTGATTTGCTATATTCTGTAAAATAATATTTGTTTTGAAACGTTCGGCGGTAAGCGCGGAGCCTACAATATTAATAGAATTTAAAAAAGCCATAAAAATTTTCCTTTCATGCTTTTGCATTTAATTTTATCTGAAATTGGTGTTTGTCAGAACATACCGAAGATCCGCGATAGACGAATTCATTTTTCTTATAATGGCGGACGACTGAAGATATGTGCTGTAGAGTTCCAGATTCTCCTTATCAACGTCGACATTGTTTCCGTCTACAAGTACTTCCGTATCCTCAACCTCCGAAACCTTCGCCCTGAAATTATATTTTCTTCCGCCGTCAATCTTTTCATCAAGAGTATTTTCAAAAGTAACATATTTATATTTGTAATCAGGCGTGTCAATATTTGCTATATTCTGTGTATGAATCTGCTGTTTGATATTAAGCTGCTTCAAGCCGCTTTCCATCGCTTTGAAAGCCAGTGAATCCAGATACATATTACCAAACCTCCGTTAAAATATTAAATTAATTTACACTTTTTATATTTCTTTTATTATACATTAAATCCGTTTAAAAATCAACTAAAAATTTATTTTTCCTTTTTTTACTTTATATTATTACATATTTCAACTAAAACTATTATTTAAACTTTGAACTGCTTTTTCGCCCTCGTCAAGAATATTTACTACTCCGCGGACACAGGATATATATCCCTGAGCTACAAGAAATGAAATTCTGCTTTTGACAAATATCTGGGCAATGCACAATACGTTTGAAATATTTCCTACAGTAAGGCGGTTTCCCTTAAATTCGTAAGCGGCTTTTAAAATAAAATAATCCAGTATATTGATCCCGTCCGCAGATTCTTCTGCCGGTTCATCGCCGAATACCGACGCCTGAAAATCTGCTGTTTCTCTGTATTCTTTATCATACTTCGCCGTAACAGACGCTTCAGGAAGATTTGCGGGATTTCTTATTCCATTCAGCTTCTTTACATGCGAATAAATATCCGTAAACATTTCCCTTGCCTCCTCGTCTTTCGAGCCCGTAAAGTTTTCAGGACAGCCGACAATAACAAGAAGCTGTTTGGCTCTTGAAAGCGCTACGTTTATTCTTCGGCAATCTTTCGCAAAGCCTATATTATGTAAATTATTATTTCTGACAAAGCTGATAATTACAATATCCTCCTCCATTCCCTGAAAACGGTCCACCGAACCAATACGCAGATCTATATTGGACAATCCGCCGAAAAAACCGCTTCCTATGAGCTTATCCTCAAGCAGCTTTACCTGCGCGTCATAAAATGTTATAACCCCTACGCTGCGTCTGCTGCCGCTTTGCAGAAGATTTTGATTAATCATAAATAATATTCTTTTTATATATTCGGCTTCATATATATTGTAATAGCTTTTATTCCGCCTTGCTTCAAAATAATGTTCCCTGTTTTCAGTTACATACCATATAACATGATTATCGGTCCCGATATCGTTGCATCGGCAGCCGTGATCCTTAGGTTCCACAGACGGAGACTCAAGCCTTCCTGCGTCTGTGTTGATATAAAAGCGGTTTATAAGTCCGGCTATATCCCTGTGCATACGGTACTGCCGGAAAAGCATAGTCTTCATACCGTCAGGCGCCGATTCATAAAGTTCTTCAAAAAGGCTAATTTTCATCAGGCTATGAATTCTGTCGTCCGAATCTTCAGCGCCCGTTTCGTCATAGGCCTTACTGTCAATATACGGAGGAAGCTGCTTATGATCCCCTACAAGAACTATTTTCTTTCCCTTAAGCATAGGAAGTATAATGTCCGGAGGCGTGCTTTTGCTGGATTCGTCTATTATTACAACGTCAAACGACGGATAATTGTTTTCAAAATCCGCCGTGCCGCTTTGTATACAGGTTATGCCTATAACGTTTGCGTTATCTATATAAAGCTGTTTCAACGCGCTGTAGCTGACGCCTTCGCCGTTTATTCTGTTCCTCCATTCTGATAAAAGCTTTTGCCATTTAATATAGCGGGACGCTAAATTGGCGTAATAAAGATTAACGGAATTTTCTATTTCATCTAACGGAGGATTTTCAGCGCATACACCGTCAAGCGCATTAGCATAGAATTTATCCGAAATCTGTTCGCTGAATAAATTAACGGAATATTCATGTTCCCTGATAGCGCCGCGCAGTTCCTTCAAAACGTCGTTATACTTAATCTTCACAGAAAAATACTGAGAATCAAAGTCCTCGCATAATGCGTCAAGGCTCAAACGGAAAGCGTCTGTATTAAAACGGTATTCTTCGTTATTTTTTATAGAATATATTCTGTCAGCCAGCTTTATGGTTTTAAGCTGAATACTCATCATAAGATTTTCAGCGCGTCTATAATAAATTGCCGCTACTTTCCCCCATTTAGGGCGGAAAAACAGCGATTTCATTCCAAAGGGAATGGATTTAATTATTCTTTCTCCTTCCCTGTAAAGATTGATGGTAATATCCCTGTCAGCATAATAAAAAACTCCCTCGTACGCCGTATTCTCCATTCTTCTTTTGGACGTATGCTTTTTAATAAATGCGAACTGACGCGTAAATTTCGAGGTATACTCGCTGAAAAATTCAAGCTCGTCTTCCAGCTCGCGGATTTTTTTTACATCGGATTCAATATCTGCAAATTTCAGCGATATTTCATTATAAATATTATTCGGAACTCTGAAATCGGAAGGATAAAATTTTCTGGCTGCGAAAGCGTCCTCTATATCCTCCTTTTCATAGGCGGCCCCTACAAGCTCAAGAAAGACATCTCTTTTTGAATCTGCCTCCTCAAGTACGTTTTTATAAAAAAAAGCCTGCGTTTCAAGGTCGTTCCTAATCCTGTAATTTGCCGCAGCTTCCTCAGCGGCGTTCAAAACGTCCGGAAGTCTGCTTTTTTCCTTTTTAAGCTTATTAAGCCGGTTATTTAAATCAAGAGCCATTTTACCTGCCGATTCAGAAACGCATCCTATCCATGTGCGGACAACGTTATCCTCAACAAAGGGAAGTCCCTCGTCTTCAACCCTTGAAGAATCTCCCTTACGGAGCACTCTTACGTCATTGTGATTCATTACTCTTGATATAGCGTTGTCAACCGCAAGATTGGATTGCGATACAACAAGCGTTTTAAGTCCTCTTACAGCATTCTGATAGCATATTTCCGCAATTACCGTAGTCTTTCCTGTTCCGGGAGGGCCTTGTATAAGATAAAGATCCTCCGCGTTGAGCGCTCCCTCCACTGCTGAAAGCTGTTCGATATTCATATTTTTCATAAGCAGATCTTCCGGCTGAAGGGAAATATTGTCTCCTCTTTCCATATTGGCCCTTGACGGATCAAAAAGAAATTCAGTAAGCCGCTTGTTTACCGCCTCCCCCCTGCACAATTTATCAAGTCCCGTTTTCATTCTTTTGCAGGTAATCAAAGCGGCGGCGTCAAAAACGGCCAATTTGGTTTGTCCGCTTACAAGACTGCCGGGAAGTCTATCGGTCCTGACGTAAAGCGTTCCTTTTTCAAATCTTTCTACCTTACCGAAGGAATAGGACGGTTCATTGCTGTTATCCACAGCTCCGATACTCAGATTCTTTATTTCGCCGATTTCATCATATCCGCTTACATGGATAAAAAACAATCCGCCGCATTCGCCGGTTACTTCTTCAAACCGGAAAAAGTATATATTTTCCCGTGCCTTTTTCATAAGTATATCTATATATTCATACCACATATCCAGTCTTTTTTTCAATTCCGGACTAATATGAAATAATTTTCCTCCGGCTTTATGCACAAAGCTTACGGCTATTCGCTTACCGTTTGTTACCGATCCTCTAGAAACGCTACGGCAGGAAAAGGTTTTTCCGTCAAGCTTTCCCTTCAGCAAAACAGAAATATCCCGGCAAATAATATTGATCCACACCAATTCGTCTACGATAGAAATATCTGATATAAATTCACGGCTTTCCGGAATAAGCAAAAGAGGCAGCTCGTACTTGGAGCATTTCATATCTGAAAAAATCGCTTTAAGCTCGTCAACAGCGCGCGGCGACGCTTCAAATTCAAGTCTAAGACCTTTAACTTCCATCCTCTTTGCCTCCCAAAGCAATAATCAGTAATTTATTATAGCATAAAATCATACATTTTACAATAATCAATAATATGAACCATAACCGGATACATACTCGGTATTTATCCTTGTAATTTCTCTGCAACAATGTTATAATATATTTAAAATATCAAATTGACGGGAATGGTGTCCGATGAAAAAATGGGTGGTTAAAAAACCCGATAAACAAATATCCAAGAAGCTTGAAGCGGAATGCTCTGTAACTCCGTTGTGCGCAGACGTGCTTGCGGCCAGAGGTATCAGCTCGCCTGCCGAAGCCGCGGAGCATTTTAACGCCGACAGCCTTTCGGATCCTTTCCTTTTAAAGGATATGCGCGAGGCGGCTCAGCTTATCAATACCGCAGTGGAAAATTTCACCTGTATATGCGTTTTCGGAGACTACGACTGCGACGGCATAGCTTCTACAGCAATGCTTTTTTCATATTTGGAGTGTATGGGAGCTAACGTCTTTTACATGATCCCTGAAAGAAACGACGGCTACGGATTAAATGAAAGCGCTGTACGAAAAATGCATGAGCAGGGAGCGGAGCTTATTATAACTGTGGACAACGGAATATCCGCCCATAATGAAGCGGAGCTTATTTACGAACTCGGCATGAAGCTTATAATCACAGATCATCATCAGCCGGGAGAAACGCTGCCGAAAGCAGAAGCGATAGTCAATCCTCACAGAAAGGACTGCGCCTCTCCCTTCAAATACCTATGCGGAGCCGGAGTCGTCCTGAAACTGATAGCAGCGGCAGAAGGCGGCGGATATGATACAGCGCTTAACGAATACGGAGAGCTTGCGGCTCTTGCAACAATAGCAGACGTAGTTTCCCTTACAGGAGAAAATAGACTTATTGTAAAATACGGTTTGAAGCTTCTTGAAAATTCAGAACGAACAGGTATAAACGCATTGATCTCCAAAAGCGGAATAAAATTTCCTATAACTGCAACGGCCGCTGCTTTCGGATTGGTTCCTAGGATCAACGCCTCAGGACGCTTTGGATCTCCTCTGACTGCCGCAAGGCTTCTCCTTACCGACGACGAAAACGAGGCGGCTCTCTTTGCAGACGAGCTTGAGGAATTGAATACCCAAAGAAAAAAGGAAGAAAATTCCATTATACAAAATATCAGTGATTCGGTAAATCATAATCCTGATCTGCTCATTGAAAGAGTTCTGGTACTAAGCGGAGAAGGCTGGCATCACGGAATCATAGGAATAGTAGCTTCAAGGATTCTTGAACGTTTCGATAAGCCCTGTTTTATAATTACGCGGGAGGGAGAAATTTCAAGAGGCTCCGCCCGATCCTTCGGAGGCTTCTCGATTTTCGGAGCGCTTCAATACTGCGAAGATCTGCTGATAAAGTACGGCGGACATCCCGGAGCAGGAGGCTTTTCGATAGAAACCTCAAAGATTCCGGAATTTACAGAAAGACTTCAAAAATACGCCGGAGATATATTTGATTTTATGCCGCTTCCGGATATTACTGCCGATAAACTTATATTACCGTCCGAAATAACGATTGATAACGTAAAAGGGCTAAAGATTCTTGAGCCTTTCGGAGAAGGCAGCAGACAGCCTGTATTCGCCATGGGAGGAACCTCAGTTCAAGAAATCGTGCCGTTGTCCAAGGGATTACATACCAAGCTGCGCCTTGTCTGCGCGGGAAAAAGATTTGACGCCCTCCTTTTCCGTCAATCTCCCAACGAGCTTTTTATCAAAGCCGGCGACCGTATAGACATAATGTTTACAATGGAGGCACAAACATTTGCAGGCAAGGAATCCGTCAGTATAATTTTAAAGGATTACAGGAAAAGCGGTCTTGAGCAAAGAAAATATTTTGCCGCAAAGGACGCATATGAAAAATACCGCCGGCATGAAAAGCTGCCGATTTCCTATTATGAAAAAATATGTCCCGACAGAAATGAGCTGATTCCCGTATATAAAAAAATCGTATCGGGAAAATTCTGTACCGATACGCTTTATATGTCCTTTATTCCGGATCTGAATTACTGCAAAATGATGATATGCATTGATATTTTCAGAGAGCTGGGATTAGTCCGTCTCGATCCGTTTTCACAGGAAATAAGAGCGGTGAAGGGCGCGCCAAAGGCTGATCTGGAAAATTCATTAATTTTAAAGGATCTTAAGGAAAAATGCAATAAGGAGGTAACGGTATGAACGACGAATATACTATTGATATGCTTATCCAAAAAATACTTACCGACGACAAGCAATATGATTTAAGTAAAATAATAACCGCTTATGAGTTTGCTTCAAAGGCTCATGAGGGACAAAAGCGTTCCTCAGGTCAGCCTTACATCATACATCCGCTCGCCGTTTCATATATCCTTCTCGAGCTGGGAATGGACACCGACACAATATGCGCCGCAATGCTCCATGATGTCGTTGAAGATACTCATACAACGCTTGAGGAAGTAAAAAAACGCTTTGGGCAGGATGTCGCAATGCTTGTAGACGGCGTAACCAAGCTGAATCAGGTTCCCATGTTCAACAAAGAGGAGCAGCAGGCGGAAAACGTCAGAAAAATGATGCTTGCAATGTCGCAGGATATACGAGTAATTATAATAAAGCTTGCCGACAGGCTTCATAATATGAGAACGCTTGAATTCCGCCCGGGAGTAAAACAGCGTAACACAGCGCATGAAACAATGAACATTTATGCGCCTATCGCACACCGCCTTGGAATGAGAGGAATCAAAGAAGAGCTTGAAGATCTTTCCTTCCATTATCTCGATCCTTTTGCATATTCCGAAATAGAGCATATTCTCGAAATAAAGAAAAGCGAGCGCGAAGCATTTATAAACAGCATAAAGGAAACGATTGCCTCCCGCTTCAAAGATCAGAAATTTATCAAACCTCCTCAGATCGACGGACGCGTTAAAAGTATTTACAGCATATATAAGAAAATGTTCGTACATCATAAATCCATAGAGGAAATATACGATAAATATGCTGTCAGAATAATTGTATCGACCGTCGGCGAATGCTATAATGTTTTAGGACTCGTCCACGATATGTACAGGCCTATCCCAAACCGATTCAAGGATTATATATCGACTCCGAAAGCAAATATGTACCAATCGCTGCATACTACGGTACTGGGCAAAGAGGGTATTCCCTTTGAAATACAGATAAGAACGTGGGAAATGCATGCAACCGCCGAATACGGTATCGCAGCCCACTGGAAATACAAGCAGGGCATAAGCCGCAACGACACAAAAATGGAACAGAGGCTGGCCTGGATAAGGCAGGTAATAGAGGCCCAGCAGACTTCTGATGATGTGGAAGAAATAGTCCGTATTATAAAAACCGATCTTGCTCCGGAGGATATCGTCGTAATGACGCCAAAGGGAGATTCCATCTCACTGCCGATCGATTCCACAGTCATTGATTACGCCTATAAAATTCATACTCAGATCGGTCACAAGACGGTCGCGGCAAAAGTTGACGGAAAAATCGTTCCCTTAGATTACAAGCTTCAGACCGGAGAGATATGTGAAATAATAACGAGCAGCGATCCGGACAAGGGCCCTAACAGAGCATGGCTTTCCATTGCCAAAACCAACGAGGCGAAATCAAAGATCCGATCATGGTTTAAAAAAGAACGGCGTGATGAAAATATACAGACTGGCAAAGCTGAGCTTGAAAGAGAATTCAAGCATTTCAGAATAAGAATACCTGAAGGAGAGCTTGAGGAATTCCTTGCGGACGATCTTAAACGTCATAACTGTAATACTATTGAGGATTTTTACGCTTCCATAGGCTACGGCGGTACAACGCTTTCAAAAATCCTTCCGAGGCTCAGGGATAAATACCAAAAACTTTACCAAAAAGAGGAAGAGCCTGAAAAATCCGTAATAAAGCCAGTCAGAAAACAAAGCAGCATAATACTTGATAAAATTGACGATTGTACTGTAAAATTTGCACAGTGCTGCAATCCGCTTCCGGGAGATGAAATCGTCGGATTTATTACCAGAGGACACGGAATATCGGTTCATACAACCGGGTGCACCAATTACATTGCCGCCCTAAAAAGAGACGACGAGGAAGAGCTTGCAAGATGGATGGACGTTCAATGGACTGATAGCGAACAGGCAAGCCTGCAAACAAGCATAGAGGTAATAGCGCTTGACCGCGTAGGACTTGTTTATGATATTACAGCAATCCTCACAGAAGCCAGGATTCCTATCCTTCACTCGTCGTCTCGTAATCTGAAAAACGGTAACGCTCTTTTTGAAGCTACTATTACAATAGCAAACATCGAGCAGCTAAAGGGGCTGTTTGATAAATTAAGAAGAGTAAAAGACGTTATTTCAGTGGAAAGAGCAAAAATATAAAAAAAGGCGTCCTTAAAGGACGCCTTTTTACTCTTTTTCCTTTGTACGCTGCCTTATATTCTCTTCCTTCAGGAGCCTTCCTTCCCTAAGAAGAGCTTCAAGCGCTTTTGAATCATTATTGAAAATAGCGTTTCTGTATTCGGATAAATGGCAGATTAACTGATCTATTTCATAAATAAGGCAATCCCGATTTTCAAGAAACAGCGATGTCCACATAGATTCGTTGAGCGTAGCCGTTCTTGTCATATCCTTAAAGCTTCCTGCACTGAACCCGAATTCCTTCTGCATGGTCGGACTTTTTACATAGGCGCTTGAAACTACATGCGCAAGCTGCGAAGTGTAGGCTATAACGCTGTCATGTATAAAAGGAGTAGTTTCAACAATTCTTCCGAAGCCTATTTCCTTTGCCAGCTTTTCCACAGTCAAAACAGCGTGTTTATCTGTTTTCTCCAGCGGAGTTATTATAAAATTAGCGCCGATAAACAGCGAACCGTCTGA
Organism: Ruminococcus sporogenes; assembly: GCF_054655175.1. NCBI lineage: Bacteria > Bacillati > Bacillota > Clostridia > Eubacteriales > Oscillospiraceae > Ruminococcus > Ruminococcus sporogenes. The sequence goes on along the minus strand of NZ_BAAHOA010000001.1, from coordinate 537,984 downwards.
AAATTCAAATCCAAAGCGCTCCTTTCCCGCCATAGGATGAGTTCCTACATAACAAACTCCGTACCGGGCGGCTATGTCAGTCGTTTCTACCGTCATTCTGCCCTTTATTCCGCATACGTCGGCAAGTATCGCGCCTTTTTTAAACGAGCTTAAATATCCGTTCATAAATTGCTTTGCAGCGTCAGGATGAAGCCCTACTATTATCATATCAAATAATCCGAAGCTATCGGGAGTAACTCCTTGAATTATACATCCGCATTCCTCAGCAGCCTTGATAACGCCAGTATCCAGATCATATCCGTAAACCTCATGTGACGTATAGCTGCTTATAGCCTTGCAGTAAGACCCTCCTATAAGACCAAGACCTGCTACCAGAATTTTCATTTATATCTCCTTAAATAAACCGTTATTATATTATTTTATTTTCCAGCGCGCATATTTTACTGACGTCGTTCATAACTTCTTTGAAAGCTTCCGGCGTCAGCGACTGCGCTCCGTCGCATAACGCCTGAGAAGGATTCGGATGAACCTCTATCATTAATCCGTCCGCACCCGCTGCGGCGGCAGATTTGGCAAGCGGTCTTATAAGAGAGGACTTTCCGGAAGCATGACTGGGATCAGCAATAACCGGCAAATGAGTAAGCTGGTGAAGAACCGGAATAGCTGAAACGTCAAAAGTATTTCTTGTAGCCGTTTCAAATGTCCTGATACCTCTTTCGCAAAGTATGACGCTTTCATTACCGCCTGACATAATGTATTCGGCGCTCATGAGCCATTCCTCAATAGTATTGGCAAGTCCTCTCTTAAGAAGAATTGGCTTTCTGCATTTTCCCAATTCAGCAAGCATTTCGAAATTTTGCATATTCCTTGCCCCTACCTGAATTATATCTACATCGTTGAAAAGATCAATATGCTCAAGACTCATAAGCTCGGTTACAACAGGCAGTCCGGTTTCTCTTTTTGCAGTAAGAAGAAGCTCCAACCCCTTTTCCTTTAATCCTCTGAACGCATAAGGCGATGTACGCGGCTTAAAGGCTCCTCCCCTCAGAAAAGCCGCTCCGGACGCCTTTACCGCTTTTGCACAGCCTACTATCTGCTCCTCGCTTTCAATCGAACAGGGCCCTGCCATAACGGCAAAATGCCCGCCTCCTATTTTAACGCCGCCGACGTCTATTACAGTATCCTCCGAATGAAACTTTCTGTTTACAAGCTTGTATGGCTCCGATACTCTTTGTACCTTTTCAACAATATCCAGAGCCTCAACGTCCTCAACGTTTATCCTTGAGGTATCTCCGATAAGCCCTATAATAGTAGTTTCCGCGCCCTTGCTTAAATGAATTCTGAAGCCCTGAGATTCAAATTTTTCAGTCAAAGTTCTTAACTTTTCCTTATCCGCATTTCCACATACAATTATCATAATAATCCTCCGATTCCGCCTTTTAAGGCATAGTCACAAAAATCCTTTCAGGCTGTACGCGCAAATTCCGTATGCTACGCGCCTTTGCTGAAACGTCGGCAAAGCGCCCTACTGAACGATATTAGCGACTTTTGAAAAATTCCTGTTTATACAAATAAATATAACACAAATGCTATTTGCTGATTTAAATAGTATATCACTTTAAAGTCTAAAAGTCAAGAGCCGTTTATAAAAAAATTAAACCGGCTGAATAATATCAACCGGTTTTGACTTATAAAAGGCCGAAGCTAATTGAAAGAGCATTATTAACGCGGCTCATATCCCCCGTTTCAAGCTCTCCCATTCGTTCCTTCAGGCGCTTTTTATCTATTGTTCTGATTTGTTCAAGCAGCACGACGCTGTCCTTGGCAAGGCCGCAGCCAGACGCGCTTAATTCTATATGTGTAGGCAGCTTAGCCTTCTCCTTCTGGCTTGTGATGGCCGCCGCTATAACTGTCGGACTATGTCTGTTTCCAACATCATTCTGAACTATAAGTACCGGTCTGACGCCGCCCTGTTCGGATCCGACAACAGGGCTGAGATCAGCATAATAAATTTCGCCTCTTTTAACTGACATAATATGCACTCCTAATCCTGTTTTTATTGCTCCGAAAGCAATTCTCTATGTAATTATGATTGCCGATTTTTTTATATTTCATACATGAAAATTAAAAATTGTATGTATGTTTTATTAACAGTATATTCCTAAAAGCAGCTTTGGTGAATATGTAGTTCAAGCCGGATACCATATGGCAGACGATATTATTTACATATAATTTGACATAAAATGTGAAATATGCTATAATAAAAAAATAACAAAAAATTTATTAAGGAGATGCAGGAATGGAAAAAAATATTGAAGAATTTTACTCTTTTATTTCGTCACAATCAAAACAGTGCAGCGATAATTTTGTTATCGACCCTGAATTATACGACAAGCTAAACGTCAAAAGGGGTTTAAGAGATAAAAATGGAAACGGCGTTCTTGCAGGACTCACTTCGATTTCGTCAGTTGAATCATTTAAAATTGAAAACGGAGAAAAAATACCTGTAGACGGTACTCTTCTTTACAGAGGATATAACATTAACGATCTGGTAAACGGCGTTGTTAATGCTAAAAGGTACGGCTTTGAGGAAACCGCTTACCTTCTTCTGTTCGGAAAGCTGCCGAATCAGAAAGAGCTTAAGGACTTCTGCGGAGTACTCGGTAATTTGAGATGTCTGCCCACAAATTTTGTACGCGACGTTATCATGAAAGCGCCGAGCAAGGATATTATGAACACGCTGACGAGAAGTATTCTAACCCTTGCTTCCTATGATGAAAATGCCGCCGATAATTCTATTGAAAACGTACTTCGCCAATGTCTTATGCTGATAAGCGAGCTGCCTATGCTTGCGGTTTACGGTTTCCATGCTTACAACCATTATGAATGCGACGACAGCATGTATATCCACCGCCCTGACTCTGAGCTTTCCACAGCGGAAAATATTCTGAGAATGCTGCGTCCGGATATGAAATATTCTCACCTTGAAGCGGAAGTACTTGATATAGCGCTTATGCTGCATATGGAGCACGGCGGAGGAAATAATTCAACATTTACAACTCATGTTGTTACGTCGTCAGGCTCTGACACATATTCCGTTATGGCAGCGGCATTGTCTTCTCTTAAAGGTCCTAAGCACGGCGGCGCTAATATAAAGGTCGTTGAGATGATGAACGATCTGAAGGAAAATGTTAAGGATCTTTCTGATCAGGAACAGGTTGGCGAGTATCTTGAAAAGCTGCTGAATAAAGAGGCCTTTGACCGAAAGGGATTAATTTACGGCATGGGCCATGCAGTATATACTATTTCAGATCCAAGAGCCAAGATTTTCAAAAATTTTGTTTCTGAATTAGCGGAGGAAAAGGGCCGTCTTGAGGATTATAAATTATATTCCATGGTTGAAGAGCTTGCGCCGAAAATTATATCTCAAAAGCGTAAAATTTATAAGGGTGTAAGCCCTAACGTTGATTTTTACAGCGGATTTGTTTACGGTATGCTTGATATTCCTCTTGAACTGTTTACTCCCATTTTTGCAATGGCAAGAATTGTAGGCTGGAGCGCACATAGAATAGAGGAGCTTGTCAATACTGATAAAATTATCAGACCCGCCTATAAGAGCATTGTTAAGCCTTTAGAATATATAAATATGAATGACAGATAAAAAAGTCCGGTAACATTACCGGACTTTTTTATTTTATTCATAAAGCAAGCCGGCATATAAATACCGGCTGTTCACTTTATTATGGAAGAAGAGTTTTTGCTATTTCTATCGCGTCATAAAGATCGCATATTCCGTCGCCGTTTACATCTGATAATTGAAGCGTTTCCGAATCAAAATCTATCATTTCCATAATATATTTTGCTATTTCAATTGCATCATAAAGATCCGAAGCAATTCCGTCGTTATTTACATCGCCTTTATCCCGATTTGATACAGAAGTTACTTCTACTCCATTTTCATTTTTATTTAACATATATTTATAAACAGAATATACATTGTCATCAAGTACACGTTCAATCTTAATAGAATATTCACCATTTTCAGCAAATCTATAAACCGAAACGTCTATATTTGCTCCGCCAACAGAGTTTTCAATATCATCATTATTCCAGTTTATATTATTTATATCAGTATCTCGACTGCATATCTGATTAAATATCTTTTCCGGCTTATTTGTTTCAGAAAAACTTTCTGACAGCGTAAATCCTGAAAACAATTCATCAGTAACGATAATAGCTGTATCATCTACTACTTTAATATTGCCATTATCTTCAAGAAACAGTTTTGACTGCGAAAGAGTAGTAGGAATAGGTGAAAGTTCAAATTTACCATTTCCCAATGAATTATATAATATTGTTAATTTTGAACCTCTCTCATCTATTTTCTTTTCATCAAAATCATAAAATACCATATCAATTTCAATATCTTCGTTACCATTTAATGACAAATCATAAACATCGTATTTTCCGAATTTTTCAGACGAATCGACAGTATAATTTACCGAACTTCCTCCGTCAATCAGATCGTCCTCAAACACATATCCATATCTTTCAGTAAAACCGTCGTCAGGTACTACCAATATTGCGCTTTTTCCACCGTCAGTTACAACTGTTTCACCAAATTTTTCATAAAACTCTTTTGCTGATTCCACATCATTCGGAACTGTAATTGATTCAGATTCACCCAAAGCGCTCACGGTAAAAATCGAAGTACAAGATAATGAAATCACAGCTGCCAAACATACTGAAATAGTTTTAATAACTTTTTTCATATAAAGCCCTCCTTAAATCTTTAAATATTACCATTTTATAGCATTTTAAAACTATAAATATCGTATTGGTTATATTATATAATACGGATATTATTAATTCAATGGTTAAAACACACAAAATTCGCATAATATTTTCTAATTGTATTTTTTGTGTGAACAAATCATGAACAAACTATGAACAGCCGACATTCATTTAAAATGTCGGCTGTTACTTTATTATGGAAGAAGAGTTTTTGCTATTTCTATCGCGTCATAAAGATCGCATATTCCGTCGCCGTTTACATCTCCTATTGATAATTGGCTTTCCGTAAATGAAAATTTATTTATCAAATAACTTCCTATCCAAACAGCATCATATAAATCTACCGTTTCATCAACGTTTACATCACCTTTAATCAATTCTCTTTCTTGTGAAGGAGGAAATAATGTATCAACAGGCACGTATGTAAAATCACATACCTGACGAATACAATATAAAACTTTACTATGAATAATTATGTTTTCTTCAGTTGCCTGTATTGATTTGCCATAATAATCTGTCAGATTTATAGAATAAATGTCCTGATAAAAGTTTTGATAATTATTTACTGGTTCAACTGAAATGTACTCAATATCATTATTAATTAATGAATTTATAGTATTTTCAGATATGTTTGCCTTATATCTCAAATCAAATTTTGTCGTTATAAAATGACCGCTGATTATATTATTATAGTCAGAAAAAATCTCATCTTCATATTCATTAATTCCGTTTTTAATTTGCTCATAACATTCAATCGCATTATCAAGAGCTAAAAATCTTTCATTGCTCATTTCAAGCAATTCATTTAACGTATATAACTTTTCATTACTCTCCGCATATGCAAAATTTGAACCTAATAATGACAAAGACATAATTGCTGAAAGAAATACGCCCGTAATTTTTTTAATTTTCATAATAATCAACTCCTTCTTGATTCAAAAAATACTGCTGTATTCTCTCATCTAATTTATTAATCTGATAAGAATTTTCCATTGATGTTAAACTTGATCTAATGCCAATTACATCAGCAATATTTACATATCCGTCATTATTATAATCTCCAAGATAAAGTTGCAAATTAGACAATGGAGATATCATAGAAACATAATCCATTAACATATCTGCATCTTCTTCTGTTACCGATCCACTATAATTCAAATCTCCTTTATTTAGACCAAGTTGATGATATGCCGCAAATCTATTACTCATATTACTTAATGATTTAAAACTAGTAATTTTGTTCCCCTTATTATCCATTAATCTAACATCGTGTACTTGTCACAACAATTTTTCCTTCATTTAAAACATTTTTTAAACCTTGCAATGCAGTTGAGGATGGTGATGATATATTGGAATTAACAGGAATTTCATATTTATTAATTTTTGTTATACGTGTTTGTAAAGCTTCTATTTTTTCATCTTCTAAGCCAGAAGCCCATTCGATATAATCCGAACTATTTCCGGTATAAGGAAAATCATTATTTTTCAAACATCCCAAGCTCATTAATACCTTGTAATTATTGGTTAATGTTGTTCCACTATTATATCCGTTATTTGCAAAATTATATGTCCATTTGGGTGAATATATGACTCTATCTGATTCGGAATTTACATGATTAAGTTTATTAACTTCATATGTATACTGATAATACGTTGTAGCATATGAGGCGCATGACCCTAAACTCTTTTGATCTCCAATCGGAGGAAAACAAGGTGATGTACTTAAATCAACAGAACTTGGCAATATATATTTAGTCCCTACATCATTTTTGGCACTACCATAGAATTCATCAAGTTCCTCTTATGTCTCTGGAATACAACCTAATTTATATTCGATATATTCAGCATATATACTTTCTGTTCCAATATAAATATTTGTTATAATTAAGCATATTACAACCATACAATAATTAAATTTTTTTAAGTTTCATTTTTAACACTCCTCAATTTTTCTTATTTAATCAGGATATAACCCAATTATTCCATAATCACATTATATAACTAATCTTGATTTTATTCAATGGTAAAAATGAACAAAATCCGCATAATATTTTCTAATTGTATTTTTTGTGTGAACAAATTATGAACAAACTATGAACAGCCGACATTCATTTAAAATGTCGGCTGTTCACTTTATTATGGAAGAAGAGTTTTTGCTATTTCTATCGCGTCATAGAGATCTGTCACACCGTCACGGTTTATGTCGGCGAGGAGAATCGTGTCCTCGTCAATATCAGTAATGTTCATGATGTACTTTGAAATTTCAATTGCGTCATAGAGGTCGATTAAATTATTTCTGCTTATATCCCCCCACATATAAATGGATTTTGCTGCGTATAAATCAGGATTTTCAGAATCGTTTATCGGAATCTCCGGAAAAATTGGAGAAACAGAAATTATGCCGTCATAATTTTCTATAAGTGAATCACATACAGATACAATTTTTGTAAGAATATCTTTATCAGTATAATATTTAGAAAGTGTTAAAAATTTTCCGTCATTCGTAATTTTAAATTCATCATCAGTATCATAATATCCGGCGAGTTCAGGAAAATCAGAAGGTTTTGTATCGATAAAAGAGCCGTCAGTATTAATTGTAATACCGCCTATTTCATTAAAAGTATCTTTGTAAACCATATAATTGACTCTTGCACTTGTTATTTTACCTTCAGTCATGAGGTTTCTTGCAATTTCCGTCACTTCATCTTCAAGTTCGCATAATGTTTGTAATGAATCAAGAGTAACACCAATAATATACTCATTTTCCTCGGGTTCTAATTCGCTATAGATTTCCTGACCATATTCGGTCTGATACATAAACTTTTTATCGAATTTGGAGACATATGATATTCTGTCAACGCCAAAGTATTCAATATCAGGATTAACACCGTCAGGAACATTTACAACTACATAGCAAAATTCTGAAGAGAATCTTTCAATATTTCCGTCAGAATAACAGGTAATTTGAACTGAATTAGTATTAACGCTTCTTCCCTGTTCATACTGCCATGCAATTTCACTCTCTGATTCTGCCGCAAATGCCTGAACCATGCCTGACGACAGAACAATAACGGCTGACAAAATCACTGATAGACGTTTTTTGTATTTTTTCATAAAAATCAGCTCCTTATTCAAAGATAATTATTATCGTATGCAAACTGAAGCGTTTCAGAATCTATTCTCGTACTACCACAATTCTGAGTAGAAACTATTCCAATTACAGTTCTATATGTTTTTATTTGAAATACTCCATCTGATGTTCCGGGCACGCCAAAACTGCTTTCTACATATATCGGCCCGCCGCTTGTTCCACCTGTTACATATGCACTTGTTGTAAATACATTACTATTTATAGAATTTACAACTCCGCTTGATTTTTTCAAAATCGAATCATAACTTACATCTTCTAAATAATAATAATATCCTAAAACATGAACAGGAATATTACTATTGTTCAACAATGTGGAATTTGTTTGCGCTCCTAAATAAAATTTTCCATATTCACTTAAATCTTCTTGAACAGTGATAATTGCATAGTCTGCTGCAATATCGCTTTCATAGAATCCAGAATTAGGATGATCAGCTCTAGAATTTATGAAATCAAGGGGGATATGAGCGGAAATTGCTGTTAGATGAACAACTGTATTAACGGCGCTGTCTGACGGATTACTGTAATTTATCATTAAGTTCATACTTGAACAAAAAGACGTACCGCCATAAACCACATGAGCAGCAGTCATTATTTCATGATCACCAATAATGAATCCAGTGCCATTAAATCCTATATTAACAACAGCTGTATCTGGAGATGCCGTTTCTCTTGGATCATCTGATAAAGAACGAGACATTGCATAAGAAGCGTAATTATAAGTAGGTATTTCCGGTAATGTATAAGTCTGTGTCTGCCCAGTTGCATAAGTATATTTCACATAATCCGTTCCGCCCGTTGCCGCTGCTTTCTGCATATCGTATCCGCTGAAAATAACAGTCGCAGACATTACAAGAAATGTTATAACAACCAAAATTTTATTTTTCATTCTAAATTTAACCATTTCAGTTTCCTCCTTTTACTGCATTGTGATTGTCAGAATACCCACCATTGTAACATATGCCATAATAGACGTTCTATCCAAATCATCAACAACGCCGTTCTGATTTACATCAATGTCAGATAAATCTGACGGTTTCCAATTGCCAATCAACGCCATGTTGATTGCAACAGCATCTGATATATTTATAAAGCCATCACCGTTGACATCATAGCCGCCGGAGCATTTAACGCCGAAGCGCCGCTCATTGTACCTACAATTACAGCCACAGCAGTCGAAACTACCGCTAAAACTTTTTTGAGCTTCATTATAACCAACCTTTCATAAATAAACAAATAATTGACAAAAATTCCCTATAGCTTCTTATAAATATTATATAATTTATCAAGTAAAATTTCAATATACAAATTCCACAAAATTTATATAATAATTTTTTAATTGTATTTTTTGTGTGAACAAATTATGAACAAATTATTAACTATCAAAAAAAGACTTGACATTTTTATTAAAACATAGTATAATTAAATACTCTCAAAGAAACGGAGGTATATTCATGAGTAAACAGAATTTCAAAACTATAGCTGAAAACAGAAAAGCAAGACATGAGTATTTCGTTATTGAGAGTATGGAAGCAGGTATAGAGCTTACGGGTACTGAAGTTAAATCTCTAAGACAAGGACAAGTCAACCTTAAGGACAGTTGGTGTTCTATTGACAGAAGCGAGATTTTTATAAAGGGTATGCACATATCTCCATATGAAAAAGGAAATATTTTTAACCGTGACCCTATAAGAGTCAGAAAGCTTTTAATTCACAAAAAGGAAATAAACCGTCTTTTAGGAAAAGTCAAACAGGACGGACTGACTTTGATTCCACTGTCAATTTACTTTAAGGGCTCCATCGCAAAGATTCAACTCGGACTTTGCAAAGGAAAAAAGCTATACGACAAACGTGAAGACGCCGCTAAAAAGGATGCGAAACGTCAGATTGAGAGAGCGGTCAAAAGCCGTTATTAATCGGGGGCGTAAAGGTTTCGACGGGGACTTTGAACCATAATAAGCGAGTAGAGCAGGAGTATACTCTTTAAACTGCACCACGTTTAAATATAAACGCTAGAAAAAACATTACTGTAAGCACAAGAAACTTACAGGTAGCAGCCTAAGTCTGCTACTGTCCTCCTTTTGAGTACCACGGCAAAAGCCAGGGCACAGATTAGTGGTGAACGTTAATGCGGAAAGCTCCTGCCGTATTAATGTATTCGGAGCTACCAAAGCCGGCAGACTGTTTATCGCCGGCCGGCAGAGGGAATTTTAAACGATAAACTACACTCGTAGAAAGTTATGCGGATTGGTTTTCGGACACGGGTTCGATTCCCGTCGCCTCCACCAACACAATATTACACAAAACCCTGCTACTTTTATTATGTAGGCGGTTGGTTGTAATAACACAGAAAACCCCACTAAGGTTTAAAATCCTTAGAGGGTTTTTCTTCGTTTATGGAATATAATGTAAAATGCTACATATATTCAAATTCGTCATACGGCTTAGGATTTGTACAAATACAGTAGTAACGTTTCAATAAAATTTTTAAGTTGATATATAACAGTTAATAAATATAGTTTCCAAATTTCTTTTCAAATATTTCAATTATCTGTTTTTGCTCTTCGTCAAGATAAAGTAATGCCTTGTTATAAAGGTGCTTTGGGACTCCGTAGTACACCTCTGCAATAGAGCAAGTGATAGCAGCTAATGTATCGCTATCTCCTCCAACAGAAATTGCAATTCTTAAAGCATCTTCAAATGATTTTGATTCAAAAAAAGCTTGCAATGCTTGAGGAACTGTACCTTGGCAAGTTCGATAATATCGCAAAGCTGTTTCGTACTTCGGGTTATTCTACTGACTTCCGTTGCAATAATTGTATCTCCCGATTGAACAATATCCAGTAGTTTATTTAGTTCCACTCGGTCAGCTTTCATTCCGCTTTCGTATTCCAGATAAATAGTTTTATCTTTTGCCCCTTGACGTTTCAGTTCTCGTACTTGTCTGTTAATGTCTTGTAGCTTCTCATTAGTTGAACATCTTGCATAGCCGTAAACCATTGTTAATATCTCACAAACATTCAAGATTTAATTGTGTAAATATCATAAGATATAAACAAAAAGAAGTCAACTGTTTCTTTTATATTTTCAGCCGTAATTTTTATAGATTACGGCTGATTTTTTTGTGTATAAAATTATAAGCGGAAAGAGATGTTTTCTTTAATATAGACTTCATTACGGTAACCAGTTATGACCACAGCTGGGGCAACTGAACCCTTCTGTTCCGACCCCGGTTATAAAAAAGCCATAGCCGCATTCAGGACACCATACGTTTGGTGTTTCGTCCATATAAAACGAATCATCAACAATAGTGGCTTCGTACATATTTATCCAGCCTAAACCGGATTTTAGCTTTCCCCAGGTATATCCGATTGAGGTTTGCCCTGGCTCAATGTATTCCTCAACAATTGTATATTTTGATTTGTCTGTAATTTCTCCAACAATATTTCCACTGTAGCTTGGCGAATCATATATAGATAATTTAGGATTTGTAACTTGAATGCTATACGGCTCAAAAGAGGACGGATCGTCAAATCCTTCATATTCCCAAGAATGTTCATGACGTCCGTCAAAGGTCATAAGCTCTGGTGTCATATATGGACGAGAGGAATTTGTGATTACAACAGTTATAATATCATCTTCAAATGTAAGATATCCCTGAACATCTCCCGTATCAAAATATGCGGTATCATTTTCAAGTGTAGCGAGAACATCCTCAATGGAATCTGTTCGATAATACCATAGTGAAAAGATAATGTTATTTCTTTTTACACTTGAAATTGTCAGTTCTCTGTCATAGCCAATGCTTTCTTTGTGCCAGAATCCAATATAACTGCTTACATCTTCATAATATGATTCAGTTGTTGTAACAGTTGAAGTAATTGTAGTAGTGGTGCTTGTTGATGTTGTTGTGGCAGTTGTTGTGGTTGGGCTTTTTGTTGATTCTGTAACCGCTGATTCTGTTGTGGTTTCTGATATGGAATTTGAAACAGAAACTGCATTATTGTCAGGGTTATCTTTAGTGAAATACAAAAACGCAAACACTATTAAAGCAATAATGACAATTACCAGAAGTATGCTAAGTACAATAACTGGAGCTTTTGATTTTCCGGAAATTTTTTCTACATCTTTTTGAACGGTGTCAACTGGCTGTTCAGAAATCGGAATCTTTTCTATAGGTTCTGTTTTAACTTCTTCATTATTGACTATAGAAGAGGAATCATCGGTAAACTCAGCTTTTGGATTATCAGGAATTTTCTCTTTTTGTACCGGAGCATTTTCTGTACTTTTACTAACATCTGAATCTGATATCGTTTCATTTTCTTGATTTGCCGGTTCATTATTTTGATTCCCCCAGTTTGGTTTCGCAGAGGAATCTCTGTTTCCCCAACCGGGAGGAAGATTGTTATTGGGCATTTTCTTCCTCCTCCGTAGGAACAATAGCTGCAATGATAAAATACAATGCCATTGGGAAAATCAGGATGATTGTCAGCAAGCGTACAAGCCATAAGGGCATATTGGAATATTCTGCGAAACCTGCACACAGTCCCAGAAATATTTTTTTGTTCTTGACTTTATAAAGCTTTTTGCGCACTATGCTTTGTTCTACTTTTTCTTTTACCGGGACAAAAGCTGAAACGATAAAGTAAAGAATCGGTCCGATTATTGTAGCTATGGATAACACGGCAAAAATACGCACCCACATAACCGGAATGTCTGTATACACTGAAAATCCTTTGCACAATCCTGTGATGTCTTTGCCTTTCTGAATACGATAGAATTTTCCTCTTTGGATTCCCTCTTCCGCATTTTCTTTATATGGAATGCAAGCGCCAATCAGAAAATACAGAATTGCGCCAATTACCGTCAATCCGTAAAACACAGTCATAATACGAATCCAAAGCAGAGGAATTCCGGTATATTCTGAAATACCTGTACACATTCCCATAACCACTTTGTCTTTTTTAATTCTGCAAAATTTAGGCGCTTTGACTTCTTCCCGAATTACATCAGGCGGTGCCATGGAATAGCTGTTTCCGCAGTTTGGGCAAAAAGCATATGTCACGTTGTCAATTACTTTGACAGCTTCAATTAGCTTAAATCCATATATCATCACCTGTACGATATAAAGATATAAAAGAGAAAGTAAAAATTTCAATCCATATGACGGCAGCTGAATGGAAATTTTCTTTGATGTGGTTTTGCTGAGCAATACGGCATGGTCTGTATTGCAGTAGGGGCAATGAATATCTCTTTCAATAATTTCATTTTCTTTATTCTTGTTATGTGCCATTTTTGTTTAATCCTTTATTTTCTGTATTCCGCAACTTCAATCCAAGCCTCATTCTCCCATTCAATAGGTGAGCAGAAAGAAGTTTTTTCGTTTATTGCCTTTCTAACTGTGTTCTGAAAAGCGATATACTCGTCATAATTCCACTTGCTCCAAGGTTTAGAGCTACCTTCGCTGTATTTGCTGACAGTACCGTTTTTTTTCGGAACACATTTAAGTTTCAGACAATGTTTCAGTTTTGCATTATCAGAGCCGACAGCTTGCATAATTAAGCTGTCAACGGGAATATGCAGATAACTTTTCAGTTCTGAATTTTCCTCAAGCAAAACAATATATTTAAGCGTCATATTAAGCCACTTTTGAGCTTGTCCGTATGTAAATTCGCAGATTTCAGAATACGTACCGATGATTTCTTCGCATATTCTTTTATGCTCACTGTCAAAAGCATTCTGTTTATCATCAGAGCTTTCAACAGCATTAAGCAAAACGTCATACGCCTTAATAATAAGTCTATCGCAGACTTTTGACTTATATTCTGCCTTTAAGTTCTTATCTGCCGTCTTGAATTTGATTGTTCGGCATAAGTCGAGATAAGCCTTTTCCGCACATTTTTTCATAATTTCCTGCATACTATCATCCTTTGTAATATTAAAATACGAATACTTAAAAAAATCGTTTATCATAATATTCATCATTCCTTTCACGGATAAAACTATTTATTACATTATACTCCTAAATTTGACAAATGTCAAGTATAAATATCATAATGATAATGCAATATCTTTTTGACTATAATATTATCTATATAGAGGTGATATATAATGTCAAAAGAGCTGTTTACACTAGCGGAGAGAATAAAGCTTCTTCGGGAACAAAAGGATATTACACAATCATCACTTGCAAAATCTTTGGGAATTTCCCGTTCAGGCGTAAATGCTTGGGAAATGGGCTTATCTACTCCGTCTACGCAATATATTGTAGAACTTGCAAAGTCTTTCAATGTTTCTACAGATTACTTACTGGGAATGGATGAAACCTCTACAATCTCTGTCAAAGGTCTTTCTGTCAAACAAGTTGCAGTTGTAATGGATATTATACAATGTTTTAAAAATCCTGATAAATAAAATATCAGACTATATTTATACCATTATTATAAGTCATATTGGGCAAATAATTTTCCAATGAATTTGGCAATTTGTTTGTCCCCCTGTGCGTTTGAATGTATAAGAATCAATTTCATATTCTATACAATGTAGGGATTGTGTTGTCGCTATACTTTTATAATAATTTAACCACCCCCTTATTTTACTTTTCAGCAACTTATATAGGTGTTCAATAGGTATTTGAGGCATAGTTTTAAAAACTTCCTCAATTTTTCCTATCAAAGAATCTATATTCTCCCTTGTCGGTACAGAGATTATGTCATTGTTTTCTTTATAAATTCTATATCCGAGGAAATTAAATCCTTTTTCAATACGAGAAATTTTAGTTTTCTCTTTAGAAAGGCTTAATCCACGTTCAGATAAAAAGCATTCAACCACAGGGGCAACAACTTGCAGGGAAACAGCTTTACTCGTCCCTATGATAATAAAATCATCTGCATAGCGTATAGCTTCTATAGAATCTCCAAATCTGCTTTTGAGAATTTTCTCCAGTCCGTCAAGCGTCATATTACATAAAACACCTGATATACAAGCCCCTTGGGGAATTCCTTTATCAGTAGAGTAAAAGTCAGAGTCATACACATATCCACATTTGATAAATTGTTTTAGCATTTCTTTATCCATAGGAATATTATCCATAAGCCAATTGTGACTTATGCTATCAAAGCACGATTTAATATCAGCTTTCATCACCCACTCATACTCAGGGCATTTAGATAATATCTCAACTGTTTTTACAATTGCATCCCTTGCACTTCTATTTTGACGAAATCCAAAGGAATTTGTGTCAGCAGTTATTTCCGCAATAGGCTCTAATGCAAATCTGTATAATGTCTGCATTGCACGGTCTTTCATTGTCGGTATTCCCAATGGCCGTAAATGTCCATTGTATTTTGGAATATATATCCGCCTTAAAGCTTTGTGCTTATAGCCTCGGCGTTTTAATTTATCTATTGCTTGAAATTTATCCGTAGGTGTAGTCCATAAAGTATTATCAATACCAGTGGTATGTTTTCCTTTATTGGATGTAACAATATCTATAGATAATGCTTTAGCGTAGAATGAATGAATCAGTTTATTTTGAAGATTCATCACTAATCTATTATCACTATTGAGGTAAGCTGTAGCAATACACTTTTGCAGCTTTTTAACGCTCTTTTCTGCTAAGTCAAAATCAATTTTGCCCCAACAGTCAATTGTGTCAGAAGAGGCACACATATTATTTATGTTAATTTTGCTCATCTCCTTTCAAAAGTTCGGCAAAAGCGTAAAAAGTGTAATTATGTTATAATAGAAGGTGCTCTTGCCCTATTCAGCAGTTTCAAAACAGTAAAATCACACTCTATCTGTGGACATTTATACTTTTGGGTTATGTATTTGTCTGTAAGACAGAATGAAATGGTTTCGTGTGATTTGGTACATCGTATCTTGCAAAAGTGCTGTAGATGCTACGGAATTTCAAAAAGCTGTCAATATTGGCAGTAATCGAACGGCTCTCAGCGTTCTGAATAAAATACGAGATGCTATGGGTATGATTGAAAATGAAAAATTCAACAATGTTGTATATGTGGACTATTTTCCTGTATTTGCGAGGACAAAAAAAGAATCTAAAGATGTTTACATTGTAATAGTGAAAGATAAGAGTGGCGTTCTGCGGATAAAAATGCAATTAAAAAAAGCCTATGCCACAGATGATATAGGCGAATTTATAGAAAACTGCATTGCAAAGGAAAGCACCGTTGTTTCTGCAAAGGTGAATTTTTGGGGATATTACGGCGAGTTTGATAAAAGACTTCCTCATAGTTACAGATACAAAGCTTCTGATAAAATAGGTGCGGACAATAAA
Organism: Ruminococcus sporogenes; assembly: GCF_054655175.1. Taxonomy (NCBI): domain Bacteria; kingdom Bacillati; phylum Bacillota; class Clostridia; order Eubacteriales; family Oscillospiraceae; genus Ruminococcus; species Ruminococcus sporogenes. The sequence continues at coordinate 521,743 of NZ_BAAHOA010000001.1, read as the reverse complement.
CTGCTTATAACAAAGAAAATTCTCACTTATTTGAAAGACAGGCAACTGATTAACGTTCATCAAGGCAGCTGTTCCCTTGCTCATAGTGAACGCTATTTATCAGAGTGCTGTTATAAGTTCAACAGACGTAAGAAAAAGCCGGATAGAATGTTCAATGAAATTCTGAAATTTATGATACGAATGAAATACCAGACAACAGTTGACTTCTGTACTGAAGCATCATATAATTAAATACATCAACAAAGCATTTTCTGAAAGGAATTAAAAAAATGAATGTGGTAATATACGCTCGTTTTAGTTCAAACGGACAGCGTGAGGAAAGTATCGAAGGACAAATTAAGGTATGTACAGAATATTCAGAAAGAAATGATTATGCTATTATAGATACCTATATTGACAGAGCAATGACAGGTAAAAATGATAACAGACCCAGTTTGAAAAGGCTGTTAGCTGACAGTAAGAAAAATATTTTTGATGCTGTCATTGTATATTCTATTGACCGTTTTGGACGTAATCTAATGCAGTCTTTGGTAAACGAAAGTAAGCTACAGCAAAACGGGGTTGCTCTTTTTTCCGCAACAGAGCATTTTACGAACGACCCGGCAGGCAGATTTTACCGAAATATGATGATGGCTCATGCTCAATACTATACCGATGAGTTATCCGTGAAAATCCACAGAGGTATGGATATAAACGCTGAGAAACGCCTTTCTACGGGTGGGAACATTGCGTTAGGTTATAAAGTGGATAAAGATAAACGTTTTCAGATTGACCCAGAAACCGCCCCTATCGTCCAATTTATTCTTGAAAGCTACGCAAGCGGAAAAACAGTAACCGAAATAACAAATAAGTTGAATGCTCAAGGAATAAGGACATCAAGAGGAACTAAGTTTAATAATAATTCTCTACACACGATGCTGAAAAATAAAAGGTACATAGGCATATAAAGGTACTGAAAAGCCCGGTGGTATTCCGAGAATTATTTAAGATGAATTGTTTGCAAAAGTTACAGAGATAATGAACAAAAATAAAAAAGCTCCCGCAAGAGCGAGAGCCAAAGTGGAATATTTGCTTACTACTAAACTTTTCTGTGGTCACTGTAAAGAAATGATGACTGGTTTTTCTGGTACTGGTAAAATGGGTAAGGTTTACAGATAATTGCAATTGCAGAAGCCGAAAAAGACACAACCAATATGAAATTTTTAAAAAAGCAATTGAACACCGCGGACTTAAGGCGTACTATGACAAAGAAACGTCCATATGCTAAAAGGTCTATTCAGCGTTTCCGTCCGTCAGAGAGGTAAACGGAGAGCTTATGGGAATTTTTGATTGTCAGATTTCCGGAGAGCTTACAGACAACGAGCTGGAAGAGCTTCGCGGTTATCAACGAGGTTCCGAGGATCGCTCAGCATTTTGCACTGGATACAAGCTTTGATGAGCGTTTCCCACACTGTGAATACTGCCGTAAGGGCGGGTTAGTTCGTAGCGAAAAAGCTTGTGTGATTTTGTTGACTTTTTCATTAAAACATGCTACAATTCAATAAACTAACAAGTTTTACGCTGATTAGCTAAAGCTTAATAAAGGAGTATAAAATAAATGGCAGCTATCAGGAATGAAAGAAAAGAGGATTTCAGAACAGTCGAAGAATTAACTAAAAAAGCCTTTTGGAATGTTAATTTTCCGGGATGTAACGAACATTACATTGTTCACGTCATGAGAAATCACAGAGATTTTGTACCGGAATTGGACTTTGTTATTGAGGAAGATAATTGTATCATCGGAAATATAATGTACACAAAGTCTAAACTGATAGATGAAAGCGGAAATGAAAAGGAAATATTGACATTCGGACCGTTAAGCATTCTACCGGAATATCAGCGCAGAGGATATGGCAAACAGCTCTTGGAGCATTCTTTTAAAAAGGCGGCAGAGCTTGGTTTTGACACAATCGTGATTTTCGGCAATCCTGAAAATTACGTAAGCTGTGGATTTAAAAGCTGTAAAAACTATAATGTTGGAATTTCTAAAGATGTATTTCCTGTACCTTTACTTGTTAAAGAACTTAAAATTAATGCTCTTCAAGGAGAAAACTGGATTTATAAGGAAAGCGATGTGTTTAATATTAAAGAAGAAGATGCAGCGGAATTTGACAAGGACTTCGAACAATTTAAAAAGGAATATAGGTCAAGCCAAGAACTGTTTTATATCTATAGCAATTCATTTATTAAAGCTACTGAGCATTAAATTTTCTATATGCACAATCCGATTGCAGTAAAATGCAATGACACATCTCTGGACCTTTCTGCCCTTTGCGGTAACGGCTGTGTTACACTTGTTTGCTTAAATTTAATATGGTATAATCAGTACAATAAGCTTCGGGAGGAATGTTCATGGAAAATAAGTTCACACTGACAATTGAAGAAAATTAGGACATAACAATTGTAATTGTCCTAACAGATAAATGGAACATAGAGCCGCGTTGTCGACTCTTTTTTTGGCGCCGGATATATGGCTGTGTTGATTTTAATATCTGTATATGGTATACTTTAGTAAACAGGACGGTGATAGAAATGGACACAACAAACGGCTTTACAAATCAGGTCAATGAAGAGAAACGCTCTCCTCCGGATTATCTTTATTACGCTGTCGGAGAAAACCGTGTAAATTCAATCTGGACAGACGGTTTATATGCAAAAGGAAATCGGTATGTCCATCTGTCAAATAACGCTGAAACAGCTTTAAGAATCGGAAGAATATACGGAAAGCCTCACGTTTTTAAAATACGGTCAGGCGAAATGTACCGCAGAGGCTTTAAATTTTATCTTTCAGAAAACGGAGTATGGATGACAAAACGCGTTCCGGTGCAGTTTATCTCAGACGATCTGACGTGAGGATAAAATTTATTAAATAAAGCACGACAAAAGAAAATCCGCAAAGGTTGTCAAACCAATGCGAATATAGGCATTACTATTTCTATTATATAGACATTTGGTATCTGTTTTTAGGGTATAAGAGTTCCACGCAGAAGCAAGGATTTTTTTACATGTTATCCTCGTTAATCCGTGGTATTATAGAAAGTTACCGCTTCTGATAAGCAGCGTTGCGGTGACACTTGACCAGCATATAAGAAATCCCTCCAAACTCAAAACAGGTCTGGAGGGAAACTGTTAATCTGAGCGTGAAGAAACAGCCCACCAAAAACACCATTTTTTATTTGGCGGGCTTGTCCTACTTATGTTATGTGAAAAGAAAGAGCCGATGAATTACGAGATTATCTCGCCAGTTCATCGGCTCTGCGTCTTTGCGTCTGGCTCTTTGATAACTGTTATATACAAAATTCTTTGCTTCAATCAAACTTTCCTGCTTGCACTTCGGGCAGTATAGGGGAAAGTTTTTCAGTACTGTATCTTCCCGTATCTGCACCCTTGTATTATTCCTACAAACATGGCATAATTTCCATTTTTCTTTTATTCTTATCTCTCCATATATTATAACGCAACACTTCATTCAAAGGCTAAAGCCAAATATTTTTCGGCATTATATGAGCTGTATTCAAAGTAATAATACAAAACAGCGCTAATATCGCCTCTATGGTATTCTAAAAACCCGTAAGAGATTGACCAAATCCTTGTCACTACCTATTTTGACAAGGAGCATTTGCACAATCATTTCTGCTTCAATTCAGTTTCATTTTGTATTTAATAATTGCTAAATATATAAAATTGTGTTATTATATATTAAGTGGTAATTTTATACAATCTGGTATTAGAAAAATATATAAAGGGAGGTCTTTATGAAAATATTAAAAAGAATCTATATAATACTGCTGTCAGCAGTATTAATAATCGGAGGGAGCGGATGTGAAACCGTAAATCCAGATTTGTCAGAAGCAAAAGTTGAAACATCAAGTATAAATGTAATAACTAAGGATGATGATGAAGTAACAGAGATAGTCGAGGAATATTTAAAAGAAAAGTATAAAAAAGAATTTGAAATAGCGTTAACAGACAGACCAAGCAGCATTTATAATAGTTATTATTTGACCGCATACGATGAGAGTTATGATTCAATGAATATAACAATTACGTTTACAGATGAAGAAAATTATACAATATCAGACGATGGGTTAATGTTAGGCATTAAAGATGATTTGGAAAAATGGTTTGCAGAACTTGTTGATCCGTATATAGAGTGTGAATACAAAGTTTTTTATAGAAATAACGGATTCACATTGCCGGACGATTATAAGGATTGCAGAACAGCGGAAGATTTTTTGAAATTATCACCGACATCGGAATATTATGGATTGCTGTTTACAGTGCTGCTTCCCGCATCTGAATATGAAAAGTCATATACAGAAACTGCCTCTGAGATAGCCAACAGAATGGCGGAGGTGGGAATTCGAGGGCAGGTTGGTATTACTGTTTATAAAGATGAAAGCATATACGACAAGATTAACACACGCAAAGATTATGGACATTATTGGTCTATGCCGCTAAAAGTAAAACTTACTGGTAGTGGAGTTCAGGCAAACTTTAATGTCTCTAATAGCAGAGAAAATAAATACGGCATAGCCGATAAGGAGGAAGATTTAAATGAATAATGAACAATTGATGAAGCTTGACGGGTTGGTGTATTTAAGGGAAATAACGTCTGGTAATTTTGAAAATGTAAGTGAATTTATTGAATATATAACCACCGATGAAAACGGAAATGTTAATCCAGAAGGAAAAATTAATGAAACGAAAATTCGTATTGCAGAAAGAGATTATCAGATATCTACATTGGAGGCTGCCGGAAAATTTGAGGAAGCGGATAAAATTCGCAAGGAATACAGCGGCGATAATGTGGTAAACTTTGAAGTTAAAGCGATAAATAACGGAGCTATGCAGAAAACCGTAGATATGATAAGAGATGATGATGAACTATTGAATCTTAAGGTTTCATATACGTCGGGTGAATATCAGCAAGAGCTTATGGAAAATGGCGCCGATAAATATTGTACAGACGGATTAACGGCAGCCTGCTTTGAGGATTCAAACGGAAATGCCTATGTGATATACAGAGGAACCGATGGATATATAGCATGGCTTGAAAATACTGAGGCGGCAACTTTAGCAGACACAGAGTATCAGCAAAAAGCTCTGAACTTTTTTGAAAGTATCCCAAAATTAACAATGTACAATGATGTTCAGCTAAGCGGACATTCCAAGGGTGGTAATATGGTACAATATATTACCGTTGTGTCCAAATATTCCGAATATATTTCAAAAGCACTTTCATATGACGGGCAGGGATTTTCTGAAAAATTTTTGCTTAAATATTTTGAGGAAATACAAAAAAATAAGGATAAGATAGTTTCATATAGCGCTGAATTTGACGTTGTTAATGGCTTGCTATATGAACTCGATATTGAAAGGCACTATATAAAAGCTTCTATTGCAGATAAAAATCCTTTTAATCATCATTACTGGGATGTAGTGTTCAATGAGAATAATCAACTTAATTATGAAGTTGAGGAAAGTCAGCTCAGGAGACAGGTAAATGCATTAATTATATACATTTATGAAGGATTAAGTGAAAAGTATGATCCTCATACCGTTGAAAAAGATATAGCTGCAATCGGTAAATTACTATCCGATTATATGAATGGATTAGGGGTTGAAATTTCCGAAGATTTGGCCACTACAATAAAACATCTGGATGCAACCGGAATGCTTAAGCCAGTAATCAGCAGCTTGGATCAGGTATTAGTAGATTGGGCGGATGAAAAGGAAAATGAAGAATTCGTACAAATAGCAATTGAAAATGCTTTAGCGGATAAAGATAGAATTCTTGCAGTATCGCTTTCAAAAGCTTATGGAGCATTACTTCCGCTTCTCAAGAAATTTGGTATACTTGATAACATTGAAAACAGTTTAAGCGCTGAGGATTATATAGAAGAAACCGCCTTGATAAGAGCTTTAAAAGAAGATTACAAGAGTGAGGTTCATGCTATAGTAGAAAAATATACAACTGAAGAAAATGCAGGATTTATAACTGATTACATAACAAAAATTTTCAGTAAATTTTTACATAATAAAATAGTCGGAACTCCGGGTAATGATAATTTGGATGGCGATGATTTTGACAATTATATTTATGGCTTGCCAGGTAATGATTACATTAACGGCTTTGGCGGAGATGACGTAATTAACGGCGGAGATGACAGTGATTTACTCTATGGAGGGAATGGAAATGACGATATTTACGGAAATGACGGCGTGGATTTTTTAGACGGCGGAATGGGAAATGACTATCTTGACGGCGGAGAAAATAATGACAGCATTATCGGAGACGATGGCGATGATATAATCGTTGACTTGTATGGCGATAATAAAATAAATGGAGGCAACGGAAATGATAATATAAAAACAGGAAGTGGAATTGATACCATTTTCGGAGGTTCAGGAGATGATGAAATATATTCCGGTGACGGAGATGATACAATAGAAGGAAACGATGGTAACGACATAATTTACGGAGAAGGTGGACGTGACACCATTTATGGCGGTAACGGAAATGATTACATAGATGGCGGTGACGAATTAGATAAAATCTTTGGTGAAGCCGGAGATGATACTATCTATGGAGGCGGAATGACTGATTATATCAGCGGTGGAGATGGTGATGACTGGATTGACGGAGGATTAGGAATTGATCTTCTTTTCGGAGATGACGGTGATGATATAATATTTGGTAGAGGTGATAAGGATCATATCGAGGGAGGAAACGGTAACGATCACCTTTACGGAGGTGATGGAGATGATGAAATATACGGTGACAGCGAAGATGACAGCTTAGGGTACACTGGAGATGATATCCTCTACGGTGATTCCGGTAACGACAAACTCTTCGGCGGAGATGGTAATGACGAACTCCACGGTGGTAATGATTATGACGAGCTGTTCGGCGGCGAAGGAAACGATTATCTTGACGGCGATGATGGCGACGACTATTTAGAAGGCGGAAACGGACTTAATCATATGTATGGCGGTGAAGGCGACGATGTATTTGTCGGCGGAGAAGATACAGACTACATGTATGGCGAAGATGGCAATGATGTATTCCACGGCGGAAACGGTCCTAACTATATGTACGGCGGTGAGGGCGACGATAACTTTACCGGCGGCGAAGGTTTTGATTATATAGAAGGCGGTTCCGGAAATGACACTATGAACGGCGGAAATGGATATAATGTTATGCATGGCGGTACTGGAATAGATTACATTTACGGCGGTGAAAATGCTGACCATATTTATGGTGATGAAGGAAACGACCATCTGTATGGCGGTAATGGAAATAATATGATACGCGGTGGATTCGGTAATGATATTATTTATGATGGAAATGATAGCAGCCGCATTTTTGGTGATGAAGGAAATGATACAATCTATGCCGGCGGCGGAAACGATGTAATTGATCCCGGAGAGGGCGACGATTACATTCAGGACGATCACGGCGACGATACGATTATTTTCAAGGCTGGTTATGGTACAGATACTATTTCCGACGCTGCGGGAAATAATACAATACAGCTTTCGGGACTTTCAATATCAGACGCGGTTATGTCAAGAATAAACGGAAGCGACCTTATGATTTCATTCGGCGCAGATAATATCATTATAAAGCAGTACTTTGACGGAGCAGGCTTCCAGAATTTCAATATCAACGGTACGATGATAAACGATCTGATAACAACACTGCACGGCTCCGACAGTAGCGACTGGATGTCTGCTTGGAGCGATAATGGAGTTACAATAAAGGGTGAAGGCGGTAATGATACTATCAACGGAGGAAACGGCGATGATATCCTCGACGGAGGAACAGGAAACGACTGGCTGTACGGAGGAAACGGAAACGATACATATATCTTCGGCAAAGGCTACGGAAACGACACGATCGAGGACTGGGGCGGAAGCAGTATCGTAAAGCTTAAGGACATAAGTTCAAGTGAAGTTACAATAACAAATCTGTGGGATTCCACGCTTGAAATGACTGTAAACGGTACCGAGGACAAGCTTACTATTAACGGCTACAAGTGGAATCAGGGCGGCTATACCTTTGAATTTGCAGACGGAGCAGTAGGAACAGTAAATAAGGATACATGGGAGCTTGAGCTTAGTCAGCCTGCGAGCAATGATGCAATTGTTCAGGAAACCTCTGAGGAAGAAATTATACAGGCGAGTGCAGATTTGCTCAGCGATATATACGCTGACGACAACGTTACTTCTGAATTACTCACAGAAACAAGCGACACCGTTCTGATTGATTCATCAAGCGCTGTTTCTGCGGCAAAGGAAACGGAGGAAATCTCAGATCAGACGGATATACAGGTAATGATACTGACCGAAAATATGTCCGCTTTCGGTACGGAGAACAACGTTTCTGACTGCATGAGCGTCAACGATCCGATGCAGGATACGTCAGCTTTGAATCAACTGCTTGTCGGTACGGCAGGCAGAGTAATTTCAGAGGTATTATGATGGAATAAGACTGGAGAGCCATAATAAAGAAATGGATAAGAATAAGACTGAAAATAATGAGTGTTCTTGCGGTAATAGCCCTGATTTTATTGATAATAATAAAGTTAACGGTTAAATAAGTTAATGACTGCGGCGCAAATCAGACTGCTATGCCCGGCGTTCAGGGTAAAATTATATTCGATCAGGTGCATTTCAGATACAATCCGCAGGGCGGAGAGGTTATCAAGGGAATGAGTTTTGAGATAGAACCCGGAACGATAGTCGGTGTTGTAGGACACAGCGGTTCGGGAAAGAGCGCCATTTCAAAGCTGATTCAAAGACTTTATTTGCCGGAGGGCGGTAAAATATCCATAGACGGTATGGATATTTCACTTGTGAATCACGCAATTAGTGGTAATACACCAGATGAGCGAGGATGAAAAGATACAGGAGCTTGCAAGATTAAGAGAAAAGGCGCTGCACGATGAAGCCAGCGCGCAAAATATAGTAATCATATTGACAATCGTATGTAATTATGCTATAATGCAAATAGTAATATTAATGCAAAGAAGCATATATCGAGTATGTTACACTTGATATATGCTTCTTTTTTTATTTATGGAGTTGATAAATTATGTTGAAGGAATCAGAGTGGAAAATGATTAATAACATACTTCTTGAACTATATATGACAGAAAGCATAGAAGATTTGGCAAGTAAATTCTTCAAAATAATAAAAACATTAATACAATATACATCAGGCTATATGCTGCTGCTTGATAAAAATAAAAATATAATAATAAATAAAATTGTAAGTGAAAACATGGAAGAGAGAATAATGAGAGATTACATAAATATATACTATAAACAAGATTATTTAAACTATTTATACGATCTTACCAATGAAACCGTTGTATATCGTGATACAGATATTCTTGACGAAAGTATAAGAAAAGAGACAAATTTCTACAGAAATTTTCTTGAGCCGGGAAATTTTACATATGGCTGCGGCATTATTATGATTAGAAACTCGGATATATTAGGAATATTTAATATATTCAGAAATAAAGACATTGGAGATTTTACCGAAAAAGATATTTATATACTTAATATATTCAAAAATCATATTGAAAACATTGTATCTAAAGCATTAAAAGTTTCCGAAAACGCAAAAATCAATAATATTATTATTGATGAAATTTCTCAAAAATATGAACTAACTGCACGAGAAAAAGAAATATTGATATTTCTGGTACAGGGATATTCTAATAAAGATATTTCGGAAAAGTTATGTATCAGCCTTGCTACTGTAAAAACTCACATATATAATTTGTATATCAAGACAGGAGTTAAAAGCCGTACCGGTCTTATAAATTTAATTCTCGAAATATAATTTTTTCGTCTTCTCATACTTAAGTATTAAGAAATAATATTAAGTATGAGATAATTATATTTAAAATCAATATTTTTGCTAATTGTATAAAAATTATTTTCTGTTATAATATACATAAAGAAATAAATCAGATGGCATTTGCAGTCATCGGAACGGAGAAAATTATGCAGAAGATATTCTTAAAGGAATTTAAAGCCGGTGAAAAATGGTCGGGATTTATAGGCAAAGGTAAGTATATTCACTTCAAGTCACTTGGAGATAATGCAAATATATCTGTTTTACTTTATAATCTTATAGACAGATCGGAAAGATACAATATGCCTGATACTCTAAAGGCTCAATATACAGCTCATCTTACAAGAGGTAACGTACTCATGAGCGATAACGGAAGAGTTCTTGCAAGCATTGTCGAAGACAGTCTTGGATGGCACGATTCAATATCGGGACATACAACAAGAATCCTGACAGATGAAAAATACGGAAAAACATCATATCAAAAGCAAGGCAACGATTATTACAGATGCGGTGAAGAGAACTTCAAGGTAGAGCTTGTTAGAAACAATATGAGTAAAAGAGATATCGTTCCTTGTGTAAATCTATTTTCAAAGGTTTATGTTGAAGAAGACGGAAGTATGCATTATGATGAGAATCATTGCAAAAAAGGAGCTACCGTAACGCTTAGGACAGAAATGGATATTTTGTTCATAGTATCGAACACGCCAAATCCGCTTGATCCTTCAAATGAATATCCATCGGTTCCTGTAACAATGGAAGTTTATGATGCTCCGCCGGTTGATTTAACAGATTACTGTGTAAATTTCAGAAACGAAAATTACAGAGCTTTTGAAAATACATGGGATTATAATAATTTACTTGGAAAATAGGGAGGAAAATGTATGTTTGGATTTAAAGAAAAAGACAGTAATCTTAAAATTGAAAACGCAGTATATAATGAGGTTCTTGAAGCAGGGCTTGGCTGGATTCATAAATTACATAAGGGTCAGACTTTCAGAATACTTGATATTGAAGGCAATCAAGCTGTAGATACGACCTTTTATGATTTGACAAATCTTGAAGATCATTACAGCGCCGTACAAACTATTGTAATGCAGAAAAACATATATCTTACGACAGGCAGTATTCTCAGAGCTGAATCAGGAAAGCCTCTTCTTGAAATTGTTGCAGATAAAACAGGAAGACATGATACGCTTGGCGGCGCTTGTTCATCACAAAGTAATACGGTAAGATATGCGAGAGAAAAAAGATATATGCATAACTGCCGTGACAGTTTTATGCTTCAGCTGGCAGATTGCGGTGAAGATATCAGAAAAAGAGACCTTGCGCCAAATATAAACTTTTTTATGAATGTTCCTGTGACAAAGGAAGGCGGATTGAAATTTGATGACGGCGTATCGTCTCCGGGGAAATATGTTGAGATGAAAGCTCTTGAAGATGTAATGATCTTAATAAGCAATTGTCCGCAATTAAATAATCCTTGCAATGCATATAATCCTACGCCTGTAAGACTGCTTATTTGGGATTGAGTCAATTTAAATTAATATAGCGAAATTTTATTAAACTGTCATATTTTTAGTTCAACGGCGAACATATAAAATTATGGCAGCTTTTTATTTTTGGAGGAAACATAAATGTTTACTAAAGTTTTAATTGCAAACAGAGGCGCGATAGCCGTAAGAGTAGAAAGAACTCTTGCTAAAATGGGTATTAAAAGTGTTGCTGTATATTCAAAAGCCGACAGAGACAGCCTTCATGTATTGAACGCAGATGAAAAGGTTTATCTCGGTGAAGGAACAGCAAAAGAAACATATCTTGATGTAAAAAAAATAATAAACGCGGCAAAATCAACAGGCGCGGAAGCTGTTCATCCGGGATACGGATTTTTAAGTGAAAATACCGAATTTGCCGCCGAATGCGAAAAGAACGGAATAAAATTTATAGGTCCCGATTCAAATCAAATAAAACTTTTTGGATTGAAACACTCAGCGAGAGAAATTGCTGAAAAAGCAAATGTTCCGCTTTTGTCAGGAACAGGACTTATATCGGATACAGACATTGCTGTTAATTCTGCTGAAAAAATCGGCTATCCTGTTATGATTAAAAGCACAGCCGGCGGCGGCGGTATAGGTATAAGAATTTGTGAGAATAAGCAGGAACTTATTGATTCGTTTGATAATGTACGGCACCTTGCAGAAAGCAACTTTAATGATTCAGGCGTATTTATCGAAAAGTATATAAGAAAAGCGCGTCACGTCGAAGTACAGATTTTCGGTAATACATTCGGAGAAATTGCTGTACTGGGCGAAAGAGATTGTTCTGTACAGAGAAGAAATCAAAAGGTAGTTGAAGAAGCTCCTGCTCCGAATTTTCCGGATTATGTGAGAAAAGAAATGTATAAATCCGCTCGATGTCTTGCAAAAGCGGCGGGATACAGAAATGCGGGAACTGTCGAATTTTTATATGATGAGGAAGCGGAACAATTTTATTTTCTCGAGGTAAATACTCGCTTGCAGGTGGAACATGGAATAACCGAAGAGGTTGTGGGAATCGACCTTGTTGAATGGATGATAAAAGAAGCGGCAGATGAATTAAAAGATATTGACAGAGATTACTCTATGAACGGAAATGCCATAGAAGTCAGAGTATATGCCGAGGATTGTATAAATAATTTTCGTCCGAGCAGCGGTAAAATAGACGATGTTTGTTTAAGCTGCAAGGCACGTGTTGAAACATGGATAAGAAAAAATATTGAAGTTTCCTCATTGTATGATCCTATGCTTGCAAAATTGATCGTTCATGCTGATAACCGTAAAGACGCTGTAAAGAAAATGAATGATGTGCTTTGTGAAACTAAAATTTATGGCGTAACAAACAATACACAGTATTTAAAAGCGCTTATAAACACTGAAAATTACCATAAGGGCAAGCTTTTTACCAAAATGCTTGAAAATTTTGCTCCCGAGGAAAAAGCCATAGAAGTTCTTGACGGAGGAGTTCAGTCAACCGTACAGGATTACCGCGGTATGATTGGCTACTGGACCGTTGGCGTTCCCCCTTGCGGCGCAATGGATAACTATTCATTCAGAATCGCTAATAAGCTGCTTGGAAACTCCGAGGATGCGGCAGGTATAGAGCTTACGCTAAAGGGAGGAAGCTATCGTTTCAGAACATCCGCTTCGTTTTGCATTACAGGAGCCGATATGGAGGCTACGCTTGACGGAGTACCTGTAAAAACGTATTCTGTTGTAAATGCAGCGCCTATGCAGATTTTAAAGTTTAAAACTTGTGAAAAAGGAATGAGAACCTATCTTCTGATAAAAGGAGGAATAGATGTTCCTGTAATTATGGGAAGCCGGTCGACATTCGTTGACGGAAAATCCGGCGGACATAACGGCAGAACGCTAAGAACGGGCGATGTTTTAAGATTATTTGATAATTGCCGAACAAATGAAGTAAAAACGTTTGATGAAAAATATATCCCGGAAATTTCAAACGAATGGATAATAGGAGTTATTCCGGGCCCCCAGCCTACTGAAGAATATTTAAAATCCGATTATTTAAAAACACTTACAGAATCGGAATATACGGTTAATTTCAACAGCGCAAGAACAGGTATAAGACTTAACGGACCGATTCCTCAGTGGGTAAGAGAAGACGGAGGAGAAGCAGGCCTTCATCCGTCAAATATTCATGATAACGCTTACGCTGTAGGAACGCTTGATTTAACAGGAGACCAATCAATACTTTTAGGACCTGACGGTCCGAGCCTTGGCGGATTTGTTTGCCCTGTAACTACAGCAAAAGCAGAACAATGGAAACTTGGTCAGCTTCATCCGGGAGATAAAGTTCATTTCAGACTTATAACTTTGGAACAGGCTAAAGAAATACGAGACGCCGTAGACAAAAACATAAGCCTTGAATATACAAAGGTTATTTTGCCAAACCAATCAGATGATTTAGATTCGTCTTATGCGATTCTTGATAAGGGAAAAGCGTGTGGTATCGATTATATGATTCGTCTTGACGGTGAAGAAAACATCTTAATAGAATTCGGTGAAATGGAGCTTAATATCGAGCTTAGATTCAGAGTTCATATTCTTATGAAAGAACTTGAAAAATCAGATTTACCAATAATAGATATGACGCCGGGTATTCGTTCTTTACAGATACATTTTGATGTGTATGAAACAAATGCAATTGAAACGGCTGAAAAGGCAGCTGAAATAAATAAAAAACTTACTGCGATAGAAGATATAACTGTTCCGTCAAGAATAATAAAGCTGCCTCTTTCATGGGACGATCCGCAAACACAAATTGCCGCGAAACGTTATCAGCAAACGGTAAGACCCGACGCGCCTTGGTGCCCGAGCAATCCCGAATTTATAAGACGAATAAACGGTCTTGACAGTTTGGAAGATGTAAAAAATATTGTTTTTAACGCAAATTATCTTGTTCTAGGACTTGGAGACGTTTATTTAGGCGCTCCTGTCGCTACGCCTACAGACCCGCGTCATAGAATGGTTACCACAAAATACAATCCGGCAAGGCCCTGGACTCCCGAAAATGCGGTTGGAATCGGCGGCGCTTATCTTTGCGTTTACGGAATGGAGGGTCCCGGAGGCTATCAATTTGTAGGAAGAACTGTTCAGATGTGGAATTCTAAGCAGGAAACAGAATATTTTTCAGATGATAAGCCTTGGCTTTTAAATTTCTTTGATCAAATTAAATTCTATCCATGCAGTGCGGATGAAATTTTAAAATACAGAGAAGATTTTCTTCGCGGAGAGTTTAAAATAGAAATAGAAGAAACAACCTTTAACTTAGGTGAATATAAGGCGTATCTTGAAAGTATAAAAGAAAGCAGTGAGGAATTTAAATCACATCAAGAAGCGGCGTTTGAAGCCGAAAGAAACAGATGGAAGGAACAAGGGCTTGACCAATTCATTTCCGAAGAACCTGAAGTAAATACTTTCGAAGATATTGTTTTGCCTGATAATTGCGAAGGTATAAATGCCGCTATTCCGGGCAGCGTTTGGAAAATACTTGTTAAGGAAGGCGATTATGTAAAAGAAGGGCAGGATATAGCCGTGCTTGAAAGCATGAAAATGGAATTCCCTATTTCTGCGGATAACTACGGCGTTATCAAAAAAATATATATCAAGGAAAGCGAACAAGTTAATGCAGGACAGGTTCTTGCCGCGATTAAAATACAAAATTAAAAATCGGAGGAAATAAAAATGTTTTTTCCAAAAAAATTTACCGTAAGTTATATAAAACAAGCTTATCAAAACGGCGAGTTTACACCAACAGAACTTATTGAAGAAATAATTAAACGATCGGAAAAATATTCGGAATATAATGTATGGATTGTAAAACCGAGTATGGAATTAATCAAAAATTATATTGCAAATTTACCTGAAAACGCCGAAGATCATCCTCTATGGGGTATTCCGTTTGCAATAAAGGATAATATAGATCTTAAAGACGTTCCGACTACGGCTGCTTGCCCGGAATTTTCATATGTTCCGAAAAAAAGCGCGTCAGTTGTACAAAAATTAATAAATGCGGGAGCAATACCTATCGGTAAAACGAATCTCGATCAATTTGCAACGGGACTTGTAGGTACAAGAAGTCCTTATGGAGAAGTACATAATGCACATGATGAAAAAATGATAAGCGGAGGTTCAAGTTCGGGTTCTGCCGTAGCTGTCGCACTCGGAATGGCGGCGTTTTCACTTGGAACAGATACCGCAGGCTCGGGACGAGTTCCCGCTATGCTAAATACCATAGTTGGATATAAGCCTTCGCTTGGCGCCTGGTCAACAGACGGAGTCGTTCCCGCTTGCGCAAGTTTAGATTGTGTTACCGTATTTGCAAATAATCTTGAAGACACTCAAATTGTAAACAAAATTGTACGTGGTTTTGATGAAAATTGCCGTTGGAGTAAAGCTATTGAATTAAAAGGAAAAAAGTTACCCGAAAAAATATATCTTCCGAAAGACGAACCGATATTTTTCGGAGCTTATTCCGATAATTACAGAACAAAATGGAATAACGCGGCGGAAAGAATTAAAAATCTCGGGATTAAAATCGAATATATAGATTATGATTTCTTTTACACTGCCGCAAAGATTCTTTACGAAGGCGCATATGTAGCTGAAAGATGGCTTGATTTAAAAGAATTTGTGGAGAAAAACCCTAATAAGACTTTTCCGGTAACCGAAATTATATTAAGAAGCGGTGCAAAAGAAAGTAATACTGCCGCGGAATTATTTAAGAACCTTCATGATTTGCAAAATTACAGACATAAAGCTAGTATATTACTTAAAAATTCTGTCATGATTATGCCTACAGCCGGAGGAAGTTTCACAAGAGATGAAGTAAGAGAAAACCCTATTGAAACAAACAGCATGATGGGACTATATACAAATCATTGCAATCTTTTGAACTTATCCGCAATTGCAATTCCCGAAAACAGTACTGATAAAAATTTACCGTTTGGAATTACAATATTCGGATTAAGCGATTCGGAGAATCTTGTTATTGAAGCTGCAGACAAATTTCTTGATAGCGAATATATCGAATTCGCTGTTTGCGGACTTCATAAAAAAGGTTATCCTTTGGAATATCAGCTTTCTGAACTTGGTGCAGAATTTTTAAGGCATGATGCGACAGCTAAAAAATATAAATTATTTAAGCTGAATACATCGCCAGTTAAACCGGGGCTTATCAAAAGCGGCGGCGGAGAGTCGATTGAAGTTGATATTTACAGAATAAGCAAAAAATCATTTGGAATTTTTTCGGGCAGTGTTCTTGAACCGCTTGTTATCGGCACGGTGGAGCTTGCCGACGGAAGCAAAGCAAAAGGATTTTTGTGCGAACAATATGCTGTCCAAAATTCCGAAGAAATAACAGATAAAAAGAAATTTTAATAATAGATACAAAGGCGTGTTTGATAATTTATCGTCATGTCTTTATTTCAGAAAGGGAAAAGTTATGGAATTTTCAAGGGTAGAAATTATAAGCGGAATGTCAAAAGTAAATGAGCTTATAGAAAAATTTGGTCAGAAAAGCTTTATCAAAAAATTAAATAAGCTTGGCGTAACTGGCCTAACAGTATCGAATGTACTTGGATGCGGGGTTCAGCTTGGTTCTCTGGAATATGAAGAAGATACAAACTCAAATCTTCAGCTGCTTCCCAAAAGCAAGATTATGATTATTTGTGAGAAATCAAATGTTGACGGTTTGATAAAGCTAATAGAAGAAGAACTTTACACGGGACATATCGGAGACGGAAAAATTTTTGTTTCCGGTATTGATAACATCTATAGAGTAAGAACAGGTGAAGAAGGAGTGAAAGCTTTAAATAAATCAGAACTTGATTGAATTAATTAGGAGTGATTAGTTATGAATAAGAAACTTGGTTTATTCAGCGCCGTAGCAACGGGAGTAGGTATGCTTGTTGCAACAAGCTGCTTTATTTCTCTTGCAAGCGGAACAAGTATGGTCGGGACGCCATTTATAATTGCAATTGTAACAGCTTGTTTACTTAATATGATTGTCATTACTTCAATATCAGAATTAAATGCAGTAATGCCAAATCTTACAGGAGGTCTCGCGCAATATATGCTTGCGGGACTTGGACCTGTAGCAACGATAATAGCAATGCTCGGCGGATATATTATTGCAAATATTTTTGCCGCACCTGCGGAAGGCGCGATGTTTGCAAATGTTATGAATGATTTTTTAGGTAATGGTATACCGCCTGCTGTTTGGAGTGTATCGCTTACGGTTATTCTTGTAGTAATAAATTTAATGGGCGTTAATATGTCGGCGCTTGTTCAGTCGATAATCGCATCGTTTATGGTTATTTCTTTATTAATTTTGGGAATAATCGGCGCATTTGGTCTTGGAAGCGGTGAAACGGTTACACAAACTGTAGAATTAAATGTCGGAATAAAAGACGTTTTATCATTAACCGCTGTCGCATTTTGGTTTTTTATTGATTCAGAATTTATTGTTCCGATAGGTAAAGATATGAGAAATCCGAGATTAGTGCCATTAAGTATGTTTTTAAGTCTTGGAATAATGTGTGTAATTCAAATATTTCTTTCTTTAGGATTCAAAAATTATACTTTATATCAAGAGCTCGGTACAGCTGATTCTCCTCATATTTTGTATGCCGTAAATATGCTTGGAAAAGTGGGAAAATATTGGATAATAGCAGTCGCTTTATTTGCCGCGGTAAGCACTCAAAACGCAATTATCGGATGTGTTTCTGAAATTTGCTGCGGAATGGCAAAAAGCAATCTTTTACCTGCAATATTTCAAAAGAAAAATAAGAAAGGCGCTCCTTATGTTGCAATACTTCTTATGGGAATAATAACAATTATAATAGAAGCGACAGGACTTTCATCAGGTGATGCTGTTCAGTTTATGATTTTAACTTCTTCTATTTTTCTTATGCTGTCTTATATCACATATCACTTTGATGTAATAGTTTTAAGAAAAAAATTAAAAACGGTTCCGAGAACATTTAAAGTTCCGCTATTTCCTATACTTCAAATAATAGGCATTATCGGTACGATCTACATGATGTATAATATTTCGACTGATTCTGCTGAAAAACATAAAATTTTTATATTGTTTTTCATTTTATTTGTATTGTTGTTTATATATGCAATATTATGGACGAAACTTAAACTTAAAAAACCACTTTTCAAAAGTATTAGTGTAAGAGAAATAATGGCAATGGAAAGTCCGCTTTATTATGCTGTAAGAAAAAATAAAGAATTTCAGTAAAAACACTGCATACCAGAGAATAGGATATAGTCTGCGAGCCAACATGGGATTCACTGTCGTCCAATAAAAGACGGTTTCCAACATCGTAATTGGCGCACAGGGTACGTATTTTTCTTCCCTCTTCTTTTCCCTGAAGATTTTCATGTTTTTTATTAAGCTCGCAAAGCGCCTTTTAGTCTTCAGCGGTACGCTCGTCAAAACGGACGAGTCTTTCCCTCATAATTTCAAGTATTTCTTTTCTTAGCACAGTTTTTACATCTCTTTCATCAGTTCATCGAGCGCATAATAATTCTATACATTAATATTTGCCTTTATCATTTCCATAAACACCTTAACCGCAGGCGAAAATGTCTGATACTTTTTCGTGACAAGATAAAGCTCAAGGGAAAGCTCAGGATTAATTGGGCGAAACGTGAGATTTCGTCCTACCGTATTTACAAGCCTGTCAAGGCAAAGCGCATAACCCACGCCCTTTTCAACAAGAAAAGTAGCGTTATAAATCAGATTATAGGTTGCAACAATATTTAATTCATGATAATTAATGCCGAACCAGTCTATATTCTGATGTCCCAGAAAAGTCTGCTCCGAAAAGATAAGAGGCAGGCTTTTCAGCATTTCTATGGGGATAATTTTTTCCTGCGCAAGCTCACAGTCCTGCGGCATAAGCAATCCGAAAACGTCATTCTGATGAATATTCAGGTAGTCATATTTCTCCTGTTTTATAGAACCAATCAGCAGTCCTATATCTGCAAGACCTTTATCAAGGCGTTCCATGACTGTATCTGAGTCGCCGCTGTGAATATGAAGCTTCACATTCGGGTAATGTTCATGCAGCTTGCGATAATTTTCAGTGATGAAGTCCATAGCCGCTGTTTCCCCACAGGCAATGGTAATATCTCCAGTGATAATTTCGCCCTCGGTGAGGAATGCCGACTCGGCGCTGCTCATAAGCTCAAGAATCTGCTGCCCCTTGTTACGCAGAAAATTGCCTTCATCCGTAAGCGTAATTTTACGTTTTCCACGAATAAAAAGCTGTTTGCCGAGCTGTGCTTCCAAATTCATCATCTGCTTTGAAAGAGTTGATTGTGTAACGTGCAGGGTTTCTGCGGCTTTAGTAATGTTCTGCTCTCTCGCAATAGCAAGAAAATAGTGCAGAAGTCTTGTTTCAATCATTTTAACTTCACTCCTTTACTCTGATTATACAGCATCTTATCATTCCCGTCAACGATAATTTATCATTCATAATAACTATTTGCAATCTATAAAAACCTGTTGTATAATAAATTATAGGAGGCGGAGGAGATGGAAAAGGAAATCGCCGAATATACCCGTCGTTGTCTTGACGACTGCGGATTTTCCGAAGAACAGAAAGTGCAGTATCTTAAATATTTGGAAAGCGGTCAGCAAAACGAACGCCTGCGGCTGCTGCAAGCACAGCGCAAACTGCTTATGGACAGCCTGCATAATGCTCAGCGGCAGGTTGATGTGATTGACTATTTAATTCAGAAAACAGAAAGGTTAGATTTTTAATGAGAAAACTTGCGTTATTGTATATGACATTCATTTTACCGTTTTTTATGTTTGGCTGCGGAAAAACTACAGATAATGAAATTAATTTCTCTTCATCATCTGAAACAACGGAACAATTCTCAGAAAAAACAAATGCTTCCGGCAACGAAACTGTTTCTTCTGAAACTACAATTGAATCCGAATCGAAAACAGATAATAAATCCAAAATTCTCGTTGCATATTTTTCTGCGACGGGCACAACCCGACCAATAGCGGAGGAAATTGCAAATGTAACAGGTGGCGACCTATTTGAAATCGTTCCCGTACAGCCCTATTCAGAAGAAGATTTAGATTACAGTAATGATAACTGCCGTGCAAATCAAGAACAAAATGATGATACCGCACGTCCTGAAATATCAGACACAGTAGAAAATATAGACGAATATGACGTTGTGTTTATCGGTCATCCGATATGGTGGGGAATCGAGCCCAGAATTATTGATACTTTTCTCGAAAGCTATGATTTTTCAGGAAAGACAATGGTTGACTTCTGCACATCGGGCGGCAGCGGAATTTCTGAAAGTGAAAGCAATCTGAAGGAAATATGTCCCGATTCTGTATGGCTTGAGGGTAAGCGTTTTTTGGGAAGCTCTTCGCATGATGATATTGCGGATTGGGTTGACAATATGAATTTCTAACGTCAGAATCTTTTAGAAAAAGAAAATACACTTATGAAACAGCCAATAATCGGAAACACCGAAATTCGGATTTCAAAGCTTTGGCTTCGTTAAAATAAGAACGATGCACGACCGGACTATGAATGAGAAAGAAATCGAAAAGTCATATAACCTTGGAATAGACTTCTTCGATACAGCAAACTGCTGTTCCTCAGAAACAAGCGAGGAATACCTCGGTAAGGCT
Organism: Ruminococcus sporogenes; assembly: GCF_054655175.1. NCBI lineage: Bacteria > Bacillati > Bacillota > Clostridia > Eubacteriales > Oscillospiraceae > Ruminococcus > Ruminococcus sporogenes. The sequence goes on along the minus strand of NZ_BAAHOA010000001.1, from coordinate 500,595 downwards.
CTGAAAAATAATGTTCAGAAATATTTACTTCACAAGAAAAAAGGAGGAAATTTTTATGGAATTAAAGCAAACCGCTGGCAGAACAGCTTTAGGAGAGTTCGCCCCGAAATTTGCACAGCTTAATGATGATGTGCTTTTCGGCGAGGTATGGTCAAGAAAGGATAAGCTGTCTCTGCGTGACCGCAGTATTGTGACAGTCGTGGCGCTTGCGGCACAGGGACTTACCGACAGTTCCCTGAAATATCACCTTGAATCCGCAAAGAAAAACGGAGTCTCCAAAACGGAGATTGCTGAAATTCTTACACACGCCGCTTTTTATATGGGCTGGTCAAAGGCTTGGGCGGTTTTCCGAATGGCGAAAGAGGTCTGGACGGAGGAAATCTGCGATGAATTGTCGGCTCATGCAAACAGTATGATTTTCCCTGTAGGAAAACCGAATGACGGCTTTGCGCAGTATTTTGTCGGCCAAAGCTATCTTGCACCGATTTCAACGGAACAGGTTGGAATTTACAACATAACCTTTGAGCCAAAATGCCGGAATAACTGGCACATTCACCATGCCGACAAGGGCGGCGGACAGATTCTTATCTGCGTTTCGGGACGTGGCTGGTATCAGGAATGGGGCAAAGAAGCGCAGACGCTTCATCCGGGAGATACTGTTAATATTCCCGCGGGAGTAAAGCATTGGCACGGCGCGGCGGCAGACAGCTGGTTTTCACATCTTGCGGTTGAAGTTCCGGGTGAAAACTGTTCAAACGAATGGCTTGAAGCGGTAGATGATAAAATGTATTCTAAATTGAAATAAGGAGAGTTCAATATGAGCAAGAAATTAGTTGCATATTTCAGCGCAAGCGGCGTTACGGCACAGCTTGCAAAAACGCTGGCACAGGCAGTAAACGGCGATTTATATGAAATTAAACCGGAGCAGCCCTACACCGCGGCAGACCTTGACTGGCGTAACAAAAACAGCCGTTCAAGCATGGAAATGAACGATAAATCATTCCGTCCCGCTGTTTCGGGCAAACTTGATAATATATCTGAGTATGACGTAATTTATGTGGGATTTCCAATCTGGTGGTACGTGGCTCCCACAATCATTAATACATTTCTTGAACAGTACGATTTAAGCGGCAAGACAGTTATTCCGTTTGCAACATCGGGCGGCAGCGGCATGGGAAATACCAATGCCGAGCTTGCGCCCTCATGCAAGGGTGCGGTACTGAAAGCCGGTAAGCGTTTTTCTGCAAGCGCTTCCACGAGTGAACTGAAAAAATGGGCTGAAAGCCTTCAATAAACCGGAGATACAGCCAATGAACGATTTTGTTTCCACAATCATGTCAAGATATATTATCCGACGTGAAATTATGGAGCGCTCGTCCGAAAAATTGCTGAATTTCGGTAAAAGGACTCTGTTAGTTTACTTCGGCAGTTTTATCAGCGGCGCTGTTGATTTACGAAATGTGTCTATAATAAAGTAATAGTGTTTTTATGACTAAAAATATACTTAATTAATGCTCCCGGCGATATTAAGGAACATTCCAATCTAAAAAAAGCCTATGAAATGGGTAAAAATATCTGAATTACATAAATCATGCCCTTGTATCAAACGATACAGGGGCTTTGGCTTTTTTATATAATGAGATATGTGCGCTATCTATTCCAGATTATTTTTCAGAAGAACAGACCTGCTTACGATAGTCGGTTCCCCAGTTTGCCAGAGAATCCAAAATCGGCTTCATAGACATGCCCAAATCTGAGAGCGAATACTCAACTCTCGGCGGAACCTCGGCAAAAACAGTACGGATAACAATTCCGTCCGTTTCCATTGCTCTGAGGCTGTCCGTCAGCACCTTCTGACTTATTCCCACAAGAGATTTCTGCAATTCATTGAACCTCCACGGACGGACAAGCAAATTTCTCATAATCAGTAATTTCCACTTGCTGCCAATAAGCATAAGAGTCGTTTCAACAGGACATTCCGGTAATTTATTTGACTTTGTCAAAACGTTTCCCTCCTCAATACATCAAAAATTGATATTACATAAAATTATACTGTAATGACAGTACAATGTCAAGCCTTTAATTACATTTATATTTTGCTGCGTTTTCCTTAAAACTGCGCAATAGTCACCTTTAAGTAACTTAGGTTACTTAAAGGTGCGTACTTGCGGAAACATTCCGAGTATGCTATTCTTAAATTACGGAAAGCAAAGGCTTTGCGAAATTTATCAAGGAGGTCATTTGTTATGGCGCTTTCAAATCTTTCTGCATGGAACAATAATGAGGAAACTAAGACAGGCACATCCTGCGGCTCTGCTTGCGGTACTTCCGATAAGCCTGCTGAAGCTCCTGCCGCTTGCGGTTCTGCCTGCGGAGCTTCAGACAAGCCCGCTGAAACTCCTGCCGCTTGTGGTTCTGCCTGCGGAGCAAGCGATAAATAATTGCTCCAAACCGAGGTTCCCGATGAATGTATTTTCGTCGGGAACATTTAAAAACAAAACGGATTATCCGTTTATTATATGAGGTAAATTACTATGAGACAATATTTTTCTTTTCAATGGCATATTACTGACGAATGTGACCAAAGGTGCAAGCATTGCTATATTTTCTCCGAAAACAACTGCAAAAAACTCGATATGATGAATTGGGAGCAAATGCGGGATACTTTCTATAACTGCCTTGATTTTTGTAAGGTATATGATCGTTTGCCGTATTTTTATATCACGGGCGGCGACCCAATTTTACATCCAGACTTTTGGCGGCTGCTTGAGCTTATAAAAGAAAATGAAATTCCATTTACTATTCTCGGCAATCCATTTCATTTAACAGATGATGTTTGCAGGAATCTAAAAGCATACGGCTGTGAAAAATATCAGCTTTCGATTGATGGTATGCGTGAAACACACGATTGGTTTCGTAAGCCGGGATCATTTGACTGTACTTTAGAAAAAATCGAGTGCATCAATCGTGCGGGCATTCGTTCGGCGGTTATGACGACAGTATCAGGAATGAACATCAAAGAAATACCGGATATTATTGATACGGTTGTAAAGGCCGGCGTAAATGTTTTTGCGTTTGCCCGCTATTGTCCTACCAGCGAGGAAAGAGATACGGGAATGACGCCGCAGGAATACCGTAATTTACTTGCCGCTTGCGATAAAAAGTTTAAGGAATATGAAGCGAAAGGGTGTCGGACATACTTTAACAAGAAAGACCATTTATGGACGCTGTATGAATATGAAACAGGCGAGTTTAAAATTTCTGAAGCCGTAGAAGACGGAACGATATACGGAGGCTGTAACTGCGGTAGCTGTCACTTGACCATAGTTCCGACGGGAGATATTTTCGCCTGTCGAAGAGTACAGAACAGCAAGGTAGGAAATGTATTTGAGGACAGACTTGCCGACGTATGGGTTTGTGAAATGGAAAACTACCGTGACTATACAAAATTTGTAAAATGCTCAAAATGTGAGCTTTTAGCGTGGTGCCGCGGCTGCCCTGCTGTGGCAAGCGGTAAAGACGGTAATTTTTATGCGGCGGATCCGCAGTGTTGGAAGGAAGTGTGAATTATGTTAATGGATATTATTAAAGCTCGCCATTCTATCCGAAAGTATACAGATGAGCAAATCAGCCGTGAGGATATGGAGAAAGTTATGGAAGCAGGTAATTTTGCTCCCAATGCAGGAGGCGGTCAGCGCAGTATTTTAATCGGAATTCATAACAAAGAAATGACAACTGAAATCGGTATAATGAACTTATCAAAGTTTGACCGCAGTAACCTCGCCGGCTCTTACGTTTCAAAGGAACAACCCAGCGCTATTGATGATCCAACCATTAAAAATGGTTTTTACGGAGCGCCGAGTGTCGTGGCTGTTTTCGGGCAGAATGGATTTTCGTTTCGTGAAGCGGACGCTTTTTGCTGCGCTGAAAATATGGTTCTACAGGCAACAGAGCTTGGCATTGCGTCCTGCATTATTTCCCGCGGATCTGAAACATTTTTAAGTGCAGAGGGGCAAAAATTACTTAAGAAGTGGGAAATCCCCGAAAATTACTCTGCGGTTTGCTTTGTTATTCTCGGTTATATCGACGGCGAACAGCCGCACACAAAGCCAAGAAAAGCAGGAAGGGTAAGAATTATTGAATAGGTGATAATATGGACGCTGAAACTTGTATAAACAAGCTAAGGCTTGTGGGAACATTGAGCTTTGCTACGGTTGATAGAAATGGAAAACCACAAATACGTTGTGTGAGTGCAATTCACTATGAAAATAATGCGATGTATTTTTTTACAGCAAGAGGAAAAAATTTCTGCCGTGAACTTCTTGAAAACAATAGTGTGCAGGTTCTTGCGCATACGAAATTTAATGAAATGATTAGACTGTCGGGAAAGACCGTACCTGCTCCAGATAACGAACAGGAAAAGTGGATTGACATTATCTTTTCCGAACAGCCTTATCTTTCTAATGTATATCCTGATAATACCCGTAAAATCGGCATTGTCTTTTGTGTAAAAAACGCGGAAATTGAATATTTCAATCTTGGCGTTAATCCTATTTTCCGAGAGCTTTATACAATCGACAACGAGAAAATATTTTTTAAAGGTTACAAAATTTCAGAAAACTGCATAGGGTGTGGAGCGTGCGAAAAAGTATGTCCCCAGAGGTGTATTGAAAAAGACATACCGTATAAAATTCGTCAGAATAACTGTCTGCACTGCGGAGCATGCTATGAAAAATGCCCTGTTAAGGCGATTGAAAGGTTAGGGTAAAAGCATATAATGTAATACGGAAAAACTAACGAAGGAGAATTAAGATATGAAATATACTATTCAAACAAACAGAATATACAGTGAGGACGAAAATGGTAAGCTTCTTGCTGAAATAACTTTTCCTGAAATAGATAACGGAGTATTCTGTATTAATCATACATTTGTAGACAATGCTCTTCGCGGTAAAGGAATTGCCGACCAGCTAATGAGATTAGCAGTTGAAAAAATTAAAGAAAAAAACGGAAAGGTTACAGCCGCCTGTTCGTATGCGAAAATTTGGTTAGAAAAGAATAAGTAATAATAAAAAAGAATGTAAATATTCCATTAACAATCCTATAATTGCTTGATTTCTTATATAAAATGTTATATACTTAAAATATATTGTACTTTATTGACCCGTCTGAAGTAATCAGACGGGATTTTTAAATAATACCATTTGGTGATGTATTACGGTACTGTTTATTATTCTGAAAAAATTGTAATTTTTTTATTAATAATCATATTTAATGTTGACTAAGGTATTTTATTGGTATATAATGTTATTTATAAAATTTAAGAAAATAGGAGTATAAAAATGAGAATCGATTGTAAAAAGCTTGCATATGCAAGAAAAAAGAAAAGAATTACTATTAATAATGCGGCAAACCGTCTTGGTATACCTCCGATTTTGCTGGGATGTGTAGAATCAGGCCGAAGACCTCTTTCCAGCAATTCAGAGCTTGCAAAAAATTTATTAGAATTATATGAAGTAAACTTAGAAGACGTGATTTAAAATATAAAAGTTTATGATAAATAATCATATAATCAATATATATATCTTAATCTGTATGAATTATATTTAATTATAATTAGATTTGGATAAAATATAATATATTTTTAATATTTTGCGATTTTTTTTGTATAAATAGATTGACAGCCTAATTTAAATATGATAAAATAAAAAATAGAATAATTTAAATTAGCGGAGGGTGGTATTTAAATGAAAAAAAGAATTCTTGCCGGTTTACTTAGCGCAATGATGATTTGTTCTATCGTACCGGTCGCAGATTATTTTACTTCGGGAGATTATTTTAACGCATATGCTGAAAACTCATCGGATTCGTCGGATATAATATTTTCAACTGATTTTGAAGACGGCGACGTTTCCGCGTTTTCAGGCCGCGGAGGCGTGGAAACAATCGAATCCACAACGGAACAATCTCATAGCGGCAGCGCTTCAATGTGCGTAAGCGACAGAACCAAAGGCTGGCACGGTCCGCAGCTCCCGCTCGACGGATTACTTGAACCGGGTACTGAATACATCGCCAGCGCATGGGTAAAGGCCGATTGGTATAATGATATTAAAATGAGTATGGAATATACGGATTCTTCTGGAACACGTCATTTTACAAATCTCAAATCAGCCGTTTCTCAGGGAGATTGGGTTGAGATTTCGGAAGTAAAATTTAATGTTCCGAAAAATGTTACAAATCCTTTTTTATACTTTGAATGTAATGACGGCGCTAATATTTATATTGATGATTTTGAAATAAAAACCGCTCCCGTATACGACATACAATATGATATCGCATCATTAAAAGACGTTTACTCTTCTTATTTTAAAATAGGAGGAGCCGTTACAACTTCTGAACTCGCTATAAAGGGAGCACAGAATCTTATAAAAAAACACTATAACAGCATTACACCCGGAAACGAATTAAAGCCTGACGCGTTGCTTGATAAAGAAGCGTCGCTCGCCATGGCAGAGAACGGAGACGATACAAATCCTCAGATTAACATTTCCGGTGCCAGAGAAATTCTTGATTTCTGCCGTGATAATAATATTTCTGTAAGAGGACATGTTCTGGTATGGCATAGTCAGACTCCCGACTGGTTCTTTAAAGAAGGCTTTAAAGACGATGGAAACTGGGTTTCCAAAGAATTGATGCTTACGAGAATGGAGAATTACATTAAAAATGTTTTTGAAACTTTTGAAAAAGAATATCCAACTGTAGACTTTTATGCGTGGGACGTAGTAAATGAAGCGTTTCTTGACAATGGCAGTCCACGTACAGGAGGAAGTCAATCAGAAAATTCCAATTATTCCCCATGGGTAAAGATATTCGGCGATAACTCGTTTATTGAACCGGCATTTGAATATGCCAGAAAATATGCTCCCGAAGGATGTATGCTTTATTATAATGATTTTAATGAATACATGCCTCAAAAAACAACCGCAATGGTGGATATGGCTAACGATTTGAAAGCAAAAGGGTTGATTGACGGTATAGGTATGCAGTCGCACCTTGACGTTGGTTTCCCTACTGCCTCCGCTTATAAAAAAGCTTTAAAAGCTTTTGCTGAAACCGGTCTTGATATACAAGTTACTGAGCTTGACATTACAACAAGCGACTCAGAATCCGGCTTCAATACTCAGGCACAGCTTTACAGCGATATAATGGACGCCTGCGTTGAATATTCAGACAGTATATCAGCAGTAGTATTCTGGGGAACTACCGATGACAAAAGTTGGCGTTCTACAAAATTTCCTCTCCTTTTCAATGAGGATTTTACGGCTAAACCTGCCTACTATTCTATAATTGACGGCATAGAAGCTCCGGAATATGAAATAGGCGATCTCAATAAGGACGGCTCTATTAACGTTGCCGACGCAGTTTTACTTCAGAAATATCTTATAAACACAATACAGCTTGACGAATCACAATATACGCTTTCCGATATAAATCAAGACGATGAAATAAATGTTTTCGATTTTGTTTTATTGAGAAGAATGTTGCTTTTATAAAAAATAAAGCGTTCACATTAAATGTGAACGCTTTTAATTTTATTATCAGCAGCCGATAAGCTTAGTAAAATCATAATCAAGCTTTTTATTATATTCATAAGCCTCAGCTTCTGTTTTACCTGTCGTAGTATAATAAGCCTTAATCTTCGGCTCGGTGCCTGAAGGACGAATTATAACTCCTGCGCCGTCTGAAAGCCGAAATGCCAGTACGTTCGATTCAGGAAGATCTATATTCGATGTACCGCCTGTAAGTATATTTTTTGAAATTCTTGTCTGATAATCATCAAATCCTTCAACCTTATATCCCGAAATTTTATCTGGAATATTATTTCTGAGACTGGTCATAATATCATCCATTTTTTTCATTCCCGAAGCCCCCTCAAAGGTAAAGCTATGCTGAGTATGAGCGAAAACGCCGTATTCCCTGTACATGTTTTCTCGCGCCTGTATCAGTGAAATTCCCTGAGTTCTATAATAGGCGGTCATCTCGCATATCAGCATTGACGCTATAACAGCATCCTTATCTCTTACATATGTTCCGGCAAGATAACCGTAGCTTTCCTCATATCCAAATATAAACCTATTTTCTTCATTATTCTTTTCAAGAATACCAATCTGTTCTCCAATAAATTTGAATCCCGTCAGCACCTCTATAACTCTGACTCCATACTTTTTAGCAATTTTCTTAACTATATCGGTTGTAACAATCGTTTTAACTGTTACAGGATCAGGCGGCATGGTACCGTTTTCTGACCTTTGACTACAGATGTATTCAAGAAGCATAGCGCCGACTTCATTTCCTGAAAACAAAACATAACTTCCATTTTCATCAGGTACCGCAATGCCCACACGATCACAATCAGGATCAGTAGCAAGAAGCAGATCCGGTTTGACGCTTTCACATAGCTTAAGACCAAGCTCAAGAGCTTCTCTTATTTCAGGATTCGGATACGGACAGGTTGTGAAGTTTCCGTTAGGCAATTCCTGTTCAGGAACAACAGTAACATCCTTAATTCCTATCATATCAAGAATTTTTCTTACAGGTTTATTTCCCGTTCCGTTTAAAGGAGTATATACCACTTTAATACCGCTGTCTGCTACAAGAGACGTATTGATACCCTGACTAAGAACGTTTTTATAATATTCGTTTGTAACATCGTCTGAAATGTATTCTACCATTTTGTTATTGACAGCTTCTTCAAAGCTGACGTTCTTGACGTCTCTGAAAATATCAAGGGAGTTTACCTTTTTAATTACGGCTTCAGCAGACTCAAGGTTAAGCTGACATCCGTCGCTGCCGTATGCCTTATAGCCGTTATACTTTGAAGGATTATGGCTTGCAGTAATCATAACGCCCGCGCTGCATCCAAGCTCTCTTACCGCAAACGACAGCGCCGGAGTAGGCATCAGCTCCTTGTAAATATAAACCTTGATTCCGTTTGCCGCAAAAACGCCTGCCGCAGCTTTGGCAAAAATATCCGATTTAATACGGCTGTCATAAGAAACCGCTACGCTTGGAGAAAAAAACGCCTCGTTTATATAATCTGCAAATCCCTGCGTCGCGCGTCTGACAGTATATATGTTCATTCTGTTGGTACCGGCTCCTATAACGCCTCTCAGTCCTCCTGTGCCGAATTCAAGTTCTCTGTAAAATCTGTCGTTAATTGCTTCGTCGTCATTTTTTATGTCCTCCAGCTCACGCTGAAGATCTGAATCGTCAACTGCGCTGTCACACCATAGTTTGTATAGCTCTTTGATATCCATATTTATCCCTCCGTAAAAATCAGCAAAAAATTTAAAGAAGCCGAATTATTTCACTGAAAATCAACCTATTAAGTTATATTATACCATATTATCAACAATTTGAAAAGATGTTTTTTAAAAATTGTTTTTTAACAAAGGAAAAATAAATTGAAAAAAATAAACAGGTATGATATAATATTAATAATGATTCCAAATATATTATATGACGTTTTTAAGGCCAATGAAATAAAACGGATATTATTGAACAAAATAAAAAAGAGATTACAGAAATACAAATCTTTGGGAGGTAAATATGCCGGAGGATAAAATAACGCTTCTGATAAGAATGATCAGGGAAAAAGCTGAAACAAGCGACATTTCCAGCATAAAAGAGAAATTTGCAGCAGAATTTCAGATAACGGGCGAAGGAGTATTCTATGTCGAAGTAAGGGACGGAAAAATTTCTATTGAGCCATATGAATACAACGACAGGGATTTGCTGATTAAAGCGTCGGCAGATACACTCAAAAAAATTATCAATAAGGAACTAAGCATAGAAAAAGCTTTGATAACGAGAAAAATAAGCGTAAGCGGCAACTTGCAGAAAGCCGCTTTTATTAAAAAAATACTGAAAAAATAACGGAGGTTAAAAATGCCGCATATTTCACTTAAAATGCTTAAAGGAAGAACAGAGGAGCAAAAGAAGCTGGCAGCAGAAAAGCTTTCGAAGGCTCTAATAGACGCTATCGGTTGCTCAGAAAGCCATATTTCAGTGTCTGTCGAGGATTTCACTCCACAGGAATGGCAGGAACAATTTAAAATAGAGGTAACCGAAAATCCGTTTCTGATAAAGAAACCGAACTATGATCCTAAGGATCTGCTTTGATGAAAATAGTTTTGGCGTCAGGCTCGCCCAGAAGACGCGAGCTGTTTAGACTTATAACCGAGGATTTTGAAATAAGAGTAACAAATTGCGATGAAACCATACCGGAAAGCATATCGGCGGAAAACGCCGCCGAATACCTTTCCGTTAAAAAGGCTCTGGCGGCAGTATCCGATAATAAGGAACTGATAATAGGCTGCGATACGGCAGTTGTAATCGACAATCAGATCTTAGGAAAACCCTCCTCAGAGGAAGAATGCCGATATATGCTAACTCAGCTTTCCGGAAGAACTCATACTGTTTTTACCGGTATATCCATGATATACGGCGGCAGCAGACATTCCTACACAACCGCAACCGACGTTGTTTTCTATAACATCAGCGAAAATGAAATATCGGAATACATCAAAACAGGAGAACCGTTTGACAAAGCCGGAGGCTATGGCATTCAGGGAAAAGGTTCATTATTTGTACGTAAAATACACGGAGATTATTTTAATGTTGTGGGACTGCCCGTTTCATCTTTAAAAAGAGAGCTTGAAAGCTTTATAAACAAAATCAAAATATGATATCAATCCGCCTTTAAAGGGCGGATTTTTTATCTTAATTAAATCCTTTCCCCGCATATAAGTCCTCTGCTGCCCGTTCCGAGATAAAACCGTCCTTCTACCCTGCTGTCTCCTTCAACAGCGTTAATTTCGCCGAACATCTGCATATCGGTGTTTATTCTTATCCAACTTTTTCCGTCGTTATCGGAACTGTAGAAGCCGTATTTTCCTCCGATCCATCCGGTAATATACAGCATTTTGTCTGCTCCCAAATATTTTTTTCCTTTAATTCCAAGTCCGATTCTCATAATTCTGTCCCCACTGGCTGAAAGCCGTAATACCCTGCATTCATTTAACCCAAAGCAAAGCTTGTATAATACTCCGCACGCAGTAACATAAAACACGCCCGATTTTCCCATATCCGGCTTTATATCTGTTTTATTATCGCCGTCTATTCTGCCGAAATCAATATCCGGCAAATCAGAGTCTATCTGCCTGAATACAGCTCCGCCATCTTCACTGATAAATAATGTACCATAACTGCCAAACCCATAAAACGCCTTAGGCTTCAGCCGATCAGAGAAAACCTTGACATTTCCTATAAATTTCTTTCCTGACCTATCCAGAAACAATGAAATCCCATAGCTTTCGCACATATTATTGCTGTAAACCACACAATCAGACGGCAGTATGTTTCCTCGGTCTGCAACGCACCATACTATACTGACGCCATCGGCTGATATAGCCGCCCAGCCTGCGTTAACGTTAGGCCTTTCTATTCTGTGAAACAAAACGTCAAGCTTTTCAGATAACCCGAACGGCAGTTCCGGACGGAAATCAAATGTCCGGCACTGATCACGGCTGATAATCAATCCTCCCCTTGTAGTACCCCTCCAGTTTCCTCTTGCCGTAACTACGGTCAGATTCGGATTATTATCAGGAAAATCCGCATTAATGCATGTTATATATCTTTTGTTATCCTCGTCGGTAAACGTATTTCCGGCAAACCTTCGTATATCCGTAAATGCAAATCCTCCAAGATCCCCAAGTATATCGATAAGCATTACATCGCCTGAAGGAGGACTGTAAACGTTGAGGTGCACAGTTTCTTCAATTCCGCAGCAGCAGTCGCAAAAAACAGGCTTATCTGAGCAAAGATTTTCCGTCCTGAAAATTCCGGTTCCCGTATTAAACCAAGCCTCGTTTTTATTATACGGATTTATTTTTACGTCGCTTATCCAGTGAATAATAGAGCTTCCTTCGTTGTTTTCGGGTTTCATATACGGTATTTTAAATTCAACATCGTCAGTTCCGTTCAAAACAGACGTCCAGCTATCGCCGCAGTCATACGATATATAAATATGCTCCTCATCTGAATACATAGTTGAGACAGCAAGAATACCGTGCTCGGAGGAAATACCGCCGAATCCGCACTCCTTGCCGATTTTAGGAGTAATGTCCTCACAGCCGCCTAAACGGCCGTCCCTGCCGATTTTATACCTAAGAACCACTCCCTTGTTTATGCAGCCTGCGTCACAGCTATATGCCATTGGAATATTCCATTTTGCATTACCTGAGCAATTCATCGTTATATAAACATAATTATTATCTGATGAAATACGGTGTCCCGTCAAGCCGGAAAGAGGAACAGATCTATTAAGAATATTATCCGGCTGAGAAAGCTTTTCAAAGGTTTTCATACTGTCATAGGAAACAAAAAGGCTATGCCCCCTCATTTTGTCAGACGGCATATTCTGAAGTCCCGCTGATGATGCAATAATTCTTTTTCCGGAGTCATCGGCATGTACAAAGGTCATGCAGCGTTCCCCAAAGGGATAGTAAGAAACCCAGCTTTCCCCGTTATCCTCCGATTTAAGTATTCCGTCATAAGACGAAGCATAATAAATTATTCCGTTTTTTACCGTAAGTCTGCTGCCGGTTCCTCTTCCTGAAAAATTTCCATGAACCCTTGCCGGCACTCTTTTATATTCAAAGCTTTTTCCGTAATCGTACGATATACATAGCTTAGAATTATAATCGCCGACGCCGCATATAGAATAAAGCGCTCCGTTTTTACTGCACACAGCCGCCGGATATGTTTCAGATAAATCGTCTTCCGTAACAAAATCCATGAGACTTATCCATTTTCCGACAGATCTGTCAAAGCGGTATAATCCCCCTATATCCGTTCTTATATAAAGTATATTCTCTTTGCTGCCGTCGAACTCAATTCCTGTTACATATCCGCCTCCTCCTATGGGAACGTTATAATAATTATAGCTGATCTGATTCATAAAGCACCTCTGTCCGATTACAATTTGCTATTTAGTATACACTATAAGATGATTTTTTGCAATAGATTTCAGCAGAATTTATACGATAAATACCCCTCCCGGAAATAAAAATTCCGGAAGGGGTATAAATATATGATATTAAATTAAGAATAATTTCTTTTACAGCAGATCCGCAATTTCAAGAACAAGCCTTTCGGATTTTTCCCAGCCTAAGCAGGGATCTGTAATAGATTTTCCGTATACGCAATCGTCGACGCTCTGATTTCCGTCCTCAATATAGCTTTCAATCATTAGTCCCTTTACAAATCCTCTTATATCCTCGCTGTGGCGCATGCTATGAAGCACCTCTTTGCTTATTCTTACTTGTTCAAGATATTTTTTTCCTGAATTGGAATGATTCGTATCGACTATAACAGCACGGTTAGCCAGATCTCTCTGAGAATATAGCTCGTAAAGCAGTCTTAAATCCTCATAATGATAGTTTGGAAGATTCTGACCGTGCTTGTTGACAGCTCCGCGGAGAATCGCATGAGCATACGGATTTCCGTCGGTGCTGACCTCCCATCCCCTATAAAGAAAATTATGGCTTCCCTGTGCTGCAATTATTGAATTAAGCATTACTGATAAATCTCCGCCCGTAGGATTTTTCATACCTACCGGAATATCCATACCGCTGGCTGTAAGCCTATGCTGCTGATCCTCGACAGAACGCGCTCCTACGGCAACATAGGAAAGAAGATCGTAAAGATATCTGTAATTTTCAGGATAAAGCATTTCGTCTGCACATGTCATTTTTGTTTCGGCAATAGCCCGCGTATGCAGGTGACGAACGTGTATAAGTCCCTCCAGAATATCCTCAGCCTTTGAAGGATCCGGCTGATGTATCATTCCCTTATAGCCTTCTCCTGTGGTTCTCGGCTTATTTGTATATATTCTTGGAACGATTATTACCTTATCCTTTACCTTTTCCTGCAATATTGCAAGCCTTCCCACATAATCCATTACAGGCTCTTCCTTATCAGCAGAGCACGGACCGATTATTAAAAGAAATTTATCCGAATTACCGGTAAAAACATCTATAATTTCCTTGTCCCTTTTTTCTTTGGTTTCAAGCACCTCGTTAGGCAGAGGATAAAGCGCCCTTATTTCGTTAGGGGCCGGCAGTTTTCTTTTAAAATGCATACTCATTTTAATTACTCCATTTCCGTCACTATCTGTAAAAAGACTGTTAGCCGCAATCAGCAGAAATAATGCACTGCTTTAAATTAGTAAAGCAAATTACTGGAAACAACGCCCCGACAAGCAAGGCTTTCGGGGCAATTATTATAAAAAGCTTTAATCTTTTTTATTCGAACAGCCTTTTAACAAGCAATAATAACCAATTTAAATTCTTCTAAAGTTTTTTCAAGGTTAATTATATCACATAAGGGCTTAAAAGTCAACAAAAAATTTATTTCCATGTAGCAACTATAACAATTTTTTCACCGGTCAGCAAAGCGGGAACCGTAAAGCTTTCGCCGGGCTGATAAATAACGCCATTATACTTCCAGCCGGCAAACACCTTTCCGTCGTATGTAAAATCGCATTCCGGCAATACAAATTCATCATTATAATAAGCCTTAACCGTTACTTTATCCGCTGAATTACCGTTATTAGCCGATATATTGATATTATACTGTGCGGGAGCCCACACTGCTGTGAAGTCAATATTATCCGCTCCCGGAACTACATACTGCGTTCCCGGCTTGTATTCTTTATCATCATAGGAGCATTTCCAGCCGGATACAGTATAACCAGGTCTGGAAAAGCGGCTTGATTCAGCAATAGTAATTTGTGCATTTTCAGCAGACATAACATAAGCTGAAGAATTTCCGTTAATATCATCATAATCTCCGGCATAATAATTTATCTGACAGCGCTTGTACCATACAGGAGTGAAAACCACATCACAATCAGGAATTTTGATGTAATCTCCTACCTTATAAGTCTGACCGTCAAAATACCAACCGTAATGAATATACCCGTCCTTATACAAATTTGCTGAAGCTACTCTTACGCTTGATTTATACACAACGGTATCAGCGTCAAGAACTGACGGATCGGCATATGCGCTTGTATCCGCGCCTTCCGTATCATAGGACAAGGTAAAATATCTGATATTCTTTAATGAATTATTTACAAGATATGTAGAAACGTCCTTATAATCACTGAAAGTATAAACTCCGTCCTGATTTATAATACTTCTGCGTATTTTTATAGCTTCAAACACGCTGTAATCGCTAACGGCCGACACTTCCACACTTCCGTCCTCAGAAGCTTCTGCGCCGGACGCCGGAGCGGTAATCGTCGGAACAGAAAGTAAGACTGCTGCCGTAAGAGAAAAAATTCTTTTTAAAATTTTCATAATCCACCTCTATTACTTAAATCGGTTATACGCTTCTGAGTATTCATATCCGAGGGATTTCAGCTTTTCCGTTATCTCAGAAATTTCTATATTGTAATCCTCGCATAGCTCTCCAAGATTTTTATATTTATCACGAAGCATCGTATTTACAAAGCTTAGTAATATTGCCGGATCTTGCGGAAGCTTCACAGTAATCCCCCTTTCTAAACCAACTGTAAAAAATATAAATGAAAACCCGCTTTAAAATAATTTCCGTCTATTAAAAAAGAGTATATTTTCTCTGGGGTTTTATGTCGCAGATTTACGGTCGATCAAATACATTATTTATTGTACATCACATAAGCGTAAAAGTCAATATAATTCACAGATGTTTTTAAACTTTATCTTTATTTTTTGTTAATATAACAAAAACAGGCAATTTAAATTGCCTGTCAAAAATAATTAAATCAGTGAAAACGCCTGCTTAATACCAGATACGCCTGCCAGCTTAATTTTAAAATCCTCCTGTTTTACAGACGCAAGCGATTGCTTAGGCAGAACACAAATATCAAAGCCCATTCTCTCCGCTTCTTTTATTCGCTGAACTACGTTTGAAACTGCCCTTACCTCTCCGCCAAGACCGACTTCTCCGAACGCAATAAGCCCATCCGGAAGAGGTTTATCCATTATACCGGAATAAAGGCACATAGCGGCCGCCAGATCCCCTGCCGTTTCATCAATACGAAAACCGCCGACAACATTCAGATAAACGTCTAAATTACCGAAAAACATCCCTGCACGTTTTTCCATTACGGCGATAATAATTGCCATACGGTTAAAATCATATCCCTTAGACATTCTCCTCGGAGTTGCAAATCCGCTTTTGGCGGCAAGCACCTGTACCTCTGCGAGTATAGGACGCAGTCCCTCCATAGTACACGTAACGCATGTACCCGATACGCCTTCAGGACGTCCGGAAAGAAGCATCTGAGAAGGATTATCAACCTCGCACAGTCCCTTATCCAGCATTTCAAACACGCCTATTTCGTTGGTCGAACCGTAACGGTTTTTAACCGTGCGGAGAATACGGCAGCTCAGATTTCTTTCGCCCTCAAAATACAAAACCGCGTCGACGATATGTTCCATTACCTTAGGGCCTGCGATAGCTCCGTCCTTATTTACATGCCCTACAATTATAATAGGTATCTCATTATTCTTAGCAGTATGCATGAAAAGATTTGTGCATTCCCTAACCTGTGTAAGGCTTCCGGGACTTGAGGTAACAGAGGTTATGTTCATTGTCTGTATAGAATCTATTATAACTATATCAGGATCGGCAGAAACAATCGTATCGCATATGGCTTCGGCGTCGGTAACAGTCAGGATATAAAGACTATCCGTATCAACTCCAAGCCTGTCGGCCCTAAGCCTTATCTGCCTTGCGGACTCTTCTCCTGAAACATAAAGAACAGAATAATTCTGCCCCAGATACTGACAGACCTGTAAAAGCAAGGTACTTTTTCCTATTCCCGGAGCGCCGCCAAGAAGAACGAGAGAGCCTTTTACAAGTCCTCCTCCGAGAACACGGTCAAGCTCTCCAATTCCTGTTTCATACCTTACGTCGGAATCAACGTCTATTTCTGAAAGCTCCATAATTTTATCTGTCAAATCTGATGTCTTGCGCGCCGAGCCTGTTCTTACTGAAACCGTCTGCTCTGTTTCCTCAAAGCTGTTCCATGCTCCGCATTCCTGGCATCTGCCGTTCCATTTACCGCTTTCAAAACCGCATTGATTACATACAAATATAGTTTTTGATTTTGCCATTTAAACGTCCTCACAATAATTTATTATTTTTTCGCCAGATATTCATTTATAGCCGCAAATATGCTAAAGGCGATTTTGTTCTGATATTCCTCGTCTTTAAGATTTTCCGCCTCCTGAGGATTGGACAGAAATCCGCATTCCACCATAACAGTAGGATTATTACAGAAGTAGCATAAAAACAGCTCCTTGCCGCAAAGCTTTATTTCCCTGTCATTATCCGGCTGTATATATTCAACTATTTTATTCTGTATAGCCTGAGCAATATACTTGCTTTCCGAATTCGTATCGGAATAGAACATCTGAGCGCCGCTGTATTTAGGGTCTGTAAATTGATTTTGATGAATTGAAATACATATTGCGTTAGGATATTCGTTAAAAATTTCAAGTCTGTTATCCATATCCGAGCTTTTCTGATTTGCTATTCCCTCTATACCGTCGTCGTGTATAGAACGGTCGTCATCTCTGGTTAGCTTTACATCATAGCCGTTTGCAGTAAACAAATCTCTCAGACATAAAACAATATTAAGATTTATACCCTTTTCAGGAACTCCGTCTGCTGAAGAACAGCCGCCGTCTATTCCGCCGTGGCCTGCGTATGTGTTAAACAAGGTCAATTACAAATTCCAGTTTATAGTTATTTCTCTCTGTCCGCTTTCATTTTTTTCACCTATAAGAACAGATTCTATGAATTCCTCAGCAACAGTCCGGGTAAGCTTCTCTATTCTGGAATACCTGTCTATTATCATATCACGTTTTTCAGTTGCAGATCTTTTTTCTTCCAGTTCTTCGATACTTTGCCTAATACTTTCCTTACGAGCCTTTAGCCCTTCAATTTTATCGGTATATCTTCTGCTCATCATTATGTATTGTTCCTTTGAAATTGTCCCGTCCAGCTTATCCTCATATAGCCGTATAAGCTTTTCATTATTTTCAGAAACATCTCGGCAAACCGATTCTGATAATTTGATTAGCCTTGAAATACTTTCGTCAATACCGTTTACCACATTTATTTTATCCTGCTGACAGTAATTCTCTATAAGTTTATTTATCTGTTCTAATAAAAGCCTTTCCAGAGCCATACCGCTTATAGACGCTTTATTGGAGCAATTCATAGCTCCGGTCTTATATGTACCGCATATAAGACTGTAATATCGGATAGTCTTTTTCTTATTATAATATACGTTTCTCTTCATCGGTTTTCCGCATACAGCGCATTTCACCTTTCCGGCAAGCGGCGACAGCTCCTGATCCGTCCTGCCGGCTCTTACCCTGCTCTTAAGCTTTTGCCGGACCATTTCCCAAGTTTTTGCGTCTATCACAGCGTCATGGCTACCCGATATTTTTATCCATTCCTCCTCGGCCGCCCTTTTTCTTTTTTTATTCTTATAGCTTACCGTATGCGATTTGCCTTGTACCAGCGTACCGGTATAGGTTTCATTACGTATAATATTATAAATGGTGCTGACAGTCCAAAGCCCCTTCGACGAGCTTTTGCTTTCATTACTGTTCACATACCTGCTGTTTGTCCGGCGTTTATGAGATGTGGGATTCGGTATTCCCGCCTCATTCAGCGCAGCCGCAATTTTCCGGTATCCCCATCCCTGAAGATACCAGAGAAATATATCTCTGACAACCGGAGCCGCCATTTCGTCAATAATAAGATGATTTTTATCTTCAGGATCCACAAGATAGCCATAGGGAGCAAAGGATCCGGTAAATTTTCCCTCCTCCCTTTTATGCTGCAATACCTTGCGGACATTTGCAGATACCTCCTCGCAATACCATTCATTTACAAGCCCGTTGATCTGTCTTGTCTTTTTATTGGTTACGTCAAGGCTGTCCGCATGATCTATTATACTGACAAACCGTACTCCCCATTCGGGAAATTTATCATGTATATATGTTTCGACTACTGCCATATCTCTTGAGAATCTCGACTGCGATTTGCAGAGAACAACGTTTATACAGCCGCTTTCACAATCGGCAAGCAATCTCTGAAAATCAGGTCTGTAAAAATCCGTTCCGCTGTAATCCTCGTCACAATAAATATCAAAAATATCCCAGTTTCGCTGACGGCAGTAATCGGTAAGCAGTGATTTCTGATTCTGAATGCTCTCGCTTTCGTCCGCCTCGGATTTTTTATTCCTATCCTCATCTGAAAGCCTCAGATAAACTGCGGCGCTGACCATAAATTTTCCACCTCCGAATAAAGAGAAAAATGATATGATACTGGATAAGAAATAAATCTAAATAATTATACCATATCACAATTAAATCTGCAACTATTGCCGCCGCGTTTATGTAATCCGTTTAAGCTCAAGATTAATAATTCTTTCAAGCTTGCGGGTTATGATTTCCTGCAATAGCTGAATATCCTCCGGTCTTGTTTTAAATTTACTTACTATAAGAAATTGTTCCATACATTTATCCCTCCTTAATGTTATTATTATATGCTTAATTTCAAGCCTGTATAACTTATCAATCAAGACGGTAGCAAAACCCAAAGCCGGAACATATAATGAGTTGTGAAGACTTTCTTCATAATAATTTATTCAAGGGAGAATACCAATGGCAATTTTATGCAATCTTAGTGTTGATTACTCAAACGATTCGTCAAATGATAGAATACTTCCGTTTAAATTTACTCTTACAGACGATTCAGTTTTATCGCCTGAAGAAGGTGAATTTCAGAAGTTTTGCTATGACGTAGAGGCAACCGGTACCGATAACTCAGACTTTGCTGATCTGAGCCACTTTATACTCGGAATATGTCCTAATCTTACTCAGGCAGATTTCCATTCCGTTACGGTTACAATTAACGGAGTTCCCCAGACAGTAATCTGGGGCGGAAATGTAGAAATCAAAACGCCTGAAAAACCCGATCATCCGACTCAATGTTCGGGACTTAAAATTAATTTTCCTCTTGACAAGGAAACCGGAAACGTCATGCATGTATGCTTTGAACTAAACAGCGTTTCACCGGTAGGACCTACTAACGTATGTCTTTTCGGCGGAAATACAACCAAAACAGGCATGTCAATATGCGGTCCTGCATGTTCGTCAAGCCAGGGATGTACTCAAACTGTATTTCAGCAGGAAACAGTCTGCGTACCTGTAACGGTAAGGCCTTTTGCAATAGCCGGAGAAGCTACTACCGTCTGCTGCGGTGAACCGGTTGTTACAAGCGGAACCTCTCCCTGCACCGGAGGAAGCGAATGCACATTTACCGTTAGACAAACGATATGCGTTGAAGTACCAATCACATTCGGCGCCGACGTAAGAACCGGAACAGCGACTACTTCGTGCGGTACCGCAAGCTCCGGAGAATGCGATTGCATTTCTGAGACTCCCGAAGCTTCATTTACTGATACTGCTTCTGAAAACGGCTGCTCATGCAGATACGATTTCTGATAAGCCATTTATGAAAAAAGCCTGAACCGTTGGTTCAGGCTTTTTAGTTATGTATAAACTATAAACGCTAATGTAAATTAAAACTATTGATTCATGAAGATGATTATGATAAAATATCTCTGTAAGGAGAAAAATCATGACTTATAAAAATATTAATAAAGCCGTATTCATAGACCGGCCAAACAGATTTATCGCTCGCTGCGAAATAAACGAACAAGTTGAAACGGTCCATGTAAAGAACACCGGACGCTGCAAGGAGCTTTTAATTCCCGGAACAACCGTTTTTCTTGAAAAGTTCAACGCCCAAACCCGAAAAACAAATTATGACTTAATTTCTGTAATTAAAGGAAACAGGATAATAAATATTGACAGTCAGGCGCCAAACAAAATATTCCTTGAATGGGCTAAAAGCGGTAGATTTTTACCTGATATATTATTAATAAAGCCCGAATACAGATTCTTAAATTCGCGTTTTGATTTTTATATTGAAACTCCATTTAAAAAAATATTTATAGAAATAAAAGGAGCCACACTTGAAAATAACGGAGTTGTTATGTTTCCCGACGCACCTACGCAACGCGGATTAAAGCATATCTCAGAGCTTATTGAAGTTAAAAAGAAAGGATACGAAGCATATATTATCTTTGTGATCCAAATGGAAAATGCAAAATATTTTATGCCGAATTATATCACTCATAAAGCCTTTGCTGACAAGCTCAAAGAGTGCGACGACAACGGGGTAAATGTGGCGGCGTTTGATACAATTGTAACAGAAAAAAGCATCGTTCTTAATAATGAAGTTGAAGTAAGATACATGTGATATTATAAAAATTAACAGACCTTGTTTAAGACATATGCACCGTGACCTGCGTCAAGTACAATCACCGGCTTATCGCTCTGCACTGAGCCGACCGCCGGTAAAGAATCTCTTTCCATATACCGGTAGGAGCTAAAAACAACTCCTGCACAAACAGCTACAGCCGCGGATACGACCGCTATTCTTTTAAATATTTTTTTATTAATTTTTTTCATAAGCACACCTACTTCTGCAAAATAAAGCGGACCAAGCCGACTTGTCTTATTAATGCTTATGAAAACATATCTGAAAATATGACAGACCTTCTCTACATAAGCCATTATTTTGTTTTTTTAAAGGAATACAGCAATTGGATTGATGGTTACTAAATAAAAAAACCGAAACTGCTTTACAATACAGTTTCGGTTTTGCATATGGCGTTCCCGAGGTGATTCGAACACCCGACCTACCGCTTAGGAGGCGGTCGCTCTATCCAGCTGAGCTACGGAAACATTTGCGGACTTTCGTTATTTGGTCCGCAATAAAATAAAAATAATCAAGCGCCGTACTTAACAGTAGAAACAGGTACGCCAACGCCCATAGTAGAAGTCACAGTACAGGATTTAATGTATGTTCCCTTAGCAGCGGACGGTTTAGCTTTAACAACTGCTTCCATGAGAGTTGCAAAGTTTTCTTCAAGCTTAGAAGCTCCGAACGACGCTTTTCCGATAGGACAATGAATAATGTTTGTCTTATCAAGACGATATTCAATTTTACCTGCTTTGGCTTCAGTTACAGCCTTAGCAACGTCAGGAGTTACGGTGCCTGCTTTTGGGTTTGGCATAAGTCCTCTGGGACCGAGCACCTTACCAAGACGTCCTACCATGCCCATCATATCCGGTGAAGCAATTACAACGTCAAAATCCATCCAGTTTTCCTTCATGATCTTATCAACAAGATCCATGCCGCCTACATATTCGGCTCCGGCTTCCTTAGCGGCGTCATATTTGTCTTCCTTACAGAATACGCATACTCTAACGTTTTTACCGGTACCGTTAGGCAATACAACCGCGCCTCTGACCTGCTGATCCGCATGTCTTGAGTCTACGCCCAGACGAATATGCGCCTCAACAGTTTCATCAAATTTAGCCTTGGCATTTTTGCAGACCAAATCGAGAGCCTCAACAGAATCATACTGCTTTGTGCTGTCAACAGCTTTGCAGCTTTCCATATATTTCTTGCCGTGTTTCATTATAAATCCTCCATATAAAGTGGTAATACCGGACTGCTTAATCGCTCAAAATCCGGTTAGCGGAAATTTCCTCCCACCATTTCGGAAAACAAAAGACAAAAGCTTTCGCATCCGTCAGGTATTAATCAACTACAACGATACCCATTGAACGGGCTGTTCCGGCAATCATACTCATTGCCGCTTCAAGCGAGCCAGCATTCAGGTCAGGCATCTTCTGTTCAGCAATTTTCTGAACCTGTTCTTTAGTTATATTGGCAACCTTATTCTTGTTAGGAACGCCTGAAGCGGTTTCAATTCCGCATGCCTTCTTTATAAGAACCGCTGCCGGCGGTGTTTTTGTTACGAATGAGAAAGAACGGTCTGCATAAACAGTTATAACGACAGGAATAATCATACCGATATCATTCTTTGTTCTTTCATTGAATTCCTTTGTAAACGCCATAATGTTTACACCGTGCTGACCGAGCGCCGGACCAACCGGCGGTGCAGGCGTTGCTTTGCCTGCCGGAATCTGAAGCTTTATATAGCCGACTACTTTCTGTGCCATGCTTTTCGCACCTCCAAAAATTGTGGTAACACCGAGACAATGAAAAATTTTTGCCTCTCCCACCTATAAGCATTTGCAGCTTTTGTTTATTTTTTAATCATCAAGCCTTATAACCTGGTTAAGAGCCAAGGTAGCCTGAGTTTCACGACCGAACATAGAAACCAAAACCTCAACTGTTCCGTCTTCAATATTAATTTTCTGAACTATACCGACAAAACCGTCCATAGCGGTGCCTGAAACCTGAACCTGATCTCCGACTCCGAAATTCACCTCAACTGTGCCCGGACCAAGATCAACTCCCAGCGCTTTCACTTCCTCTTCTGAAAGAGGAGTAGGTTCAGACGCAGGGCCGACAAATCCTGTAACTCCCCTGGTGTTCTTTACTACATACCATGAATCGTCAGTATAAACCATTTTAAGCAAAACATAGCCCGGATAAGTTTTTCTTTCAACATCCTTGGTTTTGCCGTCGGTAATTTCCGTTACCTTTTCGGTAGGAACTCTTACTTCAAGGATAAGGTCGTGAAGCTTTCTGTTTTCCACAACTTTTTCAATATTCTGCGCAACCTTATTTTCATAGCCCGAATATGTGTGAATTACATACCATTTAGCCGCTTCTGACATTTAAAATCCTCCTAAAAGTTTTTGTTCTGCGCTCTTTATCAGCCGATATCCAGCAGAAACTTAAAGAGCTTAAGCAGACCGAAATCAAGAGCGCCTACAAAAACGCTTGAAACAACCATCGTTACTAAAACGACGAGCGTATTGTTAAACACCTGCTTTTTGGTCGGCCATACTACCTTTTTAAATTCACTTTTTAAGTCCTTAAACCACTTAACAATTCTGTTAGGCTTTTTCTTCTTGGACTTGTCCGAGGTCTTTTTTTCTTTTTTAGTTTCTTCTTTTGACATTTATAAGACCTCCGATTTACTTAGTTTCCTTGTGAAGAGTATGTTTCTTACAGAACTTGCAAAACTTGTTCATTTCAAGTCTGTCAGGATCATTCTTCTTGTTTTTCTTCGTACAATAATTGCGCTGCTTGCATTCTGTACAAGCTAAAGTCACCTTTACTCTCATATCGGCACCTCCTGACGATATTCCTCCGTTATACGGAAAATAAATAGTTTGCCTCCCTCAGTTTAGGGCTGATTAACAGAAACGAATGCAAAAAAATAAACCCCTAAAAGAGGTAAATTAAGTATATCATATCTTTTTATAAATGTCAAGGTCTTGAAATAATATTTTCCGAATCTTTTTATAAATAAAAGTATATAATAGTATAAAACTAATTTTTAAGCGGCGGTATCTAATTTATGAAAAATACTTGAAGTTTTTTGTGGAATATGTTAAAATATATTGATACATAACCGTTTATAAAGATATTAAATTTAAGGAGTTGTAGCTAATGTCAAAAATAAAAGTCGCAGTCATATTCGGCGGCGCCTCGAGCGAGCATGATATTTCACTTATTTCAGCAACAAATGTTATTGAAAACATGCCGAAAGATAAATATGAGGCGATCTGCATAGGCATTACAAAAAAAGGACGATGGCTTTATTATCCGGGCGACGTAAGCAATATCGCTTCGGGCGAATGGGAAAAGGATCCCGACTGTTCATCGGCGGTGATTTCTCCGGATCCTCTTCACAAAGGCGTCATAACGCTTGAAAACGGTGAATACACAATAAGAAAGGTTGACGTTGTTTTTCCGGTTCTTCACGGAAAAAACGGCGAAGACGGTACAATCCAGGGGCTTCTTGACCTGTCGAAAATACCTTATGTCGGATGCGGACTTTTAGCGTCCGCGGCATGTATGGATAAAACCCATACTCATTCCATTCTGGATTACAACAATATAAGAACTGCCAGATGGCGTGCGCTCGGTTTGAGAAATCTTAACCATCTTGACAGAGAATGCGCGGATATAGCGGACGATCTCGGATTTCCGATGTTTGTTAAGCCGGCAAACGCAGGCTCTTCCATTGGCATAAATAAGGCTGTTGATTTAGAATCGCTAAAGGAGGCCGTCAAAATCGCATTTTCCCACGACAACAAGGTTATTATAGAGGAATTTATCAAGGGACAGGAGCTTGAGGTGGCTGTATTCGGTTATGATTCGCCATTCGCGTCTTTTGTAGGCGAAATCGGAAAGAACAATGATTTTTACGACTACGATTCCAAATATATTAACAACTCCGTTAATCTTTATATCCCCGCAAAAATACCTGACGAAAGCGCCAGAGAAATCAGAGAAACGGCTTTAAACGCATATAAGGCTATGGGCTGCAAAGGTCTTGCAAGGATTGACTTCTTCCTTTCTGAAAACGGCGAGGTAATTTTAAATGAAATGAATACAATGCCCGGTTTCACATCCATAAGCATGTATCCGAAGCTGATGGAGGATCTGGGAATGTCCTACGGCTATCTTATAGATAAGCTGATAGAACAAGCTATTGATAATGCTGACAGAAACTATTAAAGGAATTTCTTATATGAATAATTACGCTATCGGAGTTTTTGATTCCGGCATGGGCGGATTGACAGCTGTTAAAGAGCTGAACGCTCTTATGCCCGACGAGGACATCATATATTTCGGAGACACCGCAAGGATCCCATACGGCAGCAGAAGCCGTGAAACTGTGTTAAAGTACGCCAAGGAAGACGTAAGCTTTCTGCTAAAGCACAATATAAAAATGATAATCGCCGCATGCGGAACGGTAAGCTCTGTTATAGGCTCAAAGCCTCTGGTTGACAATATGCCGTTTACCGGAGTTATACTTCCGGCGGCTCAGGCGGCCTGCGCCGCCACAAAAAACGGCAAAATAGGAGTTATAGGCACTCCGGCTACAATAAGAAGCGGCAGCTTCGGAAAAGCTATAAAAGCAATTAATCCTCACGCGGCGGTTATCGGAAATGCCTGCCCGCTTTTCGTACATCTGGTTGAAAACGGATATACGTCTAAGAACTGCGAAATAACAAGACTCGCCGCAGAGGAATATCTGACTCCTATTAAAGCGGAAGGAGTAGACACGCTCATTCTGGGCTGTACTCACTACCCTGTTATAAAGGAAGTAATAGCCGACATAATGGGAGACGGCGTAAGACTTATTTCATCGGGAGCGGAAGCCGCGAAATATGCTCAGAGCTGTCTGATGTCGGCGGATCTTTTAAACGACGGCGGACGCTGCGGCAAAAACATTTTTTACGTAAGCGACAGCAAGGAGCTTTTTGAAGAAAACGCTAAACATTTTCTTGAGCATCCCGTAAACGGAGAGGTGTTTAGCTGTAATTTAGGGGAATAAAAATTGAATTCAGAAAAATTTATGATTGAAATGAAAAGTATTCAGTCTATTTATAATGATAAAACCGAAACCGAGCTTGTTACATCGGGAAAATTCAGACGCGACGACGAATCCTTTCTAATTAGCTATAAGGATTCGGACGCAACCGGCTTCAAGGGCTCTGAAACGGAAATTTCCGTAACAGGCAACAGCATTGCTTCCATTATAAGAAGAGGCAGCGCCAACTCAGATCTTGTAATAGAGCCGGGTAAAAAGCATCACTGTCACTACGCCACTCCCTACGGAGAAATGGTTATCGGTATCTATACCCATAAGCTTGAAAACAATCTGAACGATAACGGCGGTAATCTCTATATGAAATATACTATCGACATAAACACAAGCTATATGTCGGATAATGAAATAATAATGAACATCAAAAAAGCATAGGAAGGTTGATTTTACATATGTCAGACTTAATCAGACTTGCCTCGTCGCAGGCAAGGGATATTATACTTGATTCACTGGGGAGGCTTGTTTCCCTAAAAAAACTCCCTGCCGAACCGATACCGGACTTCATAGTTGAAATACCGGCCGATAAAACCCACGGGGATTTTGCGGCAAACGCCGCAATGGTTTCGGCAAGGTCATTCAGACTTGCGCCCAGAAAAATTGCAGAGCTTATCTGCGAAGAGGCGGTACTTGACGGTACATTTTTTGAAAAAATGGAAATAGCCGGACCGGGATTCATAAATTTCTTTCTTTCAAGAGAATGGTTTTCATCAGCCGTCGATACCGTAATAAAAGAATCCGAAAATTACGGAAGAACGGATACGGGCAATGGTAAAAAAGCTATTGTTGAATTTGTTTCAGCCAATCCTACCGGTCCAATGCATATAGGAAACGCCAGAGGCGGCGCAATCGGAGACGGTCTTGCCGAAATACTTGACTGGGCAGGCTACAGCGTTGAAAGGGAATTCTATGTAAACGACGCGGGAAATCAGATTGAAAAATTCGGAAAATCACTTGATCTCAGATATATGCAAATATGCAGCCAAGACGGTCTGAAGGTTTTGGCTGAATGCAATAACGAAACCGGAGCGATAAGCGAAGCGATATATAATAACGCCGATACGTTTCCTATGCCCGAAGACGTTTATCTTGGAATGGATATAATAGCTCACGCTCATAATTATTTTACCGAATACGGCGGCGGTCTTGCCGAAATGCCTGAAGAAGAACGCAGAAAGCGGCTTGTCGGATATGCTCTTCCGAAAAATATCGCAGGGCTGGAAGAGGATCTTAATAAATATCGTATAACATATGATACATGGTTCAGGGAAAGCGATCTTCATAAGGATGGCTCAGTTGAAAAAATAGTCGATATGCTTACTGCCAGCGGATATACCTATGAGCTTGACGGAGCAATTTGGTTCAAATCCTCAGAGCTTGGCGACGAAAAGGACAGAGTTCTTGTCCGCGCAAACGGTATTCCCACCTATTTCGTTCCAGATATTGCCTACCATTATAACAAGCTTGTAACAAGAGGATTTGACAAGGCTATAGATATTTTCGGCGCTGATCATCATGGATATATCCCAAGAATGAAGGCCGCTCTTACGGCTCTCGGAGTAGATCCTGACAGACTGGATATAGTAATAATGCAAATGGTCAATTTAGTTAAGGACGGAGAAAAATACAAGCTTTCTAAACGTTCAGGCAAAGCAATCACTCTTTCAACTCTGCTGGATGAAATCCCAATTGACGCCGCAAGATTTTTCTTTAATCTCCGCGAGCCGAATTCTCACTTTGATTTTGACTTGGATCTTGCCGTTGAAAAGTCGTCACAAAATCCGGTATATTATGTTCAATATGCTCATGCAAGAATATGCAGTCTGCTTACAAACCTTAAAAACGAAGGATTTGAAGCCGCATCGTATGATAAGAAAGAGCTTGATATTCTGGACAAGCCTCAGGAAACCGAACTCATCAGACATCTTGCGTCGCTGCCCGGAGAGATTGACAACGCGGCTAAAACCTACGACCCTTCAAGGATCACAAAATATTCCGTTGAGCTTGCAACTCTCTTTCATAAATTTTACGACGCATGCAGCGTAAAAAACGCTGAAACCGAACAACTGAAAAAGGCAAGGCTTATTCTTTGCAGAGCGGTTTTGCAGACGCTGAGAAATTCTCTTGCAATATTAAAAATTGACAGACCGGAAAAAATGTGATATTATATAATTACAAGTTACATTTTAGTTACAAATAAATTAACCATTTGTAAGTTTCCGACAAATCTCAACGCAGTATTTTTGTGCACTATTTTATAAAACCCTAATTTGTTAACAGTTTGTTAACATTTACGCGTCTTGAATGTGTTACAATTTGTAATATATTAAGGCATTAAGAAGCATTATAAATAAAAAAACAGGAAGGAAATGCTGATATGTCTAACAGATTATTTCAAGGTCTTGTGCATCAAATGAGAGATGCTGTAAACGCCGTTATCGGAGTTGTCGACGAAACCGCTACTATTATCGCATGCAGCGATTTAACCAAAGTCGGCACGACAAACGAATTTGTTTCCCTAGACTTAAACGATTCTCATGATATTTTTATTAGAGACGGATACACCTATAAACCGTTCGGCTCAAGAGTAAAGCCGGAATATGCGGTTTTTATAGAAGGAGTAGACGACAACGCTGCTAAATACGCCACAATAATGGCGATCAGCCTGTCGAACATAAAACAATATTACGACGAAAAATACGACAGAAATAATTTTATCAAAAATGTAGTTCTGGACAATGTTCTTCCCGGAGATATCGTGATCAAGGCCAGAGAGCTTCACTTCAACGCTGAAATAAGCAGAGTGGTTTTTCTTATCAGAATCGTTTCAGCGAACGATATTTCCGCATATGACGTTATTCAGAACCTTTTCCCGGACAAAAACAAGGACTTTGTTTTCAACATCACTGAAAGCGATATTGTTCTTGTCAAGGAAATCAAAAGCTCGGTTGATTCCAAGGACCTTGAAAAGCTTGCACGCTCAATATCCGACACGCTCAGCAGCGAGTTTTACACAAGGGTAAACGTAGGAATCGGTACGTCCGTTATAGGCGTAAAGGAGCTTGCCCGCTCATTCAAAGAAGCGCAGATGGCTTTGGAGGTCGGAAAGGTTTTCGATACGGACAAAAATATAGTAAGCTACGACAATCTCGGAATTGCAAGACTTATTTATCATCTGCCGACAACTCTCTGCGAAACTTTCCTTCATGAAGTATTCAAAAAAGGAAGTATAGAATCTCTTGATCATGAAACTCTGTTTACTATCCAGAAGTTTTTTGAAAACAACCTCAATGTTTCAGAAACTTCAAGAAAACTTTTTGTTCACCGAAACACCCTGGTTTACAGACTTGAAAAGATCAAAAAGCTGACAGGACTCGATCTGAGAGAATTCGATCATGCAATTATATTCAAAATTGCCCTGATGGTAAAAAAATATTTATCGGCTAATCCGGTTAAATTCTAAATATAAGCGCAGGATCGGACAAAACAATTTATGCCGGATTATCGGCTAAAGGAAGGTGTCCCTTTTGGTAGAACTCAAGAATGTATCAGTCACATATTCAACCGGCGTTGACGCGCTCAACAACGTAAGTCTTAAGATTAACGACGGCGAATTCGCATTTGTCGTCGGATCGTCCGGCGCCGGAAAAAGTACGCTGATCAAGCTCATTTTAAAGGAGATAGACGCTACGAACGGTGTGGTTATGGTTAATAACTATAATCTCAGCAACTTGAAAAGAAAAAAAATCCCTTCTTTCAGGCGTACTATCGGTTTCGTCTTTCAGGATTTCAGGCTTATTCCGTCAATGACTGTTTATGAAAATATCGCGTTTGTTCTGAGAGTAATTGACGCTCCGAGAAAATACATACGCAAACGCGTTCCATATGTAATAAGTCTGGTGGGATTACAGGACAAGTCAAATTCTTATCCAAACCAGCTTTCCGGCGGAGAACAGCAGCGTGTCGCTATTGCAAGAGCGCTTGTAAACGACCCTCAGCTCATTATTGCCGACGAGCCTACGGGAAATATAGATCCGGAGCTGTCCTATGAAATAGTAGACCTTCTGAAGGGCATAAATGAATGCGGCACAACTATCCTTATGGTTACCCATGAGCATGACCTTGTACGTCATTTCGGCGGGAGGATAATAAATATCGACGCCGGTGAAATTGTCTTTGATGAAGTGATTGGAGGCAATAATGAAGCTTAGCGGTGTAAGGTATCTGACAAGACAGGGATTTGATAACGTTTGGAAAAATAGAATGATGGCGTTCGCGTCCTTCTGCGTTCTCCTTGTTTCTCTTCTGCTGGTTGGTTTATCAATTCTTTTTTATATCAATATTAACTCCATAATAGGAGGAATTGAGAACAAAAACGAAGTAATCGTCTTTCTAGACGAAAATATTACCCCCGCGCAAACCATGGAGACTGAAGTACTTCTAAAGCAAATTGATAATATCGACGAAGTCAGATTTTATTCAAAGGACGACGCCTTTGAAGATATGAAGAAAAGCATGAGTGAATATGAGGAGCTTTTCGACTCGCTGGGCGACGATAATCCTCTTGTGGATTCCTTCAGAATAAAGATAAAGGATATTTCCCTGACGTCCGAAACAGTTACTCTTATTAACGAATTAGATCATATATATTCAATAAGAGCGCCATATGATTTTGTTAATATTCTTACGGAGATGAAAAAAATTATAACTCTTGTCGCATCTGCGATCATTATAGCGCTTGCTATAGTATCTATGGTTATTATTTCAAATACAACCAAAGCAAGCGTATTTGCGAGAAGAAATGAAATAAGCATTATGAAATATGTAGGAGCGACCAATACGTTTATACGTATCCCATTCTTTGTCGAGGGTATGATAACGGGAATGGCTGCAGGTATTGCGGCAACAGTCATAACATGGCTCGGTTATGACGCAGTCGTTGATCTTCTGACAAACGAAGTGAACATTCTTAATATAATCGGAATGGGAAGTATCGTTTCATTCAGCGACATAGTGTTAAAGGTTGCTTTATCATATATTCTTGCCGGAGCATTTGTCGGAGCTTTAGGAAGCGTGCTCAGTACAAGAAAGCATCTGAACGTATAAAAATATTGCGAAATTTAAGATTGGTGGTGTTTAAGTCGGTAAGACGACGAAAATTATGAACATTTCATTTGGAAAAAATAAGCTAAAGGTAACGGCGCTGGTTCTTTGCGCTATTATTACAGCCGGAAGTTTAACATATGTTAATTACAGCAGCCCTTTGAAATCCGAGGCAAAGACTATTTCTGACCTGGAATCCGAAAAAGCTGAAAATGAAGCAGAAATCGAAAAAATCCAAAAAGAGCTTGACAGCCTTAACAGCGACATTGCAGATCAGGAAGCTATTCAACAGCAGCTTCAGAAAAAGATTGATTTACAGAATGAAAATATTGATAATATAAATACAATAATAAACGACCTAAATAATAAAATCAATGAAAAAGAAGAAAAAATCAAACAGCTTGAAATTGATATTTCCAATAAGGAAACTGATATAAATGAAGGAATGGAGCTTTTTAAGGATCGTTTAAGGGCTATGTATGTTTCCGGTAACGACAGTCTCGCCTCAGCGCTTGTAGGAGCTACCGATTTTTATGACATGCTGTCCAAAATAGAGCTTATTTCCCAGGTGGCCAAGCATGACGATGAGCTTATAGATTCTCTTATGACACAGCTCCAGCAGTTTGAAGAGGCCCAGGCTCAGCTTGATATTGAAAAAACAGAGCTTGACGCTGATCTGAAGGAACAGGAAGCAAATAAAAAGGAGCTTAATGAACAAATCAAACAGCTCAATGAGGATTATGCGGAAACACAGGATTATATAGATCGCAAAGAAGCCGATATGGAATCAAGACAGCGCGATATAGAGTCTCTTAAAGCTGATAACGAGGCTATGGACAATGAAATTGAAGAAATTAATGAAATAGCAAGGCGAAAAGCAGAAGAAGAGGCTGCGGCGGAACTTGAAAGACAACAGCAGCAGGAAGACAACGGCAGTTCAGACAACAGCGCTATCGGAGGCGGAGGAGATCAATCCGGCGACGGAGAAATCTCCGGCTCAACAGGCGGAGGAAACTACAACGGTTCATTAGGCTGGCCTGTACCGGGATTCTACAGTATTTCAAGCGGATACGGCTACAGGTGGGGATCGCTTCACGCCGGAATTGATATTGCCGGAGGCGGTATATCAGGCGCAACTGTAACCGCGGCTGAAAGCGGTACTGTAGTATTAGTAAAAACAGGATGTACTCATAACTACGGCAAGGACAGCAGTTGCGGCTGTAACGGCGGTTATGGAAATTATGTGATGATCGATCACGGAAACGGAATTTCTACTTTATACGGTCACTGCGCCGACGTATATGTATCTGTCGGACAATCGGTTTCAAGAGGCGAAGCCATAGGTTCTGTGGGAAGCACGGGCTGGTCTACTGGTTTTCACTGCCATTTTGAAGTAAGAATAAACGGCTCGACGGTTGATCCTACCGGTTATTTATATTAATAAGAAGCTATACATATTATATAAAACAGGGCAAGACGATCTTGCCCTGTTTTATAGTTCGCAATGAAAAAAAAATTTATATGATATATTAGAAAGGTGTGTAATATCTGTGAAAAAAATCAGTGTCAAATCAGCGGCATTAATAGCCGGCGCAGCCGCACTTCTAACATTTTCAGTTACCTCTTTCTGGGCATTCCAGATATGCAGCGACAGTGTTGCCACACTAAGAAAGAAAGCAAAATCTATTGAAGATATCTACACTGTAGACCAATATATAGACGAATATTATTACGGCAGCTATGACGAGGAAATAATAGTAGATCAAGCTCTTAAGGGAATGGTAAGCGCTCTTGATGATAAATATTCCGCTTATATGACTCCTGATGAATATGAACAGAATCTTATTGACGCTAAAGGCTCTATTACCGGTATAGGTATTACAGTTAATAAAGGTGATAATAATGAAATAAAAATCGTTGAAATTGCAGAAAAAGGACCTGCCGAGAAAGCCGGATTAAAAATCAACGACATTATTATTGAAGTTGACGGAAAAAACGTTAATGAAATGGAATATTCGGACGCTGTAAATCTTGTAAGAGGAAAAGCAGGAACTGAAGTAAATATAGCGGTAAAACGCGGAGATGAAGAGATTTCGTTTAAAATGAAGCGTGAAGAAATAACGACTGAAACAGTAACAAGCCGTATGCTGGAAAATAATATAGCTTATATTAAAATCACGGGATTTAAGGAAAACACCTCGCATCAGTTTAACATCGAACTCAAAAAATGTCTTGAAAATAATGCTTCCGCTATTATTTTTGATGTAAGAAATAACGGCGGAGGATTGGTATCGGCATGTTCAGACTGCCTTGATCCGCTGTTGCCGGAGGGAGATATTGCTATTGCCGAATTTAAAGACGGAAGCACCGAAGTTATATGCAAATCTGACAAAATAGAATTAGATCTTCCAATGGCAGTTCTTGTAAATGAATATTCGGCAAGCGCAGCAGAATTATTTGCAGCGGCATTAAGAGATTTCGGAAAAGCTGTATTAGTAGGTCAAAATACCTTCGGCAAGGGTATAATGCAAAACACATATAACTTAGATAACGGCGGCGGACTCAAGCTTACTGTCGCAAAATACAGAACGGTTAAATCAGAATGTTACCACGGAGTAGGCTTAAAACCAGATTATGAAACGGCGCTTCCTGATAAATATTCCGAAAATCAATCCGATGATATACCGGAAAATGAAGATACTCAGCTGCAAAAAGCGATTGAAATTTTAAAATAGTAATATATAAAGGTATTTTCTGTTAATTTACATTTTGTCCATATTTTATTAACAATTTGTACACCAATTTGTCGGTATTTATGGTAAAATGTAGATATAATCATTTATTGATTAAATTTAATCACCGGAGGATAAAATTATGTGGAAAAAGGCTCAAGGAACCATCAGACCATTAGACGCGCCAATGGCAGGATACGAAAATAAAAACGGTGTATTTATTGCACGTACAGAGTTTGAAGGCGGTATTCATCCGTGTAAGTTTGTCGATAATTTCGGATGCTATGTATCTTACGGAGGAAAAGAATACGGTGTTAAAGATTTCGAATATTACATTGGTAATGTCAAGTGGGTAAAGTGTAACAATCATCAGATACCGGACGGCGCCATTCTCGCAGGAAGAGAAGCTGATGGAAAATTGCTTTACATAGGAAGAACTGAATATGAAGGTATGATTATTACTGGTAAGGTAGGAACTCATTTGGCAAAAGGTATTTGTATCCCATATGCCGGCAAGGAATGGGAACTTTCAGATTATGAAGTACTTGTCGCAGATTAATATCCTGAATTTAATACAAAACTTAAAACTGATTTCGTTTAAATAACGAAATCAGTTTTATTTATCTATCGAAACAGAAATTCAAAAAACCGTATTATTGATTCATTCTTCTACGGCAGTTTCTTCCGCAATTCTTATCAAATGAAGGATTACATGCATAAAAATTACGGGAATTTAGATTATCCTGTGTTATTCTTAACCCTTCGCCGAAACGCTGAAAGTGAATTATTTCTCTTTCTCTTAAGAACTTAATAGGATCTCTTACGTCAGGATCATCTGCAAGACGCAGAATATTATCGTAAGTTGTTCTCGCCTTTTGTTCTGCTGCCATGTCCTCAACTAAATCAGTTATGGGATCACCTTTAGACTGAAAGTATGCTGCAGTAAACGGAGCTCCGGATGCAGCTACCGGATATATTCCTGTTGTATGATCAACAAAATAAGTGTCAAAACCGCTTTCTTTAATTTCTTCCGGCGTAAGATTTCTTGTCAACTGATAAAGTATAGCAGATATCATCTCCATATGAGCCAATTCCTCAGTGCCAATATCTGTTAAAAGTCCTCTTACTTCACCGTAAGGAGCAGAATATCGCTGATTAAGATATCTTAAAGACGCTGCCAATTCTCCATCTGGACCGCCAAATTTCAAAAGGAAATAATACTAATTAAATCAAAATATTCCGTCTGTACAAGAAAATGTTAATTACAATATTTACATATGGACATTAATCGACACCCTTGATATAATTTATATATATCTAAAGGAGGTCGATATTTTGAGAATTGCGGTATGCGATGATCAGGAGTTTTTTGTTAAACTGATTTCCAAAAAATATACGTAACCTGATGGACGACGCCGTGGAAGCATGCCAAAAATGTAAAGGCGAAAAAAGTATTAGCTTAACTGTAGTCAAAGAAATTAACTACATTAAGATCAGGGTGGCAAACAATGCAGAGACAACAAATTTGGCATACAACGGCAAAGCATTGAAAACTTCTAAAAAAGATAAAGCAAGCCACGGTATCGGAACTCAAATTATTAATGATCTGGCAATCATGTATGATGGTGAAACGGATTATAATTTAAAAGACAATAAGTTTACTGCCACGGTTTATCTTAAATGCAATATCCGTCAAAAAGCCGACTCGAAAAGCTGAGGCATAAACAAAAAGCGGCAAGGATCACTCCCTGCCGCTTGAATTATTTTTAAATAAAAACTTGATCAGCACAAGTTATATAAAAGTTACTTTCTCACTTTATCGTCATCGACCCAAAAGCGAAAAACTTTAAAACCGTATGTGCTTGCATATAAACGTTTTCCGTTTTTAGTAATATACGGTGAATAAATCCACATATAATACCACCTTTCTTTTTTGAAAATATCTATATAAAACCTCTTGTAAAATCAAAAAAAATGTGGTATAATTAAATTGTTAGTTTTATATACTGCTGATACAATTTTTTTGATTGTACAAAGTGGTGATTGCTGAGTTCGTTATTGGACTCGGCTTTTTTTATATGCTATTGATGCAGCTTGAAATGAGGTTCCGCATTCGTCTGCAATTTGTTTTACTGTCATACTTTTTATTAAGCTTCTGGGCATTAGCAAAGCGCTTGCAAAAGTATTAGCCTGCCATTCCGGGTTTAAATATGGTTTGATTTCTGATTCATTTACACTTCTGCTTAAACATACGCCTTCTGAATGAAGCAAGTAATGTCCTATTTCATGAGCAAGTGTAAATCTATGTCTGCCGTCCCCCATACAAGCCGCATCATAGACATCATCCCTTATGTACATAACATTTTCAGTAGAATTATAATAGGCATAAGTATTAGGCGGCATATCGATCTTTGAAACATACTCATAATTAAATCCAGCATCTACATTTGGCAGGACATTTTCAATAAAATTAATAACCGGAAAATATAAATTACTTTTTAAATTTAAAGTTTCTCTTATTCGATCGGCTATCATTTCGATATCGCTTGTACTTCTAGGTTTAGCTATTAAATAATCCATCGCATTAAACGTCCTCCATAAGTTACTTTTTCTTATTGATAATTGATAAAATCTCACTGATTTGTTCTGAATCTAAATCATTAAATTTTCTCGCAAAAACTAGGCCTAGATCTTGATGTTCTTTATTAAGGTTTCTTGATGAGATAGTTACTTCATTTATTGTTTTATATAATGCTTCTCGTATAATTAAGGATTGTTCTTCATCTAATCCATAAATTTTTATAATTTTATTTACTAAGGTTGGCGTAGGAGTTCTTTTACCGTTTTCTATAGAAGATAAGTATGATGGAGTAATGCCTATTTTAATTGCCATATCCTTTAGAATTTCGTTAAAATTCAAACGGATAATTCTTAATTCTTTTCCTAACGGTGTTACCATAACATTCCCCTCCTTGCTTTATGATAAATATATTTTAACATAATTTTCAATACTTGTCAAGTGATTTTCTGATAAATATTAACTTTTTTGTTAATATCCAAAAGAAATAAATATCCCCTCAGACAATTAAGTCCGAGGGGATTTAACTTATTACATCTTCTTTTCAAGCTCCGTATGCAGTCTTTTTATAAAATTCTGTCCGGCAATCCCGTTTTGTTTATAACCCCATTGCCCTAATAGATAATTCACTGCGTTCAGAGTTCCGTCTCCAAACCATATGTTTTTATCCATTCCATACTTATTTATTCCGGCCTTTTTCGCAAGGAGCAGCAGCTCTTTAAGGAAAGCACGCCGATAGTGCCGTCGCCCTTCTTGTAGCCCGTTTTGTCCAGTATAGGCTTAGCAGCCGAAACACTGTCAGTCTTAACCGTTATTCCCAGAGTTTTCAGAATACCGTCCGCATAAGCTCTTGCTATCTTACTGTAATTTGCCTTGATATAGTCTGCGTCCGATTTCGTATCTACAAATCCGCCCTCCAGCAAAACGGCCGGAGCGTCGGTCAGCCTGATTATTGCGAAGTAGTCTCTTCCGTTAGAATCAA
Source organism: Ruminococcus sporogenes (assembly GCF_054655175.1). Classification (NCBI taxonomy): domain Bacteria; kingdom Bacillati; phylum Bacillota; class Clostridia; order Eubacteriales; family Oscillospiraceae; genus Ruminococcus; species Ruminococcus sporogenes. Next base: position 462,613 of record NZ_BAAHOA010000001.1, on the reverse strand, counting down.
GCTTTGTCTTTACTCCTCTGCTTTTCATAAGCTTTTTCATTTCCGTATTTATGTTTTCGGCAAGCGTTTTCGAAGTACCGCCTACACGGCTGTAATACACTTCAAAGCCCGTTCCGCCTCCCGCGTTGTAATGAACGTCTATTACAAGATCGGGATTGTACGCGTTGCACATTGCAACCTTGCTGTCCATATCGGTATCTACATCCGCAGTTCTCGACAGCTTATATTCCACTCCCGCCTCTTTGAGATACTGGGCTACAAGCTTTGCGGTCTTAAGGGTATAGTCCTTTTCGGTTATGTATTTGACAGCTCCCGGATCCTTACCACCATGTCCTACTCCTATAAATACTTTTTTACTCATAATAAAACCTCTTTTCTTAAATTTGGATATAAAAAATGCGCTCCTTACGGAACGCTTTGTAAAATATTGACTTTTATTATATAATATTGTATAATTTGTATCAAGGCATACCTGAAACGGTAGGCGGTCAATCCTGCTCCCGGAAGGGAGTGATAATTATGAATTATGTGTCATGGAGCGAACTGCTTCAGTTTGCGGCCTTTCTGACTACATACACAGCGTTAATTTATACTGTGTTTCATAATAAAAGGAAATAACCGCCCTCAGCTACCAAACTAAGACGGTTATTTACTTAACTTACTTATTGGGAGCGACCGTCTATCGGTATGCCCCTTTTTTATTATTATACAACAATTAACCGTATGTGTCAACCGTCTTGGCCGTTTTTATCCTCATTTATTTTCCCTTTAGCGTTCTTTAATAAATTAGCTATCCATTTCGGAATAATATCCGGGTTGCATTCGTAGAGATTCTCGCATATAGATATGCATTCGTTAAGCACTATGTAGCTTCCGATGATTAAACCGAAGGGCAAAGCAAAGGGTACTTCGACAGATACTATTTTTTCAAGAGACATGGGTATGAAGTAGTCCAGAAATACCCCGAAAAACAACGCCGCGAGAAGCGATATCTTTTTCCAGAAGCCGATAAAGCCTCTTTTACTTGACCAGGGAACGCCCGTTATTTTGCTTTTGACCAGTCCCGTAACGAAATCGAATACTATTCCTATCACCACAAAAAGAAGTATAAGCCCGTATTGCTTTGTGGCCGTCGCTATAAACCCTCCGATAACGGAAAGTATGTATTTTATCTTATCGTTCATTACATTAGCCCCCTTTAAATTATTGAATATATCTGTACGCTTCCTATTGCGGAACCGCTTGAATCCATAGCAAGCTCCAGCGTGTTCTTGTCCGGCATAGAAGCCGTTATATAGCCTCCCATATCCTTAGCGGCCTGCGGACCGCTTGATGTGATATACGAAGAGGACGGGATTCCGCCGTATATGCGATATATGTTATCGGCGGATTTCGATAAATACGATATCGGTATCATCGACGATACTCCATATTTAAAGCCGGTACTTGCGGATCCGTTTAAATTTATCAAGACTACAGAGTAGTCGGCTAATCCTGAGATTGAAGCTTCTCCGCTCGTACTCAGAATAGAGCCGTCATACAAAAGATTTCCGCCTGCCGCCGTAGTTATTTTTCCATCGGGCGTTATCTTTACTACCGGATTCTGATAACTGCCTATATAGTAATACTCCAGGGTGTCGGTGCGTCCGTATGCTCCTATTGCTCCAAGCGAGGTTTCCTTATCGGTCTTATAAAAGCTCACTCCCGAAGCCCAAGGAGACCCGTTGCTTGTGGTATATACCCTCATTCCGTTTCTTCCGAGTCCCGCGGCTCTTCCCGTCGCTCCGTAGGGTATGACTATCTCCGAATCAGGATTCATAGTTCCGCCGCTTAGAGGCAGATAATCATGGGTATGATTTGCCTTGGAATAATCATCTGCATTCTTAGCCGCCATACTGCCTAAAGTATACTTGCTTACCATAGGCACGCCATTATCAAGATAAATCGGAACTGTCGGTGAGCCTACGCTTTTTGTAAGTTTTTCTGCGCTTGCAGCCGCCCCGCCCGGCGTTGTACTGCCGGCAAAGTTCTTGTTATCAACATACTCCTTGGTTACAGCGTCTTTGCTTTCATTTATCGGGGAAAGATTTTTCATAAGCTCCTCCTTATCCTACGACGACAGCGTAATAAGAGCCTGCCGTTATCGTAGTGTCGCTTGATATTTTGATTATTACGTTTGATCTGCTGTTTATCGTGATATCGCACATCACCTTTTCACCGCTTGACGTATACACGTCGCATAGTACGGCGGTATCGTTTCCAGCAAGCGATAAACCGTGATTGCACGCCCAAGTACATACGCCGCTTGCAGGCGTAAGAGCAGGGCATAGTATTTTAGCCTTGTGTACTCCGTTTGTAACAAGAGACTGTAGGCTTTCTATAAGGTCCTTGTTGTCCTCCACCGCCTGCGCAAACTCGAATATGGTGTCGAGAGCCTCCGATGGCGCGCCGCCAAGCAGTGCGGAAACCTTTTCGTCCGTATACGATCTTGCGCTTGCGTAAGCCTGTGCGGCCGCTCCCGCCTCTTCAAACGCATTCGGGTCAATTACTTTAATACTCTGAACAGATGGCGAAAGGCTGCTGTTTTTCTTTTTCAATACGGTTAAAACTCCGCTTGAAGTACTTGAAAATTCAAAGGCGTCAAGCGGGTTGTAATTTATCCAGTCGGAACCGTTGTAAATTTTAAGGCAGTTGTTTGTTGTGTCCCAGAAAAAGCTTCCCGCAACGGGAGAATCCGGAGCGGACGACATCGCCTTGTTTTCCAGTACCGCGTTCAGCAGCTGATTGTTACATAAATCAATTCCAGTTTTTGCTTTTACACTCATAATAAAACCTCTTTTCTTAAATTTGGACATAAAAAATGCGCCCCTTACGGAACGCTTTGTAAAATATTGACTTTTATTACATAATATTGTATAATTTGTATTAAGGCATACCTGAAACGGTAGGCGGTCAATCCTGCTCCCGGAAGGGAGTGATAATTATGAATTATGTGTCATGGAGCGAACTGCTTCAGTTTGCGGCCTTTCTGACTACATACACAGCGTTAATTTATACTGTGTTTCATAATAAAAGGAAATAACCGCCCTCAGCTGTCAACTTAAGCGGTTATCCTGTATAATCCTAAAGTTTGGGAGCGACCGTCTATCGGTATGCCCTTTTTTATTATTATACAATTTTTCATAAAATATGTCAAGCGTTAATTAAATAAACCGTTCCCGCCGTAGGCTCGGAAAACCTAAGGGTGACGGTATTTTCATTCGTATACTCTATATCGCAGAGAACAACCGCCCCGGTATCGTCTATGACTGTAACCGACGGCTTTTTGTTTAAGCTGTGAAGTATCACCCAAACCTTTGCTTGAGTATCTTGCGTATATTCTCCGCTTTTATCCTTTCCTTCCCCGTCATTGTTAATATACGGATAAAACCTAACGGCGCAGTCCTCCGGAAACGAAGCCAGAAAATATTCGCAATCATTAGAAATATATACGCTTTTAAGTATGGTTCCGGAAAAAGCATAATTTCCTATGCTCTTTACACGAGGCGGTATATATACGAAATGAAGTTGATTTTGCTGTGCAAACGCCCCGTCGTCTACCGATCTGACAGAATCGGCAAGCAATATGGACGAAACGCTTCCCGTGCATACAAATTTCTCCATATAGCAGTCTACCGTCATAGTATAATCACCGATTTCATTGTAGGTATGGCTGTAAGACTTAGCCGGAGAATATTCCTCCGACGTACCGTCTCCCCACTCTACCACGCCTTTGCAAGTACTCTCCGAATCTATTACCGGTATTCCGGCGGCTGCCGTTCCAATATAGCTGACAGTAGTTATACAACTGCTGAAGCTTTCAAATTTCGGCTCGTCAAAGCGCCCACTTACCGCTATATAAGCGTTAGCTCTTGTATAGTCCTCGCTTATACTTTCTCCGTGTCCGTGGCTGCATTGTATGTAAAAATTAACAGTATAAGTTTTAATTTCCGAAGTATTGACAGGAAGGGATATATCAAGCGTATGCAGTCCCTTGCAAAGATACTGCTGAACCGCAATTTTAGTGTCGTATCCGTTAATAGAATTATTTACAGTCACCGTGCCGGGCTGAATCATATCAATACATATCTGCCCCGTAATTTCTACCGGAGAACCGTATTCCTTAGGTTGAAAGCTGATACGGCAGAGCCGTTTCTGATGAGTTCCGGCAAAAACCGGAGGAAGTCTGTAAATATACTGATTACGCAGATCGGTATAAATCGGAGTATCTCCTCCGCTTCCTGACGAGGTAGTATTTTTCCGGGATTTCGCCTGTATCATGCTGGCGTCGCTGGTTATTTTATGGGAGCCTCTGTAAGTCCAGTCGTTTTTTGTGACTAATATTCGTACACCCTGCCCCGCTACGCCTCCCGTCAAAAGAATATGGTCGCCTGCGTCTATTGTGGGATCACCGAATATTTCCGCTTCCGCTCCGTAATAAGTCAGCATAAAAAGACGGTCGGCTATTTCCTTTAAATATTCCTCCACAACGTTAATTTCACTAAGCCGCAATATGGGATTGTCGTCAATGGCAAGCGTATTTGCAGACGTGGATTCAGGCGGATATATATGCTTGTATTTGTCGCCTGTAAGTCCGGTTAGCGAAACGGAAACGGCGTCATAAAGTTTTTTATTCTTTATGGCTGCGGATTTTCTTTGACTGCCGTTTATTATTCTTGCATAATCCGGATACGCCTCGGAATATCTGCGGTCAAAGTTAATGATTTCAAGCTCGCCTTTTCTGTTTATGACCGCGCATGCGCATAAAAGCTGCGTTATCATTGTCAGAACGTCGCGAAAAGTTTTAATATCCTTGTTGCACGGGGCGGCTGTCGCAAAACCCATTGTCCTGCCGCCGTTGCTCATACCGGAAATATTGTATAAGCTTTCCTCCGATACGGCGACGCCGCAGTTATTGCCTATATGCCCGAGCCACAATGTAACCGGAATATCAAACACGGAACCGTCCCCGTACGGCGGAATAAAATCCTTGTCAAACTTGACCATGTCGTCATAGCATACCAGCTTTGTAGTGCGGCTATCCGGAACGCTTATTTCGGTAACGTTGAAAACTCCCATGGGAATCTCTTCAAAAGTACCGTCGGAAAGTCTTACGCAGCAAAAGGGGCGAATAACCGCCCCCTGATAATTCCCGCTGTCAATATTGTCGTCTAAAAGAGATACGCCGAATTCTCCTATGCATACGGCGCCCAGCTCGAAATCCGAGCCGCTTACGCACTTGCTTTTTACATAGGCAGTACCGCTTTTTATATTCTCGCTGCCTATTCTCCTTAAGCTTCCGCCGGGAAATGTAACCTGACAGTAAAAATCTGTAGTTCTGTCGGGACTGTTCAGAATCGCTCTGCATTCGTCGCTTACCTTATACATAAAACCTCCTTAATATTCGATAAAATTAACGCTGAATTCCCATTGAGCCGCATTTTCCCCGTCAATATTTGTTATCAGATTAAGCGATCTGTCCCCTGCATACATAGTTACGTTTTCAGCATAATAACCGTTTGCAGGAAAGAAAAAGGTAACGTTCAACGCCGGCGCTGAAATAGCGGAGGTAAGCGCCAGCAGCTCGTCTGTTGTAACCCTCCATGTCGCGTTTAGTTTTTTAACGCCGCCTCTTATACGTTCTCTTGACATATACCCCGATTCGCTTCTGCCACTTTCAGAGCTGTCAAGATCGGAAGCCGTAACAGAATATGATACAGGCGGCGGCGTATTATAGCTCCCGATTTTAATTAAATTCATCCCATCACCTTCCGTTTGTAATAAATGAGTTTTTATTCATAAGCTGTATGATTACCTCCTCAAGCATACGCCCGTCAATATTGAACTGCGCGACAAGGTCAAGCTGTCTGAGCAGCTCGTATATTTTCATCAGCAGTTCGTATATACGGTCGTTGCCGTTTCCGCCGCTTTGGGATATGATCCCTTGCAGCTTTGACAGAGGCGAAATAACCTCCGGATCCGTCCGGGCGTTTTTGTTGTCTCCTACCATTGCAAGCGTCGGCTGATATGCAAGTCCGCCTTTGGCTAAGCGCGGAATCGATACGGATTCCATTTCACCGAGTAATCCTAGCTCCACGCCAGGTATGCCGTTTATTGCTCCTATTACACTGTTTATGCCTCTGATAAATCCGTTGATGATTCCAATGAATCCGTTCACTATTCCCTCTATTATTCCAACTACTCCGTTATACATCCCCTTGAATAAATTCACTATGGGGTCGATAACCTTTTCTTTCATAAATGTAGCTAAAGTACTTGCTCCGGTTTTTATTCCTGTCCAAAGCCCGCCAAAGAAATTTGCAATCGGATTTATTATGTGATCACTAAACCAGTTGGAAACGCTGTTCCACACTGATTTTATTCCGTCCCAGCAAGTTGAAGCCAGATTTTTTATACCGGACCATAGCCCGCTGAAAAAATCACCCGCTGCATTCCACGCATTTTTTATGTGTTCCCATGCTGCCGCACCGACTTCTTTTATATCCTCCCAATGCTTTACGCATAAGATTATAATAGCGATGAGCGCCGCGATTCCTGCGACAACCCATGTTATCGGATTTGCCAGCATTGAAGCGTTCCATGCATTCTGAACTGCTGTCGCGATACCTCCGGCGGCCGAAAAAGCTTTAACAGCGTTACTACGGCAATAATTTTAGAGGCTATTGCAAAGGCAATACCGAGAGCGCTTATCATAGTCACAAAAACCTCAAAAAGCGTTTGATGTTCTGATATCCAGTCGCTTAATTTAGTCAAGCCGTCAGATATTCCGGTTAAAACGTCTATTATTATACCGCCGGTCCACTCAGCAATAGGCCTAAGCAAATTGTCAAAAAGCCACTCCCCCATAGGCTTTAACGCTTCTATAGCGGTATTCAGCACATCAAAAACGCCAGCCAGTATACCAAGAAAAGCCGGAAGGAGTTCATTTGCTGTCCATGTACCTAACGGCGTGAGAACATTTTGGAAAAACCAAAGAAGTCCTTCGCCTACGTTTAATGCAAACGGGGTTAATGAATCCCACAAATCATCTAATGCTCCGCTTATTTTATCGTAATCAATACTTTTCACAAGCTTAGTAAGACAATCTATAAAGCCTGGTATTCCTTTTCCAAGCGTCCATTTACCTGTTGGTTTAAGTACTTTTTGATAAAAGCTTTCTATAGCGCCAAAACTGTTTAAACGCCGTTGAAAAATTAGACGTCATTGCTTCAGCAGTGCTTTTAGATTCATTTTTTATAATTTTTAATCCTTTTTTAACACTTTTAGTGCCGTTATTACTGTGATAGCCAACATCTTTCCACGCCTTTGCCATTGCTTCACTTGCCGACATTCCTTGTTTTTTATATTCTGCCGCTAATTTGCCAACTTGAGACCTTGCCGATTCAAAGCTAATTCCGATAGTTTTGACCGCTGTTTCCGAATCTTTTGAAACAGAACTAAAAAAGTTTTTAACCGAAGTTTTAGCGGAAGAAATGCCTTTAGTAAAAGCAGTAGGATCAATATTTAGTCCTAAATTTATGCTACCCACATTAGTTCCCAATCAGATACCTCCTTTCTATTTAGAAAAGGCCGCTTTTGCCATTTCCTGAAAACTGGCCCAGTACTTAGCATAAGTTCCTTTGTCCATTTTTCTTTGCTTTGATTTTCTCTTTTGCCAATCGGAGCGTATTTTCTTTTGTTCCTTATTAAATCCCTTTATAATTTTCGGGTCCTTTTCAGAACGTATTGAAACGATCTGCCCCAGCGGAGTGTCCGGCATGATACCGGACAGTAAAGCGCAGAATTCAGGCCAGGACATGTTTTCCTCATTTCTCAGTCGTATGTTATACTGAGCGGCAAACGATGCTTCTATAAGCTCCCAATCGTCAAATAAGTCGTACCAATATTCTGTTTTATTATTGAAATCGTTTCTGGCTTTCCTCAAACTCTTCAAGCGTCTGACCGGAGCACGCGGCCATTACTGCGTTGAATATCGTCTTATACTCCGGCAAAGGAAGATCAAGACTATTAATCTCGTCGACAGTTTTCGAATTTGTAAGCGTTCTCAGAACGGTATCCATGAATTTAAACTCATCGGCTTTTTTGCCGCTTTTTTCAGCGTTTTCCGATTCCGCTATCATTGCTTGAACTGTAAGCACATTGCTTTTTCTGTTGTTTACAGAAACAATAAGGTTTTCGCTTATCTTAATAACGGGAAGCTCGTTTGTAATTTTTTTTGAAATATCAATCATTTTTATTTACCTCTTTCTTAAATTTAAGCATGAAAAAAGCGTTCCTCTACGAAACGCTTGACTTTTTATTAAATTGTGGTATAATAATAAATGAAAAGGGGCGTCTGCGATAAGCGGTTCACCTCCGAATACAGCGTAAATAATAATCGCCCTATGTAGGAGTGGGGCGGTTATTTTCTTTTATTATTGTTACCAAGCTTAACTATTTCAATAATTACAAGTAATAAAGTAAGTATTTCCATTATGCCCATAGTAACTCACCTCCAATACTGGAGGAAGAATTGAACCGCCTACCGTTTTATGCAGACACCCGCACGGTTATTATACCACAGGTGTCTTTTTTTGTCAATTTATACCGAAGCCGATCCCTTTATATACTCCGGCTTTCCGTGACTTAAAATTTCAAACTCCATAGCGTCTATTGCCGTACTGTCGCCGCCGAGAGACGTTACATTAACAACGCACGGAATCCCCAGCTCGTCGCCGTTGGGGAAAATTATATCAAAAAACGAATAACAATCGTTGCCCGTTTTCATAAATAAGCCGGCTATATAATCGTTTCCCGGGTCGCCGCTGTTTCTTTTCGCGGTCATTGAAATGGTAATGGATTTAGCTGTTACAAGTCTTTTAGTCCAACCTTCGCCGTCCATCGGATTCCATTCCTCGACTCCTCCGTCAATGCTTATGGAAAGCCCTTCGGCGTCGCTTATGGTTTTAGGGCTTTTAGGCATTGCCTGACCGTCCGTGAAATTTAACCCCGCCGTATCTATTCTAAAGGCAATATCATAATTTGCGTGAACTCCGGAGGTATATTTAACTGATTCTCCAGCCATATTAATCATTCCTTCCTTTCATAATAAAAATCGCATTCAATTACATATTCATATATGCCGTTTTCATCCGTATCAACCGATACAGGCTCATCGAGCAACAGCATTACGAACAGTATTCTGTTTCCGTTTATTACCGAATTTCTCGTACTGTAAAGCTCATTCCACAGCCGCTGAGCGGCGCGCTCTGTTTCACGCTGGCTTTTATTCCAATGGCAAAGCAGAGAAACGGACCTTACGCCATAGCTGCTGTTTTTCAATCCTCCCGCCGGTATATTCGGCGGACGAGAACGTTTCAGATTATAAACTCCTATACTCTTGAAGTTCTTATCCGGCATTTTGCCGCTATAAACCTTTTCGTCGTCAGTTATTCCCATTGTTCCGATAAAATCGCGTATATCAGACAGATAAAGCATTTCATACCCCCGTTTCCCGTTTATAAAATTGCTTAAACGCCGCCCTGACCTTTAAATTCTTTTTCCCTCCGTCCTTGTAAGGCTCAAACCATTTTCCGCCGGCATAGGGATTTTCGCCCTTATCAAAATTATATTCAGGGTGAAAATACAGCCGTCGGGCGTAGGGTCCCTCAACGCAGACGAATACCTTACCTATTTTACTTTGTGTCGAATCGATAAAATGCTTTTCGTTCTGTAATGTTCCGGCGGTTGTCTTGCCCGCCGCTTTTTCTTTTTCCGTCGGCACGTCGAACGGTATCGTCTGCGATTGCACAACATCGGTGTGGATAAATTCGGCAGTTTTTTCAAGAGCCGTTATCTGCGCGCGTTCAAGCTGTTTAATAGCTGTTTCATTCAGCTTTATATTACAGCTTACATTTTTTTGCATTATATCAGATCCAATCTTGTATAATTTACGGATCCGTCAGGATTTCTCGCCTTTTGTCCTTTAAAAATACGCCTTAAACTTCCGTTTACCGTTACCGTACCGCCTGTTATATTCGGTATTTCAGGCGCTATATCGCCGGTGAAAAGAACTGTACCGGAAAGTTGTATAAGCTTTTTTTCAGCGGTGAGAATTGTTTGGCCGCTATCCTGATAATTGCACATTTCTTTTATAACAACGCTTTTATTCGGCTCTCCGTATTTATTAAGCCCTTCCTGTTCTATTTCAACGATAACGGGAGTTCTGCACAGTCTTTTCGGCACAAGACACGGATATTTCAATTTAATCACCTCATCAATCTGCAGCACAGACCTGTCTGGGACAGCAGCGCGTAAACATCGCTCCTTATTGCTACCCCTTTATCCGTGTAAACGTTCCACGAGTTTCCAAACTGAGCCGATACCCCGTTGATACTATAGCCGGAAAGTATACTACCGATTTCGTCGTCATTTTCATATTCAAAATCCGCTTGCAGACAAACCACTTCGCGGATAATGCTCTGCTGAAAAGGCGTAAGCTCAGAAAATCCCCGGCCCACTATCCTGTTGTAGGTCAGGGAATCAACGTGTCTTGACGCAAAACCGAGGTATTTATTACGAGATTCTTCCGGTATTGTCGTACCGCCGTAGATGTCGGCATAATATGCGCTGTCTGCGTACATCATTTGTTTTCCTTTTTAGACGGCTTCGTTTCACGTTCGGTTTTCAGCTTTTCAAGCTCTGATCTTACCTTTTCATATTCGCTGAACGGTACGCTTTTGCCTTTGCCGTAGGAAACTATATTTCCGTCTTCGTCTTGTATATCAAAGCCGCGGCTTATGTACGACTGCTTTTCCTGTTCGGTTATATCGTATACCTTGTTTCCTTTTATCGCTTTCATTTTATCATCTCCTTATACGCTTTCCTGTTCCGTATTCTCTTCCTCAACAGTTGCCGGCTCTACGTTCATTGCACAACCGTCTTTTTTCATCTCAAGCAAAAACAGATCCCCGTAATTGCGGTTCTGATACAAATAACCGTCTGCGGTCCTGCTGTCTGTTCCAGGAGTAAAAAGCTTGATATAGCTGTACTTATCCCTACAAACAACGCAGGATGGATGAATAAGAATAAAGTTTATTTGTCTTGCCCCGTCTGCCGGAGTACAGCCGTCCGTAAAATTGTACTGCGTTTTCATTCTGGCGGATGGAACGCTTTTTATTTCAACGTTATCAAGACTATGCACCCGCCTGTCAATTCCCGACTGGCTGCTCACATCGATATTACGCTGAATACCTTCCGCGCGTTTAAGAAGCTTTTTGACAGTCGGAGTTGCGTACAGAATTCTGCCCTCCTCCGGCACTGCCGCCTCGTCCATTGCGGTCATCATATCGTCAAATTTATCAAGTATATTAGCCGCTGTCAAAACGGTAGCGTCGATATTTCCGCCGTAAGTTGTAAGCTCCGCAAAAAGCTTAGAAAAACGATAGCTGTCCTTTTCGGGAATAGCACGCTCAGTCTCAAATGTGTTCTGAATATTTGCAACTGAAAGCGTGAGATTAGTTTCGTCGATATCCATCGGATCGATGAAAAACTCTATATCTCTGTCATGTTCAAGCTTTTTAGGCTCCCAATCGTTTGACATAGTACCGGAATTAAAGCCCGGCGTTCTCGAGTGATCCTTGTAACCGCTAAGCGTCATTCTTGGAAGCTTGATAGTCTGAGCATTGATAAACTGCACCTGCATATTGCTCTTAGTCAGTGCGTCTGAGCAAAGCTCCTTTGAATATTTCTCCTGAAGCAAGCCTGTAAAGGTCGTCGCGTAATCATATACTGCCATTTATATCATCCTTTCTTGTATTAAAGCCCGAACGCCGCTTTAAGAGCTTCATTGTTCGCGTTATTGTCTCCGGAATCTCCATCGGCTCCGAATTTAAAGCCTTTAGCTCCGCCGGCCTGCGGCTTTAACTGGGGTATGTCTTCTAATACCTTTGCTATAGCGTTTTTCAACGCCTCCTGATTGAGCTTTCCATCTTCTCCGGTAACTCCGCTCATATCCGCCATTTTAAGAATATACGGCGCTGTCTTTACGTCAATTCCCATTGTAATGGCTTCCAGAGTGCCGGCTCGCTGAATCTCTGCCGTCAAGGCGGCTTTCTGCGCCTGTGCAAGCTGCGACTGGATTTCATTCAAATCGGGAGTGTTCTTTGCCTTTTCCTCCTTATATACGTTAATCGCGGCTGACATTTCCTCCTGAGACAATCCCTGACGTTTAAAATAATTTCTGAGTATTTCCGATTCCTTCTGTTCTGTGCCGTTTGCAACAATTTCGGCGATTTTGCCATAGTCAATTTCGCGGGCAGGAACGGACTGCGGATCGGAATTGCCGGCATTTTGATTCTGCCCTTGATTCTGATTGTTTACGTTAGCTTCTTCTGCCATAACATTACCTCCAAAAAATATTTAAGCAGTTTTATGCCGTGCTCGGGGCGCGGAGCGTTGACGTACGCTTCGGACGAGATATGCGGATCACCTCCTTTCACTGTCTGCCTATAAGCTTGCGTTTCATATGCTATCACCCCCAAATAGGTATAAAAATAACGCTCCGGCTATTGCCGAAACGCTTAACAAGCTATTTTCTTAACATTCGTTACTTCTATGAAGCTTTTTATCTGGTCGTAACCCCAGCCGCAATTAATCAAAGACGATACGAGCATTTCCATGCTTTCTATATCTCTGAGCTGTTCCGCTGTAAAACAATCGCGGAGATTATCTTTTTTGGGAATACCGTAATGCTCTCTCAGCTTATTGGCGTTCATGCCGAACAAAACCTTGTAAATGCAGTTTGTATATGTCGAATACGCATGACCGTGCATTCTTTCGTTTTCAGTAGACTGCTGCAAGGCTTTCGTGAGCGACTGCCTGACTGCGATCCCCTTTTCTCGTTCTATAAGCTTGCCCTTAAGAATATTTTCCATGACTTCAAACTGATTTATATAAGCCTCTTTAAAAGCGTCAGCTTTTTTGCCTGTGTAGCCCATTACCAAAAATGAGAATCCATTTTTTGTCATGTAATAGCACGGCTGTTTACGGCCTTGCTCATTAATGTATGTCGACTCCGCAAAATTGCGGAGTCGGAATTTGTCTGAACAGCCAAGATTACGAATAGATTTCAGCACATCATCATGACGTTTCTCAAACGTCTCCGCTACATCAAGACTGCTTACAACAGTTACTTCCTGCTTGTTGATTTTCGATACTTCTACTAACATAGTAATAATCCTTTCAGTTATTTTATTTTTGGGTATAAAAATAGCGCATACCTTTAGGCATACGCTGATTTGTATTAAATTGTGATATAACTAAACCGCCTTATCAAGGCGGCTATAACAACTTTAAATCTTCTTCACTGCAATTAAAAAGTGGAAAATCTCCTCCATAACCGTCTTTGCGTTTTCCTTTGATGTCACTTTCAACAGTTATTACTGTTTTGCTTCCGGTTTTTACGATATCAACTATTGTACCGGGGAGATTCTTCGATTTTATTATAACTTTATCATATAAATTAAACAATAATATCAATCCTCTCTATGACCGGTTATCAACCGTGGTTTACTTTCTGGAGTATCTTTTCTCCAAACAATTCGGAATCTTTTCTTATTATTAACACCGAGATACATAAATGTGCTGAAATCCTCTGTTCCATCCTCATTCTTTTTTATATCTAAGACTTTTGAATTATCAAACTCCGAAGTGATATCATTGAAAAGGCGTTCATAATCATTCTCATTGTATCCTACATCAAAAAATTCCTTGGAATGTTTTGCGCCTGGTTTTAATAGAAATTTATTGATTTTATCGGGATGAATTTCAATTCTTTCACTTGCCTTTATTATACCACTTCTACTTGAATTGTCAATATAATTTTCCGCCGTTTTTTTCCACTCGTCAGCTTTTTTACCGTACATGCGCCTATTGTCTTCATCAAGAAAATTTTCGGACATTCTTCTGAACTTTTCCGACTGATTTTCGGCATACCTTCGTTTCTGTTCGGCGTTGTACTGTTCTATAAGCTCCCGCCGTTCTGATTCTGTATAAGGTTTACCCTCGTCAGAAATACCCTCAAAATACGTCGTATGACCGTCCTTACATCTCGGATGGTAAAGTCCCTTTGCTATAGCTGTACTCATAAGCATATGCTTTCCGTCCGGTCTGCCCCCGCTCCATACATCGTCGATAAGTACTTTGCCTACAAACGGAGCGCACATAGGGCACGGATTGCCGCGCTTATTCATAATAACAAGGCTCTCGCCCCATTCCCTGCGCATTTCCCCTTCTCCGGTCAAATACGCCCTTTTGCCTGCGGTTGACAACGACATAGATATATAATCACGAATGCCGTGTCTCGCTCCGTTCTTGTATTCAATACAGTTTATTCCGGCTCTTAGAAAATCCTTTGCCGCCATGTCAACAGCCTTTTCATATGTTCCCGCCCCGCTTGCCGCATAAACCTGAGCGTTAAATACGATCTTTCGATACTGATCGTTTGCCATACGAAGCACGGCATGCTCGGCGCGTTCAGCGTCGTTAACGGTCGCCCTTATCAAAGCGTCCATTTTACGGGTATTCATTTTTATGAATTCTGCTGACGTTTCAGCATGGCCGCTGAATATATGTTTCGGCTTATAACCCTTTTTAATAGCTTCCAGTATTTTTATTTCCTGATTTGCCGATCCGTCGGCTCTCTCCTGTCTGATAAATTCATCTATTCTCGCATTAAGAGAAGCAAATTCCTTGGAAAATTTCTTTTTATTCTTCCGGCGGTATTCTTCCATAACCTTCAGTTGAATGGTCTGCCACATTTCCCAGTTATAGCCCTCCTTTGTTTCTTCCGCGCGGTGACGTTTAAAGTTGCGGAACATAGACGAAATCAATTCATTCTCAATACGGGCAAAAGCTTCGCTGATATCGTAATCAGGCATATTTTTTATACCTCCGGTTCAATCGTTTCAGAATCAAACGTATCGTCATTAATCAGAGTTTCGTCAATCTGCGCTATGCCCTGCTCTTCCTTAAGTCTTTGTATCTCTTCCGCTTTCCATTGCTTGTCCTTACTGTCCCCGTACAGTTCCTCAACGCTTGCCTCGATACTCATAATACCTCCCTGCTTGGCCTTTGATACCGTTTCAACCTGAGATTCAAACGAAGGGTTAGCATATTCTCCGAACGGAATACTGACTTCGACTTCCTCCGGAGCTTTTCCCAGAGACATAATATACGCGTTTATACAGGCGGCCGCTAATTTAGGAAGCTGCTCCTGCATAGCTTCAACTATAGCGTTTCTTGTATAAAGAGTCGCCTTTTCTTTTTCTCTCTGCGCCTCTGCGTTATCAAGCTTTTTTACGTCGATTCCTAATGTCGAGGGGCTTATAATCCCCTGCAAGCACAAATCAAGCGCGGTTACATAGCTTGCAAGATAGCTGTCGTGGGGAATGTCGGGCTGCTTTACTTCAATACACGGTCTTCCGTCCTCGGCAAACGCGCTTGCGGTCTGAATAAATCTGTTGTCAAACGGGTTTGGTTTCAACAGCGTTCCGTTATTCTCATTTTTCGGGATCATATCCTCCGGTATATAAGTTTTCGACCTTCCGGCACGCAGCGCGTCCATCCACTGCGACCATACCTCGTCAAAGGCGTCGAAGCTGTCCAGCTTACCGTCGAAAATACTTCCGCCTCTGTTTTTATATTTTGCGCTTTCAAATATTTTAAAGGGTACTGCAAGTATCTGCGACCCATCAAACGCAATAACGGGTTTAAGATCGCTAAGAGCTGAGACTGCGCTCATATCAACGGGCTTACCATCACAGCAGAGCTCGCTTTTTATGTAACCGAAGCCGTAACGCTCACAAAGTATATATTCTCGTCTATGTTCCCTGAAAAGCGTTTTGAATACGACCTCATGAAGTCGGCCGCGTCTGTATACAAGCTCTATTCTTTCGCCCGGATACCATTCAAGCATAGGATATTTGCTTATATCAGAATCCATTGTAATCTTGAAAGCGCCGTCGCCGATAAAAAGGAGCTCTCTTAAATTTGCTTCAAGATTTTTTCGGAAGCTGTTTTCATTTTCGATATTGTTCCATATATCTCCATGCGCGGGTTTTTTAAACTCAAAGTCGTTCATATCTGAAAGAGTAACCGAAACAAGCGTTTTGACGATCAACGACGGAAGTCCTGTATGTATTTTACGCATTTCCATTCCACGCGAGCATTTAGACGCCCAAAATTTATATTTATCGGCATATTCTGAAACGCTGCCGTAAAGCTGTTCAAGCTCGTTTCCGTCTCCTCTGTACCATATCCGGTTACGGATAGCGTTTACTTCAAAGTCCATAACCTCGTTTATCTGTATGCTGTAGGGATTTGCGGGCATAACGTTTAGCCAGCTTCGCAGCCCCCGCTTTATATTCTCACTCAATTTCTGTATTACACCCACCTTTTCACGCTCCTAACAAATACATAGTTTCCGCAACCCCCGTTGTCGCGTCGGGCGCGTCGTCGTGACGGTTGTCTCCGTCGCGCTGATATTTTATCATTGCGCTGTAATAATCCGGCCATTTGTCTTTCCAGTTCTGCGGAAAATATACATGCTCCATTACCCATGTGGAATTCGAAATGATTCTCGCTTTCTTATTTTTCGATTGATGGAACCATTTTACAACGGTCTGATTGCTTGAAAATTGTTCCCGCAATATGCGTATAACGTTTCTTGCGAAGCCTGAACCGCCGTTATTACTTTCTATCCTCGCCTTGTTTACCTTAAATTCAAAAAATCTGCCCGCAGTTTCTTTTTCTGTTATTTCCATTCCTTGCTGAGTATAATAAACATCAAGTATATACGCCTCTTTCATATACGCGCCCCAGATTACACAACACAAATAATCGCTTCCTTCGTCCGCCGTATCAGTGTAGCTGTATATTCCCTCTAAAAGGCTTCTTCCGCCGCTGTCCTGCGGCAGCTTATTATAGGTTTTAAAGCTTGTATACAGTCGGCCCTTGATATCTATCGGTTCCTGTTGATAATTGGCCGACGCTATATCGGCGCCCATAGCCTTGATTTTAGACATATACGACTTGTATGACAAAACCTCAGGACAAAGCATAGAACCATCGTCCTGCAACGCTTTCATGTAGATATGACGGACTTTAGCTCCTGATTCATAAAAATGCTCCAAAGCGCGGCCCGCTAAATCATCCGAAGCCCAGCGCGTCATAATTATTATAATTTTTCCGCCCTCCTCCAATCGGGAAAGCATAGTATCTGTAAACCATGCCCAGTGCTTTTCCTTTGTCAGTTCGTTATTTGCCTCCTCGGCATTTTTTATAAGGTCGTCGATAATGAGCAGCGTTGCGCCGAATCCCGTCGCCGTACCGGTCGGAGAAGTTGCAAGATAATTATTATATCCGCCCTCCAAGCTCCATAAATTCATTGCTCCGTCGCCGCGCTTAATCGATACTCCGGGAAACACGTCGGAAAAAACGGGTTTATGTACATCGGCTTTAGCCTCCATTATGTCGTTACGAACGTTTTTAGAAAACATAGTTGAAAGCGTTTCGTTATATGAGCCCGTCATGATCTTTTGATTTTTATCGTTTCCCAGCACCCACTCAACCAGCAGTCCGGCAGTCCGAGACTTGCCATGTCGGGGCGGCTCGTTTACGATCATTACTTCGTCGTCAGACTGTATAAAATCCTGGAACTCATTACAAAGATCAACCAAATATCGTCTATCTGCTTTGTAGAAGTCAGGAGCCTTTAAATTACAGTAAGCAAAAAAGTCGCGCCTTGCAAGCTCGATTTTTGCTCCGAGCTTTATCAATTCTCTATCCACTGCCGATCAGCTTCTTTAATTCCTCTGTAGTCAGACCGGCATAAGGGTTTTTAGAATTAATCTCACCCGACAATTCAAGCTTACCGGTATATTCTCCGTCCATTTTATTCAGAGTATCTATCGCCTTGATTCTTGCCTCCGTTTTTTCATTACCGTCAGCCGCTATATCGCTTAATACAATCATGCGGTCCTTTCTTTTCATAATGGCGTTATCCTTAGCCTCTTCCTGAAGCTCGCTATACCTTACCAAAACCTTACCATCTGAAAACAAAGCGCTTGCTTTTACATCGACGGTTGTATCTTTCCATTTCTGTGAAGCAGGAAATGCCTCGCGGTAAGCCTTTCTCTGGCTCATTCCCCGGATGAGGCACTGCACAAATTTCTCATGTCTTGCATTTTCTAATACAGCCATTACAGGCTCACCTTCCTTTCGTTGGAAAGCCCTGACAAAGAGCTCATCCATGTTAAATATTAATAAAGTGTTAACATTTTGTTAATGAATGGTAAATTTCACAAATTTACATTGACTTTATGAATTTTATATATTAAAATATAACCATAATATTTTATTAGGAGAGTTTTTTATGAAAAAATTTAAAAGAATCATTGCCGCTTTAACTTCTTTGGTTTCAGTTGTTTCATTATACGGCGTTTTTTCGGTTTCAGCGTCAGCATCAACAAGATATGATACGTATGCATATGTCTTTTATTCTCCCGTTGATACATATATTAAATTACTACATGGGTCTTCTGATTTTTATTCTAATAGTGACTGTATTTATTTATGGTCAAAAAACGGAAGCTTAGGTGGACAATTTTCAGTTGAAACCATGCATTTAGGATCTGAGCAAAAATCAAACTTTTATTATGAAAACAGCAGCCCAAATTCTAAAGCAGGAATAATGGGTTCTGCTGTTTATAAAGTACCGCAAGGCAAATCTTCTTTTAACGTTGATATAATTTCCCTGATAAACGACAGGAACAATTCGCTTGACGTCAAATCAGTAAGTGTTAATAAGCTCCTTATGGGAGATGTAAACCTTGACGGAAGAGTAAATAACGATGATGTTACACTTCTCAATAAATATATTTCAGGCACAGTAATATTTAATGAAACTCAAATAATAGCTGCTGATGTAACAAACAATGGGGAAATCGATTTTAATGACTATTCATGTATTATAAGGTATGTGACAGGAAATAGCAATATTGTTGTTGAAGAATAATATAAAAAGCATAATAATCAAGTAATATGATTATTATGCTTTTTACTATTTATAACAAGGTTTAATTACATATTCACGGAAAAGCGAACCGGACGCTTTCACGCCCGGAAAGCCTACTGTTTTTTCCGTTGGCTTTTATTTTGGTTTTTGCCATCATAATAATAACATTTTTTATTACGGAATAAAAGGGTATTTCCGGGTGTTTTCGGGTTTATTTAAAAATATAATTTCAAATTCTTTAAGTGCATTTGGATGCAATACTTTTCTTGTATAATCAGAATCCTTACCAATATTTTCAGCAACATCCTCCCAAGGCAACCCGTTGATGTAGTAATCACGTAATAGCGCGGAATATGTGTTATTCGGCATACTATAAATTTCGCAACTTATTTTGATTTTCAGTTGCTCCGCCTTTTCCTTCAATGTTTTAACATCAGTTTCATAATCCACAGCCCGCTCAGCATTGCTTGCTACCTTTTGGGAAATAGCTCCATTATGCTGAGGCGGCAATTCGTTGTATGCAGTCGTTATACTTGTAGCCCTCTCTTCACATTGTTCTATAGACCGCTTTAATGATGCTATTTTTTTATCGATGTCTCGTATCTGCAATAAATACTCTTTAGTTTCATCAAGATTCACGCCCTTACCTCCTCGATCCTGAAAATATCAAGCCTTTTACCCGCTCTGATTATGTACCTTCTGGCGGCTCTTGCAGAATCGAACTCCAAGTACCCGTTATCGAGCGTTCCGAGGTAACGGCTGGTCAGCTTATTAAATACACGGTATTTTTTAATCATATCAGTCTCCTTGACCTAAAGTTATATTTTATATCGTCTATTCTGTCAAAGTTACTGGACTGTCCCGGTCTGCCCTGCGGCAGCTTCGCCGCATGCAAAGCTTTTGTCTCTTCCTTTGTCGCTGATCCGTTAAAATGACAATCGTCCTCATAAGGGCATCTGCCGTTTAAGCAATCGTAAGGCGGATTGCATTTCGGTTTACAATACGGCACTGCTTTTACCCTCTGTACTTTTTAAACAAGCCTTTTTGCGGTATTTACAATCGCCGCATAAATGCTTATCGCGGCATAGTTCAATCGCTCTGTCATTAGCGGCGTCAAACTCTTCTTTAGTTTTATAAAACTTACAAATTTTTGTTTGTTTTAAACCGTCACATTCCTCACTAAGTAGATCGCATTTATATTCGCTGTCGCCAAAACCCGTTTTTGCAAATACGCATCTTTCCTTTTCGACGTTAAAATTCATTACTCTTTCCTCCTGAAATTTCCTCAATGCTTAAATCCGTGATATCCGCGCTTACATCACAAACATCCATTAAAACGCTTTTAACCAACGACTTCATATCCTCCGGTTTGTCCGTTTCAGCCGTAAGCTGAATCTGCGCCGTTGCTCTGACTATGTAGGTTTTCATTTCATTCGCTCCAATCTATTGCCTGACCGCATTTCGGACAATAATCATATTTTTCATAATCTATTTCATAGCTGCTGTCGCAGTTAGGGCAATCGTACATGTCGTATATCAGATTGTCGTCATCGTCATAACCGTCACCGTAAATATTCGGCTTTTTCGGTATCTGCTTTTCGATCGCCTCGGCAGCATACTTTAAGATTTCTTCTTTACTCATTTTCTTCGTCCTCCTCATACATATCAAGGTTTTCATTTATGTAAAATGGCTTGGACGTAAATTTAATACTTAAATGATTTTTCTCAGGTATAGAAATAATCATTGTGCAGTTATTTAAAACTGCAACTTCTGTATCTCCCACTTCCATACTCTGCCCTTTGTGTTTTTCCACGTACTTTTCGTAAAACATCCTCAATGCCTTATCTTCGTTAATCATTTTCTTCTCCTTCCAACAGTTCGGGGTTGTCAAATTTATTGCCTACTAATTTAGCGTAATAACAACAGTGGGATTTGTACACACCGTGTGTTTGACTGCTTCTATAAGTATATATTTTTTCAGTAATTATCTCGGGACCTTCTTCTAATCTATAATTTCGAAACAATTCTGTCATGTAAAATGAACCAGCAAACCACTCTATGAGCATTGTTTTAATCAATGCGCCATTATGATTATGTTTTGTTTTATTATAAAAATAAAACTCAACAATATCCCCCTCAAAAATCTTCCTGCCGTATTCATCCTTCATGCCCGTATACTGTCCGACTGTTTCGGGAATGACCGGATAACAGTTAACATCGCCTATAGGGCAAATATTTGGTCTTTCGTATTTGTTTGCAAGCAAATCTCCAGCAAGCCACGCGCCGTTATACCGCTTACCTCTGAATAATATCGCCCTCATCGGCTGCCTCCGTTCTAACCTTTTCCTTTTCATAATTAGCGCATTTAAACAAGCTTTCAGCAAAATTCAAACCCGCTTGAATACCGTCGTAATATTTTTTGAGTCCATATAAATCACGGTCGTAATCATACTCCTTTCGACGACGATAAGCTTCAATCGCTTCTAACGCTTTGTCAGTATCAATATTTTTTGCCTTATACATAGATTACCTCCTAATTTTTTATCCTCCCTGACTTTCATTAACAGCCGAATAGCTGTCGTTCGTTATTTCAATCTCCGTTCTTGGATTTTTCTTATCCACCTTGCCGCACAGTCTCAGGTCAATGTTGCTGAAGCTGTCGTCGGCAATAATACCCGCCTTTACAAGTCCGTCCAGTATAAACTTCCCGCTGTAGTTGTCGGGATCCCGCCGTATTTTATTTCCAAAAAAATATGTAAGGGTAACAACGGCCTTTTCAAGCGGTTTTTCCGGTTTAGGCCTGCATTTAAGCGATATAAGCTTCGCCCAGTACTTTTTCTTTTCCTGATACTCCCATTTATTTGTCCTCCCGATAAATTTGTTATTGCTCGGAGGTATCTCGTTTATCGTGTATTTCATTCCTGTATTTCTCCATAAGCACGCCGTTCCAACAACCGCGCTTGAAATAATTGCTTTTTTCAGTAGTCACTTTTTGGCCTATTTCACATAAGGCCAGTGAATTTCCGCCAAGCTCGCATTCATGACATGCCACCCATTGAAATCTTCCGTAAATATAGCTATTCATATTCGCCGCCGAAATCATTTACAAAGGCTTTTAAATCCTCCAAATTATAGCTGTGCTCTTGTTCAGGCAGATTTTTAGAGCGATTATCATAATTGCCGTCCAGAACCTTTGCCATATTGGTATCCTTTATAAGCCAGTCGAAAGTAGCCCGCCAATCGCATTTAATTTTTCCTTTTAAGAAATCACTGGATTCTGCTTTTTTAAACAGTCTTTCAAAATCTTTTAGATTATATTTTTTCAGGCTTGCTTTAACAGCTTTCTTTCTGGCTTCTGAATATTGGGTTATTCTGGGATACGACCTGCATATCCGATTATATAATTCAAATATTAACATACAGTTATCCTGGGGAGCGGCAGGTGTAGGCGGTACGCCGTCTTCTTTACTTTCCTTTACTTTACTCTTCTTTACTTTACTTTCCTTTACTTTACTTTGTTTTATTATCGGCTGATTAACTTCAACTATCGGCTGATTTTGGCTTAAAATCGGTTGATTTTCAAATAATTGCAAAATAGAATTCCTTGAAGACAGCTTTTTCATTTTTTCAAAATCTAAAAGCCAGTAATCAAGATTTATATCAACCGCTTTTCGCTCTACAGTAGCTTGATAAAATTGCTCCTGAATACGCTTAGACGATAATATTCCGGATTTAAATAGGTCGCCGCTAAATAGTTCACACGCCACTAAACCCTCGATTATTGCCATTACGGTTTCCGGAGTAGGAGGATACTTTCCTCTTATAATTCCAAGTATCTTCCATACTACGCGATTTTTAGTTTTCTCATCTCCATAATCAATATAATAGCCTTTGCCTCCATAAATTAGGTCAAGAAGAGTAAGCCATACATCAATCGCTACGGAGCCATATTCCATACGTAAATCCGATAATTTTTCATCATTTGTCATTCCGATAAAGTGAGAATAATAATCAATCCCCTCTTTGTTGAACGCCAACTTATCACCTCATTTCAAGATAAAGCACAAAGCTAAAACGGAACTTCTCCGTCGCTTAAAATTTCCTCGAAGTCCTCTAAACCGCCTATTGCCGCCGATTCCTGATTAGCCGTACTTACCGCCGATTTAGGCGGATCGGCGAAGGCATAACCCGCTGCGGAAGCGCTGACGTTGTCTGAGGAATTTTTGAGTGCAAATCCGACATTGTCAGCCTGAACGTCCATAGTATAATGCTTAACTCCGTTTGAATCGGTATAGTTATTGTTCCTCATGCTGCCTATTACTGTTATCGGGCTGCCTTTCTGAAAATATTTGCAGATAAATTCTGCCGTTTGCCTCCATGCAACGACATTTATAAAATCCGCTTCCTGTTCCTTATCCTTTTGATACGGACGATTTACAGCAATGCATATCCGGCAGTTGCTAATTCCCGATTGAGTTGTTTTCAGCTCCGGATCGGCTGTTAGCCGTCCGGATAAGCTGACTAAATTATATACGTTCATTACGGTTCCTTTCTATCATTTTAAAAACAATTCTTTCAAATTCAAATCTTTCCTCATCCGACAGTATCAAAGCTTTTACTTTCTTTTTGTAAGCGTCGTAAAGCGGCCTTATCTTCGGATGGTTTATGTTTATTTTGTAACCGTACCTGTTGGACGGATTGTATAAAGAATCGTTCATTCGAGAAGCTCAATAATACGGGCGCCGGTTTCAGATTTTTCACAGAATAAAAATTCCGTACCATAACCTATATGTATATCTATCATTCTTTTCATAAGCGTTTTCCCGGTCATGGCTTTGGGCCTGTATAACTTCGATTTAGAATCAAGCATGGGGTTTTCCCAGAACTGAACATCAGTAAGCTTCATTATGCCTTTTCCGTGTTCACAGAGAACGATCAATTTTATTCCGTATTTTCTTGCCCTTGAAGCTTCACGCATAAATCTGCTTCTATCCGATCCTAAATCCATAACCAATTCCGAAAGATCCTTTTTTGTATCAATAGATACGGATTGATCCGTTATTTTTACATAGTCTCCAACGAACAACGCCTGACGTATCAGTTCAATCCCTCTGCTTTTAAGATATTGGGCAATATTTTCATGCTTTCCCATCTGCTGACGGGTATCTTCAAATATAGCTTTAATCATTGATTTCTCCTGTTTGTATAATCTCAGGTTTTCTTATTATCTTGCTTGATCTGCAATAAGAACATATTTCGCATCGTTCTCCGTCGATCAGTCCGTCTTTTATTGCCTGATACATCGGAGCGGTCTCTTCAACGATGTCCAAAATGTTACGCAGGTATCCATTATCAAATTCGATCCACGCAACATCAGGTACATCCTCCTTTGTCGCTGCAAGCAATGAAAATGTTGTTGCTTTCCCAAACGTTTGGCAGGCCAGTTCGCTATATATTGCAGCCTGATAATGATATCCCCATGCTTCCCACCATGATACGCGGCGGCCTTCGTCGGCGCTGTATGTATCTTTAAAATCCTTCATACATTTTGTATCAAAAATTTCGCCGGTCTCAGGGTCGTAAAGGTCGAGAAGGCCTCGGAATTTCACGCCGGATATAACGCCTGTAACAAGAACTTGTTTTTTACAGCGTTTAACAATATCGCAAAATATTCGTTGTCTGTTAAAAGATTCTGCCGCATTAACAACTTTTTGATAGTTAGATTTTACATTGCCCTTCGTTTTTCCCTGAGACGATATGATTTCGGGGTGCTGCATGTAAAAGAGCTCTTCATTGCCGCTTACAATCGCCTCAAACATATGACCCTCGGTATAAGAATCTTTATTTTCCGGTTTTATCTCTCCGTTAATTTCGGCCATAATGGCTGCAGGGCATTTCATAAACGCTTTGAATTGCGACGTTGACATATATTCCTTTGCAGCTTCGTTTGAAAAATAGTTATCCGTTGTCAGCTTCATCCTGTTTAACCCCGCTTTCCGCATTTTTACGCTTTGTTGAGCATTCGGAGCATAGTGTAACTCCGTAACGCTTCTGTGTAATCGCTGCTATCTGTACCGCCGAAAACTTATCAAAGTCAGTTATTGTTTTACCACAGTCGGCACATTTATATACAGTACCTTTCGGTTCAGGTGGACGTTTAGCACGAACACGGAGTGCTTCAACCACATCACCGAAGGCTTTAACCTTTTCTATTCCTATCTGTATACGTTTCCCCGCCCATTCTTCGATTAGCGGTGTCCCGTAAAGCTTTGAAATTGTCTTGCAGTTTGTTACGTTCAATATCATCGGCTTTGCACCCTTATCGCTGAAGTGGCAAACTATGCAATCTTCTTTTTTTCCATCTGTTCCGATAACCTTTTCCTGGCGAACATATGCAATGGTTAAAATCAAATCCTTGCCGTCCTCAATGGAATATGCTCCAAGATAATCCGGATTGGTTAGTTTTTTCCAATGTGTCATTTTCTCAATCCTCCAATTCCGTTATAAGCAGCTCGTCTGAATTAGTAGTTCTGGTTGCTATAATCTGTATTCCCTTTTCCATACATCTGCTGTAAAGTTCTGCACGGCTTGCGTCGTCAAGTGCCTCAGCTCCGTCTATTAGTATTAAATCGAGCGTTCCTTTCTGAGCGATTGTTATATCAACGCAAAGATCAATTTTTTCTCCGCTTGAAAGATTTGCCACAGGTCTTCCGAAGATAAGCGGCTTACCGTCTTTTACCGTCAGCCCTTCGATTGGTATTCTGGCAGATTCAAGTACCATTCCAGGAAGTTCGCGAGCTTTGTTTATTTTTTCTGTCAGGCTTTCGCTTTGTGCAATTAACTCTTTGCGGCGTTCCTGCATTTCAAGCATAGATCGGAATTCGGAAACATACTCCTTCATTTGTATTGCTTCGTCCAATTCTGCGCGTATAGGCGCGGTATCTATCGGCTGTTTATCCTTATACTGTTCAGATACCTTAATATCGTTGTCAAGCTTTGCGATTTTTTCACGGCATTCAGCTTCAATTAACGCTTTCTTATCAGAGAGCTTACGATCCAATCCGTTAAGAGCGGTTTCCGCCGCTTTTATCTCTCCCTTTAGTCTTTCAATAGTTTTGTTAAGCGAAACACGTTCGGCGTTTATTGCGCTTTCCTCTGCATTAATGGCTATATCCTTTTCCGCCGTTATCCCTCTTACCTTGTTGTCATAAGCTTCATAAAAGGATTTAGCCCGACTGATAAGCGAATTTATTTCCTGCGCTTTCTGAAGCTCTGCCGATTTGGCGCGCAGATCGTAATCAGCCCACTTGTTTACGTCATAATTCTGCGGAAACTTCAAAGACATATCTTGTATGGTCTGTCTTTTATAATATTCCTCACGGTTAATTTCTTCGCGACGTTTCCAGTAATTTCCGTTTTTTGACTGGATATCCTCCAGTACTGAAAGAATATGCTGTGAATAATCTATACCGCTTGGTATTTCCCCGAATTGCTCTCGGATCCAGTCCATATCCCACTTGAAATCTATGAGCGATAATATGGCTCTGTTCTGCTCTTTATCGCTCCATGAAGCGAATTCAACGGGATTAAGCTGAAGAGGTGTGAAAATATCATTTAAAAAGCTTTGTGGCCGGATAAGTTTTCTCCATTATCTTTTACGCTTAGGTAATCGCTAGTTTCAGGACGCTTTTTTCTTTTTATTTCAATTCCCGTATCGGTAGATATGTAAATTTCACCCTCGTTAGCTCCGTCCTTTACTATATACGGACGATCTGATTTATTTGACAGTATATATTTTATACTATCTATTACGCTTGTTTTTCCGGTCCCTTTTTTTCCTGTTATTTCAACCGGCTTTCCGTCAAGCTCAAGATGATGTATTCCATACAGATTGTCTATTTTTATTTTAGTAGCTCTCAATTACATTTCCTCCTTAGTTACTCACGGTCGTTCAATCATTGGCGCACTTCAAAATGTGTCTTTACAACTTCAATAAATCCTAAATATTCTTTGGCGTATTTACTGTTACCGTGTTCTTCCTTTACCTTATTTTCGAACTCGTCGAGATTCCCACTAAAACACCCGCATAAAACGTGTATATGTCCGTCTTTGCATTTAAAGAAACTGGCGGATCTATTATGAGATCCGAGTCCCTTTTCACAAAGATAATCATTATTACTGTTAATCAGCCCATCACCGTTAACCCAAGCGTCACCGTCAACCCAAGCGTCACCGCCAACCTGAGCGTTTCCTCCAACCTGAGCGTTATCTCCAACCCGAGCGTTACCGTCAACCCAAGCGTCACCGCTAACCTGAGCGTTTCCTCCAACCTGAGCGTTATCTCCAACCCAAGCGTTTCCTTCATGGCTTAAATTACGTTCATTTTCAATGAATCCTCCTAAATCACCGGCTTTAATATCCCCGAATGATCTTAACGCCCCTTATTCTGAAAAGCGTTTTACCGCCTATTACTTTTGTCTCTTTCGTTAATTCATACTTTTTCATACTTGACATTTCCTTTCCGCTATGTTATAATAGCATTGTTAATATTTTTTATTTCCGTCCGCTACTGTGCCAGCAGTGCGGGCGGTATTCTTTTGCGTACTCATAAATTAAACCTCCTTTACCTAAGCATAAAGTCATACTGCTGATCCTTATACCATTGTTCTTCCTGGGCTTCTCCCGCGTCTACCACTATCACTTTTACTTTGTGACTGCTCACACTGTCGCTGACCATTTCCAGTGCGGCGGAAGCTCCCGCAAGCGCGGCTCCTAACGCTAAAAACCACGGATTCACCAGCAGTCCCAACGCTAAGCCCGCCGTCGCTCCTATTAAGCATATCGTTCCGATTTTTTGGTATATGTTCATTGGTTACTCCTTTCGTATACATCGCTTGTCCAAATTTTTAACGCTGAGGTTTCAAACCTCAGACAATTAACTTCCTCATTAAATCAAAGAATCAATCTCTTCCGGGTGTGAGCTAAGATATCTGCTTAAGTTCTCAGATACTTTTTTCATCATCTTAGCTGAAAGCTCGGCTCTTTTTTCCTCGCTGAGCGAATCCCACCTTATCGGGGGATCATCTCCGATACAAACATAGCTGACATGCGGATAAATATCCGTACTTTTCTTTCTCGGCATAAAATCACTTCCTTTCCTCTAAGTTTATGCCTTCACTGATTGTCCGTTTGACATTTGCTATGTATTCTCTACATCCATTATTTCTGTCCGTATCTCTGATTGACATTTTTCAAAAATTTCTCGTGTACCTTATTCAGATTTTCCATATATGTATTTAGCATTTTGTCAACCTGTCTTAGGTGTAATATTGCTCCGATTAATGTTACAATCAAAGAAAGCCCAATCGATAAAAAAACAGTTAATATAAACTCCATAACTTACTCCTTTCGCATACACCGCTTGTGCGAATTGTGTTAATTGACATTTTTCACCATTAGTTCTATAATTGGAATAGAAAGAAGGTGATATAAAATGAAGGTTGAATCCCCGTCTATCGGTATCGAAAAGTTGTGTCAAAAGTTGGGGCCCGCTTATAGCGTGCGTGTCATTGATTGCGAAAATGTTATATACCGCGATTTGGGAAACGGATATGACATCGAAATTAGCGGCTTAGATAATAATAGAAAATCAGTAAACGCCACTATATATGTTTGGGGCACAGAACCACGCGCAATTGTTGATACCGTTAAAAACGTTAATTCTTTTGAGGCTCTCGTTTACATTCTCGAGGGCATTGCATCGACGTATAGCTCTCGTTAAGTGCATAGGTCTCAAGCAATAGAATTAAATCTTCTCTGGACAAGCCCTTGCGCTCCATTAACGCAAACGCGGCTTGTTCTTTTTCTGCACCGCCCTTTACAATAAATCTGCGGTATACGTGCCCGTTTATTACTTGCTCTTTCATAATTCTTTCTCCTTTCGTTTACGCTGATCTAGGTGATATAAATTTATCTGGTGTTTCATGCAAAGCACCTAAAATCAATTCAAATTCTTCAATTTTAAAATTGCGATTTCCATTTAAAGATTGATTGATTTTTTTCACCTCTATGCCTGTTTTTTTTGACAGCTCTACTTGTGAAATATTTTTTTCCACAAGATAAAGTTTCAGTTTTTTTGAAACAGTCATAATAACCCTCCTTTCTAATTCCAGATTAACTGGAGTATGTATTTATTATAATCCATTTTATCTGGATTGTCAAGCGGTTTTAGAAAATAAATTCAGAATTTCTGGATTTTGTGTTTACAATCGCTATCTTTTATGTTATAATCATAGTACCACCTTAAAGGAGAATTACTATGACATTAGGGCAGAAAATAAAAAATGTAAGAAAAAATGCCGGGTATACACAATCTGAATTTGCTGAATTGCTTTCAAGTGAAACCTATAAAATAGGTAACACTACAGTTAGCAATTGGGAAAAGGATTTAAACAAGCCCGATATCGAAACCATTTCAAATATTTGCTACAAATTAAATATTCCTGCAAGCTATTTCATTGAGCCAAAAACCCCAAAAAAAGAATTAAATTCAGTTGAATTATCATTAGTTAATAACTTTCAGCAGCTCAACGAATCCGGCCAGTCAAAACTTATGGAGCGTCTTGACGAACTTCTGGAACTTCCTAAGTATCGAAAAGAGTGACAAACATTTGTTTTATGTCTATATTATAGAACAGCCGTTCTAATATGTCAATAGAAAATCGAACGGATTTTCTTAAATTGTAGATTTTTGTATAATTTTGACAAAAAACGAATAACTGATTGTATAGAAAACGAATTGAATTATCTTATAATATGTGCTATCATATATGAAGATATCATATATGGGGGTTATCATATGAAACTATTAATTTCAATTTTGCTTACAGTATTATACATAATTGAGGTTATCATAATTTTGTTAATCGCAATATTAGTTCCAAGCAATTCAATATTTATAGCGATTCCATTTTTAATCTTAGGCTTTCTATTGGCAATACCAACATTAAAACTAACTAAGTATAAAAAGGGCTTAATCAATAAAAAAAGTAATTTGCCGATTAAGATTGATAATGATTATCAATCAAAAAATGAATGTAAATACGATACCTCGAGACAAAATACGTCATTAACTTTTATTAATTGGGAAATATCTGTTTCATTTAGTAAATCAACTTCATCAAACTTTAACAGAGCTTTATATTTAGCCAAAAAGGCAAATCGTTTCGAAGAAAATAAATTTGAAGGTGAAATCATCTATCAGGCTTATTTTAATGCTGAACCTAAATCCTATTTAGATTTCATAGAATTATACGAATTAATTTCTAATTGGAAATCCGTTAAGGTTATGATTAATAATGAATTTATAGACCGAAAAATAGTTTCCGGTTTAAATTATTGTTATGGAGATAAATGCCGCAGCAGACGCTCAGATTTTTGTTATGGCGCAAGTTACATGACGATGAATCCATTTGGCTGTCATCGACTACAAATTAGTGCCTGTAACCATCCTTGGTTTATGTTTTCTGTGTTAAAAGGTGGATACTATATAATTGATAAACAGGCTATTTACAATCGAGCGTTTGAATATTCACAAGCCTATCGACATTGTCCTAATTTTGATTGGGAAAGAGTAGAATATATCATAAACAAACTCCCTGATAAATTAACTAAAAATCAATATAAATTAGCATGCTCAGATGAAAACTTCATGATAAAAGACTTTATTAAAATATGAATTACAGGTTACGTGTTAATAATTTAGTCATAATTTGTCACTTATTGACAAAAAATTCGATTTTTATTGTCGATATTGCGAATTGAATTACCTCGCCATATATGCTACTATTTTTATATTATAACATATATGGAGGATTAATTTCTATGACATGTCCTAAATGCGGCAGTGAAAATGTAACACTACAAATTGTCCAAACAGGGGGTAAAACACAAAATAAGGGCGGAGGTTGCTTGTGGTCAATCGGCAGATGGACGCTTATTATTTGCACTTGCGGTTTATGGCTACTAATCGGCAAACATAAAGGTACAGGAAAAACCACATTTAAAAATGAAACTATGGCTTTGTGTCAGCAGTGCGGAAATAAGTGGACGGTTTAATTTTGTGTATAATTTTTACAGAGGTGATATAAGTGAAAATTAAAAAAGTAATAACAGCTCTATTATCCGTCGGCTGTTTAGCGTCTGTTTTCATGTCAAATGTAGAAACTATTGACAAAACTCTCAAAACAAGCATATCAGCCGCAAGTTCTATTAAGGGTGATTTAAGCGGAAACGGAAAAATAGACCTTTATGATGCAATAGAAATCTCAAAGTACATTATGGGATTGAGGACACTCACGCATACGCAAGAAATTATTGCAGATTATAACTATGACGGTAGCGTAAATCTCTATGACGCAATAGCAATATCAAAACACATTATGGATAGCAAGCCCGCCGTACCATCGGTTGTTTACTACACTAAAACCGGAAAATGTTATCATTACAGCAACACCTGTAACGGCGGAACATATTATGCTTGTACATATAATGAAGCTATTAAGAAAGGTCTTAAACCCTGTAATAAATGTGTTAATTAACTTCCTCCCCGACTAACATCGGGGAGTTTTTATAACAAAAGCTTTCTGAATCGCTCCACAGCTTTATCGTTATATCTAAACGCGTCAACTTCTTTACTGGAGTACGGAGACTTATCGCGATAGAACTCTCCGTATTCGTCGGTTTTTAATTCGTAAGCATTTGCAATCCGCCCAACCTTTTGAGCCGATACATTAAACATTTCACCGATTTCAGTGGCCGAATACATTTTCTGTTCCGACTTAGGTAAAGGTAACAACGGTTTTCCGGCAAGAACTTCCGCCGACTTAGCCACCAGAATATTTTTATACTGCTCCGAAAGAGTATTGACCGAAGCAAGCTTTAAATATTGATTGGACATTCTAACGCGAGCATTCATTACTTTGACTTCCAAACTCTTGGATTTATCAGTATTGGACTGCGAGACTCGATAGCTTCCTGTTTTACGAATTGATGGTAATACTTCACTTGTTACCCAATGTTTGAACTTTTTCGCATTTGGCATTTTGCTCGAAAGAATAAGACTGTAAAGACCGGACTCGTTGATAACCGTTAAATCTTGGATTCCACCAAGGGTGTCGCATTTTGCTACCCCCTTATCTTCATCATCAACGTGCTTTGCCAGAGCATCTCTTGGATTGCTGTACCCTAAAATAACAGCAACATCCTTGCCTACAAAGTATGGCTCACCATCAATAGCAATTGTTCGAACAGAGCCGAACTCTGTGTTCTCAAAAATTTTAATTTCATTCATTTCAATTTTTTCCTTTCTGCCGCTATGCGGACTGTTTATATTCGACAAGAGGTAAAATTCCATCAGACTTTAAAGTTTCGTATATAAATAGTCTGCCTTTTTGTGTCCAGTAAGTATGTACCTTTGCATGCTGAATACCATCATCGCCATTGTAATTGTGAGTTTTTGTGCTTGTGTAGCCGCACTGCGCATAATTTTGATACAAAAGCCACACTCCGCCTTGTTTGTATTGTATTTTCTTATCATGGAGATAAGAGTTAAGCCAGACCGCTGACTTTCCGTAGTCCTTAGCAATTTTAGTAGTAGACAGCAAATCAGGACAATTAAGCACTACATCATAGTAACTTGCTTTTGGCTTTAATTCTGAAATCTGTTGGTCTTTAACAGCAATGCTTGTTTCAAGCATACAGATTTTATTGTCTTTTTCTTTCAGTAAAGCCTGGGCTTCAACAACTGCTGTCGCTATAAGTTTCATGCCTGTAAGACGTTGATCTTTAACCTCAAAATAATTTTCCACAAGGTAGTCATACACTTCCCACGCTTTATCTGTATTTAAACTCTTAGCATGAAGCAGCGCGCCCTTTTCTGCCCAGAGATAAAAATTACTTGCTTTTGAACCGTCCTCAATTTGATGACGGTTAACAAAACCTCGCTTAGCGTCACCTGTCAAACAATAATAATGCTTTCCCTCTGTATATCTTTCTTTATTTCGATTAAAGTTGTTTGAAATTACTTTACTGTCAGTTCCATACAGCTCTGCAATTTGCACTGTTGTCAAAACTCTCTGCCCATTATTTTCAATTACTTTAATTTCGTTCATTTTTATTACCTCCTTTTTAAATTTAATCAGTTTGAATTTACGGTACGATTTTCTGTACGTCCCAGCAGATAATCAATTGAACATCCGAAAAAGTCTGCCATAGCAATAAGAACTGTTGCAGGAATTTTCCCATTCTTCTGCCAAGTGTAAATCGACTTCCTTTGTACTCCAATCTTATCTGCCAATTCATCAAGTGACATTCTAAGCTTTACACGCTCAACATCAATATTAATGTACATTATCTTATCCCCCTTTCATTACGAAAACCCAAAAAATTGTTTCACCCGTATCGAGTAATTACATTATATACCCATTGTGAAAATTTGTCAACAAAATTGAATTCAAAATGAGTCACAAATAAATCCATTACTTTTTGTCTATTTTGAACAAACCGAAAAAATACAATTGACAATATACTCAAATCGAGTTATAATACAATATAGAAAGCAGGTGTGTTTAATGTTTGATAATCGATTAATAAAATTAAGAGAAGAAATGAAGAAAACTAAAAAGGAAGTTGCTGATGCTCTTGGTATGCCGTATAATACTTATTCAAATTATGAATCAAATTTACGAGAGCCAAATTCAGCAGTGCTAATAAAAATTGCTGATTTCTATAATGTTTCAATTGACTATCTTTTAGGTCTTAGTAACATTAAAAGTGTTGACACTGATATGCAAACTGCTTGTAAATATACAGGTCTTTCAGATGAGGCGATGAAAAATATAAAATCATCACAAAAAATGGATCTATCTTATGAAATATCATTAGATACATTATCCAAAGTAAATGATATATTTTATAATGCTACTGAAATTATAAATATGATTCTTTCATCCAGTTTCTTTTCAGAACAAGTTAGTTTAATAGGAATCTATGTCAATGAAATCATTAATAAATATCATAAGAAGACTATTGTAGATAACTTAGACGGTGAGATAAACAAATTCAATGATACAGAATGTGAGGAAAGATTAAGATTATGTGGCACCAGAAATAAGTTACAAAAAGAATGGGAAGATTTAGAAGAAAGGACTTATTACAATGAATTTCGCTTGACCAAATTGTTCGGTGAATTTTTATCAAATTTGAATTGTACAGCTAAAGAAACAGCCAAGTGCATTAGCCAAAAAGAACATGATTCAAATGCCGACAATAATCCCCAGAAAGAATAGGACGGTAACATCATATCCTATATCACGGCTATGACGGTCAGGAGAAACGTCTCATACCGTATACAATGATTTACAAGTTAGCTTTGAACATAACATAATTACCGCACTCCTTTCGATTTATTGTCGAATCATGATTACATTTTTTATTATACTCATGAATTTCAGGATTGCAATAGCGTTGTCGTGAAATACGCGTATACTGTCGCAGTAAAATTTGGAAGTGGGTTTCAACAGTGCTTTTTTGTGCAATATTAACATGTAAAGGAGCGATAAATTTGCTTTGTATAAAGTGTAAGAAAGAAATACCGGACGATTCCCCTTTTTGCAATTGGTGCGGAAAAAAACAACAATCCCCTCCCCACGCGCCTAAAAGGCGAGGCAAAGGGGAGAAAACTGTTTTTCACAAGCCTTGCGGCGCTTGGCACGTATACGGGCTTTTATCCTAAGCGCGATGTATAAAACCTTTTAAATAAAATATACGAATACGCCTTAATTGAAGATTATTGTAACAAGGTGCATACTGCATAAATTTTATATGATTTATTTGTTTGCTTTATACATGTACATGTAGTCTAAAATATGATATAATATATGAAAGGACGTGATTCAGTGCCAAGACCAAAAACTAAAACAAATTCGCAAATTAAAAATGATTATGCAAGAAAGGTTTATGATCAGTTACGAGTAAATGTCAAAAAAGGTCAAAAAGAAATAATAAAAGCACATGCGAAAAATCAAGGCGAGAGTCTAAATGGATTTATTAATCGCGCAATTAACGAAACAATCAAAAATGACAACGATAAGGAGCAGGAATGAAAATAATAAAATATCCGTCTGAATCAGACGTAAACAAAGCTATATGCGACAATGAGCCGTTATTAGCGCTAATATCCTTCGACGGAAAAACAGTTATTACAAGCCAGATTGACGAAGCTGTAGAACATCATATTTTATTAATGAAAACTGGTTTTAAAGACACGGATATTGATAAATTTTTTAGAATCATTCTTGATAAAGACGGTGCGGACTGGACTTTTGTATGTCCTCCTGATTACAAAAACATTCAAGACAAACAAAGGCGAATCGGTCAGTTTTATAAGGACGGTTTCAGTATTATTTCTGATGTGCTGCATGATTTAGGGTATATGGTAGGTATTAACATTCCCAGGAGATACAGACGGCATTTAAACATGTTGAAAGAATGATGTAATTAATGGAGCGGGATATTTTAAAATTGTGAAAAGTTGTGAAAAGTCGACAAAATATAACAGCAATCATCTTTTTTGGCAGTTGCATTTTTTCAGAAAATAGAATAGAAGAATTTGCTGATTGTTACCAATTAGTGATATAAATTTTACCCTTTAAGGCTGTTGAAAAAAATGTTTAAACTAAAATACCTGCGCATAAAAATTATAATGGGAGGAAAAAATGAAAACAGCGGCGGCATATATTCGAGTGTCCACAGAAGATCAGGTTGAATACTCCCCGGATAGTCAGCTTAAGGCCATAAGAGACTACGCCCGTAAAAATGATATGATTTTGCCGGAGGAATTTATTTTTGTAGACGAAGGAATAAGCGGGAGAAAAGCCGCTAAACGTCCCGAGTTTATGAAAATGATTGGTACTGCAAAAATAAAGCCAAAACAATTTGACGTTATCCTGCTTTGGAAATTCAGCCGTTTTGCACGTAACCGCGAAGACAGTATAGTTTATAAATCCATGCTTAGAAAGCAGTGCGGAATTGAGGTTATTTCCATCTCAGAACAGCTCGGCGAAGACAAGACATCTATCCTCATTGAAGCTCTTATAGAAGCAATGGACGAGTATTACAGCATTAATCTGGCGGAAGAGGTACGCCGGGGAATGACTGAAAAAGCTCAAAGAGGCGAGGTTGTAAGTACTCCCCCTTTTGGCTATGACGTTAAGGACAATGTTTTTGTACCGAATCCTGAAACTGCCCCCATTGTTAAAATGATTTTTAATAAATATCTGAGTGGGCGGGGTTGCCTTGAAATTGCTAAAGAGCTTAATACAATGGGTATCAGAACAAAATACGGGAACAAGTGGGAAAACAGAGGGGTTGAATACGTACTTCGAAATGTGGTGTATACCGGAAAGCTTACATGGACTCCCGTCAAGAGTAAGACAAGAGACTACAAAAATGAAGCTACTATAATAACCCAAGGAAAGCACGAGCCGATTATCGAACAAGAAATTTTTGATAAGGTTCAGGAAATGATTCTCGAGAAGAAAAAGCTGTTTCCAAAGCATTCAAGGCAATCTTCCAATGAATTTATGCTTAAAGGCTTTTTAAAATGCAGTAATTGCGGCGGCGCTCTTGTCTATGCGTTAAACGACAGAGTTCAATGTAACAGGTACTCCAAAGGCACGTGTGAGGTATCGCACAGCGCAAGCTTGAGCAAACTTAACGCATCGGTGATAAACGCTTTAAAGAGTGACCTCGAAACTCAAAATTTTAACATATATAATATAAAATCTGCCGAAGAACAAAAGGGATCAGATATCACTCCGATTCTGATTGAAAAAGAGAAAAAGAAGCTGGAACGAATAAAAGAAGCCTATGCCGCGGGAATTGATACTCTTGAGGAGTACCGTTCCAACAAAGAAAAAATACTTAAGGCGATTGAAGAGCTTGAGAAAAATAAAAAAAGCTCAGTAATTAATAAGGAAGATATGCACAAAAAATTAAGTGCGACAATACGTCAAAGCCTCGATATACTCGAAGATCCTAATTGCAGTGAGAGCCTTAAAAATATAACGCTCCGCAGCTTCGTCCGCCAAATTGTTTATGCAAAGAAAACACAATCGATTGAAATTTTATACCAGGTCTAATTCGCTTATTATCTCCTTTTACAATTTAGACCGCCAAGCTGACTTATTATAAATTTTGCCAGCTTAGGATTGGAATTCTTAATATTAACAGGATACTGCAATTTTTTCTCATATTGCCACATCAGTTAGCGCTCCTTTCCCATGGCCAAGGCTCGTGCGTCCATGTCCAGTTATCTCGGCTTTTCACCTGGTTTGCCGTTAGAGGTCCATATAGTCTGATATATTCCTCTTCTGCCTCGCGTCTTAAATCATTATACCTATGATAAAAATCAAGAGCGTTTCGGCAATTAGGGTGAGTATCCAAATAAAGCTTTATTTCATCAATAGCAAATCCATACATCTGAATTGCTCTGAACAGTTTATCTTTGTCCATTACAGCCTCCTTCGGGTTCAAAAGGAAGATTCAATTCAGGAAAAATTGTTCCCGCAGAAAATGCCGTTGCTTCATCATATGGCTCAGACCATTGCTGAAACGGAACATAAGCCATTCCTACCGGAGTATCTTCCGGAAAGCGGCTTCTCGTCATGTTATTCTGCGTCGTCATATGGCTTACAGATTGTCTCATTTCCGGCCTGAAGCTCATATTTTCAAACATACTGAAATCCAATATAATACCCCCTTGTCTTATTCGTACAAATTTATTGTACATTTTTATTTTATGACATAACTCATGTTTTTGTTACTTGACGTATTAAAAAAATTGTGATAATATGAAAATAGCCGAAAATAATAATCTTTTCGGCATAATTTATATTTAAGGAGAATTTTTATGTTTGTTGCAGATGATAA
Organism: Ruminococcus sporogenes; assembly: GCF_054655175.1. NCBI lineage: Bacteria > Bacillati > Bacillota > Clostridia > Eubacteriales > Oscillospiraceae > Ruminococcus > Ruminococcus sporogenes. The sequence continues at coordinate 424,508 of NZ_BAAHOA010000001.1, read as the reverse complement.
GAGATATGATAAAATGCCATATAATAAAGTAGGAAAGTGGGGCTTGAAGCTGCCTTCTGTTTCATTAGGTCTTTGGCAGAACTTCAGCTACAGCGATAATTTTGAAAATATGGAAAATATGTGCCGCACGGCATTTAATCTTGGAATCAATCATTTTGATCTCGCAAATAATTACGGTAATCCGTATAACGGATCAGCGGAAGAGAACTTCGGCAAGATATTAAAAAGAGACTTAAAAGTATATCGTGATGAACTCTGTATTTCAACTAAAGCCGGATACGATATGTGGCCCGGCCCCTACGGCGCTAAACACGGTTCAAGAAAATATCTTATTTCCTCATTAGATCAGTCGCTTAAAAGAATGGGACTTGATTATGTCGATATATTCTATCACCATGTCTTTGATCCCGAAACGCCTCTTGAGGAAACTGCTCTGGCGTTGGATCATGCTGTAAGGCAGGGAAAAGCAATGTATGTAGGCATATCAAATTATAACTCTGTTCAGACTGCTGAAATACAGAAAATATTCAACGAGCTTAAAACCCCATTCATTATAAATCAACCTTCATATTCTATGTTTAACAGATGGATAGAAACTGACGGTCTTAAAAATTACGCTGATGAAAACGGTCTTGGTCTTGCAGTATTCTCACCTCTGGCACAGGGCTTGCTTACCGATAAATATATCGGTTCCTCTTTAGCGGCATCAAAACGTCCTTGGATGAATAATACTCCGGACAAAAAAACTATTGATAAGCTGCATAAGCTCAATGAAATAGCTTCGTCAAGAGGACAAAAACTTTCCCAGATGGCTCTTTCATGGGTTCTTCGTGACGGAAAGATTACAACAGTTCTTATAGGAGCAAGCCGGCCTGAACAGATTGCAGAAAATGCTGAATCCGCTTTCAAAACTTCGTTCACCTCAGACGAGCTAATTAAAATCGAAGAAATAATCAATTCATAAAAAAAATATCCGTATCTTATGATACGGATATTTTTTTTATGAAAGGAGATTAAGACGATAGCTTATTTAAGCTAATAATCTTGCAAGATACATATAATCAAATACATTAACTTTCCCGTCGCCATTTAAATCTGCCGATTGATTATCTATTTCAAATCCTGATGTTTTAATACCTACCATATATTTTCTCAGCGCTTCGGCGTCTTCAAGCGTTACTTTTCCGTCCTTATTATAGTCGCCGCTGTCAATTCTATAATTAACTCTAACGGATTCAAGAACTAAATTTTCGTTATCGCCCCACCAATAGCTGATATTAAAACAGCCGTCCTCAGTTATCATTTTCTGAATTTCTTCAGATATTTCAACGCCTATAATTAATTGGCTGCAATCGCAGTTATCTTGAAAATCAATTTGTTCCCATCCATTGTCATTCCTCGATATACCAACACTAATTGTATAGTTATTTATTTTACGTCCGTCCGACGTAAAATTCAATTGAATACTTTCAACTATCTGATTAACAGAAAGCAGATCGCCGGCGTTTATAGTAATCGTACTGTTATTTTCTATTTCTGTATTAAAAGAAACAATTTTAGAATATTGAGAGTTCTTAAGAGTTGTGACCGTAGTAGTTTGTTCAGCGGTCGTAACCGTCGTCACAGGTTCAGAAGTCATTAAAGATGTAGTAACTGTAATCAAATTCTCTGCAACTGTTGTCGTTTCAATACAAGACGTCGTTGTCTCTGCGGTTGATACTATATTTTCATCCGAAGCCGCTTCAGACATTGTCGTTACCGGAGGAGCTGTTGTAACCGCTGACTCTGTTTTATATGTGACTGTTAATGAATCAATATAAAGAGGAGCGGTATTGCCCCACCAATATCCAACCTGTATGCTGCCGCCGTTAATTTTACCGCATATATCAGGATCCGCAAAATTTATAGTATAATTCTGCGACTGAATATTTTCATTATAATCTATCTGATACCACGATCCGTCTACCACAGTACCGATACCCGCAATGAAATTATTTATATTGCCGTTTTTAGACGATAAATTGATTTCAAGCTTTTCAATCGTTCCCTCTTCTGCAATTTCATCCATCTGGATATAATACATTTTTTTATCACTGTCATTAAAATCAAGCTCCGCATTCAGCTCATATTTTTTAATTAATGTACTGCCTGTACTATTTACATCAGTAACAGTTGCAGTTTCTGAAGAAACCGGCAAACTTTCAGTTACTGAAACATCCGTAGCTGTCGACGTAATTATCGGCGCAGAAGCCGTAGCTTCAGTTTCAGCAGAGGTTATAACTGTTGTCGTCTGAGTTGTCACTGTTGTTACAGGCGCTGTGGTTACTATATTTGAGGACTTTGACCATACTGCGGAAATTACAATTTTTGCTCCGGAAAGTATCGCAGGTATTTCAAATTCATCTCCGGCGTTATAAGTTACTCCGTCATATTGCCAGCCTTTAAACTGATAACCGCTGTAAGTAAAAGGATTTTCAGGAAGAATCATAGTCGTTCCGTATTCGGCGTCAATATAAATATTAGCGCTTCCCTCATCGGTTTTTCCGCCTTTACCTGTAAAAGTAATTTTATATGTTTCCGGAACCCAGTTTGCCACAAAGGTAATGTCGTGATCAGGCATAGTATATTGCGAGCCGGTTCCTACCGTCTCCCCTGTTGACGGTACATACCATGATTTAAGATGATAACCGTTTCTTGAAAACCTTGACGACGCAGCCGCGTCAAAGGTTGTATTTATTATTTTCTGAAAGCTTACCTCAGACGCTCCTACAAGATTGTCTACATCTCCCGCTAAATATGTCAGCGTTCGGTAAGTATAAGTTTCTGCTGAAGCATTAGAAAAAATCATTAATATCATTACTAAAGCAGATAAAACTGCAACTATCCTTTTAGAATTTACCACTGTTTTCATAAATAAAATAACACTCCTTCATATTACGGCCGGATACACTCGTTATTTTAATAAAATAAAAAGCTGCGTCTTTTCATGCAAAAAGACGCAGCTATAAACTCAATTAAAATAACAAATGTAAACTACAAGTGTTAGCAACCGGCTGTCATACCGTTTTTAGACGGCTTAGACCCTTAGCTTTGCGTCCTTACTTTTCAATAAGTTTGCCAAATATTAAATTTTAAATCGGAAAGATCTTCCTTATGTTTATATGATAACACTAAAACGTTTAATAGTCAACTGTTTTTTTCATTTTCTACCTTTCATACAAATAATTATCAACAAAACTGTTAAGGATAGAGCAATTTATAATTGTTTATACTATTTAATTATGTATATCCCATTAACATAATTATTAAACGTTTTCAGAACATAAAAATTAATTTCTTCAGGCAACTGAATCTGACAAAAAAGCTCACATAAAATATATTAAACTGTTATTAGAAAAATAAATACACTGTATATAAAAATAATATTTTACCAACAGGAAAAATATAACCGAATCTAAAAATTTCTTTAGGGAGGATAAAAATGTCTGTAAAAATAATCGAAGAAGAAAGCAGGACGGTTGCCGTATTGTCCGGTGAAATAGATCATCACAACGCCAAAAATCTCAGAATGGAAATAGACTTTGCTCTCAGAGAAAATCAGCCTCAGGAACTTATACTCGACTTCTCCGACGTAGGATTTATGGACAGCTCAGGAATCGGACTGGTTATGGGAAGATATAAGCTTATGCAGGAGCTTAACGGTAAAGTTACCGTCAGAAATCCGCCCAATCATATAAGAAAGGTAATGCGCCTTTCAGGAATCGACCGCTTAGCGTCAATCAGCAGCGGACAGGAGGGAATATAAATAAAAATGAATACTGAAAATGAAATGAAAATAAGTTTTGTCAGCAAATCCCAGAATGAAGGTTTTGCAAGAACGGCGGTCTGCGCCTTTGCAGCGCTTATGGATCCGGGGATTGAGGATATAGCGGACATACGGACCGCCGTTTCAGAAGCGGTAACCAACTGTATAGTACATGCTTACAGGGACACTGAAGGAATTATTGAAATTACCGGAAAAATACTCTCCGATAATGAACTTTACATAAGAATCAAAGATAAAGGCTGCGGCATTCCGGACATAAAAAAGGCTATGGAACCTCTTTACACAACCGCTCCGTTTGAAGAAAGAGCCGGATTAGGCTTTGCTGTTATGGAAAGCTTTATGGATAAGCTGACCGTTCGCAGTACAGTTGGCAAAGGCACTGTAATAACTATGAGAAAAAAGCTTGGAGTTAAAAATGAATAAACCCATTGCCGAAGAAAACCTCGGTCTTGTTCACCTGTGCGCAAACCGTTTCAGAGGCCGTGGTATTGAATACGACGATCTTTATTCCGCAGGCTGTATAGGTCTTTTAAAGGCGGTTGAAGCCTTCGACAGCGAAAGAGGCGTAAAATTTTCAACCTATGCAGTACCTGTAATACTCGGCGAAATAAAAAGACTATTCAGAGACGGCGGCACAGTTAAAGTAAGCCGGAGTTTAAAGGAGCTTTCGCTTAAAACAGTAAGAGCCAGAGAAGAAATGTCCAAAAAATTGGGAAGAGAGCCTACGCTAAGCGAGCTAAGCAGTCAGCTTGACGCAGACGAATGCACAATTGCAGAAGCATTATCTGTAAGTCTTCCGCCGGTTTCTCTCACTGATAACTCAGATGAAAGCGGAAGTCAGATAGATATAGCCGTACCTGCGCCTGACACAGAAATCGGCGATATGCTTGCTCTTCGTCAGATTTTAGAGCTTATGGAGGAAAAAGACAGAGAGCTTATTTATATGAGATATTATAAGGGCTGCACACAATCCGCTACCGCCAAAAAACTCTCCATGACTCAGGTACAGGTTTCAAGACGTGAAAAAAAGCTTCTACAGTTTATGAGAGAACAGCTTTTAAAATAAGGGACATGTTTTTTGAGCATGTCCCTTTTAATTTAATTATTTCTGGCTCTTTGAGCAGCCAACTGCGCGTTTAATTTTTCTATAATTTCCTTGACCTCGTTACTGTTTGTAAGGTTATATACGATCTGCATATAAAACAGCGTTTCCTGCGGAGGCGCATTATGCTCCATACAATAGCTTCCCAAAGAGTATGCGATGTTAACTACCTCAGGATTCGGACCGTTCCTTATCTTATATTTTTCGAACGCCGAAAGAACTTCTTCTCTTGTAGGAGGAACAACCTGTTTCCCGGTTATCGCTCTTATATGCTGCAGCTCTCCGTTTACAGCTTCATTCTGAGCATATATTAAGCTTTCATAATAAAAACATACTGCGCTGTCATAATCCTTGATTTCAATACAATAATATCCTAAATTCGTATAACAGCGAGCAATATGATAAGGCGTAGTAGAAATTTCAAGCGTATCCCTAACACAGGCAAAAAGCTGCTGCGGCTCATGCATGAGCTTAAAAGCCTCCGCAAGCTCAAATCTCGGTTCAACATTAACAGGATTATACCTTATAGCCTTTTCAAGCTTATCAACCGCCTCCTGAGGCTTATGCTGCTCAACAAGCAGATAACCATATGATGAAAAATACTGACAGAAGTCAAAAGGAGTTCTCTCATACTTTTTATTCGGTTTGTATATATGAGTATAAATATATTCGTCAAGCCTGTTTCTGAACGAAAACTTTTTGCTTGCCTCAGTTTCACTGAAATATTTATCCGCCTTTTTTTCAATCTCCGAAAAAAGCTTTTCAGCGTCTTCAAGCTTATTATCCTTCACAAGACCGTTAATTTCATTATAAACCTGATCAATGCGCTTTTCCCCTATAAACATTGCGTTTTTGAGATGTGCTTTACTTTCGTCAGGCAGCAGCTCAAAGGACATATCGCTCAATATTTTCAAAATTTCCGCCGAATCAGGACTATCCTTATATTTAGCAGCCTGCTCCTGAAGATACTGTATATCCTTCAGAGGATCGCCGGTAAGGCCTTTTTTTACTTCCTCTATAATGTTACTTACCATATTTTTTCTCCCGTCCAAGTTAATCAGTTATCTTATTATACATCATTTTCAATAAAAAATCAAGACAATAAGCATGAAATTATGTGATTTTTTCCGTTTAAAAGGAAATCACATATAATCAACCTTGATTTCTCCGTTTTCAGACGTGATTCCTATTCCCGCAACCTTACCGTTTCTGTCAATAATTATGTCGGCGATTTTCTCCTCTATTTCCTTTCTTATTACCCTGCGAATATCTCTCGCACCGTAAACCTTTCCAAACGATTTTTCAGCAACAGCCTTAAGAGCGTCGTTATCGTATTTAAGAATAATACCCTTTTCAGAAAGAGGTTCTTTCATTTCGTCCAGCATCAGCGCCGCAATTCTTTCAAAATCCTCCTTGACAAGCGGCTTGAATACTATAACCTCGTCAATACGGCTCAGAAATTCCGGTCGTAAAAATTCTCTCAGCGATTTCATCGCCTTCTCCTTTGATATATCCTCCGCAGATTTATTAAATCCGACTCCGGTTGATTTATCGGTTGAACCTGCATTTGACGTCATAGCTATAATTGTATTCTCAAAATTAACTGTTCTTCCCTGCGCGTCGTTTATCTTTCCTTCATCAAGTATCTGAAGCAGGATATTCATTATATCAGGATGAGCCTTTTCTATTTCGTCAAATAACACGACGGAATAAGGATGTCTGCGAACCTTTTCAGTAAGCTGTCCTGCCTCGTCGTAGCCAACATATCCCGGAGGTGATCCGATCATTCTGGCTACAGAATGCTTTTCCATATATTCTGTCATGTCAAGACGAATCAACGGCTCGGTCGAATCAAACATCTCTGTAGAAAGCGCTTTTACAAGCTCTGTCTTTCCTACGCCGGTAGGGCCGACAAAAATAAACGAAGCCGGACGTCTGCGCTTGGAAAGCTGAACTCTTGTACGCTTTATTGATTCTGACAGCAGGTGCACCGCCTCGTCCTGTCCTACAATGTGTTCTTTAAGTTTTTCTTCAAGGCGTAACATTTTGGAAAATTCGGTTTCAGCAATCTTATTAGAAGGTATACCCGTCCACAGTTCAATAACCTTGGCAATATCGTTTTCACTCACCTGAACAGCAGATACAACCTTTTCCAGCTCGCTTAATTCATTTTTCACTCTGATAATGTCTCCCTTGACCTCTGCAAGAGCTTCATAATTAGGCTCACTCTGCTCCTCTATGGATTTTTCCATATCCTCAAGAACCTTAAGCTTCTTAGTTTTTTCATCATATTCAGCAAGCTCCGGAGTTCTGATACATGTGCATGCACAGGCTTCGTCAAGCAGATCTATAGCCTTGTCCGGCAGAAACCTATCCTGTATATATCTTTCAGATAACACGGCGCATTCCCTTATCAGCTCGTCGTTTATTTTTACCCTATGATAAGCCTCGTAGTATTTTTTTATACCCTTTAAGACCTCGACAGTTTCTTCTATTGTAGGCTCGTTAACGGTCACAGGCTGGAATCGTCTTTCAAGAGCGCTGTCCTTTTCAATATATTTCCGATACTCGCTGAAGGTCGTAGCTCCTATAACCTGAACCTCTCCGCGAGATAAAGCCGGCTTTAATATATTAGCGGCATTCATAGATCCCTCCGAATCGCCCGTTCCTATGAGATTATGAACCTCGTCAATAAACAGTATAATGTTGCCCTCGGATTTCACTTCGTTTACAAGGCCCTTTACTCTGCTCTCAAACTGCCCCCTGAACTGTGTTCCGGCAACAAGCGCGGTCAGATCCAGAAGGTATATTTTCTTATCGGCAAGGTTAAACGGAACGTTTCCTTCGGCAATCTTCTGAGCAATACCTTCGGCAATAGCCGTTTTTCCGACGCCCGGTTCACCTATAAGGCATGGATTATTTTTCTGACGGCGGGAAAGAATCTGAATAACTCTTGCAATTTCCTTATCTCGTCCGACAATATTGTCAAGCTCCCCGTCCTCAGCCTTTTTGCTTAAATTCGTACAGTAATTATCAAGAAATTTAAGCTCCTTTTTTTTCTTCTTCTTTGTATCCTCCGCTTTGGCGGAACCCTGCTTAGATTTCCTTGCAGCGGGAGGATTTGAATCTCCTGATTCGTTCTTTTTAATATCCCCTAACTGCCCGTTGAGTAGATTCTGTATGTACGGAGGCAGCGTGCCGGCTCCGCCCATTTCAAAACCGTCGCCGTCCATAAGCTCCATCATCTGATCGGACATCTGCTCTATATCGTCGTCGGTAATTCCCATCTGCTCCATATATTCGGATACCTGCGGTATATTCATTTCCTTTGCACAAAGCATACATAGTCCCTCATTTTTCTTTTCACTTCCGTGCATTGATGTAATAAAAACAACCGCAGGACGTTTTTTGCATCTGCTGCATAATACCATAATCTTCACACCACGCCTAAAAAGGCGATGCTCCTTTCTGTTTTATTCTGTCGCTTCAGGTATAGCTTTTATCAGGTCATACTACTGAATCCGGTTAAATATATATTTAAAGAACTTTGTCTTTTCAACGGTTTCATAGCTTAAAAATGAGCCGTCGCTTTCAGCTACATTTATCATTATCTTAACAGCCACGGCTATAACTACCAGCACAGCCGCCGCATAAACGACTCCCAGCAATCCTCCGGCAAATCTGTCAAGTCTGTCATAGCCGTTGAGCAAGCCGAATCTGAACGTCCTGTTAATAACAACTCTTATAACGGTCATTAAAATAAGATAGCTGATAAGGAATACAAACGCCTTGACAAGCTTCAAAGCCGGTTTTCTTATATAGTTTTCTTCTATATATGAAGGAACGCTGTCGGGATTTTTAAGTATCATCTCGGTAGTTTTAACAAACAGCTCGTCATTTCCGGAAATTCTTTTTATCAGCTCATGGGTAACATACGGGGGAAGCTTGCCGCCTAACTGTTTTGCAAAAAGCTCTGTAAATCCGGCTGTCAATGTATCGGCAAAGTTTTCCGGAGTATCTACGACTGTTCCGGCTGCCTGATTGGTATACTCATAGAGCATTTCTATAGAATCTTCTGACTCGAGTATTTTTCTGACACGGCTGTCCTCAAGAACTGCCCCGTACCCCTGATCCTCTATAGCTTCTCTTACGGACTGTGCCGGATCGTATCTTTCGATAGCGTCCCCGACAGCCTCCGTACTCGTCTTTTTAATAAATTTATCATAGATAAAATCCGAGCACCTGCTGCTGATAACAGCGGCCAGCCATATTGAAACAACGCACCCGATTATCATTATCAGTATTTTAGAAAATCCCCTTTTAGCGCAGGCGCATATACTCAGTATAACGACTGCGGCAGAAACAATATCATATATCCACCAGAAATTCGTTCCCATTCTTTATCGCCTCATTCTTCAGCTCTTATAATCAATTCTGTCAATTCTGTCATAGCCCAAAAGGAAGATATAATCGTCTATATAAATCATTTCCTCATAGGAGCCCTCGGAGCTTATCTTTTTTTCGCTCCCCCCCTTGAAATTATACTGCGTTATGCCGTCCTTTCCGAGAACGCAAACATGTCCGTCTATAATACGGATACATTTCGCGTTATTATTTTCAAATTCAGAATAATTCGGCTCTTTATTTTCACTGTCAACAGTAGTTATATAGCTTAATCTTTTAGTCTCATTCTGGAAAAGCAATGCTGTTTTACCGTTTTGGTAATCCCAATCAATCAATTTGGCCGGATATTCATATTCCTTCTGCATTTCGCCCTTGCTATTATAATATGCGTATTTAGTATCTCCGATTACCAGTATACCGCTTTCGCCTCCGTAAAGCTTAAGACACAATGTATCCAGCGGCTCAGATACCCAGTTATCCTTTTTGGAATCGAATGAAACTGAAATTATTTTAGAATATACATAACCTCCGCCGGCGTCGGCAGTCGCAAGAACACAGCCGGTCGCCTTTTCGTTGAACGCAAGATCAGTTACCCGTTCAACGCAGTTTCGAGTATAGATTTCCTCCCCAGACTCATCGTATACTATCAGCCGGCAGATATAAGTTTCCGAGCTTGTTATAACAGCGGCTCTTCCGTCATCGCTCAGGCGGGCAAAAATTATATTGTCCTCAAGCTTTTTGGAATATATTATTTTGCTCCTGCTTTCAACTCTGAAACGATTACCTCCGCTTTCATATACCATCGCTTTTTTTCCGGCAGTCTGAAGCATAGCGTTTGAATAAGCGTGCTGTCTTTCTTCATAAAGCTCGCCGTTATCGTTGTATATGTATAGATATGCGTCGCTTAATATCGCAAGATATCCGTTTAGGTTTCCGGTCTGATAATCAATGCCTCCGGAAATACTAAGAGGGAAGTTTCCCTCCGCAAGCTCTCCGTTTGATTTTACGCTCTGAAACCTGCTTCCTATTCCCTCAAGCTTCGGGAACCATACATCTCTTTTCGAATAAAGCATTACGGCAGTTCCGACGATAAACATAAAAGCTGTAAATTTAATGAGCTGCCGACGTCTTTTTTTTCTTTTTCTCAGAAGAACAATGTCAACGTCCCTTGTGTATCTGTCCATTAAAGTCCCTTTCAGTTCAATAAAACACCCTGTTGAGATACAGCCCGTGGGGCTGTGCCGTCTTGCCTGCAAGCAGACGGTTTCTTGATTTGATAATTCCGTCTATATCGTCCGGCTTAATTTTTCCTTCGTTTACCGAAAGCAGAGTACCGACGATAATCCTAATCATATTATACAGAAAACCGTCGCCTTTTACAAGCATTTTAACCGATTCACCATTAATTACTATGTCAAATTTCTCTATAGTACGGATTGTGTTCTGCTTTCCGTCATAATTCGAGCAAAAGCCGGCGAAATCATGCGTACCGACAAAGATTTTAGCCGCGTAAGACACCAGCTCCGCGTCAAATGGGCGTCGGTAATGATACTCCAGATCGGTAGTAAAGGGATTTTTACTTTCGCTGTTGTGAATAAGATAAATATATTCCTTGGCCCTGCATGAAAATCTTGCATGAAAATCAAGCGGCGCATCCTCGCATGAAAGTATTGATATATCATCAGGAAGTTCCCCATTTACGCCCCTTACAAAGCCTTTAGCCGGTATATTGCTTTCCGTCAGCACCGAAAAGCAATAATTATTTGCATGTACTCCAGCGTCCGTTCTTGAGCACCCGTTTATAATACATTTATGATTTAAAACCTTGGAAACATACCGTTCCACAACCTCCTGAACAGTCAGAGCATTATCCTGTCTCTGAAAGCCATGATACGCAGTTCCCCTATAAGCCATCATAACCTTGAGATTTCTCATTTATTTTCAGCCGTTCCTTCTCCTGACATAAACCTTTTCTTTTTAACCTTAGGCACAAAAATCCAAAGCAGTACAAGCGTAGCTACTGACAAAATTGAAATCACTGCGCCTACAACAAAACCCGGAGGACAGTACCTTAATTCAACAGTATGTTCCCCTGCCGACATAGGAACACATACAAATGCATTTTTAATTGACTGAACTTCCGTCTCCTTGCCGTCGACATAAGCCTTCCAGCCGCCGTCATACGGAATGGAAGTATACATTAGACAGTCGTCCTCAGCAATTATATTTCCCTTAATAATAGTATCGTCATATTTGGTAACGTTCAGAGCGCCTTCCAAAAGCTTCCGGTATCCTCTTTCAAATACATCGCTGTTTATCTGATACACATAAATAGTTCCGCTGCCGTTTTTCTGATCCTTAGCGTCAGCCTGAAACGATACGACGTCTCCCGCATTAAAGTCTCCCGCCGCAAAAATATCCATATATTTTCCGGAGCTGTGAGTGCGCATAACAGAATCTCCGACCTTTATTCTTACGTTCTTTATTTCACCGAAATCAAATGTTACATAAAGCGGACCGTCGTCCGGAACCGTATAATTGAATTTAAGATAACAATCCTCGCTTCCGTCGTCCGGAGCGCTGTACTGATAGCTGTAATTTCCGTAGCCCGACTTGATAACGTTAAGCCCTTTGTGCCCTACGTCCTTTATATCTACTCTGGTCAGAACGTCTTCTTCTATACCGGTTGCCAGTCTGAATAATTCGTTTTGATTATCAAACTGGATAAATGATTCGCCCTTGTATTCGCTGATACTGCTTTCCGCCGCAAAGCCTATGGGAAGATAATGATTGTTTTCATAAATTGAAACACCGTCTTTAGAAGCCAGCGGATCCAAATATGTCAGGTCGCCGGAATAGCTGTCGTGAGATATGAGATATTTAAGGTTTAAAAACATATTTATAACAGCCGTATTCTGATTGTAATAATACCTGTTGCCTGCGGCCGAAGCCTGAAGTCCCAGGCTCTTCATTATATTTGTAACGTTGACGTTTGCTGTTGACGAAAACTGGGACACTCCCTTATATCCGTAAAGAGCCGGATCGTTGATTGTATAATTGGACATGGTTTCTATTCTGTAAAAGCCGTTATCTTCAGATTCTACAGAGCCGATCAGGTCCGAAACGCTTTCGCTGTTTCTCGGATAATTGCTGTATCCGGTTACTGTTACCGTCTTAACTCCCGTATTTGCATTAATGCCCATTTCCACCAGACATACTGCGAACACAACATAATTTAAAATCTTAGAGTTAATGAGCTTTCTTTCATAGACAAACATTATGGCAACGAATATAAAACATACGACCACGCTTGAAAGCAACGCCTTTTCAGATTGATCCCTGTAGGATATAACGGCAATAATAAACGCCATTGCAGACATTGCTATCACATCAAATATATTCGCTTCTTCCCTCATCACAATGTAAGCTCTGTATGCCGTGGCAAGAAGGATAAATGATAAAAGAAAAGAGAAACGATACGGCAGCATATTAGTAAAATGAAATCCGTGCCACATATAATTCAAAACGTTCATATTGCAGCTTACAATAATAAACGCAAGATATACAACCGTTATTATTTTTTCCCGTATTTTAATTTTGGACGAACGCAGAAACACTCCAAGAAGAACCACGGCAAACATTCCGCAGTAAAAATTAGGAAGTCCCTCTTTTGCAGTCGGTTCATGAAAACCGATAACGTTTGATATCATTTTAAGCCAGTTTTCATAAAACGTTATAGTTTCCGGAAATTTATTGTCCACACTGTTGGTAAGCTGAAGTCCCAGAAACGCCGGCAGTAATACCGCTGCTCCCATACCGATTCCTATAACGGTAGCTCCCGCAATCTGTCCAAGCCTGCGAAGCGAATGTCTGAAGCTGTGCCAATCGGCTATTACAAGCGCGCCGAAAACCATAACCGTAAATATACAGGTAAAAAGTCCGATATAAAAACTTGATAACAGCGAAAGAGCCAAGGATATAGCATAAAGCTTATATTTCCCTTCTTTAAAAAGCTTTACAGTTCCCAATACGACGAGCGGCAGCAAAGCGACTGTGTCTATCCATATTATGTTCCAGTAATATCCCATGATGTAGCTGCAAAGAGCGTAGCATATCGCAAAGGCGGTTATTGAAATATCATTTTTATTGAATGTGTGCTTTAAAAATACCGCAAAGAAAAGACCGGCGCAGCCAATCTTTATAGTTAAAAACAGCGTCAGCGCTTCCCTTGAATATTCGATAGGGAAAAATACTGAAAGCAAATTCAGCGGACTTGCCGCATAATAAGACAAAAGGGAAATAAAATTCGTTCCCATTCCCGTATCCCATGAATAAAGCATAGAGGAAAAGCTCTGAAGCTTTTCATGCTCAACCCTGAAAAACGGATAATACTGATGCCATAAATCTGTTACAAGTATCTGCTTATCGCCGAAGGGATGTACCTCGCTTTGTATAAAAAATATCCAAATTATTAAAAAAGGCAGTATGAACGAAAGAATAAGAAATACCCTCGTTTCGCCTTTTCTGTTATAAAGCAGAGGATTTGGTTTTCCCGTTTTATTTTTTATTCGATCAGTTTTTAGCTTTCCTTTATTCATATGTCAGCCCTTTCTCAGTCAATAACATTAATAAATATTACAACGGCAAGAAAAAACAACGTTATAGCCAGAGAAATATAATCGGCTATTCCGCTTTTTAACTGCTTCATTCTGGTTCTTCCCTCTCCGCCTCGGTAACAACGGCACTCCATGGCAGTCGCAAGCTCTCCGGCTCTTCTCACTGCCGATACAAACAACGGCACTATCACAGGCACAACGGACTTCACCTTTTCCTTGATTCCGCCGCCCTCCATATCCGCGCCTCGCGCCTTCTGAGCAGACATTATCTTATCCGTTTCCTCAATCAATGTCGGAATAAATCTAAGAGCAATGGTCATCATCATTGCAAGTTCATGAACAGGAAGCTTAAATCTTTTAAGAGGACTCAGAAGTCTTTCAATAGCGTCGGTAAGCGATACCGGAGAGGTTGTGTATGTCAGAAGGGAGGTTCCCGCAATCAGGAGAAGTATTCTTATTATCATAAAAACCGAAGTTTCTACCGCCTCGTCTGTAATTGATATAAACTTCCATTGAAACAGCGGTATACCGCCGGTAATCATAAATAAATTAAGAATCGTCGTAAACAACAGTATCGGCAGTATAGGCTTCAGGCTTTTAGCTATCATTTTAAACGGTATAGAAGAGCACAGCAGCGCCGTTGCCGTAAAAACCGTACCGACCTCAAGACATATGGTGTTGCCGCCGATAAAGAGCATTATAATAAAAAGTAACGTAATAACAAGCTTGAATCTGGCGTCCAGATTATGCACGACGCTGCTTCCGGGAAAATACTGTCCTAATGTAATATCCTTTATCATTACAGCTTTCCTCCGCTTTTTAAATATTCAAGTATTTTTTCCTTGGCGTATTTGACAGTATAAACGTCATTTTCAATATCAATTCCCTTTTTTCTCATTAAATTAAAAACTCTTGTGATCTGAGGAACAGAAAGTCCTATTTTCTCTATTTCATCAGACTGCTTAAATACGTCCGAGGTTTTTCCGTAGCAAAATATCTCCGATTTGTTCATAACAAGGATTTTAGACGCATATCTGGCAACATCCTCCATGCTGTGAGAAACCAGCAAAACGGTGCAGCCCATATTCCTGTGATATTCCTTTATCTGCTCCAGAATAATGCCCCTGCCCTTAGGATCCAGACCTGCGGTAGGCTCGTCCAGTATAAGTACCTCCGGCTCCATAGCCATTACTCCCGCTATAGCCACACGTCTTTTCTCTCCGCCGGACAGTTCGAATGGAGATTTGCCGAGAAGCTCCTCCGAAATTCCTACCGCGGCGGCGGTTTGTCTGACGCGCCTGTCTATTTCGTGCTCGCTGAGCCTCATATTTTTCGGTCCAAACGCAATATCCTTATAAACGGTTTCCTCAAATATCTGATATTCCGGATACTGAAAAACCAGCCCAACCCGAAATCTTACCTGTCTTATTTTTGATTTATCCTCCCAGATATCCTGACCGTCAAGATATATCCTGCCCGACGTGGGCTTAAGCAGTCCGTTGAAATGCTGAATAAGCGTGGACTTGCCTGAACCTGTATGTCCGATAATCCCCGTAAATTCTCCCTTTTCTATTTCAATACTCACATTATTCACAGCCGTTTTTTCAAACGGCGTTCCCTGACTGTAAACATAAGTCAGATTTTCTGTTTTTAATATCGCCAAAATTAAAACTCCTCTTAGATTCCGAAGATATTTATGAAATCAGCTTAATAAGCATATCGGCGCATTCATCTTCAGTTATTATGTGGCCGTCAAGCTCCAGTCCGTATTGATTCAGCTCATATACAAGCTCCGTTACCTGAGGAACATCAAGTCCTACCGACTTTATCAATTCCACCTTTGAAAAAACCTCTCTCGGCGTATCGTCCAGTAAAACCCTTCCCTTATCCATTACGATTACCCTGCGGCACTGCGCCGCTTCCTCCATGTAATGAGTTATCAGTATAATGGTAATACCGTAATCCTCATTAAGTCTTCTAACAGTTGCCATTACCTCTTTCCTGCCGGCCGGATCCAGCATTGCCGTCGGCTCGTCCATTACTATGCATTTAGGTCGCATAGCTATTATTCCGGCAATAGCGACTCTCTGCTTCTGTCCGCCTGAAAGCTGATGAGGCGAATGAAGCCTGTATTCATACATATTTACAGCCCTGAGAGCTTCGTCTACACGTCTGCGTATTTCTGCCGGCTCAACTCCTAAATTCTCCAGAGCAAAAGCAACGTCCTCCTCAACGATGGTTGCAACTATCTGATTATCCGGATTCTGAAACACCATTCCAACCTTTTGCCTGACATCGAAAATACGGCTTTCGTCTTTAGTGTCTATTCCGTCTATATATACTCTTCCCCCACTTGGAAGCAATATAGCGTTCAGGTGCTTGGCAAAGGTAGATTTACCGCAGCCGTTGTGACCTAAAATTGCGGTAAACTCTCCCTCCTTAAAGACCAGATCAATATTATCAAGAACCGGAGATTCTTCCTCTCCGTATCTGAATACCAGCTTTTCAGCCTTAGCAAAATTCTCCATATTCAGCCTTTCTGCCATATAGCCGTCGAACCGCAGGGCAGACAAAGTCCGCTCTTTTCAACCGGAAGACCAATTTCATCAAACGATACTTCTCCGCCGTATTTTGAGCATACCGTTTCACCTAATATATATCCCATTACTGACGGCGAAAGTCCGGTCGTATAACTGTTTATAAGAAAAAACAACGGATCATTGCTTAAAGCTCCCGCACAAAGCTTTACCAAATCAAAAATACCGTCCTCAAGCTTCCATACCTCTCCGCCGGGCCCTCTGCCGTAGCTTGGCGGATCCATTATAATCGCGTCATACTTTCTGCCCCGCCTGATTTCTCTTTCAATAAATTTTCCGCAGTCGTCCACCAGCCAGCGTATCGGCTTATCAGCAAGTCCCGAAAGCGCAGCGTTTTCTCTTGCCCAGTTGACCATTCCCTTGGACGCGTCGACATGGCAAACGCTGGCTCCGGCTTTTGCGCAGGCCAGTGTGGCCCCTCCTGTATAAGCAAACAGATTAATTACGCTTACGGGACGTCCGGCGTTTTTTATCTTATTCATCATAAAGTCCCAGTTTACCGCCTGTTCAGGAAAAAGTCCGGTATGCTTGAAGCCGGTCGGCTTTATGTTGAATTTTAGTTCCCCGTAAGATATCTCCCATGATTCCGGCGGTTTTTTGGTAAAGCTCCACTTTCCTCCTCCGGACGAAGATCGGTGATAATGTCCCTGAGCCCTGTCCCACAAGGGGGATTTATGCGAAGTTTTCCATATTATCTGTGGATCGGGACGAATAAGCAGAATACCGTTCCATGATTCAAGCTTTTCCTGAGATGTGGTATCAATAATCCGATATTCTGTCCAGTTATCCGCTATACGCATATACTGCATTCCTTTACTGTTTATTTTTCCACGGCCGGACCTTTCCGCACCAGCCCTTTTCTTTCCAGTATTCATCATCGACAGGGAAAAATCCCTTTTTATGAAGCTTACTCATAAAATAAAAAAGCGCTTTTGTTTTTACGGAGGGCTTAATCCTGCCGTTTCTGTATTTAACCTTTTCGGCGATTTTTTCAAGACTTTTATTTATTTCGCCCTTTTTCTTTTCCTTGACTCTTTCCCATGAAACCTCCTTAACAGCGGCCCCATAGGTATAGATTCTGCCTATGCCCCAGAAAAACATACTGTCTTTTATATCCTTATTAGCGGATTTCATACCGGCGCCGGCGGCAGTTGAAAGTATTACCGCCTGTTTTGAAAATATTTTTTCCTCGGGACGGTGAACCATCCATCTCCAGCCGTAATGGTCAAGAAATGATTTCATAGCGCCGGTACAGTGATAAACATAAACAGGCGAGGTGAAAATCAAAACATCCGCCCTGTCAATTGCCTCCGTTATAGGCCTAAGCTTTTCGTAGTGAGGACATAGCATTTCGCTTTTTCCAAAGCAATTATTACATCCGCAGCAGAATTCGCCGAAATCGAGCGGCAGAAAAATTTCCGTAACATCGTCCGACAGCTTATCCGCAAGTATCTTTCCCATGTTATAGGTTGAACCCTTATGATTCTGACCGTTTATAACCGTGATTTTCATTTTCCTGTTCTTTCCCTGATTTTATCGGCAATAGCTACTGCAAAGCTGTTGATTTGCTTAAAATCACGCCCCTCAAGCATTACCCTTATAAGCGGCTCTGTACCGCTTTCTCTTACAAGTATTCTTCCGCCGTCGCCAAGCTCATTTTCATACATTTCTATAAGATCGGTTATCTGACTGTCGTTCTTCCATACCTCTCTGTTACGGGGACTGATCTTTACATTTATCATAACCTGAGGAAAATGCTCCATAACCGAAGCAAGCTCAGACATCTTCAATCCCGATTCAGCAAGTATTTCAAGCACCTTTGCTCCTGAGAGCTGACCGTCGCCGGTATTCGCTTCATCAAGGAAAATAATATGACCGCTTTGTTCTCCGCCCAGATTATATCCGCCCTCAAGCATTCTTTCAAGAACATATCTGTCTCCAACTTTAGTAGTCTGCATTTTTATATCATTATTTCTGGCGAAATAGGTAAATCCTAAATTGCTCATAACAGTCACGACGGCGGTATCCTTTTTAAGCTTTCCCTTTTCTTTATAGGCCTTAGCGCAAATTGCAATAAGCTTGTCGCCGTCTACAAGCTCGCCCTTTTCATCAACCGCAAGACATCTGTCGGCGTCTCCGTCAAACGCCAAACCGGCATGACACTTTTTATCAATTACAAACTGCATCAAATTATTTATATGGGTTGAACCGCAGTTCTCATTTATATTAACGCCGTTAGGAGAAGCGTTTATTACATATACGCTCGCTCCGAGTCCTTCAAAAAGCCTTTTTGCAGTTGCAGAAGCGCTGCCGTTCGCACAGTCAAGCGCAATTCTGAGTCCGGTCAAATTTCCCTTTATACATTTCATAATATATCTTATGTAGTCGGACTGGGCGTCACGGTAATAAGTTATTCTTCCGACTTCACCGTCGGCCGCAAGCTTCATATCCTGCGGCTTATCAAGAATAAGTTCTTCTATTTCTTCCTCTATATCATCCGAAAGCTTATAGCCGTCAGAGGAAAACAGCTTTATTCCATTGAATTCAAAGCTATTGTGAGAAGCCGAGATCATAACGCCCGCGTCAGCCTTTTTCTGCTGAACGAGAGCCGCTACCGCAGGTGTGGGAACTACTCCCAGTATCTGAACGTTAGCTCCGACAGAGCAAATGCCGGAAGCCAGAGCCGCTTCCAATACGTCCGATGAAATTCTTGTATCCTTACCGATAAAAATAGTCGGCTTGTGTTTCGTTCTTTTTGTAAGCACTATAGCCGCTGCTCTTCCGATATTCATTGCAGTTTCGCATGTAAGCTCGGTTATGGCAACTCCTCTTGCTCCGTCTGTTCCGAATAGTCTACCCATTTGTCATATATCTCCTTAAGAATTTATAATTTTAGCTGACCGCTTTCATCATCGTCCCGATCCTTTTCAAACCCAAGATGGGCGTACGCCAGGTTTGTAGCAACTCTGCCTCTAGGGGTTCTGGCAAGAAATCCAAGCTGCATTAAAAACGGCTCGCACACGTCCTCAAGCGTAACGGCCTCCTCGCCGATTGCAGACGCAAGCGTTTCAAGTCCCGCCGGACCCCCGTTATATCCTTTTATTAGCATTGTAAGCATTCTCTTATCAAGACTGTCAAGCCCCAAAGAATCAATCTCCAGCCTGTTGAGCGCAATAGACGCTATTTCCGAGGTTATTTCGCCGTCGCCCATAACCTCGGCAAAATCTCTTACACGTTTAAGCAGTCTGTTGGCTATTCTCGGAGTTCCTCTTGAGCGTTTAGCAATCTCGTCCGCTCCGTCGCAGCTGCAGGGAATTCCCAGTATGGAGCTGCTTCTTCTGATAATATCGCTTAGCTGCTCATGAGTATAAAGCTCAAGACGCTGAACTATTCCGAATCTATCGCGGAGAGGCGACGTAAGCTGCCCTGCCCGCGTGGTAGCGCCCACCAAAGTAAACCTTTCGAGATCGACTCTTATAGAACGAGCCGACGGTCCCTTTCCTATAACTATATCAAGCGCGTTATCCTCAAGCGCAGGATATAGAATTTCCTCAATTGCTCTGGAAAGTCTGTGTATCTCGTCAATAAATAATACGTCGTTAGCTGAAAGGTTAGTAAGAAGAGCGGCCAGATCCCCCGGCTTTTCAATTGCCGGACCTGTTGTTATCCTTAAATTCGCGCCCATTTCATGAGCTATTATTCCGGCAAGAGTTGTTTTTCCCAATCCCGGAGGACCGTAAAGCAGTACATGGTCAAGCGGTTCCCCCCTGCGCTTTGCCGCTTCTATATAAACCGCAAGATTTTCCTTGACCTTATCCTGTCCAATATATTCCTGCAACGTCTGAGGACGGAGAGTAAACTCCGTTTCGGTATCCGCTTCCGAATATTCGGGAGCTACCGCTCTTCCTTCAAACTCAATATCTCCTGTTTCTATCAATTTAATCTCCCGTTATTTCATCTGACTGCCGATAATCTTAAGGGCGCGCTTAATAATCTCTCCCGAATCGAGAGAGCTGTCGATTTTTGAAACCGCTGAAGCCGCCTCCGCCTGAGTATATCCTAAAACCATAAGCGCAGACATAGCCTCCGACACGTTATCTCCTGAAGGCGCTTCAGGTATTCTGAAGCCCTCGGCAAGCTCCTTAGACGAGGTTTCTTTTGCTATTTTATCCTTAAGCTCCAATACAATTCGCTGTGCAAGCTTCGGACCTACCCCCTTGGTTTTAGTAAACGCCTTACTGTCCCCGGAAGCAATAGTAAGCGCAAACCTCTGAGAATCCGTATCTGACAGAATAGCAAGCGCAGCTTTCGGCCCCACTCCCGAAACTGTAATGAGCATTTTAAAGCAGCTAAGCTCCTGAGTAGTATAAAAGCCGAAAAGCTCAATATTATCCTCCCTTACATATAAATATGTATAAAGACTAATTTCCTTTCCTACCGCTCCGAGCTGCGAGGAGGTTGAGCATGTGGTTCTGCACGCATAACCGACTCCGCCGCATTCAATGACGGCCAGAAACGGCTCTTTATGTATAAGCGTACCTCTTAAACTATATATCATTTTTATTTTAACTCCGTATAATTATTTTCTTATTCCTTTGCAGCAATGACCGTGACATATGGCAAGAGCCAGCGCGTCGGCGGCATCGTCGGGCTTAGGTATTTGTTCAAGCTTCAATATACGCCTTGTCATATCCATAACCTGCTTTTTTTCCGCCTTTCCGTACCCTACGACAGCCTGCTTTACCTGTAGCGGCGTATATTCAAAGACCGGGACGCCGTGTCTTACGGCGGAAAGCACTACTACTCCGCGCGCCTGAGCCACGTCTATGGCGGTTTTCTGATTATTTGTAAAAAACAGCTTTTCAATAGACATACAATCGGGAGAGAATTTTTCTAAGATATAATCTATATCGTCGGCTATACTTTTAAGCCTCCGCGGAAAATCGGTGTGAGCCTCCGTAAGAATCGCTCCGTATTCAAGCGGAGCGAAATTCATGCCCGAATAATCAGCAATACCGAAGCCGACTATAGCATAACCCGGGTCTATTCCAAGTATACGCAAACAAACTCCTCCAAAAATATATTTATATTTTATTATAGCATATAATGCATCAAAGTTTCAATAGAAATATGTGAATTAAGCTGTTTTTTTTAGTTTTTTTATTAAATGGAATAAGGAAAATAAGCTGATAAATCTTCCAAACTTGATTTTCAGCGTAAATTTATGTATAATACTAATTGAAATAAGGATTAAAACTGAAAGGAATTCCGATATGGATTTAAACGCTTTAAGGGATGAAATAGATTCCCTGGATAAGGAAATTCTAAAGGCATTTGAAAAAAGAATGGAGCTTTGCCGAAACGTCGCTCTTTATAAGAAAGCTAACGGTATGCAAATATTCCAGTCTCAGCGTGAAAAGGAAATAATAAAAAGAGTAAGAGCAGAAAGCCCGGAAGAATTAAAGGGGGCTACAACCGCGCTTTTCACTGAAATTATGGATATCAGCAAATGCCTACAGCAGCAAGCGCTGCTGAAGGGCAGAGAATTTCTAGAGCCTGTTCCGCTGAACATGAGCTCAGGCGGCATGGTAGGCTGTCAGGGAACCTCCGGCTCAAATTCAGAAACTGCCGCAAGAAAATTATTTCCGGAAAATGAAATAAGCTTTTACAGTGAATTTGAGGACGTTTTCAGAGCCGTTGAAAAGGGTGAGATAGAATACGGTATTATTCCTATACATAATTCTACGGCTGGCTCGGTTACCCAGAATTATGATTTAATAAGAAAATATAATGTATTTATAGCAAGAACGGTTAAGGTTGAAATAACCAATTGCCTTGCCGCAAAAAAGGGAATCGCATTTGAAGATATAAAAAAGGTATATTCCCATCCTCAGGCTCTTAAGCAATGCTCCGTATATCTCAGAGACAGCGGGTTCGAGCCTGTGGAATCCAAAAATACCGCTACGGCGGCTAAATACGTAAGCGAATCTAATTGCCCATGCGGGGCTATTTGTTCGGAAACCTGCGCCCGGTTATACGGCTTGAATATACTTAAAAGAAATATTTCAAACGTTATACCAAACTATACCAGATTTATCTGCATAACAAAAAACTTTCGTTTATCAGAGGATGCAAAAACAATTTCCGTAACTCTTGAAATACCTAATATCAAAGGAAGTCTTTACCGTCTTTTAACAAAGTTTTTCGTAAACGATATGGATCTTGAAAAAATAGAAAGCCGCCCTATTGCGGACGGCAGCTTTGACGTCAGATTCTTCCTTGACTTTGCCGGAAACGTCGGCGACGATAAGGTAAAATCGCTGCTTGTGGAGCTTACGGACGAGCTGTATGATTTCAAATTTCTCGGCAATTTCAGCGAAGAGCCTTAACCGCGTTCTTTTTTATGCTGAATATTATAAGTTATTGCGGATAAAAGCTTATTGGGCAATAGCCTTGCGCAGAAAACGCCCAGCTTTATATCCATTGACGGTATAATAACCGTTTTTCCGCTTAAGCATTTGTCTACGGCATATCTTGCGGCATATTCGCTGGAAACAGGCTTTACGCTGAAGCTTACTCCCGCTCTGCTGTTAAAGTTTGTATTTACAGGTCCGGGACAGAAAACGCTTATCCTTACATTGCTCTTTGACCTGCGAAGCTCCTCATGTATTGCCAGCGAAAGTCTGACAACATAATTCTTTGACGCATAATAGGACGAAAGAAGCGGTCCCGTCATAAATCCCGCGCTTGACGCTACGTTTAAAATACGGCCTCGGTTCTTTCTTTTAAAGTCTTTGAGAAAAAGCTTAGTCAATATATGAACCGCTTTGATATTAACATTTATCATATCAAGCTCGTCTTTAAGGCTTGTTTTATCAAACTCTCCGAAAATTCCGTATCCCGCATTATTTATAAGCAGATCTATGTTTTTTCCCGAGCAACGTTTATAAAGCTCAAAAACGGATTTTTCATCGGCAAGATCCAGCGGAATTATTTCTGTCTTTGTTTTAAGCTCAGCAGAAAGCTTTCGGAGACTGCTGATATTTCTGGCGGTCAAAACAAGCTCCCAGCCGAGGGAGGAAAGATATCTTGCCATATCTCTTCCAATACCGGAGCTTGCACCGGTAATCAATGCTTTCATATTAATATCCACCTTTTTTTATTTATATTATAGCACATTCTTAACGCTTTTCCCCGATTTTATTCTGAAAATTTTATGAAAATTTAGAAAAAAGCTGTAAAAGGTATGGACTTAATAAAAGTAATATAGTATAATTATATTTAAAAGTCCCGTTTTTTAAGGATTATAATTATTTTACGGAGGTTTAAAATAATGCTGAAAAAATTCAAGAGGATCATTGCGGCTGCAATTTCATCTGTAATGATTCTTACAAGCGTCGGCTGCACTACCGGAAAAAATACCGCTTATGCGCTGACTGTCGACGGCTATCAGGTTAAAGCCGGCGTTTATATCTATTATTCCTATACCGCTCTCACAGAAGCTAAAAATCTTGCCGCAAAGCAGGATGAAAATCTTGACGTCAGTGATGAAAAGTCCCTAAAGAAAATCAAAATCGAGGGTAAGGATTTTCTCACCTTCGTTAAGGATAAAACGACTGAAAGCTGCGTCGACCATGTAGCGGTTATGAAGCATTTTGATGAGCTTGAGCTATCCCTGACGCAGGACGAGCTTGATGAAATTGACGAATATGTTGAATCCAGTTGGCAAAATAACGAAGATATGTTTACCGAAAACGGTATAAGCAAGGATTCAATTAAGGAAATTATGACTTCAAGCTATAAGAGCGACGCCATCTTCAAAGCATATTACGGCGAGGGCGGAAGTGAAAACGTAACGGAAGATCAGCTAAAGGATTTCTATACCGAAAACAACGCCAGAGTTAAATTTGTAGATATGGATATGCATGATTCAGAGGGAAACGATCTTGACGAGGCAGGCAAAAAGGAACTGCAGGATATGGCGAAGGACTTCCTTAAAAGAGCCGAATCGGCTGACAGCGAAGAAGCCATGCTGGAGGAATTCGATAAATTTCAGGAAGAATACGACGATTATGTAGCTGATAAAGCTGCCGAATCATCGGGAGAAGAAACCACCGAAGCTACAACGGAGCCTGAAACTGAACCTGAAACTGAAACTACAACTACAGAATCCGACGATGAAGCGTCTGATAATACTGAAAATACGGAAGCAACGGAAAGCACAAGCAGTACCGAGGATGAAGCCGTTACGACTGCGCCCGAAAGCGATAATGAAGAAACAACATCAACAACCACCAATCCTTATGCAAATGAAACGATTATTCAGGTTGTGACGACCGCTGAAGGGGCTGAAGAAGAGCCTGACGAATCAAACTATAAGCCATCAAAGGAAATATATGACTGGATTTTTAACGACGCAAAAACAGGAGTTCCTGAAATAGTCGAGGACGAAGATACAATGTATGTTATCGTAAGACTTGATATTACCGAGCGAATGGACGAAGACGACCTATGGTCCGAATCAAACGTCGACAGCGTAAGATACAAGATGTTTTCAGACGATCTGCAGGATATGCTGGACTCATGGGGCGAGGAATATGAAGTTGTAAAAAATGATAAGGCCTATAAACGTTATGATCCGTTCAAGATCAAGGCTGAATAGTCTTAAAAAGCAAATGCTAAATTAATCAGAGGGGACGTTCCTGGAACGTCCCCTTTACAAAATAATAGAAAAACGGAGGATATAAAATGGAAAACGCAGTTAATGAAATAATAAGACTAAGAATGGAAAAAACCAAGAATGCTCTTGAAAATAACAATATGACCGCATATACGGTAAAAACCAAAGAAGAAGCCGCGGATATAGTCAGATCTCTTCTTAAAAAAGGAGACGTTATAGCAAGCGGAGGATCGGTCACTCTTAATCAATGCGGAATTACAGATATAATAAAATCTCCGGATTATATATATCTTGACAGAAATTCCGTTGCGCCTGATAAGACGGCTGAAATATTTAGGAAATCTTTTTCCGCCGATGTTTATCTTTGCAGTTCTAACGCTATTACAGAAAACGGAGAGCTTTATAATGTAGACGGAAACAGCAATAGAGTCGCTGCGATAGCCTACGGTCCGAAATCTGTTATTATTATAGCCGGATACAATAAAATCGTAAGAAATATTGAAGAAGCCTCAAATCGCGTCAAAAAGACAGCCGCTCCTGCAAATACCGTAAGACTTCAATGCGACACATATTGCAGTAAATCAGGAGAATGCGCAGCATTTACAAAAGAATCTCAAGATATAACGTCGGGCTGCTCGTCAGACGAAAGAATATGCTGCAATTTTCTTATATCCGCAAAGCAAAGACACAAAGGAAGAATTAAGGTTATTCTTGTAGCTGAAAATCTTGGATTCTGAAAATGGAATACATTCCAGCTAAAACAATTCTTTCAAAGTGTAAAAGCTCAGAATGGTTTGGAACCGATTATAACATGAATATTTACCGCGGCTGCTGTCACGGGTGCGTTTACTGCGACAGCAGGAGCGACTGCTACCATATATCCGATTTTGATATGGTTAAAGCCAAAAAGGACGCTCTTATTATTCTAAGGAACGAATTGAAGAGAAAGGTTCGTTCAGGAGTTATCGGAACAGGCGCAATGAGCGATCCCTATAATCCCTTTGAGAAGGAGCTTATGCTCACAAGACACAGTCTTGAGCTCATAGACGCTTTTAACTTCGGTGTTTCTGTAATAACAAAAAGCTCCCTTATAACTCGGGATATAGATATTTTAAAGAGTATTGCCGAGCATTCTCCTGTTATCTGCAAGCTTACGGTAACGACCGCTGACGATATACTTTGTAAAAAACTTGAACCCAATGTCTCGCCGTCCTCAGAACGCTTTGAAACGATAAGCCAGTTAAACGAAAACGGAATTTTTTCAGGAGTTGTAATGATGCCCGTTCTACCGTTTATAGAGGACGCTGAAGAAAATATTCACGAAATAGTCAGGGAAACGGCAGAATGCGGAGGAAAATTTATTTATCCGTCATTCGGCGTTACTTTAAGGCAAAATCAACGGGAATATTATTTTAATAAACTAAAACAAATTTTTCCCGAAGATAATTTAAAAGAAAAATATTTAAAGTCATATGGAAATTCATATATCTGCGTAAGCAAAAATGTTCAAAGACTATGGAAACTATTTGAAAACGAATGCAGAAGCTATGGAATACTGTATAAAATGAATGACATTATCTCAGCCTATAAAATCGGTTACGGTATGAGCCAGCTAAGCTTTTTTTAGCGTCAGAACATGCAAAAATCCTCCGTATATTTAACGGAGGATTTTTTTATTATAATTCACGCAGCGCTTTTTTTATTTCTTCAACTCTGTCCGTTCTTTCCCATGCAACGCCAAGATCCTCGCGTCCCATATGTCCGTAAGCGGCAAGCTTTCTATACTGAGGCTTTTTAAGATCAAGCATTTTTATTATAGCGGAAGGTCTTAAATCAAATACCTTTTCCACCGCAGCCGATAGCTTTTCCTCGTCAGCCTTACCGGTACCGAAAGTATCGACAAGTATTGAAACCGGTCTTGCTACTCCGATAGCATAGGCAAGCTGAATTTCACATTTATCCGCTAATCCCGCCGCTACAATATTCTTTGCAATATATCTTGCCGCATAGGCTGCGGATCTGTCAACCTTTGATGGATCCTTGCCCGAAAAAGCGCCGCCGCCATGTCTTGAATATCCGCCATACGTGTCAACAATAATTTTTCTTCCTGTCAATCCGCTGTCCCCCTGAGGACCTCCAATTACGAATCTGCCGGTCGGATTAATATAATATTTTGTATTATCGTCAAGCAGCTCCTTCGGAACAATAGGCTTTATAACATATTCTACTATATCCTTTTTTATCTGCTCAAGAGAAATTTCAGGCGCATGCTGTGACGAAACAACAATTGTTTCAATTCTTACAGGCTTATCGCCGTCATATTCAACTGTAACCTGCGTTTTGCCGTCAGGACGCAGATACCTCAAAGTGCCGTCCTTTCTGACTTCAGTAAGCTTAAGGGCCAGCTTATGAGCCATTGATATAGGCATTGGCATAAGCTCGGGCGTTTCATTACACGCATAGCCGAACATCAGTCCCTGATCTCCGGCGCCGGTAGAATTATCGTCGTTCATATCGCCTTCTTTAGACTCAAGCGCCTCGTTTACGCCCATTGCTATATCGCAGGACTGCTCGTCAATAGTAGTAATTACAGAGCAGGTATAGCCGTCAAATCCGAACTTTGCTCTGTCGTAACCAATGTCGACTACAACCTGTCTTGCTATCTTTGAAATATCAGCATATCCCTTGGTGCTTATCTCACCCATGCACATAATCATTCCCGTTGTGCACACTGTTTCACATGCCACTCTGGAATCCGGATCCTGTTCAAGCAACGCGTCCAAAACCGCGTCTGAAATCTGATCGCATATTTTATCTGGATGTCCTTCTGTTACAGATTCAGATGTAAAAAATTTTTTAACCATAACCCTTCGACTGTTTTAACAGTCGCTCCTTTCAAAAAAATTAGAAAATATTCACCTGTATTTTAAAAGAAAATGCGTCCGGAGCTCCGAACGCAGTGATTTTTATAAAAAATCCTCATCTCTCGGATAAACCGCAGGAATTAGCACCTTTTTTGGTATTTAACAATTAGGTTGCCGGGCTTCACAGGACCTGTTCCTCCACCGCTCTTGATAAGGCGAAATTTTTTCTTGATTCTATTATACACTTATTATCGAATTTTGTCAATATGTAAAAATAAAAGTCGGCAAAACCAAATTTTTTTTAGCCTATTGATTTTTCTAAACTGTCAATCAAAATTTCGTTACACAATAAAACCACTTCCCCAAATTGTTACTCCTGGGAAGTGGTTTTCTGATATTTGTCCTAATTCAGTTTATTCTGCCCGCAGCGCTGCAACGGGGTCTTTCTTTGCCGCTTTTTTAGACGGGATAAGACCGCCGATTAGCGTAAGGATGACGCTAAGAATAATCAGCAGGATTGCACTGCCTACGGGCAGAACCGCATTGATACCGGTCGAGCCTGTCAGGGCGTGGATAACCGCGTTGCCCGGAATCAACAGGAGCAAAGTAATACCTATTCCAATCAACCCGGAACAAAGCCCGACGATAAAGGTTTCAGCATTGAATACCTGAGAAATATTCCGTAAACCATGCCATAAAACTCAAAATAACAGGTGTAATTCGTCCCGTGAAAGACGCCGACAATGCGTCGATTGGCGAGGCAGTCGGATATACCAGCGCATTGACGGAATATCTTATCGACTACACAAACAATAGTGATATTGTTCAGGCACAGCAGGCATCCCCTGACAATAACGTGTTTTACATTTGCGATAGTGAGCATTGGCGTTGGTACGACGCTGGCATTTCTGTTCAGCAAGCTGCCTCTGAAACCGATTCGCACGGTTTGTGAGGCGGCGGATAAAATTGCCGATGGCGATTACAATGTCAGAATTAACCTGAAAGGACCGGCGGAATTCATACAGCTTGCAGAAAGCTTTAATCATATGGCGGAGGAGCTTGGAAGCGTGGAAATGTTGCGCTCAGATTTTGTCAACAACTTTTCACACGAGTTCAAAACGCCGATTGTCTCCGTCCGCGGGTTTGCAAAAATGCTGAAGCGTGACGATTTAACCGATGAGGAACGAAACGAATATCTTGATACGATTATCACGGAATCAGAACGGCTTGCGGAACTTTCAACGAATATTTTGAATCTCACAAAAATTGAGCAGCAGACTATTCTTACCGACAAAAAACAATTTAATGTAAGCGAACAGATTCGGCTTGTTATTGCAATGTTAAGCGGAAAATGGCAGGAAAAGCGGCTTGAATTTGATTTTGACTGCGGTGAAATTTATCTAACCGGCAATGAGGAAATGCTAAAACAGGTGTGGATAAATCTGCTTGACAACGCCATTAAATTTTCTCCCATTAGTGGTACGATAACAATCAAACTGCACCGCACCATTAAATCGGTAATAATCACTGTTTCAAATGAAGGAAACGCACTGACGGAAGAATCGGCAAGGCATATTTTTGACAAGTTTTATCAGGCGGATAAATCTCACGCCGCAAGCGGATATAGTCTTGGTTTGGCTATCGCAAAGCAGATTATAGAACTGCATGGCGGTACGATTACAGCAAAAGGCATAGAAGATTCAAAAATAGTATTTCATATAGAGATTCCAAGCATTGCATAAACGCCGCCTCATATTAACATTGGACAATAGAATATGAAACAACGGCACTGGATTTTCCCATTTCTGTAATAACAATTTCTCTTGCTCTTGCTCACCTCCCTTGTCGAGAGAAACCGCCTACCGTTTTATGCAATACCTTAATAAAACGACGGTTAATGAAAAATGTAAAACGAGCAGTATCGCTTAAATTGCGGTACTGCTCGTTTTTTATAAGGTGTTAATAAATCTCAGAAACGCATCCTTGCCCTGTTTATTACGTTTAAATACGCCAGCGTCGATGAGCGCCTCAAGAAACGCCTTGCCGACCTCTTGCTCAATGATTTCTCTTGCGTTTTCAGCAGAGAAATCTGAGTGATTTTCGAGTATTGCCTCTGCCCATTCTGTGTGTTTGGCAAGTTCGGGAATATCGTTAAGATTTTCGCCGCTTAGCATCGCCTTTTCAAGCATTACAAGCTCCTTTGCAAGACGTGCCGGAAGTATCGCAAGTCCCATAACCTCAATCAGACCTATATTTTCTTTCTTGATATGGTGAAGCGAAGGATTAGGGTGAAATACGCCGAGCGGACGTTCTTCTGTTGTAATGTTGTTTCGCAGAACAAGGTCACATTCGTAAATATCGTCGCTTTTTCTTACGATTGGTGTGATAGTGTTATGCGGAATCCCGTCTGTTTCAGAAAAAATTCCGACGCTTTCATCGGTATATGCTCTCCATTTAACAAGAATATCATTACAGCAATTGGAAAGTTCATCTGCATTATCGGAGCTCACTCTTATTACCGACATAGGCCATTTTACAATACCTGCCTTGATACTCGGATACTTTTCAAACGAAATCTCTATTTCAATCGAAGCATTTGCCATAGCAAAGGTGAAATTACCGCCCTGAAAATGCTCGTGGCTTAAAATCGAACCGCCGACTATGGGCAAATCAGCGTTTGAACCGACAATATAATGAGGAAGATAATCTACAATATCAAACAGCTTTTTGAATACCATAGCGTCAATCTTCATCGGAACATGCTTCGTGTTAAACACGATACAATGCTCGTTGTAGTAGCCATAAGGTGAATACTGTAGTTGCCATTCTTCACCGTTTGCTTTTATCGGGACGGGACGAAGATTTTGCCTTGCAGGGTAAGAGACGTGACCTGCAAAGCCTGCGTTTTCGGGACAAAGCCGACATTTCGGATAAGAGGTGGATTTCTGTGCTTTTGCCGCCGCTATATCGCGGGGATCTTTTTCAGGCTTGGAGCAATTTATAGTGATGTCAAGCTCTCCGTATTCACAGTTGTATTGCCATTTTAAATCCTTTTCAATTCGTCCCCAACGGACATAATTCAGTTTCTTGCTGAAATCGTAATACCAATCCGTTGCAAGCTTCGGATTTTCCGCATAACGCCTGTCAAATTCCGCTACAACCTCTCTCGGCATAGGCGTAAGAATACCCGTAAGCTTTGTATCAAACAAGTCACGGGAATTTGCGGTATCGGAAATTATACCGTTTTCACACGCATACGCAATCAAAGGTTCAAGGATTTCATCAATGCTCTCATCTTTACAATCGGCGGCTGTATCTACCCAATTATTCAGTTTTAAAGCTTCCATAAGCTGATTTCTGATAACATAAATATCATCGGCGGTAATCAGCTCGTTTTTCAAAGCGTAGTCGATTAGCTTCTGCACAGCATCGTAAATCATACCTATGCCCCCTGATTATTTATCGTATCCGTTCGGATGTTTTTTGTGCCAATTCCAAGCGCTTGCAATAATTTCTTCAAGACAGTTGTGAACAGGTTTCCAACCGAGTATTCGCTTTGCCTTTTCGCTTGACGCGACAAGTCTTGCAGGATCGCCTGCACGGCGAGAAGTTTCTGTTACGGGAATAGGGCGCCCAGTAACCTTTCTTGCAGTTTCAATCACCTCGCGTACAGAGTAGCCTACACCGTTGCCAAGATTGAAAATGTCGCTTTTACCGCCGTTGTAGAGATATTTCACAGCAAGAATGTGAGCCTGCGCCAAATCTGTAACGTGGATATAGTCACGAATGCACGTGCCGTCGGGTGTGTCGTAATCCGTGCCGTAAATGGAAATTGTTTCACGCTTTCCGTTGGGGACTTGCAGAATAATGGGAATAAGGTGGCTTTCGGGATTATGAGCCTCGCCGATTATACCGTTTTCGTCAGCGCCGCAAGCATTGAAATAACGCATAGAAACATATCTCAAACCGTGAGCCTCGGCTACCCACTTAAACATTTTCTCCACAGCAAGCTTTGTTTCGCCGTATGGATTTGTGGGACAAGTTCGGTCGCTTTCAAGAACGGGTATGTTTTCTGGCTCGCCGTATGTAGCGGCTGTTGATGAAAACACGATTTTATCAATATTATTCTTCACCATAGCCTCAAGCAGAATCTTTGTGCCGTAAAGATTATTGCCGTAATATTTCAGTGGATTTGCAACGCTCTCACCGACAAGAGAATAAGCGGCAAAGTGAATTACTGCGTCAATTTTCTCCTGCTGAAAAAGGTTGTCGAGAAACTCAAAATCACGGATATCGCCCTGATAAAATCGTGCCTTTTCAGGTATTGCTTTTTTATAGCCTGTTACAAGGCTGTCGGCAATAACGACGTCGCGCCCTGATTTTACAAGTTCAAGTGCGGTATGGGAGCCTATATAGCCTGCTCCGCCTAAAACCAAAATTGCCATATCAGTTTTCCTCCTTTGAGATTTCTACACCGCCTACAGGACGTATTCTCATTTTCACGCAGGATTTTTCACCAAATATTCCGTCCATTTCAGCTATGTATCCGTCTGCGAGATGTAACGGTACAAACGCCTGAATTGTGCCTGCAAAACCGCCGCCGTGTACTCTTACCGCGCCGTTGTCGCCGAGAAATTTTCTGCTTATCTGAATTGCAAGCGTAATAGCCTGATTTTCGGGCGCTGACGCAGAATATTGATTTTGTAAAAGAGCCGCAGATGAGCGTCCCGATTTTCTTACAAGCTCAAGAAAATATTCAAAGTTACCTTCCTCCAATGCCACAGCTTCTGCTTTTGCGCGGTTATTTTCCTCAAAGAAATGCGCCGCGCGAACTATCGCTCTGT
Source organism: Ruminococcus sporogenes (assembly GCF_054655175.1). Taxonomy (NCBI): domain Bacteria; kingdom Bacillati; phylum Bacillota; class Clostridia; order Eubacteriales; family Oscillospiraceae; genus Ruminococcus; species Ruminococcus sporogenes. The sequence goes on along the minus strand of NZ_BAAHOA010000001.1, from coordinate 391,575 downwards.
CGGAACAGCTTTTGCGCAGCCTCGGAATATCGTTGTAAAACGCGGCTTCGCTTACCTGTCTGAGACAAGGCTTACCGAACTGCCTTGCAACAGTTTCCATTTCACTGCGGATTGCGGTATAATCGTCGGTAAGGTCTGCGTGACTGCTTTTTGTATCTGTAATGCACAGGCAATAGCCGTATTCTTCAAAGTCAAAATTAAAGCTTTTCACTATTGGATTTTCCGCGTCAATAAAGTCAATGGATACAAGACCGCCGACAGAAGAAACCGTCTGATCCATAAGTCCGCTTTGCTTGCCGAAATATACATTCTCTGCAAACTGTCCGATCTTTGCAATCTCTATAGCGCCTGACCTGCCGCCGTTATAATATGCGTCAATAATCGTACCAATCAACGTTTCAAACGCCGCGGATGATGAAATACCGCTGCCTGTAAGTACATCAGAAGTACAATAAAGGTCGAAGCCTCCTATTTCTGTTCCATTGTCCATAAATCTTGCCGCAATACCGCTTACAATAGCCTCGGTTCCAACTTTTCCCGAATTTATGGAAACGTCATTAAGATTTACGCTGAAAACGTCATAGCCCTCTGACTTGAAACGGATAATACCGTCTGTGTGGAAAGCGACGACAGCGATAATATCAAGATTTACCGCCGCCGCAAGTACGCATCCGTGCTGATGGTCAGTGTGATTACCTCCGATCTCCGTTCTGCCCGGCGCCGAAAATATACTTATGTTATTTCTTTCAGGGTATAATTCGATAAATTTATTTACCGCGTCAAGGTAACGCTGTTTCTGATATTCAAGCGTCTGTTCATCTGTTCCGTACAATTTCCTGAATGTTTTTAAAAATTCGTCGCCTTCAATCTCTTGTAAAGATTCACGGATATTCATAATATTTTCCCCTTTCAAAATCAAAGCGAATTTATTATAAATTCAAGAGTTATTTTGTTTTCTGCCTTTATCTTAAATTCCTCGTGAACGGGCGCGCCCCAGGAGTCGTCACCGCCAACACCCATTTGCTTTGCGGCAATGCGTACCCAAGTATAGCTTGCCTCAGGCAGTTCCTCACGGTGGGTTGCATTGTCAAGCTCATATGCGGAATATGGGAGAACGCTCATTTCAAACGGCTGTTCCGCCGCCTTGAATTTAAGCCCGGCGCTGTTTTCATCATAAACGCTTACATAGCGGACACCCGTTCTGTTACCACATTCCTGCGGATTTAGATACTTTGAAAAATTGTCCTGCGCATTTGATGTAAAAACACCGAGCCTTGCACCGTTATTTCTGTCAATGTAGTTTTCATCAGGTCCCATACCGTAGAATGTGAATTTATCATATTGCTTTTTCAGCTTGAAATCCATCGCAAAAACAGGCATATCTGACATACCCTGAACGCCCGGATATTCTGCTTTTACACCGAGTCTTCCGTCAAAATAAGCGTTGTAGATTATTTTGTATTCAAAAGACGGAACGGTAGGCGCGGCGAAAACAAATGTAATTTCAAGATTGTCTGATTTTTCCTCGGTTGTAAGTCTGTCGCCAATCAGCCTCGCACATTTTCCTGCAATCTGCCATTGTGCCATATCTTGAGGATATCCCGCTCCAGTATCATTATCGGTCATTGCTCTGAAAAAGCTGATTTTCGGCGCTCTTGTGATATATTCCGCACCGTCATAGACAAGAGAGCTGATACCGCCCTCACGCTTGTCAAACTGCATCGAGAAGCCTTCTCCGTGAACGCCGATACAAAAATCACCGTAGATAATTTCCGCCTTTGCGTTAGTGATTTCCTTCTCTTCCGCGTTACGGATAATCTCCTGCGCGAAAGAGATTTCGTGTCCCGACTCTGCCCAAAGTGTATTTTCGGCAAGTACTGCGGAAACCGTAAAGACGTATTCTCCGTACTCTTCGGGCGCTTGCATACCGATTTCAAACGTGCCGATTTCTCCTGCGGAAATATTCAGGGTATGCTCCTCTCTTCCGAGAATTTTGCCCTCTTTTTCAAGCGTTACATTGAAAATATATCCCTTTGTATCAATGAACAGATTCCTGTTTTCTATGGTAACAACGCCGTTTTTAACGCTCATTCTGACGTTTGAGTAAAGAGCCTTGACCTCCTGCACTTTCGGAGAGGGAGTACGGTCAGCGTAAACAATTCCATTTGTGCAAAATCCGTAATCACCGGCTCTGTCGTCGAAGTCGCCTCCATAAACGAGAACACCGTCTTTATAAAGCGCCTGGTCTATATAGTCCCAGATAAAGCCGCCCTGATAGCTTTCGTATTTATCTTCAAGGTCGGTGTAAAGCTTCATACCGCCGAGGGAATTGCCCATAGCGTGCATATATTCACAGCTGATATAAGGCTTTTTAGGAGCATTTTCAAGATACTCGACAATGTCGGCGGGCTTTGCATACATTCTGCTTTCCATATCTGTGATATGGTCGTATTTTCTATTCCACACAACTCCCTCGTAATGCACAAGTCTAGCGCTGTCAACCTTATGGAAATAGTCTGCCATTGCCGCAATATCATTACCGCAGTAGCTTTCGTTTCCGCAGGACCAAATCAGAACGGACGGGTGATTTTTATCACGTTCGTACATTGATTTTGCTCTGTCAAGACAAGCCTCTTTCCATTCGGGGAGAGACGCGGGAACGTTTATTGACGGCTCACAAGCGCCCATCTTCTGCCAAGTGCCGTGGCTTTCAAGGTTTGTTTCATCAATGAGGTAAATTCCGTATTCGTCACAAAGCTGATACCAACGACTGTTATTTGGATAATGACTAGTGCGGACAGCGTTCATATTGTTCTGCTTGATGAACTTAATATCCCAAAGCATATCTTCTTCGGTAATCGCTCTGCCTGTTTTGGCATTGAATTCATGGCGGTTTACACCCTTGAAGATGATACGCTTTCCGTTAAGGTACATCAAGCCGTTTTTCAGTTCAAAGGCGCGGAATCCAACCTTTGTTTCCGCTGTTTCTACGATTCTACCGCCGGCGATAATTTCAGCGGTAAGAATGTAAAGGTTAGGTTCTTCCGCACTCCAAGGCCGCACGCTCGGAATAGTTGCTCTGACATTGGCTTTATCGCTCTCATAAACCTTATTTCCGTTTATATCTGTAAGCGTAAGTTTTACGGAGTAATCGCATTCGCCGATAATATCGAGCTCTGCTGAGAAGATACCGCTGCCGTTTTTATAATTGAAATCCGCTGTTATTTTCATATCACGGACGTGGATTTCAGGAATCGCATAAAGATACACATCACGGAAAATCCCTGAAAATCTCCAAAAATCCTGGTCCTCAAGCCAGCTTGCCGTGCTGTAACGGTAAACCTCGACCGCAAGCTTGTTATTTTTTTCTCTGAGGTAAGGTGTGATATTTAACTCTGAGGGAGTGAAGCTGTCCTCGGCATAGCCTACAAACTCGCTGTTAAGCCATACATAAATTGCAGTTTCAACGCCCTGAAAGCTGATAAAGGTTTCCTTGCCGAGAAGCGCCTTGTCAACATCGAAGTATCTGACATAACTGCCCACGGGATTGCGTTTCTGCGGAATTTGCGGAGGAATAAGGCTTTCCCGACCTTCCCAAGGATACTGTGTGTTCACATATTGGGGCTTGTCATATCCTTGAAGCTGAATATGTCCCGGAACTGTTATATCGTCAAAACCGCTTGTATCAAAATCGGCTTTGTAAAAATCGACAGGTCTGCTGTCGGGGTGTTCGGTGAAGGCGAATTTCCAAACGCCGTCGAGGCGCTGACGGAGATTGCCCTCGCTTGTAAAGCAGCTATGGTCGGAATGTGCGGGGATACGATTTACTTCAAAAACTTCGGGATTTGCAAGCCATTCGAGTGAGGGTTTCATAAGTGTTTCCTCCTGTTAATTGTTTATACTTTCTTTAATTTCAGCGTTTGTCTTTTCTACGTTCAGCTTGATGAGAACGATTGTGATTAAAATGTTGAATATCATTGGAAGCCAAAGATACATAACGTGCAGCATATTTAAACAGGATTCTGACTGCACTGCGGCATTTTCAACATATCCGCTTGCGGCAAGAAGCCAGCCTGCGATTGCAGTACCGATACCGCCGCCAACTTTTGTACCGAATGATGTGCAGGAATACATTATTCCGTCAACTTTTTTACCTGTTGTCAATCTTGTATATTCTGACGTTGTTGCAATAAGAGCGTTCATATCGCCCTGCAGCGGACTCATACCAAGCGCCGCGACAGCCGTAAATGCAAGCATAATAGGGATACTTCCCATATATCCCGCAATCAGAACGCCCATTCTTCCGAGAACGCCGACTATATATCCCACAATATTCAGCCTATACATACCACCGAGTTTCTTTACAAGAATCGGAGTAAGCAATAATCCTGCTATCATAGGAATATTGATTGCCCAAGCGAAAACGCCGAAAATTTCTTCATCTCCCAGTACATATTTCATAAAGTAAATTCCCATTCCAAGAGTTGCGGAATAAATCTGCATCAGGAGATACGCTCCGCATATCATCAGAAAATATTTGTTATGCACAAGAAGCTTGAATGCGTCAATAAGACCGTACTTTTCTTCCTTTTCGGTTTCTTCTTTTGCAATTTCTTTTTGTGAAAACTCCTTTACGGAAAAAACAGATATTGTGTTGGAAATCACACCGATAATCGCATATACTATCGCAACTGTTCTCCAAGCGTCCGCGCCGCCTCCAAGATTATTCACAATGTCAACTGTGATAACCTGAATCAGCATACTTGTACCAAATGCAAACATAAATCTGATTGAACCCATCTGTACGCGCTCGTGATTATTTCGGGTTATAAGGGCGGTAAGGGCGGAATAAGCTATGTTATTAGCTGTATAAAAGCCCGCGTTAAGTAAAGTGTATGTGATAAAGAACCAAGCGTACTGCGCAATCTGTCCCATATCCGTTGGTATACAGAAAATTGCTATAAGGCAAATCGCACATCCAAAATATCCGTAAAGCATCCAAGGTCTTGCCTTACCCATTTTTGTTTTGGTTTTGTCGATGAGCGCGCCAAAGAATATGTCGCTTATTCCGTCGAAAATTTTTGAAACTGCAATAAGCGTGCCGACAATTCCCGCATTCAGTCCTACCGTGTCGGTCAGATAAATCATTACGAAGGATGAAAGCAGCGCATATACTACGTTTCCTGCGATATCACCCGAACCGTAACCGACTTTGTTGTACCATTTCAGGTATTTTTTATCAGTCATAGTAATTCTCCTTAAATATAAATACTTGGCTTCAGTTCATCACACCTTTTGAGTTCTGCGATAAAAACGGCAGTGACAGCGCCGTCGTTTGATTTAGATATCTTTTGTCGTCGACTTTATTCTACCACGTATTTTTAATGCAAACCATAAATTAAATAATACAATTTATGCACAAAATGATACAAATCACTTGATTTTTTGTTTTGATTGCCGTATAATGAATTAAGAAAACATAGGAGGATAGTATATGTTCACTAATGTGGCTTATTTGCACAATTCACTTGCGGATATGGTTGACACAAGCCGTTCGCTTGTTGTGACCAGCTGTGGTTATTACCGTGTTCACAGCCGCCCTGTTGTTTCCACGGAGCGACTCAACGGACGAAAGGATTACCAGCTTCTATACATTGCAAAGGGCAAAGGTTATTTTTATTTTGACGGACCACTCGGACAAGAAACCGTTATTACTGAAGGAAATATGATTCTTTTTCGCCCCGGTGAAATACAGTATTATTACTATCATGCTCCCGATAAAACCGAAGTATACTGGGTACATTTTACCGGACGAATGGTGGAGGGTATTCTTGACAACTACGAAATGCCTAATGCCGAAAAGGTTTTCTATACAGGAACCTCCCCCGATTATGCGTGGCTTTATAAACAGATGATTCAGGAATTGCAGCTTTGCCGGCCCAATTATGAAGAACTGCTTGCCCTAAATTTGCGGCATATTTTTATTCAGATCAATCGCTATATCAAAGAAGGCTTAAAAAAAAGCAGCGATGTCCAAAACGAAATTGAACGTGCTGCTCATTATTTTAATGAACATTATAACGAACCTTTAAGTATAGATGATTATGCCGCCTCACGGCATATGAGTACCTGTTGGTTTATTCGTAGTTTCAAACAGATCTTAAAGGTTACTCCAATGCAATATATCCTATCCTTACGTATGTCAAATGCACAAAGCCTACTTGAAACAACGGAGTATAATATCTCTGAAATCGCCGAGGCGGTAGGATATGACAACTCATTATACTTTAGTAGGCTGTTTCACAAGCATATCGGGGTTTCGCCGTCGGAATACAGAAAGAAAAGGACTTTATAAATTTTATGTTCTATAGTCGCCGTGTTCCAAATTTATTAGAGTATAATGGTAACTACCATATAGATGTATTCCAAGCGCTCGTCCTCATCTTAAAGCCTTGCCACCAGCAAGGCTTTTTTACTTTTTCATTCCTTGATCTTCTAACATTTGGGACATTCTTTCATCTATTCTTGCCTTGTTTTCATGATTTAGGCGGTTAAATTTTTCAGTAAAGCGCGATGGCGATATACTTTTACAAAAAGTTTTGTCATTGGTCCTTCCGGCTATGTAATCTAATGATACATCATAATGATCCGCTAATATGATTGCTTTTGAAAAAGGTATATCAATATCGCCTCGTTCGTATTTTCCATAATGATTAGTTGATACATCAATTATTTCAGAAACTTTCGCCTGAGTTAAATCCGCGTCCTCCTTTAAGTCCTTCAATCTTTGATAATAAGCCATAAATATGACCTCCCTGAATTTTATTTTACATAAAATTCTATCATATATATGGGTTTAATATTTAATAATCAAATATATTTGGTATTTTATGTCAAATTTATGATTATATTTATTGGTTTTGTAGATATAATCAATAGATTTTAATCCTCTTTGACATTTTATTTTTCAGACTTTTCCTTTAAGCAATATTTAATCAAAATATTTAGTTTGCTATTTTTTAAGTGGGTAAATTTGAGAAAGAGCAATTCAATATTAAATAGTTCATATAAATCTTCATTATATCATACACGTCCATAAGCAATAATAATAAGAATCATTATACTACATATTATGCTTCTATTACATATAATTAATCGATTACTGCATTTATAATAATTCCAGCCGGTTGTAAAAATATATATATTAATTTAAAATGTATGAACATTTATCTTCTCTAATAAAATTGCAATTTCACTGAAGGATTAATTATTTTCAAAACTAAACTCCGTTGAGTTTTTGTAAAAATTGCCGAATGTGTCCACACAGGCGTTGCTTGCTACTCAGCCTTCCGAATTTTTCAGAAGATTTGTCTCCGGACAAAATTCGGATTTATAGCGCATGAATGCGCTGTATTTTTTTCAAAAAATACAGGGATTTTTTGAGTCTGAAAAATCAGAAATCGAAAGTCCAAAAGCGATCTCCTTAATTTGATTTTAAATTATAATCATGAATTTTTATTTTGTCAAGAGGGCAGAATTATTCTTCTATTCATAAACGTCAATCCGATAAAATAAAAAAACGCCGTAAATACGGCATTTAAAATATATCCGAACCATTAAAAAAATAAAGAAAAAACTTTTTCGACATTGCAAAAAAATAAGGAACCGAGATTAAAATCTCGATTCCTGTAATTGCCGAAAAATACCAGAAAAATATTTTCTAAAAAAATACTTTAATTCTCCAGACATTCCTCCATCGGAATTGCGGGTTTATTGCTTTTTCTAAACAAAGTCCACTACCGAAATTGCATAATCTAAAATCATTGCCATCAAACAATATAACTGTTACTGTAAGCAAATGATTTTAGCTATCTTCTTTGGTGCACCATCGGGGGCTCGAACCCAGGACCCACTGATTAAGAGTCAGTTGCTCTACCAACTGAGCTAATGGTGCATAAATAAAAAGCAAAAAGCCGGCATTGATATATTTTCCCAGGACGTCACCGTCCAAGTATCTTCTACGCAGATGAGCTTAACTTCTGTGTTCGGAAAGGGAACAGGTGGAACCTCATCGCCATTAACACCGGCTGACTCTTTTAAATTGAACAGAAAAGCAAAGATTTGAACTCTGACAAAAGGAAAAGCCCTCGACCTATTAGTATCCGCTGGCTTAACATGTCGCCATGCTTACACCTCAGACCTATCAACCTCATAGTCTTTGAGGGGTCTTACTTACTTACGTAATGGGATATCTTATCTTAAGGCCGGCTTCACGCTTAGATGCCTTCAGCGTTTATCCGTTCCGCACTTAGCTGCCCAGCTGTGCCACTGGCGTGACAACTGGTACACCAGAGGTGCGTCCATCCCGGTCCTCTCGTACTAGGGACAGCTCCTTTCAAATATCCTTCGCCCACGACAGATAGGGACCGAACTGTCTCACGACGTTCTGAACCCAGCTCGCGTACCGCTTTAATTGGCGAACAGCCAAACCCTTGGGACCGAATTCAGCCCCAGGATGCGATGAGCCGACATCGAGGTGCCAAACCTCCCCGTCGATGTGGACTCTTGGGGGAGATCAGCCTGTTATCCCCAGGGTAGCTTTTATCCGTTGAGCGACGGCATTTCCACTCACATACCGCCGGATCACTAACTCCAACTTTCGTTACTGCTCGACCCGTCAGTCTCGCAGTTAGGCTCGCTTTTGCGTTTACACTCTCTGGCATGGTTTCCATCCATGCTGAGCGAACCTTTGAGCGCCTCCGTTACCTTTTTGGAGGCGACCGCCCCAGTCAAACTGCCCACCTAACAATGTCCCCCGCCCTGATTCAAGGGCGCAGGTTAGAATTTCAGCACTTCAAGAGTGGTATCCCAACAGCGACTCCACAAAAGCTGACGCCTTTGCTTCTCAGTCTCCCACCTATCCTGTACATGAAATACCAAAATCCAATATTAAGCTACAGTGAAGCTCCATGGGGTCTTTCCGTCTAGTCGCGGGTAACCGGCATCTTCACCGGTACTACAATTTCGCCGGGCGGGTTGTTGAGACAGTGCCCAAATCGTTACACCATTCGTGCGGGTCAGAACTTACCTGACAAGGAATTTCGCTACCTTAGGACCGTTATAGTTACGGCCGCCGTTTACTGGGGCTTCGATTCAAAGCTCTCACTTCTCCTCTTAACCTTCCAGCACCGGGCAGGTGTCACCCCATATACGTCATCTTTCGATTTAGCATAGAGCTGTGTTTTTGCTAAACAGTCGCTTGGGCCTATTCTCTGCGGCTCTTTCGAGCACTCCTTCTCCCTAAGTTACGGAGTCAACTTGCCGAGTTCCTTAACAACCCTTCTCCCGTTGGCCTTAGAATTCTCTTCCTATCTACCTGTGTCGGTTTGCGGTACGGGCTCTTCAGATATTCACACAACTTTTCTTGCCTCAATCCACATTTACTTCCCCCATTCGGGGTCCCTTACGACCGGGAACACCAACTCCCGGATAAACGCTTCTCAAGTGTCCTTGTGCTTAAATCTTTCAGAGGCTACGGAATTTCTACCGTATGTGCATCGGCTACGCGTTTCCGCCTCGCCTTAGCTCCCGGCTTACTAGGAGCGGACGAACCTTCCTCCTAAAACCTTAGATTTTCGGCCATTATGATTCTCACATAATTCTCGCTACTCATTCCGGCATTCTCACTCGTATAAAATCCACCATCGCTTCCGCTATGACTTCTCCTCTTATACGACGCTCCCCTACCCCACAATCTTTCAATTGCAGCCCAAGCTTCGGTATAGATTTTAGCCCCGTTGAATTTTCGGCGCAGGGTCACTCGACCAGTGAGCTATTACGCACTCTTTTAATGAGTGGCTGCTTCTAAGCCAACATCCTGGTTGTCTGTGCAACCCCACATCCTTTTCCACTTAAATCTATTTCGGGACCTTAGCTGTGGGTCTGGGCTGTTTCCCTTTCGACTGTGAGACTTATCTCACACAGTCTGACTGCTGTACATCAATTATCCGGCATTCTTAGTTTGATAAGGTTCAGTAACCTTTCGGCCCCTAGCCCATTCAGTGCTTTACCTCCGGTAATCTAATACAACGCTAGCCCTAAAGCTATTTCGGGGAGAACCAGCTATATCCGAGTTCGATTGGAATTTCTCCGCTAGCCACACCTCATCCGCCACCTTTTCAACGGGGGTCGGTTCGGCCCTCCATGGAGTTTTACCTCCACTTCAGCCTGGACATGGCTAGGTCACTCGGTTTCGGGTCTATCGCATGCAACTTGACGCCCTTTTCAGACTTGCTCTCGCTTCGGCTTCAAACCTTAAGTTCTTAACCTTGCTGCATACGATAACTCGCCGGACCATTCTACAAAAGGTACCTGATCACACTTTGACGTGCTCTCAGTGCTTGTAAGCACAGGGTTTCAGGTTCTTTTTCACTCCCCTCCCGGGGTTCTTTTCACCTTTCCTTCACAGTACTCTTCGCTATCGGTCATTGGGGAATATTTAGGCTTGGAGGGTGGTCCCCCCTGCTTCCCACGGGGTTTCTCGTGTCCCGCGGTACTCTGGATTCTGCCTGCTGCCTCTGCTTTTCATTTACACGACTTTCACGTTCTTCGGTCAGGCTTCCCATCCTGTTCTATTAAGCTTCGACAATGCTTTTTGCAGTCCGCAACCCCGACTGAATTGCTTCCGTCGGTTTGGCCTCTTTCGATTTCGCTCGCCACTACTCTCGAAATCTCGGTTGATTTCTTTTCCTCTCCCTACTTAGATGTTTCAGTTCGGGAGGTTCCCCTCATATACCTATTGATTCAGTATATGATACATGAGCTTCTCTCATGTGGATTGCTCCATTCGGATATCTGCGGGTCTTAGTTCGCTTACAACTCACCGCAGCTTTTCGCAGTTAACCGCGTCCTTCTTCGGTTCCCAATGCCAAGGCATCCGCCCTGCGCTCTTTCTAGCTTTACCATTTGTCTTTTCTGAGTTCTCAATACATTGTAGTTTTTTTACCCGACTTTTAATTTCTTTATTAAAAATCGTGTCGTTTCACTTTTTGTATTTTCTTCATACTTTTCTTATTCAATTTTCAAGATGCCTTTTTTTCTATCCTTTTTCAAGAACAGAAATTAACAGATAATTTCCATTATCTATTAATTTCTTTTCTCGATGGTGGGCACAAGTGGACTCGAACCACCGACCTCACGCTTATCAGGCGTGCGCTCTAACCACCTGAGCTATGCGCCCTTTTTGGTGGAGATGAGGAGGATCGAACTCCTGACCCCCTGCTTGCAAAGCAGGTGCTCTCCCAGCTGAGCTACACCCCCGACTTCCTGATATCTTCAAAATTAAACAATGCTTTTAACCCTTGTCTGACCGGAACTTTCAGACTCTTTCGTCTTTTCGCTCCTTAGAAAGGAGGTGATCCAGCCGCACCTTCCGATACGGCTACCTTGTTACGACTTCACCCCAGTCATCAATCCCACCTTCGACGACGTCCTCCTTTGCAGGTTAGACTATCGGCTTCGGGTGTTACCGACTCCCATGGTGTGACGGGCGGTGTGTACAAGGCCCGGGAACGTATTCACCGCAGCATGCTGATCTGCGATTACTAGCAATTCCGACTTCATGCAGGCGAGTTTCAGCCTGCAATCTGAACTGAGACAATTTTTCGGGATTTGCTCCACATCGCTGTTTTGCTTCCCTCTGTTTTATTGCCATTGTAGTACGTGTGTAGCCCAGGTCATAAGGGGCATGATGATTTGACGTCATCCCCACCTTCCTCCGTTTTGTCAACGGCAGTCCCATTAGAGTGCTCTTGCGTAGCAACTAATGGTAAGGGTTGCGCTCGTTGCGGGACTTAACCCAACATCTCACGACACGAGCTGACGACAACCATGCACCACCTGTCTATATGTCCCCGAAGGGATTTCAACTATCTCTAGTCTATTCATACGATGTCAAGACCTGGTAAGGTTCTTCGCGTTGCTTCGAATTAAACCACATACTCCACTGCTTGTGCGGGCCCCCGTCAATTCCTTTGAGTTTCAACCTTGCGGTCGTACTCCCCAGGTGGATTACTTATTGTGTTAACTGCGGCACGGAAGGGGTCAGTCCCCCCACACCTAGTAATCATCGTTTACAGCGTGGACTACCAGGGTATCTAATCCTGTTTGCTCCCCACGCTTTCGAGCCTCAGCGTCAGTAAAAGCCCAGTAAGCCGCCTTCGCCACCGATGTTCCTCCTAATATCTACGCATTTCACCGCTACACTAGGAATTCCGCTTACCTCTACTTCACTCAAGAACAACAGTTTCAAATGCAATCTACAGGTTGAGCCCATAGTTTTCACATCTGACTTGCTATCCCGCCTACGCTCCCTTTACACCCAGTAATTCCGGACAACGCTCGCTCCCTACGTATTACCGCGGCTGCTGGCACGTAGTTAGCCGGAGCTTTTTCTTCAGGTACCGTCATTATCGTCCCTGATAAAAGGAGTTTACAATCCGAAAACCTTCTTCCTCCACGCGGCATCGCTGCATCAGAGTTCCCTCCATTGTGCAATATTCCCCACTGCTGCCTCCCGTAGGAGTCTGGGCCGTGTCTCAGTCCCAATGTGGCCGTTCAACCTCTCAGTCCGGCTACTGATCGTCGACTTGGTGAGCCGTTACCTCACCAACTATCTAATCAGACGCGAGCCCATCTCTGAGCGAATTTCTTTGATATATCTATCATGCGATATTTATATTTTATGGGGTATTACCATCCGTTTCCAGAAGCTATCCCCCTCTCAGAGGCAGGTTGCTCACGTGTTACTCACCCGTCCGCCACTAACTTAAAAAAGCAAGCTCTTTTAAGTCCGTTCGACTTGCATGTGTTAGGCGTGCCGCCAGCGTTCGTCCTGAGCCAGGATCAAACTCTTTATTAAGTTTGTATATTAAATACCTTCCGGTATTTACTATCTCCCGTTTCATTACGATTGCTCGCAATTCTTTCGCTTGTGTTTTTACTCTTGTATTAATCTCTCAATTAATACAGAATTTACAAGGGTTTTGTTTTTTCTTAGCATTGTTCAATTTTCAAGATACCTTCGCTCTCTCGCTTCCTTTGAGCGCTCGTCTATTATATCACTTCTTCTCTCTCTTGTCAATACCTTTTGGGAGAAAAAAATTTTCCGACTTCGCTCTCTCTCGTTCGACAGCTTTATTATTATATCACCTCCTTACTCTTTTGTCAATCTTTTTTTTGAGATTTGACGGAATATACAAAATCATGGCCATATTTAATATGCTTTTTAAATGGATTTTACAATATATTCGACATAGATTGACTTGTTTCCCTTTTTAAAGTATAATTCTACTTATAAAAAATATATGAAGGAGGTTAAAAATGCCGGATTATACTGTTTGGCAATGGATTCTTTTCTTTTTTATCTATTGTTTTTTTGGATGGTGCTTTGAAACCGCTCTTGTTTCAATTGAAGAAAAGCATTTTGTAAACCGCGGCTTCTTACGAAGTCCGTTTCTTCCCATATATGGCTTTGGTTCATTGGTAATGATATTGGCAGGACAGCCTTTTAACGACGATCCAGTCGCTATGTTCATATGCGGCGCTTTATCCGCAACTTTGCTTGAATACGTAACCGGCTGGCTAATGGAGCTTTTATTTAAAACAAGATATTGGGATTACAGTGACTGCCGCTATAATTTATCAGGCAGAATTTGCGTCGAAGCAACTTTTTTATGGGGATTTATGACTCTTCTTGTCAATTATAAAGTACATGTGCATCTAATAAAACCCGTTACTGATCTTGACCGCACAGCAATAATTATTATAGATATAGTATTAATAGCAATTTTCGCCGCAGATTTTATTGCTTCTGCAAAATCAGCGATAGATGTAAATCATCTGTTAAAACGTCTGACAGAAATACGGGAAGAGCTATCCCAGCTTAACAGCAAGCTTAAGGAGGCGGCAGAAAATTCTGAAAAACATTATATTGAATCTATCAGCCGAAAGATACAGCAGCTTCAAAATGAACGCAGTTCGGCTTCTGATCATTTGAATTTTCTTAAAAAAGATCTCATAAACGCTCATCCGCGTGCCAGATCAACAAAATTCAACAACGCCCTTACAGAACTGAAAATAAAAATCCGCAGCAAAGACAAGAAAAAGCGTTAGTACAAAATTTCCCGCTGAAAAAATCAGCGGGAATTTTTTATTTTGTACCAAAAATTCTATCCCCGGCATCTCCAAGTCCGGGAATTATATAATTGTTTTCATCAAGACCGTCATCTTTAGCTCCGCAATATATTTCCACGTCAGGATGAGCTTTTTCCAAACGATCTATTCCCTGAGGAGAAGCTATAATACACATAAATTTAATATTTTTTACTCCCGCTTTTTTTATTTCATTGATTGCATCTACAGCGGTATTGCCCGTAGCAAGCATTGGATCTACGACAATAACGTCCCTTTCGGCAACATCCTCAGGCAGCTTGCTGTAATACTTTATAACATTAAAGCTCTCGTTGTCTCTGAACATTCCAATATGACCTATTTTTGCGGCAGGAACCATATTTATAACTCCGTCTATCATACCAAGTCCGGCGCGAAGAACAGGAACAAACGCAAGCTTTCTTCCTGATATAACCTTAGTTTTGGCAACCGCCATAGGCGTTGCGATTTCAACTTCTTTAAGCGGCAGATCCCTGGTGGCTTCATAGCATATAAGCATAGCTGTTTCTGAAACTAGCTCTCTGAATTCCTTAGCGCCCGTGTTTTTATCTCTCATCAAAGAAATTTTATGCTGAATAAGCGGATGTTCAATTAGATGCAGTTTTGCCATAGTTTTTCACTCCTTATTACTCTTTTCTATATCTTTGAATTTGTCTATACGCTTCTGATGGCGCCCGCCTTCAAATTTTGTTTCAAGAAATATACTAACTATTTCCGACGCTGTTCCCGAGCCTATTGTTCTAGCTCCCATACATAAAATATTAGCGTCGTTATGCAATCTTGTATACTTAGCCGTATAATAATCAGCGCAGAGAGCCGCCCTTATCCCGTTCACCTTATTAGCCGCCATCGACATGCCTACTCCGGTGCCGCAAATCAATATTCCTCTTTCACATTTTCCTCCGGCAACACATCCGGCAACCTCGGACGCGATATCAGGATAATCGCACGCTTCGCCGTTGCAGCCTATATCAAGAATATCATAGCCCATATTTTTAAGCTGTTCTATAATTTCTTCTTTTAAATTGTAACCCGCATGGTCACTGCCAATCGCAATCATAATAAACTCCATTCTGACATTATTGCTTAATATACTTTATATTATATCACATTTATTGTGTAAAATCAACGTCGCTCAGCATTAATTAAATCTTTTTCCGCCTTAACCAATTGAAGATAACTGGCTTCAAGCATTTCTGGACGGCAATAATCATGATTAAGGGACGCCAGGCAAATACCTGCCGCGTTCTGATGTCTTAAATGCATAGGCGAAAGCTTTATACAGCCGTTTCCGAATTTTTCAGAGAATTCCTCTGCTCCGTCGCCTGTCATAACAATTTGTTCGCCGTATTCCGAAAGCATTTCCGACAGTCTGCCGTCCTCAATCAGCATATCATCAAGAATCCTATGAGCTTTATTGTCTGAAAATCTGAATAATGCAGTATAAACCAGGTTTTGTCTTGCCTTCATAACCGAACACACAAGACCGTCAGACGGAAAGTTATATGCAAGACCTTCCAAGGTTGATACTCCGCAGCATTCAATTCCAAGTGAAAACGACATAGCCTTAACTGCGGCAACTCCGATTCTGATTCCGGTATATGATCCGGGACCTATACCAACCGCTATTTTATCAATCGAACCAATTTCCTTATCACAGTCAAAAATAAGCTTTTTTACCATAGGCAATATAACCTGAGAATGTGTCTTGGCAGTCAATAAGGATGACTGCCCGAGCATAATACCGTCCTCTATCAAAGCAACGGAGGCAGTTCTTCCCGATGTTTCAATTCCAAGTGTCAGCAAACCGATCGTCCCCCTCCACTGTTATTCTTCTCGTATCATCATCTATACGGTCTATTGTTATATAAATGGTTTCAGAAGGTAATATATCATCTATATTCTCCGACCACTCAACTGCAAAAACACTTTTTTCCAATGGATAATCGTAAAAGCCTGTAGCTTCAAGCTCATCAGAGCTGATGATCCTATACATATCAAAATGATAAAGGCTGATTTCTCCCCTATATTCATTTACTATTGAAAACGTTGGCGACGTTACAATATCCTTTAATCCAAGTCCTGCTGCAAGACCTCTGGTAAAGGTAGTTTTTCCTGCTCCAAGTCCGCCCTTATAAGCAATTATATCTCCCCTTTTCAAAAGCGATCCCAGCTTTTCCGCAAATGCAATAGTTTCCTCAGGACTCTTAGTTATAATTGTCATCATTTTTATCCTCTAAAAAAATTTTCTTTATACTCTTATCCGTCACATCGTTTTCTATTATATAAGCAGTCCATTTATCCGTACTGTCGAGCTTATAAATATAACACTCGACAGGATATTCATCTCCGTCCTTATAGGCGCTGTAATACCTTGCAGCGACGGATTGATTCTGATTTATCCCCAAAGAAACGCTTTTATAGCTCTGAGTGTCAAAATCCGTATATTTTTCAATAAACTCCATGCCGTCTTCAATATTATCTATCCAGACCATTAAAACAGGTTGTTTTCCGCCCGTATATTTAGCGCGGCTGACGCTTACGTCCTCTGAGATGAGGATATTCAATTCGTCAGCAATAATTCCGATCTCATAATCAGAAAGCTCGTATTTAACCGCTGTATTATATCCGTTAAAAAAATATGAAAATACATGATATATAACATAAAGGAATACGACGGTCAAAATTGTTATAACCAAAACTCTCCAGATTTTTTCCGAACGTCCTTTTTCCTTTTCATTATCTGTTCCGGAAACTATGTCGCCCTCATTATCATCTATTATATTCCGCATAATCAGAAAAGTCCCGTTATACTGCCGCTGTTATCGCAGTCTATATTCAAAGCCGCGGGACATTTCGGAAGACCGGGCATTGTCAGTATATTTCCGGTAAGCGCAACCACAAATCCGGCTCCGGAGGATAGCTTAAGGTCTCTTACAGTAATTTTAAATCCTTCCGGTTTCCCCAGATTTGACGGATCGTCAGAAAGCGAATATTGAGTTTTTGCAACGCATACGGGTATATTGCCATAGCCGAGTTTCTCTATTTCCTTCAATGCTTTTTCAGCTTCAGCCGTATAAACCACTCCGTCTGCACGATAAATCTCCTCTGCTATAATATCAAGCTTTTCTTTTATGGACAGCTTTTCATCATAAATTGGTTTAAAATCTGAAGATTTATTTTCAATCGTACTGATAACTTTAGAAGCAAGATCCTTGCCGCCGTCGCCGCCCTTAGCAAAAATTTCCGTCATAGAGGATTCAACGCCCGCATTTTTACAAAATTCCTCAACGATTCTGATTTCATTTTCAGTATCCGTGTAAAATCTGTTTATTGCCACTACTACCGGAACCCCGAACTTTTTCATATTTTCAATATGAACGCCAAGATTAACGATACCCCTGCAAAGAGCGTCAGTATTTTCCTCCTGCAAATCGCTTTTTGGAATTCCGCCGTTATATTTAAGCGCTCTTATAGTAGCCACAAGCACTACGCATTCAGGCTTTAATCCGCCGAAACGGCATTTTATATCAAAGAACTTTTCAGCCCCGAGATCAGAACCGAAGCCGGCTTCCGTAACGCAGTAATCTCCCAGCTTCAGAGCCAGCTTAGTAGCTCTTATCGAATTACAGCCGTGCGCAATATTTGCAAAAGGACCGCCGTGAATCAAAGCCGGAGTATTTTCAAGAGTCTGCACCAGATTCGGTTTGAGCGCGTCCTTCAAAAGAGCGGTCATAGCCCCTTGAACACCAAGCTCTCTGGCGTAAACAGGTTCTCCTGAATATTTGTATCCAACAAGTATATTTCCTAAACGCTTTTTCAGATCGTCAATATTGCTTGCAAGACAAAGTATCGCCATAACTTCCGATGCGACGGTTATCTGAAAGCCGTCTTCTCGGGGAATTCCGTTTATCTTTCCGCCCAATCCCGCAATTATATTACGAAGAGCGCGGTCGTTCATATCCAGACATCTTTTAAAAAGGATTCTCCTCTGGTCAATTCCAAGCTCGTTTCCATGCTGAAGATGATTGTCGACAGCGGCGCAAAGCAAATTATTAGCAGACGTTATAGCATGCATATCACCGGTAAAATGCAGATTAATATCCTCCATAGGAACGACCTGAGAGTAACCGCCTCCGGCTGCTCCTCCCTTTATACCGAAAACCGGTCCCAGAGAAGGCTCTCTAAGAGCTAAAACGGCATTCCTGCCGATTTTATGCATAGCCTGCGCAAGACCGACGCTTACCGTTGTCTTTCCCTCGCCTGCGGGAGTTGGATTTATAGCTGTTACAAGTATAAGTTTTCCGTCGTCCTTATCCGCAAGCTTTTCATAAAGAGCCTCCGACAGCTTAGCCTTATAATGCCCGTAAGGTTCAATATCTTCGTTTTCTATTCCAAGACCGGCTGCAATTTCAGTTATAGGTTTCATTTTTGCGCCGTGCGCTATCTCAATATCACTCAACATATTTTATCACCATTATTTTAAAAGCTAAAATAATTTTTCCTTTCGCACATAATAACAATTTTTATTATAACATTTCACAGTATAAAATGCAAGTAAAAAAGGACGGCGCACGCCGTCCTTAATATATTACGATTCGACTGTTTCCTCAGCTTTATTTTTTCCGGAAAAAAGCTTTAAGCATTGCAGGCCTATAATTACAACGCCTCCTATAAAGAAGAAGAGAATACTGAAGGTATCCATCGTAAGCATTTCTTTCGGAGTTTCCAACGATTCCGGTCCCTTAACAATAGATAACAGCGAACCGAGCATTAAACCGATTATCGCATATACGGTTTGAGAATGAAAATGTTCAAGCGCCGCCTTAACAAGCTTGATAATAACAATAACTCCAAGCAGTATGCCGATTCCGACAGAAATTACAATAGGAAGACCGCTGAAATCCAAATGGAGCAGATCCTTTATAGCATTCATAACCGGCAGGTATACGCCGAATATCAAAAGCATGGTCGAGCCTGAAATACCCGGAAGAACCATTGCCGATATAGCTATCATTCCTACAAGCACAGTATAAATCAATTGTCCTATATTAAAGGCTCCCGCCGAAACCGATCCGCCGTCCGATGGATTTACCATCGTTATAGCTACAACCAGCGCTGCGCCCAGAATGAGAAATACAACGTTGTAAAATTTCTTAAGGGATTCTTTTTCCTCGTATACTATAAGCGGAATAGAAAAAACTATAAAACCTATAAAAAGCGAGCTTATCTGATAAATATGTGATTCAAATACGCTGGTTAAAATTAGTACTGCTGATATGAATCCGACTATCCAGCCTATTCCAAGTCTTATAAGAAACTTAAACGATTTCTTCAAATTCTCTTTTCTTTCAAGCTTGTCCCCTTTTCTGCTCATAAATGAGTTAAGCGAATTGATAAAATCCTCATAATAGCCTAAAAGATAAGCGATCGTTCCTCCTGATACTCCGGGAACGCTATCGGCAAGCGCCATTAAAAGACCGCATATATAAATCATAAAATAATACACAAGTTACTTTTTTAAGTAACATTCTCCTTTCTTTTTTTACACATTATAACATACGTAAAAATCAAAGTCAATCAATTACAATGGTTTTACGTAGATTTAACAATAGCGATTATTTTCTGGATTTTCGTCTGTATGCAATAAAAAATACGGAAACGGCCGCGGCTAATATTACAGATATGAAATAATATCCCAAATCTCAAAATAAACGCTGCGCCTATTATATCTGTAACAATGCTATTAATCAACGCGTCTAACGGTATTAACAGCAAAATTGAAATCCCTGAGGAAATTAGCTTTTCTGGTTTTATTATAACAAAAAGAAAATAAACTAACCAAAGATATATAATTGAAACAACAGAAACTCTTATTCCTATAGAAAATAAAAGACATTCCTCATATTTTTTTAATTAGATATACCTCCATAAATTCCAATTTGTATACTAAATTCAAGTATAAAATCATCACTTCCTGTTTGGCTTTCTTTTTATTCCCAGCAGTTTAACAAAATCATTAAATAAGGTTGTATCCGATGGCTCAAACATCAGCCATTTTCCGTCATGATAGTTTTTAGTTTCATCATAAATTTTTTGCACTTCTTTTGAATAACTATTTCTATCTGTATCAAATTTTAATCGTTCATCTTTCCCTAAGATAATCATAAATCCTACGCAATTTTCCCTTGCGTACAATGCACAAAGCGTTTTTCCGCCACGACGGTATTTATACTCATAAGTCCACGCTTTACCGCCTTTGTTCCATAAGCGTTCCATGTCATACTTTTCATCAATTAAGGCACACAGTTTATTCCATATATCATATAATGATTGACCAACTAAAGCAGTCATTTCTTCTGAATTAGGTATTTTATCCAGCATACTCGTTTCTCCTAACTTCCAATTTCTCAGTTCTATAAAAAGAGAATTTTCGTAGTCCTTTATATAGTATCGTACATTTATCAGCCCTTTCGTTTATTAGAGCATAATAATTATAACTTGTTCCGGATCATGAGTCAATCCACTTCCGGTTGAAATGCACACTAAACTGACGTTTACCTGCTTTCTTATAGTTTAAATAAGCTTTATGGGCCGATAATTAATTAAATGCTGTAAGAATCTAAAAATTCCTGTAATTTATTCGCAAGCTTACCTATGTGAATACCGTCAACAAACGAATGATGCGCCTGTATTGAAAACGGAAGAATAGTTCTGCCGTTTCTTTCAAAATACTTTCCCCAATCGAAAAGTGGCGTTGAATTGTCCTTTTTTCCTGAAACGGTATGGGAAATATGAGTGTAGGAAATCCAAGGGAAAGGCGAAAACTGAAAAACATCAATTCCGAGCGGACCTGTAAAATATTCTTTCTGCGACAGAACAGTATTTAGGGCCAAAGCATTATATTCGTCAAGCGTATCTGTCATTTTTACATTTACAACCTTAAAAAGTTCGGTATCATTATCGAGAAAGGTAAACGCCGTATCAATCTTATCGAATAAAACCACAACTCCATTTAAAAAACGATATCTGAATTCCTCTATCTCATTGGCGCATTTTGAAACTACATAAATCATTGAAAAAGTGAAGGAATATCTGTTTTTTATCTTTTTTAAGAATTCTGTAATATCTAATTCGAATGTAATACAGTATGACGGTTCTATGTAATCTCTGAACACCTGAAAATGCACTTTTCTTTTCCACTCATTTAAATTAATTATTTCATAATTATTCATCAATAGCTCCTTTCATATACCATTGACATAATAAAAAAAACAGCGGAAAGTATTTAAAAACCTTCCGCTGTCTGATTTTTATTAAATATTTGGCATAACCGGTAACTGAGACGGATACGGAATTTCCTGATGATTGTCAGTTTTTACAATCTGAACCTTGTTATAAACGTCCATTCCCGTTCCCGCCGGTATAAGCTTTCCTATTATAACATTTTCCTTCAAGCCAAGCAGCTTATCGCTCTTGCCTCTGATTGCAGCGTCTGTTAGAGCCTTGGTAGTTTCCTGGAACGATGCCGCAGATAGGAAGCTGTCAGAGCTTGACGACGCCTTTGTAATACCCTGAAGAACAGGAAGCGTTGTAACAATCTCCAGATTTTCTTCTCCGTTTTCTATTCTCGTCTTAATCGACTCGTTTATTTGGTCAATTTCCTTCTTATCAACAAGCGCTCCCGGCAGCAAATAGCTGCTTCCGGATTCATCGACCTTGATCTTCCTCAGCATCTGGCGAACAATAACTTCGATATGCTTATCATTTATATCAACACCCTGTAAGCGGTAAACCTTCTGTACTTCATGGATAATATAGTTCTGAACCGCCTGCACGCCTAAAATGTTAAGAATATCCGCCGGATATACGTTACCCTCCGTAAGCTTAGTACCCTTTTCAATAACCTCATTTTCCTTAACTCTTATCTTGAAGTTATATGGAACCATATAGCTTTCTGTCTCTCCGGTTTCATTATTTGTTACAATAACGTTTCTGGTCGTCTTGATCTCTTCGATATTGACTATGCCGTCGATTCTTGAAAGTATAGCGGCATTTTTCGGACGCCTTGCCTCAAACAGCTCCTCAACACGCGGAAGACCTTGCGTAATATCCTCTGCCGAAGCGATACCTCCCGTATGGAATGTTCTCATCGTAAGCTGAGTACCCGGCTCGCCTATAGACTGAGCAGAAATAATACCTACAGCTTCGCCGACAGCGACAAGGTTTCCGTTTGCAAGGTTGGAACCATAGCATTTAGCGCATACTCCATGCTTTGAACGGCAGTGTAAAACTGAACGTATTTTGATTCTCTCCACTCCGGCCTCGCACACTCTCTTTGCGTCCGCCTCAGTCATAAGCTTATCCTTTGATATTATAACGTCTCCGGTGCTCTCGTCCTTAAGATCGTCGACAAGATATCTTCCCACAAGTCTTTCAACCAGCGGCTCAATTATCTCGTTGCCGTTTCTGATCTCATATACCTCAAGACCGTCGTGAGCGTCACAGTCATGCTCGCTTATGATTACATCCTGCGAAACGTCTACAAGACGTCTGGTAAGGTAGCCGGAATCGGCGGTACGTAAAGCAGTATCTGCAAGTCCCTTACGGGCGCCTCGCGATGAAATGAAATATTCAAGAATATTCAGTCCTTCACGGTAATTCGCTCTGATAGGAATTTCAATGGTAGTACCGGAGGTATTGGCGATAAGGCCTCTCATACCTGCAAGCTGCCTGATCTGATTGATACTTCCTCTGGCTCCCGAATCAGCCATCATGAATATAGGGTTATATTTGTCAAGTCCCGTTTTAAGCGCCTCGGTAACATCATCCGTAGCCTGATTCCAAACTTCAATTACCTTTTTGGATTTTTCCTCAGACGATATATAGCCGTATTCATACTGCCTTGTTATTACCTCGATCTTTTTATCGGCTTCCGCAAGAATATCTTTTTTCTGGGGCGGTATCGTAGCGTCGCATACCGCGACGGTAATTGAAGCCTTTGTCGAATACTTAAATCCAAGCGCCTTGATCTTATCAAGTACTTCGGAAGTTGTTGTTGTACCGTGAATTCTGATACATCTTTCAATAATATTTGAAAGCTGTTTTTTGCCTACAAGGAAAGATATTTCAAGATCAAACTGCTTATCAGAATTAGTTCTGTCCACATAGCCAAGATTCTGAGGGATGTTTTCGTTGAATATCAGACGTCCGACCGTACAGTCAATTATTTTAGATACGGTTTTGTCGCCTATTTCCTTTGTGATTCTCACCTTAATAGCCGCATGCAGCGATACGTCGTGCTCGTTATATGCCATTAAAGCTTCGTTTACATCTCTGAATACCTTGCCCTCGCCGGGTTCTCCATCCTTCTGCATAGTCAGATAATAAGAGCCAAGCACCATATCTTGAGACGGAACGGCAACAGGGCAGCCGTCGGAAGGCTTTAAAAGGTTATTCGCGGCAAGCATTAGAAATCTTGCTTCTGCCTGAGCCTCCGCTGAAAGCGGCAGATGCACAGCCATCTGGTCGCCGTCAAAATCGGCATTGAACGCGGTACAAACCAAAGGATGAAGTTTAATTGCGCGTCCTTCTACAAGAATAGGTTCGAACGCCTGTATACCCAGTCTGTGAAGCGTGGGGGCGCGGTTCAGCATAACCGGATGATCCTTAATCACGTTTTCAAGTGCGTCCCATACTTCAGTAGAAGCTCTGTCAACCATTTTTCTCGCGCTCTTTATATTTGCGATAACCTTAGTATCAACAAGTCTTTTAAGCACAAACGGCTTGAAAAGCTCAAGAGCCATTTCCTTTGGCAGACCGCACTGATACATTTTAAGCTCCGGACCTACTACGATAACAGAACGTCCGGAATAGTCGACACGCTTGCCGAGAAGGTTCTGTCTAAAGCGTCCCTGCTTACCCTTAAGCATATCGGAAAGAGATTTCAAGGCACGATTATTAGGCCCTGTAACAGGTCTGCCGTGACGTCCGTTGTCGATAAGAGCGTCAACGGCTTCCTGAAGCATTCTCTTTTCATTTCTTATAATGATATCCGGCGCTTCAAGCTCAAGCATTCTTTTTAGACGGTTATTTCTGTTGATAACTCTTCTGTAAAGGTCGTTTAAGTCGGACGTTGCATAACGTCCGCCGTCCAGCATAACCATAGGACGCAGATCAGGAGGTATAACAGGGATTACATTCAGAACCATCCATTCCGGCTTATTTCCCGAAAGCCTGAATGCTTCTATTATTTCAAGTCTTTTCAGTAGCTTAATCTTCTTCTGACCTGAAGGCAGACCTT
This sequence comes from Ruminococcus sporogenes, assembly GCF_054655175.1. NCBI lineage: Bacteria > Bacillati > Bacillota > Clostridia > Eubacteriales > Oscillospiraceae > Ruminococcus > Ruminococcus sporogenes. The sequence goes on along the minus strand of NZ_BAAHOA010000001.1, from coordinate 367,043 downwards.
TAAGCTCTTCCTTCAGATCCTCTGAAACGACCTCAAGATTATTTTTCCATTCAACGTCAAGCTCTGAGAATTTTTTACATTCGTCACAATCGCATGTCAACGGCGAATGAGTACACTCAGATTTTTTTCCTCCAAGAGAAATCTTTCCCGACATTATAAGTCTGTTCTTAAAAACGTCGTATCGTTCAGGATCATATTCCTGCAAAAGCTTCTGTATTGCCTCAGCTCCCATTTCCGCTGAAAATTCATCGCCGTATTTTTCCCTTGCGTCTAAATATTCCTTTTCGGAAAGAAGCTGTTTTTTTATCAGCTCGCCTGTATTGCCCGGATCAAGAACAATATATTTTGTAAAATAAAGTATTTCTTCAAGGCGTTTTTGAGAAATTTCAAGCACCTGTCCTATTCTTGACGGCGTTCCCTTGAAATACCAAATATGAGATACCGGAGCCGCAAGCTCAATATGGCCCATTCTCTCGCGTCTTACCTTCGCGCGGGTAACCTCAACTCCGCAGCGGTCGCAGACCTTTCCCTTAAAGCGTATTTTCTTGAACTTTCCACAGTGGCATTCCCAGTCTTTAGTAGGTCCGAAAATTCTTTCACAGTAAAGACCGTCCCTTTCAGGCTTCTGGGTTCTGTAATTTATAGTTTCAGGACGCTCAACAGCGCCGTAAGACCAGCTTCTGATCTGTTCCGGTGATGCGAGACCTATTTTTATAGAATCAAAAGTATTAAATTCCAAACCGTTACCTCCTTGTCTGAATTACGACATTGCCGTTTCCGCCCCGCAGGCGGCTCCGGAGCCGACTATATTTCTTCGTCGTCAGCAGATAAATCAAAACTGAACATCGCGCCCGACTCGGAATCATCAAGATCCTCCAGAATATCATCGTCCTCAACATCGTCAAGCGTGAATCCGGCGTCTTCAATCTCAGACTCCTCAAACGGATGCTCATCCGCATTTTCGTCCGCAAACGAAACGGGCTGAGGTATAATATCGTCGTCGTCAAACGACTGCTTAAGATCAATTTCATCCTGATTTTCATCAAGAACCCTGACATCAAGACAAAGCGACTGAAGCTCCTTGAAGAGAACCTTGAATGATTCCGGAATACCCGGCTTAGGTACGTTCTGACCTTTAACTATCGCTTCATAGGTGTTTACCCGTCCTACCGTATCGTCCGATTTTACAGTAAGAATTTCCTGGAGAGTATAAGCGGCGCCGTATGCCTCCAGAGCCCATACCTCCATTTCACCAAACCTCTGTCCGCCAAACTGCGCTTTACCGCCGAGAGGCTGCTGAGTAACCAAAGAATAAGGTCCGACAGAACGAGCGTGTATCTTGTCGTCAACCAGATGATGGAGCTTAAGATAATACATATAACCTACCGTAACACGGTTATCGAACTGTTCTCCGGTTCTTCCGTCGTACAAAACAGTCTTGCCGTCCTCGTCCATTCCGGCAGCTCTGAAGCACGCTCTTATATCGTCCTCGTGAGCGCCGTCGAATACCGGCGTCATAATATGCCAGCCAAGAGCCTTTGCGGCCATTCCGAGATGAACCTCAAGCACCTGACCTATATTCATACGCGAAGGCACGCCCAATGGATTCAGTACTATATCAAGCGGCGTTCCATCGGGGAGGAACGGCATATCCTCCTGTGGAAGTATCCTTGAAACAACGCCCTTATTTCCATGACGTCCGGCCATTTTATCGCCGACAGAGATTTTTCTCTTCTGAGCGATATAGCAACGGACAAGCATATTTACACCCGGACTAAGCTCGTCGCAGTTTTGTCTTGTAAACACCTTGACGTCCACAATAACTCCGGCTTCTCCATGAGGAACCTTAAGAGAATTATCTCGAACCTCTCTCGCCTTTTCTCCGAAAATTGCACGAAGCAGTCTTTCCTCGGCAGTAAGCTCGGTTTCACCCTTAGGAGTAACCTTTCCCACAAGAATATCTCCCGAATGAACCTCGGCCCCTATTCTGATAATACCCTTTTCATCAAGATCCTTTAAAGCGTCCTCGCCTACGTTAGGAATATCTCTTGTAATCTCCTCAGGGCCAAGCTTCGTATCGCGGCATTCTATTTCATATTCTTCTATATGAATCGAAGTAAATACGTCGTTTTTAACTAAGTTTTCGTTTAACAGTACGGCGTCCTCGTAGTTATAGCCCTCCCATGTCATAAAGCCAATAAGAGCGTTCTTTCCGAGAGATATCTCGCCGTCCGCGGTAGCGGGACCGTCTGCAAGTACCTGTCCCTTTTCAACGTTTTCTCCTACGCTTACAATCGGACGCTGGTTAACGCAGGTGCCCTGGTTAGAGCGCTTGAATTTCGTTAATTTATATTTGTGTTCAAGACCGATATTGTCTTCAACAGTTATCTCGTCCGCACTGACAGCCGTAACCTTTCCGCTGCACTCAGATATAATACATACTCCGGAGTCAACCGCCGCCTTATATTCCATACCGGTACCGACAAAAGGCCTTTCGGTTTTAAGCAAAGGCACAGCCTGTTTCTGCATGTTAGAACCCATAAGCGCTCTGTTAGCGTCGTCGTTTTCAAGGAACGGAATCATAGCCGTCGCTACCGATACGACCATCTTCGGAGAAACGTCCATATAATCTACAAGCTCTCTGTCGCATTCAAGTATCTTGTCGCGGTAACGAGCGTTTACTTTAGGTCTTGCAAGCTTTCCGTCCTCGGTCAGCGGCTCGTTTGCCTGTGCGACAATAAAGTTATCCTCCACATCGGCCGTCATATAAACTACTTCGTTGGTGACAACTCCGGTTTTCTTGTCTACTTTTCTATAAGGCGCTTCAATAAAGCCGTATTCATTTATCTTGGCAAATGTAGCAAGATATGAGATCAAACCTATATTAGGACCTTCAGGCGTTTCAATCGGACACATTCTGCCGTAATGACTGTAATGAACGTCACGGACTTCAAATCCGGCTCTGTCTCTTGAAAGACCTCCGGGACCAAGCGCCGAAAGACGTCTTTTATGCGTCAGCTCCGCCAGAGGATTGTTCTGATCCATAAACTGTGAAAGAGGGGAAGAGCCGAAAAATTCTTTGATTGCCGCCGTAATCGGACGTATATTAACTAAAGACTGCGGAGTTATGGTTTCCATATCCTGAGTCTGAAGATTCATTCTTTCCTTTACGACTCTTTCCATTCTGGCAAAGCCTATCCTGAACTGATTCTGAAGCAGCTCTCCTACCGAGCGGATACGTCTGTTGCCGAGATGGTCAATATCATCTACTACTCCGACGCCCTCGCATAAATTAAGATAATAGCTTATTGTAGCATAGATATCATCGAGAATTATATGCTTAGGAACAAGCTCGTCAACTCGCTTCTTTATATTGTCCTCAAGCTCCTCCTCGTCTGCGGAGGATTCAAGAATATCCTTAAGAACCTTGAAGGATACCTTTTCATTAATACCATACTGAGCGGCGTCAAGGTCAACGTAGCCATTTATATCGACCATTCCGTTTCCTATAACCTTAACTTCCTTTTCAACCATTCTTATGGCGTTTTCACCGTTTTCAGTGACATAATATTCTTTGGCTTCAACTGTCAGATAAGCCTCATATACTCCGGCCTGCTCGATTTCCGCAGCCTTATCATAGGTCAGTTTTTCACCCTCGTCAGCCATGATTTCGCCTGTAAGCGGATTTACTACCGGTCGTGAAAGAACATGTCCGGAGATACGCGAGCCGATACCTAACTTCTTATTGAATTTATATCTTCCGAATCTGGCAAGATCATATCTCTTGGCGTCAAAGAAAAGATTATTGAGATGAGAAACCGCGCTTTCAACTGTCGGAGGTTCGCCCGGACGCAGCTTTTTATAAACGTCGATTAAAGCGTCAGAATTGTTTTTAGTTCCGTCCTTCTGAAGAATAGTCTGAGCCAATCTGTCGTCTGAGCCGAAAAGCTCAAATATTTCCTCGTCTGAGCCGACTCCCAGCGCTCTTATAAATGTAGTAAGAGGAATTTTCCTGTTTTTATCTATTCTGACATAAGCGATATCGCTTGAATCCATTTCATATTCAAGCCATGCGCCCCTGTTCGGTATAACTGTAGCTTTAAAAAGATCCTTACCCGTTTTATCCTTTTCAAAGGAATAATACACGCCCGGAGAACGTACAAGCTGTGAAACAATAACACGCTCCGCGCCGTTTATTATAAACGTGCCGCTTTCAGTCATAAGAGGGAAATCTCCCATATAGATTTCGCTTTCCTTGACATCTCCCGTTTCCTTGTTCCAGAGAGTTGCTGTAACTCTCAGAGGAGCGGCATAAGTAACGTCGCGTTCCTTGCATTCTGCAATGGTATACTTAGGCGTATCGTCAATCTTATAATCAACAAAATTCAGGACGAGATTACCGTTATAATCGGTTATTGCGGACATATCGCTTAAAACGTCCTTTAAACCTTCATCCTTGAACCACTGATATGAATTTTTCTGTACCTCGATAAGATTAGGTATCTGAAGCGCCTCGTTTATTTTTCCAAAGCTCATTCTGACATTCTTACCAAGCTGTACTGGCTTGACATTCACCATAGGCGGAACCTCCTTGATTTATTAACGGCTTTAATTTCTATATGCCTAAACTGATTTTTTTCATAAAGCTCTTGACAGAACATAAAAATTTATGTTATACTATTCAGCCAAGAAATATAATCAGTCATACTGATACATTTTATTATTATACAACTCTTTTTTTGCTTTGTCAAGTAGCAAATATAATAAAATAATCCGCTTTAATTTATTTACCTTTTTTAGCGAGATTCATTGACATCTATTGGTTAATATGTTATTCTATATAAAGAGAAGATAATAATTATAAAATTTCATAAATTAGTAAGTGTATGTACGGCATTAATATTATCTTGCAGTTAAACTATATTTATTTTTAAAGCTGACGCTCAGAAAGGTTATAGCAGAACAGCGACATACCCATCAGATACGGACATTATAATGTTAAATGGATTATATCCTAATGCTTAAGGGGGCTATTTTTATGAATATCAAAAAAAGGTTTATCATCTCTTCAATCATATGTTCCTTATTAATTTTAGCGTCGGGCTGCGGAGATAATCAGACGACAGACAATAACACGTCTAAAGCCGAAGTCTTAACGGAGCATAATGTCGTAAGCTTCGCCAAAACAGAAGCAGATATTGCAAAATGCGCTTATACGCTTGAAGAGCTTTATAACGCTTCCGATTTTGTTGCTGAAGTTAAAATAACAGATACGTCTTCGTTTATTTGGCCGGACACAGATATGATCTATACAAATTTAACTCCGGAAATCATAAACATTTACAAGGGTTCATTTAATAACGAATTGTTAACCGTAAGCGGAGGATATATGAATTACAAAAAATATGCTAATTCTCCGGAAATAATCAAAGAATTCGGACACGCTCTTGATACTTCCGAATATTCTGAAAAAGAACTTGAAACCGCTGAGATTTACTATGATTTGTACGGCAATTATATTCCTGAGATTGGAGATAAATTAATCTTCTTTGGCATTAGGGATAGAAATAATGAAACTGAAAATTATTATGTTACTTATTCCAATCAAGGCATTTTTTTATGTGATAACAATGGTACCATTTCAAACCAAGCTCTCCTTGTGGACGATAACGGATTTACCGAACCTTTGGCCAAAGATTTAACGAAGTTATTTAATAATACAGAAAAGCATAAACAAAAAAATATGTTGAATGAAACGTCAACCGTTCTAAATATACCTAAAAGTGAATTTATTAACGAAATAAACAGTATGGAATAAAAATAAATCGGCATTTAATGCCGATTTATTTTTTCTGTAGTATACTATGTTATTATTTACATCAACTGCTTGGAAATTTCAATTGCGTCGTAAAGGTCGCATACTCCGTCGCTGTTTATATCGCCTACCGACTGCTGACCTTCTGTCAATTCAAACTTATTAATCAAATGACCTCCTATCCAGATAACGTCATATAAATCTACCGTTTCATCAAGGTTAACATCGCCTGTTAAAACTTGCTTTTTATCGGTTGAAATCGAAATCGGATTACAGAGGCGATTATTATACAGAGGAATAATCTGATTGACGCACTGTCTTATTTTAATAAATGTAAGTATATTTTCATCGCTCACAGCAACATTATTATATTCAGGAAATGTTATGCTTAAAAGATAATCATAATAAATCGCACCGTCTGTAACTGAAACGTTAATCGGGGAAATTATTTCATATTCTAACGAATCTTCCAATAATTCATGTAAATTTTGTTCAGTTTCATTAGCTCTGTATTCATCCTCTCTTAGTACAGAACAGCCAAATCTTGCTTCCACAGTATATACCATAGAAATTTCATTTTCAAGCATTTCCTCATAATTTTCTAAATCCGGATCATATCCTGCCTGAAACTTTTCTATTGTATTCTCCTTTTCATCTTCATAGAACTGTTTCTGTTCGTTAAAAGGCGCTTCCGCCTCCGGAAATTCTTCAAAATATTCTTCCTTACTCATTTCAAGCAGCTCTTTTAAAGTATACATTTTTTCATTGTATTCTTCCGCTGCTACGGAAGAAAATCCAATAACTGATACGGACATTAAAGCTGCAACTAAAAATAACGATAAAGCTTTAATCGTTTTCATATCTCCTCCTTAAAGTAAGTTCATATTTATTCCAACAACATCTGCAATATCCACACTTCCGTCATTATTATAGTCTGCCAGCTCATATTGAATCGCATAAATAGAGTTCAGATAAATATTAAAGAAATAAATAACTTTTAACTTATTATATTATTTCCCTAACATTATTATACACCATTAACAATATAATTTATATAGTTAGATCGTATTAATCTTTAATAAATCATGAACATTTTGTAAATTTTTTATGAACTGATTTACCTGTTATCCACATTTTCGGGGTACATATCATGATTAAACAGTCTGTTTTCCGCAAGACGTTCCCATTTAGTTCCCGGTCTGCCGTAGTTGCAGTAGGGATCAATTGAAATACCGCCTCTCGGCGTAAACTTCCCCCAAACCTCAATATATTTTGGATTCATTAGTCTAATCAGATCCTTCATGATTTTATTCATGCAGTCCTCGTGAAAATCACCATGGTTACGGTAACTGAAAAGATAAAGCTTTAGCGATTTGCTCTCAACCATTTTTACATCGGGAATGTAAGAAATATAAACTGACGCAAAATCCGGCTGTCCGGTTATTGGACAAAGACTTGTAAATTCAGGACAATTGAATTTTACAAAATAATCGTTTTCCTTATGCTTGTTTTCAAAGGTTTCCAGCATTTCCGGAGCATAATTATCCGGATATACAGTTTTCTGATTTCCAAGAAGGGTAAGCTCCTCTTTTTCTCTTTTTTCCATTTTTTTCACCTTTCCGCAGGATCTTTAATACCGTTTAATTCGAACGCCTTTGCTCTGTCAATACAAGTTCCGCATTTTCCGCATGGCCTGTCCCCTCCCTCATAGCAGCTCCAGGTAAGCTCATAGGGTACGTCAAGGCTGAGCCCGAGCTTTACAACCTCAGCTTTCGACATTCCGACAAAGGGCGCGCTTATCTCAAGCCGTCGGCCGCTTCCTTCATAAATTGCAGTATTCATAGCATTATTAAACGCTTCAGAGCAATCAGGATATGCGTTTCCGGCCGAATCGTCCGCATGGGCGCCGTAATAAATTATACCGCATTTTTTGGATAGCGCAATACTTGCCGCAGAAGCCAGAAACAATCCGTTTCTGAAGGGAACATAAGTTGAAACAGTAGAGCCGTTTGTCTTTTTTAACTGCTCAGAATATGATTCATGCGGAATATTTTGTTCTGAATTTTTTAATAGCGAACAATCGGAATACTGAAAAATCAAAGACAAATCAAGCTCAATTCTTTCCGTTCCATAATATTTCGTTATAGCTGCGGCTGCTTCTATTTCCTTTATATGCTTCTGACCATAGGATACAGAAAGAGCCGTAACATTATCAGCCCCGTATTTTTTTACGGCAAGGCCCAGACAGGTCGTACTGTCTACTCCTCCGCTGAATAAAACTAATGCTTTCATAAAAATTCTCCTTTATTTCAATTGAAGAAGAAACCTTTTCTGTAATTGCAGATCGGTCTTAAATCTTCCCCTGAAGGCAGTATATGAAGAAGAAGAGGAACAATTTTTAATCCCTCTTGCCGTCATGCACGAATGCTTTCCCTCTATGAAAACCGCAATATCCTCAGAGCATGACGCCAACGACATTATCTCAGCTATATCTGACCCCAAACGTTCCTGGAGCTGAAGCCTTTTTGCCGCCATATCTGCAATTCTTGCAGCCTTGGAAAGTCCTATTACCTTTCCGTTCGGTATATAGGCAATTGAAACCTTCATATCATACATAAGCGCCATATGATGCTCGCAGAATGAAAATACCTCAATATCCCTTATTAATACCATATCGCTTTCTCCGCAGGCATAGTCGTCTTCAAAGGTTTTGCTGAACATCTCCGCTATCTGAGAATTTGTATAATTCATACCCTCAAAGATTTCCTCATACATTCTCGCAACCCTGTCGGGCGTTTCCTTTAAGCCCTCGCGTTCGGGATCGTCTCCCAAAGCTTTAAGTAAACCTTTGATATGATATTTTACCGCTTCTTTGTCTATCGCCATATTCAAACTCCCCTCATTCCGGCCGGCCAGATGAATTTATGAAGCTGTAGCTGAAAATTAACGCCGTTCATCTTGTGCTTGAGCATATATCCGACAATCTCCTTAGGATCTATTCTGCCGAACACAGGACTCAGATAAACCGCACACCTTTTATCCAGTCGGTATTTTTCAATGATGTTCCTCGCCGTCTCAAGATCAAGACTGCTGCCACATACAAATTTAACGGTATCACTTTCTGTCAGATAGTCGTAGTTGTCCAAATTCATAAAGCCCTCCATACCGCTCGACGGCAGCTTATAGTCAAGTGTAAACGACGGCGGAAGTTCCATATTTCTGTATAAAGATATATCGGCAGAGCCGTTAGTCTCTATTTCAACGCTAAGACCGTTTTTGCATAGCATATCTATAAGATTATAAATATCCGGCTGTATCAGAGGCTCGCCTCCGGTGAGAGTTACGTTATTTATACGGGAGGATATAATATACTCCAATATATCCTGCGCGGACATTGGCTTCGCGGGCCAATCGTCAGAATTTGCCCATAGCGTGTCGCAGTAAGAGCAGCAAAGGTTACATCCCCTAAAGCGTATAAAGACAGCCGGCTGTCCCGCTTTTCTTCCCTCGCCGTTTATGCTGACAAACCTTTCGGCAATATTATATGCCAAGCCTAACCCTCCTCATACATAGCGCAGTTATTCGGGGTTTCATATACGGTAACATTATGCGGTCTGAATCCGCGCTCTTTGATTATCATAAAGAAATGTCTTGCAAGATTTTCCGCTGTCGGACGGAACGGCAGTTCAACAAGCCTGAACCCGTCTCTTTTAAGGCATTCCATAGTATCGTTTTTTAATGTGTTCTTTTCATATATCAACGAATGGTCATAATGCTCCGCAATAACGCTCAACGCTCTTTTAAGCTCTGAAAAGTCCATGATCATTCCTTTATTCTGACCGTTTCTCTGCAAGAAGGCATTTTTAACCGTTACTTCTACTTTCCACCTGTGTCCGTGAATATTGCTGCATTTCCCTTCATATCCGTATAAAAAATGTGCGCTGTCAAAAGAAAATTCTGATTTTAAAAAGTACATTATATCTCCTCCGAAAATTAAAAGGATACAGAATCGACATCTGTATCCTTGAATTTCAAGTTTATGATGTCCTGGTTTTGTTTAAGGACAGGATGGCACAATCGAACTGTCCATATAAAATTTTATGCAAGCGGTATTGTTTTAAGTGAAATTATATTATAATAATCCTGCGTTTTTTTAAGCGTTACCATTACCCTTTTTTCAGGATCCGCTTTTCCACTGTTCCATGGCGGCGTAGATTTATAGCAGTCCGCATAAACGGTATAGGTATCGTCTGTTTCAGCAATGTCCGTAACCTTCGGATAATAAGAATATAAATCTGTATCCTTTGGAATTATATACTGCTTTTTCTTTTTATTATATGATATAATAATATCACCAATACCGGAATCAGAATGATCAAGCTTCATATCCTCTCCGAACAGCTTTTCAACAATATAAGTCATTTGATCCTGAGGAAACAAAATATCTCCCGTTTCCTGATCCTCAAATACAGATTTTTTCCCGTTTATAACAAGCTCCCATACCGCAATATTAATAAGCTCCTCATTACCTAAATCTGAAACGCTTTCAAAATCCTTTGTTTCGGTAACAATCAGCGGATAGATAACCGATTCAAATTCCGTTTTCTGCATATCGGCAGCTCCCGAGCCGGAAGATTCGCTGAATTTATTTATACCTGTACTAACAGTATTTATAATTCCCGTAACGGCAAATGCTCCAAATACAGCAAGAACAAGTATCTTTAATATTATTTTAACAAGCTCCGAGGCTCTGAATTTAGGAATATCGCCTTTATCTCCGTCATTTTCAGAATCCATAAAACTATTAAAGTCGCCGTTGTCTATAATTCCGTCGTCTTCGCCGCCTGTATCCTCAAATCCGCCGTCCTCATAATCGTCATATTTATGCGGAGCATAAAAGCCGTCCTCTGATTTTGATTCATTATCCCTTCGTACTGAAGCCTCATATTCATAACGTTCCTGCTGTTCAGTCTTAGCCGGCCTGATTTCAGTTCGGCGGCTTTCCGATATGCCTGAGCTTGGTCGATTTATATCGCTATGAGACGTATTCTGTCTGCCGTCAGAAGAAAATTCACGCAGCAGTTCGTCTATTATAGCGTCTGTTTCACTTTTTTCCCTCATAGGCGTATATTTCCATTTACTCCTTTTTTCACGGACAGCAGCGTCTACTTCATCAAGTATATCCATAGAAACCCTCCCATATTTTAAGAAAAGCCGATATACGGCAAGCTGTTATTCAATTTCTGTTTAAGCCGGCGCTGTTATTCAAATTGTTTTTACATACATAGATATTCTATCTTATCTGACCGCTGCCGTTAATAAGATATTTAACGGTTGTAAGCTCGCGCAGTCCCATTGGACCCCTTGCATGAAGCTTCTGTGTTGAAATGCCGATCTCGGCTCCGAATCCGAATTCTCCGCCGTCTGTAAAGCGTGTCGACGCATTGACATAAACAGCCGCCGCGTCTACCATACGCTGAAACCTCTCTGCATTTTCAAGACTTTTTGTAACAATCGCTTCAGAATGCTTTGTCCCGTATTTTGCTATATGATCTATCGCCTCGTCAATTGAATCAACAACCTTGACAGAAATAATATAATCGAGAAATTCCGTACCGTAATCGCTTTCCGACGCCGCTATGACGCAGTCCCCGAGAATTTCGGCCGTTCTCTCGCATCCCCTTATTTCAACATTATGCCCGTCAAGCCTTTCTTTTATAACCGGAAGAGCCTTTTTCGCTATATCCTTATGAATAAGCAGTCCCTCCACTGCATTGCATACGGACGGACGCTGAGTCTTTCCGTTTTCAACAATATCGGCAGCCATTTCAATATCTGCGGAGTCGTCAACATAAACGTGACAGTTACCTGTACCGGTTTCAATCACCGGAACAGTAGCCTGACTGATAACTGCCTGAATAAGACCGGCTCCGCCTCTTGGAATAAGAACGTCAAGATATCCGTTCATTTTCATAAGCTGAGAAGCCGTTTCCCTTGACGTGTCCTCAATAAGCTGAATAACGTCCTCCGGAAGTCCGGCAGCTTTCACAGCTCCGCGCATTACGTCCGCAAGACACTTATTAGAATTTATAGCTTCCTTGCCGCCTCTTAAAATAACGGCATTCCCAGCCTTTAAACAAAGAGTGGCTGCGTCTACTGTAACGTTGGGGCGGGATTCAAAAATAATTCCGATAACGCCCAGCGGCACTCTGGTCTTAGATATTTTCAGCCCGTTCGGTCTTACAAAGCCGCAGTCGACAGAGCCGATTACGTCCTCAGCCTCAGCAAGCTTCAAAACCGCGTCTGCAATACCTTTTATTCTGCTCTCATTAAGCAGTAGTCTGTCCTGCATTGCTTCAGACATATTATTTTTAACGGCGTTCTCAAGATCCAGCTTATTATTTTCAATAATAAGCTGAGTATTGGATAACAAAGCGTCCGCTATTGAAACCAAAGCCGCGTTTTTTGTATCAGTCTGTGCAGAAGCTATAAAAGGCTCCGCACATTTCGCTTTCTTTCCGAGCGTTTCAATATAATTCATTCTAATCGCCTCCGTTTTTTCTGCTATCAGAGATAAAAACAGTCCCGCTTGGATTGTTTTCAAACAAATCATATAATTTATCAGGATTATTCCCGTTCATTATTATCATATCAATACCGGCGTTGTTTGCTATCCTGGCCGCGTTTATTTTCGTAATCATTCCTCCGGTGCCGAACATACTTCCCGCTCCGCCGGCCGCTCCCTCGATATGATCGTCTATTCGGGTTACCACAGGTATCAGTTTAGCGTCGGGGTTCTTGTGAGGGTCACTGTCATAAAGACCGTCTATATCTGACAATATTATGAGAAGATCGGCATTTGCAGTTTCCGCTACAATAGCCGAAAGCGAATCGTTCTCACCTATTTCAAGCTCCAGCTCGTCTATTGCGACAGTATCGTTTTCGTTGACTATTGGTATAACCTTCATGGAAATAAGCTTTTCAAAAGCATTTTCTACATTCCTGCGTCGTTCTGTTTCAATAATAGTTTTTGTTACCAGTATCTGCGCAACGGTTATCCCATAATTATCAAACAGATCGTCGTAAAGATACATAAGCTCGCATTGTCCTACTGCCGCCGCCGCCTGTTTGGTCGGAGTATCGGTAGGTTTTTCCTGTAAGCCGAGCTTTCCTACGCCAAGTCCGACCGATCCGGAGGATACTATTATAAGCTCTTTTCCAGAATTCTGCAAATCCGCCATTACTCTGACAAGATTAGTCATTCTTCTAATATTCAGTCTGCCCGTTCTGTGCGTCAGGGTGGACGTTCCAAGCTTTATTACAATACGTTTTTTTTTCGATATATCCAGCATTTTTCAGACGCCGTAAATGGCGCTTGCTCCTTTCAGTTGACTTTATTCCGAGGCTTTCCGTCCAAGTAAGCCTTTATATTAGAACGTACAATATCAATCAGGCGCAGTCTTGTTTCAAGAGACGCCCATGCGGTATGGGGAGTAATAATACAGTTTTTTGCGTCTTTCAGAGGCGTATTCTCAGACATGGGCTCATCGCATAGCACATCCAGAGAGGCTGCCGCAATTCTGCCGCTGTTTAATGCGTCTGCAAGATCCTGTTCGTTAACAATTGCGCCCCGTGCGGTATTGACAAATACCGCGCTGCTTTTCATAAGCGATAAAGCGTCGGAATTAATCATACCTAAGGTTTTATCGGTAAGCGGACAGTGTATAGTCAGCACGTCCGCTCTTGAAAGAGCCTCTTCAAAGGATACGTTTTCATATGGACAGTTTAAAGGATTCGATCTTGTATTTACCAAAACGTTCATCCCAAAAGCCGCGCCGATACCGGCGACCTTTCTTCCTATACTGCCAAAGCCTATTACCGACAATGTTTTCCCGGCAATTTCCTGAGTTCTAATAGGAAATTTTGAAAATGTTTTAGAGGATATCCAACCTCCGCCTTTAACAAATTCATTATACTCCGATATTCTGCTGAAATGCTCTAAAATGTGCGCAAACGTATGCTGCGCGACAGCGTCGGCTGAATATTCTCCCGCATTACAGACCGTTATTCCCTTTTCAGACGCAGCCTTTAAATCAATATTATTAAAGCCCGTTGCAAAAAGACCGATATATTTTATATTAGGACATTTATTTATTACGTCCTGCGTTATCATTACCTTATTGCATAAAACCATATCCGAATCCGCTATGTATTCAGCAGCCTTTGCGTTATCGGTAATCGGATAACAACGCACTTCTCCGAATTCCCGGAAAACGCTATAATCTATGTCACCGGAGGTTACGGTAGTCCAGTCAAGAATACAGATTTTCATTTTAGATATCCTTTTTGTCTTCTGTAGCGTTTTCAGAGGAAATCTCAGCTTCAAGCTCTCTTCTTCTTTTTTTCTCGGAAATTGCCGCAACAAGAGCGATGATTAGCAAGCCGAATTCAAGTATGCCTATTCCATAAAACCAAAGCTTTGTATCCTTTAAATATATAAGCATAGTCATAGCGACCGCAACAGCCATTACCAACTGATATTTATATCTTACTCTTATAAACTGGATAAGGAAAAAAACAAAAGCTACCACTGCAAATATTAGGTGAGCTGAAAACGGCAGCGGGAAAATATTACCATTCATTATCTTATCTCCATTCCGCCGGCTTAAAAGACGGCTCTGACTTAAAAGCATTTATTTTCTATTGTATCATAGAATTACAATAATTTCAAGTGCTCATTTGCATAAATCAGGATATGAAAGAAAAATTATCATAATATACACAAACCAGTAAATAGCAAGAACAATTGCACTATTTTAATTTATTATCACAGAAAACAGAAAATCCCGAAAATCGCTGCAAAATTTTCGAGATCCATCATTTTATTCCACCTGGCAGATTCAGGTATAAGAGGGCGTATTTAGGGTGATTTCACAGGTAAAATATTCGTAAATATGTTAATGCTTATCCATTTTTGGGACAACTTGTTTTCTTAGTATCAAAATTGTACCACAAAAGTCAAGAAATTATTAGAGTTTCAAACCCTAAACTGTCATTATAAAAGCTTCCCTCAAATTGAGAGAACGGCGGCTCCGCACACATGGGAAATCAATCGCACGGCGGAACGTAATTGGACAACCGCACCCGCCCAAAATCAGAAGGGGCATGGAGCAAAACCAGACGATCAACGGCGGCGCAAATCGTGCGCCGTTCATCTCGACCATTGACGTCCACGGCAGATATTGCTTCTGTTTTATAAAGTATAAGTTTACGAATCTGACTTACTAAACGTACCTGTCATAAGAAATAATGCTTTGCAATTATAGCAACCCCCAAAACAATCAATACGGCAGGGACAAGAACATGTTGATATTTCACAATTTTCCTTTTGATATAGGGGCGGCGTATTAAGGCAAACCCAAGGTAACACCAAAAAGCGATCATAAAGATAAATACAATAATTGTAACTACAAAATCCATAAAAGAATATCCGCTAAACGCCGGAATATATACCCCGATATTGTCGGCGCCATTCGCCATTGTCAATAGAGCAACGCTTATAAGGCTTATTTGTGTGTTTTTCTGTTCTTCGTTTTCCTGCGCATACTGTTGATTATGATAGGTAATCCACGCACGAACGCCGAGGATCAGGGGAAAAACCCCCAAAAGTCCAATATACTTAGATGGAATAACCTGCGTCCCCAGTGCGCCTAATATGCTTAAGGCGGTTAAACAGCCAATACCTAAATACTGACCAATAATAATTTGTATGATACCTCTGCGATTTTGCGTTTGGGCATAAAGTATCATTAACACAAAAATATCATCAATATTAGTGCTTGCAAAAGAGGCAAACGCCGTTAAAAAGGTTGCTGCCATAAATTTATATCTCCCTTTTCAATAATTTCCTATAAAAAAACTTCGCCTATTCAACTCCCTGCTCCTCAATCGGCAGGGGTTAAGGGGGTTATTTTTGCGTCTTTTTCCTGCATAATAATATTATGAATCTCTGGCAAAGAACGCTTACGGACTATTATGAAAAAATAATGGAAAACTGATATTACTATGTCCTTCGGTTATGATCCTTGGCATACCCCGATTGCAAACACAAAATGGCGATTTTAAAAATCCATTACGGTCACTCCCACTCGACAAAACCTAATCAATTTTGTTTAGAAATTATTGTTTGTCGTGTATGTAGTTCTTTTGATTATTTGATATATCCATATTATCCTGCCTATATGAGCTAATGTTATCATTTTGTTATCGGCGTTGATAACACTCGCCCTGTAACTGCGGATAATAGCAATATGCTTCGACTCAAATTATAAGCGATTTTGCTTAGAAAATCAAGATATTAAAATCGTTTTCCGAAAACGCCTATAACGCAAACAGGGCATTTTCATAATCTTTAACATAGTATCTGATATTCTTCCTGCCTTTTTGGACAATCGTATGTCCTTCCGCTTCCAGCTTCTCTTTCTGTGCCTCAATGCCGCCGGGATATTTTGCGTTTAATTCTCCATTCGCCTTTAATGTACGCCAATAAGGTGTTTCATCTTCAGAACGCTGATAACTCGCCCACGCAACAATCGAAACAAATATTCCTGCTGTAATCGGCTCCGTAAAATCGGCTCCACTTCGTTTTGCAAAATAATCTCTGATAGTGCCTACTGTAAGCAACTTTCCATATGGCACAAGCTGCATTACTTTGTCATATTCAATCGGCGGTGCAAAATACATTTTATCTCCGCCATACTTTTCTATACTTTTTTCATCCGTAATCGTCTGAAATTTGGGCATATCCTTGCTATCGTGTAGCATTGCATTAAAATCTTTTTTTTCTTCATTTGCCATTGTCAGCACCTCCTGTACTCAAGTATAAGTCAAAGAAAAATCCTATGCAATGAGGCGGTTTCAAAATTTCTATGTAATTTCAACTTTATGATTTACCATCTAAAAGTGAAATCTTCATATTTTTGACATTGATAAGTGTTTCCTGCTTACATTTCGGGCAGTATAAAGGGAAATTTTTCAGTTCTGTATCTTCTCGTACCATTGTGTGTGTTTTCCCACCGCAAATAGGGCAATATATCCATTTATTCTTCATAGTTCGCTCCCGCTATTCAATCATTATTTCTTTCACAGAGATTTTTTTAATCTTTTCAGAGTAAATATACATTGTCATCTCATAAACAAAGATGAAAACAGCAAGCGAAATAAGCATAATGGGAAAGTCAAATTTATAAACGGGTACGCCCCCCATATCTTTAAATACGACATCCACCATAAGTCGAAGCAATCCATACTGATACACTGTGCCGATTACAAAGCCAATATAGGACATTGGTCTGTAACCGCCGAGAATTGCCCTGCAACACTCTTTTTGTGAATAACCAAACACCCTCATCATAGCAATCGTTTTTGTATTCCCGTTTATTACTGTAGTTATAGCGAGAAACAAGGTTGTAAACGCTAATACAAGTCCGATGACCAACATCATTACACCCATCATTTCACTTGACAAATCTTTCATACTGAAGGACATCTGCGTCATCGCAGAAAAACAAAAGGAAGCAAAAATGATGAAAAACACAAGTGTCTTTTTAGATTTCAAGGTATTCCTTTTCAAATCATCTATAAATGAAATTTCTTTGCTTGTTTCTATTCTATATCTTGGCGTTTTAGAAACCGCTTGCAGATTATCTTTTAGAAGCAGCAACACCGGCTTTTTCAATTTATGCCAAGCGTAGCAAATCGAAAGCACCGAAAAGCACACGGTCGGCAATACCACAAAATAAAGTAAAAGACTCGAATGAAAATTTATCGTTATCTCAGGAAGTATTTTATCTTCATTTTGCAAAGCATAAAACCACGGCATTATGAGAAATGCTCCGCCAAATCCAACCGCTGTTCCGATAAAAGCACTGATTCCGAATACCCAAAAGTTTTTTGCAATTTTAAGATTGGAATATCCTAACGCTTTCAGTATTCCAAGTTCTTTCTTGTGTGTATCAATATAATGCTTAATATAAAAAAACAGCATAATAACCGAAGTTAAAAGCAAACACCCACCACTTACGAGGCAAACAACTTTTGCGGTAGAAACCTGAGCATTATAAAAAACCATTGACAATTCAGATGTTATTTCATTTTCAATCAACTGAATATCAAAATAAAAATTCAAAAACATTGTACACACAAGTACGGCACAGCAGGCAATAATAGAAATGCCGATGAGTTTTGAAACATTTTTAATTCCAATCAGCATATTATCACCAACCAATCTCGTAAGCGGTTTTTTGTATTTTATTTGTATATATTTCAGTTACTTTCCCGCTGTTCATTTTTATAACGGTAGTTGCCATTTCTGCAATATTCAAATTGTGCGTTACCATTACAATTGTAAAGCCATATTTCTTTTGAAGTTTGCAGATATAATCAAGCACCTGTCGTCCTGTTTGCTCATCTAATGCACCTGTCGGCTCATCAAGGAACAACACCTTTGGCTTTTTCGCCAATGCTCTGGCAACGGAAACTCTCTGCTGTTCGCCGCCCGAAAGTTCGCTCGGATATTTATGTAGCTTTTCGCCAAGACCGACTGCTTCAATGATATTTCGATACGCTTTATTCCGTCCTAAATCAGCACCCATTTTTACATTTTTATCGACACTCATATTGGGCAGCAAATAATACTGCTGAAAAATGAAACCGACATTTTCTTTGCGGAATAAGGTCAATTCCTTATCAGAAAGCGTTGTAATATCCGTACCGTCATACAGCACTTTGCCGCTGTCAGGGTATTCAAGTCCCGAAACTACATTTAGAAAAGTTGACTTTCCTGAGCCTGATGCTCCTAAAATAACAGCAAAATCTCCGTCTTTTATCTTAAGGCTTATCCCTTTTAACACCTGAATTTTATTGTCGCTGTTTCCGTAAGACTTGATAATCTCTTTAACCTCAATCATCTATGCTTCCCGCCTTTATACTTTTTAGAATACTGATACAAACCTGTCGTATCATACTGCCGATTTCCTCATCAGTGAAACGGCACATATTAGTGGCACAGAGTGTGGCGATACCGTGTGTATATATCCATAGATGACGATACAGTATTTCGGCAGAAGACTTATCAATTCCATAACCACTCTGAATAGACCGTAAAATTTGCTCATAGCTGTCATCTATTAAGGGCAGCACACCCGTTAAATCAGGAATTTGCGGTTGCTCTGTCATAAAAAGAAGCTGAAACAGCTTTGGCTCATTGATTGAAAAAAGGATATATTCCATTCCAACGCCTTTAAATGCCAAGTCCTGCGACAATCCTTTGGAAATATATTCTCTATATTTTTGCTTAGCAGTTATAATGACCACCTGCTGTACTTCTTCCATATTTTGAAATACCGTAAAAATAGGACGAGCCGAACTCCCCAGTTTTGTTCCCAATGCTCTGGAAGTTAAGGCATCAAATCCGTCCTCTCGAACAATATTTATTGCGGCATCTATAATTTCTTCTCTTGAAAATTTTGCTTTTGGCGGCATATTGTTGTTCCTTTCTTTTCTAAATCGCTTGATTTACATCAACCGATTTAATTATAGTTATAATAAAATGAAAAGTCAATAGGCGGCAGAGATTTCTCCCTGCCGCTTTTGTCTTATGCAAAGATGATTTCCACCTCTACAATCTCTCTTGCACACGTCCGAATGTTATTCATTATCTGCACCCATTCTAAAGCGTTTTTTGCCTTTAACTGCTCTGTGATACCCTGCACCGTTTTCATCTGCTCTGCAAGTAGTTCAAAGCGTTCCTGTGCTTGCCTATCAATGTCTGCAAGATAGGAATTAAGCCTATTGCTTGTAAGTAGGTCGATGTATGTAATCCTGCGGTATTTTTTCAAATACCGCAAATGTTGCTGCCCCCAAACACCGATAACTGTTTCTTTTTCGGCGGGTAAGGTAAGGCAGGGGATAAAATAATCCCCTTGCCGTACATAAGTGCCACCCATTTCTTCAAAAATTGTCTTTGTCATTTTGTTTTCCTACCTTTCATTTTCTTTATTTTTAAAGCGTGTACCACGCTGTTTAGACAGCCTTGCCTGTTCTAACAGGCTGTCAATCTGCCGACTTCCAAAAGCTTTCCGTAACAGCTTATAGTCCTTAATTTCCTCCCGCAAGCGATTATTATCGGCTGTCAACTGCTTATTTTGTTCTTTTAGCCGTTCATTACTTCTATACAGACTTGCGTTTGCCTGATTAAGCCTTTGGTAATCATCAACCGCCTGAAAGCACCTTACCATAAGTGTTTTGACAAGAGATTTCAGCTTCTTAAATAACGGCTCGACTATTTTACTCTTGTAATTTTTTGCCGTCATAAAACCTTGTGGCTCTGGCAGTTGGTACTCAGGAGCGTTATCCAATGCTTCTTGCATTTGTGAGAGTGAAGCTGCCCCTTTATCAAAGTTTTTGATACGCTTTGATAGTACATCAAACTCCGTCTGTTTTTTCTCAATTTTACTTTCTAATCGCTGAATTTCAGCTGCTCGTTCCTGCTTTTTATAATCCAAAACAGATAAGTGCTTTTCGTGTGTGCCTTTCTGCTCCCACTCAATACCGTACCGTTCCATAACACAAGCAAGCTGCTCTTTTTCGGATTGTACCCATTGTGACCACTCCGTATTGCCACGGCTGCCGCCCTTAAATCCCTGTGCGGCAAGAGCCTGTTTCAGCGACACTCTTGTATCAAGACCACGCTTACTGCCTCTTGTAAACGGTACAAAATCAATGTGCAGATGTGGTGTTGCTTCGTCCAAATGCAGATGAGCAGAAAACACTTTAAGGTACGGATTTCTCTCTTGAAAGCCACGATAATACTCATCTAAAATCTGCCTTGCAAGTTGTCCGTTTTCGCTTTCCGCACTCATATTTTCCTTATCGCCTATCTGCAGAATCAATTCGTGGAATGGCTTTTCCTGCTTTGAGTTCCGTATCTTCTCATAATAATCATCAATGCGGCGGTCTGCTCTTGTTTGCTTGTCGTTGTACCTTTCAAGTGCTTCATCAAATAGTTCGTGATAAACTTTTTTAATGTTCTCGTTACAGTAATCTATATTGAGGTGGGAACGGTCAGCGTTCACATTTTCCGCTTTGAATTTACGGCTGTTGTGATTGACCGAGCCTTTCCCGACCATTGCACTAATCGTCCGTTGGATAAAATCACTTCCTTTCCATTCCGCCGCTTGCGGCGAGCCTTTGTTACTTTCTGCGAAAGTAACGCAAAAGCACTTTTGACAGGCAAGCCTATCAAAAATGCAACCTGCAAGCAGGTTTTGCGTTCTCCGAAGGGCAAAGAGCCGCCTTTGAAAAGGCACTCTCTGCACACTCCGCTAAACTTTCATATCGCTCACCACCCACCGAAAAAGAACATTGCAAGATTGCACTTGTTCCACACCTTTGCAATGTTGCAACCTTAAAAGCTGTCTGCTTCTTTTTCTTCGGGAAGTTCCCAATACCATCCGCTGCCTTCCTTTGTTGACTTAACACCGAGAGATTTTTTCGCTTCATCAAGCACCCTTTTCGAGATGCCGATATTCTGTGCTTTCTTCAATATACTCTGTTGTGGATATTTTCCGTTTGACAGACAATCCATTATTAAATTCTCTGCCTGTTCGGATTTCTTTTCACGGCTGACACCGTTTAATAAATCGTCGATAGAAATATCATAATGACCTTTCCACACAAATCCTGTTTCTTTATTCAGTTCAAAGGCGATAGGCTTGCCTTCAGGTGCAAGAGAGGATTTTTCGTGTGCAACTACTCGTACTTCCTTGTTTTCCTTGAGCCTGCCGACAATGAGTACGCTTCGTGCCGTTGCTTGAAAGTCGATTGAGCCAAGACCTCTGTAATTTGCTTTGCCGCCCTGTACTTTATTTAAGTGACCGACAAGGATAACGGCACATCCGTGTTTTTCTGCTACTCGACCTAACTGTGAAAGAACATTGCGAACTTCGTTTGCTCTGTTCATATCAATTTGAGCACCGATATACGCTTGTACGGGGTCTAAAATAATTACCTTTGCACCCGTTTCAATAATTGCCTTCTCCACTCTTTCATCAAGCATTGAGAGAGCAGCTTCCGACTCGTCGATTACCTTGATTTGCGTACAATCGGCATTGCCTGCAAGCAGACGAGGCTTAATTGTATCGCTGAGTCCGTCCTCTGCGGTTTGGTAAATAATTTTTATCGGCTCACGCTCCGTATCATCACAAGGCAGCTTATCGCCCCTTGACAAGATAGACGCTAATTGTAAAATCATCATTGTTTTACCATCACCGGGGTCGCCGTGAATAATGGTTATCTTTCCGTAAGGGATATATGGATACCAAAGCCATTCGACTTCGGTAACAGATATTTCGTCCATATTCAGAATTTTAAGTTCAGCCATTATAACCACCGCCTTTTTCGCTGAAAGTATTGAAGTTCACGGTTTTATCGGTTATACTATTGTCAGTACATTTAGAAAGTGACTGCTCCGTATCTGTTGCCGCAGATACATTCGGAGTGGTCATTTCTTTTTTATTCTCCATTCTCCCCATCTCCTTTCATTCCTCCGAGGATAACGGCAATCAATTCAATTATATTCAGCAATTCCTCATCTACACCGTTTCCTGCTTCAATCCTTTGTAGCTCTGCAATGACGGCTGCAAGTTCCTGTTTCAGAGCCTTATATACTCTCGGATTCCCCTGTACTACCACATCTTGATTTAAACAGCGGCGATAACAGTATTCCTGCTTCGGCAATCCTGATAATGCTACCGCTTTGTTAATGAGTTCATTTTCTTCGGGCGATACCCGAAACCCTACTGTGATATTTCTCCATCTGTTTTTACCATCTCTGTTTTTCGCTGACATTTTAAAAATCTCCTTTCCCCAAGTCATCTAATTTATTTGCCATTTCCGTCTGCTTTGACGGAAATAAGTGAGCGTACTGATAAGTGATTTCAATACTTTCGTGTCCGACACGGTCTGCTATCGCCACCGCAGAAAATCCCATATCAATCAGCAAACTAATGTGACTATGCCTCAAATCGTGAATGCGAATACGCTTCACGCCTGCGGCTTTTGCCCCTCTATCCATCTCGTGATGAAGATAACTTTTCGTTACTGTAAAGATACGGTCTTTCTTTTTCAAGCCGTAGAGCATACCGAGATATTCCTGCATTTCCTCACAGAGAAATTTCGGCATTTTAATCGTGCGATTGCTCTTTTTTGTTTTCGGCGTGGTAATCACATCTTCGCCGTGTAAACGCTGATAAGATTTGTTAATTGTAACCGTTTCCTTATCAAAGTTGAAATCGGCGGCGGTCAGAGCCAATAACTCACCCTCACGAATGCCGCACCAGTAGAGCATTTCAAAAGCATAAAAGGAAACAGGCTTATCCATCATCTCAAAGGCAAACTTTTTATATTCTTCTTTTGTCCAGAATTTCATTTCCTTGTGTTCCTCACTCCCCATATTTCCCACTTTTGCCGCAGGATTGGAACGCAGCTCATAATAGCGTACAGCGTGATTAAAAATAGCTGATAATTGATTATGCAGCGTTTTCAGATAGGTCTGAGAGTACGGCTTTTTCTTCTCGTCACGATAGGCAAGCATTTCATTCTGCCAAGTGATAATCTCCTTTAATCTCGCTGATTTTCAACTTACCGAAAAAGGGCAGTATCTTCGTGCGAATGATATGCTCCTTTGTCAGCCAAGTGTTTTCTTTCAGACGATTTTTCACATCCTTGATATACAGTTCTGTAAAGGCTTCAAAACTCATATCAAGGTCGGAAGAAGTTTGCAACTGAAACATTCGCTCCCATTCCTGTGCTTCTTTCTTTGTGGCAAATCCACGCTTGCATTTCTGCTTGCGTTCGCCTTTCCAATTCACATAGCGAGCCATCACATACCAAGTGCCGTTGTCCTCATTTTTGAATACTGGCATTATTTACTCTCCTTTCCTGCTCCGTAGAGCCTTTCATAAAAATACTGGCGGTTTACACGCCCTGCAATCGTAACAAAACCCTTTGCTTTCAATTCCTCATTTAATTGTCGAATAAGTTTGTAAGCATAAGGCTTTGATACATCAAGCTCCCGTGCTACATCATCTGCACGGATAAATCTGTTTTCCATACAATCCTCCTTTCTTTTTACTAAGCATAATAGTTTAATTTTGTATTCTGATTATACTAAGCATTTTTGTTTGTGTCAAGTGGTTGCAAAGAAAATATTAAACTTTTTTGTTTCATTTTCTATTGACTTTCCCTAAACATATCTGCTATACTGAATGCAGAATGAAATTGCATTCAGTACAAGGTTTTGTCAAGCAGGAAAGGGTGGAGATTTTCAAAGAAAATACTACCCGATGCTTGACAAGTTCTTATACTATTTGCAGATACATAAACAAGGAGTGAAACATTATGGCTATCGGCGAAAGAATACATTTTTTCAGACTTATGCGTGGAATGACACAGAAGTATCTCGGTACGGCTGTCGGCTTCCCTGAAAGAAGTGCTGATGTTCGTTTAGCACAGTATGAAACGGGAACACGGAAACCAAAGGCAGAGCTTACTTCCGCATTAGCACAGGCTCTCAATGTTGCACCGCAGGCTCTTGATGTTCCTGACATTGACAACTACATCGGACTTATGCACACCTTATTTACCCTTGAGGATATTTACGGTCTGACTGTTAGCGAAACAGACGGTGAAGTCTGTCTGAAAGTCAACAAGGATAAAGGCAAGGACGCTGCCGAATTGCTGAAAATGCTCTATGCTTGGAAAGAGCAGGCGGACAAGTTAAACGCCGAAGAAATCGACAGAGAACAGTACGACCAATGGCGTTACCACTACCCGAAGTACGACACCACACAGCTTTGGGCGAAAGTACCCTCACAGGAACTTAGTGACGCACTTGCTGAAACATTTAAAAACCACCTAAAAGATAAATAATCCTAAAACACTAACTAAAAAGGAGAACAAGTATGACACCTGCTGAATGGCATTCAACACTTTTTCAATGCATAGGAATTGTAGTCAGTTTCTTAGCATTAGTAGCATCTATAATTGCGGTCATTTTGACTTACAAAAATTTATCCGAAATGAAAAAACAGCTAAATGAGCAGCAAAAACAATATTTCGAGCAAAATCGTGGTAATCTCATATTTTATGTTCAAAAAAGTGTAACGAGTATAACCCATGACTTAATTATCAAAAACTTTGGTAATTCCCCTGCAAAACTTTTGTCATTAAAAATCACCCCCGATTTAGATTGGAAAAAAGCTGGTCAATCTGACATAGATGATTTTAACATCTCCAAACTAAACAACATTTTTCTTGCCCCACAACAACATATTGGAACTGTCTTTGATTTTTCAAACTTCAATGAAACTGAGTTGGATATTGAAATATGTTACTCTACTTGCAACCAAACCTTTACTGAACAATATAAAGTAGATTTAAACTATCTCCATAAAATTTTAAGCCTTGAACCCCAAATCAAAGATGAGTTATCTGCTCTAAAACAAATAAATAAATCATTAACCTCTCTTTCCGATAAATTTATCTAAGCACGACAAAACGCCCTTAGCCGTGTTCCCCACAGCTAAGGGCGTTCTAATATGGATTGTTATATCTAAAAGCCATTTCTTATCATTCTCTTACCCACAAACCACTGGATAGCGAGAATAATCGCTCTGATATAACTGTTATCAAATTGTTATCAAAAGACTTCTTCAAGTGCCGCAAACCCGCATAAATACTGGGTTTTTACGGTGTTTCATTTTACTCCCACTCAATAGTAGCAGGCGGCTTTGTAGTTATATCATAAACAATACGATTTACATTTTTAACTTCGTTAACTATTCTTGAAGCTGCAATTTCTAAAACCTCATAAGGAATCTTCGCAAAATCAGCGGTCATAAAATCTGTCGTTGTAACGCCTCTCAGCGCAACTGTATAATCATAGGTACGGCTGTCTCCCATTACGCCAACAGAACGCATATTAGTAAGAACTGCAAAATACTGATGTATACTGCGTTCAAGACCGGCTTTTGCAATTTCTTCACGGAATATATAATCCGCATCCTTGAGGATTTCAAGCTTATCGTCAGTAATATCGCCGATAATCCTGATTGCAAGTCCCGGTCCCGGAAACGGCTGACGCCAAACTAAAACCTCTGAAAGTCCAAGCTCGATACCGAGCTGACGTACCTCGTCCTTAAACAGCATTCTAAGAGGCTCTATTATTTCCTTGAAATCAACGTAATCCGGCAGTCCTCCCACATTATGATGGGATTTGATAACCGCGGCATCTCCTGCTCCGCTTTCTATAACATCCGGATAAATAGTTCCCTGAACAAGGTAATCTACCTTTCCGATTTTTTTTGCTTCCTGCTCAAAAACACGTATAAATTCTTCTCCGATTGTCTTTCGCTTTGTTTCAGGATCCGAAACTCCGCGTAATTTAGACATAAACTGCTCCTTGGCGTTAACTCTTATAAAATTCATACCGCTGTCTTCAAATGCGGCTTCAACCTCGTCTCCTTCATTTTTACGCATAAATCCATGATCAACAAAAATGCATGTAAGCTGATTTCCGACAGCCTTTGCAAGCAGGGCGGCGGCTACGGAGCTGTCAACTCCTCCAGATAAAGCCAGCAGCACCTTACCGTTTCCTACCTTCTCACGAATCTGTGCAATAGCAGTCTTAGCATAATTTTTCATGCTCCAGTCGCCGCGGCAGCCGCACACATTTTTTAAAAAGCCGTCTATCATTTCAAGACCGAAATCGGTATGATTCACCTCCGGATGAAACTGAACGGCATACAGCTTTTTTTCATTGTTTTCCATAGCCGCCGCAGGACAGTCGGCTGTATGCGCCGTAATTTTAAACCCCTCCGGAATCTCAGATATGTAATCAGTATGACTCATCCATGAAATACCCTTGTCCGGAAGTTCGCCTATATCGCCGAAAATACGGCTTGATTTATCATAAAAGGTTTCCGTTTTTCCATATTCCGACGTAACGCACGCTGTAACCCTGCCGCCCAGCGCAACAGCCATCAGCTGACAGCCGTAACAAATTCCCAGAATAGGTATTCCCAGTTCAAAGATTTCCTTTGTTATATGAGGGGACTTTTCATCATAAACGCTGTTTGGTCCCCCTGTAAAAATAATACCCACAGGATTTAAAGCCTTAATTTCTTCAATGGAGGTCTTATAGCTTTTTACTTCACAATAAACCCCGCATTCACGGACTCTTCTTGCAATAAGCTGATTATACTGTCCTCCGAAATCAAGTATCAAGCAAAACTGATGTTCCATATATTAGCTCCTATCATGTTTTAATCGCCTTTGGCAGATTTTAAAATCTGTCTGCCTAATCGGATATTTTTTAAATCAGAAAGAAACTGCCGCTGTAAGCTTTTCTGGCAGCTCTGAAATTTAATTATATATATTATGCCATTAATCCGGTAAAATTTCAACTGTTTTCAGCATAAATCCTTAATAATTTCTCCGGCAATTATCAAGCCGGCACAGGACGGCACAAAAGACACGCTGCCGATCGTCTTTCTTTTATAAGCAACCTCCGTGCTTTCTGTTTTATGAGCGCATGGCTGTTCAGTAGAATAAACTACCTTAAGATTTTTTACATTTCTTTTTTTCAGCTCATATCGCATAACCTTTGCAAGCGGACATACCCGTGTTTCATAAATATCGGTTACGGTAAGCCTTAAAGGATCAAGCTTATTGCCTGTACCCATAGAGGATATTATGGGAATTCCAAGCCTGTATGCGTTTTCAATCAGCGCAAGCTTTGAAGAGACCGTATCTATAGCGTCGGCGATATAATCGAATTCCGTTAATTCAACCTCGCCGCCTGTATAAAAGCAATCGACAGCATAAACCTCCGAATTTGGGTTTATGTCCAATATCCTTTTTTTCGCGGCGTCTGTTTTTTTCATTCCTATTGTCGAATGAAGCGCGATAATCTGACGATTAAGGTTGGTTAATACAACCTCGTCGTTATCAATAAGGGTAAGCTTTCCAACGCCGCACCTTGCAAGTCCCTCCGCGATATAAGAGCCTACTCCTCCTATTCCGAAAACAGCCACATGAGAATTTCTAAGCTTATTCATGCTTTTTTCCCCCAAAAGCAGCTCCGTTCTGGAAAACTCATTGAGCACGCCAGTCACCTCTATCCGTTACAATATTGTATCCGGCGGCTTTTACACGTCCCTCGAGGCACATTCTGCACTGTGCGGATTCATCGCCGGTACATATCTTATTGTCATAAAGCGCGTAAAGCTTTCTGAATCTAACGGGCGAAAGGTTAGGCATAACAACGTTTGCTCCCGCTTTTAATCCAAGCTCACGTCCCTCGGGATGTATTGTTCCGAGCGCCGTTGTCGACGGTATCAAAGCGTTCGGAAGAATAAGTCTTGTAAGAGCCACCATAATTAAAGTATCGCGAAGCAATCCCTGAGGATAATCCTTAAAAGGAGTTTCACTATGAGGTATAAATGGACCTATGCCTACCATTTCAGGCTTAAGGCTTTTTATAAACAGCAGATCTGATACAAGATTTTCAGTTGTCTGAAAAGGAGAGCCCACCATAAACCCGGCTCCTGTCTGAAAACCGATTTTTTTCAGACTATTCAGACATTCAATCCGTCTTTCAAAAGACATTTCAGGTGGATGCAGCATGCCGTAATGCTCCTTTGAAGCCGTTTCATGACGCAGAAGATACCTGTCCGCGCCGCTGTCATAAAGACGCTTATAGCTTTCCTCCGTCCGTTCTCCCATTGAAAGCGTAACTGCACAGTCAGAATATCTTTTTTTGATTCCTGATATCATATTACAGAGTTTATCGTCAGTAAAACCCGCGTCCTCGCCTCCCTGAAGCACAAAGGTGCGAAAGCCGAGCTTATATCCCTCTTCACAGCATTCCATAATTTCATCTATTGAAAGCCGATATCGCTTAATATTCCTGTTGTCACGCCTGATACCGCAGTAAAAGCAATTATTTTTACAATAGTTTGTAAATTCTATTAAGCCTCTGATATAAACATCTGTTCCATACGCCTCTCTTCTGACTTTATCCGCGCACTCAAACAGGAAACCGTCGTTTTCACTGTTTTTTATTACAGCGGAAATCTCATCGGTAGTCGCTTCATGAACCTTTGCAATCTTTTTTATTATATCTTTAGTATCCATTATCAGATCCTTTAATCTTCATCGTAAAACATTCTGTATTTCTTATTATTATGAGCGCAGCAGCTCAGCACCATTCCTATAGATACATACATACTTACCAAGGCGGTACCTCCGGCGCTAAAAAACGGAAGCGGTATTCCGATAACAGGCATCACCTTTAAAACCATGCCTATATTCATAAAACAATGGGTGAAAATCATCGCAAAGGTCCCTAAGCATATAAGCTTTCCCAACTTGTCCATTGTATTACGGCTGTCGTTTAATATTTTAATGCAAATATAAGCAAGCAATATGATAACGGCAATCGCTCCGACAAATCCGAATACCTGACCTATATAAGCAAAAATAAAATCATTATGTATTTCCGGTACCTCTACGTAATCATTCCCCCCGAAAAGACCTTTTCCGAAAAGACCGCCTGCTCCGAGAGAAGCAAGTCCCAGATCCTGTTGATATTCCAAACCCATAGGATCCGTACCCGGGTGTAACAGAACAAGAATACGATTTTTATGCAGCGACTGCAAAACATAATTCCAAAGGATATAAATTATCGGAGGCGTTATAACAATAGCCGCAATTATATATTTAATTGAAAGTCCCGCAGAAAACAGCATTATTATAAACATAACCAAAAATACCATAGCCGTTCCATAATCTCCCTGAAGGACTATAAGACCTATCGGCACAGCCGCATGAATAAGAATCAGCAGAAGATGAAGCGGACGGTTAATATTGGCCTCGTCCTTTGACAGATGAAATGAAAACGTAAATATAAAAGCGAGCTTAAGAAGCTCCGACGGCTGTATTGTTGTAAATCCGAGATTAAGCCATGCCCTATCGTCTGCACCAGCTCTCTGAAGGCCAAGACCTGTAAACGTCAGCAGAACAAGAAAAAGCGCCGCGGGAGCATATAAAAACCACAGCCTCGACAGCGTATGATAATCAATGGAAGCTACTATAAGACATACGACGATTCCGAGTGCGGTTGAAACAAGCTGAGTAACATAATAGCCGCTTTCAATGCCGCCTACTTCATTTTTATAAAGAGAATACAGCAGCACGACGCTTATTACCGAGCAAACCGTAACAACTACCAGCAGGCCTTTATCAAGCCGCCTGTAAAAGCCTGAGAATTTTTTTAAAATGGGTTTCATAAATTTTGCTGCCTTTCAATTTTTTACTTTTGTTCTTCGCCGCTCCAGTATTTTCTGTCAAGACTGCGAAACTGTATCGCGGCGGATATATGTTCTTTCTCTATTTTTTCGCAGCCGTTCAGATCCGAAATAGTCCTTGCTACTTTTAATAGCCTGTCATAAGCTCTGGCAGATAATCCAAGACGGTCAAAGGCCATTCCTATAAAAGCTTTTGCCTTATCGTCCATAGGGCAAAAACCGTTAAGACGGTCAGGAGTTATTTTGGCATTGCAGGTAATACCGGTTCCTTTAAACCGTTCATTCTGAATATCCCTTGCGGATGAAACCCTTTTTCTGATCTCCGCCGAGGATTCCTCCTTCTTATCGGACGATATATCGCTGAATTCGACAGGAGCAACCTCTATGTGCAGATCGAATCTGTCCAGCATAGGTCCCGAAATCTTTGAAAGATAATTGGCCACCTGCTTATGACTGCACCTGCATTTTCCGCTTGGATGCCCGTAATATCCGCAGGGACAAGGATTCATCGCCGCAATAAGCATTATTGAAGCAGGATAAACGACAGTTCCGGAGGCTCTTGAAATAGTCACTCTGCCGTCCTCAAGAGGCTGGCGAAGTATTTCAAGAGTCCTTCTGTCAAATTCCGCAAGCTCGTCCAGAAAAAGCAGACCATTATGAGCAATGGAAATTTCACCGGGTTTAGGAATTGTTCCTCCGCCTGCAAGCCCTGCTGAAGAAATCGTATGATGAGGAGCCCTAAACGGTCTTGAAGTCACAAACGGAGAAGCAGGATCAAGCATTCCGGAAATAGAATGTATTTTTGTCGTTTCTATCGACTCGTCAAAGGTCATATCCGGCAGAATAGAAGGCATTCTTTTTGCAAGCATGCTCTTTCCGCTTCCCGGAGTACCTATTAAAAGAGCGTTATGTCCTCCGGCGGCCGCAATTTCAAGAGCGGCCTTAGCCGTTCGCTGGCCCTTAACATCAGCAAAATCCAGAGTAGAGCCTTTATCCCTGACGGGCAGCTTGAATTTTCCGGATTTTTTTATACGGCGGGAACTTGTAAAATGCTCTATCAGCTCTTTTATATCCGAAACCCCGTAAATATCAATGCCGTCGGCTACCGACGCTTCAAAAGCGTTTTCCGAAGGAACGAATACCCCTTTCATTCCCTCTTCCTTTGCAAGCAGAACCATCGGCAGAACGCCGTTTACAGGACGTAGATCTCCGTTTAGTGAAAGCTCTCCGATAAAGCAGAAGCTATCCAGCTCCGCGTTTATATATCCCGCGGCTTTCATTACCGCCATAAAAATTGCCGTATCATGAACAGATCCGCTTTTACGGGTTCCTGCCGGCGCAAGATTCACCATTACCCTCGCTACGGGAAACTCCATACCGCAGCTCCTCATAGAAGCCTTTATGCGCTCTCTGCTTTCCCTGACTACCAAATCCGGCAGGCCTACAATATCAAAAACAGGTATACCCCTGCTTATTTCAACTTCTACATCTACGCTGAAAGCGTTAAGTCCGAAAAGACCAAGACTATTGATTTTTGCAAACATTCCGCCGTCCCCCGAAAGTTATATACTGCACAATCCTTGATTATTATATAAATACATTATATCATGCCGTTTAAAAATTGTAAACATCAATTAAAGAAATAACTCGAAATTTGTAAATTATTATTCATGTAAAATGTTAAATACGACGGCGCAATAAATTCATATGATGCTATAGAAACGGCAAAAACGCTTATCAAATAATATTTATATCCATAAAATGTAAAAATCCTCCTATGATTTAGGAGGATTTTTTAGCTATACCAGTTTATTAAACGCTGAAACGATTTCATTCCATAATTCTGCGTCGATCCCTTCGTAATTATTGCGGTCGCCTGTTACCTCCTTAAACATATTAACGGATTTTTCCGTAGGCTCGTCATATATACCTGTTAAACCTGACGGCGGAATATTATCATACCTATCCGATATAGTATTAAGCATGACCTGAACCAGATAAACGACCGGACCTGCGCTGCCCGGTATCAGCAAGGAATTTTTCCTGAAAGCGTCCGGTCTTATTATATTTATGAAAATCTCCCTGTGTACGTCTGCCAGTTTATCCCATGTATACCTGTCTACTTCTCCCGTCGGCATTAACCCGTATTCCTGTTGAAATATTTTGACAGCTCCCGCGGTTTCCGGGCCGTATATTCCATCAGGAATAATAACAGGAATTCTCACATTATAATGCGAAATTCCAAATAAAAACTGCTGAAGCTCTCTTATATGCTGCCTAAGCTGTTCGTCGCTAAACATAATTAACATTTCCTCCCTCTCACTGAATAACATATCCGGGATTCTGATATGGCCTTTTGTCAAAACCATATTTTAAATCGGAATAAACGCCCGCTATCTCGTTCCAAGTCGGTCCTCCAACTATTCCGTTGACCGGCAGATCGAACTGCCGCTGAAACGCAAGAACAGACGAACGCGTTACCGGACCGAAATAACCCGTATTCTCCACTGCCGGTATATTAGGAAATGTCTGATTAATAAACGAAAGATATTCCTGAAGAATTTTAACATCCTCCCCCGTCATGCCTTCTCTGAGTACTCTGCCCTGATATAGAATAACATCGGAGCCGTCCGTAATCGGTATGGATTCCACGATGCCCTCGTAGGCTCTGTAAATATCAACCCATGTCTGCCTGTCTACCGTTCCCGTCTGCGGAAGACCGTAAACCTGCTGGAAAGACCTTACAGAACGTTCCGTCTGCTCTCCGAAATAACCGGTAATATCGACGGGCATTACGGCGGCGTAATATGCGCCGATTACCGCCAGAAAATACTGAAGAACTCTTACCTCCGGAGTCTGCATTCCTATGCTCAGCTCCGTTATATACTGCTTCTGAATATCCTCCACGCTAAGACCCTCGGAATTAAGCTCCGCAAGCTTTTTTACGCTTGTATAAATGTACATAATTTTATACCATGTAGCCTTATTGACAGTACCGGTTACGGGAAGATTAAAAATTTCCTGAAACTTTTTTACCGCCTCCTCGGTACTGTCGTCATAAATACCGTCTGTAACCGGTATTTTAGGTATCGCCGGATAATTTCTTGAAATACGGTTCAGCCGAATCTGAACGTCTCTGACCTCGTTTGACTGTATACCGGTTTTGAGATCTATTTCAGGAAAAGACGGAATTGCCGCGGAGATCGGCGCGTTTTGAACAATATTAATATCTTCCCCGTAATAATATTGAAGAATCTGATAAGGCGTATAGCCTCTTTCGGCAAGATCAACCGTTCCCCATTGAGAAAGCCCGTCGCAGGTTACGGTTGTGCCGTTGCAGAACTGTGCAAAAAGAGGCTCGACATTTCCCTGACGTACTATGTAATCGTTGAATATCTCGTCTACTATATTGCTTATATTTTCAAAAACTTCACGACCGAATATAAACTTCTGATCATATTGCGTAGAATCCGTAATATCAAAATCATATCCCTTTGAACGGTACCATTCCGTGTAAACGCGGTTAAGAGCGAATGTAACGATAGTATATATATTAGCTCTCAGCGCATTTTCAGGCCAGTTAGGAAAAATCTCGCTGCTCGCCACATTTTTCACATAATCCGGAAAGCTGACCGTAACGTTTCTGGCGTCCTCATCAGGTCTGCCAAGATGCACGATTATTGTTTCCGGAATAAAAGGTTCTCCTGTCATAAAAATTTCTCCTTCTTTATAGTCGGCGGTAAAATCATGCAATTAGAAATCAGGTTCAGTATTTTCAATTACAATTGACCGCCCCATATCGTCATAATTAAAAGGCTCCGGTATCAGATTAAACCTCTGTATCGAAGTTATTCCGGAAAATATCGGAACATTTTCACTGACTTCGCGGTAAAAGCCGTTTGAATAGGCGCTCACCATATATGTTTCATAATGCTCAAACGATTCCGGAGTGTTACCCGTTCCCATAGGCGGAGCCGGAAGCTCTATAATCGGAACAGAACCGCTTTCATCGGTAATTCCCGTAAACATTATATCCTCTTCTTTTCCGTTCTTTTTTGTTACTGAGACTGCTGCTCCCGATACCGGTATTCCGTTTTCGCCGGTTCTAACCTCAACCTTTAAAAAACCATGCTCGCTGTTTACAGGATTAGCCGTTCGACCGGTAGTCCTTGATGATATACCGGGTTCTGTTACTGTAACGGGCTTATTCTCCTGCCGCGGTGATGACTGCCTAATAAAATCAGGTATAATAGGCGACGGAAAACGATTTTCAAAATTTGATTCGTCTTCCCTTACATCGTTTTCCATATTAGAAATTTCTGCTTCGGAAAAAATATTTTCTGCCAATCTCTCAACGGCGCTTTTCTGAGAATCATCGCCGTTTCTATCCATAGTTTCCCTCATCAACCTATTCTGTGTTTCCATACCCGTTTGTCCCTGCGGCATTTCTCTCATCATGTTTGACTGCTGCTCCGTGACCGTTTGCCCCTGCGGCATTTCTCTCATCATGCCTGGCTGCCGCTCCGTGACCGTTTGCCCCTGCGGCATTTCTCTCATCATGTTTGACTGCTGCTCCGTGACCGTTTGCCCCTGCGGCATTTCTCTCATCATGCTTTGCTGCCGCTCCGTACCCGTTTGTCCCTGCGGCATTTCTCTCATCATGCCTGGCTGCTGCTCCGTACCCGTTTGCCCCTGCGGCATTTCTCTAACCTCATTTAAATTTATTTCAGGCTCTGACATATTATTATCAGACATTCTTTCCGCATTATTTATCCTTTGAGTCGCTGAATTATTATTCACAGGTATTGAATTACCTAAAGCAGATGATGGTCCGGACTGTACCCCTTCCGCATTAGAATTCGCATTTCCGCTTTTTGCATACAGCTTCATCATTTCATCAAAATATCTTTGACTTTCATTTCTGAAATCGTTATCGTTCAAAATTATTCCTCCATTCATTTAAAATAAAGTTTTATTAATGTATATTCGTCCGTTATATAAAATATGATTTTTACAGTATTTTGCCATATCATTTGTCTGATTTACAGTAACCCGCATAAGATTTTTGATATTTATCACAAAATTAATCGTTATAGTTGACAAAATTTATAAAATGGTTTATACTTTTTAATGAAAAAAATAATACAGGAGAGCATCATATGAAAAAAAAACGAATAATATCATGCATTATTTCAGCAGCTATGCTAATATGCATGACAGCTACCATGCCTTTTTCGGCGTCGGCTGAAATCGTTGAAATTTTTAAAGACGATTTTGAAAACGGCTTCGGCGGATGGGCTGGCAGAGGCGACGCCTCCATAAGCGTTGTGGACGCTGCCGCAAACACAGGCAGTAAATCGCTTTATGTTAGCGAAAGAACAATCGCATGGCACGGCGCCGCATGCGCTAAAATAAAAGAGCTGCGACCAGGTAAAACCTATTACATCAGCGGATATGTAATGCAAGATGAAGGAAACGATACTGAGCAGATCAATTTACAGATACTATACAAGGATTCAAGCGGCAAAGAACAGTATAAATCAATTGCAAATACCCAGGCAAAAAAAGGCGAATGGGCGAAGGTAGGCGGAAATTATACCATTCCGGACGACGCTTCAAACGTAACGATTTATTTTGAAACGCCGTCTAATCTTATAAACTTTTATATCGACGACATTTCGGCAACGGGCGAGCCTAATGATGACGGTGAAACGGCAGAAGGCTTCACCGAAAATTTTGAGAGTGGAATAAACGGCTGGAGCGGAAGAGGCGACGCCGTTTGCGAAATTGTTTCAGGCGTCGGCTGCGAAGGAAGCAGCGCTTTATTCACTTCCGGCAGAAAAAGCCTTTGGAACGGTCCCTCAGAAAATAAAACAATGGTTCTTTCCGCAAAGGGCTATTATAAATTCACGGGCTGGGTTATGTATAACGGTGACGAATGGTCGGAAACACAGACCTTTTCCATGAATATACAGTTTCAGCAGGAAGGCAAAGAGCAATATATCGAAATCGGACGGGTTACCGCCTCTAAGGGCGAATGGGCTAAAATTGAAGCGAAATATACTATACCGGCTGACGCTGCAAATTTTGTGATTTATTTTCAAACGGCTTGGAAAAATGACGCAAGCGTAACGGATCAGGATCTTATGGATTTTTATATAGATAATGTATCCGCAGAGCCGCTTCCCGAGCCGCAGGCTCAGATGGATATTCCAAGCCTTAAGGACGTATATTCTGATTATTTTATTCTCGGAGGCTCCTGCTCAAAGGGCGATATGGAGGTCCAGGCAGCAAAGGATATTATAGTAAAGCACTACGACAGCATAACATTCGGAAACACATTAAAGCCGGATTCAACTCTTGATCAGTCGGCGTCAAAAAAATATGCTGCTGAACACAACGACGATACAAATCCTCAGGTGAATATTGACGCTGCAAGAAAACAGCTTGATTTCGTAAAGGAAAACAATATAAAAGTAAGAGGCCACGTTCTTGTATGGCACAGTCAGACGCCGGACTGGTTCTTTAAGGAAAATTTTGATGACGACGGCGCATGGGTATCAAAAGAGGTAATGATAAAAAGGCTTGAAAACTATATAAAAAATCTTATGCAGACGCTCAAGGACGAATATCCGGAGGTTGAGTTTTACGCATGGGACGTAGTCAACGAAGCCTTTTCAGAGCAAGGAACAATGCGTGAGGCCGGCTCAAATAATATTGTGTCGGGTCAGTCTGCATGGGTTAAGGTATTCGGCGACGATTCGTTTATCAATTACGCCTTTAAATTTGCAAGACAATACGCTCCGGAAGGCTGCAAGCTGTTTTATAATGATTATAACGAATATACTCCCGCAAAGCGAGACGGAATCATTAAAAAAATTAAAGAGCTTGTTAAGGAGGGAAATATCGACGGCATAGGCATGCAGTCCCACATAGGCATGAGCTATCCTTCCATAGAGCTTTATGAGGAAGCGTTCAGAAAATATGATGAGCTTGGTCTTGAAATACACATTACCGAGCTTGATATAGATCAAAAATCAAACAGTCAGGAAAGCATGCTTGACCTGGCACAGCGTTATCAGGATGTTTTCAACCTATTTAAAAAACTGGTAAATGAAGGTGTAAATCTTACGGCAGTTATAACATGGGGAATTTCTGACAGCAGCTCATGGATCGGAGGATATCCAAATCTGTTCGATACCGATTATCAGGCAAAAGACGCATTTTACGCTGTGGCTGATACGGACAAGGAAATTCAGAAAATAAAAACGTCAAGCTCATTGGAATATAACGGAACTGATTCCGACTATGAAAAGGCGTTCAGGCTGCAAAAGAAAAACGAAATTGTTAATGCAGCGTCCTTCAGAACAATATGGAGCGGAAATACAGTTACTTTCAGACTTGAATCCGCTGTAACCGGAAATGCAAGAATAGTATTTGAAGGCAAAACAGATGAGACGCTTATTTCAAAATCAGTTCATTTAAAGGCCGGAGAAACAAAAGATATTGAAATAGATTTGTCTGAACTCAGTATAAAATCCGGCGCCTCGGCAGGTATGGAGATAATTATTGAAGAGGAAACAGATAAACCCGGCGTTTATAATTATTATGCCTGGAACACAAATGAAATTCAAGGCGCTGAAGACATAGAGTATACCTTCGGCAAGCTTAATTTTATCGGACAGCCGCTGAGCGCAGCAGCATATAAGATATCGGAGGCTCCTGTAATAGACGGTAATATCGACGACTGCTGGCGGCAGGCTGAAGCCGTCGACGTCAATAAATATACTATGGGCAAGGACGGAGCCTACGGTACTGCAAAGGCTTTATGGGATAAAGATTATATTTATTTCATGATAGAGGTTAAGGATAAAAACCTAAGCAAAGCTAACGCAAGCGCATATGAACAAGACACGGTAGAAATATTTTTTGATGAAAATAACGGAAAGACCTCGTATTATGAGGAAGATGACATTCAGATAAGAGTCAACTATGACAACGAGGTGACTGTTACTGACGGAAAATCTCCGGACATATATAAGACAGCGGCAAAAATAACGGACGGCGGTTATATTGTCGAAATTGCCATACCGCATACTATTAAAGAATTTGAAGCCAATCAGGTTGTCGGTTATGACGTGCAGATCAACGACGACAACGGAGAGGGCAAACGAACCGGAATAGCCAATTGGAGCGATCTTACCGGTCAGGGATACATCAACACGTCAGGCTTCGGAGTTCTTGAGCTTAAAAATGATCCTTCGGAATTTGAAATCGGAGATATAAATTCTGACGGACAGGTTAATGCCGCAGATCTTGTAATGCTCCAAAAATATCTTGTACAATCAGTCAGGTATATTGAAAACGCAGACGCTGCCGATATTAACAGCGATAATGTTTTAAACGTATTCGACGCGTCGCTTCTGAGAGGAATTATACTGAAATAAACCAAAAACGGCGTGAAATTATTCACGCCGTTTTTATTTTAAAATTGTATATAATCTGTTTGAGTAATAGTAACGGCGTCCGCCGCCTTAAATTCATCTGACGATACCGCATAGAGATAACCGTCGATATACACCGCTCTTCTGAAATTTTCCGAGTCCTGCCCGTTTTCCTTATTAATAGATCCTTTATAAGTAAAACTGTCGTTTTCAAAAGAATAAAACTGATAGGAATATAAGCTCTGTCCATTTTCGTCGTAATTGTATTTATCTACAGGAAATCCAATTAGATTTCTCTCCGCGTCTATAAACAAGGCTTTACGCTCATAAACTGCCTCGGAATATATATACTCGAATTCGCCGCCGCTTATTAAAGAAACTGAGTCAAGCGCCGCAAGCTCATCGGGATTGCTGTTATCAAACATAGTGACCTTTATTCCGGTCTCCATTCCGGTATCCTCATCCGCTTCCGCACCGAATCCGAGAAGAAGTCCATCGCCCCATTTCTGCATATACGAGCTGTAACCGCTAATCTTAAGCTCGTCAAGCATTACAGGCGAATAAGGATTGCTGAGATCTATCGCATATAACGGATCAGTCTGACGGAAGGTTACCGCATATGCAGTATCTCCGCTGAAATTAACCGATTTAATCTGTTCGTTAATTCCAAAATCGCTTATGCTTCCGACGACCTTCATATCCATATCCAATACATACAAGCTGTTTTTCTGTGTTACCAGCGCATTAGTCGCTATACTGCTGTCCTCTTCGGCAAAAACGGTTGATTCCTCCCATACGTTTTCTGTAACCGCTATCCTGAAAAATCCATTATATTCACTCATAGAAAACTGATCGTTCACATAGCCGTTTACCTTAACGGACGCCTGAGGCGCTACGGCTCCGCCGCTTACCGAAAATCGGGTAATCTCAGATTCATCATATCCTGACACCACATATAAATTCTGCGGAGAACAATATACGTTATTTGTGTAACCGGCGATGGATTTCATATCTACGGGCTGATTAGGGGTTTCGCTGTTCAAATCAAGTCCGGATATGTTGGTATATGAAACATAATCATATAGTTCTGTGATTTTGCAGGACGGTATCATAATATTTTCAGGATCAACATATCGGCTTTCATTACCGACGCAATATTGCGGAATATAATTATCTATATCATCGTCTGACGTTTCTTCATAATCTAAATATTTATCATCGGAAGAAATTATATAAAGATAGCCGTCCGACATAAGCCTAACGTCATTATAACTTCCCTCCTGAATATAATATCCGATCAGTTCCAAGTTTGAGGCGTTAAAAACGGCCGTATAGGTATCAGCCTGAACACCGCAGCCATAGCACGAATCATAATATTCCGAATTCTCTCCGTCGCTATTATTATAATACTCGCACACAGCTATGAGTTTTCCTTTATAAATATACATGTCCCTTATTTCGCCGAACATTCTGCCGATACCAAGCTTGCCAGATACGCTCATTGAGCTGTGATCCAAAAACCTTCCGTTATCAGCCCGAGCAATATAAATATTATCTCCGTTTGCATAAAAAATTCTGTCGCCGTCGGTTTTTACAATATCCGCCTCAAGTACTCCCTCCTCCTGATTATAGGTGTCTGAAAAATCCTTTTTAGCCGATCCGTCAATATCGTCTGTTGAACCGTTTTCAACGACAGATTCAGATTCCATTGCATCCTCATAAACAATGTCTCCGCCGCCAGCATAGCCCTTGACGCCGCCGTTTAAAATCCCTTTAAGAGTATTCCTGAACCTGGTAAGCTTAGTGGCAGCCGTAAAATAATTATAAACCTCGCTGTAATTGTCAGCCGATTTCATAGAACTTGCCTCAGCGGCCTTATTCGTATCGTTTATTACGATTTGATCTTTATAAAGAGACGGCTTCATAAAATATACAGATGTTCCGAAAACAACGGCAAGGGCTGCCGCTGCCGCCGCAATACGCATTATTCTGCTTTTTTTAATCCTGCTTCGTTTTTTCTGAGAATAATTATTATCAAGCGTTCTCTTAATATTTTCCGGCTCAAGCCTTTCAGGAATACTGCAATTTTCAAGGATCTGTTTTATTCTTTTGTCGTTGCTATTATCACTCATAATATCTTCTCCTTTCATTCACAAAGACTTAGACGTAGCTTTTCTTTGATTCGCGAAAGCTTTGAACGTACCGTAGACGCCTTAATTCCGCTTATTTCCGCTATTTCCATACTCTTGTAACCTCCCAGAACCGAAAGAGACAGAATTGCCCTTGATTCATCGTCAAGCAGACAAACGGCTTCCCTCAGCTCCGAGCTTTCAAAATCAAACTCTCCGACATATAAGCTCTCCGGACTTATCTCTGCTCCTGAGTTCATATATTCTCTTTGCCGTTTTTTTATTTTGGCAAAAAGTATTTTCATAATCCACGCCTTGAATGCCTCGGCGTTTTTCAGTCTTCCTATATTTTCGAATGCGTCCGCAACCGCGTCGCTTACCGCGTCAGCAGCGTCGTGGGTATTTCTAAGATTATATAAGGCCGTTCGGTACATATCCTTATACACAAGAGAATAAAGCCTTGAAAACGCTGCGGTGTCTCCCCTTCCGGCAAGCTCGGCGTCTGTTCTGAAATCATGCATTATAAAATCCCCCTTTGAACCGATTCATAATATAAGTGTTTTAAATCGTATGAATTGCTGCACATAAACTTAAAATATGGTAAAGTGTACAAAATATATTTATATTTTTATGAAAATATCACCAATAAACGGTATAACTTTTTATATTATAGCATTAAATTGTTATATTTTCAAATTTAATCTTTACATGGATTTTTACTCATGATATAATATAAAGTATATAAA
Source organism: Ruminococcus sporogenes (assembly GCF_054655175.1). Lineage (NCBI taxonomy): Bacteria > Bacillati > Bacillota > Clostridia > Eubacteriales > Oscillospiraceae > Ruminococcus > Ruminococcus sporogenes. The sequence continues at coordinate 325,481 of NZ_BAAHOA010000001.1, read as the reverse complement.
TCGGAAAGGAAGTAGAAATCAATGCCGACACCGCATAACAGCGCAGAGAAAGGCGCGATAGCCAAAACCGTACTAATGCCCGGAGATCCGCTGAGGGCAGAATATATTGCCAAAACATATCTTGATAATCCCGTATGCTACAACAACGTCAGAGGAATGCTGGGATTTACCGGAAAATATAAGGGGACTGAAATATCAGTTCAGGGAAGCGGAATGGGGATTCCTTCTATCGGAATTTATTCCCATGAGCTTTACACAGAATATGAAGTCGACAACATCATAAGAGTCGGAACCGCCGGCGGAATCGCTGAAAATATCAGACTGCGCGACATTATAATTGCAATGGGCGCCTGCACAAATTCAAACTTTGCAGCGCAGTTCAGACTGCCCGGAACATATGCGCCGACCGCTTCTTACAGTCTTCTCAGCAATGCGGTTAAAGCCGCTGAACAAAAGGGGGCGTCTTATCATGTCGGCAATGTACTTTCCAGCGATACCTTTTATGACGACGGCAGCTCTCTTGCAAAATGGCAGAAAATGAATGTCCTGGGAGTTGAAATGGAATCTGCGGCTCTTTACATGAACGCCGCAAGATTCGGTAAAAAAGCGCTTTGTATTCTGACCGTTTCAGACTGCCCGCTTAAAAATCTTTCCACAACTTCCGAGGAACGCAGAACAAGCTTTACCGACATGATGGAAATCGCACTCGAAACAGCGATAATGAGCATTAAATAAGCTTTAAGATTATTTTAAGAATTCTTTGATATAATGCATACATGGATAAGGAAGAGCTTTAAAAAAGTTCTTTAATACTGATCCTTAATTCCCCCTCTATATCTTTATCTTTTCAAGCTATGCATTTTTTGCATAGCTATTTTTTTTGGAATAGAAAAACCATCTGTTTAATTTATATTACATTATACATATTTTACCGTATCGCCAATTGTACGCCTGTGGCAAACAAGCGTATTTACCAAAAGTACACACATATATAAGGAATAATTTGTAATCTATTACACTTGATTTTTTTAAACAAATACAATATACTATTAAAGTATGAGAATTATAGTTATAAGGAGAAATATATGAACGTCAAAGTTGTAAAATTCGGCGGGAGCAGTCTTGCGGACGCAAAACAGATAACAAAGGCCGCAAATATTATAAAAAGCGACAATACCCGCAGATTTGTGGTGCCGTCGGCTCCGGGCAAGCGGTACTCAGAGGACGTAAAGGTTACGGATATGCTTTATAACTGCAATAAGCTTGCAATGGAAAATAAAAGCATCGACAATGCATTTCAGTCAATAGCCGACCGTTATAACGATATCATTAAAGAGCTCGGTATAAATCTCTCTCTTGAAAACGAATTTGATACAATAAAGAAAAATATTGCGGCTAAGGCAGGAAGCGAATATTCCGCAAGCCGCGGCGAATATTTAAACGGTATTATCATTGCAAATCTTCTTGGCTTCGAATTTATCGACGCCGCCGATGTAATCGTTTTTAACTCTGACGGTTCATTCAATAACGACAAAACGCAGCCTAAGCTCCGCTCAAGGCTTGAGCGTGTAAAAGCGGCGGTTATTCCGGGCTTTTACGGAGCTGATGAAAAAGGGAATGTACGCACCTTTTCAAGAGGCGGATCGGACGTTACAGGCTCTATCATAGCGAGTGCTGTAAAGGCGGAGGTATATGAAAACTGGACGGACGTTTCGGGATTTTTAGTATCCGATCCGAGAATTGTTGACAGTCCTAAGTCTATAAGCGTTATTACTTATAAAGAATTGAGAGAGCTTTCATATATGGGAGCGACAGTCCTTCATGAGGACGCGATTTTTCCCGTTAGAACAGCCGGAATTCCTATAAATATCAAAAATACCAATCGTCCTGAGGACGCGGGAACAATGATAGTTTCAGACGTTTCCGACGACGAGCTGAACAAATATACAATAACGGGAATTGCAGGAAAAAAAGGCTTTGCAGCTATAAACATTGAAAAAGCCATGATGAATAGCGAGCTTGGCTTCTGCCGTAAGGTACTAAGCATTCTTGAAGATTTCAATATATCGATAGAACATATGCCATCAGGAATCGACACTCTTTCTCTTATCTTTCCTTACAGCAATATTGAGGGTAAGGAGGACGAGGTCATTTCAAAAATCAGAAAGGCCGTTTCTCCGGATCATATTGAGCTTGAAAAGGGAATTGCCATGCTTGCCGTAGTGGGCAGAGGCATGAGGCGCACAAGAGGTACGGCTGCAAGGATTTTTGCCTCTATGGCTCACGCCAGAATAAATGTAAAAATGATCGATCAGGGCTCCAGTGAGCTTAATATAATTATCGGTATCGGTGAAGAGGATTTTAACGAGGCCATACGCAGAATTTACGATATGTTTATCAATTCGATTGAATAATTTATTTAAATATAGAAACGCTGTCAGATAAAATTTTATCTGGCAGCGTTTTTTTCAACGTTTTAATAAGTTAACGCGTTTTATATACAGAAAAGGCGGTGATGAAAGCATGACGGATGATTACAGTACTGAATATATAAAAGAAATATATGAACGTAATGTCGACGATATTTATGGAATTTGCTTTTCATATCTGAAAAATATTCATGACTGTGAAGACGCGGTATCAGCAGTATTTGTAAAGCTAATGAAAAACAAACCTATTTTTCAGTCGCAGAAACAAGAAAAAGCATGGCTTATAATAACGGCTTGCAACCATTGCAAAAGTATACTGCGTTTTTCACTTCGACATCCCAGACTTGATATAAGCAATCTTCCGGAACAGGGTTACTGGGATAATACAGAAAACACTGAATTACTCGAAATTATATTGTCACTTCCCGAAAAATACAGAATAATACTGTATCTTCATTATTATGAAAGGTATTCCCTAAAAGAAATTTCAAAGATAGTAAATACTAATGAGTCGACAATCCGCTCACGTCTTTTTTACGGAAAAAAGAAACTTATGAAACTGATAGGAGGTACAGAATATGAAAAAATATATCGAGGTGATGGATCATATCAGACCAACAGATGTTCAGAAAAAACAGATGCTTGAAAATGCTTTTTCCGAAGCAAACCAAAAAAGAAAGATATTTCGATTTAAATATGGCTTAATTGCAGCTTTGATTTGTGTAATATTTTCCACAGCCGTTTTTGCCGATGAAATAAAAAATACATTTTATGGAATTTTTAACAGCGATAATATAGTTGGAGACAAAGTTTTAAATGATATTTATACTGATGGTAACGATCATGTTAAAATGTCAGTAAAAGAGGTTCTTTCAGATAAAATCAGCGCATACGCAATAGTTGAATATACAGCGCTTGATGAAAAAGGACGAATATGGCTTGATAATCTGCATGCCGTTCAAAAGCTTAATCCTTTAAAGCTTAATCCGTTAATCAAAGATAATAATGGTTCTCTTTACGGTGTTAATTTTTCTTACGGCTTTGAGGAAATCGAAAAATATCGAAGTGAAAAAATTCATGTTTTCAAGGTTATGTATCATGCTTCGGGTGAAAATTTCGGAACTGAATCTATACAGCTTTCTTATCCGCTTTGCAATAAATGGGAAAATAAGGTTATAATTGACGTTTCCGAGTCTTTAAGAACCGTTGACATAAAAATTGACAGCAGTCAAGCGCCCGATAAATACTATAAACCGCTTGGGATCAAGCTTTCGCCTATTAGCGCTCTTATATACGGCAAAGATTTAGGAATGATAGAATTCGGAAAAACCGCCTCCGGAGGTTATTATCAGAAAATAGTTCATTATGAAGAATTAGATTCTCTGAATCTCATCTTGAAAGACGGTTCAATATATAATATGCTTTTAACGGACAATGAAAATATGGTAAAATGTCAATCTATGATGACGCATGTTGGCAATCCGGCGCTTGACTATGACTGTATTATTTATACAGGTATATTCAAAGATTCCATTGATATTAGCTTGATTAAAGCAATAGAGCTTGACGGCGTATACTATGATCTGAATTAAAAATGCGGACGGTCTAACCGTCCGCATTTTCTCTTTTCCCTTTTTTGCGCTTCTTTACACATTCCGTAAGCAGAAATTCTATTTGACCATTGATTGATCGAAAATCGTCCTCCGCCCAATCCGCAAGCTCAGCCCACAATTTTGGGGACAATCTCAACACAATCTGTTTTTTCGAATCCTTTTTTTCCGCCAAGATTATCCCTCCATTTTATCAGTATATCGATCCGCTGTTCACTATCGGCTGTGCATCTTTATTTCCGCAGAGTACCACAAGTAGATTTGAGACCATCTGAGCTTTTCTTTCATCATCAAGATCGCAAACATTATTTTCAGCCAGATTCTTGAGAGCCATATCAACCATTCCTACAGCTCCCTCGACTATTTTCTGTCTTGCTTCTATTATAGCGGTCGCCTGCTGGCGCTGAAGCATAGCAGCCGCTATTTCAGGCGCATATGCAAGGTGAGTAATTCTTACCTCGTCAATATTAATTCCCGCTATCCTTACTTTGCCCTGCAGTTCCGTTCTCAGGCAGTCGGCAATTTCCTGACTCGATCCCCTGAGGGATTTTTCCTCGCCTTCATCCGAAACATCGTAAGGATAAAGTCTGACAATATTTCTTAATGCAGTATCCGCCTGTGCAGACAGAAAATCTTCATAATTATCAACATTAAAAACCGCCATTGCCGTGTTTTCAACATTCCATATGACGTTTATACCGATTTCAATAGGATTTCCAAGAACATCGTTTATTTTCTGCTTCTCATTTCTTAATGTCATAGCCTTAAGCGATATTTTCTTACTGATTCCTACAACGGCTATTTTAATATCGTTATTATTCTTGGCAGATTCGTTAGCCGCATTTACAGCATTATCATATTTAGGACTTACAGCGGTACAAAAAGGATTCACAAAGAAAAAGCCGTCATTTTTAAGCGTACCCACATACTTACCGAAAAAAGTCAACACCAACGCTTCGTTAGGCTTCATTACCTTAAATCCGCAGTCTATAATTATAGCGGCGATAAACGCGATACTTCCTAATATTATTAAGGCTGTTCCCGCAAACGCTTTATTAACTGTACAAAGAAAAATACCTCCTATAAGACCTCCAATAAAAGCCAGATAAAGAATAATGCTAAGAAACAGCATGGACCATCCGCTTTTGGCTTTTAAAACCTTTTCTTCAGTTATCATTTGTTTCGTTTCCATAATTTCATCCTCCAGACGTTATTATAATGATATCATTCTGATATCATTATAATAACACTAACCGGAGCTTTTGTCAAGCGGTTTTATTGATTTCTTGTAGAAAATATGATATTATAATGTTATGAAAGGACGATCTGCATGGAAAAAACTAATGTCATAAGAATTATTGAGAGAAAAAAATTAAAATATAATTATCATTTTTATAATCCGGAAACAGTAAACGGAGCCGAAGTTGCCGCATTTTTAAAGGAAGATCCGGAAAGAGTATTCAAAACGCTTGTAACCGTTGGAAATAGCAATAAAAATTATGTTTTTATGGTACCCGTATGCCAAGAGCTTGATTTAAAAAAGGCCGCAAAAGCTGTAGCAGAAAAATCTATTGAAATGATAAAATCAAAAGATCTGTTTTCGCTTACAGGTTATATACACGGCGGCTGTTCACCGATCGGTATGAAAAAACAGTTTACCACCGTCGCACATATAACCGCAGAAAAATTCAGTTCAATTTATTTCAGCGGCGGTAAATTAGGATGTCAGATTGAAATGCCGTTTGAAACGCTGAAAACAATCGTCCCCGTAAGAACTTACGATATTATAAAATAAAAGAGCATAGCGTCCCGTTCGGTAGTTTAACTGATTCACTTAACTAAATAATATAAAAAAACACACGGATTTCAAACCGTGTGTTTTTTCGTTTTATATCGTCCTATTTTTATTATATATAAGAACAAGTCCCTTCAGCAAGAGCTCATTATCCAAAATAATTTTTCTGCGACAATAGGGAATTATCTTATCAGCCAGCAAGCCGGTAGCGACAACGTTCGCCCCGCATCCTATTTCTTCCTCAAGCCTGTCTATCAGCCCGTCTACCGAAGCGGCCGTACCATAAACCGCACCGCTTTTCATACATTCAGCTGTATTGCTGCCTATGATTTTTCTGGGCGGTTCAACGGCAATTCTCTGCAGCAAGGAGGTTTTTTCTATTAACGCTTCTAAAGCAGTAGTAACGCCGGTCAATATCATACCGCCTATATAATTCCTGTTTTGATCTATAACCGAAACAGCCGTAGCCGCACTGAAATCAAATATAATAAGCGGAGCGCCGTAATAAGCAATCCCCGCTACAGCTCCGGCAACAAGATCCGCCCCTAACTGAGCCGGATTATCAATAATTATGCTAAGACCGGTTTTAATTCCGGGTCCTACTACCATCATCCTATTCGATATGATTTTTTCAGCCGCTTCTTTGACGATTGACGTTACCGACGGAACCACCGAGGCTATTATTCCGCCATGAATCAAACTTTTTTCAATACCGTGTATTTCAAAAATATTTTTAATTAATATGGCATATTCCAACGGCGTTCTGCTCGTTTGAGTTGAAAATCGCTCGACAAATATAAATTTATCGTCTTTGCTGCATCCTACTACAACATTTATATTTCCTATATCAATAGTTAAAATCATTTAAACGCTCCGTAACTAATCCTGTATAAAAAACTGAGTCCAGTAATACTGATACTGCGTATCAGACTTTTCATAATATCCGACGCCCATTTTTGTAAAATAAGGATCGAGTATATTATCACGATGTCCCTCTGAATTCATCCAGCCTTTTACAACCGCCTCAGGAGAAGAATATCCTCCGCCTATATTTTCTCCGGCATAATTATAAGAGATATTCATCTCTTTCAAAACGGTAAAGCATTCTTTTCCGTCAGGTCTGGTATGAGACATATTTGAAGATATTTCAGTCGCCCTTTTTTGCGCGGCGTTGCACAAGGAATTATCAAGCGTCAAGGCCTTTAATCCCCGTGAAATTCTCTCCTTGTTTACAAGTTCAAAAACTCTGTTTACATATTCCTCCTTTTTCTGTCTTTCAGCCAACTCGTTTTCTATGGAATTCTGAATTAACATTTTACTAATGTCAACTGCGTCGTAAAGATCCACAACTCCGTCGAGATTGTAATCCGCAGCAAACTCGCGGAACCCTCCGCCGAATGAATAGGTATTTATCAGATACCGTGAAATCAATATGGCGTCATAAAGATCTGTTGTTCCATCGCCGGTTGAATCGCCTCTTAATCCGATTTTAACATTAATATCAGTAGGAACCTGATTTACATAAACCGTTATTACATAATCTTCCTGACCTGTCTTATATACGCTGCAAGGGGCCGCTCCGTTAAAGCTTATGCTTTCAAGAGCCTCCTGACTTACCGGCATTCCGTATTCGTTGACGTCTGTCAATCCCCAGTATTTAAAGGATAAATCATCGGAATAATACCAATGCTTACCCTTGTCGCTGAATTGTGCCGACGCTCCGTAGCCCGATGGCTGTATCAGCAAAAGTGACAGTGAAAGAGAGATCAGAAGCTTAATCGTCCTCTTCATAAATATCACCCTCATAAAATTTTTTTAAAGCATTCGCAAGCATAGCGATTGTATTCTTCATAATCAACATTCATTGTTTTAATTTTGCCTTCCCGAAAAAGCTTCATACCGGAAATGATCCCCTCTTTGCTGTCGTCAATTAAAACTCCTCCGTATTTTCTCATAAAACTGCGAGGACCGGGTATATCTGTAGCAACCACCGGTAACCCGAGCGAATCGGCTTCTAAAATAACAAGCCCCAGCCCCTCATATTCTGACGGCAGAATAAACAGATCACATTTTTTTAAAACAGGCATAGGGTTTTCCATTGAACGTATTAGTATAATATTTCCACCTGATTTCCGTGCATATTCAACAGTTTGACTGTAAAGCTCCCCCCTGCCTCCTATAATTATAAGGCATGCGTTAGTATCGGGATATTCGACGCAATACTCTTTAAACGCGTCAATTAGGCGCATATGTGATTTTTCAGGAGAAAATCTTCCGATAGTTATAAATTTTTCAGTATCTGAATTCAATAATTCCAATAGCTCGCCAAGAGATATGGTAGAATCTGTTTTCGGTTGAAATTCAACAGGCATTTTTGATTTTTTTAAAACAGTTTTATAATCATGACAATTCGGAACTACAACCATATTTCCGCCGCCCCCGCTTATCCGGCGTGCGCTCTCCCTCATATCCTCGGTAACCAGCGCAACAGTATCATAATTACAGTAAGCGTTTTTAAGCGTAGGCAAATGCTGATTATTTCTCTGCTTTATTTCCGAGACCATATCATTATGGACAAATATAATCCTGTTACCGTCAAATTGTTCAAACAGATTTATTATACCGTATTCATATCCTGTAAACTGGACGGCGGTACTGACATTAAATTCTCCGAAAAGCCTTTTCCATTCACGCCTGAAAAATTTCTCAAGCCGTTTTATAATAACGCCTGATGAAATATCAAGCTTAAAGTATAAGCAATAACAAATGAGCTCTGAAACAGACATACAGAATTCTCCTGCTATTGGAGCTTTACGAAATCTATCAGGAAGCTTATTTAGTCTTTCAGGATTTTTTCTGATAGAATTTTCCCGATATGTGAGAATATAATCCGAATCGCCGTCAAGATTTGAAAGCAGATTCAACAGAGACGTTGTAAGACCGTTCTGTGCCAAAGAACCGGTATATATAAGAACCCTTTTTTTAATGACAACGTCCTTTTTCATTAAAGGTTCGCGTTCCGCTATTTCAGATATAACGTCACGGTTATAGCCGATAAGGATTTCTCCTGAAAAAATGCCGTTTACATTAAATTCTTTTAAAAAACCTGATACGTCGGCATTTTCTGAAAAAAGAAGATAATCGGCATATGACAGCAGTCTCTGATATCTTCCGAAAAAAACGTCCGGCGAAAACTCACAGATAAGTATTATAATCTGTCCTCTTTTTTTAATAAACCTATCAGGCAGAGAACCATCCGATACTATATACTGTGCATTCGCATAAGATCTTATTCTTTTTAAGCGGCAGGGAATATTTATTCTGTCATTGTCGCTGTAAACAGTTCCTGATTTTATATTTTTTTTATATTTCAAAAGATATATGCTTTCAGCAGTAGAATTCAGAATCCTTCTGATAGCAGATTTTATTTCCATCGGAGCTCCTTTTTAACTTACATTAACAAAAAAGCGCCTTATATAAGGCGCTTTTTTGTTAATGTGGTATAGAGAAAGAAAAGAACAATGAAGATACCGTAAATTTGCATTTCAAGTATCCATATTCTGTTTTTGTTATTTATCGGCACATACCCCGCAAACGCCTTCCATTACCAAAGTATCAATATCTATTTCAAAATCAATACTTTCCTTGAGTTTATCCTTTACAGACGACAGCTCGCTGATATCAACATCAAATACCTTGCCGCACTTACGGCAGATCAAATGCTGATGTCTTGTCAACGTTCCGTCAAAGCGGTCAGACCCGCCCGGAACATTTATTTTTTTTAGCATATTATTTTCAGCCAAGTAATTCAGATTTCTGTAAACAGTCCCCAAGCTCAATTCGGGATGATCTTTTTTTAAAAGCTTATAAACATATTCCGCTGTAGGATGAACCCTGTTTTTAAAAACGGCCTCCATTATAAGCTCTCTTTGCTTTGAATAGCGCATAAAAACAAATCCTTGAAAATCGTAACCTAATCTATTGCTATTATAACAAATTTTCGCTTATATGTCAAGTGTTTTTTGAAAAAATCATACAATATTTTACACTTTTTCTATCTTGCAAGTATTACCATTAAATTAAAATTTTTCTTGACTTTTTATGTAATTAGTAATATAATAATCTTAAAAATTGTAAAAGGAATGAGATTATGAAAATCAAGCAAAATTCTCTCGCCTTGAAAAAAATAGATTCTGCAGGTAAAATAATATATAGGTCAGGGCAATGGATAATTCTTGTATTATGCTTTCTGATATTTATTTATCTAACTTTTCAGAGCCTGCTTTATACTACAAGTATTTATAATGCTCCTGATGATCCGTCGACAGTCATAATGATGCATGATAATTTTTATATAAACGCGGCGGTTATTTCAATTGCATTTATCTGCGGAATTCTTTTCCTACAGAGGCTCATGGATAAAATAAACCCGAAGATTTTCGGCGCCGCGCTTCTCGTCTATACATTTTTATTAGGACTTATCTGGAATCTTCTCACCAAAACGTCTCCTGCTCACGATTCATACAATATTCTTTCAGGATCTCAGCAATTTGCCATTAACGATTACACTCCGCTCATGCCTGAAAACGATTATTTTTATGATTATCCGTTTCAGCTCGGCTATGCATTCGTCGGAGAAATAATAATACGAATTTTCGGTGATAACGCATATTTTATTCTTCAGCTTTTAAATATTCTTGCGTCCGTAGGAATATCCGCGTCTTTAATAACTTTCGCAATACTTATTTTCAAAAAAAGAAAAACTGTAAATTTCACCATTCTATTTCTATTCGGCTGCATTCAGCCTATATTATTTACAACCTTTCATTACGGCAATCTTCTCGGCTTTTCCTTATCCCTATGGGCAATGGTATTCACTTGCGTTTATTTGAAAAACCGTAAAAAGCGATTCATCATATTTTCAGCCGTTTTTATTTCAGCGGGAATCATATGCAAATCAAACAGTCTTATTATTTTAACTGCGATCTGCATAATCCTCATTCTTGATTTTCTTAAAACTCATAAGCTTGCCAATATTACCGCTATCCTGATATCAGTTATAATGGGAATAGGACTTAATCAGCTGATAATTTTTCAATATGAGCAAAGAGCAGACGTTTCACTGGGAGGAGGAGTTCCAAAGATACTATGGCTTGATATGGGGCTTCAGGAAACGTCAGATCCCAACCGTCCGGGATGGTATAATCCGGAATACACTGTAATAAGATACAATTCCATGAACAAAGATGAAAAGGCCGCGGCAGACAGCGGAATAAGAGATATAAAAAAACGTATCTCAAAGCTGATTTCCTCTCCGGCGGAACGAGCGAACTTTTTTGCCACTAAGACGCTTAGTCAATGGAACGATCCTCTTTATATGTCTATATGGGTAAGCTCTACCAGAGGGGCAAGAGAAGAACCCGGCAGCTTTGTAAAAAGCATGTATTCCGGAAATGCGGGAATACTTACGGAAAACTACGCGAATTTCTATCAGTCGTTCATATTTCTTTTCGCTTCGGCGGGAATGCTCGTTATTCTGAAACGTCGAAATATCAGACGCAATAGCTTTATAGCCGTTCTTCCTTTAATCTTCATCGGAGGATTTCTCTATCACCTGTTTTTCGAAGCTATGCCGCAGTATAACGTTACATATTTTACGCTGTTTATACCAATAGCCGCGTTCGGATTTTCAGAATGCTGTGAAAAATATCATGATTCATTAATTGGATTTATAAAATATAAATTCAGAAAAAGCAAAACTAAATCAGAGGAATCAGTATAAAAAATATGCGCCTCCAAAAGCGTCCGACTTTTGGAGGCGCATATCATTATCAGCGATCCTTCTTATAGCTATATGCTGTTTTCCGAATCCGGAACATGTATAACAAGCACGTCGTTTTCCGCAATATCGGTAGGACCTCTCGGAATTACAACCTCGGAGCCGCGTTTGATCAATATTACAAAAGCGTCAGATTCAGCTGAAAATTCCGAAATTTTTTTCCCGATCCATCTGCTTCCGGTATGTATTTTCTGCTCGGCAAATTGAACTGCTCCGCTTCCCTGATAAACAGGGGCGCTTACGACGACGATATCGTCCTCACGAAGAACAGTCTTCCCGTTTGGTATAATACGTTCACCGTTTCTGATAATCAGTACGAACAGCAGATCCCAGGGAATAGATAATTCTCTGATTCTTTTATTAAGCCACGGGTGCTCGTCGCCTGTTATCGTCAGCTTGATAAACTGAACGTCCAGCTCTTCGGCATAGTCGTTGAAGGTTTTTAGAACATTTTCGTTTTTATCTATCATGCCCAGCTTTTTAGACATAAACGGTATAAGAGTACCCTGACATGTTATAGATATAAGAACGATGCAAAATACTATATGAAAAATGTCGTCGGTAAGCGAATCGACATTAACTGAGGCCATGATTGCAAAAACAATAGACGCCGCGCCGCGGAGACCGGACCACGAAACAAGAAGCTGCTGAGGTATACTGCATTTAAGAGGGGTAAGTATTGCAAAAACTGCCGCCGGTCTTGCGACAAAGGTAAGAAACAAAGCAATTGCAAGAGCCGCCGGAAATACCTGAGGAAGCGAGGAAGGAAAAGAAAGCAGCCCCAAAAGGAAAAATATAAGCATCTGCATAAGGCCTGTCAGTCCGTCAAAGAAATGAACCATCGACTGCTTATTCTTTATATCGGAATTTCCCAGAATAATTCCTACAATATAAGCGCTCAAATATCCGTTTCCGCTTATAACAGACGGCAGCGCATATGAAAGCACTGCGACGCCAAGAACAAAAACGGCGTCAAATCCTTCTGTTGAGAATTTAAAATGCGTAAGCACAAACCTTGCTCCCAGAGCTATAACGACGCCGATGACTATTCCATAAACAAATTGTGCAAATATAAGATAAAGTATCTCAAGTCCGCTGACGCTTGAATTCATTGCGGAAATCATGATTGCCGTAAGCATATATGAACAAGGATCGTTGCTTCCGCTTTCCATTTCAAGCAGAGAAGCGGTATTTTCCTTAAGACCCAGCTTTTTTGAACGCAGTATCGAAAAAACCGAGGCTGCGTCGGTAGAGCTTATAACCGAGCCGATCAGCATACTTTCGAGCCAGTCCATACCTAAGGCAAACCTGCAAAATAATCCTGTTATCCCCGCGGTTGCCGCTACTCCGACCGTGGACAAAAGCACAGATTTTACAGCTACGGGCTTTGCCTCGCTCCAGCGTGTGCCAAAGCCTCCGTAGAACATAATAAAAATAAGAGCTATTGAACATATTTTTTCCGCAAAAGGAAAATCGGCAAAAGGAATTTTAAATATTCCGTCCGAGCCGAAGGTCATCCCAAGCAAAATAAAAGCAAGAAGAACGGGGACTCCCAGTTTACCGGAAATTTTATTGAAAATTACGCAAATCAGAATTACAGAAGACGCAATAAGTAACGATAGAGCCATGTACTACCCCTTTGCACGTTCACATTATATGGCCAGCGATATAAAATATCCTGCCAAAAGAGCCAGAAGAACTGCCGCCATTATAAAAGTAACCGCAGCAGTTTTTTTCTTGCCGGATTTGAAATATTCAATTCCGTTCCAAATTGCTACGGCAATAAGAAGCACAGATGAAACGGGCAAAGTAATCTTTCTCGATACTATTTTAAAGATACCGAGAAAAAGAATTATCATTACGACTACACATAATATTATGCGAATTAACGCGGTATTTTTCTGCTGTTTGTTATTTTCCATTTTCTTTTACCTCCGTTTTACAAACCTTTTTCTTAGAGCCGTCCGGCTGTAGTATAAACGTGTTGTCAAGCTGCGCCTCAAGACTGCAAATTATGCTTTTACGGTATTCTGTCCTGAGAGCCTCCTGCTCAAGCTTCTCCTCAGGTGACAGAACCGTTTCTCTTGATTTTCGGGCAAGATAATTTATACGGTCGATTTTTTCCTGTTCCATTGGTACCTCCTTTCATCCTGATTCATAGATAATGCTATTTAATTATATCATATTTTTCTTTTTTCTTCAACAGGCAGTTGATTTTTTATAATAATATTGATATTATAGATAGTATATATTGCTTTAATGATATAAAATCTATAGTTAAAGGAAAGATCAATATGAAAAAAGCCGCGATAATTACCGGAGGGTCAAGAGGAATCGGAAGGGCTTTGGCAATCAGGCTTGCCGAAGACGGATATATTCCAATAATAAATTACCTTGAAAGCAGGGCAGAAGCGGAGGACTTGGCAAAGCTGACCGGCGGAGAGGCTATATGCGCCGACGTTTCCGACCTCACGTCCGTTAAGGAAATGACCGACCAGGTCTATAATAAATTCGGCGGTATAGACGTTCTGGTCAATAATGCCGGAATATCTGTAACAGGACTTTTTACGGATATAACGCCAAAGCAGGAGCAGAAACTTATCGATATAAATATAAAAGGCGTTTTTAACGCTTCACGCTGCGTTCTTCCCTATATGATAAGAGCAAAATCAGGTAAAATCGTCAATATATCTTCCATGTGGGGACAATCCGGCGCTTCATGCGAGGTACATTACTCTGCAACAAAAGCGGCGGTAATCGGATTTACAAAGGCTCTTGCCAAAGAAGTAGGCCCTTCTGGAATAAACGTAAACTGCATCGCGCCCGGAGTGATTGATACTGATATGAACGCACACTACGACAGTGAAGATATCAGCGTCCTAAAGGAGAATACGCCGCTTCAGCGAATAGGCGCCGCCGAGGACATCGCACAGACAGCGGCGTTTCTGGTTTCAGATGCCGCCTCGTTTATCACCGGACAGATAATAGGCGTAAACGGCGGATTTATTATTTAATATATATGACAGGAGAATTGTAATGCTTAATGAAAGACTTAAAAAACAGATCGAATTTATAAAGGAAATAGACAAGTTAAAGGCAATAAAACGTCAGACTCTGCTTATTAATGAGGATAGGGCGGAAAACGACGCGGAGCATAGCTGGCATTTGGGAATGCTTGCTTTTCTTCTGGCAGAATATTCAAACGAAAATATTGATATACTTAAAACGATGAAAATGACGCTTATCCATGATATCGTAGAAATAGACGCGGGCGATACTTACTGCTATGACGAGGAGGGATACAAAACAAAACCTGACAGAGAATCCAAAGCCGCAGAGAGAATCTTCGGAATGCTTCCCGAAGATCAGTATGAGGAACTGATAGGACTTTGGCGGGAATTCGAGGATATGAAAACACCCGAATCAAAATTCGCCTGCGTTCTCGACCGACTTCAGCCTATATTGCTTAATTATTCTAAGGGAGGAGTTTCATGGATAAATCACGGCGTAAGCCGGGAACAGGTTAGAAACAGAAATCTGTGCACAAAAGAAGGCTCTGACGAATTATATAATTATATAATGAGTATTATCGACAGCGCCGCAGATGAAGGAATGCTGAAAAAATAATACTGTTGTTAATTCCGCCAAAAACAAAGATTAAATAAATGTAAAGTTTATTTAAAGAGTAGAACTGTTTAAAAAGTAGGTGAAAAAAGAAAAAATAATATTGAAGTTTATTATTTCATGTGATATATTATAAAATGGATTCAGAAATAAAAAATAATATTTTTTAATACTGAAAAGAAAGAATGAGGGATCAAATGAAAGAAAAACTTATTGCCGTAAAAGAAAGAATAAATAGCTTTAACGGCAGACGCAATGAAAACTCCCGGAAATATAAGATGACCAATCTGCTGCTTACAGTTTTATTTCCCGTTTTTATAGTTTGTATGGCAGAAATAAATCAGGCGAAAAAGCCCGCTAAATTTATACTTTTCGTCGCTGAAAGACCGTCGGTAATGCTATTTAATATACTTATCGCATCGCTGATATTCTATGGACTTATGCTGCTTTTTAAAAAAGGCTGGATTGCCGCAGCTATTCAGTCGTTTATCTATATGGCGCTTAGTATAACGGAGCTTTTTAAATTCAATACGAACGGCAACCATCTTATTATGACTGATATGAAGCTTGTTAAGAGCGTAAAAAGCCTTACATCCTTCGCTTATATAAAAATAACGCCCGTTCTGATAGCATATGTATTAATCGTTCTTATTTATCTTGGCGCCGTTTTCTGGTTCAATCCTAAAATGAAGCTGAAAATTACAAGGCGTATCGTTCCTGCCTTGGCATGCATAGGAGCATGCGTTTCAGTTGTTACAATACCGGCAATATCCAAGCCTGTTTATTCACTTTTTGATCTTGATACAACGGCTGCCGACAACACCTTCAAGCTCAATGAAAAATTTGAAAATAACAGCTTTCTCGCATTTTTCTGCCAGACTGCTTCAGAAAATCTTGCCAATCGTTTAACTGAACCGGAAAACTACAACGACGATACGGTAGCCGCTATGATGAACGTAAACATTGATGACGCGGAAAACACTTCTTTTGAAAATAAAAAGCCGAATGTTATTATGATAATGTCTGAAGCGTACGCAGATTTCAGACGATTTGAGGATCAGCTTGATTTAAATATCGGAGATACATACGACGGCTTTGACAGCGTCGCCGATCAGGGCTATAAGGGAACGGCAATTGTTCCTACTTACGCAAGCTGGACTGTCAGAACTGAATTTGAGCTTAATTTCGGACTTCCCGTAAGATCCTTAAACGATCCTAATATGCCTCAGCGTTTGCTGCTCGACAGAGCTCAGCCTACAATAGCTTCATATTATAAAAGCTGGGGTTACTCCACCGCTTATGTTCACCCGTTTATGGGATCGTTTTATAGCAGACAGAGAGTATATGCTAATTTCGGATTCGATAAGCTTATTTTTGACGAGGACTTTACGGTTCCGATAAATTATTATGGAACATACATTGACGATCAGACTGTATTCAACCAGATTGAAAAGCTTATTAATGAAACTGACGAACCGCTTTTCCTGCATACAACTACAATGCAGAATCATCAGCCATACGATCAGGGAGAAAACCCGGAAGACGAAATGGGCAATTATTTTCAGTGGATTTCTAAAACAGGTACAGATTTTGAAGCGTTTATAAATAATCTTTCCGATATAGACGAGCCGACTATTGTATTTATGATAGGAGATCATTATCCGTCGCTTAAAGGTGAAAACAGCGTTTACGATCAACTGGGTATGAACGGCGACAATTGCAGCGTGCTTTATGAGCAGCCGTACATTTTATGGAGCAACTATGAGCTTGATTACAGCACCATTCCGGAAGAGAAGCTTTCCGCTTTTTATATGCCTTATGTTATCATGGATCTTATAGACGCTCCTAAGGATAGCTTTATTCAAGCAATGGATAATAAAATGGACACTCTTCCCATTTACTCAACAAATTATGATTCATCTGTCGGAAGAGATGAAGAGCTTGATATTTTAACTTATGACAGAATACTTGGAGATATAGTTTCCTCTAATGCAATACCTGAGGAATTACGCAAAACTGCGGAAGAGGCAGAAAACGACTGATATTAATAACAGGGCGTCCGTAAATCCGGATGTCCTTTATTTTAGGTGAAAGGAATAAAAAATGAAAGAAATTAAAGCAGGAATGAAATCGTCGGCAGAAACTGAAGTTAATAAAGAAAACCTCGCCGTTACAATCGGCAGCGGATCCCTTGAAGTCTTCGCAACTCCGATGATGGCAGCCCTCATGGAAAATGCGGCGTCAAAGGCTGTAGCGGCAGCATTGGAAAATGATGAAACAACGGTCGGTACCATGCTAAATATTACTCACACTTCCGCAACGCCAGTCGGAATGAAAGTTACCGCTTACGCAGAGGTTATTCAGTCGAATGGACGAGAAATTACATATCATGTTACAGCTGAGGACGAAAAGGGTATTATTGGCGAGGGAACTCACAAAAGATTTATTGTTTCGGCAAATAAATTTGTCAATAAAACAAACTCAAAATTAAATGCATAATTGAATTTTTTCTAAATATTCGGTAATAATATTTATGCGGTTTAATACCGTTGTTAAATACAGCCGCCGCTTGCTGAAAAAGCGGAACCGTATTCATAAAATAACGCTTTACAGCTATATTTTATAACTGCGGTCTATGGAGATTAAAATGAATAATCAGAAAAACAGTCAGAATCAGCAGAACAACAAGAATAACCAGAACCAGCAGAACAGCCAGAATCAGCAGAACAACCCCAACAGCCAGAACCAGCAGAATAATCAGAACAACAGATAAAAAATCAACAAATTAACAAGGACCTGTAAAAAAACAGGTCCTTATTTTTTATAAATAAAAAAACAACTTAATAAATGGAAAAAATTATCTATTTCGTAGATTGACATTTTTTGATAGAAATGATAAAATTATTAATATAGATAAAGTATGACTTATCTTTTGATACGAATTTTAAAACTTAATGAATGAGAGGTAAAGTATGGACTTAAAAAAGAAGATTGCATCTGCTTTGTCTGCTGCAATCGTACTTATGACATCAGTTCCGGCGCTGGGCGTTTCCGGTGCGGCAGTTATTAACGGCGGGTTTATTAAAGGCGACATAAACCTTGATAAACAGGTTTCATCTGCGGATATCGTTGCCGTATCTCAGTATCTTGCCGGAAAATCAACTCTGACTGAGGAAGAGCTTGTTATTGCGGATATGAACGACGACGGAATTGTAAACATTTTTGATCAGATACTTATTAAAAGGACCGTTCTTACAATCAGGGATATTGTTGAGATTCCTGAAGAAACTGATCCGACAGAGGCTACCGATCCAACAGAATCGACAGAGCCTTCTACCGAGGAAGCGACTACTACTGTAACCGACGTTACCGAGCCTTCCACCGAGGTAGTTACTACTACTGTAACCGACGTTACCGAGCCTTCAACTGAGGAAGTTACTACTATTGTAACCGACGTTACCGAGCCTTCCACTGAGGAAGTTACTACTATTGTAACCGACGTTACCGAGCCTTCCACTGAGGAAGTTACTACTATTGTAACCGACGTTACCGAGCCTTCCACCGAGGTAGTTACTACTACTATAACCGACGTTACCGAGCCTTCCACCGAGGTAGTTACTACTATTGTAACCGACGTTACCGAGCCTTCAACTGAGGAAGTTACTACTACTGAAACAATTTCATTGCCTTATGAATTTAAAATTGCCCCGGATAATGAAGATAATGTAGAATCCATTAAGTTTACCGTTGTCTCTGATAAGGACGACATAGCATATAACGGCGCGGTACAGTTTATTGTAAACGGAGAGTACAGTTCAGATTACGATGTTGTCTTTTCTAACAATGATTCTAATGAGTTTGAGATCAAAGTACCTGAAAATATAACTGATCCTACTGCAATTACATCTATAAAGATTGTAAAATACTGGCAGTCGGACGAAACCGCAAATCTTGCTCTGTCAAACGTTAAAGCAGTTGTCGGCGGCAATGAAACAGATTCTTATGAAGAGCCTGCAAAAACAGCGGATTCAAAGACTATACCGCTCTATTCAATAGGTTCAAATTCTTTCTGGAATGACGGAAATGCAAACCTTTCATCTGAATGCGTTCTCCCGGAAATAAAGGAAAACGGAACCTATACCGCTAAAATCGTTTTAGCTGAAGGTTCTAATACAATAGAATTCCTTGCACTTGCATTTGACGGCCTTTCATCTTCTGATTTTAAGGATCTTGCTTTTAAAGTAAAATCCATTAAAGTTGACGATACTGAGCTTGAAACCGCTGATTTATCAAAGGTATCGGTAAATACCAATATTGAAGGCTCAACAAGAATTTACCTGACCGATACATGGACAACAACAAAGGTCGAGGCTATTCCGTCAGACACTTCTGTAAATCAAAGTATTGAAATCGAATTTACTGTCAGCGGTATAGAATAAAAAAGATTTAATAAATAAATCAGGCGCTTTCCATATGGAAAGCGCTTTTGTTTATATATACAAAATAATAATACATAAAAATTATTGACAAATATATAAAATAATGATATAATTATACAAAAAAGAGGAGAAAATTTCCATGAAACTTAAAAATAAAATTGCCGCTATAACATCAGCCGCAATAGTCATAACGTCGTTGCTAAGCGGCGCGTCTGCCGAAGAAAACGCACAGATTCGTAAAATTAAAGGCGATATAAACAGAGATTATATTATTTCTGTTGCCGACGCAGTCGCACTTAGTCATTGCCTTACCGGCAAGGCGTTTCTGGAAGAAGGCGACGAGTATTACGCCGATATTAATAACGACGGAGCAGTTGACGCCTTTGATCTTATGCTCCTTCGCAGAACTATACTCGGAATACGCGAACAGGATATTGAAGAGGAGGAAACAACCGAGCCGCCTGTTACAACTTCCCCGCCGATAACAACAGAGGTTTCAACTACCGCTGTAAGCGATCCTGTTACACAAACTACGTCATTTACAGAAACAACTGCGTATGTCACCACAACTGAAACAATAACCACGACAATCGAACAGATAGACTTGAGCGACATGCCAGAGGAATATAAATACGCCCTTGATTGGGTATGGGAAAACAGGATAACAGCGGAAAAATCCACTGAACGCTGGAATACGATTTTCGATCAGATAGACGCAGGAAACGGCACACTTAACTATGTAGTAAGATGGCAGTCTTATAAAACGGTTTCACTTGAGCAAAGAATACAGCTTGAGGAAATGATTGAGAAATCCGTCAATGAATGGACAGATTATCTGATCGGTTACGACGACTGGAAATACGGTCACATTGACGTAAATGTCGTGGGATGGGCGGTTATAGACGAAAGCGTAATACTGGATAGACAGTCTGACGAAATTATTTATACAAATTGCACTCCTTACGACAGCCAGTATGATACCACCAATGGCAGGGAAGAAATACCGGTATGGCTTCCAAATGCGCCTGACGAGCTTTCACGTATGTATCATTTTGATACAAATATAGGCTTTGATTACCCCGGCGGTCTTGATAAACGGTTTGATATGTATCTTTGGGCAACTCAGGGATTCCCTGATATAGGAGGCTGCGGAGGAGACTGGGGACAGCGGCTATCTGATAACGCTTATTTAAATATGTTAGACGGAACAGGTATCCACGTATTCCAACACGAGCTGGGACACGGTTTCGGTATAACTGACTTTTACGGCGGAGAGGGAGAATCCGACGGTTTTCCGCCCGGAGGATTCCCTGAGCCTACTATAATGATGGCCGGAAACTCTATGGAAATTACTAATTATGACGGATGGCAGCTCAGATATATCTGGAGTAAAATAAAGGATCAGTCAATAAACGGCAATAACAGATTCAGTTAATAATATAATTTAAAAAAAGGGAGCGATTATATATCGCTCCCTTTTTATTTCATTTTATTTAAGTTTATATCGCATTCATATTCTTTATCAATTAAAATATATTTACATTTATATTTTTTGCACAGTAAAAGATTCTTTTTGTTTTCATTCAGCAAAAACTCTTTGGTACATAACTCATGATCAAGACGATTTTCAATAATACAAGCATATTTGTTTATGTTATCATAATTGTTTTCAATATAATTTTCTGTCATTATTATACAGTAAAAGTCAATATGATAAAGATATTCGGTATCAAAATATCTTTGCCAGTCAAACGGTATATAACATCCCTCAATTATAAGATTCTGATTATTTTCTATCGCCGTTTTGATTATTTCCTTAATAACAGGCCATAAATATTGTGTTAATTTATCGTCGTCTTCCGGAGTTAAATCTGTATATCCGCTTCGTATAAGTCCCATTTTCAGATGATCCGCAGATAAATAAGGAAATTTGTATTTTTCAAGCATTCTTTGAGCCAATGCTGTTTTACCCGTATGTGTAGCTCCGGAAATCAAAATTACCATAGCGCCAACTCCCTAAATTTATAAAATACCAAAGCTGTCCTATAATTTCAAGGACAGCTTTCAATACTAAATCAAAAGTTATTTCTCACTGCAAAATTCAACCTTTTCGCCCGCAAGTATCATATTTGTAGTTCTCATTGCACACATCTTTCCGCACATTGAGCATGTATGCCTATCTTTCGGAGGAGTGCTTTCAAAATATGCCTTTGCCTTTTCAGGATCTATAGCATATTTAAACATTTCATCCCAATCTACTCTTCTGCGGGCGTCGCTCATTTTATTGTCTATATCTCTGGCATTAGGAATACCTTTAGCTATATCGGCGGCATGAGCGGCAATCTTTGAAGCTACTATACCCTCTCTTACATCGCTTTCATCAGGCAATCTTAAATGCTCCGCCGGCGTTACATAGCATAAAAAGTCGGCGCCGTTTGCCGCGGCAATGGCCCCGCCTATAGCCGAGGTTATATGATCGTAGCCGGGCGCTATATCTGTTACAAGAGGTCCGAGAACATAAAACGGCGCGTTATGGCATAAACGCTTCTGAACGGTCATATTTGCGGCAATTTCATTCATTGCCATATGGCCCGGACCTTCAACCATTACCTGAACATCCTTCGCCCACGCTCTTTCAGTTAAAGCGCCAAGCTCTATAAGCTCTGAAATCTGACCGGCATCAGTACTGTCATTAATGGATCCAGGTCTTAGTGCGTCCCCAAGGCTTATAGTTACGTCATATTCTCTTAATATATCTAATACCTCGTCATAATATTCATAAAACGGATTTTCATTTCCGGTCATTTCCATCCATGCAAAAAGAAGCGAACCGCCTCTTGAAACTATATTAGTAAGCCTTCCCTGACGTTTAAACGCCTCAATTGCTCTTTTATTTATTCCCGCATGAATAGTCTGAAAGTCGACGCCCTCCTTAGCGTGAGCTTCTACAACCTTAAGAAAATCCTTAGCGGTTATTTCCAACAGATCCTTTTCAAGGTATCCGATAGCGTCGTACATCGGAACTGTTCCGATCATTGCAGGCGACATCCCGATAAGTTCCTGACGAAAAGTATTTGTTTTTCCGTAGTTACTTAAGTCCATTATGGCTTCACAGCCGAAATCAATTGCCATCTGAACCTTTTTCATTTCCATATCATAATTTTTGCAGTCGCCGGAAATTCCAAGATTAACGTTTATTTTAGTTCTAAGTCCCGAACCGATTCCCTCCGGACTTAACGCTTTATGATTTACATTAGCGGGAATGCAGACGCTGCCCTCTGCAACCTTTTGACGAAGCTTTTCCGCTTCAATATTTTCTTTATCCGAAACAATACCCATTTCCTTTGTAATAATTCCTTTTTTTGCGGCTTCCATTTGTGTTTTATAAATCATTTAGCGACCTCCGTTTTTATAAAAATGATTAAGCGGTCCCCTTCCCTTTCCAAGATCAAGACCATACCTTATAGCTCCGGTTATATAATCCTTAGCATTCTTTACGCTTTCAGCCATACTCCTGCCGAGAGCCAGATTAGCGGCAATAGCTGAGGAAAGCGTACATCCTGTGCCATGCGTATTGGGATTTTCCAGCTTATCTGCTTCAAAAGAATAAAATCTATTACCGTTATAAAGAATATCTTCAGCGGAATCGGTTAAATGTCCGCCCTTAATAAGAACGCTTCCTCTGCACATTCCGTAAATTTTTTCAGCAGCAGATTTCATCTGCTCCCTGCTTTCAATAGGTACTCCTGCTAATACTTCCGCTTCAGGCAGATTGGGCGTTACAATATCAGCAAGAGGAAACAGCTTCTCAATAAGAGAATCCACGGAATCCTCTGAAATCAAACGATGTCCGCTGGTAGAAACCATAACGGTATCAAGCGCTATATTTTCAGCATTTTCCTTTTCAAGAAATCCAGCCACGGTATCTATAATATCCCGACTCGACAGCATTCCGATTTTGACAGCGTCAGGTCTTATATCATTAAAAACCGACCTTAACTGCTTTTCTACAAAATCAGCCGGAATGTCAAATATACCGTCGACTCCCATAGTGTTCTGAGCAGTAACCGAGGTTATAACGCTCATTGCATAGCAGCCATTAGCTGAAACTGCCTTTATATCAGCCTGAATACCCGCGCCGCCTATGCTGTCGCTGCCGGCGATAGTAAGCACTGTCTTCATCATACATTCTCCAATGCTTTCATTGCAACACTTTTTAAAGTCATAGCTGACGTCCTGATATCATCCTGTGCAAACAATGAAGATACAACCGCTACTCCGGCAATGCCCGTATCTTTAAGCTGCATCATATTTAAATAATTAATTCCGCCTATAGCTACGACAGGGATAGGTATCTTCATACATATTTCTTTAAGCTCCTCCAAAGAAATAGGCGTTGTATTTTTTTTAGTCGGAGACTGAAAAACTGCTCCGCAGCCAAGATAATCGGCTCCCGCCGCCCATGCCGCCTGCGCTTCATGCAAATTGTGAGCCGTTGCGCCTATAACGGCGTCTTCGCCCAGCACCCGCCTTGCATACAGCAGATCTCCGTCTTCAAGGCCAAGATGTACGCCGTCTGCGCCCGACTGATCTGCAATTTTTATTGAATCATTTATTATAAGAGGAACTCCGTATTTCCGGCAGACAAGCTTTAAATCCTTTGCCATTTCCAGTATTTCCTCGTAAGACTTGTTTTTTTCTCTGAGCTGAACTATAGTCGCGCCTCCTTTAACAGCGTCTTCGACAGCTTCAGCAAGACTTATTCCGTTTTTCAGACATGAAGAATCAGTAACAGCGTATAGTCTTAATTGTTTATTTACTACTCTCAATTTTTCACTCCTAAAAAAGCGTACCCGCAAAAAAGGAGTACGCTGTTTAATCAATACTCCCTTCGCCGGCATTATCCGTTCAGGTTTAACGGGTTTATTCTCAGCCTGTTTGACAGCAAGCACCCCGGATTATCTTTATTCTGTTTTAATTCAGTTCTACAATCCAGCCGTATTCGTCCGGTATTTTTCCCCACTGAATTCCGGTCATAGTATCATAGAGCATCTGTGAAATTTTTCCGATCTTATTATCGTTGATTTCCATGATCTTATCATTCCATTTCAGATGTCCGACCGGAGAAATAACAGCCGCTGTACCTGTTCCGAATACCTCGTCAAGCTTTCCGGCATCGTAAGCGTCGGCGACCTCCTGAATAGAAATTTTTCTCTCCGTTACCTTATAACCATTTTTACGGCATATTTCTATAGCGGATTTTCTTGTGATACCCGGAAGCACAGAACCCGTCAGCGCAGGTGTAATTACCTCGCCGCCGATAACAAAGAAAATATTCATCGAACCGACTTCTTCAATATATTTCTGCTCAACGCCGTCCAGCCAGAGAACCTGTTCATAGTCCTGCTTGTGAGCCTCGTCCTGACCTGCAAGTGAAATGGCATAGTTCGCCGCTGTTTTGACAAAACCTGTTCCGCCTCTTACAGCTCTTACATAATTGCTTTCAACATATATTTTCACGGGATTCAGACCTGTTGAATAATATGCGCCTGACGGTGAAAGTATTATCATAAACAAATAATGGTCGGCCGGTCTAACGCCTACATACGGATCAGTGGCGATTATAAACGGTCTTATGTAAAGCGACGCGCCCTCCGTATGAGGAACCCAGTCCTTTTCAACATTTAAAAGGGCTGTCAGCGCCTCTAACGCGTCGTCAACCGGTATTTCAGGAATAACCATACGCTTGTTAGACGTATTAAGCCTTTTGAAGTTTTCATCCGGACGGAAAAGCTGTATCTTTCCCTCCGATGTCCGATAAGCTTTAAGGCCTTCAAAAACCTCCTGACCATAGTGCAGACACATTGCGGCCGGAGACAGGGAAAGATTCTGATAAGGAACGATCCTTGCGTCATGCCAGCCTTCGCCCGTATCATAGTTCATAATAAACATATGGTCGGTAAAAATATGTCCGAAACCAAGCTTCGTTTCGTCTGTCGGCTTTTGTTTAAGCGTTTTTGTAAGTTCCATTCTGATATTCATTTAATAAGACCCCTTTTTTGTCTGTATCAGTCGCAGACAGTAATATATTTTTTTTGGAATTTACTTTTTAATACTGCAATCGCCGCTGCTGCACCGACTGCAATAGCGGATATCATAAAAACGGTCAACAAAACTTTATTGCATTTTTTCATTTTCATGCATCTCCCAATAAACTTTAAAAAACTTTTGCTTTTTATATTATATCATAATTTTTTTGATTTGGCTATATAGTTTTTTAAAAATCATAAAATTTTCTTTAAATATTCAAATCTTAGCCATATTTAAACTGCATTTTTCAGAGAACGGCGTATTTCTATTGTTTTATGATCCGAAAACCGCCTGATAAGAACAGCGTAAGCCGCCTTTATAGACGACGCCGACGCCATAATGAACAGCGGAGAGAAATTGACAAGATATCTTGACCGGGTTTCCCATATGACAAAAAATACAAATACGCCGCATATTATAATCTTCAGCAGAATTTCTTTTCCGTCCGTTCTGCCCGAAAACGCTCCGACGGCAAACGAAAATGTAATCATTGCCAAAAGCATAAATTGATATACGGAGCAATACCATTTAAAAACTATATTGCCGGTAACAAAGTTTTTAAGCATAGTGGCTTCTCCGCCGTATTTTTTGTCAAGACCGAGATAATAGCCTATGAAATACGTTCCGTCTCCCCATGTCCAGGAAATTTTCTTGGCCAGATGCTTCATCATTCCAAAAAGACCATAATCTGAAATTCTCTTTTTTATCTCATTTAGATTCGCTTCCTTCTTCTGGTCATAATCGCCGCTGTTTACTGTAAACCAGTAATCGTCCAAATAAAAGCCCCCTCTGTCGTGGAGTCCCATCATAACCCAGTGAGTAGGGGGAAATTTGATTTCCTCCAATTCTTGCTTATCAGCTAAATCAAAGCTTTTAATAAATGCCGAGCTTGCCGCCGACGCAATTACGATTCCGCTTAATAACACACAGGCGGATCTGAAATAAGCCTTACGGTTGAGCTTTGTGCAAAAATATATAAGATAAAGCAGGAACGCTGGTATAAGAATTATAACGCTGCCTTTGATTTTGCAGCCTATAACCAAAAACAATCCGCTGAAAAGAAGCTGTACGACAGATTTTTTAACGCTTTTATTTTCCATGCCGCTAAGGAACATATAAATCGACGCCATTACCCAGGGCATACTCATGGAATCCGTATAAAAATACGGAGTATATGTGTAAAATACTGAAAATCCAGCGCCTATTACAGCGCAAAAAAGAGGAGTAAATTTATCCCTGCTTATTTTTTTTGAAATTAAATACAAAAAAATAAACGACACGTTAAGACCAATAGTATTAAGAAGTATAGGAGCAGCCAAGGGCATTACTCCCGATACGTTACGGCAAAGCGAATAAACAAGAGACAGGATGACAAGCAGAGCCTGATTATTCGGATACCTTACAAAATAATCCATATGTCTTTCAGGAAGATTATTATAAAGGTCGCTTTTATCCCAGGTAAGGCAAAAATCCCTTGCCGC
Organism: Ruminococcus sporogenes; assembly: GCF_054655175.1. Lineage (NCBI taxonomy): Bacteria > Bacillati > Bacillota > Clostridia > Eubacteriales > Oscillospiraceae > Ruminococcus > Ruminococcus sporogenes. The sequence goes on along the minus strand of NZ_BAAHOA010000001.1, from coordinate 298,174 downwards.
CCTGTCAACATATCCAAGATCAGAAACTGGAGTAAATTTTAAATAAAATGCGGATATAAGTTGTAATACAAGAACAGCCGCCGCAATTACAATAAATATTTTATCTATCTGTTTCCTTGTTAAGCGGACTGTCTTTTTTTTAAGAAAACCGTAAATCAGGATAACGCCCGCTGTAAATACCATACCGCAGACAACTGTAAAGGCAATTGCTGCCGGCGAATATTTTATAAATCCTCTTACAACTGCTGAAATCATTACAAGCAAAAATATAAGAGCAAAACCTCCCTGAAACGCTTTGCTGATCCTAAGCATATTTAATTCCCCTTTTTATTTTTTCTTTATGTACTAATTATAAAATATAAGAGATTAAATGTAAATTGACATTCTGACAGATAAATATGAAAATTTATCCTGTCGCATTGTGTGTTATTACAAATAATACACTAAATACACTTAAAACAGTCCGCAGTAATATTTTTCCCAATTTATCTGCCGATATACGGAATCTCTATTGACTAAAGCTTTCTGATTTGTTATAATACGTATAAGTATAAATATGCTTTTTTAAGAAAAATTTGCAAAGAGAGATTATTTTTAATGAACAAAAACGAGCAATATAAACGTATAATTTCGTTTTTTTCCAGCCTGATCCTTATTCTGTTCCTTTCAGGAGTGTTTATTTATATATGGTATGAATATTACAGCGACGCTATCGTGCTTCCGTTTTACCGCCGAGGTAACTGGGTAGTGATTTTTATTTATATGATACTGACGCTGCTTTTTTTCAAAGCTTACGGCGGTCTGAAAATGGGATACCTAAAAAGGTCTGATATGCTTTACTCTCAGTCAATATCAATGGTGGCCGTAAACATAATAACCTATTTCCAGATCAGCGTAATAGGAAGAGATTTTATGAAGGTCATTCCTATGATATATATGACGGCGGCAGACCTTATAATCATTTCCGTCTGGATTTTCTGTAATAACAGGATTTATCTCAAGCTTTATCCGCCGAGAAAGCTGATAATAGTATACGGAAGCAGAAATGCCGAAACGCTTACTAATAAAATGAGCAAACGCGAGGATAAGTATATGATATGCGAATCCATTAGCATCAAAGAGGACTTTTCACGGATTAAAAATGAAATTTCAAGATATGACGGAGTAATAATATGCGATATAAGCGGTAAGCTCAGAAACGATATTATAAAATATTGCTTTGAAAAATCCAAAAGGATTTATATTTCTCCTAAAATTTCAGATATTATTATAAGGGGCGGAGAGGATATCCGGCTTTTTGATTCGCCGCTGCTGCTTTGCAGAAACGAAGGATTATCCTTTGATCAGCGTCTGTTCAAAAGAATATTCGATATTTTATTTTCCGTTATCGGACTTGCCGTTTTGTCGCCAATTTTTCTAATAATTGCGGCAGCAATAAAAATAGACGACCGCGGAAAAATATTTTATAAACAAAAAAGGCTGACAATGAACGCAAAAGAATTCTATGTTTATAAATTCAGAAGTATGATTCCCGACGCGGAAAAGGACGGAATCCCAAGGCTTGCTTCAAATTCAGACTCAAGAATTACCAGAGTGGGCAAATTTCTGAGAAAATGCCGTTTAGATGAAATACCTCAGTTAATAAATATTTTACGAGGAGATATGTCCGTTGTAGGCCCGCGTCCGGAACGTCCGGAGCTTACAGAAAAATATGAAAAGGAAATGCCTGAATTTCGTTTTCGTTTAAAAGTCAAGGCCGGTCTTACGGGATATGCGCAGGTTACGGGAGTATACGATACCACGCCTTACGACAAGCTGAAAATGGATCTGATGTACATTGAACGTTATTCAATGGTAATGGATCTGAGACTTATTTTAATGACATTGAAAACTATAATTTTTCCGGGCGAAATGAATTCAAACGAAAAAAATAAATAACTGTATTTTACAGAAGGTGGATAAAATTGAAAGGATCAGATAACTTAAGGGATTTCGTCGCCGCCTATTATCCGCAGGATGAGCAATCGGCAGCCAAAGGAAAATTTTCAAAAAAATATCCCGGCGTTCTGACGGAAATTGAAGTATTCGGAGAAAATCAGAACTCATTCAACCAAAAAGCCGCGGATTGCTTTAATGAATTAAACGACCGTCTCATGCGTCTTGAAGACGCTCTCGCCGCAGAAATACAGGCAAGAAAGAAAGCTGAAGCTTCCGTCTCGTCTTTAAAAAAGGAACTTGACTCTGTAAGACTTCGCTCTACCCTCAATTCAAACCAGATTGAGAAAATCGACGGCGCGCTCGTAAAATACAGCGAACGCACTGAGGATTATGTGCTCCGTATATCCCCCGGAGCAAGGCTTAAGGACTGTCCTAAAGGGTGCCGCGAGGTTGATATTGACGCTCAGATAAACATGCCTGAAAGATTTGAAGGTATTAAAAACTCTTTAGGAGAAGAACGTGAAAAAAAACTCCGCGATTTGGAAAAGGTATGTATGAAGGCTGTAAGCAGAGAGCTTTCATATTTTAACGCGTATGAAGAGGTAGTAATCGACTTTTACGGCAGAGAAAAATATGCGGAAATTATTTATAAAAACCTCTGTAAAAACAGTATTTATAAAATAAATTCCGGCGAAGCTACAGGAAATTCCGGCAGATATTTCGTTTACTGCGGCGATACGGCAAGTATTCCTGAAAAAGCCGTTTTGAAATCCGGAATGATATTTATAACGGGCCATAATCCTCTTGAAGGGTTATCAGAAGCTTGCGTCGACGATTTAAGATTTCTTAACGACTGCGGTATTCACAGCTATACCGCAATGAATCAGGACGCCTATACGGCGCTCAGGGAAGCCGGTTTCCGCTGCGTTTCAATTTCGTCGGCAGAGGAGCTTGCCTCTGGAAATATAATTGCGGCAATTGAAGACGGTATAGAAAACGCCATACCAAACGGGGCGGAGAAATATTCCGTAATTTCAGATATACTTTTCCGTGCAGGAAAAAGCTTTATACGCTCTAATAATGATATTATAGATTTTATAATGAACAACAAGCTTAAATCTGAAGAGCCTGAAATAAAATGTATAAATTCTCTTGAGAAAACAGCTTTAGCAGCAATTATAAAAAATTATTTTTCAGCTTCCGATATAACATCGACTGATCTTTCTCAGGAATCCTCAAACAAATATGACCTTATAACCGGTTTTGACTATATAAGCCACTTTGAATACAAAAAAAGAAAAGAGCTTTACAATAAAGCAAGAGATATGCTCAACGACAGCGGTTTGCTTGTTTTCAGCGGAAAGGACCCTGTAACAGGCATTAAATTGAGAGCTATCGACGGATGGGAAAAATACCCCGTCTACGAAGCTATGTGGACGTCAGGTCAGCTTATATCTGAGCTTGAGGAAAACGGATTCCGAATCAAGTTTCTTATTCCGACGGGAACAGGTTTATACGATCGTCTTCCGTCTAAATATAAGAATATACCCTCTCTTTATATTATCGGGGCGTCGCCTCTGAAGCAGGGAAATTAATAAGGGATAAATGATTTGTTATTTCAGGAGGAAAATTTATGAGAAAGACAAAAATTGTCTGCACAATCGGCCCGGCAACAAAATCGGAAGATATGATGAAAAAGCTAATAGAACACGGAATGAACGTGGCTCGTTTCAATTTTTCACATGGTAATTACGAGTACCATAAGGAATGCCTTGAAACGTTGAGAAAGGCTGCGGCAGAGCTCAAGCTTCCCGTCGCTTCAATGATGGATACTAAAGGTCCAGAGGTAAGACTTGGTCGTTTTGTTGACGATAAGCCTGTGGAAATCAAAAACGGAGACATCTATACTCTAACGACAGAAAACTGTCTTTGCACCGATAAAATCGGCAGCGTAACCTTCAAAAAGCTTCCTGAAGACGTAACAGTCGGAACGCGTATACTTATTAACGACGGCGTAATAGAGCTGCTTGCCGAAAAGGTGACTGCTACTGAAATCGTGTGTCGTATTATCCACGGAGGCAGGCTTTCTAATAATAAGGGAATAAACGTACCCGGAGTAAAGCTTTCGATGCCTTATTTAAGCGACGCGGATATGAGCGATCTTGAATTCGGCGCTAAAATGAAATATGATTTTATTGCCGCAAGCTTTGTAAGAACTGCTGCGGATATAAATTATCTCAGGAGATATACGCAGAGTCTCGGCTGGTTCAATGCAAGAATCATCGCCAAAATAGAAAATTTAGAGGGCGTTGAAAATATAGACGAAATACTTGAAGCTGCGGACGGCATAATGGTCGCAAGAGGCGATATGGGAGTTGAAATACCCTTTGAAAAGATACCCGCTATTCAAAAGGATCTTATTCATAAGGGTTATAATGCCGGTAAACAGGTTATTACCGCAACTCAGATGCTGGAATCAATGATTATGAATCCAAGACCTACCCGTGCTGAAATAACCGACGTTGCAAACGCTATTTACGACGGAACAAGCGCTATAATGCTTTCCGGCGAAACTGCCGCCGGCGAATTCCCCGTTGAAGCCGTAAGCGCTATGGCGCTGATTGCAGAAACCACTGAAAAGGATATCGATTATAAATCAAGATTTCATAAAAGAGAAAACGATTCGAACCCCAATATTGCAAACGCCATATCACACGCAACCGTTACAACAGCCCATGATCTTGATGTAAAGGCAATAATTACCGTTACAAAGGGCGGAAGTACTGCGCGCTTGATTTCAAAATACAGACCGCTTTGTCCTATAATAAGCTGTACGACAGACGATACCGTATGCCGTCAGATGAATATGTCATGGGGAGTAACCCCTCTTGTAATAAGCGAAGAAACTAATACTGACGAACTTTTTGAGCACGCCATAGAAGCCGCTAAGGAAAACGGCTTTGTAGAAAAAGGCGATAAGGTAGTTATAACAGCCGGCGTACCGCTTGGAGTTTCAGGCACTACTAATCTTATGAAGGTTGATACTGTAAAATAAAAAATACCATATAAAAAAGCGGCTGTTTAACAGCCGCTTTTATTTTACTATTTATTTAATATAAGTTTTCTGATTCCAATGGAATCAAATACGTTTACCGCCTTATCTGAATTATAATCGGCATTATTGAACGCCTCTTCAGAAATTGCATTTAAATTAAGTAAATATTTATTGATTGCAACAATATCCGCTGACGAAATTTTTCCGTCCAAATTAACGTCGCCTTTTAGCGCCGGCAAGTCTTCTTCGGTAGGCTGGCTGGTATCAGGCGAAGTACCGTCCGGCTCTATTCCGAAAACAAGCTTTCCGTTATGATAAACAGTTATCTTATCGGTTTTAATACCATCCTCCGCATTCAGAATATCCTGATTGGAATAATCATTTGAAGCGTCCCAGCCGGATCCGTAATTCGGATATACCAAAGCGAGCATTGTTTCACACTGATGTCTTCCCTCTGAAATCGGAAGCGCTGCCGCTCCGTTAGGATATGAAACCTCTATATAATAAACATTATCCTTGTATTGGGTTATAGGCGAAATAACAGCGGCATATTCTTCGCCGTACATAAGAGCCTGATCTCGGTCGACTCTTACGACAATATCGTTTGGAGAATAACCTGCCGAAATAACCTCCGATACGTCAAAGTAATAACGATAAGACATATTGTCAACAACTCTCGCCGGCCAAGCAGTATGATTGGTAAATTTAAGACTCAGTGAAACACCGCTGCCTGACGATTGCTTTAGAGCCGCTTCAACGTAAAATTCATCGTCACGCTTTTCAGGCTCAGGAAAATCAGGATCTGTTGCTCCGCCGTATTCATCGGTCATTTTTGCTAAAAGACCGGTGAAGCCCGCATTATAATCGCACGCGACCTCATTGTTAATAAAATTCTGTCTGTCGTCCTCATATTCTCCATTTTGAGTAGGGCCTCCTACTAATGCGCCGTAAAGAATATGTCTATTATTCGGAGGATTGCTTAAGTCGTTGTTCCATGACGCATGTGCGGTTCTATGATGGGCGTTAAGCGGATAATTTTCACCGTAACCTACTACAAAGCTCTGATTCAGCGGATTATCTCCAAGGCAATAATTGGCCTGCGCTTCATAAAATGACTTATAATCAGCCGTATCCCCAAGCGGAAGAGTATCGCATGCAACCGCAGTTAAAAACGCTGCGGAAGTTGCATATCTGAGACAGCCCCATGAATCAATCCATCTGAGACCGCCCTCAAGCTGTGTCACATTATAAGTCCAGTAATCCAGATGCTTCTTAACGCGGTCTATATATGTCTGGTTCTTTGTATTCTGAGCATAGAGAACCATGCCTCCCTGCATAACATCGTCCCAGCACATTGCCCATGTATATTTTAATTCGTCAGAGCCAAGCTCCTTGTCAAGAAATGGTATATAGCCCGTAGCTTTATCAAGATATTCTTTATTTCCGGTAGCCTTATAGAGCCAGTTTGCAGCCCAGAACAATTCGTCATAAAAATGCGACGAACGGTAAAAGCCCTGCGCGTCACTGTCGTCATATTCGGCGTTGCTCTTTGCCGTATCCGCAATTTTAAAAATATTTTCAGCATGCTCAAGGTAATAATCAGTTTTGTCCGAACGTCCCTGCAAAGCGCAGTATCCTGCCGCAAGAGCCGCCGCCATTTCGCCGAAAGCGGCTGAGCATTTCGTGCCTGCATAATATGGCCTGCCGTTATAATTGCCGTTTTCATTCATGCCATATTCATAAAGCTCAACCGGACCCCACCATGTATGATCCTGCTGACCGTTTCCAACCTGAAATACTACTTTATCGCCGAGATCGCATTTGGCGAGATAATCCAGAACAAAGGTAAGGTTATTTACATAATTAGTCATTTCTCCGCATTTATCAATCCCATCCGAGTATTGATAAAGACCCCATGCAACCATAGAGGCCGAATAGGCCATAGGAAGATTGAATTTAACATGATCCCCCGCGTCATACCATCCTCCTTTAATAAAGTCATCGACCGTGGAATCTGCGCGCCATTCGACTCGATTCCATTCAGGAAGAGGCCCCGCCTGCTGACACTCGTAAAAATAAATAGATTTCTGAAGCGCTTCAGCATAATTTAACTTAATATCCGCGGCTTCCGCCTGACCGGAGCCGTATGCTCCCGTAGAAAATGATGTAAAAGTCAAAACGGCTGCGGATAAAAAAGCAGTTATTTTTTTCATTGATTTCCCCCCGATAATTTCTTATGCTTTAATTATTACATTATTCCATGCATTTGTCAATAACTTTTATAAAATTCATACAATTTCAATGTTATTGAAACATTAAGAAATCCATGTATTAATCTATTTCAAATGTATACGGCAATAATTCCGATAAATTTAATACCCTATCGGATAACACGATTTTAAAATCCTTATCGCAAAATTCTGTCATAACCTGAAGACATGCTCCGCAGGGATAACAAACTGCTCCGGCATTATTTTTGCCTCCGGCAACGGCAATTGCCGAAAACTGATTTTTTCCCTCTGAAACTGCCTTAAAAAACGCTGTTCTTTCTGCACAGCAGCCAAGAGAATAAGAAGCGTTTTCAACATTGCAGCCTGTAAAAACACTTCCGTCCGAGGTAAGCAGAGCCGCCCCCACCTTAAAATCAGAATAAGGCGCATATGAATTATTTCTTGCATTCAACGCCTCATTAAATAGAAATTTATAATCGTTCATTAAAATAACTTCTCCAACATATTTAATATTATTATTTACTAAAAAAAGGATGCTTTTTTGCATCCTGTTTTTTTATGCTACACGTTAAACCGGAAAAGAACAATGTCCCCGTCCTGCATTACATATTCCTTGCCCTCCAGTCTGACAAGTCCCTTTTCCTTTGCAGCCGCCATACTTCCGCATTCCATCAAATCATTAAAGCCGACAACCTCTGCGCGGATAAATCCCTTTTCAAAATCAGTATGTATTTTACCCGCTGCCTGAGGAGCCTTGGTTCCTTTTTTTATAGTCCATGCTCTTACTTCAGGCTTCCCCGCAGTAAGATATGAAATAAGGCCCAGCAGCGCATATCCTTCCTTTATAATACGGTTGAGTCCCGATTCCTTCAAGCCCATCTCGTCCAAAAACATAGCCTTGTCTTCCGGCTCCATATCCGAGATTTCCGCTTCAATCTGTGCGCATATAGGGAGTACTGCCGAATGCTCCTCTTCGGCAATTTTTTTTACCATATTATAATTTTCATTATTTTCAATATTATTTATAAAATCCTCTTCACAGAGATTAGCCGCATAAATTACAGGCTTTCCTGAAAGCAGCGGAGTAGACTTTATAATATCCCTTTCGTCGTCGGTATAATCAAAAGCCCTTGCAGATTTACCCGACTCAAGGTGTCCTTTCAGTCTTTCAAGAAAATCAATTTCCGATATATACCTTTTATCGCCCTTTGCAAGCTTCCTGCTCCGGTCAATCCGTCTTTCAATCATTTCAATATCGGAAAATATAAGCTCGAGATTTATCGTTTCAATATCTCTTGCAGGGTTAATCTCTCCGTCAACATGTATGATATCTATGTCCTCAAAGCATCGAACAACATGCACAATCGCGTCTACTTCTCTTATATCGGCCAAAAATTTATTGCCAAGTCCCTCTCCCTTGGACGCGCCCTTTACAAGCCCTGCAATATCTACAAATTCAAGAGTTGCCGGCGTAAATTTCTCCGGATTATACATTTCCGCAAGTCTGTCAAGACGCTCGTCCGGGACGGATACTATCCCTATATTTTTTTCAATAGTGCAAAAAGGATAATTAGCAGATTCTGCTCCTGCATTTGTTAACGCATTAAAAAGTGTACTCTTTCCCACATTTGGGAGTCCGACCATTCCTAATTTCATATTTTAAACCTCTTTAATTTTATTCTCCGAGATATTTTTTACGCATTTCCTCTTGACTTAGAGTTGTTCTTGTGCTTTCTTCTTTAGACTTTTCTAATTTCTTCATTATATCGTCAACGGAATCCTCATCCATGCCGTCCTCAATAAGTATATCCCTAAAATATTTATCTCTATCAATTCTCAAGGATTCTCTTTTTCTTGTAAAAGCATAATTACCATAAGAAGGTCTTGTATAAGAAGATTCTGAATAATCCGGCAATTTAGCAGTCGGTACAGTGTTCTGAACAGCCGTTGTAATTACAGAGCCGGAGCTATCGGCTGACGAGATGCCGTTATTATCTTTACTTTCACACCCATAAAAAAACAAAGTCGCCGCTGCGCCAAGACATAGCAATGCTTTTTTTGTTTTCATTACAATTCTCCCCTATCAGCAAATTAACATAATTATACCACTTTTTATATATTTAAGTCAACCATACACAAAAAATATTCAAATTATATGATATAAACGCCGTTAACAATTTGTACATAAATCGTACACAGTTTATTTATACATATTTCGATTTTATATGGTAAAATGTGTAAAGAAGGGGGTATTTTTAATGATTACATTTATCAGTCGAAAATTAACTGATTTTTTATGTCGGAAATCTGTCATCGACAGCGGTAAAAGTGAAATTTATCAATATGGATATGAAGTGCTTATATCAGGATTAGCGGGTATACTTATCGCCTTGATTATCGGAATAATAAGCGGACGTATTTCTGACGCCGTTATATTTCTCGTTTATTTTATACCGCTCAGGCAACTATGCGGGGGATACCATGCAGACAGCTATTTGAAGTGCAACATTGTATTCACAGGAGTATTTTCCTCAATACTTATTTTTTCATATTTTTTACCGAAAAAGCTTTCTGTTGCGGCAGTAATAATATGCTGTGCGTTTACGTTTATTTCAATGCTGCTATTCTCTCCTGTTGAAAATCCAAATAAGCCTCTTGACAGCGAACAAATTGCAAAAAACCGCAGAAAATGCCTTATAATAACTCCGATTCTTTCGGCGATTTCCCTTGCAGCGGTATTTTTTTATCCTGTATACGCGCTTACCGCGTCAACGACTCTGTTTTCAATAGCAGTTTTAATGATAATACCCAAAATAAAGGACAGACTAAAAGATAATAAAAAAGCGGTATAGCTTTCCTATACCGCTTTTTTCATCAGCTTACAGAGATCAAAGACCTGAAACTGTAAAAGTAACCTCAATTTTCTGATATGTTGCAAATGAAGCAGGATCAACTACCTGAGGAGAGCAGTTTGTCAGATCGCCGTCCGCAGTTCTTGCGTCTGAAGCAACTTCGTCAGCGTTTACATAGCTGTTATAAATATTTGATCTCATTTCCTTACCGTCGTCTGAGGACGTATAAGGCTTCTTTGTCATTTCAATTTCTTTTCCGTCAAGCTTAATGCTGTCTATTGAAATAATCATATTCGGATAAAGCGTCGTGCCGTTTTTTACAATTACAGCCGCAAATGTAAGTCCCTGCATATCGCTGTATCCCGTTGTCTGATTGTAACCGTTTGTAGTAGCGTCAAGCGCAACAGTATACTGTCCGTTACCCTCAATTTTAGCGTTAGTAGCGGCATAAGCTAATGTATCGGCGTCTGTTCCCCAATAATAGCCGACATATCTGCCGTCTGCAAAGGCAAGATAAGCGTCGCCGTCTTCAGCAACAATACTATCCTCTACTACAATCGCATTAACCTGACCGTTAGTTCCGCCGGCATTAGAATCCGCCGCAGAGGAGGAATCAGCGGTTGTCTCAGCTTCTGTTGCAGCTTCCGTAGGAGCCTCTGTAACTACTTCGGAAGACGACTTATCCGATTTTTTATCAGAATCGCCGCAGGCTGTGAAGGAAAGCGCCATAAGCATTGACGCGCAAACGCATGCAAGTATTCTTTTAATTTTCATAGGTAAAATCTCCATTCTGCCGTTTTTTATACGCTAACGGCCCGCTTTTTCACCTGTTTATCTTTTTACCGGATCAGGCGAATTACTCCGGCATATGCTTCACTCTTTAATCAGATACTCTTATAATACACAATTTTTGAGATTTGTTCAATATGTATAATAGACAAACATCATATAATAATAAATATGATTTTCATGCAATTTTACGCAAAATTAACTAAGCTCAAACATACCCGTATATAACTGATAATATCTTCCGCGGCGTTCAATCAGATCCTCATGATTGCCTCTTTCAATTATTCTGCCGTTTTCCATTACCATTATAGCATGTGAATTTCTTACTGTAGAAAGCCTGTGAGCAATAACAAAAACAGTTCTTCCCTCCATAAGACTGTCCATGCCCTTTTCGATAAGTGATTCTGTACGCGTATCTATGGAGCTTGTTGCCTCGTCGAGAATAAGCACAGGCGGATCAGCGACGGCCGCTCTTGCAATTGCCAGAAGCTGACGCTGTCCCTGACTCAGATTACCTCCGTCGCCTGTTATTATTGTATTATATCCGTCAGGAAGATGTTTGATAAAAGTATCGGCATTAGCGAGCACAGCCGCCGACCTTACCTCCTCATCAGAAGCTCCAAGCTTTCCGTATCGTATATTGTCCGCTATTGTTCCCGTAAATAAATGAGTGTCCTGAAGTACTATCGACTGTGAACGCCTTAAATCAGCTTTTTTTATTTTATTGATATTAATATCGTCATATCTTATTTTTCCGTCCGGAACATCATAAAAACGATTTATCAGATTTGTTATCGTCGTTTTTCCGGCGCCCGTCGAGCCTACGAAAGCGATTTTCTGTCCCGGCTTCGCATAAAGCGTTATACCGTTGAGAACGGTCTTGTCTTCATTATATCCGAAAACCACATTATCAAAGGTAACCTTACCTCTCACCTCGGTATATGTCAGCGTTCCATCATGATGAGGATGCTTCCAAGCCCATAACCCGGTTCTGTGGTCAACTTCATGGAGCCCGCCGTTTTCATCCTTCTGGGCATATACAAGAGTTACATATCCATCGTCCGTTTCCGGCTGCTCGTCTATGAGATTGAATATTCTTTCAGCGCCTGCAAGCGCCGAAAGCACGGCGTTGAACTGCTGCGAAATCTGAGTAATAGGCATTGCAAACTGTCTTGTATACTGTAAAAAAGCCGCTGCTGCTCCGAAGGTTATATATCCTAAAACAGCTATAATTCCTCCTGCCATCGCCGTAACGGCAAAATGTATATAAGACAGATTGTTCATCACCGGCATAAGTATATTTGCATAAGTGTTTGCGTTGGTTGACGCTTCTCTAAGTCTTTCGTTAATTTTTTCAAAGCCTTCTTTGGATTTTTCCTCATGACAGAAAACCTTAACTACCTTCTGTCCCTCTATCATTTCCTCGATATATCCGTTTGCAGCTCCTATCGCCCGCTGCTGGTCCTTGAAATATTTTCCGCTTTTTCCGCCGATATTCTTTATAACCAGCAGTATAACGCCAAGCATTGCCACAACTATAATAGTAAGCTGCCAGCTCAGAACAAGCATCATGCAGAAAACGCTTACAACTGTTATTCCTGATGAAATAAACTGAGCGATACTGTTTGTAAGCATTTCTCTTACAGCGTCCGAATCATTGGTATAACGGCTCATTATCTCGCCGTGGGTGTGAGTATCGAAATACTTTATAGGAAGAGACTCCATTCTGCTGAACATATCGACGCGTATTTTATAAAGCGTTTTTGTAGCGACGCTTATCATTACTCTGTTAAAAAGCCACGAGGACGCCGCGCCTATGATATATATAAACGACATTAGAACCAGCATCCCAATAAACTTGCTAAGATCCGGATTTTCCTTGCCGATAAAGGGTTCGATATAATTGTCGATTATTGGCTTTAGCATATAAGTACCTGCAACCGACGCCACCGAGCTAATTACAATCGCTATAAAAATCACAAATAATTTAAGCTTGAATTCACTCATATAGCTGAATATTCTCCGAAGAGTAGCAAAAGTATTCTGCGGTTTGCCGATCGCTCTTTTCTGCGGTCCGGGCATTATCGGTCACTTCCTTTCTGCTGAGATTCGTAAACCTCCCGATATATTTCATTAGATTCAATAAGCTGCTCATGAGTTCCTATACCGCTTATCCGGCCGTCGTCAAGAACGATGATTTTATCGGCGTCGCTTACCGAAGAAATTCTCTGAGCTATTATTATAGTTGTCGTATCGGCAAGCTTTTCTCTGAACGCCTGCCGGATTTTACTGTCAGTCGCGGTATCAACCGCGCTGGTGCTGTCGTCGAGTATTATAATTTTAGGCTTTTTCAGCAGCGCTCTTGCGATGCATAAACGCTGCTTCTGCCCTCCGGAAACATTTACGCCGCCCTGTCCCAGATCAGTATCGTATCCGTCCGGAAAGGACATTATAAAGTCATGAGCCTGAGCCGATTTGCAGGCGTCGATTATTTCATCGTCATCAGCGTTTTCATTTCCCCATTTTAGGTTTTCTTTTATTGTGCCTGAAAACAAAACGTTTTTCTGAAGCACCATCGCAACCTCGTCCCTCAAATGCTCGAGGCTGTATTCCTTAACGTCATGACCGCCTACGTATACCGTTCCGGAGGTAGTATCGTAAAGCCTCGGAATAAGCTGAACAAGACTTGTCTTAGAAGATCCTGTTCCGCCTATAATACCTATGGTTTCACCTGATTTTATCTCAAGATTTATATCTGTAAGGGCGCAGTTTGATTCATCGTTTACATAGCTGAACGATACGTTTTCAAATTTAATTGAACCGTCGCCTACGAACACGTCCTTTCCCGAACCGTCGCAAATATCCGGCTGCTCATTTAAAACCTCGGAAATTCTGGCGATTGACGCCCTTGAAATAATACACATAATGAAAATGAATGAAATCATCATAAGCGACATTAAAATCTGAGTCACATAAGTAAGAAAGCTGGTAAGCTGACCCGTTTCCATTGTTCCGCCTATTATCATATTTCCGCCGAACCAGAAAATCGCAACAATACTTGCATACATAGTAAGCTGCATTATCGGATTATTTAAAATTACAAGTTTTTCCGCGAAAAGCTGGGCCTTTCTTACATCGTCGGCAGAGGCTTCAAATTTTTTATTTTCATGCTTTTCCCTGACAAAGGCCTTAACTACTCGTATACCTATCAGATTTTCCTGAACTGACGCGTTCATAGCGTCATACTTTTTCAACATCTTCTGAAAGCGAGGATGAGCATGAGAGCCTATAAGAAACAAAGCGATTCCCAAAAACGGTATTGCAATAAAAAATATAACGGAAAGTCTCAGGTTTATAGTAACGGCCATTATGGTTGCTCCTATCATCATCATAGGCGCTCTAACTGCTGTTCTGATAATCATCATAAAGGCGTTCTGAGTATTAGTAACATCTGTTGTAAGACGAGTTACCAAAGAAGCCGTACTGAATTTATCTACATTTTTAAATGAAAAATCCTGAATTTTATTAAAAAGCTCTTTACGGACATTTTTTGCAAATCCCATACCCGCCGTTGCCGCGAATTTTCCGGCAAGCGCTCCGCAGATAAGAGAAAAAGCGGCCATAAGCAGCATAACGATTCCCATTTTTATTATGTAAGGTATTCCTCCGTCGCCGTTTATACCCACGTCCAGTATTTTAGCCATAACAAAAGGTATCATAATTTCCATCAAAACCTCGCCGATAATAATTACCGGCGTTAATATCGCATATTTTTTGTATTCGCCGATGCAGGAAATAATTTTTCTGATCATATATCCTTATTTTCCTCCTTTTCTTCCCTTACTCGCCTGATAAGTTTATTTATTTCATAAAAATCAGCTCCGCTGTGATTATCGCCTATTGCCTCCTCCATATTATAAATCAGCTTATCAAGAAATATTTCCGCATTTTTAATTTCATCGGCATTTATATTCCTGAATATATAATTATCATATTCGTCAAAAGGAGCGTGACATTCGTCAAGCGCCTTTTTCCCTAATGGAGTTAGGCTAAGCCTTTTGCATCTCAGATTATCCTCATCAATTGTTTTCGTAATAAAACCGGATTTCTGAAGTCTTTTTGTAGACGTTGCAACGCAGGCGGCAGTCACCTGAAGCCTTTCAGCAATATCCGCCTGTGTACAGCCGTCGTTTTCCGATATATAATTCATTACCGGAATCTGACCGAAATGCAGCTTGGATTTTGCCGTAAGACGCTGACAATAAATCCTGCGCAGAAGATGAGCCTTTTCCAGACGGTTAATAATGTCACAGTAAATTTTTATCGCCTCCTACTGTTAAACGTTTAACTGTTAACCGTTATATTATAACAATTCCAGCTTTTTTTGTCAATGTTCAAAATTCAAAAAAAATATGCGGAATCTCCGCACATTTTTTATATAAAATTATTGCGTAAAACTAATCGCGCTTGTAATGGTTTTTTCCATGGCCTCTCTTCCGTACTTATCAACCTCATTCTTATCCTTAACGCCGTGCGTAAGACAACCGGCGCCGCCTATACAGCCGCCGCTGCAAGCCATTCCTTCAATAAAATTATTGGGCAAAACATTTTTTGAAGCCTTAAGCAAGGCTACTCTGCATGCTTCAATACCATCGCATGAAACGGGATCATATTTAAAGTCCTCAATTCCATGCTCGGAAAGCGCCTGACTTACGGCGTCCGCAAGACCGCCGCTTCTTGCAAATATACGTCCGTAATATGAAGCGTTGTCAAGCACGTCCTCTTCAAGCTTTGTTATATCTATTTCCCTTCCGTCAAACAACGCCTGAAGCTCTTCAAAGGTTATAACGCTGTCGATATAAGGCTTTACTCTTTCCTTCTGAAATTCCATTTTTTTAGCCGTACAAGGTCCGATAAAAACAATTTTTGCGTTTTCATCTGTTTCCTTGATATATTTTGCAATAGTAGCCATAGGCGATAAATTATGAGAAACATGCTCCTTCATTACAGGAAATTGTTTTTCAATATAATCAACAAACGCCGGACAGCAAGAGCTGGTCAGAAATTTCTTTTCAGCAAGCTCCTGAGCTTCCGCATAAGCTACCATATCAGCTCCTAACGCCGCTTCTACCACTGTATGGAAGCCCAGTTCCTTTATGCCTGTAACTACCTGACCAAGCTTAGCATATGAAAACTGGCTTGAAATAGACGGTGCGACTACCGCATAAAGCTTATCGTCGTTTTTGTCCTTATTCTTTATCATTTCTATAACGTCTAAAATAAAGGATTTGTCCATAACTGCTCCGAAAGGACACTGATATACGCAAGCCCCGCAGGATATACATTTATCATTGTCAATTTCAGCGCATTTTGACTTGCCCATATGTATAGCGTTTACCTTACACGCTCTTTCACACGGACGCTTTCTGTTTACGATCGCTCCGTAAGGACATACAGTCGAGCATCTTCCGCACTCAACGCACTTATCCTTGTTTATAACCGCCTTCTGATCCTTATCGAAATCTATCGCGCCCTTCATACAGACATCCTCGCAGCGATGGGCTATACAGCCTCTGCAAAGATCATGAAGCACGTTATAGCCGCTGACAGGACATTCGTCGCACGCTATATCTATAACCTCGATAACGTTAGGATTCGATTTATCTCCTCCAAGCGCAAGCTTGATACGCTCTGTGACTATAGCTCTTTCCTTGTATACGCAGCACCTCATAGTAGATTCGTCGCCTTTAACGATAACTCCCGGAATATCGGTATAGCAATCCATGAGATTTCCGGCAAAAGCATGCTTTGTAACTTCTCGTAATATTTTATATTTCAGATACTGTACCTTTGTGTCAAACTTTCTCATTGCTCTTGACCTCCATCAAAAATAACTTACATTGATCCGTTTTCCCATTTTTTTCAGACATTCCGAAAGCTCTTCCACTATCCTCATTTTAATGCTGAAATTGATCGGCAGATTCGGATTCTGATGCGCGGGATTTTTAGCTCTTCCCACATAAAAATTTATGTCTGTCGCCTCTTCAAAAATAATTCTGGAAATTTTTGAGGCTCCGTCACGTTTAGTACTCCAGTCGTAATAGCATTCGTTGTCCGAGATATAACTTTTTGCATATTCCAATACTCTTGTCATGGTAATGACTCCCTCAGTTGAAAGATCCACTCCCTTTATCTCTGCTATAGGAGGTATTTCAGGATCAAGGTAATCCATATCGGGAATTACCTCTGTACCAAGATATTGAGCCGCCAGCGAGGACGTGGTGCCTCCGCAGACTATATGCTTGCCTTCCTTCGAAAAGAAAAGAGCCATCATTTTATTTACGTCCTTAGGATCGGCAGGCGGTCCGAAAAGAAGACTGACCGGCTTTCTTGGTCTTATCTTTATTGCCGCTACCGTTGTATCGTCGCCCGGTTCGTTTCCATAAAGCCTGTTGCATTCGTCAAGTATCAGGGTAGAAATAACCTTTGCCGTATAATTAGGTTCATACAGCTTTTCAATATAATCTATGATGTTTTCTCTCTGCCAGCCGAAATTCATATATTTGCCTACGCCCGCAAAGATTGCGCCGTCGCTCATAGCTATAAATACGTCGTTTTCACAAAGCTGAATTTTTGACGTGTATATCGTTTTTCCGCCGGTTTCAGACGAGGTTTTCTCATAATCAAAATTTCTGCCGTTTCTGAGTAAAATAACCTGAGGGTTATCATACTGTATCAGCTCCGCTTCACTGTTATTCCGAACGCACATTATTGTAAACGTGGAATAAGCGACCTTTCTGACCTCGCATACCGGCAGCGTAGCGGCTATTGTTGAAACACAGTCCTCAAGACTCATTTCATTGGCGATCATAGTTGAAATGATTTTTGATGTAAGAGTTGATAGTATACTCGCCTTTACGCCGCTTCCCAGACCGTCCGCAAGAACAAGAACGGTATAATCCTCTCCCCTTTCTATAACCTCAACATGATCTCCGCAAAGCTGTTCGCCGTATTTATTGATACTGCGGTATCCTATATCGGTGCAAAGATTATTCATCACTCAGGCTCTCCTTTAAGTTAGTAAGCGCAACCTTTGTTTCTGCGACAGTTTCGCCCAGCAGCGACGCGATTTCCTGAACGGTCCTCATCTGCTTTTCAATAACCTTATCTGTAATCTCGATCGTATTACTGCATATTTCACCGCGTTTTTCCTTATCCTTTTCCTCTTGGGTTATGTCTCTAAGTATTCCCATGACTATATGGTATTCCGGATCATATATAATAGTTTCCTCGACATATTTACCGTATTCGGCAAGGTAAACCTTTTTATCGTGTATATTTCTTCCGGTATCCATTACGGTAATAAACTCAAGCGGATTAAGTATTCTTACTACCGGCGAATTCAGAATATCAGACGGGTTTTTAACGTTCATTATTTCACACGCGGACTTATTGATTTGCTGTACCTCAAGCTCCTCGTTCAAAACTATTATACCGTTCGGCGTATTCCTTATTATTTTATCGGAAAACGACTCTGCCTTTTCCTTCAAAAACGGCAGGCACATAGTAAAATCAGCCTTATTCTGATATACCGCAATAGCTTTTTCACGGCATGTATCATATCCGCAGCTTCCGCAGTTGAGCTCCTGATCAGGAGAGGTTTTTCCCATTTTATGCAAAATTTCCTCAATAATCCTGCTGCTCGGCATTGCCCTGTGCAGAATTTCTCCCTTGAACTCCTTTTTAAGCTTCGCACTGTCAACCTCAGGTGTTTTAAACCTTTCTTTCCCGGCATATTTGTCAACAGCAACAAAATCAGTCACAGGCTGTCTGTGTTCCTTATCCATTGCCGGTCCCCCTATGCAGCTTCCGGCACATGCGGACATCTCTATAAAGCAATCGCTTATTTTTCCGTCAATTACATCTTTGATAGCCGCAATACAGTTATCTGTGCCGTCAACCGATAAATAACTATATCTTTCACTGTTCCTCGACATTGTACGAAGTATTCCTCCGCTTGTCGGGTAAAGCCTTGTCAGCCCCTTTTCGACCGTATCCTCCATCGGTCTGAATTCGATTCCTTCTTCATTAAGCCATTCAGTCAGTTCCTCAAAGGTCAGAACAGTATCGACCAATCCCTTATATTTATCCGCTTCCTCTTTTTTAGAAATACATGGTCCTATAAAAACGGTATAACAGTCGGGATATTCGTCCTTTAGCTTCTGACAGTGAGCCTGCATAGGCGACAAAACGTCAGCCAGATATTTTACCGCTCCGGGGTAATACTTCTGTATAAGAGTGTTAACAGTATTGCAGCATGAAGAAATAATAACGCTATGGCCGCCTTCCTGTATTAATTTTTCATATTCAGACGTAACAAGCTGCGCGCCGACTGCCGTTTCCTCCGCAAAATAAAAACCCAGTCTTTTCAAAGCGTCCTGCATTGAGGCTATTGTAACTCCCTCATAATTTGCGGCAAACGCCGGAGCTATGCTTGCAACTACTCTTTTTCCCCCCGACATAGCCTCTCTGACTCTTGACACGTCGTTTCTTATCTGCTTGGCGTTCTGAGGACAGACTACGAAGCATGTTCCACAGAGAATACATTCATCATTTATTATATTCGCCTGATTTCCCGAAAATTTTATTGATTTAACCGGACAATGACGTATACATTTATAGCAATTTTTACAATTCAACTTTTTAAGCTGCAAATAATCCATCATTTTAATCTGCTCCATTTCAATATGTATTTCAGGCGTTTATATCTTATCGAGAACATGCTTTTTAAATATATCGTCAAAATTGTCCGGAGATACGCCGCATATAATCTCATCGTCAATTTTAATTGATACCCCTTCTGTACATTTTCCCAAACAAAAAGCTCCGGAAAGCTTTATTTTATCCTCAAGGTTATTTTCCTTTACCGCATCTTTTATAAGTTCTACTATTTTTGCGGATCCTCTCAGATGACACGAGCTTCCGACGCAAACAAAAATATTCATTATCTTAAACCTCCGTTTTTATATTAGATCCGTATTGTTAATTTATTAACAATCATATTATATCATATAGAATTTTTCATGTCAACGGGTTTTAATAATATTGTTGTTTTAAATAAACAAAAACGGCTGGAAATTATATCCAACCGTTTCAGTTTAATTTTTAAAAGTTAAAACTCCATAAACTCTATATTTATTTCATAAATTTTTCCATCGTAATAATAAACTACCATTTCGTTCCATTCAGATGATATATCATAAATGGTGAAGTATCCGTTATTAGCATCCTGTAGCTTTACGCCGTATTTATTCGCCAAATCCGCAACGTTGCCTCCGACAGCAAAACCGTCGATTGTAACCGAAACCGGCGAGCCCTCGGAAACATCAATACCTGAAATCAGGCAGTCCTTCGGAGCCGCGTCCGTATCAGATTCATTAGCAACAGTTAATCCAAATGAATAATCATCATTATAAAAGCTTTCAAGATATCCGGCTTCAACCTTTTCCTTATCAATTGTAACCTGATCTATAAGTCCGTCAATTTTGGCAGGAAGCTTGACGCTCTGTCCGTTTACCTTTATATCAAGCTTTGAAAAATCATAAGTAACATCTCCGCTGACGCCGGTCGTTGAGCCTGAGGTAATGTCTCCGGCAGATCCGTCTGTTATGCCGCTTCCGGTATATCCGCCTGTAACATCTCCGCTCTGATCAGACATAGCCGCACTCATTAACGCTCCCAAACCGTCAACTCCAAAGGCAGAGCCTATATTATTAATAAAGGTTTCAAGATCTGCATTTGATATATACTGCTCAAGCTGTGCGCCATCCTCTGAATACTGATAAACCTGCTGAGAAGAATCAAATTCCGGAATATCCACGGTAAGCTCTTCCTTAGAGGTCAGCGACAATGTTCCGTAATTTTTGCCGTCGACAGTGATGTCTGATTTAATTGTTTGGCTCTTTCCGTCCGAGTCAAGGTTTACAGTAATAACCGGACCGTTTAACGATGTCAGGTCAACTGAAACGTCTCCCTTTAAATATCCTTTATCTTCATTAATAGTTTCTAAATCGCTGTAATTAATCGCAAATTCAATATTATCGCCCGATCCCGCAAACATAACCTTAGCGCTGCCGCTTTCCTTACCGGATTTTTCTTCACAATTTCCGACGATCTGAAAACCTTCGTCATTTGCTAAAAGCTTAATGTCAAAAGAACTGTCAGAACCGTCCTTTGCAGTCATATAACCGATATCGATATTTTCTTCATCAGGAACAACAAATTCACGTCCGCAGATTTTTCCGTTGGAATCAACGTAAACGTACATTTTTAAAACAGTATCTCCGCCGCTGACGCTAACTGTTCCGATTTGCGAAAGCAGACTATCGACAGCCGCTGTATAATCGTCTTCAGTTAAACCGAACTTTTCAACTAGCTTAATAAGAGTTTTATCCTTTTTAGCCTCTTTCAAAACGTCCTTGACAATACTGAAAACGGTTCCCTGATCAATATTTGCTTCAAGCTTATTATATGTAGTTTCAACTCCGTTTACTTCGCATTCAATGCTTTTGTCAAGCTCTACGTCGTCAATATTCTCGAAAACAATCGTAAAATATTTTACCATAAGCTCGTTAAGCTCTTTTTCAGAGAGCATTTCTTTAAGAGACTCAGGATCAGTAGATATGGACATTAATGCATCCATATATGATTCTATAAAAGCCGCTTCCTCAACTCCCATATCGCTATACATTTCTTCCATAACTGTATCAAGATCCATGGATATGTAAGAAGGCGATAGCTCCGGAATCTGATAATAATAAACTCCGTCCATCATATATAAATTCATTGTAGCAAGTGTTTTATCATCAGAATTAAAAACTAACGATGATTTGATATTTCCGTTTTCATCAATATCAGCGCCGCTTTTTATTGCTACGCTCGACGGAAGAACAATACCGCTTTCAGAAAGCGGAGAACCGGTCAGTTCCTCGATCAGCGCGCCGACATTTGCAGAATCCAAATCCGCTTTAAACTCAAATTCCTCTGAAGTTGCAGACGAACCAAGCATTTTACCGTAAGCTTCAGAAAACTTATCGGCAGCGTTTTCAATGTTTTCCTGTTCAACCCAAGCATAGTAGTCTTCGGGACTATTTAAAAGCATTTTTACATTATTTTTTACCCATGGTATAAAGTTATATGCCGCAGCGCTGCCTGCCGCCAATATCACCACTATTATAGCTATAATCAAAAATACAGGTTTTTTCTTAGCCGGCTCAACCCCTCCTACAAGCTCGGCGCCGGCGAACGACGCTTGATCCGGCGAAGCGGAAGCAGACTCTGCGGAATTGCTTTGAGAAACTTCTGCAGTCTGAACCTGCTCGTTTGTCTGATTTTCATTTAAATCTGACATTTCATATCCCCCTTAAAAATATTAAATAAATCCAGAATATAATCTGAATAATATCATATTAACAAATTAATTTTATAAAGTCAATATAAAAATTTAATTTTTGTTTATTTGTATATAAATTGTAATTATATACATATTATTTTTATCGGTTGTTTTAACACGGATTTAAATATACGCCTTAATTTTTTACATGCGCTGTTTTTTATGAATTTTTAAAAATTTTCTGTACATAATAATATTGTTCTCTTAATGGATTGAGAATTAAACTTTATGAAAAAGGTGATTTAACATGGAATCAAAGAAGAAGAATTCAAACATCCACTGTACAGTCAAGCAGTGCGAGCACAATATGCGGACTGAAGATTACTGCTCTCTGGACGCTATCAAGGTTGGAACTCACGAGGCTGATCCTACTGTTCCTGAATGTACAGACTGCAACTCTTTTGTACGCCGTTCAAACTGCTGCGGCTAAGCAAATTATAAAAATAAAAGGGACGTCTAAAACGTCCCTTTATTTTTTCTTATTTATTCCACGCTTTTTTGAAAAGCTTACCTTGCATATGAAAAAGAACCTGTCGCATACTATTTACACCGGATTAAATAAATTCCGGTACGAGGTGACCTGATGATATTAAAACAAAAAATAGCCGCGGCTATGACGGCCGCTATGATACTCTTTACCATGCCCGGAGCCGCAGCTCAGGCGATGAGCAATAATAAATCGGGTTATGGCCAGGGGAAAGAAACTGACTGCAAAAACTGTCCGTTAGGCGCGGTGGATTTCAATTCTCAATATGGAAAATACGACGCATATGCATTGACAAACGATGAAAACCGTATAATCCTTACGTTCGATCAGGGCTATGAAAACGGCTACACTGCTCCGATTCTTGACGTTTTAAAGGAAAAGAATGTGAAAGCAATATTTTTCCTAACCGGAGATTACGCTAAAAAGGAAGAGGATTTAGTAAGGAGAATGGTCGATGAAGGACATATATTAGGCAACCACGGCATGTCGCATGCCTCGATGCCGGATCTTTCATCTGAATCTCTCAAAGAAGAAATTATGAGTCTTCATGATTTTGTTGCGGAAAAATACGGGTATGAAATGCAGTACCTGCGTCCTCCCTGCGGTGAATTTTCGGAACAGTCCCTTGCTCTAACAAGCGAATTGGGATATAAAACTCTGATGTGGAGCTTTGCTTACGTCGATTGGAAAACTGACGATCAGCCGGATCCGTCACAGGCCTTGGAACGGATAGTATCTTCCGCTCACGGCGGAGGAATATATCTGCTTCATTCGGTATCAAGCACTAATGCCGCAGTACTTGGCGACGCCATTGACGGTCTGAGAGCAAAAGGATTTACTGTATAAAAACAATTATGCGGATACTAAAAAAGTATCCGCATAAATTAATTCAGCCTTTTTCAAATCGCTCCGATAAATCAAATCAAAACCTTTTGGGGAAGTCTTAATTTTTGATGATGATATAATTCAGGAGCTTACCGGAGCGATTTGAAATAAGCCGAAAAGTTCTAATAACTATTCGGTGTTTGTATATTGAATTATAACACCATTCGGTTAGAATGTCAAATATAACCATATAGTTTGCTATATAATATTAAAAATATGACAATTTTAGGAGTGAGAAGTTATGTTTTTTTATCAAAGATTACGAGATTTACGCGAGGATGCAGATAAAACTCAGAAGGAAATTGCATCATATTTAAATACCAGCCAGGTTCAATATCAGAGATATGAATCCGGCAAAAGAGAAATTCCATTTCATATGGTAATTAATCTTGCGGAGTATTATAATGTTTCCATCGACTACATAGCCGGTCTGACAAATTTAAAATCAGGAAAGAATAACCTATCAGAAGATGAAAAAGATTTTCTTGAGAAATTCAACAGAATAAATGAAAGAAACAAGGGAAAGCTTGATTATTTCATCAATACGGTTTTAAGGAATCAGCGCCTTAGGAAATAAATAAAAAGGAGCGCTTTTAAAGTGAAGTAGTATACTAACTATTGACTGCTTCGCTTTTAATGCGTTCCTTTTTATTTATCAGCTTTCATATTTTCTTATTCTAAGCCTAATTCCCAGCTTGTCAGCCAGCATACGGGACGCGTTTAATTCTTCTTCGCCTATAACGTCAACAACAGTAAAAACGACATTATCAACATACTTCTTACATTCAGAAGCAAATTCCTGCATTGCGTAAAACGCTTCTTCTCCAAAAGACGGTCTTGTCACCTTTATATACTCTTCCATGGTGCCTGCGTTTAAACTTATAGAAACCGTATCCACCCTTCCCTCCAGCATATGAGCCGTAGGCTTTTTATTGATAAGATCTGACAAGCCGTTTGTATTCAGTCTTACAGGAGGACCTCCGTTTTTCTTTATAAATTCCGCCGTAAGAACAAGAATGTCTATACGCTCGGTAGGCTCTCCGTATCCGCAGAATATTATTTCATTATACTTCTTAAAACCCGCCTTTTTCAGCGCGTCTTTAATCTCTTCCGCCGAAGGCTCATGCTCAAGCCAAAGACTGTCAGAGCCATAAGCGCCGTCGCCGTTCTGCCTTATGCAGAATGTACAGCTACAGGGACATTTATTGGTTAAATTAACATAGAGGCTGTTACCGACCTCATAAACAATTGTCATAGCTTTTTCAGACATCGGTTTTCTCTCCCTTCCTCCGCCGTATAACGGCAGTCTGCAAATTCCTTGTTTAAATTTAAAATAGGGAACGCTTTTTAGCGCCCCCTTATTTATTATTTTTTCTTTTTATTTCCGGATTTTTTACTCTTTGTTTCAGCCATATCCTGTGAACGGTACCTTGCAATCAGAATTTTATTGTTTCTTTTGTCATATCTGTAAATAAATACAATACATACGATTCCGATTATCAAAGTTATTATTCCGAAAGTTAATCCCGGCGGAGTATAAGTCATAACCACGGTATGCTCGCCCGGTGCAAGCTTAATTCCTATAAGAGCCTCGGCAACCTCAATATATTCGGTTTTCTTGCCGTCGACCTTAACCGTCCAGCCCGGCTCATAAGGAATGCTTGTCATCATTATCTGACCTTCGCCGGCTGTAATTGTTCCTTCAATCCGTCGGCCGCCGGCCTCTGTAATATTCCACTGATTCTGCTTCAAGGTATTTATAGAATCGGCGAAAAGCTCCTCGTCAAATTCATAAAAGAAAAAGTCCTTTACTATTGTATACTCATTTGCTACAGTCATACGTAGATTTATAACGGATCCGGGCTCGAAGGTTCCAAGCTCAAGAGTATGATAATCATGATTTTCAAAATAGGTGCCGACAAATTCATGATCTGTATACATTCCGTTTTCATCCTGTGTTTGACTTAACCACAAGTTTACAGCTTTCTGATTTTCAGTCTTAAAAAATATATAAATAGGCTTATCAGACGGTACCGTTATAAACATATCCACAGTAGGATCGCCGCTTTCAGCCGCCGTATACATCGTCTGATTTCCGTAAGGAGAAGTCGTTACATTATTAAGAACAAAATCTTCCGGATTGACTTCTATCCTCTTAAAATATTCATTGAATGAATTGAACTGTCCGGTCGTCAGATCAATATCCGTATTTCCTGATAAGGTACTGAGCAATATATTCTGGCTGTTGAAAGTATTATCATTTCCGAACCTTTGAATATTCGTTATTGATTCGTCCGCCATATATCCGATTGAAAGAGCATATGGATTTTCATAAACATCAATTATTCTTTCCTTATCGCTTTCATCAGTATACTCATAGGAAAACACCTGATTATATGCTGAATTAACCAACCGCTTATAGTTTTCAGTTCCAACGTCAGCCTTATTATTTCTGTCCATTGCATATTTTATGCCAAGCAGGGAATCCGTTATAGGGGTAGCTCCGTCGTATCTTGAATAGTACGTACTTGTGGAATATCCCATCGCCTCCAGGAATTTAAGAAGCTTAGCGTTCATTACAGAGCTTGAATGACTGACGCCTCTGAGTCCTAAAGCCGCGTTGTCGTTAATCATTCTGTGAAAGGTTTTTTCCGCACGGTAGAAGCTATCGTCATAATCATAAAGCTTCTGAGTAACCTCTCTTCCGTTGTCGATAAAATTATACCATGTGGAACGTTCGGAATAACTTATTTCCTTGTCCTCGGCTTTTAACGTGTCGACGCAGTTATACAAAAGCTCGCCTCCGGACACGGCAAGTATCATTACAGGCACTGCAACCGCAAGCGCCTTTTCCTTTTTTCTTGCTATGAAAATGAAAGCGCAGTAAACCGCCGACAGCGCGATACATATCCAAATATCCCTCGAAGCTATATGCTCTATATTTCTCGATTCGGTTATCAGCAGAAAAGCTGTTATTCCGGCAAGGGTACCGCCTATAGCCGTAAGCTTTATACCCTTTAAGCTTTTAAAGGTCTCTGCCGCCATACAGAGCAGCACAAACGAAAACGTAAACGAATACCTGAACGGAAGCCAGTTAGGCATCTGGAAGCCATGCCAAACCATATCTACAGGTCTTATATACATACAGAAGAACAGAACGCCCGCAAGCAGCGCATAGCCTGCCTTTTTTAAAGTTTTTATTTCCTTGTTCAAAAAGAAAAGCGGAACAAGAACAACTGTAAGAAGACCGCAGTAAATTTCCGGAAGCCCCTGTACGTTAACGGAATCATACTGAGCCGCCATAAGCTGCGGGAAGAAATCCAGCGGCGAAAACTGAGTGGCATAACTGAAATCAGGCTGGGTAAAATCAAATTTACCAAGCTTTAAAGCATTATAAACGGGCAAAAGCATAAACGCTGCACATGCAAGCGCTACAACTGCGGACAGAGCAAACCTCAGAAACGACTGCCAGATTTCATATAGGCGATTTTTTTTGCCTGCATTGGCGCATCCGAATATAGTGTAATACAGATAATACAAAAACGTAAAAATACATATCATATATCCGATATAAAAGTTGGCTACAAGCATTATGGCAAGCGGAATAATAAAATTTATTTTTCTTCCGTCATCAACGAGATATTCCACACCGAGAATTATAAGGGGAAGAAAAATCAATCCGTCTATCCACATAGGATCAATAAGCTGTATAACCGCATAAGCGCAGAGGGAATAAAGTGATGAAAACACCAGAGAATGCAGCGGAGAAAGCTTTTTTGACTTCTGCATAAAATAACAGAAGGTAACCGCCGCAGACCCGAGCTTAACAAGCTGCATTATCATAAGGCTGCCCAAAAGCATAGTCCTTGGCAGAAGCATAACTATAAGAGTGAAGGGACTTGCGAGATAATATCCTATGACGCCTGCGAATCCTCCGGAGAGATTTCTGGACCAATTATATAAAATACTTTTGTCGCCGCTCCAAAAGGCGTCTCTCAGGGCTTCAAAATAATATACATACTGACCGTTTAAATCAAGCACCAGAACCGACTGATCGCCGAAAGGATAAACTCTAAATATAACGTATGCGGCGTACATTATTACGACCGGTATAAAAAATGCGATAAAATAAATTTTGTTTCTGAAAGCCCAGTCGCGCAGAAAAATAAGAAAACCCTTGAATCTGCCGCTTTCCGACTTCTGCGCCCGAAGCCTCATCTCTGATGAATCAGACATTTTTATCCTCCTGAATTTTATTTCGGCATATCTGCGCCGATTTCATAAGCAATTAACATTATACAATATTTCTGCCGATTTTACAATAGTTTAGATCGAATTTTAACAAAATAAAGAACTATTACTTAATAAATATATTTAAAAAGTCCCAGTATTATAAGTATAGCGCCGGAAAGCCACGAAAGACGCGGCTTTTTGCAGGCCGCCTTCTGACCGAAAAAACTGCCTGCCACAATAGAAGCCAATCCCACAGCAAGGCTTATCAGGGCTATTCTTATTATATTGGCGCCGCCAAGTCCGGCTCCGAAGCCGCTTGCAAGGGAGTCTGCCGAAAGGGCTAAAGCCAGTGTTACCGCCTCCTTAGCGGACAGCGTTTTGGAACTGTCGCAGTCCGCTTTAGTTTCGTCGAGATAAACGCAAATTACAAAGTCTATATTGAAAAAACTAAATTTCAGCCCTCCCTCCCCCTGACGCTTGCGAAGGGCGTTTTTAAGCATATTCTGAAAAAGCGAAACGGTCCCCATAACGGTAAGCAGCCCCGCGCCCGCCGCACTGCAAAGCCTATCGGGTATCATTCCTCCGAGAAGAGAGGAAAGTATTATTGAAGCAGTTAGAATAAGCGAGCATATAAAGCTTATAATAAACGCGGAATACGCCGGAATCCTGATCCTTCCGGCTCCGTAAGAAAAGGCCGCTATCAGCGCGTCTACCGAAACGGCTGATACAAGCATCAGATCCTGTATTAAACTATGTACGTCCATTGCCGCTCCTTTCATTTTATGACATACTTGTTATTCTTATTTTTTTGTGCTATATTAATGTATGCGGAAAAAACAAATCGGTGCGCATTACTTAAAGCGCGCAAAAACAAGAAACGGAGATTTTTATATGACAACTAAGAATAACGTACTTTTAGCTCTGCTCGACTGTAAAGATCACCTTTCAGGAGGAGAGCTTGCTGAAAAGCTCGGAGTTTCGAGAAACGCGGTATGGAAATCAGTCAAGGCTCTTCAGGCGGAAGGATTTGATATAAAGGCAGTCCCAAACAGAGGATATTTTCTGAATTCAAGCGTTTCCGTATTAAATGAAACCGTTATAAGAAAATATCTTCCTAAAGGAGATAACCGAAAAATTTTTATTTTCGATTCAATAGATTCAACCAATAATTATGCAAAATACCTCGCCGCCTCCGGCGCGGAGAACGGCGCTCTCGTAACAGCAGAAACTCAAACTGCCGGAAAGGGAAGAATGGGAAGAAGCTTCTACTCGCCGTCAGGCGGAAGTATTTATATGAGCGTAGTGCTGCGTCCGCAAACAGACATGGAATCAAGCCAGCTTATAACCTCATGCATTGCCGTAGCAACGGCAGAAGCGATTGACCGCGTTTGCTCTACGGACGTTAAGATAAAATGGGTAAACGATCTTTTTCTCGGAGAAAAAAAAATATGCGGCATTTTGACGGAAGCGTCGCTCAATTTTGAAAACGGCAGACTTGATTATGCGGTTGCAGGAATCGGTATAAATTTAAAAAGCGTCAAAAATTCGTTTTCGCAGCAGCTTTCAGAAATAGCCACTTCAATCGAGGACGAAACCGGAAATATCCCCGACAGATGCCGTCTTATAGCAGAAATACTTAAAAATATTGATTTATATATGTCCAATATGGAAAAACGTAATTTTCTTAATGAATACCGCAGACGCTCGTTTATTTTAGGAAAACGGATTGCAGTGTCAAAATTCAATTCAGAACGCATGGCGACTGCAATAGGAATAAGCGACAATGCCGGTCTGATTGTAAGATATGACAACGGCAATGAGGAAACCCTTCATTCTGGAGAAGCAAGAATTATAAGGCAAAGGTAAAAATGCTCATAAAACATACTTGTTTTAAGCCGCGTTTTGTTTAACTATACAAAAATGAATAATTCTCTTGACTTTCGTCTATAATAGTGATAAATTATATTTAGCACTCATAGACGTTGAGTGCTAACACTCATAAATAACATCTGCCAGCAGTAAAGGAGGAAGGAGTAGTGGATGACAGAAAGCTTAAAATATTAGCCGCTGTCATTGACGAGTATGTTATGACGGGAGAACCGGTAGGTTCAAAAGCGATAGCATCACTTCCGGATATTACAGTTTCTGCTGCAACAGTAAGAAACGATATGGCAGTGTTGGAACAGATGGGATATCTTGAACAGCCGCATACGTCGGCAGGCCGTATCCCAACGTTCAGCGGCTACAGGCTTTATATCGACAAAATAATGAAATGCAATTCGCTCCCGGAGGACGAAAAAAGGCGTCTGGACTGCATGCTTGAGGAAAAGGGCGCTTTGACCGAGGAACTGATAATCGAAAGCGCTACGACTGCTCTTGCAGAGCTTACAAAATGCGCGGCGGTCGCCGCAAATTCCGCTCCTAAGTTTTCAGTGATTTCTAAGGTGGAAATAATACCCACCGGAAAAAGACTATATGTCATTTTATTGATAACCTCCAACGGAAGCATTAAAAACAAGGCATGCAGGCTTGAATTTGATCTTACAAATGAACAGCTTGAGTTTCTGACGAATTACATTGAAGAAAATCTTATGGGGGTTTCAGTTTCAGAGCTTTCTGACGAAATGCTTGCAAAGCTTGTCGAAGCGCTCGGAACCTACATGCTGACGCTGTCCCCTCTGGTTGAGGGAATATACGAGCTTTCAAAAGATCTTCTCCATAAGGAACTGACGGTTAGCGGAACAAAAAACCTTCTTTCCTGCGACGAGCTTAACACAATGGAAATTGTAAAGTTTATGGACCATCATGAGGAACTTGAAAGTTTGCTTAATGAATCATTCAACGGAATACACGTTATGTTCAGCCAGGAAAGTGACGGATTTGTAATAGGCAATTCAAGCATGATAGTGTCCAATTATCAGAAGGGCGACAAAACAGCCGGAGCTCTCGGCGTTATAGGTCCAATGAGACTTGATTACGCAAAGATAATACCTTATATAGAATATTTTACACAGAAAATTTCCGATCTTATTTCAGAGGATACGGAAACCGACGGAAAGGAAGACGAAGATGAGTGAAGAAAAGCATAAGGATAAAAATAAAAAGGAACCGGCTAAGGATATGGAAATAGATATACCGGTCGGCTCCGGAGACGCCGAAAAAATGAAACAGGAAATAGAAGAGCTTAAGGAAAAAATCGAGGAAAATGAAAAAAAGCTCGGCGAATGCGACGACAAAT
Source organism: Ruminococcus sporogenes (assembly GCF_054655175.1). Classification (NCBI taxonomy): domain Bacteria; kingdom Bacillati; phylum Bacillota; class Clostridia; order Eubacteriales; family Oscillospiraceae; genus Ruminococcus; species Ruminococcus sporogenes. Next base: position 267,014 of record NZ_BAAHOA010000001.1, on the reverse strand, counting down.
ATCTACGTCTTTGCGCTGAATACGACAACTACAGAAAGCGCACGTCAAAGGAAAAGCTTGAGATATTCAGCGATTCGACAATAAAATGCGTGGCGGAATTTCTGCCGGTGCTTGACAGCTTTGAAAGAGCCATTGAAGCCGAATGTACGGACGAATCCTTTAAAAACGGCATGAAAATGATCTATAATCAGTTTATAGAATCTCTTGATAAAATAGGAGTTAAGGAAATGGAGGCGCTTGGGAATGAATTCAATCCTAATCTTCACAACGCTATCAAACAGACAGAGGACGAAAACTTCGGCGACAACATAGTATGCGAGGTTTTCCAAAAGGGCTACATGCTTAACGACAAGGTTATCCGTCATGCGGTTGTGGCGGTTGCAAACTGATTAAAGGGTATACAGAAAGGAAGATTTATTATGGGAAAAATTATAGGTATTGACTTAGGCACTACAAATTCATGCGTAGCTGTAATGGAAGGCGGAAACGCCGTTGTAATCCCTAATTCCGAAGGTGCAAGAACTACTCCGTCGGTAGTAGCGTTCTCAAAAACAGGTGAAAGACTTATAGGTCAGGTAGCAAAGCGTCAGGCTGTAACAAACCCGGAAAAAACAGTCATCTCAATCAAACGCCATATGGGTTCTGACCATAAGGTTGATATTGACGGCAAATCATACACGCCTCAGGAAATTTCGGCTATGATACTTCAGAAGCTTAAATCTGACGCCGAGGCTTATCTTGGCGAAAAAGTAACGGAGGCCGTTATAACCGTTCCCGCATATTTTACGGACTCCCAGCGTCAGGCTACTAAAGACGCCGGTCAGATTGCCGGTCTTACCGTTAAGAGAATTATTAACGAGCCTACCGCAGCGGCTCTTTCCTATGGAATAGACAAGGAAGAGGATCAGAAGATAATGGTTTACGACCTCGGCGGCGGTACATTCGACGTATCTATCATTGAAATGGGAGACGGCGTAACGGAAGTACTTGCAACTGCCGGAAACAACCACCTCGGCGGCGACGATTTCGACCAGAGAATTATAGATTGGATGACCTCAGAATTTAAGAAGGCTGAGGGAATAGATCTTTCAAACGATAAAATGGCTATGCAGAGATTGAAGGAAGCGGCAGAAAAGGCTAAAATAGAGCTTTCGTCTACTCCTACCTCACAGATTAATCTACCGTTTATTACAGCCGACGCAACAGGTCCAAAGCATCTTGACCTGACTTTGACGCAGGCTAAATTCAATGAGCTGACCGCTGATCTTGTTCAGGCTACAATGGGACCGGTAAAGCAGGCTCTCTCTGACAGCGGACTATCAGCCAGCGAGCTGCATAAGGTTCTTATGGTCGGCGGTTCTTCAAGAATTCCGGCTGTACAGGACGCTGTTAAGAATTATATGGGCAAGGAACCGTTTAAGGGAATAAATCCTGACGAATGCGTAGCTCTCGGCGCGGCTTATCAGGGCGGCGTTCTCGGAGGCGACGTTAAAGAGGGGCTTCTTCTTCTGGACGTTACACCGCTTACACTCGGAATCGAAACGGCAGGCGGCGTAAGTACTCCTATGATCAAGAGAAATACGACTATTCCTACAAAGCAGACTCAGGTTTTCTCAACCTATGCAGATAACCAGACCGCTGTTGACATTAACGTACTGCAGGGCGAACGTGAATTCGCAAAGGACAATAAGCTTTTAGGTACCTTCCGTCTTGACGGTATAGCTCCGGCTCCGAGGGGAATCCCGCAGATCGAGGTTACTTTTGATATTGACGCAAACGGTATCGTTCATGTTTCGGCTAAGGATAAGGGTACCGGAAAAGAGCAGAACATTACTATTACCTCTTCTACAAACATGTCTAAGGACGATATTGACAAGGCTGTCAGAGACGCCGAAATGTTCGCCGAGGAAGATAAAAAGAAGAGAGAAGAAGTAGATACGAAGAACAACGCTGAAAATTATGTATTCCAGTGCGAAAAGGCGCTTAAGGATTTCGGCGACAAGGTTACTTCCGAAGAAAAGGCGCCTATAGAAGCTAAGTGCGAAGCGCTTAAGGAAGCCCTGAAGGGCAGCGACACCGCCGATATAAAGGCAAAGACAGAGGAGCTCCAGAAGGCGTTCGGTGAACTTGCCGCAAAGGTTTATCAGAATGCAAGTCCTGAAGAACAGGCGGCTGCCCAGCAGGCGGCAGGCGCTGCGGCAGAAAACAATTCAGGCGACGACGGAGTAGTTGACGCTGATTATACAGAAGCATAAATTTATTGAAACAAATACTTTCAGGGCGGATAAAAAATGTCCGCCCGAAAGCTGTATATTGAGGACATTAACTAACGCCGGATTATGGCTGGTATTCCGGCAATACTGATACGGTTTCGGTCGTATCATGATAAGAATTTACCCATGGGCTTTTAAGAAGGCCGGAAAGGTGTGGTCAGAATGGCTGATGAAAGAGATTATTACGAGGTGCTGGGGTTAAAAAAGGGAGCATCAGACGATGAAATAAAAAAAGCCTTTAAAAAAATGGCAAGGCAATACCACCCCGACCTGCATCCGGACGATAAGGAATGCGAAGAAAAATTCAAGGAAATAAATAAAGCGTACGAAATACTATCCGATCCGGAAAAAAGACAGAAATACGATCAGTTCGGTCATGCCGGAGTTGATCCTAATTATGGAGGCGGAGGCTTTACAGGCGGATTCAACGGCGGCGGATTTGGAGATATGGGCGATATCTTTGAGGATATATTCGGCGGTATATTCGGCGGCGGCTCCGCGAGAAGATCAGGACGTTCAAGCGTAAACGCTCCAAGAAGAGGCGGAGATATAACCGCTAACATCAATATAAGCTTTATGGAGGCCTGCACCGGCAAAAAGCAGGATATAAAGATCAATCACATGGAACAATGCTCGGAATGCGGGGGCACCGGCGCAAAAAAAGGAACATCCCCTCAGACCTGTCCCGAATGTAACGGAAGCGGAACCGTCAACATAACACAGGCTACTCCGTTCGGCAGAATCACAAATACAAGAACTTGCACAAAATGCGGAGGTAAAGGAAAGATTATAGGCTCTCCGTGCTCAAGGTGCGGAGGAACGGCAAGAATCCGCGTGGAAAAGAATATCAGCGTTGAGATTCCCGCCGGTATTGACGACGGACAGATACTTCGCGTTGGAGGACAGGGCGACAGCGGCTTGAACGGCGGACCTTCCGGAGATCTTAACGTGGTTATTTCAGTAAGACCTCATCCGATTTTCGTAAGGGACGGATACGACGTACACTGTGAAATACCTATTACTTACACACAAGCGGTACTGGGCGATGAAATAACGGTGCCTACTATTGACGGAAAGGTTAAATACACTATTGCGGAGGGTACTCAAACCGGAACGGTTTTCCGTTTGAAAGGCAAAGGCGTCAAAAAGCTAAGACGTTCAGACAGAGGGGATCAATATGTAAAGGTCAATATCGAGGTTCCGAAAAACCTCAATAAAAAGCAGAAGGAAGCCCTTAAAAACTATGAAAAAACGATGAGTGAAAGCTCCACTGATAAACACTATACTAAAAGACAGTCGTTTTTCGATAAATTCAAAGAAATATTCAATCAGTAAAAAAGAAACCGCGGCATTAAAATGTCCGCGGTTTTTTTAATATAAGAAGGGACGCTGTTTTATAAAGCGTCCCTTCTTATATTATTCTGTTTAAATTATACCATAAGCTCACATACCAAATTAGAAAATTCAACAGGATCCTCAACCGGTAGTCCCTCAATCATAAGAGCCTGATTATAAAGCAGTCTGCAATATTTTTCCAGCCTATCATTGTCTTTTCCGTAAATGTTTTTAAGCGTTTCAAAAACCTGATGCTCAGGGTTTATTTCAAGAACCTTATCAGCTTTAACCTTCTGATCGTTAGGCATAGCGTTTAAAACCTTTTCCATTTCAACTGAAAGCTCGCCGTCGCTTGTCAGGCATACGGGATGAGTTTTCAGACGCTTAGAAAGCCGCACCGTCTTAACCTTGCCAACCAGCTTCTCCTCCATGAATTTGAAAAGCTCCTTTGCGTCCTCTTCCTTAGCCTTGATTTCTTCCTTTTCTTCAGGCGTATCAATATCCAGGTCGCCCGCTGAAACGGACTTGAATTCCTTTTCCTTAAAGTTCATAAGCATTTTGATTGCAAATTCGTCAACGTTATCTGTAAAATACAGAATTTCAAAGCCCTTGTCCTTTACAAGCTCTGTCTGAGGAAGCGAATCTATTCTTGCAACAGACTCTCCGCAAGCATAATATATATATTTCTGATCCTCCTTCATTCTGTCAACGTACTCATCAAGCGTCACCAGCTTCTTTTCGCCGGAAGAATAAAACATAATCAGATCCTTAACAGAATCCTTGTCCATGCCGTAATTATTATAAACTCCGAATTTAAGCTGTAAGCCGAACGCCTTATAAAATTCCTCATACTTTTCACGGTCATTCTTCAAAAGCTTTATAAGCTCGTTCTTAATAGTTCTTTCAAGACTCTTTGCTATAAGCTTGAGCTGTCTGTCGTGCTGGAGCATCTCTCTGGATATATTGAGAGACAGATCCTCCGAATCAACAAGTCCCTTTACAAAGCTGAAATGATCAGGCAGCAGATCGGCACATTTATCCATAATCAGCACTCCGCTTGAATAAAGCTGAAGTCCCTTTTCATAATCCTTTGAGTAATAATCGTAAGGCGCCTTGGAGGGTATATAAAGAAGCGCGTTATATGTCGCCGTTCCCTCTGTTTTAGTATGGATATGAAGAAGAGGATCTGTATAATCGAAAAATTTTTCTTTATAAAACGAATTATAATCCTCGTCCTTTAGCTCGCTTTTATTTTTGCGCCAAATAGGAACCATGCTGTTTAAAGTTTCAGTTTCGATATAATCCTCATATTCGTTTTCAGTACCCTCTTTCAGCCTGCTCTTTGACATATCCATCTTTATTGGAAATCTTATATAATCCGAATACTTTTTGACAAGCGACTGAATTCTGTATTGCTCCAGAAACTCGCTGTATTTCTCATCGTCCGTATCGTCTTTGAGCTTCAGCGTTATTTCTGTTCCGACTGTATCCTTATCGCATTCGCCTATCTGATAGCCGTCAGCGCCCTCAGAAATCCATTCGTAAGCCTTGTCGCCGCCGTATGCCTTTGTTCTAACCGTTACCTCCTTAGCAACCATAAACGCAGAATAAAAACCGACGCCGAACTGTCCGATAATATCAACGTCCTCTTCCAGCTTATTCTCGTTTTTGAATTTGAAAGATCCGCTGTTTGCAATTGTACCAAGATTGTTTTCAAGCTCCTCGGCCGTCATTCCTATACCGTTATCGGATATAACGATTGTTCTTGAATCCTTGTCAACGCTTATTTTTATTTCAAATTCATCCTTTTTCACGCCCACCTTATCGTCTGTAAGCGACCTGAAATAAAGCTTATCAATAGCGTCGCTGGCATTAGATATAAGCTCCCTCAGAAAAATTTCCTTATGTGTATAAATCGAATTGATCATCAGGTCAAGTAATCTTTTAGACTCGGCCTTGAATTCCTTTGTCTGCATTTTTATCAACTCCGTTAAATTTTATAAAAATTAGCACTCTACTTATTTGAGTGCTAATTACATTATAATAATATTTTACGAAAAAATCAAGTCTTTTCACGAAATTTACACAATTTATTCACCGTTTAAACACCGCAGCGCTGTCTTTGAAAATATTCCTCAAGAGTCAAGCCCATTCTCGTTATACAGCCGGCATGAACCTTTCCTACATAACGATAGTGCCACGGCTCATATGTAATTTCTGTTATATGAGTTTTATTTTTTGGATACCTTAAAATATATCCAAAATGATAGGAATTTTTACACAGCCATCTGAATTCCGGGGTATTCTCAAATTCCTCTGTTATTTCTCCAACCCAGTCAACAGTGGATATATCAGCGGCAAGACCGGCATTATGCTCGCTCTGACCGGGTATCGCTATGCTCTTGGAGGTTTTGGCGTATGCCTCCTCATAGCTCATTCCCGAAAGCATGTACCTGTCAACGTTTTCATTAAACAGTCCCTTTTGGTATGATATACTTCTGTAAGCTGAAAACACACGAAGCCGAATTCCGTCCCTTAATGCGGCGCAGAGCATTTTTTTCATAGCGCAAGCGGCATGCGCCTCCATAAAATATCCCTCGCATACCTCCTGAAGCTCCGGTTTATAGTCCTTCGGAAGCGGATTATCCTTATTTATTAACATTAATTTCATTTTTTAACTCCTTTATAATAATATCATATTATAATTTTATGGATTTTTTTTACAAATAGAACTTGACAAATAACAAAAAAAGGTATATACTATATGTTAGAACAAATGTTCTGATAGTTGTTTTTATTTAATCCTATTCAAGATGCCTAAAAATCTATAATATTAAAACATATCGGAGGATAAGGAATGAAAAGAGTTTCAATGGACGCTCTTGAATTTGACAGCAAAATTGCCGAGCTTTCTTTTGCGGAGGATGCTGAAACAAATTCTGAGCTGACGGCAAAAGTAAAAAAAACTATGGCAAAGATCATAAAAAACGATTTAACGCCAAGACAAAGAGAAATAATTATGCTATACTATTATAGTGGACTTGGCGTGTCGGAAATTGCCGATAAGCTTGAAATTGCCCCGTCAACAGTTTCCCGTACTATTAAAAGGGCAAGAGATAAAATCTATAAATACTTAAAATATTATTTTATTTAAGGAATTATTATGAATACGCCGATTTATGATTTTTTAAAAAAATATTCTGATTCAAAAGCGTTAAGACTGCATATGCCGGGCCATAAGGGCAAGCGCTTATCAGAGCTTCCGTCCTATGAATTTGATATAACGGAAATAAAAGGCGCGGACAGTCTTTTTGAAGCGGACGGTATAATCGAAGAGAGCGAAAACAACACTTCTAAGCTTTACAAAACTGCCGGAACCTGCTACAGCGCGGGAGGTTCTACTCTATGCATACAGGCGATGCTTTGGCTGATGAAACAGGAGAAGAGAGAGGTTATAGCTGTAAGAAACGTTCACAGAAGCTTTATCGCCGCCTGCGCTCTCCTTGATATTCAGCCCCTATGGATTTTTCCGGATTATTACGGAAGTATTCTTTCAGGAGATTTTCCCTATGATAAGGCGGAAGAGCTTTTGAAAAAAGAAAAAAACGCATGCATTTATCTAACGTCTCCTGATTATTTAGGTAAAACTGCCGATATCAGTAAAATAGCGGCTCTTTGCCGCAAATATAATGCCGTTTTGCTCGTTGACAACGCTCACGGAGCGCATACGACAGCTCTTGGTATGCATCCGGCTCAGCTCGGCGCAGACCTTTGCTGTGATTCCGCTCATAAAATGCTTCCCGCTCTTACAGGCGGCGCTTATCTTCATATAGTAAATCCGATTTATAAGGATAAGGCAAAGCAGGCCATGTCTCTTTTCGGCTCGACAAGTCCAAGCTATCTTATTATGGCCTCCCTTGATCTATGCGCCGAATATATAGCCGAAGGACTTGATAACGATATTAAAAGCCGTTTAACGGCTCTTACTTCGCTTCGTAAAAGGCTAAGTCATAAATATCGAATTTATGAAGGAGAGCCGTTTCATTTAACGCTTATCTGCAACGGAATAAATCTTGCAAAGCAACTGCGAAAATACAATATAGAATGTGAATATGCGGACAACGACTGCATTGTATTATTATTTTCACCCGTTAATACAGAAGCGGAAATTAATTTAACCGCGGATATACTTGAAAAGTGTATTCCCGAACCGCCTCTTAATACGGAAGCGGTAAGCTTTCCGGAGCCTATAGCCGCAACGACCATAAGAAACGCCGTTTTAACAGATTATGAAACCATATCTACCGAAGAAAGCGAAGGAAGAATCTGCGCAGGAGTAAACGTTCCTTGCCCGCCCGCCGTGCCTATTGCAGTAAGCGGAGAAATCATAACTGAAAATTGTATTAAAATTTTCAAAAGGTATGGTATTTTAAAAGTAAATGTGGTAAAATGAATATATAAAATACGAGCAATAGCTTTAAACGCATACCGTTACTAAGCGGGCCAGCCGCCGGCCTGAATTTTTATAAAACCGATGCAGCAAGCGTCTGTCAGCGCTAATTTAAGGCGGCAGAACGGAGAATCATTATGAAACTTATATTTGCAGTAGTAAACGGAGACGACAGCCAGTCGGTAGCGAAATCTCTTACCAAAAAAGGCTTTTTTGCGACCAAGCTCGCCTCTACCGGAGGATTTCTAAGCGCAGGCAACACAACCTTTTTAATCTGTACAGAAGATGAAAAGGTCGATGAGGTCGTTGAAATTATCAAAGATAAAAGTCACAAAAGAAAGCAGTTTGTTCCGTCGGCAGCCGCATACGGAATAGGTACATACACCTCTTTTCCTGTTGAAGTATCAGTCGGCGGCGCTACTATTTTTATTACCGACGTTGAACGATTTGAAAAGGTATGAATAAAATATATGGAAACAGCTTTGTCTTAGAAACAATCGAGGCTATGATAGATAGCGGCAGGCTTCCCCACGGCTTTGTTATTCACGGCGAAACAGGTCTCGGGAAAAAAACTATAGCAAGATATATTGCCAAAACGCTCCTGTGCGAAAAGCGTCAGAGCAGACCATGCGGAAAATGCCGGTCCTGTATTAACGTAACGAAGGGAATACATTCGGACCTAATAATTCCGGAGCAAAGCGGAAAGCTTATGACATATACCGTTGAAACCTGCCGCAAAATCTGTGCGGACGCTATAATTAAACCAAACGATTCAGATAAAAAAATATATTTATTTGCCGACGCTGATAATATTCAGATACCTGCTCAGAATTCTCTTCTTAAGGTCATAGAGGAGCCGCCGGAATTTGTTTACTTTATTTTTACCGTTAAATCACGAGATTCGTTTCTGCCGACAATTCTTTCAAGAGTGATTTCACTTGCGGCGTCGCCGTGCAGCCGTGACGAATGCGCCGCGGCTCTTGCGTTTAAAGGCTTCGACAGTAATCAGATTTCCAAGGCGCTTAGTATATTCGGCGGAAATATAGGAATGTCCGTAAAATACCTGGAAAACGAAGACCTTCAGACGATAGCGTCGTTGACAAAAAAAGCTACGGATAGTATAATTAACAGAGACGCCTACAGTCTTTTAGTTACGCTGTCCTCAGATATTTTAAAGGACAGAAAAAACGCCGTAACCTTTTTGGAAATGCTTGACAGAGTTATAAGAGACGCGGCGGTCGTTCAAATATCAGGTTCTGAGGAGTGTATAGGTTGCTGTCCTAAGGCTTCTATACTTCTAAGCGAACGTATATCCGCTGCCTCGGCTGAAAAAATACATAACGCAATCGCAGAAGCGGCGGACGATTTCAGAGCTAACGTTAACAGCTCTCTGATTATGTCCGGGCTATGCGGTGATATATTGAGTTATTAAAATACGGTGAACCGCTCTCCGTAAATGCGGACCGCATTGTATTCATGCGGCGAATCGAGAATATAATGACTGAAATAATCGGAATTCGTTTTAAAAAAGGAGGAAAGGTTTATTATTTTTCTCCGAATAATCAAAAATTCAGCCTTAACGATAAGGCTATTGTAGAAACTGCAAGAGGAGTTGAATGCGGAGACGTTGTAATAGAAAACAGATTTGTCGAGGATTCCGCCATTGTTCCTCCTTTAAAGGACGTAATAAGAAAAGCCTCCGACGCCGATATGATAATTGTTGAGAAAAACAAGCAAAAGGAAAAAGAAGCTTTCAGTATATGCGAAGACAAAATAGCTTTTCGTAAGCTCAATATGCATTTAGTCGACGTTGAATGTACTTTTGATAATAATAAGATATTATTTTATTTTACCGCAGAAAACCGCGTAGACTTCCGCGAGCTTGTAAAGGATCTTGCTTCAATTTTTAAAACTCGTATAGAGCTGCGCCAGATAGGCGTAAGGGACGAAGCCAAGATATTAGGCGGACTTGGTATCTGCGGTCGTGAATTCTGCTGCCGAGGTTATATGGGAGAATTTCAGCCGGTATCTATAAAAATGGCTAAAGAGCAGGGACTTTCACTTAACCCCACCAAAATATCCGGAACCTGCGGACGCCTTATGTGCTGTCTGAAAAACGAGCAGTCAGCATACGAGGATCTGCTGAAAATCACCCCTAAGGTAGGAGCCTTTGTAAAAACACCGGAATGCCGGGGATATGTGGAAGAGGTAAACCTTATAACCGGAAGACTTAAAATAAATCCGGAAAAGAGCGACGTTCCGGTTTATGTAAACCGCGACGACGTTAAGGTTATTAAGGACTCTGAAATAAAGCTCAACCGTGATGAAATAAATGCTCTTAAGGAATTAGAGGACAAATAAAAGCTCCTCCTATGGCGGATTAATGCCATAGGAGGAGCTTTCTTTTTAACTGTCAGTTATCTCAACATTATCAGACAGCAAACCTTAGTTTCATGTGTAAATTAGATTTATATTTACAGGTCCTCTCCGTTTCCGCGGATTATTTCACTGTAACGATAAGCAGAATCCTTTAAAATTCGTTCCTGCGTTTCATAATTAACATATATTAGTCCGAAGCGTTCTGAATAGCCATATGCCCACTCAAAATTATCCAATAACGACCACTGGAAATAGCCTCTTATATCTACTCCTTCCATATATGCCTTTTTAAGACCTGAAAGATACCCGTTTAGATAATCTATTCTCTCCTTGTCATGTATTTTTCCGTCCTTATCGACTATATCCTGACATGATTTTCCGTTTTCAGTTATATAAATCGGCGTTTTATATCTTTCATATAAGAATCTTGTTCCCCAATAAATACAATCGTTTGTTACAGGCCATTTATAAGGAGGTCTTTTGAATCCGCCCGGATCACTGATTATTCTGGGATTTCCGCCTTCGGCAGCAACAATGTGCCCCCAGTAAATATTATGTCCGAGGAAATCTATAGGCTGGCTTATAAGCTTCATATCAGTTTCAGTTATTTTAGGCATATATTGCTCGCAGATACTCAATCCCTGCTCAGGATATCTGCCGAGCAAGATAGGATCGTTGAACCAAACAGTGCTTCCGGGAGCCGACTCTGCGGACGGTATTTCAAACATTGAACGTCTTGCCGCCTCAATATCCTCAGGCTTCTGACTAGCGGGAATATTCATATTTCCGCAAGGCGCATAGCCTATCTTTATAGGCTGTTTTGCAAAAGTTCTTAAGGTTACAACGGCGGCGCCGTGAGTTTTTAAAAGAATATGAGATACCTCAAGAGCCTCCGGAGTAGTAAGCCTCAAACCGGGCGCTATCGTACCCTGCTGATAACCAAGTCCGATAATAACCTGCGGCTCATTGATTGTCATAAAATATTTAACCCTGTCTGAAAAGTTTTCCGCAACAACCCTTGCATATTCCGAAAACCATTTTATCATATCCGGATTTCTCCATCCTCCAAGCTTATCCAAAGCAAGCGGCAGATCCCAATGATAAAGAGTAATATATGGTTCGATGTCATTTTTTAAAAGCTCGTCTATCAGGGCGTTATAGAATTTAATACCATCGGGATTTGTTTTACCGGTTCCGTCAGGTATAATTCTTGCCCAGTTAAGAGAAAAACGGTAAGCCTTAATTCCTATCCGCTTCATAAGAGCAATATCTTCTTTCCAGCGATGATAATGATCGCATGCCGTATTACCGGTATCATTATTCAGTATACGTCCAGGTATACTGCAAAACGTATCAAAAATATTTAATCCCTTGCCGTCCTCATAGGCTCCTCCTTCAATCTGATAAGCAGACGTCGCGGCTCCCCAGACAAAATTATTACGAAATCCCATAGCAATTCATCCTTTCAATAGTTTAACAGTCATTCTGTTGTTAATATTATACGAAAAAAACCGGATAAAATCAATATAAATCTAAATTTTAAATATATATTAATCAAATTAGGAATAAATGCTTAAAAAGCTGTCCTGCTTTCCAGCAGAACAGCTTTTTTATATTTATTTACCAAGCTGACTTTCGTCAATTATCATTGCTACAAAATTCATAAGAGTAAGGCTGTCAGAAGTATTGATAACTCCGTCCTTAACGCAATCAGAATTAGCCATAGCCACATCGCTTATTTTATTAACTTCAGGATTAAGCAGATACATATTCAGCGCAACTACATCCGCAATATTCACATCGCCGTCCATATTGACGTCGCCGTATCTTGTAGCCTCAACGCCTGAAGGCACTACATTTTCCGACGGCTCAGTAGCTGACGTAGTAACATCAGTAGCGTCAGTAGCAGGAACGGTTGTAGTAGTGTCTGAACTGGGTGTAGTAGTTGTCTCTGCCGTAGTTTCAGTTGTTACTTCTGTAGTAGCTTCTGTTACAGGCTCTGTCGTTTCCTGAGTAGGCTCTGTTGTTTCAGGATCAGTCGGATCAACGCCTTCCATAGGATAGTTCTTCAAATCAGGAAGCTCGTCAAGGGTTATACAATATTCGCTCTGATAAATTTCTTTAAGAGTTTCCGGATTATTATAATTCGTATCCATTATATGCTCGCCGTACCATGGACAGAAATAAAGCCAGTAGGCGCTTTCGTCTATCATATTCTGTATTGACGGTATAGTATCGCATTCCATTAAAGCGATCATTTTAGAACTGTCATACATTTTAAGCAAACCGTAAAAGGTAGAAGATATAGCGCTTTCATTCGGAGCAACATTTCCGGTAGACCAGTCCTTAGCGTTATATTTATCATAGCCTATCAGATCTACGTATTCTGCTCCCGGATACCATAATGCGGAATCATCGGAATACACATAGCTGTTGAATTCCCAGATAAGGTTATGCAGTCCGTATTCTTCAGTCAGTAAATCATATAAATATCTATAGAGCTGAACATAAGTAGTAGCGCCTTCCTTACTCCACCAAAACCATGCGCCTGCTCCGTCCGCTCCGCCGTTGCCTTCTGCCTCATGGAAAGGTCTGAATAATATAGGAACGTCTGCATCCTGACACTTTTTCAATGATTTTGCTAAATTCTCAACAGCAAGAAGGAAATAATCATGCTCAACCGTACCCTCGATCATAACGTTAGCCGTTACAAAATCGGTTTTTTCAGAATAGGTTGTTTTAGAAAAATCCATTGTGGAACCTAATGTATATTCCGACATTGTTACCGGAACATTAATATGCCAGCTTGCCGTAGCGATACCGCCCTTATTATTTACCCAGTCAATAGCGCGTTCTGCCGTCTGAGCGTCCCAGTAATATAGAGGACACGTTTCGCCGAAGTCAAAGCCTTTGATAGCAGGCAGTTTACCTGTTTTATCCTTAATATAATTAAATTCATCTTCTCTGGAAGTGCCGTAATACTCCTGCTGACCGGATATAATATAGTTTCCGTATGTATCGGATAAAAATTTCATAAGTCTCTGCGTGGATTCGGTAGCCTGAGGATCGCTGCACTTAGTGTCCTTTGCCGTAACATCAGGGAGAACCGCTTCTTCTATACGCAGATAATCGAGGTTTGTCCAACCCCAGCTACTCTCTACGGCAATTACGTTGTCACCCGCGGAAAGCTTTACTGTTCCTGCATTCAGTTCATCCCATGACGTTGTTTCGGGAAATCCCAACTGGCCCTGATTAACTCCGTTAACATACAAATTATGAATCTTCTGTCCATACGGCGCTGAAAAGCCTATAATAACGTCATACATTCCGGTCTTATCCACGTTTACGTTTACAGAAGCTGTTTCTCCTGCGTTTTCAAGAAAAACGAACTGATTTCCAGAAGCGCCTTCCAGCCATCTTTCAGAGCCCTCTTCCGGAACAACCGAATTGGGATGAGAGCCGTCCTCAAATTCATACTTCACGCCGGTTTCGGCAGTAACCAACGACGGTACTACAGAAGCATTGAATATGCATGATAAGGCAACCGCAGCCGCGCATACCTTTCCGAAAAATTTCTTTTTCAAAATATAATTCCTCCTTTTTAACTTAAACGTTTATAATTTGAATATCATTATACCATATTTTTTATATTCATTCAATAAATTTATGGCAAATTGTTAAACAAAATTAGCCCATATTATTTGTATATTATTACTACTCTTTATCGGTTTTCCTTTATATCCCTCAGCGTTATGTCTATTTCATCAATTATTTCTTTCACGTCGTCACTCTCTGTTAGCTCCCAGACGGTTTCATAATAATATTTCGCCATCTCGTAATCAAGCTGCTGGTGGCTGTGCTTTGCAAGATAATACGCGGTATTGATAACAAGCTCAGACGGTCCCGCCGGAATATTTTCAAATCTCATTATTTCAAGAAGCTGCTCCTTACTATGCTTAGGCGGAAGAGCTCCTATGCCTGTGCAGCCCGCTATATATTTAAGCTCGTTTTCTATAAGCTTTTTGTCATTACAAAATATACGGCTCATTTCAAGCATTGCCGACGCTTTATCATATTTATTTTTTTCAGAAAAATAATAGCTGTAATTAAAATACCCCTTACCAAGCTGTTCCTTTGTCACCGCGCACCTCATCATTTTGTCTACGGCGCTTTTTAATTCGTCCGGTTGCTTTATCTGCTTTAACAGCTCGCAGTAATTCAGGTAAATTTCCGGATCAACAGGATTAAGGTCAAGAGCCTTTCCGAATGCGTCAAGAGATTCGGTAAACCTTTTTTTATGAAAAAGTCCTAATCCATACAGAGAATAAACTCCGCTCAGATCGCATGTTACAGGGCAAACCTTTTTATCGGGACTGTAAATCTGTATATAAAGCGCATGTTCTAGCGGAGTTCCGAAGCTTTTGTATAGCTTATCATCGTCCTCCTCCCATGCGAAAAGATTATTTCTGATTATTTCCCTTAATATCTCAATACCCTTGTCAAAGTTTAAATTTGCAAATCTTTTCCGTACTTCCTTAAGTTTCTCGTTTACCTTTGGATTTTCGGAGGCAAGAAAATTATCTATGGTTTTATGCATATCGTCGTAAGAGCATTGATAAAGCAGCTTTGCAAGTTCCCTGTTTATTTCGGCGCTGTTTTCATCGTCCTTATATTTTTCGGATTGACTTTTCAGAAAAGGACCGTCCTTTTTCGGATCTCCCGTCATACTATTTTTTATTTCTCTGATTATTGAATCTGTATCCATTTTAATTGATCTCCCGTTCCGCCTTTTTGCACGGCTGTATTAAAATAATTATATATGAATATATACAATTTGTCAAGCCAAAGAGATTATCATTTTATTAAGAATATATAAAAACAGCGTGAAGTACATATTGTTCTTCACGCTGAAAGCATATATTTTACATTTATTTATAAATCAAACCAACTGAATAATCGCCATTTCTGCAGCGTCGCCGCGACGGGGACCGATCTTCACGATTCTTGTATATCCGCCGTTTCTGTCTGCATATTTTGGTGAAATTTCATCAAAAACCTTTTTAGCAACGTCTTCCTTAGTAACATAAGCGAAAACCTGACGTTTTGAATGCAGATCACTGTTTTTACCGATTGTTATCATCTTTTCGGCAACTGCTCTGACTTCTTTTGCTCTTGTTACAGTTGTTTCAATCTGTCCATTTTCCAGCAGGTAAGTAACCATTGCTCTAAGCATTGCTCTTCTATGATCAGTTGTTCTTCCAAGCTTTCTTGTACCTGGCATCGTAATTCACTCCTTTACAAATCACAGGAACGAACCGCTAAGCGGACTTCCGGCAGTTTTATTCCTCTTCTGAGCTAAGGTCAAAGCCAAGTGATTGAAGCTTTTCTTTAACCTCATCAAAGGATTTTTTACCAAGGTTTCTAACCTTCATCATTTCTTCTTCCGACTTGTTGATCAAGTCGTCAACGGTATTAATTCCGGCGCGCTTCAGACAATTGAAGGAACGCACCGATAAGTCAAGTTCCTCAATGGTCATCTCCAGGATTTTTTCTTTTCCTTTGTCATCCTGTTCCACAAGAACTTCCGCGATATTCGCCTCTTCAGACAAATCGACAAAAAGCTTCAGATGCTCGTTGAGGAGATTGGCTGCCTGTGATAAAGCTTCCTTTGCCGAGATCGTTCCGTCAGTCCAGACCTCAATCGTCAGCTTATCAAAATCAGTTACCTGACCCAGACGTGTGTCTTCGACCTTGTAATTTACCTTCAAAACAGGAGTATAGATACTATCGACCGCAATAACGTCAATAGGCATATTACCGCCCATTTGCTGCTTGTTGCGTTCAGCAGAAACATAGCCTCTGCCTCTGTCAATAGTTATTTCCATATAAAGCTTCGCGTCCTTGCCGAGAGTTGCGATATGCATTCCCGGATCAAGAATATTGACCTCAGAGTCTGTTTTGATATCACCGGCAGTTACTTCACATTCGCCTTCGGCTTCAATATAAACGACCTTAGGACCGTCGCCGTAAAGCTTGGCTGTAAGTCCCTTTATTGCAAGGATGATTTCTGTTACATCCTCCTTTACACCGGGAATTGTAGACAATTCATGGTGCACTCCGTCTATTTTGACAGCATTAACTGCAACGCCGGGCAGTGAGGAGAGCAATACACGTCTTAAACTGTTGCCAAGTGTAATGCCGTATCCGCGTTCCAGCGGAGCCAAAACGAATTTACCGTACTTGCCGTCGCTCTTCAGCTCAACAGTATCAATTTCCGGCTTTACGATTTTTTCAAGCATAAGAACCCTCCTATTTCGCAATCACTTTTTATCTCTACAATAATCAACAGGCTAATAATAAGTATATTATTATTTGGAATAAAGCTCGACGATAAATGTTTCGTCAACCTCATAGTCAAGATCATCCTTGACAGGCATACGTACAACCTTTGCTGACGCAGCCTCCTTGTTAGCCTCAAGCCAGAGAGGGATTACTCTGCCCTTTGTTCCTTTGGCGATTTCCTTGAACTTGTCGCTCTTCTTGCTGTTTTCGCCAAGCTCAATAACGTCTCCGACCTTTACTCTGTATGACGGAATATCAACGCGCTGGCCGTTTACATTGAAATGACCGTGAGTAACGAGCTGTCTTGCTTCTCTTCTTGTCAGAGCGAGGCCCATTCTGAAAACTACGTTATCAAGTCTTGATTCAAGAATTGTGATAAGGTTTTCACCGGCCTTGCCTTCCATTTTTTCAGCAATTTCGAAATAGTGATAAAAAGGCTTTTCCAGAACGCCGTATATGAACTTAAGCTTCTGCTTTTCCTTGAGCTGCATTCCGTATTCTGAAACTTTCTTTCTCTTATTTGCATTAGGGTTACGGTTACTTTCCTTGGAAATACCCATAACTGCCGGGCTGATTCCAAGATATCTGCATCTTTTGAGAATTGGTTCTCTGTTAATAGCCAATTTGTTTACACCTCCTGTAAATTAGACACGTCTTCTCTTTGGAGGACGGCATCCGTTATGCGGAATAGGGGTAACGTCTTTGATCATTTTTACTTCCAGACCGACAGTCTGCAAAGCTCTTATTGCTGCTTCTCTGCCTGAGCCAGGGCCCTTAACGTATACTTCAACGATCTTCAGACCATGCTCCATAGCTGCCTTAGCAGCCGTTTCCGCCGCCGTCTGTGCTGCAAACGGCGTAGATTTTCTTGAGCCTCTGAAGCCAAGTCCGCCGGCGCTTGCCCATGAGATAGCATTTCCCTGCGTATCTGTAATAGTTACAATCGTATTATTGAATGTGGACTGAATATGAACAGCGCCGCTTTCAATGTTTTTACGCTCTCTGCGTCGTCTGATAGCAACTTTTTTAGGTTTCTGCTGTGCCATTGTTCATGTCCTCCTTACTTCTTCTTGTTTGCAATCGTCTTAGCCGGACCTTTACGTGTTCTGGCGTTAGTCTTTGTTCTCTGTCCTCTTACAGGCAGACCCTTACGGTGACGAACGCCGCGGTAGCAGCCGATTTCCACAAGTCTTTTGATATTGAGCGCAACTTCTCTTCTGAGATCGCCTTCAACATTGCAGTTTCTGTCAATATAATCACGCAGCTTAGCTACGTCTTCTTCTGATAAATCCTTAACTCTTGTGTCAGGATTAACTCCTGTTTCCTTAAGAATTGTTACAGCAGTCTGACGACCGATGCCGTAAATATAAGTCAAGCCGATTTCAACTCTCTTATCCTTCGGCAGGTCAACACCAGAAATTCTTGCCATTAATAAATAGCACCTCCGTTAATAAGATGTCAGGATTTAATTATCCCTGACGCTGTTTATGCTTTGGATTTTCGCAAATTACCATTATTTTTCCCTTGCGTTTAATAACCTTGCACTTTTCGCAAATAGGTTTAACTGAAGGTCTGACTTTCATTGAAAATACCTCCTTGATAGATTACAGAAGCATTATTTTCACAACGCCTCAGGTTTCATGAGCCGATTACTTGGCTCTCCAAGTGATTCTGCCTTTAGTCAGGTCATAAGGCGACATTTCAACCGTTACCTTATCGCCGGGAACGATTCTTATATAGTTCATTCTCAGCTTTCCTGATACATGCCCGAGAATTACATGACCGTTAGGCAGCTTCACCCTGAAATTAGCGTTCGGCAAAGCTTCCTCAACGATACCCTCTAATTCAATTAGATCTTCCTTAGACAAAATAAACTACCTCCCCATACAGGTTACGGTGTGCCGGCATAAACGCGCAGCACATTTCTAAGCTCTTTATCGGTTATATCATTCAATCCGATTATTTTATCGGTGAATTTCAGATGTCTGATATTTTTACGTTTCGGCGAACTCAGCTTGCGGGTCTTACCGTCTGCTATAAGGATAAATCCGTCCTTTTCACCGACTACTGCAAAATATCTCCCGCCGTCTCTTCCCGCCGACGCTTTTACGATTCTTCCCTTTTGTATATCCACTTCGCCGTCCTCGTCAGGGCTGCGTCAGGATAACCGGTCCTGAAGACGTTACCGCAATAGCATGCTCAAAATGAGCCGAAAGAGATCCGCTTTCCGTTATAACAGTCCATCCGTCCCTGAGTACCTTTATTCCGTCGCCTTTCTGATTTATCATAGGCTCTATACAAAATGTCATTCCGGCAACAAGTCTTTGTCCATGCCCTTCCTTTCCGTAATTCGGAACCTCAGGCGATTCATGAAGATCTCTGCCTATTCCGTGTCCGCAGTAATTTCTTACGATTCCATAGCCTCTTGACGAACAGTATTCTTCGACTGCGTGACCAACATCGCCCAGTCTTGCGCCGACCTGAGCAGCCCTGATACCCTCGTACAGACTTTCCTCCGTAACCTTCAAAAGCTCTTTAGCTTCTTCCGATATTTTTCCAACTGCAAACGTAGCGCAAGTGTCTCCGTGAAAACCGTTATAAAACGCTCCAACGTCGACGCTTACTATGTCGCCTTCGGCAATTCGCTTTTTATGACTCGGAATACCGTGAATAACCTCGTTATTAATTGATATGCAGGCGCTACCCGGAAATCCGCCGTAATTTAAAAACGACGGTATGGCTCCGCAGCCGACTATAAAATCATGGATTATTTTATCAAGCGCCTTTGTAGTCATGCCTGCCTTTATAGATTCGCCGGCCAGCTTCAGCGCTCTGCCGGCTATTTGACCGGCCTCCCGCATTTTAGCTAAATCAGTGCTGGATTTTATGCTAACCATATCATGCCTCAACAGCTTTCAGCGTCAGCTTAGAGGTATCGGCAACATCCTCCTGGCCTACGACGGTTTCAAGCTTTCCGCGTTTTTCATAAAAATCCTTAAGAGGCGCGGTCTGCTCATGATATACCTTTAAACGCTCGATAACCGTATCAGGATGATCATCCTTGCGCAATACTGTGTTACCGCCGCATTTATCACATTTTCCTTCTGCCTTTGAGGGCTTGAATTCTAAATGATATGATGCGCCGCAGTCTTCGCATACTCTTCTTCCTGAAAGTCTTTTTTGAATCGTTTCATCCGGAACGAATATCTCGATTACTTTGTCAATTTTAACGCCCATAGACTCAAGAGCTTCCGCCTGTGGAACAGTTCTCGGAAAGCCATCAAGAATAAAACCGTTTTTGCAGTCGTCCTCAGCGATTCTGTCCTTCAGTATTCCGATAACTACGTCATCGGAAACGAGTGAACCACTCTCCATAGCGGCCTTTGCCTTAAGACCGTATTCCGTACCGTTTTTAACAGCTTCTCTCAGGATATTTCCAGTCGAGATCTGAGGGATCTTTTTAGCTTCAGAAATTACTTCAGCCTGCGTTCCCTTTCCGGCACCCGGAGCACCCAACAAAATTAGATTCATCTTTGACCTCCTCTTATTCAAGGAATCCCTTGTGATGACGCATCATCAGTTGTGATTCAAGTGTACGAACCGTTTCAAGAGCAACGCTTACCACGATAAGCATCGTTGTACCGCCCATTGAAAGGCTTCTTAAATTATCGTCCGCCATTCCGAGGAATATCGGGAAGATTGCGATAATACCAAGGAAAAAGGCTCCGACTAATGTAATCTTTGACAAAACTCTATGAATATAATCAGATGTCGGTTTACCGGGTCTTATTCCGGGTATGCCGCCGTTATTCTGTCTTAACTGGTTAGCTATTTCAATAGGATTATACTGCATTGAAACGTAAAAATAGTTGAATGCTATAATCAAAATGAAATAGAGAATTGCATATGAAAATGATTGTGTACTGAAGAATTTGAGGAATCCGTTGTAAAAGCTCTGCCAGAATCCATCAGGATTTGCATAAGGAGCTTTAAACATACCAATTGTACTTGGAAGAGACATGAAAGCCATAGCAAAGATAATCGGCATAACGCCGCTCATACAAACCTTGACAGGAATATGAGTGCTTTGACCGCCATATTGTTTTCTTCCGACAACTCTCTTTGCATATTGGATCGGAATTCTTCTTTCAGATTCATTCATGAATACAACGAATCCAATCATAACAATAAATACTATTGCAATTGCAATCGAAACGAACAGGTATTTGGAGGGTGTTTCCTTTGTAAGAGAAACAAGAGTTCCGACATCAGTCGGGAATCTTGCAACGATACCGGCAAAAAGAATCATAGATATACCGTTTCCGATACCCTTATCATTGATTCGGTTACCCATCCAGACTACAAGCATAGCTCCGGCAATAAAGCATACTGATATTACAATTGCGGCAAACACTCCCTGAAAGCCTTCAGTATATTCAACTGCGCCCATATTTTTCAAAGTAAAATAATAAGCAATAGACATGAATATTGAAAGTCCCAAAGAAACTAAGGCGGTTATCTGGTTAATACGCTTACGTCCCTCTTCTCCTTCACTCTGAAGCCTTTCTAACGGCGGAATAGCATATGTCAGAAGCTGCATTATGATTGAGGCGTTGATATAAGGAGTTATTGACAATGAAAATATTGTTGCCTTTGATAACGCACCGCCTGTAAGAACATTCAGATATTCAAGGAAGTTACCGCCCGTTGCGTTCTGATCCATCCATGTCTGAACCTTTGAAAGCTCCAGAAATGGAACGGTCAAAGCGCTTCCGAATCTGAATACTATAATGATGAATAATGTGAACAAAAGCTTTTTACGAATTTCCGCAACTTTCCATGCGTTTCTTAATGTTTCGAACACATTAAATCACCTCTGCTTTCCCGCCAGCCTTTTCAATTTTTTCGATTGCGCTCTTAGAGAATTTAGCAGCCTTTACAGTAATTTTAGATGTAAGATCGCCGTTTCCAAGGATCTTAACACCGTCATTTTCCTTTTTAACAAGACCTGAAGCGATCAACATTTCTGTGTCAACAACAGTTCCGTCAACAAATTTGCTGAGATCTGAAACATTAACGATAGAATATTTCTTTGCGAATATATTGTTAAAGCCTCTCTTAGGGATTCTTCTTGTCAAAGGCATCTGTCCGCCTTCAAAGCCTATTCTTACGCCGCCGCCTGAACGGGCATTCTGTCCCTTGTGACCTTTTCCGGCTGTTTTGCCGTTACCTGAACCGTGGCCTCTGCCTACTCGCTTACGCTCGGAAACAGAACCCGGTGCCGGTGATAATTCGTGTAACTTCATCGTGATGCACCTCCTTGCTTATGCGTCCTTAACCTCCACGAGGTGAGAAATTTTATTGATTTTACCCTTTGTCTGCTCATTGTCAGGCTGAACTACAACCTGACCTATCTTTTTAAGTCCAAGTGAATGAGCAGTAGCGATCTGGTCGTCTTTTCTTCCAATAAGGCTCTTTATAAGCTTAATCTGCTTTGCCATTTCTGCTCTCTCCTTAACCTAAAATTTCCTTGATGGATTTGCCTCTCTTAGCGGCAACTTCCTTTGCTGTCATGCATGATGTAAGTCCGTTTATTGTAGCTCTTACAACATTGCACGGATTGTTTGAGCGCAGGGATTTTGTTCTGATATCCTTGATACCTGCCATTTCGATAACGGCACGAACAGGACCGCCTGCGATAACGCCTGTACCGGGAGCGGCAGGCTTCATAAGAACTCTTCCAGCGCCGAATTCGCCTACGATTTCGTGCGGAATTGTTGTACCATACATAGGAACCTTTACAAGATTCTTCTTAGCGTCTTCGATACCCTTGCGGATAGCGTCAGGAACTTCGCCTGATTTTCCCAGACCAAAGCCTACTGTGCCGTTTCCGTCGCCTACTACTACAAGAGCTGCGAACTTAAGAATACGTCCGCCCTTAACAGTTTTTGAAACTCTGTTAATGGAAACAACCTTTTCGGAAAGCTCCAATGCTTTAGCGTCTATATTAGCCAAAAGTATTACCTCCTTCTTAGAACTTCAGTCCGTTTTCACGAGCTCCTTCAGCAAGCTCTTTTACTCTTCCGTGATAAAGAAAGCCGCCTCTGTCGAATACGACCTCTGCGATTCCCTTTTCGGCTGCACGCTTCGCAACCATTGCTCCGACCTTGCGCGCGCCCTCGGTATTTCCGCCGTTTCCTTCAAATTCCTTATCCATGCTTGAAGCGGAAGCAAGCGTAACTCCGTTTACATCGTCGATAATCTGAGCATAAATGTGCTTTGCAGAACGGAATACATTCAGACGAGGACGTTCAGGAGTACCGGAAATCTTGCCACGGACTCTGGTATGTCTTTTTGCTCTGGCCTTTTTTGTATCAGCCTTTTTTATCATTGCAAATTCACTCCTTTATTACTTCTTGCCCTTACCGGCCTTACCTTCCTTGCGGATGATACGCTCGCCGGCATATCTGATTCCCTTGCCCTTATACGGCTCAGGCGGACGCTTTTCACGGACTTCAGCCGCAAACTGTCCTACAGCCTGCTTATCTATTCCGTTTATAACTATTTTATTAGGCTGCGGAACGTCTATTGTGATGCCCTCGATTTCAGGCATTATTACCTGATGAGAAAATCCGAGGTTCATAACCAGATTCTTACCCTGCTTTGCGGCACGGTAACCTACGCCCTCGATTTCAAGATTCTTCGAGTATCCGTTGGATACGCCTTCAACCATATTAGCTATAAGCGTTCTTGTCAGACCGTGAAGACTCTTGTTAATTTTTAAATCATTCGGACGGGCAACTGTAATAACTCCGTCCTTCAGCTCAATAATCATTGAGCTTGAAAATTCCTTAGTGAGCGTGCCCTTAGGACCCTTTACGGTAACAACGTTGCTGTCAATTTTTACATCAACGCCGGCAGGGACACTAATCGGCATTTTTCCTATACGTGACATTTCCCTGTCCTCCTTACCAAACGAATGCTAACAGCTCGCCGCCAACGTTAAGTTCACGAGCCTTCTTATCTGTCATGATTCCCTTTGAAGTAGAAACGATTGCGATTCCCAATCCCTTTCTTACCTTAGGCATATCCTCACAACTTGAATAAATACGTAAACCCGGTTTTGAAACCCTGCGAAGACCGGTTATAACAGGCGACTTGCCGTC
The DNA here is from genome assembly GCF_054655175.1 of Ruminococcus sporogenes. Classification (NCBI taxonomy): domain Bacteria; kingdom Bacillati; phylum Bacillota; class Clostridia; order Eubacteriales; family Oscillospiraceae; genus Ruminococcus; species Ruminococcus sporogenes. Next base: position 243,069 of record NZ_BAAHOA010000001.1, on the reverse strand, counting down.
CGTATATTTAAGAGTGATTCTTATTATACCCTGCTTACCGTCTTCAATGAGCTGAAAGCTCTTTACATAACCCTCGTCAACAAGGATCTGCGCGATAGCTTTCTTAACATTTGAAGCAGGAACGTCAACCGTGGCGTGCTTTGCGGAACTCGCATTACGAATTCTTGTCAGTAAATCTGCTATTGTATCAGTAATCTGCATGCCAATGACCTCCTTTGTATTTTTACCAGCTTGACTTTCTTACACCAGGGATCTGTCCCTTGTGAGCCAACTCTCTGAAGCAGATACGGCATATACCGAATTTTCTCAGATATGCGTGAGGTCTGCCGCAGATTTTGCATCTGTTATAAGCTCTGGTGGAATACTTGGGAGTTCTCTGCTGCTTATTAATCATCGCTTTTTTTGCCATTTGAATAATCCTCCCTAATTACTTAGCAAACGGTGCGCCCAGCATTTCGAGCAGCTCTTTTGCTTCTTCATCAGTCTTAGCTGTTGTGATGAAATTTATATCCATTCCTCTTACTTTGTCGATCTTATCATACTCGATTTCAGGGAAAATAAGCTGTTCCTTGATACCGGTTGAATAATTGCCCTTGCCGTCAAAAGAGTTGGGGTTAATACCTCTGAAATCCCTTACGCGAGGAAACGCCACATTGAAAAGCTTATCAACGAATTCATACATATTCTCTCTTCTCAACGTAACCTTAACGCCGATCGGCATACCCTCGCGGAGCTTGAAGTTAGCAACGGATTTCTTAGCCCTGCAAATTATCGGCTTCTGGCCTGTAATCTGCATAAGGTCGTTCATAATTGCGTCTATAACCTTTGAGTTTGAAATTGCCTCGCCGGCGCCGACATTGATAACAACCTTATCGAGCTTCGGAATCTCCATAACACTCTTGTAGTTGAATTTCTTCATCAAAGCAGGAGCTACGGTATCAACATAATATTCTTTTAATCTTGCCATGTCGTTTCTCCTTCTATTAGAAATTGTGTCCGCACTTCTTGCAGATTCTTACCGGCGTTTTCTTTTCTTCACCGGCAGCGTTTGTCTTTACTTCAAAGCCGTGACCGACTCTTGTCGGCTTGCCGCATTTTGGACACACAAGCTGAACCTTTGAAGCGTAAATAGGAGACTCGGCTCTGATGAGGCTGCCGGACTGTCCCATTCTGTTTGGCTTCATATGCTTTGTAATCATGTTGATTCCCTCAACGATTACCTTGTTTTCCTTCGGGCTTACCTCTAAAACCTTACCGGTCTTTCTCTTGCCCTTATCCTCGAATTTATCCTTGTAATCACCTGTCAGCAAAACGACTGTGTCACCTGTTTTAACGTGTAACTTGCTCATCATGACACCTCCATTATAATACTTCCGGCGCAAGGCTCAATATCTTCATATAGTCCTTGTCGCGGAGCTCTCTTGCTACAGGTCCGAATATACGCGTACCCTTCGGGTTCTTATCTTCCTTAATGATAACAGCTGCATTTTCGTCGAAACGAATATATGTGCCGTCTTCTCTCCTCAGGCCCTTTGCTGAACGAACGATAACCGCCTTTACAACGTCGCCCTTCTTAACAACGCCGCCGGGTGTTGCTTTCTTTACGGAAGCCACCACCACGTCACCGATATTTGCATATCTTCTGCGTGTGCCGCCCAGAACTCTGATACACATAAGCTCTTTAGCTCCGGTGTTATCAGCAACCTTCATATAAGACTGCATTTGTATCACAGCGAGTTCCTCCTTTCAGAAGCGCATCAATTAAAACCGCTTCCTCGTCTATTAATAAATTACTTAGCTTTTTCAATTATATTTGTAACGCGCCATCTCTTATCCTTTGACAAAGGACGCGTTTCCATTACCTCAACACGATCGCCGATGCGGCATTCGTTGTTTTCATCATGCGCCTTAAGCTTTACGGTGCGCTTGATAATCTTCTTGTAAAGCGGGTGTTTAACATTGTCAGCGATAGCAACAACGATAGTTTTGTCCATCTTGTCGCTTACAACTTTACCAACCCTTGTTTTTCTAAGGTTTCTCTCAGACATAGCTAAATCCTCCCTTTCTTACTGACTTACGCCCGACTTGATTTCAGCCTCGCGCATAACTGTCTTGATTCTTGCGATATCCTTTTTAACAGCCTTTAAGCGTGCAGTATTGTCAAGCTGGTTTACAGCAAGCTGAAAGCGGAGCGCAAAAAGTTCTTCTTTTAAGCCGGTCAGCTTTTCGTTCATTTCTTCTACCGACATATCTCTGATTTCAGACGCCTTCATTACTGCTCCCCTCCTTGCTCTTCTTTTGCAACAAATTTACACTTTATAGGAAGCTTGTGCATTGCAAGACGCATAGCCTCTCTTGCTGCTTCCTCCGGAACTCCGGAAATCTCAAACATAACCCTGCCCGGCTTAACAACTGCAACCCAGTATTCGGGAGCGCCTTTACCGGAACCCATTCTGGTGCCGGCCGGCTTCTTGGTTACCGGCTTATCAGGGAATATCTTAATCCATACCTGACCGCCACGCTTGATGTAACGCGTCATAGCTATACGGGCGGATTCAATCTGATTTGAAGTTATCCATGCAGGTTCAAGCGCCTGAAGACCGAATTCACCGTAGCTTACCTTATTGCCTCTTGTGGCCTTTCCCGTCATACGGCCTCTGTGTACTCGACGGTATTTTACTCTTTTTGGAAGTAGCATTACTGGTTACCTCCTTCATTTTTCGCTTCTCTGACTTTATTATCACGTCTTTGATTGCCGCGTCTTCTGTTATCTCTTCCGCCTCTTCTTGATTCTTCCGGCTTAGCGGCTGTTTCGCCCTTTAAAACCTCGCCCTTATAGATCCAAACCTTAACTCCGAGTCTGCCGTAGGTAGTATGCGCCTCGGCGGTACCGTAGTCAATATCTGCTCTTATGGTCTGAAGAGGAATTGTTCCCTCGTGATAGGTTTCGCTTCTTGCGATTTCAGCGCCGCCCAGACGACCTGATACCATAACCTTGATTCCCTTTGCTCCCAGACGCATAGCTCTGCCGATCGCCTGCTTCATCGTACGTCTGAACGAAACTCTGTTTTCGAGATCAAGCGCAATTTTTTCAGCAACAAGCTGAGAATTAATATCAGGATTCTTTACTTCAACGATGTTCACAGCAACCTGCTTGCCCATCATCTTTTCAAGCTTCTGACGGAGCTTTTCTATTTCTGTGCCGCCTCTTCCGATTACTATACCGGGCTTTGCACAGTGAATGTGGATTCTTACTTTATCTTCAGCGAATCTTTCGATCTCAATCTTTGGAACACCTGCTGCGTACAAGCTCTTCTTAATATAGTTACGAACGTTGTAATCTTCAACAAGAGTGTCGCCGAAAGTTGACTTATTCGCAAACCAGCGGGAATCCCAATCCTTAATAACGCCGACACGCAAGCCGTGCGGATTAACTTTCTGGCCCATTATTTCTCCTCCTTGGGATTATTCTTTTTCTTTAAGAACAATTGTAACATGTGATGTTCTCTTCAAAATTCTATATGCTCTGCCCTGTGCTCTTGGCATGATTCTCTTCATTATCGGACCCGGGCAAACAAAACACTCCGCAACATAAAGGTCGTCCTTATTCATGCTGTGATTGTTTTCTGCGTTTGCAATAGCGGATTTCAAAAGCTTTTCAAGTATTTCACATGCAGCCTTTGGTGTATAATTGAGAGTAGCAAGTGCAACGTCAACAGGCTTATTTCTGATAAGATCAAGAACAACCTGAACCTTTCTTGGTGCGATTCGAGCGTTTCTCAGATATGCTCTAGCTTCCATTTGAATTCCTCCTTCCGCTATTTCTTGCCGTTATTAGTAGTCTTAGAACCGGCGTGTCCCCTATATGTTCTGGTAGGGGCAAACTCTCCGAGCTTATGACCTACCATATCTTCCGTAACATAAACCGGAACGTGCTTGCGTCCGTCATGAACTGCAAATGTGTGACCGACAAATTCAGGGAAAATAGTTGAGGTTCTGCTCCAGGTTTTGAGAACCTTCTTTTCGCCTGCTTCGTTCATAGCCACGACCTTTTTATAAAGAGCCTCCTGAACGAAAGGGCCCTTTTTAATGCTTCTGCTCATTAATCAGTTCCTCCTTTCAGCTTATTTGCCGTTTCTGCGTTTTACAATAAACTTATCAGAACGGTTATGCTTCTTACGGGTTTTATAGCCGAGCGCCGGCTTGCCCCAAGGAGTAACAGGTCCCGGACGTCCGATTGGAGATTTTCCCTCGCCGCCGCCGTGCGGATGATCGCATGGGTTCATAACGGAACCGCGGACTGTAGGTCTGATACCCAAATGACGTGTTCTTCCGGCTTTACCGAGATTTACGTTTTCATGGTCGATATTGCTTACCTGTCCGATTGTTGCTTTGCAGTTAATCGGTACGTTTCTGAGTTCTCCAGAAGGAAGCCTTACGAGCGCGTATTTGCCTTCCTTAGCCATGAGCTGACCCATATTGCCTGCCGAACGCACCATCTGCGCTCCTTTTCCCGGATAAAGCTCAATAGCGTGAATAAACGTACCCACTGGAATATTAGCCATCTCAAGAGCGTTTCCCGCCTTTATGTCAGCGTCCGGACCTGAGCATACCGTATCTCCGACCTTCAGGCCGTTAGGAGCCAGTATATATCTCTTCTCGCCGTCCTCATACTGAACGAGAGCGATAAATGCGGAACGATTAGGATCATATTCCAAAGTCATAACTGTCGCGTTCATATTATCCTTATCGCGCTTGAAATCAATAACGCGATATTTTCTTCTTGAACCGCCTCCTCTGTGGCGGACTGTAATTCTTCCGTAGCTGTTTCTGCCTGATTTCTTCTTTAAAGGCTCGAGCAGACTCTTCTCCGGAGCAACCTTTGACAATTCCGAATAGTCAGTACAAGTCATCTGACGACGTGAAGGAGTTGTCGGTTTGTAGGTTTTTATAGCCATTGTTTTCACTCCTTAAAATGCGTTGTTTGCGGGAGCATCACTCCCATACCTTTCAGCTTGTACAGCTATTAATACAAGCCGTCAAAGAACTCGATAGATGACTTGGTCTTCTTGTCATCAGGTTCCTGATTTATTGTAACGATAGCCTTTTTCCAGTCAGGCTTCTTGCCTTCAAATCTGCCTACGCGTTTTGCGCGTCCCTTGCAGTTCATTGTGTTGACCTTAGTCACCTCAACGCTGAAAAGCTGCTCTACTGCCTTTGCTATCTCAACCTTGTTTGCATCCTTAGCAACCTTGAAAGTGTATTTTCCGCTCGGAAGCATGTCTATGCTTCTTTCGGTTATGATCGGCCTGAGGATGATATCCTGCGGTGCTTTCATTATGCGTACACCTCCTCGATTAATCCGACAGCGTTCTTGACAACGATAAACTTATCATGATTAAGAATGTCGTAAACATTAAGAGTGTTTACTGCGGCTGTCTTAACGCCTGGTATATTAGCGGCGCTCTTTACTACCTTCTGATCCGCCTCAGCCGTTACAATGAGAGCCTTGCCGTCAACGTTTAGCGACTTGAGCATTTCAACGATAGTCTTAGTTTTGTAACCGTCCATGTTCAAAGCGTCCAGAACAATAATATTTTCTTCCTTGACCTTTGAAGACAGAGCGGATTTCATAGCAAGTCTTCTTACCTTCTTATTAAGCGTATATCTGTAGCTTCTTGGCTTCGGGCCTAAAGCGATACCGCCGTGAACCCACTGAGGAGCACGGATTGAACCCTGTCTTGCATGACCGGTACCCTTCTGTCTCCATGGCTTTCTGCCGCCGCCGCGAACTTCCGTACGTGTCAGTGTGGACTGTGTGCCCTGACGCTGATTAGCAAGGTAGTTTACAACTGAAGCGTGCATTACAGCCTCGTTTGGTTCGATACCGAATACGGCGTCGGAAAGCTCCGTTTCTGCAACCTGATTTCCCGCCATATCAAAAACTGAAACCTTTGACATATATGCTTCCTCCTTCCTTAAGCCTTAACACTGTCTACTATGGAAACAATTCCGCCCTTAGGACCTGGAATTGCGCCCTTGAGCGCGATAAGATTATTTTCTGCGTCAACCTTTACGATTTCAAGATTCTGTACAGTAACCTTTTCGTTACCCATCTGTCCCGGCATTCCCTTGCCCTTGAAGATTCTTGAAGGGGAAGAGCATGCGCCCATTGATCCGGCATGTCTGTGAACAGGACCCGAACCGTGAGTCTCCTTGAGTCTTGAATTGTTGTGACGCTTGATTGTACCCTGGAATCCTTTACCCTTGCTTGTTCCGCTGACGTCTACCATATCGCCTGGGGCGAACGTATCAGCCTTGAGAATATCTCCCACGTTTACTGACTCGCAGTCTTCAAGTCTGAATTCCTTTAGGTTCTTCTTATAGGCGGCGTCCGCCTTGTCGAAGTGTCCCTTAATCGGCTTGTTCACTCTCGTAGCCTTTTCATCGCCGAATCCGAGCTGAACAGCAGCGTAACCGTCGTTTTCAACAGTTTTCTTCTGAACAACAACACAAGGACCGGCTTCAACAACTGTTACGGGAATAACTTTTCCTGATTCGTCGAAAATCTGCGTCATACCGATTTTCTTGCCGATAATACCTTTTTTCATGTATTTTTCCTCCTGTTAGGTTATTGGTTGACCCTTCCGTCAACATGACCGATGGCTTTTGCCATCACATTCCGCATCGGTTTTTCTGCGGAATCAGGGGCTTTTGCAAGCTTATTACTTAAGCTCCATAACGATGTCCACGCCTGCCGGAATTTCCAGCTTCTGAAGAGCGTCCGTAGTCTTAGCTGTCGGTCTGATAACATCAATAAGTCTCTTATGCGTTCTCATCTCAAACTGCTCACGGCTGTCCTTGTATTTGTGAACTGCTCTGAGGATTGTTATAACCTCTTTGTTTGTAGGGAGCGGAATAGGACCTGATACCCTTGCGCCGCTTCTCTTTGCCGCCTCGACAATTTTTGCTGCGGCTGCGTCCACCTTAGCGTGTTCATAACCCTTGATCTTAATTCTGATCTTTTCGTTGACTGCCACTTTTTTTCGCCTCCTTAGGTCGTAATTATTGGGGGCCGGAATTGAAATACCACACGCTCCCGTGTGTTTCCTGCTCTTAACAATAAAAAAACCCGAAATCCATGCGGATTCGGGTTACTGTTATCAGGACACAATTACAGACTTATAGCTTATTTAAGCTTTAAGAATGACACTAACTGTGCTCAAGTATTTCAGTCGCCCGGTTTAAAATCGGACATACTCCACGAAAATTACCCGGCATACCGCCGGCAACCTTTCGCTTCACCGCATATCTGTTGCAATCACGCTTGTATATTATACCATAAACGCAAAATGAATGCAATAGTGGTTTGTAACTGAAATTGTAAACTTTTTGTGAACGAATTAAATTAATTAATTATATATCTATCCTCCGATAAATGACGCCGGATTTAGATAGCCTCCGTCATATCTTATTTCGAAATGACAATGATTCCCGGTTGAATCTCCGGTTGTTCCCACAGCGGCAATAACGTCTCCCGCGGAAACAATATCTCCGGCGGAAACATAAACCTCGCTTGCATGACCGTAAAGTGTAACATAGCCGTTTCCGTGATCGATCATAACATAGTTTCCGTATCCTCCGTCGTTCCAGCCTGCGTCAATAACCGTTCCGCCGTCCGCGGCATATATGTCTGTTCCGCTGTCCGCGGCAATATCCATTCCCTTGTGACTTCTGTCGCTCATGAAGGGATCGCTGACATATCCGCCGTTTACCGGCCAGATAAAAGAGCCTGTAGCAGCTTCAGAAGCGGTAACAGGTATGCTCTCGGTATAGAGGCCTTCATCGTCGACTTCCGCCTCAAACGTTTCAACGACCGGCTCAAGTATCGTTTCAGACTCTTTAAGCTTTCTTGAAACTTCTACACCGTCTATATAAGTCACCTCGTAACGGCTTATCCGCTTTCCCTTTTCACCGGTTTCTTTTACAGCGTCGTCTCCGCTGTAAAAGCCTCCCGCCATAAGGATCTCATAATCAAGCTCTTCTTCTTCTGTTACCTCGCAGGTATACTTGACCGGAAGAACCGACACCGTTTCCTTGACTCTTACAGATTCTCCTTCTTTCAGATCTTCAGAACCGTCTTCTATTTCCGGATTAAGCTCCTTTATATCCTCTACCGACATATCAAAGTCTTCTGCAAGCTTTTCCGCGGTATCGCCGTCATCGGCAGTATACTCCTTAACAACCTCCTTTTCACCGGTAAGGTAGTCGGTCATATCCTCCATAGAAACTAGAGCGGCCGAACGGTATACTCCCTGCTTGAGATCAGTTTCAACAGCGTAATCAGCTTCAATTATATTTTCATCCTCGCGGTAATCCTCAAGCAGAAGATCCAATTCCTCTTCTATATGATCCCGGCTGACTACCGCTCCGATAAATTCGTCGTCTATATATACTCCGCACGCCTCCACCAGTTCGGCGCCGATGTTTTCAGTTACGGCTATTCCGCTTTCGGGAAGTCTGGTTTCAACAAATCCGGTTTCGCCTTCAACAACTCCTCTGGGAGAAAGCACAGCCGCGGCTTCCGGATTGCTATCGTATTCTACTGAATCTCCGTACTGCATTTCAGCAGCCCAGCAAACGCTTCCCGCAAGGAATATGACAGTCAGCAGCGGTGCGGCGCAGTTCATGAGAAATGCATATATTCTTTTCTGACGCTTTTTATTGTTTTCTTTCAGGCAAACGTCTTTGTACTCAATATCCTGATTAAGACGTTTCTGATTCATAATAACAGCTCCTTTCGATACCAGTAACAAAAAATTACAATTGTTACAATTCAGTAACATTACAAAGCTATTATAACAAGTAAACAATAAAATGCAAGTCGATTTGTATACATTTTCCAGAAGTCGACGATATTTCGTCAGTCTGCACAAATATACATGTCAATATTTATTTCATATGCCAGGAATAATCCAGCATTTCGACAGTATAGTTTTCCAGCGCGTTCAGAAGCGGCAAAACATCCTTTCTTGCGTCTGCCAGATTATGTTCCTTATAGTTACCGCATTCCTCCTCGGAACAGCCCGGTATCCTGTCGTCGTATTCAGATATAAATTTATATGCGTCCCTGACAAGCTTAATAGCCGCCTCATGCGCAAGTCCTCTTGTGAGAAGATAAAAACCTGTACGGCAGCCCATAGGTCCTACATATATAATGCCCTTTTTAAATTCAGAGCTCCTGGCATAGGTAGCAAAAAGATGTTCAATCGTATGCATGGACGGTGTCTTAAGATAAACTCCCCCGTTAGGCTTCACCATTCTCAGATCATAGGTAACTATATCCCCGTCTATTCTTGATATGTACATTCCCACATTAATTTTTCTGTGATCCACCTGAAAACTTGCTATTTTTTCCATGATAATCTCCTTTCAGCCCTTTTTTAACGGCTGTTAATTATAATATAAGCTTTTTCATATCTTCCCGAAGCTCGGATTCAACCCTGACGTATTCGCCGCTCATGGGATCTTTAAAAGTAAGAACGCCGCAGTGAAGCGCCTGATAACGGATAAATTCGGCGCTTCCACCATAAAGGCTGTCGCCGGCTAAAGGATAACCGATATGAGAAAAATGTACTCTTATCTGATGAGTTCTGCCGGTTTCAAGCTTTATTTCAAGAAGCGTAAATCGAGAGTTGCCGGCTATAGCCTTATAATGAGTTACCGCTCTCTGACCGTCCTGCCTGACAACTCTCCTGATGATAGAATCACGTTCCCTTGCTATTGGCAGATCAATTGTTCCGCTGTCTTTAAGACTTCCCTGTATTACGGCATAATATATTTTTTCAATCCCGCGCTGTAGCGCGGCGGCGGCATACGGGTTTTTAGCGGCGGCGCAAAGTCCGGAGGTATCCCTGTCAAGTCTGTTGACAGGTCTGAATCTGACGCCGGGATAATCCGCGGAAAAGCAGTTTCCTAAAGTGTCTCCCTGATGCTTTACCGACGGATGGACAGGCATACCGACAGGTTTGTCATAAACTACCAAACTTTCATTTTCAAAAACCTTAGGCACGTCAAGCTCGGAATTTCCCTCCAAAAAGCCTTCGCTGTCTTTGGAAAGGAGAACGACTATGTCGCCGGGTTTTATTTTTACCGTAACCTTCGACTGAACTCCGTTTACAGTTATCCCGTTTTCACATCTTTTAAGCTTAGCCAAAAGCCGTTTTGAAATCCCGCAGTCATGAATAAGAAAATCCTTCAGAACGGCATTATATTCAGAAATAAAGCTCAGCTCTGTTTTTAACGGCATAATTGATTACCGTCCCTTCCGGATATGTCTGTATAGGAATTTTTCTGCGCGAATACCGCCGCCGCCATTACGGCGGACGGTATCACGAAGGGTATAGTAACCACGGGAAGCATAGCCGGAACAAAGCTTAGTATAAGCCTTATAAACTCAAGCTTTTTACCCTTCATACAGACAGAGGATTCTTTCAGCACTTTAAGCGGATTTTTATCAGGATGGCCGATAAACATAAACGGAGCCAGCGCCATCGAAGCCGCCGTGCTGAAATAAAGTCCTATAAGGACTATCCCCAGCATAAAAAACTGAAACGCCGCAAATACGGTAAACGATTCGCTAAGACCTGTATTCCCGTAAAGCAGAACATAAGCGGCCGTCCAGCAGAAGGCCGTCGGAAAAAGAGAAAAAAAGCTTTTTATCCACATAGCGGCGTAAAGCAATGCCGCGCGGCAGTTCAGACGAAACCCGGAATAAAGCTTCAGCAGACTTCTGTTATCCTCTCCGCACGCCGTCTGAAAAAACCACCAGAAACCGCCGGTAAGAAGCGGCGTTGTCAGCAAAAAGCAAAGCGCCGTTACAGCGGCCTTCAGAAGTCCTGAAATCAGAGATCCGGCATATCCGGACCAAAAATATGCCATCAGAAGCTCCGCAGCCTTAAACGATAAATATACGAAAAGACAAAGCGCGGTTACTATAAACGCTTCACAGTAACAGCCCTTTAGATTTTTTCTGGCAATATGCCTGTATTCCGATATTTTCATATTAGTCCTCCGAACACGTTTGAATTTCCGTCAGAAACGGTATGTAATCATTCCTTATAATAGGGTATTTTCCCAAGTATCTCAAACGCCTGCGACTGCTGCCACATCTTAGCCGTAACTATAATTTCAAAACCCTCTCCGGGAGCGCAGACAAGCTCCTTGGGACTTATCTTCGGAAGACCGAAAGCGGAAAGCATATTGGTTATGATTCCCGAATGAGTAACAACGGCGCAGTGAGTAAGCTCCTCGTCCATCATATCGGTAATTATTTCATGCATTCCTTTGAAAAGCCTAAGCAAAAGCTCCTCCATACTTTCTCCTCCGGGAGGACGCTTGTCAGTTCCGCCTTTGAGCCATTCCTTATAATCCGTTCTGTCTATAAGCTCGTTTACACTCTTTCCGTCAAATTCGCCGAAATCAAGCTCTGTTATATTTTCAACGATCTGCACCTCTCTGTAAGGAAAAAGTATTTCGGCTGTTTCCAAACATCTTTTCATTGGACTTGAATATACTCTCTGAACCTTCGGATAATCAAATTCGTCCGTTTTATTGACAAGCTGGCTTATTCCTTTCTGCGAGAGCGAATAATCAGATCTGCTTCCTATGTATACGCCCGAATCGTTTGCAGATGTAAGACCGTGTCTTACTATGCTTAATCTGTAACCCTTCATTTATCAATCTCCTTTTTTACTATAAGGATAAAATATCCCTTTGCAGACACTCAACCGCCTTTTATATTGGTTATTATGCACTAAAAAAGCGGCGCAAATTCGCTGCGTTAATAGATTCTACAAATTTCGGCATAAAGTACGCTGAAATATGTTATAAATGTCATCTTTACTTTTTTATACAGTCTGTTATATAATTTTAATATGACTTATAAATTTCAAAAAGAAACGGAGGATGTTTATGAACGCCGATTTTCCTCGGATAATTACGCTTATACGTAAGGAAAGAAAAATAAGCCAGAAGCAGGCGGCGGCGGACCTTGGAATTTCACAGGCGCTTTTATCCCATTACGAAAAAGGCATCAGAGAATGCGGACTTGAATTTTTATCAAGAATAGCCGACTACTATCACGTTTCCTGCGATTATCTTCTCGGCCGCTCGCCGTCTCCGCAAAAGCAGGTGAGCTCTTCCTCCGAAATTTCTCCGGATAAAAACGGTATACGGAAAATGATATACGACTCTGAGGATATACTGCTCAGTCTCTGCGAGGAAAACGGAGCTACCGAAAACGCCGCAGGTTATATAAACGCCTGTATATATAAGCTGCTCCGTATAATTTACAATTCAAATCCCGAAAATGATATGAACGCTTTCAGGATCTCGTCGGAAGAATCAGAATTTTTAAGCGACTGCATTATTTCTAAGGAATGCGCCGATTTAAAGAAACGATGTTCAAAAAACACCTTGAAAATTACCGTTTCAGAGCTTTCCAAAAACTTTCCCGATTCTCATTCTCTTTTATCTCTCATAAAATTGAACGAAGAGAAAATTGCTTGCCTTAACAAAAACGGCTGAATTTTCATTCCGGTTATTAATTATATCATTTTTAGAACTAAAAAAAAAGAGGTTTTTCATGATTTCTAAAAAAATCGCAGGAATAACTGCCGCCGTCCTCGCTTTTTCAGCATTTTTCGCCTCAGTTTTAATCGTATCCAAAAAAGCGCTTTCCGAAAAAAAGGAAAATTATGATTTTAAATCAGACTTTTTTGCGATGGACACTCTTGTTTCCGTCCGCAGCCGCAGCAATATCACAGAGGATATATCGGAAATTTTCAGAGATTATCAGGATTCACTTAATTTCAATGATGAAAAAAGCGAAACCTTTCTTCTTAACGAAAACGGTTACATAAACGCCTCCGGTATTCTGAGAAATACGGTCAGTAAAACTCTGGAACTCAACAGAGATTACGGCGGGCTGACCGATATTACAATCGGCAGACTCACAGACCTTTGGAACATAACCGGCGATAACCCGTCCGTCCCGCCGGAAAATGATATTGCGACCGCGCTTTCTTCTATAGGAACGGAAAATATAATTCTAAACGGAAATGATATAACTTTAAAAAACAACGCCGCTCTTGATTTCGGCGCAGTTGGCAAGGGTGCGGCGCTTGACGCGTGTCTTTCCTATTTAAGCGAAAACGACTGCAAAAAAACTTATATATCAACAGGCTCGTCCGTCCTTTTTTACGGAGACGGCCGCTTTGACGTAAGCATTACAAATCCCGGAGGAGGACTCCTCGCCGAGGTCAAAACTAATCAGGGATTTCTATCCACTTCCGGCGGCTATGAACGATACTTCGAAGCTAACGGTAAAACCTATTGCCACATCATAGATCCGAAAACCGGCTATCCTGCGGAAACAGATCTTACGACCGTTACCGTATTCTGTGACAGCGGCATTGAATCCGACTTTCTTTCAACAATGATATTTTTGGACGGAAGCGAAAATATCGGAAAATATCTTAATTCAGATAATTTCAAGATATTCGCCGCTGATAAAAATAAAAAGCTCTATATCAGCGAAGGGCTTGAATACGAGGTTTATGATGAAACGTTCGGCCGCTAAAAGGCTTATCAGAAAACGGGACGCGGCAATAATAATCATGATCCTTTTAACGGGAATAATCTGCTTTGCAGGATATAAGCTTTTTTCGCCAAGCGGCAGAACCGCGGTCATAACAATAAACGGAAAGACAGCAGAGAAACTTAGCCTGACAGAATCCGGCGGCAGAGATATAACGTTAAAGGAAGCCGAAGGTATCGTTATTGAAATAAATAACGGCAGGATAAGAGTAAAAAGCGCCGATTGTCCCGATAAAATATGCGTAAACACCGGTTATATCTCAAAGGTCGGCGAAAAAATTGTATGTTTGCCGAAAAAACTTATTATAGAAATTAAAGCGGAGGAATAACCATGAAAAGCAGAAATACCGCATTGTGCGGACTTCTTCTGGCTTTGTCCGCCGGAATATCCGCTGCGGAAAGCCTGATACCTCTTCCGCTTGGAGTAAAGCCCGGTTTTTCAAATCTTCCGGTAATGTACTCAATGGCAGAACAGGGTGCGAAATACGGTTTTGCAATATGTATTTTAAAATCTGTTTTTGTTTTATTGACAAGAGGCGTCGCCGCTTTTTTCATGTCGCTTTCAGGCGGTACGCTTTCATATATAATAATGCTTCTGCTTTACAGAAAAACAGAAGCTTCCCTTATGCTTATAAGTATTGCCGGAGCTCTGGCTCATAATGCCGGTCAGCTCTGCGCGGCGTCTGCAATCATGAAAACAGCCGCTGTTTTCGGTTACAGTCCGGTCATGATAATTTCCGGATGTATTGCCGGAGCCGTTACAGGAGCTGTTCTAAAGCTGCTGCTTAACGCAATGCAAAGGGACAATAACAAACAAGGAGGAAATTAATGAAAAAGCTAAACGGAATACGTTTATCTCACCGCAAGGGCACGTCGTCCTCACAGACATCGGATATTCCCTTGCCGCCGAAGGTCACAATACCAATGCTCATGAATATGGGCGCGGCCTGCGTTCCGCAGGTAAAACCAGGGGATATAGTTTCAGTTGGGCAGAAAATCGGCGATACCGACGCCTTTATGTCCGTTCCGGTCCACTCTTCCGTTTCGGGAAAGGTCGTATCAATAACCGAAACGACTCTCGTAAACGGAGCCGTATGCAAAGCCGTCGTTATAGAAACCGACGGGTTACAGACAATTTCGGAAGAGATCGCCCCGCCTGCCGTAAGCTCTAAAGAGGAATTTATAAAGGCTCTCAGGGAAAGCGGTATAACGGGACTGGGAGGCGCCGGATTTCCCACTCATATAAAGCTTAATCCGAAGACGCCTGTCGATACACTGATTATAAACGCCGCTGAATGCGAGCCATACATAACCTCTGATCATCGCCAGATGCTCGAGGATCCCGATTCTATAGTCAACGGTATACTTACCGTTATGAAATATCTTAATATCAGAGAAACAATAATCGGCATAGAAAATAACAAGCCGGACGCAATTAGTCTACTTACTGAAAAAACCGCCTCTTATAAAAATATATCCGTTATGTCTCTGTCCTCAAGCTACCCGCAGGGCGCAGAAAAGGTATTAATTTACAATACAACGGGACGTATCGTTAAAGAAGGACAGCTCCCGTCAGATACGGGCGCAGTAGTGCTTAACGTTTCAACAGCGGCGCAGATATCCCAATATCTTAAAACCGGCATGCCTATAGTAAAACGCCGTATTACAGTAGACGGGGACACTATCGGAAAACCATGCAATATTTTCGCACCGATAGGAACACCGTTTTCAGAGATACTTTCCTTTGCACAATGCGATACGGAAAAGCTCCGCAAGCTGATTGCAGGCGGTCCTATGATGGGTTCATGCGTTTATGATCCGGAAACTCCCGTGGTAAAGGGTACTAACGCTATTCTTGCTTTTAATAAATATTCCCAGCCGACCGTTACAAACTGCATTCGCTGCGGCAGGTGCATAAGAGCCTGTCCTTTCAGGCTAATGCCCGCTGAAATGGAAAAGGCATACAGAAAACGGGACATAGAAACGCTTAAAGCATTGAAAGTTACCTTATGCATGAACTGCGGCTGCTGCACATACGTCTGTCCGGCAGGACGCAAGCTTGCAGAAACAAATCAGCTCGCTAAGGCGCTCATTCCAAGAAATTGACAGAAAGGAAGATTCTAACGTTGAATATATTAAAAATCTCCCCTCCGCCTCATGCAAAAGGCAGTATGTCTACTCAGAGAGTTATGCTGTGCGTTATTCTGGCGCTTATGCCGTCGGTTATTTCTGCCGGCTATTATTTCGGTCTGAGGGCGATAATGCTTATTGCATTATGTATACTGTCCTGTGTTTTATTTGAGGGATTAACACGGATTATAATGAAAAAGGAACAGACCATAGGCGACATGAGCGCCGTTTTGACTGGAATTCTGCTTGCTCTCAACCTGCCCGTTACGCTGCCGTTCTGGCAGGCGACGATCGGCTGCTTTGTGGCAATTGTAATAGTAAAACAGCTTTTCGGCGGTCTGGGGCAAAATTTTGCCAATCCGGCAATCGTGGGCAGAATCGTTCTTATGCTGTCGTTTACTTCAAATATGACAACATGGGCGCTGCCTAAATACTACAATAGCGACGGAACGCTTTCAGTTTCGGCAGATTATGTAAAAATCGGCAGCAGTAAAATTGTTACCGGCGCAACTCCCCTTGTAACAGGCGACGCCTCCTATAAGGATCTATTCTTAGGAAACGTCGGCGGCTGTATCGGAGAAACCTGCGCGCTGGCTCTTATAATCGGCGGCGTTTACCTGATAATAAGAGGAATCATATCGCCCGTAACGCCTGTCGCTTTTATCGGAACCGTGGCTCTCTTAGACCTCGTTGCCGGAAACGACGTAATTTACAATATGCTTGCCGGAGGACTTCTCCTCGGAGCGTTTTTCATGGCTACCGACTATGTAACCACCCCGATTACCGGCAAGGGAAAGCTTATTTTTGGAATAGGCTGCGGTCTTATAACGTTTCTTATAAGACAATTCGGCAGCTACCCGGAGGGAGTGTCATTCTCAATACTTCTCATGAATATAGTTACGCCTTATATTGACAGATTTACAATGACTAAACCCTTCGGAGCTAAAAAGGAGGTCGGAGAAAAATGAAAGAAAAGATAATGCCTCCTCTCGTCCTTATGCTTATATCGGCAATAGTCTGCGCCCTGCTGGTCGCGGCAAATGCGGCTACTAAGGACAAAATCGTTCAGGCGCAGGAGGATAAATTCAGCAAATCCATTTCAGACACGTTCGGCAAGGCGGATTACACGACTGTTGATTTAAGTATAGACGGAATAGATTCTGTCACCAAAGATGAAAACGGCAGAATAATATTTGAAATAACTGCCGACGGCTATGCAAAGGGAGGACTTCACCTTCTTATCGGATTCGACAATCAGGGCGCTGTCGAGGGAATAAGCTTTCTGTCTATCGACGAAACTCCCGGTCTCGGAACCAAGGTTCAGGACGACAAAAGCTTTACGGAACAGTTCAAGGGCGTTTCCTCAGCGGATTATGATTTCAGCGTTATTACCGGAGCAACGTATTCGTCAAACGGTATGAAATCGGCCGTCGATCAGGCTCTCAAGGCATATAACGAACACAAGGAGGAAATTTTAAATGGGTAATCTTAAAGAATTAACCAAAGGTCTTATAAAGGAAAACCCTACCCTTGTGGGACTTCTTGGAATGTGTCCGACGCTCGCCGTAACAACTCAGGCCGTAAACGGAATCGGAATGGGGCTTGCGACCGCCTTTGTTCTGGTAGGCTCAAATATAGTTATTTCTCTTCTGAAAAGGATAATTCCAAAGGCTGTCAAACTGCCCTGCTACATAGTTATCATAGCAGGCTTTGTAACGCTGATAAGCTTTCTGCTTCACGGCTTTATACCAAGTCTTTACGACGCTCTCGGAACGTTTCTGAATCTTATTACGGTTAAT
This sequence comes from Ruminococcus sporogenes, assembly GCF_054655175.1. Classification (NCBI taxonomy): domain Bacteria; kingdom Bacillati; phylum Bacillota; class Clostridia; order Eubacteriales; family Oscillospiraceae; genus Ruminococcus; species Ruminococcus sporogenes. The sequence goes on along the minus strand of NZ_BAAHOA010000001.1, from coordinate 225,481 downwards.
TGCATTATTTTAGGACGCGCAGAAATGTTCGCCTGTAAGAATAAGGTTATACCGTCGGCTCTTGACGGTCTTGGCATGGGACTGGGCTTTACTCTCGCGCTATTTGCAATGGGTTCAATAAGAGAAATTTTCGGATCAGGATCATGGATGGGGATCGAATTGCCGTTTATCAGCCAGCCTATGTCCGTATTTATAATGTCAGCAGGCGGTTTTTTCGTGCTCGGCGTTATTATTGCGCTTGTCAATAAGCTTGCCGGAAGAAAGCCGCCGCAGAAAATAGGCTGTGCGGGCTGTCCTAACGCCGCAAGCTGCTCCGGCAGAAAAGGAGGAGAAGAATGAAAGAAATTTTCGTTATCATGATATCGGCGGTATTTGTCGACAATTTCGTGCTGTCGAAGTTTATGGGTATCTGTCCCTTTCTCGGCGTTTCAAAAAAGCTTTCATCGAGCCTTGGAATGGGGGCGGCGGTTATTTTTGTAATGACCTGCGCGACCGCTATTACATATCCGGTTTACTGGCATGTTTTAGTTCCAAATAAGCTTGAATACTTAAATACCGTTGCGTTTATCCTCATAATAGCTCTTTTTGTACAATTAGTTGAAATAGCTCTAAAAAAAGTAATGCCTCCTCTTTATAATTCTCTAGGGGTTTATCTGCCGCTTATAACTACTAACTGCGCCGTACTCGGAGTAACCCTTCTGAATATCGACAACGGATACACTTTCCTGCAATCAGTCGTAAACGCGGTATTTGCCGGAGCGGGCTTTTCACTCGCGCTTATCCTGTTTTCAGGAGTACGTTCCAGGCTTGAAACCGCCGACATACCGGTAACCTTCAAGGGAATTCCGTCAACGCTTATTGCCGCCTCAATCGTCTCGTTAAGCTTTATGGCTTTTTCGGGACTGATAAGCTGAGTGAAAGGGGTGTAAACAATGTCAACATATTTAATACCCGTTATTATTTTTGCGGTTCTCGGACTTGCAGCCGGAATACTACTCACAGCCGCCGCTAAAATCTTTTATGTCAAAACAGACGAAAGAATAGAGAAGATAGGCGATTCCCTGCCTCAGGCAAACTGCGGCGCGTGCGGATACGCGGGCTGCTCCGACTATGCAAACGCAATCGTAAACGGCAACGCTCCCACTAATCTGTGCAAGCCCGGAGGAACCGAGGTAAGCCGTAAAATCAGCTCGATCCTTGGAACGGAGGTGTTGGAGGTCCTACCTGAAACCGCTGTGGTACACTGCCGGGGGAACTGTGAAGCCGTTAAAAAGAGATTTGAATTTGACGGAATCCAAAGCTGCGCCGCGGCAAAGAGATTTTACAGCGGTGAAAAATCGTGTTCTTACGGCTGCCTGGGCTACGGCGACTGCGTAAGCGTCTGCGACGAGCGCGCAATAGAAATTGTAGACGGCGTGGCAGACGTAACCGGAGTATGCGCGGCATGCGGAAAATGCGTTAAGGTCTGTCCGAACGGGCTTATTTCAATAAAACCCGTTGCAAAACACATCGACGTAAAATGCTCGTCGAAGGATAACGGCAAGGCAACTAAGCAGGCATGCTCAAACGGCTGTATCGGCTGTAAAATATGCGAGAAAAAATGTCTGAGCGGAGCTATAAGGGTGGTTGACTTTCACGCGGTTATAGATTACAATAAATGTACCGGCTGCGGAACCTGCTACGACGCATGTCCGACCGGAGCTATAACCAACTGCGAGGATTTTTAAATGAAAAAGTTTATTTCAATAATGCTTACGGCTTTGCTTATCGCCAGCTTAAGCTCATGCGGAGACGATAGTGAAGAAAATGAAAAAGCGTACGGCAATTTCAAAAGCTATATCTCCGAAAACGGTACCGAACAGGATTATTATATTCAGATTTCAAAAACTGCCGATTCTGCAAACGTACTTACCGAAGCGTCCAGACTAGGCGACGACTGCGCCTTCATGGAATATGACGCAAGCGGATCTATAAGATATTACAGAAATAACGCTCTTACCGTTATTTCCGGGGCAACCTTTTACTATCCGGACACCGCAGACGCGTCATGGGATGACTTTGAATACGAATCTCTCAATGAAAAATACAGGGATATACTCTTACGTCTTATTGAAACAGACGGGGAAAGGTCTATAGAAAGAAGCTCTACGGGTAATAAAAACATGCCGTACAAATTTAGCGTAAAATATAATCCTGAAGAGCTTGATACAAAATCCATATTTTCAAATAGCGGAAACTTCGGAATAGTCAGCGTAAAGTTTGAATCAGATAAGGATTTTGAGAAATTCAGCGAGGTATCGGTAAGCTGTCAATATGATTACGACGGCGTTATATATCTTTATTCCGTGACCTTCGGAGAGCCTGACCAACCGGACAGCGAAGGAAAAAACGGACAGCGTCCTGAGGATATACAGAAAATATACGAATCTTATAAAAATAAAACCGTCCCAACAGACAGCGGTTCACTTTACGGACAATAACTTAATAAAATAAAAGCGGACTTCAAAAGAAGTCCGCTTTTAATATTACTTTGCCATTCCAAGAAAAGCCGCTCCTATTATTCCGGCGTCATTTCCGAGCTTTGCAATTACTATTTCTGTATTTTTCGGAGAATTTCTCGTGTAAACCTCTTTTTTAACAAGTGCCCTGACCGGAAGAAGCAGCGGATCTCCCTCATTGCATACGCCTCCGCCTATGCATAAAATGTCGGGCTGGAAAATATTAATAGTGTTGGTTATTCCGGCCGCAAGATACTTTATGAATTTATCAACTACCGCCTTTGCGGTTTTGTCGCCCATTCTCATAGCGTCAAAGGACGTTCTTGCCGTAACCTTGCCGTTTCTCTCGGCAGTTATCTTGTGCATAAGCGTATCCTTGTCATTATCCATAGCTTCTTTGGTCATTCTTATAAGTCCTGTCGCCGAAGAGAAAACCTCAAAACAGCCTTTTCTTCCGCAGGCGCACTCGGGGCCGTCTACCTCGATAACCGTATGTCCTATTTCAGCGCCGGCAAAGTTTGAGCCTGAATAAATCCTGCCGTCTATAATGATTCCGCCGCCAACGCCGGTTCCAAGCGTTATGCAGACTGCATTCTTAGCTCCCTTTGCAGCGCCGGCCACATATTCGCCGTAAGCCGCAGCATTAGCGTCGTTTTCAATAAATACCGGTTTATCTATGTATTCCTTGATATAATCGACCATCGGAGTATTGTCAAAGCCGAGATTACAGGAATATTCTATAATTCCTTTTTCACTGTTGGCTATGCCCGGAGTACCGATGCCAACCCATTCAATCTGATTCATATCAAGACCGGCTTCCTTTACGGCCTGCACCGAAACCCTTGCCATGTCGGCCGCAATTTCCTTTTCGGGCCTGGGCAGATTGGTTTTTGTACTTGCCTTTGAAATAATTTTATAATTTTCGTCCACCACTCCGGCTACAATATTTGTTCCTCCAAGATCAATACCAATATAATATTTCATAATGAACTCCATTCCGCCGCCTTTTTTGATTATATATGGCGCCGGAAATCTCCAAGCGGCAAGAAAATTTCCGGCAAAAACCACGTCCTTAATCCTCAGGACGAAACTCCTATTTAAAATAAACGCTTATTTTTCAGCAATATCTCCCATTACAATACCGCGGCCGTTTGTCGCAAAATAGACTCTGCCGTATATTTCACTGTCTCCGGTAATGGATAGGGTAAGATTGCCGAACAAATGGCGCTCATCGTTTATTCTTTCCCATGTCTTGCCCTTGTCTTTGGAACGGTAAATACCGTCGCCCTGATCTTCGGTAGAACCCATTGCATATATTACCATATATTCGCCGTCCTTTTCAGGCGCTCCGAAGCCCATTGCCCTGCAATTGAAATTTTTTATAGATTCAAACGACTTTCCGCCGTCCTCAGTATGCATGATAAGCCCGTTATTGTAAACCCAGACATCGCCTTCCTTATCTCCCGTTACGGCGATAGAAGCGTTTTCCATTACCATCTGTCCGGTTGAAGCAAAGTTATTGCCGCCGTCCTCGGAAATGTAAAACATTCCGTCGCAGACAGCATAATATTTGCTTGGATTTACCCTGTCGGCAACAATCGTCGAGCCGTAGCCCAGTCCGCCTACATTATACCATGTTGCGCCCATATCGAATGTTATGTAAGGCTTTCCTGTATTTGAAGCCGGAGTCCATATAAACGAGCTTCCGTCCGCCGCCATTGCGACAGTTCCGTCCTGAGCAGATTCAGGCAGAGCCGCGCACTTGTTCCATGTCGCGCCGCCGTCTGTGGTATATCTCAGACTTCCGTTCATATCTCCGCACATTACAGCCTTGTTAGGATCAATCCATGAACAGTCAATATCCGACGGATCGCCGTCCTTCATAAAGCGAGTATCGTCCGGACACTTTGTAACGTCAAGATGTGAAAATCCGGTCAGATCCCCCATTATAGAATAAAGCTGAGGACCGCCCGCAGGAGGCGAAACCATCTTATAAACCGCAGTTTCCTCAAGCCCGTAAGCATGGAACTTTACAGTTACAGGAGTACCCGTTCCCAAAGCGGTAATATTTTCCGTAGCATAAATCGTCGCGCCGGTTCCGTACATTACCTCGTCCGAATTAAAGGGATTTATATTGATATCGGACGTCCACCAGCCAAGCTTAGCCTCGTCGTTGCCCCATTTCAGCCAGTCAGCTTCAGAAGTATCCATCACATAATTTTTATTTGTATCAAAGAAGGCCGACCACGTTGCTCCGCCGTCAGTAGTACGGTAAATATTATCTCCCTTATCGCTCCAGAAGCCTACCGTTGAAACGACGACCGTATCGGGATTCTGAGCGTCAACCGATACCCCGCTGAACCCGCCGTATCTTCCATCGTTCAAAGCGGGTGTAATGTCTGAAAACGTACCTGCCGCCATATCATAAGCATATACTTTTCCATTTTCCGGAGAAAGGTTTGGACCGCAGTTGTCGCTGTAGGTTATATACATTTTGCCGTTTGAGGAAATATCCGCCTGAAGAGGATACATTCCCTTTTCATTTTCCGGCAGCGCCGTCCATGTTTCGCCCTTGTCGGACGACTTATATATGCACTGTCCGTTTATCTCGGCTACACCCGCATACATATCGTCAGAATTCGGATCAAACTCAATCCACATTATTCCCATATTCACACTTTCCTGATTATAGGTACCCTTTGTAGGGAAGGAAGTAACCTCAGACCATGTTTTGCCGTAATCAGACGATTTCCACAAGCCGTTGCTCCTGCTTCCGAAATAAACGTTTTTATTGTCCTTGGGATCAACCGCAAGACGTTCGCCGACGCCGCGTCCGGACTGGTTTCCTCCGCAGCCGAACTCCAGATCGAATCTTGTCCATGTTTCACCGTAATCGTCAGAACTGAATATTGCGCCGTTTGACGTATCCATATAGGTACCGCCCGCAATATAAACCCTTTTCGGATCCACCGGATCGGCGCAGATACTTTCTATTCCGATGAGATTCCATTCTTCAGAGCCCAGAAAATCAGTTATAGCCACCCATTTTGATTCTGAATCTACCCAGCGGTAAGCGCCGCCTATATCGGTTCTTGCATAGGCAAGTCCCTCTTCGGCCTTGCTGTATTCCATACCTGTTACATAGCCGCCGCCGCCTATTGCCACATTGCTCCATTTATAATCCACGGAAGCCGCGGATTTTCCGTCCTCCTTGCCGGAGCAGCCCGAAAACGCAGCGCTTATCATAAACGCTGAAGCCATAACGGCAAGTATTTTTTTGATTTTCATTTATTACTTTCCTCCTGTAAATATATAAAAGCTCTAAGCCTTGACGCAGACCATTGCGGCGTATGCCGGAAGCTCCGTTTTGCCGCTGTAGATATTTTCGCTTATAAGATCCCGAAGCGGATACGGCAATATAATTTCCCGCGTTTCATTCATAAAATTCTGTATGAATATATATTCCGTACCGTCCTCCGACGTTCTCATTCCGGTTGTAACGCCGTGCGGCAGATCGGCTTCAAGACATTTTCTTATACATAGCTCCTTGCAAAGCGCGGAATAAAATTTATCTGAAAATTCAGAATTCATAAAGGTCGCCTGATAATAAGCGAGTCCCTTTCCATAGCTGTTTACCGTAAACGCAGGGGACCCCGCATAGAAATCCTCCTTATACCTTCCGAGAACCTCCGCGGCTTTAACGTTTATAATCTCACAGAGCTTCGACGTTTCATATTCTCCCTCAAGACCGCTTTTTCCGTCAAATAAAACATGATTTCTCTGATAATCATAAAGCCCGTCAATATCTTCAAATACAATTCCCAGCATATCCGACAGACCGGCGGCAGGAGTTTCGCCCAGATAGCAAAGATCGGTTTCACCCGCCATACCGCAGAAATAAGTTACAACAGCGACGCCGCCGTTTTCAACGAATTTCATCAGTCTTTCGGCAAAGCTTCCCCTAAGCATATATGGCATAGGCACGCATACAAGCTTATATTTATCAAGGCTTGCGTCCATGTTTATAACATCGACGGGTACCCCCTGCTTCCAGAATGATCCGTATGTCTGTAAAATCTGATCAATATAGCCCATTCCTTCGTTTCTGGGTCCCTTTCCGTCATCAATCGCCCACTTATTTTCGACATCGTATATAATTGCAGTTTCAGATATGACCTCCGAATTCAGCACATCTCCGAGCTTTTCCAAAGCTTTTCCCGTTCTGCAAACCTCAAGAAAAATTCTTGATTTTTCCGATCCGTTGTGACCTACGACCGCACTGTGAAATTTCTCCGCCGAGCCTCTGCTCTGCCTCCATTGAAAATACTGGCAGCTGTCAGAGCCGTGAGCTATAGCCTGAACGGCGGTAAGCAGATTCATTCCCGGACGCTTATGACGGGAAACACCGCACCAGTTTGCGGTACTCGGCGTATTTTCCATCATAAGAAACGGCTTCTGCTTCATTGAACGCATAGCGTCATGCCAGCAGGCGTTCCACATGGCGTTTCCAGAATCATCAGTTCCTCCGTTATGCCACATAGGGTAGGAATCCCATGAAACAATGTCTATAAAATCCGCAAATTTCCAGTAATCAATTCCGTCATAATACGCCATCATATTAATTGTTGCGGGAATTTTGGGATTTTCACTTTTTAGAGGTCTTATTTCTTCCCTGTAAAAATCAACAGTCTGCTCTGTACAGAACCGTTTCCAGTCCAGATTAAGCCCGTGAATGCATATTTCACCGTTCGGCGCGGGCGATTCGATTTCCTCCCAGTCCGAATAGGTATGACTCCAGAAGCAGGTCCACCACTGCTTATTCAAACTGTCGATATTACCGTATTTTTTCTTCAGCCATTTTCTGAATTCCGCTTGACACAGCTCGCAATGGCATTCGCCCTGAATTTCGTTGGAAACGTGCCACAGAATTACGGCAGGATGATTTGCAAAACGCTTTGCAAGCTCGGTATTAATCAGCCTTGTCTTCTCGCGGAATACCGGAGAGGTATAGCAATGGTTATGCCTTCCGCCCTGAAGATTTCTTACGCGGCTGCTTTCCACTCTGAGAATTTCAGGATATTTTTTTGCCATCCATGAGGGCTTTGCGCCGGTAGGCGTTGCAAGAACAGTATAAATTCCGTTATCATAAAGCCGGTTTATAACGCTTTCAAGCCAACCGAAGGTATAGACGCCCTCCTCAGGCTCAAGCGAAGTCCATGAAAATATACCGACTGAAACGCAGTTTATACCGGCCTTTTTCATTAATTCGATATCGCGCTCCAATATCTCGGGCATATCGAGCCACTGTTCGGGATTATAATCGGCTCCGTGCAGCAGAGCTTTAAGTCCAGTTATATTATTTTCACTCATAATTCCTCCGTTTACGTAAGCCTTGGGGCTGAATACATATATTTATATGATAAACCAAATCCAATTAATAGTCAACACTTTTTTTACATTTATTTTGTTACATTCTGCATAAATTATTACTATATATTTTAAGGACTGCGCCCATTGAAAACATGACGGTTATGTGATACAATAATAATTGACAATTTAAAACAGGAGTATAACCCGTATGACAGAAAACAAAAAGGAAGAATTCATTAATATTTATCGGGAAAATATCAGCCGTCCCGGCGCAGATAAGCTTTTGAATTATCTTTTATCGGATCAAAGCGATTTTTTTGAAGCTCCCTGCAGCACCCGATTCCACGGCTCATATGCCGGAGGTCTTGTCGAGCATAGTATCAACGTCTATAACTGCTTGAAGGATTATCTTCAGAGACCGCGCGCAAAAGAGCTTTACAGAATGGATTACAGCGAGGAAACCGTCGCTTTGGTATCGCTTCTGCACGACGTTTGTAAAATGAATTTTTATTCTGTGGATTACAGAAACGCTAAAAACGAGCAGGGAGTATGGGAAAAGGTTCCATATTATACCATTAACGACCGTCTGCCCTACGGACACGGAGAAAAATCAGTTTACATAGTTTCCGGCTTCATGAGAATTACCAGAGAAGAGGCTTTCGCCATAAGATATCATATGGGGTTTTCCGGAAACGAGGACAGAAACAGCATAGGCAGCGCGTTTGAAATGTTTCCTCTCGCATTTGCACTCAGCGTGGCCGATATGGAGGCTACCTATTATCTGGAAGCCAAATAAAAAGAAAGGTGAAAATAAATATGAGCAATCACTGGTATGACAACGCGATAATATATCACATATACCCTCTCGGCTTCTGCGGAGCGCCGAAAATCAATGAAGGAGGTCCTGTCGAATACCGGCTTGACAAGCTGCTTGACTGGATTCCTCATCTCAAAGAAATGAACGTTGACGCAGTTTATCTCGGCCCCGTCTTTGAATCGTCGGAACACGGCTACGACACCATAGATTATAAAAAAATAGACAGACGGCTCGGCGATAACGATTCTTTCAGAAGAATCTGCGAACAGCTTCACAATAACGGCATAAAAATAATACTTGACGGAGTTTTCAACCATGTAGGCAGAAGATATCCTCAGTTTGAAGACATTCGCCAGAACGGATCTTCTTCACAGTACTGCAGATGGTTCCAGAATCTGAATTTCGACGGAAAAAGTCCCTGCGGAGACGATTTTTGGTATGAAGGATGGAACGGTCATTATAACCTTGTAAAGCTCAATCTTAGAAATCCCGGCGTATGCGATCATCTCATAGACGCTGTAAACTACTGGATAGAGGAATTCAAAATAGACGGCATACGCTTTGACGCCGCCGACTGTATTGAGTTTGATTTCTTTAAAAGAATAAGAAGCTTCTGTAAAGGCAAAAACCCTGAATTCTGGCTTATGGGAGAAATCATTTTCGGAGATTATAAGCGCTGGGCTAATCCGGAAATGCTGGACAGCGTTACCAATTACGAATGCTACAAGGGAATTTACTCCTCTCATAATACTAAAAACTATTTCGAGATAGACTATTCTATAAACCGTCAGTCAGGCAGCAACGCTATTTACCCCGGGTTAAACCTATATAACTTTGTCGATAACCACGATGTAAACCGTATTGCAAGCACGCTGCAGAATCCTGAGCATATTTATAACGTATACACATTGCTATACTCCATGCCGGGCATTCCCTCTATATATTACGGAGGAGAATTCGGAATCAAAGGCATAAAGGAAAACAACTCCGACGATAACCTTAGACCATGCTTTGACCTTGACAATATACCGGATAAAAATATGCGGCTTTATGAGCACATTGTTAAGCTCGGAAGAATTTATAAAGCATTTCCAGCTCTGAGAACGGGAAAATATTTCACTATTCTTATAAAAAATCAGCAGATGCTATTTTTAAAGGAATTAAACGATCAACAGGTTTTTGTAGCGCTGAACCTTGAGGATCAGGAATACGAGCTTTCCTTCTCCACCAACAGAACCGCTCTGGTAGACGCATTGAGCGGCAGACAGGTAAGCGTTGAGAATGGCGCGGCCTCAGTTAAAATGCCGCCTTACTCCTCAATGATTATTGTAGAGGATAATATTCTTAATAAGGAACCAATAGCTTCTGCCGAGGATTCGTGCAAGGAAACAGAAATAGTAGTCGGAGGCAAATACCGCCATTACAAAGGAAACGAATATGAAATTGTCTGCGTGGCAAAGCAAAGCGAAACCCTTGAAGAGCTTGTTATCTACAAGTCTCTTGAAAACGGCGGGATATGGGCAAGACCGAAATCGCTGTTTACCGGAATTACAGAGGGACGTCCCAGATTCACAAGGATAGATTAAAAATAAAACGCGATAAAAAGCCGGCTGTCTTGGAAATGACAGCCGGCTTTCATCATTATTTATTCAATAAATTTCAGCGATATCGGATAAAGCTATATGATATTTTGAAAATCTGTCCTCATGATACGACAGGACTGACGAGCTGAATTCAGCAATGCTTTCGCCCGCGCGGCAGAAAGGAAATTTAATCGAATAGGTTTTGCTTCCGTTATCCTTTCCCTCGGCTACGAACAGCGTTCCCCCGAAAGTACAGCAGAACCGCTTTACAACAAAAAGGTCCGAATCCACCGAATCTTCTCCGTAAAGCCTATTGAATTCACTGAAAACCTTATGGACAGTTTTATCCTCGGGATTATCGGACGATACGGTTACAGATACAAAATCTCCCAGCCTTTCAGCGTCGAATCTTATATATCCCGCGCCCGGATTATGACGGCCAACAAGAACCGTAAGGGAAAGAAGACATGCTGTAAGTCTTTCAGGATCGGCTTTTATATAAAGCTCCGGCTGAATTTTTAAAAACACGTCAATCTGACCTTTTAGTATATTGCGGCATATTCCGGTAAAGCTCTCCAAAGCGGTAGTAAGATTGATTCTGCGGTATTCTATAGTATTGTCCGTATACCTGATAAGCTCCGTTGTGTTCAGAACAGATTTTAATAGCTTATAGCAATTGCCCATTGTAATATCCAGATATTTTTTACTATCCCGCATATTTTCCTCGTCGAAAACCTTCTGAAGCATATTCCCCGCAAAGGCTATTCCCGTTACCGCCTGTCTTACAGCGGCCGCCTGATTTGTCAGGAATTCTTTGACAACGTTGCATTTTATATACGAAAACATAACGTCGTCTCCGCTCATCTGCATAACGTATAAATTCCGCTCTTCATAATTTATTATTCTGCACATAAATTCAAGACCGTCAAATACAATAAAATATTCTCCGCTTTTAAGAGGCTTAACTTCCTTACTGAAAAGCTCTCCTACTGAAATACCGCTGAAAAAAACATCCGCGTCAGCTTTATTGCTCCATAAAATCTGAAATTCATAATTTAATATAAAAACATTTTCGGATGAATGTAAAAAAAGACTTTTTAAAATCTCAACTTCCTTGTTCATTCCATTTCTCCATTCTGTTTTACTGAAATTAATATTTATTAAGTCGGTTTTATATTATTTACAGATTATGTTATTATTTTGTCTAAAAATATTCTTTCTATTATTATACTACAAAATTGTGAATAAATTAAGTACAAAACTAATTTTTTTCTAAAAAATTGTTGAATAAATACAAGATATTTGTCTTATTTTGCAGTATTTTGGAGGTAACAACATTTAAACAAATAAAATAGGTTATTTTTTTGTCAAAGTACTTGAAATAAATTGAAAATTAGTGTACAATAATAATATAAAAAATTAGGAGGTAATTTTCCAATGTCAGTAAAAGTTGCTATTAATGGTTTTGGCCGTATCGGCCGTCTTGCTTTCAGACAGATGTTCGGCGCGGAAGGCTACGAAATCGTTGCCATCAACGACCTTACAGATCCTAAGATGCTTGCTCATCTTCTTAAGTACGATACCGCGCAGGGCGGTTACTGCGGCAGAATCGGCGAAGGACTTCACACAGTTGAAGCCGGCGAGGATTCAATCACGGTAGACGGCAAGACAATAAAGATTTACGCTAAGGCTAACGCCGCTGAACTTCCTTGGGGTGAAATCGGCGTAGACGTAGTTTTAGAGTGTACAGGCTTCTACTGCTCAAAGGCTAAGAGCCAGGCTCATATCGACGCAGGCGCTAAGAAGGTTGTTATTTCAGCTCCGGCAGGAAACGACCTTAAAACAATCGTTTACAGCGTAAATGAAAAGACTCTGACAGCAGAGGATAATATCATTTCAGCCGCTTCATGCACAACCAATTGTCTCGCTCCAATGGCTGACACTCTTAACAAATATGCTGAAATCCAGAGCGGAATCATGTCGACAATCCACGCTTATACCGGTGATCAGATGATTCTTGACGGTCCTCACAGAAAGGGCGACCTCAGAAGAGCAAGAGCCGGCGCAGCTAACATCGTTCCTAACTCAACCGGCGCAGCTAAGGCTATCGGTCTTGTAATACCGGAGCTCAACGGTAAGCTTATCGGCTCCGCACAGAGAGTTCCTGTTCCAACAGGCTCAACTACTATTCTTACAGCGGTTGTTAAGGGCAAGGACGTTACAGTTGACGGAATCAACGCAGCTATGAAGGCTGCTGCTTCCGAATCCTTCGGCTACAATGAAGATCCTATCGTTTCTTCAGACGTTATCGGCATGAAGTATGGTTCGCTATTTGACGCAACACAGACAATGGTATCAAAGATATCTGACGATCTTTACGAGGTTCAGGTTGTTTCATGGTATGACAACGAAAATTCATACACAAGCCAGATGGTTAGAACAATCAAGTATTTTGCTGAACTCGGCTAATAAATCATTTAAAACTTGATATTTTTTATCGCCTCTTAATAAAGGGGCGATTTGTTTTAAAGGAGAGAAATTATGGCTTTTGGATTTTTTAAAAAAAATAAAAAGAATGTCGAATATAATCCTATAATACCGAATGAAGATATAAATGATCCACCTGAAGATAAAAGTAAACGAATAGAAGAAATTTATTTAAAACAAGTTGAAGAAAAGAAGAAAAGCGACCCCTTAATTGGCATAAAACTATGCGGTAATGAAATATATCAATCTTTCGTTAATGCTCTAAGAGAACCTGATGGACGCCTGAATTGCAATGCGCTTTTGTTAAACTTAGGATGTTTTTCAGGATATGTATGTCAGGCAGCTGTATGGAAAAAATTTGTTATTGACGGAAATATACCATATCAGCAAGCATTCGTTATAATGAAAGCAAAATCAGGAAAAAACTATTATTTTGGAGATTACCTGAACTACTACGTGGGGGAAGGAAAATATTCTTTCTGGTCCCTTGTCGCTGGAATGTTTACAAAAATTTATCCCGATGTTCCTGTACCGGACGTTCTTAAAATGGTAGAAAAGGTAACGTCCCTTATAGGCTACGAGGAATATAAAATATGTGATTGCCTTGATCCTGATAGGGCTGTTGAACAATGCGCAGCAGCATGGAAAATAATTTATCCTATAATAAGCCGATATTGTGTTAATCCGGATGAATGGCCTACAGCCATGGGTATTGCCGCACAAAATGCAATGAATATTTCAAAAAGTATAATAAAACCGGATAATTGCTTCAATATTTTAATGGAAAGTTCAATTTATATGTCTAAAATGGACTATTCTAATATTTTAGTTTTTTAAATTATCATTATTTAGCAATATGTTTATAAGGGGTGTTAATTATGAAAATTACGTCAATTATTTTATCAGCGCTTTCAGCTATCTGTCTTATTTTTACTATTGGATGCAGTTCAGACAAAAATAGCCTTGAAACCGGAAACACTAATACCGAAATTACCGAATCTACAACTGATAAACAAAGCGGTCTCCCCAGCTATCCTTTTAAACAGTTAAAAAACAGTGACATTGAAAGGGCTTTTGTATATATTCTTCCTGAAGATGTATATGCCGAGTTAGACAACAATGAAATATCTGAGCTAATCAGTCTTTTAAACGAAAGCAAGACATATCTAAAAGATGATTCCTATGGAGAATATTACGGGCAGAGCATAACTTACACAATAATTAAAAAGGATAAAACAAAAATTGAAATAAAGCCTTTCAATCCGTTTTTGATTATTGACGGAAATGGGTTTATAACAGATTATAACAATTGTGAAGAACTTCAACAGCTTGGTAATAACATTGCCGGAATAAAATAGACGGAAGCTAACAAAAAGCCTGAGAAATAAATTTCTCAGGCTTTTTATGACCAGACCGATAAGCCGGGTTCTGTCGTGTGCGGCAATTTATCTAGACCTTAAGTTGCCTTAAGGCTCAAGCCGTCGTTACCTATGAATCCATCGAGCAAATGTTGACGCATAAGTACCAATAGACGTTGCATCGGATAGGGTTTACACGGCAATACACTCTCATGTATTCCGGTGAGCTCTTACCTCGCCTTTCCACCCTTACCCGTTATATACGGGCGGTTTATTTCTGCTGCACTTGCCCTAAAGTCGCCTTCGGCTGCCGTTAGCAGCTATCCCGCTCTGTGATGCCCGGACTTTCCTCGTAAACATATAACGTTTCCGCTGCCGCATAGTCTGCTCATGATAATATTTTATACTATTTTAATTTCTTTGTCAATAGCTGCCCTCTTATATATTTTCCCGTTTTATTTTTATTTTTTGAAACTCTTGCTTTATTAAGACAAAAATAGTATAATAATTAGTATCGGAAGAATTCTTTCTTCTGATAATAAAATATGGAGGTTTTAAACAATGGCGTTTAAAAGCGAATACTTACAGGGCGTATATGATAAGGTATGCCAGAGAAACAAGGGTGAAGAAGAATTTCTTCAGGCAGTAAAGGAAGTACTTGAAAGCTTCGAGCCTGTTGTAGAAAAAAGACCGGATATTGTAAAGGCCGGAATAATCGACAGACTTGTTGAACCGGAAAGGTTCATTCAGTTCAGAGTTCCGTGGGTTGACGACAACGGCAACGTTCAGGTAAACAGAGGTTTCAGAGTTCAGTTTAATTCTGCAATCGGTCCTTACAAGGGCGGTCTTAGGTTCCATCCAACAGTCTGCGCTTCAGTAATTAAGTTTTTGGGCTTCGAACAGATCTTCAAGAACAGTCTGACAGGTCTGCCGATCGGCGGCGGCAAGGGCGGCTCCGATTTTGACCCTAAGGGAAAGTCAGACGCCGAGGTAATGAGATTCTGCCAGAGCTTTATGACAGAGCTTTCTAAACATATCGGAGCCGACACAGACGTCCCCGCAGGAGATATAGGCGTCGGTGCAAGAGAGATCGGTTTTATGTACGGTCAGTACAAAAGACTCCGTAATGAGTTTACAGGAGTTCTGACAGGCAAGGGATTATCCTACGGCGGTTCTCTCGCAAGAACGGAAGCAACCGGTTATGGTCTTTGCTACTTCGCCGAGGAAATGCTCAAATCCATGAAAAACGAAAGCTTTGAGGGCAAAAAGGTTGTAATTTCAGGCTCAGGAAACGTTGCTATATACGCGACTCAAAAGGCTGCGGAGCTTGGCGGAAAGGTTATTGCTCTTTCCGACTCAAACGGTTACATATATGATGAAAACGGCATCAATCTTGATGTTGTTAAACAGATAAAGGAAGTTGAAAGAGGAAGAATCAAGGAATACGCTCAAAGAGTTCCGGGCTCCGTTTATACAGAGGGCAAGGGAATCTGGAGCATAAAATGCGATATCGCTCTTCCATGCGCTACACAGAACGAGCTTAACGGCGACGATGCGGAAATGCTTATTAAAAACGGCGTAATAGCAGTCGCTGAAGGCGCTAATATGCCTTCTACGCCTGAGGCAATTGAAAAGTTCCTTGCGGCCGGAGTTATGTTCGGTCCTGCAAAGGCAGCTAATGCAGGCGGCGTTGCTACCTCCGCACTTGAAATGTCACAGAATTCCGAAAGACTTAGCTGGACCTTTGAAGAGGTTGACGCTAAGCTAAAGAATATAATGAAAAATATATTCCATAACTCCTACGATGCTTCTAAAGAATACGGCCTTGAAGGCAACCTTGTAGCAGGCGCTAATATCGCCGGCTTTGCAAAGGTAGCCGACGCTATGATGTGGCAGGGCGTATCATATTAATAGTATTTTAACATTCTTAAAAATCCGTATAGTTTAACGCTATGCGGATTTTTTGTTGACATATTATTAAAACAGTGTTAAAATATCAATATTAATTGATTATTGCGTCGAACAGGAGTTTGCTATGAGAGTCAGATTTCATCTTCCGGATTTTGCAGTCCATTACCGTTTTAATATGGTTTTTCTTTCTATGCTGAAAAATTGTCCCGATTATTTTCGCGACGGAGTAGAAATCGCTTCAATCTACGGAACGTTTCCTCAGTCCTTGTGGAACGGCGGACGTACTATGCTGGGAGTCTGTGACAAAAATTATGTTAAAACGGTTGTAAATAACTTTGATAAAATCGGAATACCGCTAAGATTTACCTTTTCAAATCCAATGATAACAGAGGAACATCTTGATGATGAATTTTGCAATTTTATACTAAAGACTGCTGAAAACGGTAAAAACGGCGTTATAGTCGTTTCACCGATACTTGAAAAATATATAAGGGAAACTTACCCCGGATATAAAATAACAAGCTCCACATGCAAGCGAATAACTGATATTACCGCTTTAAACAACGAGCTTGATAAAAACTATGACATTGTGGTTTTGGATTATGATTTCAATAATCAATTCAATGTTCTTGAAAAAATAAACAAAAAGGAAAAATGTGAGATACTTGTCAATTCGTGCTGCCAGCCGGGATGTAAAAACCGCGTTAAGCATTATCAGGAAATTGGTTTGACTCAGATTGCTTTTTGCAATCATCTGAAAAGAAATCCCGGCAAACCGTTTCGTCCGGAAGATTACAAAGCGAAGGATAACGCTAAAATGAACTGTCCGTATATGAATTACGACGCTGTAGATGTAAGGCAGCTTTCAACTCACGTAACGCCCGACGATATTTACAATAAATATATTCCTATGGGCTTTAATCAGTTTAAAATCGAAGGCAGAACGGCAAACATTTTTAATCTTATAGAATATTATCTGTATTACATGATAAAGCCTGAATTCAAGGATAAGGCAAGGCTTGCTCTATGCATTAATCTCATGAATAACGGAATAATCAAGGAAAATAATTAAAGGGCATGAAAACATGCCCTTTTTTATTATCCTCTTTTTGTGCTGAATTTTCTTTTTTGCCCCAAATTCAAGGATATAGTAAATATTTTGTCAGAGGTAAATATCCTGACAGCAAAAAACATGCAGATTAAAAACAGTATCATCTGATAAATCAAACCGAACCAATAAAGATTCATATTTCCGAACATAATATTATTGATAGCGTTAAAGGTATGAGTAAACGGTATAGCGTAAATAATCGTTCTCAGAACAGGTGAAAGAAAATTTATATCATAAACTATCGAAACAATATAGGGTATCATTGCCAGAACCATTATCGGCATCAGCATTGTCTGCGCCGATTTTGAATCATTCACTAATGCTCCGAGAATCATTGCGGCAGCAAGACATATCATTATAGTCATGAACATCTGCAGACCTACCATAAAATAACCGGAAACGCCAAGCTTAAGCCCCAGCTCCTTCATTATGTCATCTACAGTCATTGCCGAGCCTACAATTTCTGTGTTCTCAATCGCTCCGCTGAGCATAGAGCCCATGTATCCGTAAAAGCCCACCATATAAACTCCGGCGTTTATTATTGCAACTATTCCGGCGGCAAGCATCTTAGAGCATAAAACTGATAAACGTGAAACAGGAGCTGACAGAAGCGTTTCAAGGGTTTTGTCAATCTTTTCGGTAGAGATAGCGGATATTATCATCTGTGATGTGAACATTACGAGAATAAATACGACTATCGGTATGAACATGCTCTGGGAAGATATCAGTCCCGTCAGCGTTTCCGTACTTATATTCGCCCATTTGTCGTTTGCAACCGTAATCTCGTTCAAGGAAACAGGATTTTCAATTGTTTCTATATCCTGAGAATCAAGCCCTTTGGCGGTCATAATCTCATTTTTGACTATATCATTAATAATATCGGCAGCAGAAGCAGTCTTATCAGATATCGAGGCAAGAGCGGACGAGGTCTTCATAGTACTGATAAGCTCCATGGTTCCGCTTTTATTTTCGTTTACAACGCTTTCCGTAAATCCCTCGGGAATTATAATAAGACTCTCGCAGCCTGAATCCTTTAAAAGCTTCGCCCTGTCGGCATTATCCTGTGTAACAAGCTTTACCTCAAAGCCCGACGATTCAAGGGACGATATTATATTTCTTGTAAACTCAGTATCGTCCTTATCGCTTATATTAACGCTCCCCGTATCGGATACTGCGTCGTCCATTACATTAGACATTATTTTTCCGATAGACAAAAGCATAACCAGCGTAATTACAACGCCTAATATCATCTGCGCATTTATAAGCTCGTGAAGCTCTTTTTTCAGCAGATTAAGAAATTTCATTCTGCTTCACCACCTTTTCAAATACTTCCTCAAGATTTGCGGAATTATATTTTTCCTTCAGCTCGTTTATTTTGCCCACTGCAAGGAGTCTGCCTCCCGCGATTATTCCGACGCGGTCGGACACAAACTCTATCTCAAGCATGTTATGTGAAGAAAGCAGAAACGACATATTTTCCGTTTTTGAAAGCTCCTTTATCATTTTTCTGATTTCAAGAGCGTTTATAACGTCCAGTCCGCTGGTGGGCTCGTCGAGTATAGCCAGCTTCGGTCTTGTCATCACAGCCCTCGAAAGCAGCAGCTTTCTTATCATTCCTCTGCTGTAGCTTCCGATCTTTTCATTCAGTCTGTCTCCAAGACCGCAGGTTTTTTCCGCACGGGCAGTAAATTCGGTAATTTCCGCTTTGCTCTCCGCAAACATACCGGCCATGAATTTAAGATAAGCTCTGCCGGTCATTGTCTTATAAGCGCCGGCCTCGTCGGGAAGATATGTAATAGACCTTCTGACCTTTTCGGGTTCCTTTATTATACTGTGTCCGTCAACCTCAGCGTCCCCGGAAGTCGGCTTTATCAGAGTGGAAATCATTCTTATAGTAGTCGTTTTGCCGGCGCCGTTAGGACCGATTAAAGCAAATATCTCCCCTTCGTCAATTGAAAAGGAAACATTGTTTGCGGCAAGCACTTTTGTATATTGCTTGCAGAGGTTTTTTACTTCCAATACTGCCATTTTGCCCTCCATACCTTTTTTATTATATCAACATTATATCACATAAGCCCATTCATAGCAAGAACAAAAAATGTAAATATAATGTAACGGTTTTCCAGTCAACGGTAAACCGTTATCGTCATTATATCATATCTATGCATATATGTCAACGGTTTACCGACAATATAATTCGGCAAAAAATGATATTATTTTTTATATAAAATAATTTATAAGGAGTAGACCGTTATGAATATCTCTCAGGCAACCGCAAAAAGAATTATTGAGCTATGCAAAAGCAGATGCATAACAGTTAACAAGCTCGCTAATATTTCCGGAGTGACTCAGTCGACTGTAAACGATATAGTCAATAATAAGGCAAAAAACATCGGAGTCGTAACTATAAAGAAGCTTTGCGACGGCCTTGAAATAACAATAACCGAATTTTTTGACACAGATTATTTCAGAGAGCTTGAACAGGAAATATTCTGACTTTTCAAAAATGCCGTATTACACAAAAAACAATGAATTTATTCGTCATTTTGCACAAATAAAATAATTGTCAAAATGCCCAGTAATTTAATTTACGAATAATCTAATTTGTATAAAATCTCTTGTAAAATCCTTAAAAACGTCCATTTTACTGCAAAATTTGTAATTTATAAAAGAAATACCTAATCAGAACTCAAAAAAAATCTACACATAATCAATTGACTTTAAAATCCGGCTGTGTTATAAATATATTATAATAAACTTTATGAAAATTACATCAGATATTAATATTTCTTTTGAATTTTACAGGAGGATAAATCATGACTTATGAGGAAATAGTTGCGAAAGCCAAAAAAGAATTCGGATCAGCCGACGTCA
Organism: Ruminococcus sporogenes; assembly: GCF_054655175.1. Taxonomy (NCBI): domain Bacteria; kingdom Bacillati; phylum Bacillota; class Clostridia; order Eubacteriales; family Oscillospiraceae; genus Ruminococcus; species Ruminococcus sporogenes. The sequence goes on along the minus strand of NZ_BAAHOA010000001.1, from coordinate 205,472 downwards.
GCAATTATGAAGGTCATCTTGCCCTGCAAATAAATGTAACGGGTGAAGGCGAAGGTATTTTTTATGCTGAAATCAACGAAGGCAGGCTTTTTATAGAGCCTTATGACTATAAGGACAACGACGCTGTTCTTACAGCCGACGGCAATGATATAATAAGCATATTCAGCGGTCTTCTTGATCCGGTTGAGGCTTTTGAAAGCGGCCGTCTTACTGTAACCGGCGATCTCAGCAAGGCTCTTTCTATTCAGCCTGTTATTGAAAGCAATAAGAAGCCGGTTAAGAAAACCGCTAAAAGAACAGCTTCAAAAGCAAGCGAAAAGACATCCTCAAAAACGGTTAAAACTTCCGCTAAGACAGCAAAGTCCGCCTCAACAAAAAAAGCGGCGGCAAAAGATCCGGCTATAATCGGTCTCGCCGAGCCTAAAAAATCTGCGGCTCCTAAGACCGCTACAAAAAGAGCCTCTTCTAAGACTGCTGTCAAGGAATCAACCAAGCCCGTTAAACCCGCGGCTAAAACAACCGCTAAAAAAGGCTGAACATGATATATTTTAAAAAGTGTGATTATTCTGCCGGAGATGACAGAATTTCACACAAAAATATACTTCATGAAGAAGCCCATAGATTACTTGACAGAGCCCTTCAAAAAAAAGGAGTCCGAGCCGAAAATAAGGAATTGATTTACAATAAATACGGCAAGCCTATGCTCAAGGATAACGATACGATACATTTTAATATCAGCCATTGCAGACGTCTTGCCGTTTGTGCTTTGACAGAAAATGCTATAGGAGTGGACGCGGAAAATATCCGTGAATATCCGAAGAGGGTTTTAAACCGTTGTTTTACGGCAAATGAAATCAGCTTTGTCAGGGAAAACGAGTTTCCCGACCGCGCTTTTTTTCAGATATGGACTTTAAAGGAAAGCTACGCTAAGGCAATCGGCACAGGAATTACTTTTCCGCTGAAGGAAGCGGAATTTATAATTGGTAACAATTTTATTGCTGCAAATACGGAACGCAAATTTGCATTTTCTCAGATAATAATAGATAATGAATTTGTATGTTCCGTATGCTGCGACGATATTTTAAATAATAAAGTTCTCTTCAGGTCGTATGAGGAATTCATTCCCCTTGACATATTACAATGACATTATCATTGGTCTTTTAAAGGCCTTTAATAACGGCTGTAGGCCGTTGTGATCCCCCTCTCTATTAGCACCGTTTTTACACGGTGCTTTTTTTTGCCTTTTTATTGACAAATTCCGGTTTTTAATTCATAATATAAAAGATAATTGAAACCAGATAAAAAGAAAGGAATTAAAAGAATGATAAAAGCGGCAGCGATATTTACGGATAATATGGTTTTGCAGCGGGACAAGAATATTGAAATTTTCGGATATACGGACGAAGAGGAAATCAGCGCGTCGATAAACGAAATCAATGTTTCGGCAGAAGTAAAGGGAAACAGATGGAACGCAGTTTTTCCTCCGATGCAAGCCGGAGGACCGTATACACTGACAATAAAGGGAAGCCTTCAAACCATTGTATACAATAACGTTATGATAGGCGAGGTCTGGCTTGCCGGGGGACAATCCAATATGGAATTCGAGCTGCAAAACGAGCTTCACGGCAAAGAAACCCTTGAAAATATAAACGAGAATAACACAAACGTTAGATATTATTATACTCCTAAGCAGAATTTCATTGATGAAAATTTTTATCTTACTGAAGAAAAAACCTGCTGGCAGACTGCCGGCAGGGATAATTCAAAAAACTGGTCGGCGGTCGGATTCTATTTTGCCGATATGCTTTCAAAGAAGCTTGGAGTAACAGTCGGAATTATCGGGTGCAACTGGGGAGGCTCTTCTGCGTCCGCATGGATGAGCCGGAAATTTTTAAACGGAATTGACGAAATAGCTTCATATATAGAAGATTATGAAATGGCGGTCGCAGGAAAAACACGTGAGCAAATGATTGAAGAATACGACCGTTTCTGTGATTATGATAAGGAATGGAATATAAGGTCGCAGAAGTGCTATGCAGAAAATCCCGATATAAGCTGGGACGACGTTCAGAAAATTTGCGGCAAAAATCTTTGGCCCGGTCCGATGGGAATAAAAAATCCTTTCAGAATATGCGGTATGCATGAAACAATGATTTCCAGAATCGCCCCCTATACACTCAGAGGCTTTCTCTACTATCAGGGAGAAGAGGACGATCGCAGACCTGACAGCTATTATGCTTTGCTGCGTCGTCTTATCGAATGCTGGCGTTGGGAATGGCATGACGACGAGCTGCCGTTTATGCTTGTTCAGCTTCCAATGTTTATGTATAAGGGCGATACAGACAGAAAAAACTGGTGTAAAATCCGTGAAGCTCAGATGAGGATATTTAAAACTGTAAAAAATACCGGAATAGCCGTAATATCAGACTGCGGAGAATACGGAAACATTCACCCCATCGACAAAAAGCCCGTTGGAGAAAGGCTTTTCCTACAGGCTCTTTATCATGTTTACGGCTTTAAGGACGCGGACGCATTCGGTCCTATATACCGCACTCATAGTTACCGCGGCGACGGTATCAATATTATATTAGATAACGCTGAAAACGGTATAATGGTAATCGGAAGCCCGGACGGCTTTGAAATTGCAGGAGCAGACAAAAAGTTTTACAGGGCAAAAGCTGAAATAAACGGAAACAGTATCTTTATAAGATCGGATAATGTTAAAAAACCGAAATATGCAAGATATGCATGGACCAATTACATGGAAGTAAAAATCTTCGGAAGAAACGGCATACCGCTTGCTCCTTTCAGAACACATACGGAGGACGAATGATGGAAAGATTTGATGAATTGAAATTTTTTGCAGAAATTAAAAAACGGCCCGGAATGTTCCTCGGTTCAAAATCTATAAATCTTCTGGTTGCATATATTAACGGAATACGTCATCATGCTTATGTAAATAATCCTTATATCAGCCCTGTGCCTATTTATGATAACTTTAATGACTGGTATATGAAAAAGCATAAAATTGAAGATAAAAACGGTTACGTTATTTGGTGGAATCATATTTTATATGTTTGTGCAAATTCTGATTACCACGCATTTGATAGATTTATAAACGAATTTGAAGAGTATATTGCAGAAATCTATAATGTTAAGCTTCCTGAAGTAAAGTAATTTATTGATATGCTTGCCATAAATTATTATCTATGCTATAATAGAAATATTTACTAAAGAATCAAGTGAGGAAATTAAATGATTACAGTTTCAAATGTCAGTATGCAGTTCGGAGGATCGACTCTTTTTAAAAACGTCGATTTAAAATTTACAGGCGGCAACTGCTATGGTATAATCGGGGCAAACGGCGCAGGAAAATCAACCTTTCTGCGTATTCTCTGCGGAGATCTCGAACCGACAACCGGAGAAGTCGTTATCCCTAAGGACGTCAGGCTTTCAGTTCTAAAGCAGGATCACTTTGCTTTTGAAGAATATTCTGTTCTAGATACGGTTATTATGGGGAATGAACGCCTTTTTGAAATAATGAAGCAAAAGGACGAGCTTTACGCCAAAGAAGATTTTTCAGAGGAGGACGGCGTTTTAGCCTCCGAGCTTGAGGGAGAATTCGCCGAATTAAACGGCTGGGAGGCGGAATCAGACGCGTCTAAGCTTATTCAGGGACTCGGACTTTCCGAAGAAATCCTCAACAGCCGTATGTCGTCGCTTTCTGGTAATGAAAAGGTCAAGGTGCTTTTGGCGCAGGCTCTTTTCGGAAATCCCGATATAATACTGCTCGACGAGCCTACAAACCATCTTGACATTGACGCCGTAAGATGGCTTGAGGATTTTTTGTCCGAATATTTTGGAACAGTCCTGGTCGTATCCCATGACAGGCATTTTCTTAACAACGTCTGCACACACATTGTAGACATCGACTATACAAAAATTAAGATGTATGTCGGCAACTATGAATTCTGGTATGAATCAAGTCAGCTTATGCAGAGAATGATAAAACAGCAGAATAAAAAAGCGGAGGAAAAAATAAAGGAATTAAAGGCCTTTATAGAAAGATTCTCCGCCAACAAATCAAAATCAAAGCAGGCAACCTCCAGGCGAAAGCTACTGGATAATCTTACGGTTGAAGAAATGCCGGCGTCAAGCAGAAAATATCCTTTTATCGGTTTTACTCCCGAAAGAGAGCTGGGAAAGGAAATTCTTACAGTAAACGGCATATCGAAAACCGTTGACGGAGTAAAGCTGCTTAACAATGTAAGCTTTACTCTTGGAAGAACAGATAAGGTAGCGTTTATCGGCGAGAGCGAACAGGCTATAACAATGCTTTTCAAGATACTTATGGAGGAGGAGCAGCCTGACGAGGGCGCGTTCAAATGGGGAGTGTCAACGTCTACCTCGTATTTTCCGGTTGATAACAATAAATATTTTGAAGGCTGCGAGCTTTCTATTATAGACTGGATGAGACAATATTCCTCTGACGAAACGGACACTTATCTCAGAGGATTCTTAGGAAGAATGCTTTTTTCCGGAGACGACGTTTTCAAAAAGGTAAACGTTTTGTCCGGCGGTGAAAAAGTACGCTGCATGTTTTCAAGAATGATGCTTTTCGGCTCTAACGTGCTTGTCCTTGACCGCCCTACAAACCACCTTGACCTTGAAAGCATAACGGCGGTAAATAACGGACTTGTCAGCTTCAAGGGCGTAATACTGTTAGCGTCCCACGACCACGAAATAATGCAGACCGTTGCAAACAGGATAATCGAGATAACTCCCGAGGGCTGTATTGACCGTCAGGGAACATATGAGGAATATCTTGATTTCAAGGATAATAAATAGCATGTAATAGATAAAAGGGAGAATAAACGTATTCTCCCTTTTACTTTATTTTTTATTTGTAATGCACATTTACCATTATCTAAACGGTAATTTATTATATTGCATAAATTCGCTTTTTCACATCCGATTATCCTTTATTTCATCTCATATATGATATAATCTTCGCCTTTTTCCTTAACAACGGCAGTCTTTTCAACCTCCCTGCCGTCTACTATAAACCGTACGTTCGTTATGGTTTCCGTTATTTTATTAATAACAGCTCCATCGGTTGCGGCATTAACGGTTGTAAAGGAAATTAAAGTTGCCGCTGCAATCGCTCCGGCAACTGCAAGCTTTCTCAATTTACTCATTTTCATAATTTTAACCTCGCCTTTCATTCTTTTAAGCTTATCTCTGACAGATTTTCTAATCGTATATTTTCTTATTTTTTTGTATTCAAGCAGACGATAATCCATAATAAATGCTTTAGACCTTTTCAACGCCGTATCCCCTTTCTGTCAGATACTCCCTTATCTTCTTTCTTGCCCTGCAAAGCTTAGTTTTACTGTTTGAAAGCGTCAGACCAAGAAAAGCCGAAATCTTCTCCAGCCTCTCTCCATAGAAATAATACCGTATAAAAATTTCTCTGTCCTGCTCCTTCAGGCAATTTTCAGCAGCTTCAAGAACCATATTAACAGTTTCGGATTTTTCAATTTTTTCAAAGAAATCATCTCCCTGAACGGCTTCAAGTATACTGTTATCGCAAAAGGCATAGCTTTTATTCTCCCTTAGTCTGTTTCGCGCCAGATTAAGCGCAATCACCGACAGATAAGGCAGAAGCGGCTTATCCTCCCGCAAATTGCCTGAATTTTGCCAAAGCTTTATAAATGCGTCGCTTACAGTTTCCTCTATATCCTCCTCTGTCATTTTACCTGACAAAACGTTGTATACCACGGTATAGATATAAGCGGAATATTTTCTGATTACACTGTCGAGCGCTCCGGCAGTGTTGTTTTTTAGCTTTATGACCAAACGTTTGTCTTTCATGGGGCTTCCTCCGTTTCTGACGGCTTTCACTAATATATACACATTATATTTATAAAAGGTTACAAAAAATATTATATTTTTGCCTAACCGGCTAATTTATTTTATCCGAATAATATTAACTTATTGCATAACAAAACCGAAGCGCGTGTAAGCTGCTCCGGTTTCATTTTTATATATTATTTTTTATTCCGACACATAAATTTCCTTTACAATACCGTTTTCTATTTTTATATACGCGTTTACAACCCGCCAGCCTTGTCTGTAACTGACAAGATAATCATAGGAATCGTCTTCAAGCTCCTTTATCTTGCCGCCCCTGTCATAGAATTCATAAAAATTTTTAATAGCCAACAACTCGCTTTCAGCCATTCCGCATTGCAGATATGGTATTAAAACATCGCTGTCGCCGTCTAATATAAACGATTCGATATAAAATATATCTCCATAAAGCTTTCCATAAAACTCTGTATTTCCAAATTCCTCCCATCCATAGTCCGAAAGAATCAAATATACGCTTTCATCAGAATCCGAGCCGCCGATCATATCTTTTGTCGCTGTCTTTGAATAAATCTTTTTCTGACCAAGGTCTATTCCTCTTCCGATTAGAAAGTCTGCTGAACTGACCGTTTCCTTCCAGTACCCATAAGGAATTTCCGACATGCTTTCCGTTACGTCCTCCGCCAATGTATTAAGGAAAAAGTATTCTGATATCCATCCATCAAAAGACGCCAAATTTACCGCCGCTTCACACTTAAAAATTATATTATCTTTATAATAATCATAATAGCCTGATTCTTTAAGAGGGAACATAAAATATAAATCATAAACGTTAACGGAGCTGTCAATTACATCCTCATCTGAATATCTGCTCAAAAATTCGTTTCCGGTTTTTTCAAGACTGTCGGCAATCAGAAGATCGTCTATTAATTCAGACGCCTTGCTCAAGTAAAACGATTCCGCCTGATTGTTTTCCGTATTCGATTCAGTGACGCTTATTATATTTTCATCATTAAAGCCTTCTCCGTCGTAGCCTACTATATACTCATGGTTAGTATAAGCCTCTGAAAAGCCGTTCGATTCGCTTGTCACTCCACTGTATTCAGATTCGTTATAATTGATAACCTGTACAAAACGTCTGTAAGAAATTCCGGAGGTTTGATAGCTTTCATGATATTCCGAATAAAGGTAAAACGGAATTTCATTCTGCGGATCATAATCCTCCGAGGCGTCCCACTCTTCAGCGATCATATATGTATTAACGTTTAATTCCTCTAAAAAATCAGATTTAACCTCCTGAAAATTTTTGACGCCTGATTCATCAGTTTCTTTTCCTTCGCCGTTTTCCGACTTATTGTCAGACGCGTTCTCAGTCGAGTCAGGCAATACTCCGTTCAAGCTTGAACGCGGCTTGAATTCATTCATTATCTGAGACTTATCAAAAATAACCAGCTTAGCGGCAACGCCTATATTGAAAACTATCAGCAAAGCTATCAGAACCGGTATAAAAATCGGCCGCTTAATAACCGTTATCTCGTCCTTTTCCTCCGTCGCCCTTATAATTCTTTCCTTCAGATGTCTGTCCTGCCTGATTCCTTCAATGCTCCGGTACAATTCCTTTTTGTTCATCCTTATCCGCCTCCATTTCCAATTTAAGTTTTTTTCTTGCCCTTGAAAGCCTAGAGGTAACGCTGTTTACACCGATTTTCAGAATATCTGCAATTTCATTTATACTGTATCCCTCGTAATAATAAAGCTCCAGTACAGTCCTGTTTTTAGCCGAAAGCTCAAACACATCGATAAGTCTTACCGCGTCCTCTATCAGTCCGGAGGTAAGCTCCGCCGTTTCATCCAGCCCTACCGTTTTTCTCTGCCAGAAGCTTTTCTGAAAATCCTTGCAGCAATTGACCGCAACCCGTATCAGCCATGCCTTTTCGGCATTCTTATCCGCAAAAACCGGCGATTTATAATAGAATTTTATAAAAGCGTTCTGCACGGCGTCCTCCGCGTCCTGCCTGTTCCCAAGCCGCAGGGCGCATATTCTGTAAAGCATGGGCGAATACTCGTCATACTTATCAGAAAATTCCTCCTTTGTTAAATTAGGTTTGCTCTTCATTCCTCTCCTCCTTTCAGGCGAAATAAAACCGCCGTGAAAATGTGTCTATATAAATAAAACGAACAATTCGCAGAAAATACTGCAAAATAAATTTTTGATTTTTTATATTGTGAATAATGACTATATTTTCAATAAACTATTGCTTTTTTTACATTTTAATAGTAAAATAGAAATGATATGATTTTTATTCCCTGAATATTTTCGGGAAATAAAACTAACCGCATGGTTTTCCGCATGCGTAGAAAATTCGGCGCGCCGCTGGCCGTAAAAGCGGAAATTGAATGGAGTTTGATCATGCCTATAAAATATGTATTTGTTACCGGAGGCGTCGTTTCCGGTCTTGGTAAGGGTATAACCGCCGCTTCTCTTGGAAGACTGCTCAAAGCCAGAGGCTATAAGGTTACCATACAGAAATTTGATCCATATATAAACGTTGATCCGGGCACTATGAGTCCATATCAGCACGGAGAAGTTTTCGTAACCGACGACGGGGCTGAAACAGACCTTGACCTCGGACATTACGAAAGGTTTATAGACGAAAATCTTTCAATAAATTCAAATGTAACTACCGGTAAGGTATACTGGACCGTACTAAACAAGGAGCGCCGCGGAGATTATCTCGGAGGAACCGTTCAGGTTATACCGCATATAACAAATGAAATAAAGGAGAGAATCTATAAGGTCGGTAAGCAGACGGATACGGACGTGGTAATTACAGAAATAGGAGGAACTGTCGGAGATATAGAAAGCACGCCGTTTCTTGAATCCATAAGACAGGTTATGACCGAGGTCGGACGTGAAAACGCCATCTCAATCCATGTAACTCTCGTACCATTTATCGCAGGCTCAAACGAGCTGAAATCCAAACCTACCCAGCATTCTGTCAAAGAGCTTCTCTCACTGGGTATCCAGCCGAATATACTCGTATGCAGAAGCGAATCGGAAATCCCCGAAGATATGCTTGAAAAAATCGGCTTGTTCTGCAATGTCCGCAAAAAAGACGTAATTCAGAATTTAACCGCTCCGTCGCTTTACGAGGTTCCTATGATGCTTGAAGAGGAAGGTCTCGCCGAATGCGTCTGCGAGCATCTTAAGCTCAACAATCCCAAGCCTGACCTTGCCGACTGGATAGAAATGATAAACAGGCAGAAGGCGGCGTCAAAAACAGTGAATATCGGATTAGTCGGAAAATACGTGGCTTTGCCGGACGCGTATCTTTCCGTTGCCGAGGCTCTCCGTCACGGCGGCATAGTAAACGACGCCGATGTAAATATAGAATGGATAAATTCCGAAGAAATATCGTCTGAAACCGTCGGAAAAATGCTTGACGGCTGCGACGGAATTATAGTGCCCGGCGGCTTCGGCGACAGAGGTATCGAGGGTATGATCGACGCAATAAAATATGCCCGCGAAAACAAGATACCGTTTTTCGGAATATGTCTCGGAATGCAGATGGCGGTAGTTGAATACGCAAGAAACGTTGCGGGCCTTGATGGAGCAAACTCTACGGAATTCGCGCCGGACGGAAAAAACAGCGTTATCGACATAATGGAGGATCAGAAGGACGTTACTGAAAAGGGCGGAACAATGCGTTTGGGACTTTATCCCTGCAAGCTTGTACCAGGTTCAAGATGCGCCGATATCTACGGAGACTCTCTTATATACGAGCGTCATCGTCACCGTTGGGAATTCAATAACGCCTACCGCGCCAAACTTACGGACTGCGGTCTTAAAATAGCCGGCGTATCTCCTGACGAAAAGCTGGTTGAAATAGTTGAGCTTGAGGATCATCCTTGGTTCGTAGGAGTCCAGTTCCATCCGGAATTCAAATCCCGTCCTAATAAACCTCAGAAGCTTTTCGCAGATTTTATAAAAGCGTCGGTTATGCAGCATGAAAAAAAATAACGGACTTCAACCGCATAAGGAAAAAATAGTTCTCTCAAAAATCGACAAAATTATATTTTCTCTCGGCGCTGCCGGATATGCTATAGCTTTTTTACTTGAAATAAGGTTTTCTGCGGAAAGCAACTATATTTCGTCCGGAATAGCCGCTGCCGCAACAGGAGTATTTCTTATAGCTAAAGCGATTCAGAATAAAAAGAAAAATAAGCTTATATTCTTAAAGCAAAAGCTTGTTTTCGCTTTAACGCTAATAATCGGATTCATACTGACCGCAATGGGTATTTATTGGATTATATCCTTATTTTAAAATAGTAATTTTCAGGGACGCCGTTTTAAAAGCGGCGTCCCTTAAATTTATGTCATTCAATTATTGCTTTTATAAAGCTCCTTAGGCGTTGACGAGTATGTCCAGTCGGTTACTTCCACCTTTTCACCGTTATAATTTCTCCTGTAGACAAAAACTCCGTCGCGGCTGAAGCTTTCCTCGTCAGAAAAATAATACTGACGGAAACCCTTTTCAAAATCCGTATATAGCGTTTCCCCGATTTCTCCGTATGGAACAAGAGGTACAAACTTATAACCGTGATCAGACGCATATGTCTGCGCATAGGTTTCATAATAGCCCGACACGGTCATGCCGGACGACGTAAAAGCATTTATTCCTATGTCGGCGACGCCTGTACCGAGAGTTATATCAACTATATTATTGCAGTCAAAAAACGCGCCGGAGCAAATATATTCCACGCTGTCCGGAAAAGTAACATATTTTATATCAAAATCTCTCTGAGCCTCGAAATATGTAAAAAGATTACCGGAAATAACCCTTATGCCTTCCGGTATCTTAATATCAGATGAAGCGCCGGTATAATCATAGAGTATATCTCCGTTCAATATAACAAAATCGCCCTTCTTTTCAAGACCGTTTTCAAACGGAGAAGCATAAAACGGATAAATTCCCACATCAGTCAGCTTACCTTCTATGCTTACCTTGCTCAGGGAAAGACAGTTTGAAAACGCGGAACCGCCTATTGAAGTAACAGATTCCGGTATAACAAGCTCTGTTATAAGCTTCTGACCTATAAAACCTCTTTCGGATATAGCGGTAACGTTTTGCCCGTCAAGAGAAGCCGGCAAAGAAACGCTTCCTATTAAAGCAGTTCCTTCCGTCGCCCTTATCTTTACGCCGCCTGAGGATAATCCGGTATATTCAAACCGGCTGTCCTGCTGTGAGACAATATAAATCTCACTTTCCTCCGCCGCTGATAAATGTAATCCTAAAAAAAATGAAAACACGAAAAAGGAAACCGTAAAAACAAACGATTTTTTCAATTTAATACTGTTCATTTTCTACACAGTCCTCCTTCCGAGATTTTTTTCTGAATACGAAAAGCTTGCTGAAAAAGTAATTAAGAATAAGTATTATCACCTGAGAAAGCATCGTCCATATAAATTCATTCATCTTTTCAGGAGAACCCATAAGCTTATTGACAAAAGCGTTTGACATCAGTCCGCTCGAATAATTTATATTACCGAGGCCTAAAATTCTTATAAATAATCCTGAAAGATTTTCAACGAATATAAAAGTTATAAGCATGTCCAGAAGAAACGTAATCCCCCTGCCCATATAAAACGAAACGGCTTCCCTGACAACCTGTCCCGCGTTTTCCGTTTTACTCTTAAATACATACTTCTTATTTGTTATAAAAGCAAAGGTTATCGCGGTTATCTGCGCAATTGCCGTCGCTATCATCGCAGCTCCGCTTATTTCGCCAAGAAGCATTCTTGAGCCGAATCTTGCTATATAATAAACGAGCGTCGTAAGCGCGCCGAAAAATATATAAGTCAGCGCTTCCTCATATTTTATAAAAATTTTCCTAAGCCTTTCCGAAAATCCGGAAGCGGCTCTTTTACTTGATTTTTCAGACATTTTATTCTCCTAAAATTACTTTTACACATAGTTTTTCCGGTATTGATACGCCGTTTTTACTCAGCCCTTTATATAATAACATATTTCTAAGAAAAATCCAAGTATTTATTATAACCACATTTTATAATTTCGCTATTGAAAGTTTTATATAATTATGATATTATATAAAATGAGAGTTTTTACATAAATTCAGGAGGAAAAATGTATAAAATTTTAATTATAATAATTTTGATTATCATGTCGGCAGTCTTTTCAGGAAGTGAAATGGCGTTTTCCAGCGTAAATAAAATCCGTTTAAAAAATTACGCCTCGCAGGGAAACAAACGTGCCGAAAAGGCTCTGAAGATAGCAAATAAGTTTGACGACGCCCTAACAACAATACTCATAGGCAACAATATAGTAAACATACTGTCCACATCTATAAGCACGGTGCTTTTCACACAGATTCTGGGTTCCGGAGGAGTAGGCGCGGCAACCGTGGTCATGACGATACTTGTGCTTATTTTCGGTGAAATAACTCCTAAATCATATGCAAAAAGCCATGCGGAAAGCGTCGCGCTCTTTATGGCAGAGCCGCTTTGGATTCTCATAAAGCTTATGACTCCGGTAGTCTTTTTCTTTAAAATACTTCAAAATTTCATGAAGCCTAAAAATGAACAGCCTACGGTAACCGAAGACGAGCTAAAGTATATGATTGAGGAAATCGAGGAACAGGGCGTTCTTGAAGAGCAGGAAAGCGATCTGGTGAGATCTGCACTTGAGTTTGACGAAATTACAGTCGATGAGATTTTAATACCGAGGGTAAACGTAGTCGCAATAGAACGCAACGAGGATTTCAATAAAATAAAAGAATTATTTCTGACTGAAATGTATTCGCGTCTGCCCGTCTATGAAAAAAACGTTGATAATATTATAGGCGTAATAACAAACAAAAGCTTTTTCAGACTGATGGATGAAAATAAGGAGGATATAACGGAAATTATACAGGATATTATTCATCTTTCCGATCTAAAGCTTATAAGCGAGGCGCTGAAGGAAATGCAGAAAAACAAAACGCATATGGCTGTAGTCCTCGATCAATACGGCGGAACAAAGGGTATAATTACTATGGAGGATATAATAGAAGAGCTTGTAGGCGAAATCTATGACGAAAACGACGAGATAATTAATAATTTCATTCAAACCGGCGAAAACGAATATGAGGTTTCAGGAGAGCTTAATATAAGCGATATGCTGGAGAACTTAAATTTGCCTGATAACGTAATTGAAAGCGCCGGCAATACGATAGGCGGATGGGTAATGGAGCTTCTCGGGCATGTCGCAAAGGAAGGCGAAACGGCTCAGAGCGGAGCATTCAAAATGCACGTTATGTCCGTCAAGGAACAGAAAATCCAGAAAATACGGCTCACTATACTGACAGATCCGGAAAATGACGAAAATAATGAATAAAATCAGCCCGTTCTAAATGAACGGGCTTTTTATCTTCTCAAAGCTCGCCCTTTCTGTATTGAGTGGGCGTCATGCCGGTTTCCTTTTTGAATTGCTGCATGAAATAAATCTCGCTTTCATATCCGCACATCACCGCTATTTCCGCTACGCTGCTTCTGTCAGTGACTAAAAGCCTTCTTGCCAGCGCTATTCTCGCCGTGATAACGTCCTTCATGACGCTTACTCCAAATTCGCGTTTATAGAGCCGCTGAAAATATGCGCGGCTCAACGCCATAGACTGAGCCATATCGTCCACGCTCCACTTTTTTTTCGGATTTTCATATATACGCTTTCTCAGATCGAAAAAGCCTTTAAGATAAGTCGTTTTCCTTTTGCCTTCCATACGCTTTCTTTTAACAGTTTCATTCAAATTCCTTATTATATCCGAGAGAGCTAAGCCGTCTCCCACCTCGCCGCAATAATAACCGGCGTCAAGAATTATATTCATTCCGCTTTCTATAAAAGATCGATTCGACGCGCAATATTTTTTTATAACGGCTATATGCTCCTCTGCCGCGCCGTTTTTATAATCCATGCTTCCTATAATATAAAAATTATCGTCTCCGCAGCGGCAGCATATTTCATTGCCGCGGCAGCTACTGTTTACAGCGTTCGCTACCGTTATAATTATATCGTCTCCGAAGCCGCAGCCCAATTCAAGATTTATGTCGCTGAGATTATTTATATCTATCGCAATCATCATGAATTTTTCCTTGTTTATTATCGCCTGCTCATACATTTCAGAAGACAATTCCTCAAAGCCGCGGCGATTATATATACCGGTAAGAGGATCTCTCACCGCCGTAAGGTGTATGCGTTCACTGAAACGCCTTATATAATTTCTTATTCGGATTGTTTCTATAGCCACGCTGACGTTATCGGTCCACGTCCAAAACTGTTTGTCAAAGGAATACTGACCGTTACAGAATTCAACCGCTGCGAAACCGAACCGCCTGTCTTTAAAGTGCAGCGGAACAAAATAATATGCCGACGGATTTTTCCCTCCGCATATATCCGAGAACGCCTTGTCAAGCGGCATGATACTATACCCTCCGCTATCGCCGGTAAGGTGAAACATTATTATATTTTCAGAATATCCATTTACGCTGTAGCCTCTCCTTCCGGTATTGTTTATACCGTCCCAGTCGTCGCATATGCAGACGTAAAGCTCCTTCAGTCCTCTTATAAGATATGTAAACCCGCTTAATACTCCGGCAAAATCCTGTAAATTCTCCTGCTCCGAAATCTGCTGCATCATATTGCTTGACTGAAGCAGATCGAAATATTCCATCTGTTTTGCAAGCTCTTTCCTATACCATTTAAACATACGGCTTTCAGATTCGCCGCATCCGCAGCTTCCCCCGGTCTCTACCGCTTCAATATGAAGCTCATACTGCTCGCATACCTCCCCTGTAATTCTTTTATGCAGCAAGCATACGGTTTTAATGCCCTGATTATAATTTATATCAGACATAGCCGTTACAGTAGGCGTATTAAGAGCGTTGCCCGTATACGAATCGAAGCCTGCAACCGCAATTTCCTCCGGAACTCTTATGCCTCTTTCAATCAAAGCGTTTGTAAGACTTACGGCCATGCCGCCGTTAGCGCAGACTACCGCCTCCGGCTTTTCTATTTTACCGAAACAAATAGCTTCCGCAAGCTCCTCGGCGGATTTTTCCCAGAAATCCCCGTAAAATTCCCAATCTCTTTTAGCCGGTATACCGTGCCTTCTCATTGCGTCCCGATAGCCCTCAAGCCTATTTTCCGACTGATGACAGCCCTTATATCCGGTAAGGCAATATATCTTTTTCAGCGAATGAATTTCAATCATATGAGATACGAGCCTGCTGAAAATTTCACGGTCGTTCCATATCCTGAATTCACTGCCGTCATACTTATCCATTTCAACATACGGCAATCCTGATCCGCGGCATACGGACGTTATTTTTTCCTTTACTTCCCCTTTCCTAAACGATTCCGAATATATTATTATTCCGTCAGCCTTATCGGGATCAAAAAGCTCGAATATATTTTCTTCTCCCGTCTGGAAGGGATAGTCAATATCATGATTGGAAAACATAGAATAAGCCATGACGTCATAATTCAAGATATTTGCCTGTCTTATGATCCCCTCCATGATCTTGCGGTTATATTCAGACTGAAGATCCGCCATAAGCACGGCAATACGTTTCCTATTTTCATCACCCAAATCAAGCCCTCCCCGCATTATTCTATAATTATATAATAGCTAATATTTATAGCAATGTCAACAAAAAAATCCAAACGCAGAAAAACATTTCATGAAAAAAGTCATAATATATTAGTTAATATCATTTTTTTCGATTGTTTCCCCAATAAATTCATGATAAAATATAAACGATTAAAGTCAATGGCTATTTATATCGGGAGGGAATTATGAAAAAGTTTAAATCCATTTTACTTTCATTAATAATGGTCTTTACGGCTGTTTTCGGATTTTTTCCGCAAGCCTTAAATCATGTAACATCGGCGGACGCGCTTTCTTATCCGATGCAGGCGGTAAATTTCTCCGCTTTTACAACCGACCGTAACCTTAATTTATCCGGAACCGCACTCGACGCAAAAAAAGCCTCCGGATCCGTTACGGAGAACTGGAGTATAAATTATATTTCAGAAGGCGTATACAATATTTGCAGCATGTCCGACGGTCAATATTTGACCGCGGGACAGAACGGGCTTACAGTATCTCCGGAAGACTCTGTAAGCGCCCGGTGGAATATAACAGGAACCGATAAGGATTTCGAGGGTTATTATCTTTATTATAAAATAACAAATATTTCAACCGGAAAAGCTATTACATATTATCAAAATTCAAACGCCGTTTCTCTTGCAGATTATACAGGCGACGGAGCACAGAAATGGAAGCTCAATTGTTACGGTCTTAACGGATTTGCCGCAAACTGCATGGTAAATGAGGGTGAAAAAGCCTGCGCAATCGGAGGACTGCTGGGCAAAACCGTTTATGTCGGCAATGCTGAAGATCTAAAAAACGCAATGGATTCGGCAGAGCCTCTCACTATTGTAGTAAACGGAAACATTGATTGCAGCAGCATGGGATATCTGAGAGTAAGAGATAACAAAACGGTCGTAGGCTCTTATCAGGCTAACAGAATTCAGGATTGCATGATAAGAACAAATAACGAATACGGCAATGAGGGCGACGAACCCAGCGATAATATCATATTCAGAAATATCGACTTTGAAGCATGGAAAAATGAAGATAAAATACTGATACAGATATGGTCGTCAAGAAATATATGGATAGATCACTGTACATTCAACAGTACCTTGCCGAAAAACAGAGACGAGGTCGGAAAATTCATTTGGATAAATACTCCTTATGAATCCTATATGGACGCAAAGGACAGACTTCGCAGTCCGGATTATATCACCCTTTCATACAACACATTTACAAACAGATACTGGACCGTCGCTTACGGAACACAGAATACCGAAACCGGACGCTGCCGCACATCAGTTATGTATAACGTATGGGATTCATGTATAAGACGATGTCCTCAGGTCGGAAACGGCAGTCTGCACACCTACAATAATTTCCACGTCAGAAATACGACCTCCGAAGAAAACGACGGCAATTGTCAGATTATCTGCGGAGAAGGCTCCACTGTTTATTCTGAATCAAACCGTTTTGAAAAAATGCAAAAGGAATCCAGCGGATACTGGGATCAGGAGGTTTCGATAGATTCAAACGCTTCATTTGCCGACAGCGGATCGTTTACCGATAAAACAGAAAACGGAGACGGGACACCTTATGAACTGACAATCAGCGGAGATTATAAAAAAACCGCATGGCGTCCATCGTCCAATTACGGTTATACTCTTCTATCCGCTTACAATCAGAGCGGAGAAAACGACGTTAAGGATTTTTGCATGAATTATGCCGGAACGGCCGTTTCTCTTGCCGAGCTTAAATATATATCCGATGAAGAATTTTCTTCTATTATAATCAAAACTATAGAATCTCCGTTTTTAAAAGAAAGTTTCGATTCAGAATACGCAGCGGAAGAATATACTCCCGCGGTTTTAAGCGAAGGCGCAGTATACATGATAAAAAATATTAACAGCGGACTTTATATGGAGGTCCAAAACGGCACGGCAGAGGACGGTGCCAACGTTCAGCAATGGGGCGCGGATTCCGCCGCTTCTCATAACACCTGGCGCGTTTTATCCGCCGGCGAAGGCTATTATTATCTTTACTCACAGATTGGTGATAAAATAACCTATCTGCTTGACGTAACAAACGGAAGCGCGGATAATGGAACAAATATTCAGATTTACAGCGATACCAAGGCGGACGCACAGCAATTCAAATTTATCAGGAATAACGAAGGATCATACTGCATACTTACCAAGGCTTCGAACGACAAAAGCTGTATTGCGGTATCCTCCGCTTCGGAAAGCTCCGGGGCAAGTATCGTACAATGGTCTGTTAAAAACAGCGACGCCTCACAGAAATGGGAATTAATTCAGGTAGAAGATACAGGCTGTAAAATGGATATATCAAAATTATATATGTTCAAAAATTCAAACAGCGGACTCTATATGGAGGTCCAAAACGGCGCGGCAGAGGACGGCGCCAACGTTCAGCAATGGGGCGCGGATTCTCCTTTATCGCATAACACATGGACTTTAAAGGAATTCGGAGGCGGCTATTACTATATTATATCGCAGCTTGCCGACGGCAGGACATATTATCTGAATATCGCCGGAGGAAGCGGAGAAAACGGCGCAAACGCTGAAATTCTCACAAATAATAAAACAAGCTCTCACCTCTTTAAATTTGTAAAAAATCCGGACGGTACATATTATATACTTACCAGAGCATCCAAGGACGCAGCCGCAATTGAAACGGCAAATGCCGATAAATCAAGCGGAGCTAACATTAGTCAATGGACGGTAAACGGTAATAGCTGTCAGAAATGGCTTGCAGAAGAGCATGTTATCGCTACCGTTACTACAACATCAGTACCTGTTACAACAACCTCAACGGTTACTACTACGATTTCCGTTCCGGCTACGTCCGGCGAAGAGTCAGACGGCCATATCAAGGGCGATATAAATTTTGATGAAAAAATTTCTGTCGCCGATCTCGTTCTGATTAATAATTATTTAACGGGAAAAGAGCAATTTACATACGATCAATATTCAGTTTCAGACTTAAACAATGACGGTTTTATCAATATATTCGACGTTATAAGCCTAAGAAGAATTATTCTCGGAAAAACCGATTAATAAAAAATCCGCACAGCTTCACTTTGTTCTGTGCGGATTTTTATTGCCTTTATTTAATTTGAAACGTACCGTTTCCGGCGCCGCCGGAACCTTCAATAACCGTTCCGTCCTTTAATATGTAGGTTCTCGAAAACGTATAGCTGCGGCTTTCCAGCTTATCCGCCCTATCTTCTCCTACAAGCGAAATCAGCATTTTATCCTCCTTATTTTCAGCAAGCATACCGCTAACTATACAGGTCATTACCGCGGAAACAACGCATGTAACTATAACTACGGCAATAAAAACAACAGTTTTTTTAACGGACATTTTCATCAGTCATCATATCCTTTCAAAAATTCTGAAGCAGGCACAAATTTCCTTCCGTTCCAGTAATAAACCTCAGTACCTTTGATCTTACGGGTTTCACCGTCCTTAAAACTGTATTCCGATTCAAATTCAAATTTCATTTCGCCCAGCTCGTCTGTTGAAATCCCTCTGCCTGAAAGAAATTTCTCAGCCCGCTTTTCTTCCGAGTTAAAATATTTCCACAATAAAGACGTAGCTATAATGACCGCCGCATTTATCAGAATAACAAGTATTATCAAAAACGCCGCTTTATAGTTTAATTTGGCTTTCATGAAATCACCCCGTTAACCGTTATCGGAAATCGTTCCGGAGTCAGTACATGTAATCTTAAACGTACCGCTGCTGGACTGAACAGGTATATTTACATTATAAAAATAATAATTTACCTGAGCATAAGCTTTCCCCGACTTAATATACCCATTTGATTTTGATTTGATAAACCTTTCGCATCCCACGTTAGAAGCCTTATCAACATGATAAGCCGTCATACTGCTGCACTGAACATAGCTCCATAGACCGGAGGTATACCAGTCAAAGCTGGCGCATATGTAAACGGTTGAAAAATTGCTTGCGTCCGTCTGACGCGTAACGGTATTGCTTCCGTTTGCAGACCGAGTCATATTTTCAGTGACCGTTAAAATATCGTGCGCAACCGTTCCGTCCTCTAATCTGTAGGTTCTGCTTAATTCATAAATATTGCTTGCCGGATTTGTAAATTCCTCGCTCAAAATTTCGGCATTTTCAAATTGCTCTGCCTGTTCGGCCGCGATAGTAAAACCGCTGTCAGTAGTGATTTCCATAATCTCCTGAGAAGCTTCCGCGGTATTTTCGGCGCTTACATTCACACAGCCTATAAATGAACCTAAAGCCATTGCCGCCGCCAATGCTAATGATATGCCTTTTTTCATAATAAACCATCTCCTGTTATTTATTCTGTTAATATATTAGCAATATTATTTGTATATTATATTAAAAAATTGTTAACATTTATGCGCTATTTTATGAATATTTTTTGAACTTTAAAACTTTATTCTTTATTATTTTTGTTTTCGGATTCAAAAATGAATATACCGCTGAAATCAATAACAGAAACTTCATTATCGGAGATATATTCCTTGGCTTTTTTTTCCTCCAATTTCAACGAACGGCAAAAATATGTAGTAACAATAATTATAGCGGTATTTAAAATTATTCCAAATATTACCATAAAAAATGTTTTGATTTTTTACTCTTTTCCATTCTAAATCCTTTCTTTTTTTATTTTATTATTAATATTGTTTTAATTATTATAGCATATTCGAAGATATAAAATGTTAACAAATTGTTAAAATTAGTTATCTTACAATAAAAAATATTAAAGCCGACTATTTTAGTCGGCTTTTTTCTATTTCACAAAAAGGTAATAAACAAGACCGTAAATAACAGACGCGGTTGTGCCGTATAATATTACGGGACCGGCAATCGTAAATATTTTAGCTCCAACTCCCAGAATAAAGCCCTCTGATTTCGATTCCAGCGCAGAAGATACGACTGCGTTTGCAAAACCGGTTATAGGCACAAGTGTTCCCGCTCCCGCATGCTTGGCGATTTTTTCATATAAACCGAATCCGGTCAATATAGCGCTTAAAAGAATAAGGATAATTGAAGCCCATGCGCCTGCGGACTCCTTGGCGCATCCGAATTTAGTGAAAATATTCAAAAAAATTTCGCCTAATGTACATATAGCTCCTCCGATAAGAAAAGCCACAGGAACATTTACCCAGCTTCTCGAATTAGGAGAAGCCTTTTTGCTCATTTCGCTGTATTCCTTTTGTGTTACCATATTTTTCCTTCCTTTCCGCCGCATACGCATATGCGGTTATCGTTATTAGTTTTTCCTTTATGATCCCTTATTATACATAATTCGTTTAATCTGTAAATTGACTGATATATTTATAATACTACTATTATAATGCCTGATTTTTCCGAATTTAGTCGAAAATATGTTCAAAATCATAAATATTTTGTAAATAGCAGTCTGACCGCAAAATATAGCTTGACAATTCTCTAAAAAAAGTATAAAATAAATGTATTGTATAAATTTGCACAATTATTACTGCGGCTTTTTATGCGGCTGTAATTAAATCATAGTTTTTTATATGAACAAAGTCCTGATATTTATTATAACCACTACATCTCAGCACAGTTCCGGCAATGGGGCTGATTTCCGTTAGTTACGGAATAACGTAAACTAAGATTTACGTTGAAAATAAAAATATGAATAGAATTATGGCAACATTATCCTGCCGGAGTAATCAAGTTATTGTACAATTTCTATAACTAATTCAAAGGAGGTAATGTGCGGGCAATGAATACTACTATTGCAATTATTTGCTGTGTGGCAGCATTTATAGTCGGCGCTGCGGCGGCAGGCTTTATCTGTTTTAAGCAGGGAATCGCTTACAGACAAAAGCAGGCTGAATCTATTATGGGTTCCGCGGAAAAGGAAGCTGAAAGACTTCTTGCCGACGCTGATAAAGAAGCCGAAACAAAGAAAAAGGCCGCTCTTGTTGAAGCTAAGGACGAAATCCATAAGCTGCGTTCCGACGCTGAAAAGGAGCTTAAGGACAGGCGTTCGGAGGTTTCCCGTCAGGAACGGCGTATACAGCAAAAAGAAGAAACCCTTGATAAAAAAAACGACAACCTGGAGCGTAAAGAAGAAATCCTCCAGAATAAAATCAAAAATGCGGAAGAGAAGCTCAAGGAAGCTGAAACCATTAAAAAAAGCCAGATGGATATCCTTGAAAGAATCTCAGAATTTACAAAGGATCAGGCTAAGGAATATATCCTTGAAATGCTTGACGGAGATCTTGTTCATGAAAAGGCGGTTAAGATTTCTAATTATGAACAGCAGATAAAGGACGAATGCGACGAAAAGGCAAGGAGCTATATATCTCTGGCTATTGCTAAATGTGCCGCAGAGCAGGTTTCAGAAGCGACCGTTTCAGTCGTTCCTCTTCCGAACGATGAAATGAAAGGCCGTATTATAGGCCGAGAAGGACGAAATATCAGAACCTTTGAAACCCTAACCGGCGTAGATCTCATAATCGACGATACTCCGGAGGCTATAACGCTTTCCTGCTTTGACCATGTAAGAAGAGAAGTCGCCAGAATAGCCCTTGAAAAGCTTATTTCAGACGGCAGAATACATCCTACTCGTATCGAAGAGATGGTTGACAAAGCCAGACGCGAGGTTGAATACAGAATCAAACAGGAGGGCGAAAGAGCCGTTCTTGAAACAAATGTCCACGGTATCAATCATGAGCTTATCAAGCTTATCGGACGTCTGCGGTTCCGTACCAGCTACCGTCAAAATGTACTTAACCACTCGATTGAGGTTGCGCAGCTTTCAGGAATACTTGCCTCAGAGCTGGGCGTAGACGCTA
The DNA here is from genome assembly GCF_054655175.1 of Ruminococcus sporogenes. Taxonomy (NCBI): domain Bacteria; kingdom Bacillati; phylum Bacillota; class Clostridia; order Eubacteriales; family Oscillospiraceae; genus Ruminococcus; species Ruminococcus sporogenes. The sequence goes on along the minus strand of NZ_BAAHOA010000001.1, from coordinate 183,105 downwards.
ACCTTGCAAGACGCGCCGGACTTCTTCATGATATAGGCAAGGCGCTTACTGCTGAAATTGAAGGCTCGCACGTTCAGATAGGCGTAGACGTATGCCGTAAGTATAAGGAAAACCCTGAGGTTATCCATGCGATTGAAGCTCATCATAACGACGTTGAGCCAAGAACGGTAATAGCCTGCATAGTCCAGGCCGCCGACGCTATATCGGCCGCAAGACCGGCAGCAAGAAGCGAAAACTATGAAAACTACATAAAACGTCTGCAAAAGCTTGAAGAAATCTGCAATGCCTACGAGGGAGTGGACAAGTGCTACGCCGTTCAGGCAGGACGCGAGGTAAGGATCATGGTATGTCCCGAGGTTATCAACGATGAACGTATGGTTATCGTTGCAAGAGATATTGCAAAGCAAATCGAAAGTGAAATGGAATACCCGGGTCAGATTAAGGTAAATATGATCCGTGAAAGCCGCGCGGTTGATTATGCCAAATAAACTACAGCCCCTGTGTTTACACAGGGGTATATTTTTTACAAGGAGAAAAAATAATGGCAGGCGTCGTAATACATTTAGCGGCTGCGGACGCGACCTATGACATGCTGGGAATCAAGCGTTTGCCGCTTTATTATGCGGGAAATATAGCTCCGGACTGTATCCATGAAAGAAAGAATTATGTGCGTGAAATGAAAAAGTATACGCATATGCGCAGCGGGATACCCGATTGGGATTTTCTCAGTCCTGAAAATCTGAATCTGTTCCACAGCAGACTAAAAGACTTTGCCGACGATTACTGCAATAAAAACGAAGAAAGAGATCTTTACAAAGGCTATCTTGTTCATCTGATAACTGATGAAATCTTTATTAAGACAATTAGGGAAAAGTGCGCCGCCGAGGCTATGAAATATGGTATCAGTCAGAAAGATAAAGAATTTTTCGGATTTATGATGCGCGAACTTAACGGAGGCGACGCTATTACGGCTAAGCGTTATCCCTTTAAAAACGATCCGGTAAATATGCTGAAACAATCATTCGGCTGCCGTATTAAGGATTATATCTCCGGCATTGAAATAATAAACGGTACAAAATGGATAACAGAAAATTATTTTTCCGGATTTTCTGATTTTGAATCTCCTCTGATTATGAAATATGAAAACATAATATCTTTCATAAACCTCTGCTGCTCTGAAATCCCTAAAATACTTAACATGTATTTATAAAGCCATTGCTGTTATTTGTGGAAATTGCACAACTCCAAGCTTGTTTATTAATAGATTATATAGAATATTTCCAATACAGTTGAAAATATAAATAAAAAGTTGTATAATTAAATATAGTTTATTGTATATTTTTATTAAAGGAGATTTACCGAGATGAAACAAATAAAGAATATAGCTCTTGCCGGACATAACGGTTCCGGAAAAACCTCGCTTGCAGACGCTCTGCTTTTCAAAGCGGGAGCAGTCGATAGACTGGGTAAAACAATTGACGGAACTACTGTCTGCGACTTTGACTCAGAAGAGATAAAAAGAAAAATTTCAATAAACGCGGCGCTGGCATCCTTTGATTATGAGGAAACTAAAATCAATCTTATCGACACTCCCGGTCTTTTTGATTTTGCCGGAGAAATGGAGGAGGGTATATACGCCTCCGACACTGTTATGATAACCGTTTCCGCTAAATCAGGGGTTAAGACAGGTACTAAAAAAGCTTATGCGTCAGCTGTCAGAGCCGGAAAATCAAAGATGTTCGCCGTAACAAAAATAGACGACGAAAACGCCAATTTTTATAATGTTCTTACTGAACTGAAAACCGTTTTCGGTCCTACTGTGTGTCCGATCGTGGTACCGGTTATAGAAAACGAAAAGATAGTTTCCTACGTTAATCTTATTGAAATGAAGGTTTACAAATACGAAAACGGAAAGGCCGTGGAAATTGACCTCCCTATTGCAAAGGCTATTGAGAAAATGGTTTACCGTATAGACGGTCTGATCGAAGCCGTCAGCGAGGCGGTTGCCGAAACGGACGAAGAGCTTATGAATAAATTCTTTGAAGGCGAACCGTTTACTCAGGAAGAACTTATAAACGGCATACACACAGGAATGAACAAGGGAATCATAACTCCGGTGGTATGCGTTTCATCATCCGATCTTTCAGGAGTTGATATGCTGCTTAAGGAGATAACTCTCCTGCTTCCGTCGCCGGACGAAGTACCGCCTAAAGAAGCGGTTGAAAACGGAAAAACGGTAACAGCCAATTGTAAATCGGAGGATCCGCTGTCGGCGTTCGTTTTCAAAACAGTTTCCGATCCTTTTGTAGGTAAAATGTCATATATCAGAGTTATGTCAGGAATATTGAAATCCGATTCCCAGGTTATAAACACATCTACGGGAGAAACTGAAAAAATAGGCAAGCTTTATAGAATGACGGGCAAACAGCAAAACGAAATATCCGAAGCAAAGGCGGGAGATATAGCGGTTGCTGTAAAAATATCAGCGTCCACCTCAGATACTCTCTGCTCGCCTGAAAGAAAAATAACGTTCAGCAGAATAAGCTTCCCTTCACCCTGCTATTCAATGGCTGTTAAGGCCAAGGCACAGGGTGATGAAAGCAAGATATCCTCAGGCATTCAGCGTCTTTTAGATGAGGATAAGACATTATCATACTATACGGACTCATACACCAACGAACAGATATTAAGCGGATTGGGAGAACAGCATCTTGAAATATCAGCCGTTAAGCTAAAGAATAAATTCGGTGTGGATATCGGATTATCAGTTCCGAAGATTGCCTACAGAGAAACAATACGCAAAAAGGTGAAGGCAGAGGGAAAATATAAGAAACAGACGGGCGGTCACGGTCAATACGGTCATGTCTGGATAGAATTTGAGCCATGCGTCAGCGACGAGCTTATTTTTGAAGAAAAGGTATTCGGAGGCGCGGTGCCCAGAAATTATTTTCCGGCAGTTGAAAAGGGATTGCAGGAATGCGTCAAGAAAGGCGTTCTTGCAGGCTGTCCTGTGGTAGGTCTTAAGGCTATATTGCTGGACGGCTCATATCACCCGGTGGACTCTTCAGAAATGGCCTTTAAAACGGCGGCTTCGCTCGCATACAAGGAAGGGCTTAAAAATGCCGATCCTGTTATGCTCGAACCGATTGGCTCGTTAAACGTATGCGTTCCTGATGAAAATACCGGAGACGTTATGGGCGAGCTGAACAAGCGCAGAGGCAGGGTATCCGGAATGGAGCCTGCTGAAACGGGAACGACTGTAATTACCGCAGAAGTTCCCATCAGAGAAATGCATGATTTTATAATGTACCTCCGACAAACCACAAGAGGAATGGGAAGCTTTACATTTGATTTCCTCAGATACGAGCAGCTGCCTCCCAATCTTCTTACTGAGGTTATAGCAGAAAACGCATAATAAAAAGCGCAGATCCTTCACCTTCAAGGATCTGCGCTTTTCTCTGATATTCTTTCGTTTTCTTCTTCCTCATGAACCTTCTGGCGCATAACCGCATAGAGAATCGAAACCAGCGGTACCCCGACTATCATACCGAGTATACCCCATAGACCTCCTCCTACGGTGATGGCAAACAAAACCCAAAGGGCAGGCAGCCCTATGGAATTTCCGACGACCTTCGGATAAATAAGGTTAGAATCAATCTGCTGAATTATTATAATGAACACCACAAACCAGACTGCCTTTATGGGATTTACCATAAGAAGAATAAGAGCGCATGGAATTGTTCCCAGAATCGGACCTACAATCGGTATCATATTTGTAATGCCGATAATAACGCTTATCAGAGGAGCATAATCAAATCTGAAAATGGTCATGCCGAAAAAGCATAGTATTCCTAAAATGACCGCCTCCATAAGCTGACCGCTTAAAAAATTGGAAAAAGCGTCATATGCCATTCTGATAATTCTTTCAAATCGGTTATATCTGTGTTTAAGCATTGATTTAGTCAATATTCTAGCATGTCTTTTCAGGTTCTGCTTATCCATAAGGATATATATTGAAAATACAAAGCCTACTACGGTATCGACAACCGTTCCGATTATTCCGCTTGTTATATCCATTGTCTTTGCCAAAACCGTCGGTATATATTCCGGAAGCTCAGATATTTTTTCCTTTACCTTTTCCAGCATATCTCCAAGGTCTATTTTATCCATTAAATAATCAAGCCTGAATTTATTTGATTCAAAGAAATTTATAAGGTTATTGGTATAATCGTTGAAATTGGCGCTGAACATAGAAATACTTTCAGAAATCTGAGGAACTATAAACCAAATAATTCCGACTATTATAGCGATCAGAATTATATATGTGGTAACGCACGAGCATATAAACGACGCCCTGCCTGTATTGTTCGCACTTTTTCTGCGGCGGTTCTTTCTTTTTGCACCAAGCTTTTCTCCCAGCCAGAAAAACAGAGTACGGTATTTTGCGTGAAAAAAGTTTATCGGACGATTTAATGCGAAAGCGATAACTCCTCCTATAATTATAGGACGAAATATATTAATCACTTTGGAGATAATCGAAAAAAATCCCTCGTATCTCAATATTACAAACGCAACAATAATCAGGATAGCTCCGCTTAAAATAATCGTCTTGGCAAGACGGTTATTTTTTAATGAAAACTTCTTCTGCATATTCTGTATACGGCGTAAAGCCGTCCTCCCGTCGTAGTCGTTATATATAAAGTATTGCCGCGGCAACGCCGTTTCAGTCACAAGCCGCTTTATTATTTATGGTCGCAGGATTTGATTTTCATTGATATATCAAAGCATCTAACAGAATGAGTCAGCGCTCCGAGAGATATAATATCGACGCCTGTCAACGCCTTCTGCCTGATATTATCAAGAGTAATATTACCCGAAGCCTCCAGCAGCGCTCTTCCGTTAGTAATCTCCACCGCTTTTTTCATTTCGTCATCGCTCATATTATCAAGCATGATTACCTCACATTTATTCTCAAGAGCCTCCTCAAGCTCTTCAAGATTTCTTACCTCAACCTCAATCTTAAGCATGTGTCCGGCTTTCTTCCTAAGAGCCGAAACCGCGCCGGTGATAGAGCCGTAGGCGTCTATATGATTATCCTTTAGCATAGCTCCGTCGGAAAGATTAAACCTGTGGTTTTTTCCGCCCCCTACCGTAACCGAGTACTTTTGAAGCGCTCTCAGCCCGGGGAGTGTTTTTCTGGTGTCGGCTATGCTGGCGTTTGTACCCTCCACAAGCTTTACGCATTCATTTGCAGCCGTCGCTATCCCCGACATATGCTGAATCAAATTAAGCGCGGTACGCTCGCCCTTTAAAAGCGTTTTGGCGCTTCCTCTGAAAAAAGCTATGTAATCTCCTTTTTTTATCGGCGCTCCGTCTTTAAGAAGTATTTCCTTTTCAACATTTCCGCCGGCAAGATCAAAAACTCTGGCGGCAACGTCTATTCCGCAGAGAATTCCGCTGTCTTTAGCAACAAAATAAGCCTCGCTTACGTCGCCGTCCTGTAAAAGATTATCCGTTGTAACGTCAATATAGTTAATATCCTCGGCAAGCGCCGTATTAATAATATTATCCACATAAAACCGATTAAGCATAGTCGTTATCCTCTCCTATATAACTTCCTTTAAAATGAGATATGCGATAGTCGCAAGAGATTTCGCTTCTATAAAATCAGGATTTATCATATACTTTCCTGAAGTCAGCTCCCGCTTTATTTCCTTTACCCTTTCAAAGCCTTCGACAGCCGCCTTTTTATCCGGTATAACAAAATAACTGCTCTGCATTATATGGCGTATTTCAGTTCTGAATCCCTGAGGAATTGCAGCGGGATCAGACTGCTCTTCAAATTTATAGTCCTCAAAGTCATCTGACACACCGTCTCTTTTCTCGGAAATATCCTGCGCCGCCCTGCGCGAAAATACGAGAGCCTCAAGAAGCGAATTGCTGGCAAGCCTGTTATTGCCATGAACGCCCGTATGCGAGCATTCGCCCGCGGCGTAAAGGTTTTCAATGCCCGTTCTTGCAAAGCTGTCAACATTAATTCCGCCCATCAGGTAATGCTGACACGGAAATACGGGAATTCTGTCCTTAGTCAGATCATAGCCCTGCTTAAGCAGATTTTTATAAATCATAGGAAAACGGTTTTTAAGAAATTCGGGATCCTTTCTGCTTATATCCAAATAAAATTCAGTAGAGCCCAGCTTTCTGCTTTCATGTATAATAGCATGTGAAACGACGTCTCTCGGAGCAAGCTCCAGCCTGTCGTCATAATTATGCATAAAACGTTCGCCGTCCTTGTTGAGAAGATAAGCGCCCTCTCCCCTGACGGCCTCGGAAATAAGAAAGCATTCTCTTGTATGCCTGTTATTGAACGCAGTTGGGTGAAACTGGACAAGACTCAAATTCTTTATATCCGCCCCCATCTCATAGGCTAAGGTTATACCGTCTCCGGTAGCTATCGCGGAATTGGTAGTATATTCATAAACCCTTCCGATACCGCCTGTGGCAAGCATCATGAAATGACTGTTAAACGAACGCCTTTCTCCGTTTTGCCAGGTATCCGCTGAAAAACCGGTCGACGTCTTTTTCAAGCCGCAAAGATACGTGTTTTCAAGAATATCCACATTCGGAAGGCTCTTTACCTTATCAAGCAATTTCGATACTATCTCAAAGCCGGTAGCGTCCTTATGATGAAAAATTCTGTGACGGCAGTGTCCTCCCTCAAGAGTTCTGTGAAGATTTCCATCCGGAGTCCTGTCGAAATCCACTCCCATATCAATAAGAGCCTGTATGTCCTTAGCCGCCTCTGAAACTAAAATATGAACCGTTTCCGTATTATTTTTAAAACCGCCGGCTATCATCGTATCATTCTGATGAAGCTGAATATTATCCTCCGGCGAATTGTAAACTCCGGCAATACCTCCCTGAGCAAGCGCAGAATTACAAAGCTTCAGCTCACGCTTGGAAAGTATAAGAATTTTCATATCGGACGGCAGATTTATCGCAGTATACAATCCTGCCGTACCGCTTCCGGCAATAATAATATCGTAGTTTTTCAGCATCTTGATCTCCATTCTGCCGCGGCAACCCCGGGCATGTAGATATATAAAATTAGTATATCATGATAATTATACATATAAAACGAATGCCGATTTCCTATATTTATCCAAAACCGTCCATTATTTTATACTTATTTTATTATACCATTATCGCAAATTAATGTCACTATGTATTTTAACTAAATTTTTTCAATTTTCGAACAGTTTTAACAACATATATTTCCTTATATGCATTGACTTTTAATTAAATTTAAGGCATAATTATTATAAACAAGCAGTAAAATATGACAGGAGAGATAATATATGCTTAAAAATAAATTAGCCTGTTTTGCAGCGGCGGCTTTAATTACTGTATTTCCGCTTTGCGGGTGCAGCGACGACGGCTCCGGCGGCTCGTCTAGTACCGGAGACGTGGTTTCCGTTTCATCAGGAATTACAACCGAGTCCTCTTCCGTAACCGATCGTGACGTCAGCGAACAAATAAAACTCGTCGTAACGCTCACAGCCGGAAATAGCTGGGAAACGGACGGAAAATCCTTTACCGATTATCAGGGAGCGGTAAAAAACAGCGGTTCCTCAGGAATAAACGGCTGGACCGTTACTATACCTCTTAAATCAGACATTGAGATAATAAGCAGTTGGGGCGGAAGCTTTTCAGTATCGGAATCGGCAATAACCGTAACACCTGAGGAATACAACAAAGCTTTGGAAACAGGCGGCGAGGCTGCTTTCGGCTTCCAGATATCGGGTTCCAAGGACGCTGTTGATACGTCCTCCGTTTCATGCTCCGGCACAGCCGGCGTTTCGCAGCAGCAGAACGGTAACAGTCAGCAGAGCGGAAATACCGGCGAAGCAATTGTCAATACCGGTGCAAAGGACGTTCCCGCGCCCACAACGGACGACTGGCTATCCGTAAAGGGAAATAAAATAATAGATTCAAGCGGCAAGGAAGTCTGGCTGACAGGCTGTAACTGGTTCGGATATAACACAGGCACAAACTGCTTTGACGGACTCTGGGCGTGCGACCTGAACTCATCTCTTGCTAGCATTGCCGACCACGGCTTCAATCTTTTGAGAATTCCTATATCAACAGAGCTTATAAACAATTGGGCGGACGGAGAATATCCGGAGGCAAATTATAATAAAGCTTCAAACTCATATCTTGAGGGAATGAACAGTCTTGAAATTTTTGATTATGTCATCGGACAGTGCCGCGCTAACGGCATCAAAATAATGATAGATATCCACTGCGCCGTAACCGATTCCATGGGCCACATGAAACCGCTGTGGACAGACGGAAACATTACCGAGCAGGATTACCTTGACAGTCTGTCGTGGATGGCTGAGCGTTATAAAGGCGACGATACCATAATCGCATATGATCTGAAAAACGAACCACATGGAAAACAAAACGAGTCGCCGAGGGCGAAGTGGGACGATTCCAAGGATTCAGATAACTGGAAATACATAGCGGAAAAGGCGGCGAATGCCGTTTTAGATAAAAACCCCAACGTACTGGTGATGGTAGAGGGCATTGAAATCTACCCTAAGGACATAAAGAAAAACGGAAATTTCGGCTCCCAGAATGAAGACGATTATTTCTTTAACTGGTGGGGAGGAAATTTAAGGGGCGTTGCAGATAATCCTATAGATCTTGGCAATCGTCAAAACAAGCTGGTTTATTCCCCTCATGATTACGGTCCGGCAGTCTATGAGCAGCCGTGGTTCGAAGGCGGCTATACATATGATTCTCTTTATAAGGACTGCTGGTATGATAACTGGTTCTATATTCAGGACAAAAATATAGCTCCTCTGCTTATAGGCGAATGGGGAGGCTATATGACCGAGCCTAACGTCACATGGATGACTTACCTCCGACAGCTTATTTCTGAAAACAAAATAAATCATACGTTCTGGTGCTTCAACGCGAATTCCGGAGATACCGGCGGACTTGTGAAGGATGATTTTACAACATGGGATACGGAAAAGTATAACTTTGTAAAGGAAGTTCTCTGGCAGAAGGACGGCAAATTTGTAGGTCTTGACCATGAAATACCGCTTGGTGAAAACGGTATAACGCTGACAGAATATTAATCACAAAAATAAAACGATTAACGAAGACAATTGAGCTTTACGATACAATTCCCGTTGCAACAGCTCTGCTTTATCTATGATAAAAGGCTGCCGTTAATTAAAAATAACGGCAGCCTTTTTATAAAACAAAAAGTCCCCTTAAGGGGACTTTTTGCCATGATATAGGGATTATTGGGGATTTTTAATTTAACGCTGGGGTAAACGTTAAATTGAAGATATACTCATTACTGAGTATGCTTGTATTATAAAGCTCATATGTGAAATCTCTGTGAAAAGTCCTTGAAAGAAACGGGAAATCAGTTTTTTACTTTTTTCTGCCGTTTTCGACCTCCGGCTTCTCCGATACAATATCGCTTATTTCAAACCAGAATGTCGAGCCCTTACCGATAACGCTGTAAACGCCGAAGCTGTAACCGTGCTTTTTCAATATGGCCTTTACTATTGAAAGCCCCAAACCTGTCCCGATAACCTCGCGCTTATGGTTTTCAGAACGATAATATTTTTCAAAGATAAGACCTATTTTATCCTTTGCTATTCCCTGTCCGGTATCGGAAACCTCTATCCTTACGCTTTTTTCCTTATTAATCTGACGTACAAAAACCCTTTTATCGTCTCCGGTATAATTTATAGCGTTATTTATCAAGTTGTAGATAACCTGCTGAATTTTTATAACGTCGCATCTCACCGTGACTTCTTCGTCAGGCTCAAAGGAAATAATATAATCGGACCTCTTTGAAATTCCCTTGTATCTTGCGATGATTCCGTCAAGCACCTCGGTAATGCTGAATTCGCTGTAATTGAGCTTCTGATTGCCGTCCTCAAGCTTAGAAAGATCCAGTATGTCGTTTACAAGCTGCGCAAGCCTGTCGGTTTCCTCTATTATTATTTCAAGATGCTCGTTGCGCTTTACAGGATTATCTCCTGAAAGATCTCTTATCATTTCTGCATATGCCTTGAGCATGGTAAGCGGCGTTCTTAAATCGTGGGACACATTGGCTATAAGATCCCGCTGCATCATATCAACCTTTGAAATCTCCTGCCCGGCGTAAGTAAGCGTACTCGCCAGCTGCTGAATTTCAAGGTAATCTCCGCCCTCGAATTTTATATCGTATTTTCCCTCGGCAAGACCCTCCGCAGATTTTGTTATTCTTGTTATAGGATCCGCGATTCTTTTCGACATGAAAAATGAAATTATCACGCCCAGCACAAGCAGATAAAACGTTATGATAATAAGCTGTCTTTTTATAATCGAGGCTGTGGAGCCAATCGGAACAAGAGGAGTATTTATAAGAAGATATCCGTCAGGATCGTCCTTGGCGCCTATGGTTGAAACCATAATAAGCGTGTCGCTGTTTATCGTACTGTTGAACTCCTTGAAGTAAATCGAGCTTTTTTCACTGTCCCTGAGCTTCTGAATAAAATCATAGCTCATATTATTCGGTCCGTGAATAAGGCAGTTTCTGCCCATAACGTCCTTGGAATAAACGGTTCTGTTAAATTTGTCCGTAATCACTATGCATAAATCGTTGTTTATGGCTATTTCCGTGAGCAAGTCGCTGTAATCCTCGTCTCCGTAGTTTTCAACGATTGTTGCCGCGGAACGTTTGACATCGGAAATTTTCATTCCCTCATAAAAATTCTCAAGAAACACTATCTGAAAAAACCAGAGAAGTATAAATACCACGGCCGTAAAAAACATGAAATACTGCCAAATTTTAAATTTAAGGCTGACGCATGGATTTTTAATTCTGACCATACTCAAATTTATATCCCATTCCTCTCAGTGTGACGATAAACTTCCTATAGGGCCCCAGACTGTTTCTGAGCATTTTTATATGGGTATCCACCGTCCTGTCGTCCCCGAAAAAGTCGTAGCCCCAGACCTCCTCGAGAAGCTTGTCCCTTGTGAGCGCAAGGTTCTTGTTTTTAACGAGATAAAAAAGCAAATCGTATTCCTTCGGCGTCATTGAAGCCTTTACGCCGTCGACATAAACCTCCCTGCCTGCAAGATCTATTTCCAGTCCCTCAAATTTCAGCTTTTCCGGTATGCCGCTGTCCGGACGGCTGTTGCGCTTGATAACGGCTTTTATCCTCGCCATAAGCTCCTTCGGTGAAAAAGGCTTTACAACGTAATCGTCAATTCCCAGTTCAAATCCGAAAAGCTTATCATATTCCTCGCCCCTTGCCGATAGCATTATAACCGGTATGGATTTGTACTTTTTTATTTCCTTGCAGGTGGAAAAACCGTCCAGCTTGGGCATCATGATATCCATAACTATCAGATCGTAATCATTATTTTTTACCAGCTCTACCGCCTCCATGCCGTTAGCGGCCTCGCCTACCTCATATCCCTCAAACTCGGCGTATTCCTTAACCACCCTGCGGATATTGATTTCATCGTCCACAATAAGTATCCTGCTCATAAGCTGTCCTCCCGTATTAAAAAATCCGGATCCGCTCCAGATATATTTTTATCAAAAATAAGTATAATACATTATTGTGAATATTATGTGAAAGCAAAAAAATAATTCTATAGTTAATATATAAAATGTTGACAATTTTAATAAAAATAGGTATAATAATAGTGCTGACTTAATTTATTTTAAACAAACTGCCTATTAAGGCTTTCATATATTCACGCTTCGGCATATTCCAAATTGAAAGGACGGTCTAAATTTATGAAAAAAAGAATAGGAATCCTGACAAGCGGCGGGGACTGCCCCGGTCTTAACGCTACGATAAGGGGTGTCGCCAAAGCCTGCTATGAAATGATGGGAACGGAAAACGTTGAGATGGTCGGAATTTCAAACGGGTATTACGGACTTATAAACAATCTTTGCAGAGATATGAATCCCGATGAATTTTCAGGCATTCTTACAAGAGGCGGCACTATACTCGGCACAAAGCGTCAACCGTTTAAAATGATGCAGGTTATCGGCGAGGATAATGTTGACAAGGTTAAGTGCATGAAGGAAACCTATAAAAAGCAAAAGCTTGACTGCCTGCTGACGCTGGGCGGAAACGGAACCCATAAAACAAGCAGACTTCTTGCAGACGAGGGCCTGAACGTTATCGGACTTCCCAAAACCATAGATAACGATATTTACGGTACGGACGTAACATTCGGCTTTCATTCGGCTGTGGATATAGCCACCGACGCTATTGACAGACTTCACACTACGGCCAACAGCCATTCGAGAATACTTCTTTGCGAAATCATGGGAAATAAAGCGGGCTGGCTTACTTTAAACGCCGGAATCGCAGGCGGAGCCGATATAATTCTTATACCGGAAATACCCTATGATATTGACAAGGTGTGCAAATCAGTAATAAAAAGGAGCGAAAGCGGCAAGAATTTTTCCATTATAGCCGTAGCCGAGGGCGTCTTTGATAAAGAAGAAGCGCAAATGAAGAAAAAGGAAAGAGCTAAAAAAAGAGCGGAGGCCGGAATCGTAACGGCTACCAACAGAATAGCCTCCCAGATACAGGCAAAAACCGGTCTTGAAACAAGAGTCTGCGTTCCGGGACACATGCTTAGAGGCGGCAGTCCCAGCGCATATGACAGGATACTCGCTACACAGTTCGGCGTTCACGCCGCGGGACTTATCTTGCAGGAAAAATACGGAAGAACAGTAGCTAAGATCGGCGGAAAGATAACCTCCAACAAGCTGGAGGATATAGCGGGTAAAACCAAGTTCGTTTCTCCGGACGGCCAGCTTGTTATAACAGCCAAGGATCTTGGTATCTCGTTCGGCGACTGAATAAAAAAACACAGCCTTAAGGCTGCGTTTTTTTATTCTCTTTCCTTTATCGCCGACTTTGCCTTATTTACGATAACCTTATCGTTATCATAGGTCAGGATATTTACGGCATAACCTATATCGACCCATCTTATTTCTGAAATTTCCTCTTCCTGAGCCTTAAAATCAAAATTCTTTGCTTTCGCAAGAAAATAAACAACTACCTTCTGAGTATCCTTTTTGGGAGAATAGGAAACTGTTTCTCTGAATGTAGGATCAAGAATGACGTCGATTCCCGTTTCCTCCATTATTTCCCGATGAGCCGTTTCCAGCTCTGTTTCATTTTTTTCAACATGTCCCTTAGGAAATGACCAATGTCCGCTGTTTACATGCTTTATAAGAAGAATTTCAATGTTTCCGTGAAATTTTCGAAAAACAATTGCTCCGCATGACTTTTCATGAAACATTTTTATAGTTTTCCTTTCTTTTTGATAAACTGTTAAATTTATTATACCACACTTTTTCAGCTTTGTCCACAACTTTTTGGCGTCAGAGATTTGACTATATGTAAAAATTGATATATAATATTAGAAAAACTACTGATACGGAGGAAAGGCGCGCAAGCCGCCTTGATATGCTATTATGGATAATAATATTTTTGAAACTCAGACATTAAAGCCGGGGTCAGATATAAATCCCCAAAACCCGTTTGAAAATTTTACAGAATATGAAGCTTACAACAGCGATTACAGAGAAATAGTTCCGCAGATAGATATTCCGGGCTGCAAGATTCCCTTTGAGCCGTCTAAGGCCGAGCGAAGACGTATCAGACATTATTTTAATATTGCCGGAGGAGGAATTATTCTCCATTTTCTGCTTTCAAACGGTCTTCTGATTGCCGCCGTATATATTTTACGGCTTATTGTAATGCGGATTGACGGCGTTAAGCCCGTTGAGGCGACGCGTCAATATCTCTCCGGACTTGAAACGTTTTTCAATACCTCCGCTATTAATATAGGTCTTAATATGCTTATCCTGACATCGTGCAGTATCGTTATATTTCTGCTTGGATCAAAGGTTTCTAATATAAAGATAAAATCATATTTCAGCGCCGCAGACTTCAACGTTAAAACAATCGCGGCATATTGCGTTATAAGCTTTTTTATTAGATATATCGCCGGTATTGCAGGCTCGGCCGCAGAAATGATCTTCAGCGGCGTGGATATGAGCGTAGGAACAGAAATGATGAACTATGAAAATCCGAAAACCATCGCAATAACGGCGGTTTACGCCTGTATAGGAGCTCCTGTTACAGAAGAGCTTATGTATCGCGGCTTTGTTATGAAAAACCTATCCAGAGTAGGTCAGAGATTCGGAATTATTATGAGTTCGCTGCTTTTCGGTCTTATGCACGCTAACGTAGGTCAGTTTATTTTTGCGTTTATAATGGGAATATTCTTTGCGCATATCGACGTTAAGCATAATTCAATTATTCCTTCAATAATAATCCATTCTTTTGCTAACACCTATTCGACGGTGATATCCTATTCAGGTGTGCTTGAAAATCAGCTTGCGCTTGCTTTGACCAGTCTCGCCACTCTGGCTCTTTCAATCGCCGGATTTGCGCTATTTATCAAATTCTATAAAAATAACCGCCTGCCGTTTACAATGCCTCACCAGAAGCTCAGAAACGGCACAGCGGTATCCTCAGTAATGCTGATTATCCCCGTAGTTATCTATACATTTTTCACTATATATAATTCCTTTCCAAAGCTTGCCGAATATCTACAGATCTAAGAATCATTGATCTCCGAAAAATCCGTCGTTATATGTTCCCAGAACGGTTATGGGCATTCCTCCGTTAAAAACGACCTCGATACGGTGAATTTTCTTTTTAATAAAGCTTCCGTAGGTTACCTCGTCAAAAAGATCCTCATAATTATAACCCGCATATTTAATATAATTGCATACCATCCCTCTCATGCTGTAATTAAGCTTAAAGCTCAGTCCCGAATCAGGATTATTCAAAAACTGCCGGTCGAGAGGGATTTGCTTATGCCTGATTATACCTCTCCTCATCGCTTCCGCATTGCTTTTGCTGTAAACATCGTAATCTCCGTTTATATCCTGCATATGTATATGACTGATAATACGGGTACAGTCATGACAAACTCCCGAGCCAAGAATATTATTATTGTTGACAACATGGTTGATCGACGGATTTCTCTGCGTTATCCTGACATTATTAGTTCCCTCTATATAAGGATAAAGTCCGGTTTTTCTGAAACCGAAATTGCAGACAGCGTCCCATACGGTCGCTCCGTCCTTGACGTAAATATAATTTTCGTTTTCACTGTCCTCACATGTAACGTAAGGAATATCGGGATATGTCCCTATAATTTTGGAAAGATTCACGTCCGTTATCATACCCGGCTCCGGCTGATTCTGACACAGCAAAGAAGTAAAGCTTTTGGACTTAACCGTTATTATATTCCTGTTGCCCTCCCGGCATATATCTATACTATCGGCAAGACCTCTGTGCATCATTTTGCCGTATATCCAGAATTCTATCCTGAGAATGTCTGACGCGGGAGCGGTTACAGAGCTTATAAATTTTCCTTCAAACCATACATAAGGCGTATAAAGCTCCTTAACATATCTAAAATAAAAGCATATGCTTTCAATTACGCAGTTACCTGCCTCGTCATACATTCTTACCGTATACTGAGAATCCATATTTCAGCTCCCCTCCGCCGCCTGCTCTATATAGCTGTCGCAGCATAATACGATCTCGCATTTGATAAGCTCCGAATTAACGTCTGTCACAACTGAAAACGTCTTGAGCCTTGCAGCGTTATAAAATATACCGTCAGCGGTAAGAAAATATCTTATATTGTTGCTCATTTGCTGATTTAATTTAACTCCGGGAATAGGACATTCCGACTTCAATACAATTCCTTTGAGCTTTAAATATGCGGGAAACGAGCCGTTATCGGTAAAATATATACTGTTTTCAGAACGATTCTGAAAGCTGTAACGGCGGTCACGGGACAGTTCGTAAGAAGAAATATATAATCTTACGTCTCCCAGCTCTGCAACGCGGTATTTTTCTATGTCAAGACTGTGATTCATAAACGACCTCCGTTTTTCCGAGTAATTCGACTCTGCATTCAAGAATAAGCCGCTTGAGTCCGTTATCCTGCACCGGAGCCGATATTTTTGCGGAATTTATAACATATCCGCTGGAGGTAAGCTTATCCAATATCCGAACGTCGAGCATTTCATAAAGGCTCATAGGGGAAGTATAAGGCCTGCCGAGTATTTTAACGTCAAGTAAATATCTTTCCCTGAAAAACTTATCGTTTTCCCCGACAAAAACGTTTTCAAGATATATTTCCGCAACGGACGCCACAGCGTATATATCGCCGTGCTCCATTACGGGAATTTTTTCATATTCGCTGTAAACGTCGGTGCCGCCGCTTTTTACAATCTGATAAATTCCGTTTACCATATGCTTTAACTGCGCCATATATCTTCTCCCTTACCCGCAGCAAACCGCGGTAAATATAAATCCGTCGTCATAGAGAAGATCGGACGCGGCTTTATAATATTCCCGCATAAGTTCTCTGGCAAAATCATATTCAAGCTGAGAATTGCCCTTTGAATCGGCTGTTCCCGCATAAGTATAAGCGATTTTGTTTTTCACGCACGTTATCTGACTGTATCTGAAATTTGCTATTGCGGCGCAAAGGTAATCAAGCCTTGCGTCGGAATCCTGAACGTCCTCCTTTAGCCTGCGTTCTACCTGGGCAATTGCCGAATCTATCAGCGGACGATATGTCTCCGTATCAGTCTCGCCTGAAAAAAGTGTAAAAAGAGAACTTATCTGATTAATATTCATTTTTTTTAGCCCCCATTCTGAAATCGTCCAAACAGTCCTTTTTTATATCCAATTGAGAAACGGTTTTAGATTTATGCTCCCTTTCAAGCAGTTCCTTGAATTCAATAAGCTCCTCCGCATTCATTTTATCTGCGGCGGCAGAAAGCGCCTTAGCGCATACGGAAGAGCCGGAAGCAAGACAAAGCTTATAAATATCTGTTCTTACGCTTTTGCATAGCTTTTCCATAAGCTCTTCACTATATGCCTTCGCCTCCGCCGAATCTGCGCTTCTGCCGAATCTTTTTGTAACTCCTGCGTTGACCTGCGCGGGAACTGCCACAAAGCTCCACTCATAAGCGTCGCTTATATCATCTAAAACGGCATGAGCCGTCTTTCCGCTGTATTTTTTACCCATTACATGAGGACAGCCTTTCCTTTTCAAATCCGTTCCGCATACGGAGCATTTTTTTGAGCCGGCGCTGCAAGAAATGCTTACTTCCTTTTTTATACCCCCGTCTATCTCTCGTATCAATCCCGAATTTGAGTCTGTTCTGACCATATAGGCTCTGCCCTTTAAGTAAGTGTAAGGTTCGCCGTTTTTCGTAGCTTTTGTATTATCGGTTACAAGCTCGGTTGAAAAAATCCTTGCCGTCTGTCCTCCGCTTTTCGGATTATGATCAAATATTCCGGTTTTCCCTACAAACAGCTTTTTTAAGCTTTCCAGCGCGTTCTGAGAAAATCTCTCGCCATCTCTGTCTATGTCGTTGTCGCAGAGAATAACGTCAAAAATATACACCTCATCCTCAGACATTTCCCGTCGTGTAAATTCATTCAGCCTTTTGAGTATTTCTTCCTTTTCCATATATTTCGTCCTTTCATAAATATTTTGCAGCTTTTATTCCGGCAGACGCTATTTCAGACGTCCGCCGGAGCTTCAACAGCCGGACTTATGACTTATCCATATTAAGCACCTTTACGGCGTCCGCCATAAGCTTTTTGAACACAAGGTTGCAGGAAACGCTGAATGCGTCCATCTGACGGTCTATAAGCTTATCCGATTCCATAATGAGATCAGAGCTTGTAATAAATTCAAGCGCATACTGCCTGTCTATTCCTATAACAGTCAGATCGTTGATCTGGTTTGATTTAATAAGTCTTGTTCCGAACGGAAGAATAACGTTTCCTCTTTCGTCAACAGTAATCGAATCCCTAAGCTGCTCCATTGAAATAATTTCCGCAGCAATTTTAGGAGATACTATCAGATCAGTCATATCATAGACCTTAAAGTTTCCGTAAAGTCCGGTAAGGTCTGAAAAAGCCAGCGCGCTTCCGGCAATATCTATAACGGCCGCGTCCGATTTCAAGGTGGAAATAGCGCTGCTTACCATTGCGTCGGCAAGCTTTTTACCTATTGAACGAAGCATTAAGGCAAATACGTCCAATCTCTGAAGCCTTACCGCCTCATACGAAGCTGTAATAAGTCTGCCGTATTTTAACAGGCTGACAGATGTGGCGGATTCTTTAATAGAGGTTTCCGGCAGAGCGTTTCCCTCGGTTGTTTTGGAAGTGTACGGAACATTGTCTGTAACCGAATAGCCTCTGTACTGATTGCAGTCTGAAATCGTCTTAACAGCAACAATGTCGCCTAATATAGAATCTTCCATACCCGCGTTTACGGCTCTCCTGACGAATTCAGGAAAAAGCACCGCGCTTTCCGTTGTCACAAAGAATTTTTCTACCTTATCGCAGTTCTCGCCGCTTATTTTTATATCGAAGCGCTTAAGCTGTCTTTCAAAGGCGTCAAGATTGCTTAACGGCGTTCCGTCATAGTTTTCATCAGGATCGCGTTCCTCAAGAACCTGTATAAAGCTTTTTCCCGCAAGATTATAAAGTCCCTTTTCAAGTTTTATATCATTATACATAATTTATCCTCCATATTTTAATTTTCATTTTCAAGTTTTCTTTCAATCTCCTCGGCCTGAGCATTTTTCAGACGCGCGTCGGCAAGAACCGATTCGTCCTGAAGATTGATATTATCCCATTCAACATACGCTTCGCTGTCGGATCCTATCTGCATCAGATATGCCGAGGCGATTTTTCTGATAACCGGCGTTATAAGCCTTCTGTAATACTCCAGCTCAGATGTAAGAATATCAGCCTGCTGCGACGACATCCGCTCGGTCGTCGACCAGTTGAGTCCCAGAAGAAACGGCGGAACCGAAAGCTTTGCTATAAGCTGCTCCAATATCTGTCTTACAGGAATCTCGGTATCAAAAAGCTGATTATCTGCTCCTATGACTCTTATGTCGACGTCTCCGACAGCGACAAAATCCCTTATTTCACCATTTTTAGCAGCCGTCATACCGTCCGACCATTCCTTAGCGATCTGCATCGCCCTTTCCTTTGAATACGCCCTTTCAGAGCTGTCCCCGGTAGGCTTATAGGTAACCGCATATCTTACATTCCCAGCTCTTTCATAGTTCTGTCCGATACATTGATATATTTTCATCAAAATCCTGCTTAGAGCCGGCAGTCCCCTGAGTATTGAAACCCCCATGGTTTTTCCGGGCGGAGGATTCAATGCTGAAAATAATATAAGATTAGGATTTTCAAGACGTTTAAGCCTTCCTCCGCTCTGCTTCAAATAATAAACGGCGCAGCCTGTAGACTGGTCCGGCAAGACAGCGATCTTCGACGGATCTCCATTATAAAGAGAGCTGATATTCATGGTTTCACGGTCGAGAATAATTTCGCCTACCGCGTTTCCGTATGTAAGAAGACTTTCAAGAAAGCTGTCTGTAAAGCTCTGCATAGAAACTCCCGTTAGTCCCACAGGAACGCCGGACACAAAATAATCCATCGTTTCCTGCATTCCTTCATCGGAGCATATAATTCTATAGCCTCCCGTAAGCCTCACAATCTTACCGATTGCCGCGTCTATAACAGGCACTGTGAAACGCAGTCTGTCATAAAGCTCCTTTTCCCAGCAATCTACACTATTCGGAAAATCGGCCGTCTCGGAGCCTCTCGAAGCAGAATAAACAGCCGCTGTATCGGTTTGAACGCTTCTCTTTCCGCCTTTGAATAGTTTCATTAAATTCACCTCCCTTCAACGCGCGACAGAAGCCACAAAAAAATCATCGGTATTGCCTGAATCTATCGCGGCAGTCACAAAATATCTGATATCGTCCATCGCATGATCATTCTCCTTTACCGGAATATCGCCTCCGGACTTTTCATTCCAGCAGTATAGCGAAAACTCCCTTAGGCAGTCCTGACAATCCGCAGATATGAGAATTCTCCTGCTTTTCAAAGCGTCGCTTACCCGCCTTATTCCGTAAAGAACATCGTTTTTCGCAGGTATAACTCTAAATCTTCCGTGACGCCTGATACATTCTATAAAGCTTGCCGCCGACGGATCAACGATTATATATTCCGGCTCACGATCTCCTATAAGGCTCTCCAGACCGCTGTAATGCTCCTCGTCGGTTCTCGATATCCCTTCTCTTCTGGAATCATAATAATATTCCTCCAGCCTGTACCAAACTCCTCCGCAGCGCCCCCACAGTCCGAATGACGACGGATTAACTGTTCCGTAATCGCACGACACGACAAATCGGTCGCAATCCGGAGCCTTTTCAAACGTATGAATGCTTTCGCTGAACATCGGGTAAACCCTGCCGCTTGCGGCAGTCCACTTGCCAAGAATAAACCTGTCATAAAAAACCCCGGAATAAAGCTTTTCATATCTTTTTCTTATTTCCCCGGAAAGAGACGGATTATCCTTCATAGTAAAATGAATATAAAGAGCATTTTTTTCCTCGGATTTTTTTATCCATTCCCGGTAAAACCAATGATACGGATTATCCGGATTGCAGTTGAACCACATTTTAGAACCGGAAACAGAGCATCTGGCCATCGCTTGCTCTACAAACGATCTTGGCATAAGAGCAACCTCGTCCATAAGTATTCCTGAAAGCGTCATGCCTTGAATAAGCGCCGCAGAGCTCTCGTCTCTTCCTCCGAACAGATAAAATCTGTTTTTCCTGCCGTAAAGACTTATATCGATATAATTTTTGCTGACCTTTTCAATATAATTAAATCCCATAGCGCCCAGCAGACCTGCAAGAGGCTCTACAAGATTGCGGCGAAGCGACGAAACAGTTTTCCCGCAGAGAGCAAAGGAATTGCCTGAAAACGAACTCATGGCCCAGCTTACAAATCCCATCGACATGCAAAGCGTCTTTCCCGATCTGACCGCTCCGTCGCATATGACGGCGTCTTTTTTTCGGTATTTAGGGATACCCCACCAGGAAAGAGCAAGCTTCTGTTTCGGCGAAAAGCTTTTAAACGTCATCGGCAGTTTCATCCTCCAATCCGGTAAGAGCGTCAATAAGATTTGCCGCAGCCGACGCGGTATTTTCCTCGGACTCATATTCGTAAATCCGTTCCATTGCCTTTTGTCTGTCAAAAAGCTTTATTTCTACTCCTCCTCCCTTGACTCTTTTCATTTCCGACACATTAAAAAGATCCAAAGCTCCGATCTTATCGGGCGAAGGAAGCTCCTCTGAAAAAACCAGCGACGCCGCGTCGTTGGCTCTTCCGAACGCAAGCCTTTCAAGACCGGTCATAACGACCGCCTTAGGAGGTATGCTTTTCTGCATAAGGCTTTCAATAAGCCTTCTATACCTTGCCTGATTAATAATATTCGTACCGTCGGCAAGGGCAGTTTCAGGAGGCAGTCCGCTTTTCAGCGCAGCTTCGTATACATCTCCTAATCTTGCATAGTTACAGCAAAAAAGTCTGCATAACGATTTCTGATTTAAACATGACATAAAAAAACCCCTTTCGTTAAATAGTAACGGTAAGCGAATGAATGCTCCGCTGTTTAATACCGTTCACTAATAGGCCGAAAGGGCGTATTTTTTGCATTAAAATATACAAATAAGAAAATTTAAATTTACAATTTGTTGATTTTAACAAATTGTAAATTTAATTTAAGCGTTAAATTGTGAATATAAACAAATCGAGATTTTTTCATAAAATTATGTTGACATTTAGAAAATAAGCGTGTATAATAATATAGTCGCATAAAGCGGTAAGCGAAAAACGACATAAATGGCGGCATAGCTCAGTTGGCTAGAGTACTCGGTTCATACCCGATTGGTCGTTGGTTCAAATCCTACTGCCGCTACCAAATAAGGCCCGTTGGTCAAGAGGTTAAGACACCGCCCTTTCACGGCGGAATCATGGGTTCAATTCCCGTACGGGTCACCAGCATATGCCACGTAAAATCGTTGATTTTACGTGGTTTTCTCTTTTTAAGGGCAGGCTTTTCGGACGTCTGTCCTTTATTTGTCCTTTATTGAGTGTTCTTATCCTTTGCCGTAACTCTTATTTCTTGGATGAAAAGTCAAGCGCCGAAGCAATCGCTTCGGCTGCCCTTGCCTGTGCCTGCTGAAATACATGGCAGTAAATTGAGGTTGTTGTACTGACAACCGAGTGGCCTAACGCACCTGAAACTGCAGCAGCGTCCACACCCTCGTTGATTAAAGCCGAGGCATAAAAGTGCCGCATACTATGAATGTCGCAAAATCGGAAATTGTTTTCCTTGCAGAATTCGCTGAACCAGAAATACGGCGTATTGTTATTCATAGGTCGTCCGTCATACTTTACAAACAGCCTGTCATAATCAATCCACTTGCTTCCCAGCTTTATTTTTTCTTCGTCCTGTTCGGATTTGTACGCTTTGAGCAAATTCATCACGACATTCGGAAATTTTAAGGAACGCTGAGATTTTTTCGTTTTCGTGGTATCCGTATAAATCCCCTTGTCGGCCGTGTAATTCGACGTCCTTATAACGCTTATCACATTATGCTCCCAATCAATGTCTTTCCACTCCAAACCGAGAAGTTCTCCACGTCTAAACCCACTGTAAATTGCAAGCGTAAAGAATGTGCGGTATTTCAGCGGTGCCTTTTCCAAGAGCATGAACAATTTCTCGATTTCCTCAAGAGTGTAGATTTCCTTTTCCTTTTTCTCACCCTTTGGAACAGTCACTTTTCTGCACGGGTTTTCCGACAGCATATCCATTTTAACCGCATAGCTGAATACGTCCGAAATGAAGCTCAGATGATGAATCGCTGTCTTTCTAGATAAAGGCTTGCCCGTTTTCATACTCTTGCCGTTAAGAGCAAGATCGGTGTAGCTTCGTCCATATGCACCACAGCAGAGAGGATGTACTGTTCGCCGCCGACTTTTGCCGTTACAAAATCATAAGCGTCCTCAAAGAATTTCTTTGTACGCTCACCGCCCAGACGGTCGAAGAACTCCTTGTCGGAAGTAATGACAAATTCGCAGAGAACAGTACTTTGCTTTTTGCCCTGTAAACGCAGGTTACCTTTTAACTCCTGTCGGGTGCGTATACTTTCAAATTCCTGAAGATAGGATTCCGCTTGTATTTTCTTAAGGTAATAATTTTCAGACGAGCGATTTATGTCAATATCTTTGTTACTATAATTTTTGTTTAGACGTTCATTATGCCGTTCAAGAAGAGGTACAGCACCTACTTTGTGATTTTCGTTTCTGATAATTGCATAGCTCATATTTTTTGCACTCCTTTCATAAAGAGGAGCGAAGCGAACGAACACTATTCTGCTGAATAGTTCTAACCCACTAGGACTATTTTGCAGGAAAATAGTCTGTGGGCAAGCAGTTCCTCTTGGTCCCTTTTTTGCGGTCACAGACCGCAGGAGAAGCAGAGGGATACCCTCTGCATTTTGCGACGATATGCGACGATGTGACGATGTTTTCAGCACCGCATCCACTGTCATAAATATCGTCACAACCGTCGCACATCGTCACGGGTTTGTGTATTGAGATGATAAGGGTCAACCATTCGTCCATACTATCCATCACGCCGCACCTCCCAGATATTCCAGCAGCGCCGCCTTGCTGACAGTATCTTTCCACGCTTACCCTGACCAGTGCGGATATGGGGCAGCTTGTCCTGTACAATGAGCTGACGGACAGTATGTTCGGACAATCCTCTGACCGCCTCGGTGCATTCTTTAATCGTCAGCATTTCCACTGGCTGTTCCTTGGCGGAAACCATAATTGTCGGAGCATTGTCCTCAACCTCAATCAAAGCATCCAGCAAAGCGACCACCTGTGCGATAAGCTCCTGTTTTGTTTTTCTTGTCATAATTTGTACCTCCGTTTGTTTTATTTTCGAGAGCAGTAAAAGCACCTCTCATAAGTACCTACAAAAACGGTTGGTTTTTTAAGTCTTTTTTCGCAATTTTACAAAAGTCTGTATAGCTGCATAAAATCAACATTATTTGATTGGTACTTTTGATTCCCTTCACTTATAAGGAAAAAAACAAGGCTTTTTTACAGGGGAGTTCTGAATATTTTTTGCAATTTCTCTTATTTTTACAAAAGAATATTATTTGAGTCTCTCGTGTTAGTACAATTTTCTGTAACGTAACAAAAATAAGCTGTTTTCTCGGTTTTGCGAAAACAGCTTATTGATATACTAAATTTCGGACAGTTGCACAAATTTATTTTAATCAGTGATTTGGATTTGTTGACATTTTTCGCTATGAGCGATATAATTATTATGTATATTTATACCATTTTGCAGACAAGGAGTGCAAAACCATGACCGACACACAGCAAAAATCTGCCGCAAAGGCGTTCTCAGAATACTGGAAAGACAAGGGCAACGAAAAGCAGGAAACTGCACGCTTTTGGATAGAACTGCTCGGAAATGTCCTCGGAGTAGAAAATCCGATCTCCGTTATCGAGTTTGAAAAGCCTGTTGTTGTAGAGAAAAATCAAAAATATATCGACGGCTATATTCCGTCAAACAAAATCCTTATCGAGCAGAAAGGCTCAAACATTTCGTTACGCCGTACTGCCACGCAGTCGGACGGAGAAAAGCTTACGCCTTACGGACAGGCTTTCCGCTATAATAATTACCTGCCCTATGAGGAAAAGGCAAAGTGGATTATTGTTTCCAACTTCACCGAAATTCTCATTTACAATATGAACAAGCCCAACGCCGAACCTGAGCAAATCTTCCTAAAAGACCTGCACAAGGAATATTACCGCCTGAATTTTCTTGTGGATACAGGCAACGAGCATATCAAAAAGGAAATGGAAGTTTCCTTACAGGCAGGCGAATTGGTGGGAAAGCTGTATAATGCAATCCTCAAACAGTATAAAAATCCCGACGACTCCGAGTCCCTCAAAAGCCTTAATATGCTGTGTGTGCGCCTTGTTTTCTGTCTGTATGCCGAGGACGCAGGCATTTTCGGTAAGCATGGAATGTTCCACGATTATCTCCGTCAGTTTGAGGCGAAGTCAGCCCGAAAGGCTCTGATAGAATTGTTTCAGGTGCTTGACCAGAAGGACAGCGAGCGTGACCCGTATCTTGATGAGGATTTAGCTGCTTTTCCGTACGTCAACGGCGGATTGTTTGCGGATGAAAACATAGAAATCCCGAATTTTACGGAAGAAATTATGGACATTCTCCTGGAAAAGGCAAGTGCCGACTTCGATTGGTCAGAAATATCGCCAACCATTTTCGGAGCTGTTTTTGAGTCAACCTTAAACCCCGAAACACGCCGCAGCGGCGGTATGCACTACACCTCAATCGAAAACATTCACAAGGTTATCGACCCGTTGTTTCTTGACGAGCTGCGTGCCGAGTTCGAGGATATCAAGGCGGCGAAGCAGGCGAATGTGCGTGAAAAGCGGCTGAAAGAGTTTCAGACGAAGCTGTCTGAATTGAAATTCCTTGACCCTGCCTGCGGTTCGGGCAACTTTCTGACTGAAACTTATATCAGCCTCAGAAAGCTGGAAAATGAAATTCTGATTGAAATTTACAAGGGGCAGATGATGTTCGGCGATGGCGATTTGAACCCGATTCAGGTGTCAATCGGGCAGTTCTACGGAATTGAAATCAACGATTTTGCGGTGACGGTTGCGAAAACTGCGCTTTGGATTGCCGAGTCGCAGATGATGAAGGAAACCGAGGAAATCGTGCAGATGAGCCTTGATTTCCTGCCGCTGAAAAGCTATGCCAATATCGTGGAGGGCAACGCTCTGCATGTGGATTGGGAGAGCGTTGTGCCGAAGGACAGACTGAATTATATTATGGGTAATCCGCCGTTTGTGGGGGCAAGACTGATGTCTGCCGAGCAAAAGGACGATGTATCATTTATTCTTAATGGTGCAAAAGGTATTGGAAATATTGACTATGTTTCCTGTTGGTATAAAAAAGCCGCTGATATGATGAAAGAAACGGAAGTCAGAACAGCTCTTGTTTCCACAAACAGCATTACACAAGGCGAACAAGTTGCAATTCTTTGGAAGAATCTCTTTGAAAACGGAGTTCATATTGATTTTGCACACCGTACATTCCGTTGGGACAGCGAGGCAAGTTTAAAAGCTCACGTTCATTGTGTCATTGTCGGTTTCAGTATAGCTGAAAACACATCACAAAAACAGCTTTTTGAAAATGGTGCGGTTAAGATTGTTGAAAACATAAATGGTTATCTTGTTGAAGCAGATAATGTGTTTATGGAAAGCAGGAAAAAGCCAATTTGTAATGTACCTGCTGTTGTTTTTGGTAGTATGCCAAATGACAATGGTATATTAAGTGATTTCACAACGGAGGAAAAAGATGAAATTGTAAGCAAATACCCATTAGCCGAAAAAATGTTCAGACGTTTTCTTGGAGCAACGGAGTTTCTACATAATAAGGAGAGGTGGTGTCTTTGGTTAAAGGGTGTTTCTCCTGCTGAAATACTAAAAATATCTCCCGTTAAAGAAGCTGTTGCAAAGGTAAAGGAAATAAGAGAAAGCAGTAACAGAGAAGCAACAAGAAAATTAGCGGACACACCGACTTTATTTGGAGAAATTCGCCAGCCTGATACTGAGTATATTATTATACCTCGTCATTCCTCGGAAAATCGAAAATATATACCATTGGGTTTTGTAAATTCCGACACAATATGCGGTGATGCAAATTTGCTTATGCCTAACGCTACGCTTTATGAATTTGGTGTACTTATGTCAAATGTACATAATGCTTGGATGAGGGTTGTATGCGGTAGAATTAAAAGTGATTATCGCTATTCTGTTAATGTTGTTTACAATAACTTCCCATGGTGTAACCCAACACCCGAACAGAAAGCGAAAATCGAACAGACCGCACAAGCAATTCTTGACGCCCGTGCCCTCTATCCCGACTGCTCTCTCGCCGACCTCTACGACGAACTTGCTATGCCCGCCGAACTCCGCAAGGCTCATCACCAGAATGATTTCGCCGTTATGGCGGCGTATGGGTTTGATAGGAAGATTACCGAGAGTGAGTGTGTGGCGGAGCTTATGAGGAGGTATAGGGAGATGACGGAGGAGAAATACGATGCAAGATGAAAAGTGTGCGAACCTTGATGAACTTAAAAAGCAGATTATGAGTGACATTCAAAGTAAAATACATGAAATATATACTCAGTCTGAAATTAAATACAATGCAAAAGAAAAGTCGGATAGAACGGTGCTTGATTTCTTTGCTTTATTAAACAAGTTAATACCAGCCAGAAAACGAAAAGTAAATTCGATGAAGCTACAGATGAAGGAGATTCGGAAAAACTGAAAATTCTTATTGACGATGTATTGAATATAATCGATACAGAAGACACTGCTTCACAAGCTCAGCTATATTATTCTATCGGCACTGTTTATGGCGATATTGCGCGATTAGAGAAAAGCAGCGATGAAAGCTACATTGAAAAACAGTTATTCTATTTTCGTAAAAGTATTGAATTAATAAATGCTGATGAGTTGTCAGATGAAAAGTATTCTCCTTATATTAATGGATTTAAACTAAGCCTGTATACAAATTACGGAAATGCGTTTGACCATTGCGGAAGAAAAATTGCTGCAATAGAGCAGTATCAAAAAGCTTTAAAGATAGACGGAGGCTTTGGTATGGCTCTGGGTAATCTTGGAATGGCATACAGGCACTATGCAATGATGGTCTCTGATCCAGTACATAGAGATTATATGAATCATTTTGCTTATTTCTTTTTATGTCAAGCAGTAAATAGCAATGATAAAATCGTTCATAGAAATGCGAAAGATTATTTTAGCAACGCTATCAATAGCTATACAGAAGAATATACTCAAGCTGTTTTAATTCCTCCTCTGGAGATCCCCCAATACAATTATGACAATGAAGAAGAACTAAAATACAGAGAATGGGCATTAGAACATAATTTGTTTTTAAACCCTTTGAACGATTTACCTGTCAATGAATTTTGCTTTGCGGCTGATGTTTTGCAATTGCCGAACATGATTGTAAATCTCAACGACAAACCTGTTTTTCACGGAATGTTCAATCAAATTAAACAAGATTATATTTTTGCAAGGTATCAATTCTACTGTGGAATACAGCAAAATACAGAAACCCATTTTGCAGACAAAGATACATATCTTTTGAATTTTGCCGATTATCCGCAATATTCTATACGAGTTGAAATGATAAAATCCGCATTTAGAACTTTATACTCATTATTAGACAAATACGCTTATTTTATGAATTATTATTTTGGTTTGGGTATAGAAGAACGAAGAATTACATTTCATAATGTCTGGGCTAATCCTAAAATGGCAAGTTTATATGAGCAAAATAACAATTACATTCTTAACGCATTACGTTGGATAGGAAAGGACTTTTATAACAAATTAATGGATTCTCCTAATCCCTATGCAAAGAAAACCTGTACAATCCGTAATGCTTTGGAACACAAATACACAAAAGTTTATTGGGATTTATTTTATGATAGAATAAACGGAGAAATAGATAATTTAGCATTTTATATATCAGAAGCAGAACTTATCGGCGAGACTATGAAATTGCTTCACATAATCAGAGAAATCATTATCTCTATGGTTTTGGCTGTAGGGATTGAAGAAAAAGAACGTAATAAGGACAATACTAAAATTGCAATACCGTTTACTTTCGACCAGTATGAAGACGAATGGAAGATATAAAGGGGGGCGATTATTTTATGAGCGGCAATAATCTCAAAATGGAAATATTGGATTTAATATCATCACGGCAAGAAGGCTCTTATTGGGATTTTAAACAAGAACATCACAAGAATACTGCTAATTTGTTGCACGATATTATTTGTATGGCTAATAATCCTTTATGTAATCAAGACGGTTATATAATATATGGAGTATCGGATAAAACTGGGCAAATAATCGGAATTGAGAATGATTCATCGCGCAGAAATCAAGAGCATATTATAAGTCAACTAAAAAGCAAAAGTTTTGCAGCGGGAATACGCCCAATTGTGCGATTAATAACTCTACATATCGACGAACACGAAATTGATGTTCTTGTTATAAAAAACACAATGGATACGCCATATTATCTTACATCCGATTTTAGGGATAAGGAACGTGTTGTAAGAGCCAATCATATTTACACAAGGGTGAGTGATGTAAATACAGATATTGATAAAAGTGCGGATAAACATATCGTAGAAGCATTATGGAAAAAGCACTTTGGCTTAAATTTAAATCCTTTTGATAGACTTAAACTTCTGCTTGCGGATAAGAGCAACTGGGAAACAAGTGAAGACCAACATTATAATAAGATTTGCCCAGAATTTACATTGTGTCTTGAAGACGATGACGATAATGGCTTATATCCTGAATTCTATGCATATAATATGACAAATTCAAATGTTCATTATGGTATGCTATATGCAAAGTATTATAATACTACTTTATATTCAAGACAAACCGTAACATTGGATGGAGGAAGATATATTACAGTAGTTCCAAATTGGGATTTCATCCCTTACGATGAACATCATCACAATTTTGACGGTTTCAAATATTTTATCAAGGATGACATATCTTACATTTTTAACCAGTATTTGCTTGAAGATAACGGTGATGCAGAATATGCATATAAGTGTTTTAACGAGGTCATTTTATTATTCAACTCTATAAATGAGGAAAAGTGCTTTGTAAAATACATCGAAGACAATCTGGAGTTGCTTGAACGTGAGATTGAGTTGGATAAGCATAAGTATACATATATTGAACCACAAAATCCAAATGCTCAGAAAAAGATTGTAAGAGAATTAAAACTTGGAAAAGCTTTGAAGTCAATTTATGAACAATGGGTTGTTCAAGTTGATTTGATGGAATACTAAGTTGATATCATCAAAAAAATAAAAGCAGCTTAAGTAATAAGCCGCTCTTAAATACTAGAGGTATTCATAAAACCTGTCCTTTATTTGTCCTTTGATAATACGAAAACTTGCGATATTTTTTAGGACGGCGTAAAAAGTTAAGTACCTTTAAATCACGTAGTTACGCCGTTTTTTCAATATCTTGCTAAGTTATAAAATTAGAAAAATTCATTTCAATTCCCGTATGGGTCACCAGCACAGATACTCTCAAATGGCTATTTTAAGCTGTTTGGGAGTTTTCTTTTTGTCTGAAAAATAGCGATGGGTCTTACGGCAATGTCAGGTTTCCTGCTGTTATTTCGGACAAAACCTAAAAATCATAGCAATCTGCTGTAAGTATGTAATCCGAAGCTCTGACTTCGGATTTTTTGCTGTTAGGAATCGAGTTTTACCGTGAACAACGTTTTTTCACAAGCTTGTCCTGTTGCTGTTCAGGCGGTGAAATATCGTGCTGTTGCTCCATTAGTTCCAAAAGCTTGCCAACATAACATTTCTGAATATATAAATATTGACCTCCGTTTGAATTTGGGTAAACGAAAATCGGAATATTCATTTTCTCCGCTTCACTTTGCAGTTTTTCAAAGTCAGCATACCCATCTGAATTTACCATTGCTGCGTCAAAAAGCGAACATTCCAGTTGAACTTATATCGTTTCACGAATTGTAGAATTACGGTTATCCTTAATCTCAACAAGCGAAGCTTTAATCCTTTCAATCTACATATCAAGATTTGTCAAAGCGATCCGCCTGTGCCGACTTTTAATGCCTTTCACTTATTAGGAAAAAAATCAGGATTTTTTACGGTCGATTCGGGAAAGTTTTTTGTAAATTCTCTTATTTACACAAAAGAATATTATTTGAAGCTCTTATGTTTGTTTGGTTTTCTGTGGTGTAGCAAAAAAGAAGCTGCTTTCCCATTTAAGAAAAAACAGTATAATTCATCATTTAGTTGATTTTTGTTTAAATATACAGTATAATATATTTTGGAAAATTATAATTAGATTTTTTGTTAATTCTTGAATCTTTTGAAACAAACAGGAGCTATGCAATGAATAGTAATAAAATTGATGTGATGTGGGACGATACTCCAATTGACGTTACCACTGAAGTAAATTTCATTTGGTCTATCGCTAATAAATTGCGTGGTCCATATCAGAGCGATAAATATAAAGATGTCATTATCCCTATGACTATTATCCGCCGTTTTGAATGTGCGTTAGAAAAAACAAAAACAGATGTGGTATCAAAATATAAAACAAGTCCTAAGTTTCCTGCAAAGGCTATGCAAAAAATATCCGGTTATCAGTTTTATAACACAAGTGAATTTACACTTTCTGAACTCGTTAACGACTCTGACCATATTGCCGCAAATTTTAAAATCTATATAAACGGTTTTTCTGCAAATGTTCAAGATATTATCAAAAGTCTTGATTTTGATAAACAGATTGATAAAATGGATAAGAACAACCGACTCCTTGCTGTTATAAAAGCTTTCTCAGAGCTTGACCTAAATCCGCAGACCATTGACAATGTAAAGATGGGATACATATTTGAGGAGCTTATACGAAAGTTTTCTGAAAATGCCGAGGCAGGTGACCATTACACAGGAAGAGATATAATTAAGACGATGGTAAATATTTTGCTTGCCGAAGGTTGTGATGATATTTTCGACGATTATTAAGAAATAACTATACTCGACCAAGCTTGCGGAACAGGCGGTATGTTGTCCACAGCATATAACTTTATCAGACGTTATAATCAAACAGCAAGCGTTCGTTTATTCGGACAGGAAATAAACCCCGAATCTTATGCTATATGTCTTGCAGAAATGCTTATAAAAGGACAAAATGCTGAAAACATCCGTTATCAGGACACTATGAAAGCTGATTGCTTTACCGATACAAATATGCGTTTCGTGATTGAAAATCCTCCTTTTGGCACTGCATGGGGAGGAAAAGACGCAGCAGAAGGCGTGGAAAAAGCTGTAAACGATGAGTACGCAAAAGGATTTGAGGGGCGTTGGGGCGCGGGACTTCCCAGCTCTGGTGATATGCAGCTGCTGTTTATACAATCAGCTGTAGACAAAATGGACGATAAGCTTGGACGAGCAGCTATTATTGAAAACGGTTCTCCGCTGTTTTCGGGTGGAACATCTTCCGGCGAGAGTCAAATCAGACGCTGGCTGCTTGATAAAGACCTTATTGAAGCTATTATCGCTTTGCCAACCGACCTTTTCTATAACACAGGTATTGCAACATACATATGGGTACTTTCTAAAAACAAACGTGAAGAACGCAAGGGTAAAATTCAGCTTATAGATGCTTCTAATATTTATCACAAGTTGAGAAAAGCTCTCGGAAACAAAAAGAATGAAATTACACCGAAGATCGTTCCAAAATTACACATCTTTATGCTGATTTCAAAGAAAATGAGCTATGCAAAATTTACAAAAATGAGGAATTTATGTACCGTGAATATACTGTAATGCAGCCGTTACAGCGCAGCTATGCCATTACGATTGAACGTATTAACAATATGGTTGCTTCGGGTGCATTAAATTCTCTTTATGACGCTGCAAAAGTTGCTAAACTTGAAAATGCTGAAGAACTGACAGGCAAAGATAAAAAGAAGCTTCAGAATTATTTGGATAATAAACCTGTTTGCGAAGCGATTATGCAGGCATTATACGATAATGTTTCCGATGAGTTGTTTATGTCGCCAAAACCTTTCCTAGAACATCTTTCTTTCGTTTTTTCAGGTACGAATATTGATAAAAAGCTGATTGAAAAAATCGCACACGGGCTTTCTGTGATGGATAAGAATGCTGAAATTCAGCGTGATAAGAAAGGTAACGTCATCTACGACAAAGAAACCAAAGACACGGAAATTGTAAAGTATGAGGAAGATATCGAAACGTATATGAAGCGTGAAGTTCTCCCTCATGTGCCTGACGCACAGTGGTTCTTTGAAGAAAACATCAGCGCAAAGAAGCCTGTTATCAAAACAGGCGCAGAAATTCCGTTTACACGATATTTTTATAAGTACCAGCAGCCAAAGCCGAGCGAGAAGTTGGAAAAACAGTTCCTTGAACTGGAGAAGTCGGTTAGTGAAAGAATTACTAAATTGTTTGGGTAAGGAGTATTTTATGGCAAGAAATAAATCTAATAATTCACAATATATCAAAACAGATATTAATTATGATAAGTTAGCAGAGGCGATCGTAAAAGCACACAAAAGAATTAAAGATACTGAAGAAAAAGAGGCACAAAGAAGAGAAAAGAAAGAGAGAGAAGATTGGCTCAAAACAATTGGTTGCAAAGAAATAAAAGATGATTGGATTTGGCGTAAGAAAAAATGGCAATCTTTCAAAAATGACTACGCATCGTTTAAATCTATTATTACATACAAAGCCAAAGATGCTAAAACACCAAGATTGTCTTTTGAATTAATTCGACTTGGAACAAGTATGATTTATGTAATAAGTTATCTGATACTTTACATAATAGCAGTG
The DNA here is from genome assembly GCF_054655175.1 of Ruminococcus sporogenes. Classification (NCBI taxonomy): domain Bacteria; kingdom Bacillati; phylum Bacillota; class Clostridia; order Eubacteriales; family Oscillospiraceae; genus Ruminococcus; species Ruminococcus sporogenes. The sequence goes on along the minus strand of NZ_BAAHOA010000001.1, from coordinate 149,540 downwards.
TTTTTTCTGTCAACCTTAATTTTTTTAACTGGTTTTGATAAAACCTATAGCATACTTGCGATACCTGCCTTTTTGTTTGCACGTATAATCAGAATTGCTGAATTGGAAGTTAAAAATTTAAAGGACAGAGAATTGTTGAATACAATTTTTACAGCAAATATGACGTTTATAGGTGTTGTTCTTGCTGCTGTAGCTATTATTGTTGAGGTGTTTTCATGATGAAAATGAAAGATAGTGGCATTGAGTGGATTGGGGAGATTCCTGTTAATTGGAGTTTAATAAAAGGTAAATACATATTTGTTCAAAGAAATCAAAGGGGCAATCATATTGAATTACAGTTACTTTCTCCAACACAGAATTATGGTGTTATTCCTCAATGGAAATATGAGAAATTGTCTGGAATGGTTGCCGTTAAACTAAATGAAAAAGCTGATTTAATGCAATTTAAAACAATTCACAAAGGCGATTTTTGTATTAGTTTACGTAGCTTTCAAGGCGGTTTTGAGTATTCTAAATATGAAGGTGTTGTTTCTCCTGCATATCAAGTGTTCTATCCTATTACAAATATTTATGACGGATATTATAAATATTTATTTAAAGATAGAGGTTTCATTGAAAAAATCAACTCATACACTATGACACTAAGAGATGGAAAAAATATTGCTTTTAATGATTTTGGCAATACATATATACCATTCCCTCCTTTTTTTAAACAACAATCCATCGCCAACTACCTTGACACCCAATGCACCGAAATAGACAATCTCAAAGCCGACATTCAAAAACAGATTGAAACTCTTGAAGAATATGAACGTTCTGTTATTACAGAGGCGGTTACAAAGGGCTTGAATCCTGATGTGGAGATGAGGGAGAGTGAGATTGAGTGGATTGGAGAAATCCCCAAGAATTGGAGAACAGAAAAGGTAAAGTTCCATTTAATTAGAAAAGAGCCAAGAAATCCTGGAAATAAACAAGTACTATCTGTTTATAGAGAATATGGCGTTATTCCGAAAGATAGTCGAGATGATAATCATAATGTAACATCCGAAGATACATCAAAATATAAATATATTGTACCTGATAATTTTGTCATAAACAAAATGAAGGCGTGGCAGGGGTCAATGGGCATATCTGATTACGAGGGAATAGTTAGTCCTGCATATTTTGTCTATGTTTTTACTGATAATTCAATTGTTCCGAAGTATTTGCATTATCTGTTTAGAAACTGCTATAAAGACGAATTTAGACGAATATCCGGCGGTATAAGAGAAGGACAATGGGATTTATCGCCTATAGAATTCGCAAATACAATTTTATTAATTCCACCACAAGAAGAACAAGCACAAATTATTGATTTTTTAGAAAAAAAGATTATTGAAATCGACATTATTATTTCCGAAAAGAAACAACAAATTGAAACACTTGAAGAATATAAAAAATCGCTCATTTTTGAGTATGTGACGGGAAAGAAGGAGATCGCACAATGAACAACATCCTAACCGAAAAAGAATACCAGCATGAAATAATGGATTACCTCAAAGATAATAACGGTTATATTATTCGTAAAAGCAACGATTTTGACCGCCGTTTTGCAATTGACCGTGAACTGCTTTTTAAATTTCTGAATGATACTCAGTCTGAAACAATGGACGCTCTGCGTAAAATTTATAAGACTGATTTTGAGGATACCCTTGTAAATTTCATCAATACGGAAATGACAAAAGCGAGCGGAGGCTTGATTAGCGTACTCAAACATGGTATTGAGATTTCCAATCAGAAGCTGGAGCTTATGTACACCAAGCCCGCAACCACATTCAACAAGAATTTGCTTTAGGGAGGAATAAATTGTAATGTAGCTGTAGAATGTCAGGAGCTAAAAATGGCTGATAAACCATATGTTTTTGAAAAATAACACTACAGAGCGAAAAAAACCAGTGGGCATTGAGTTTTTTGCTATATTTCGGCGTGATTGATATTGCGTGAATATTTTTGTAAATTTATTCGTTTTTTACACCGTCTTAACCTTGAAATTTGACAAATTTTATGATATATTAAATAATGAGTTATTATACATATTTTAGTCAGTGCACGATTGAGTTATCATCTACAAGGTGTGCAAAACGAAAGGAACTCTATCGGGAAAGAGAAAAGAGGAAAGATTATGTCTAACGGTGAAAACACAACATTTTATGATGAATTTGCAAACTCATTGCTTCCTGGTAATTATGCCTTAACTAAATCAATGGAATTAACAAAAGTGCAGAATTCTGGCACATTGTGGTATACCAAAAAATTTCTAACACTTTACTACTATATCTTTTTATCTAATGATATAATGACAAAAACATATCAGCAGAAGGTAATAGAAATTTTTGACGATTTCATAAATAGTTTACCTTCAGAAGTTCAGGAAAATGCTGAAAGGTATTTTTATCCCGAAAACGAAGCTATAAATTTTAAATCCGAACATTTTAATTTATTTTCGAATTTTGCAAGTTATAATATATTCGAAAATCAGGATGAAAGGAATTCTTATTATCAAAGTGCAAAGAAATATTATTTTTCATTACTTATGGGATCTGGTGGACAATCTGGCGTAAAGAAAATGTTAAAGGAAGCTGTTCAGGAGCCTGGATTTGTCTATTCACGCAAAAACATTGATAACATTATACTTAGCGCGGTAATCGATGTATGTATGCGTACAGCGAATGCGAATCAAAAAATTTCTGATAATTCTGTAAAATACATTTTATCAGATAAGGCAATTGAAAAGGCTATGGAAAAAGCTGCTAATAATCCTATTGACGAAGCAGATATCAAGCAACTTATTAAGGATTACCCGCATGATAGGCCTAATTATCGAGGAATTGAAAACGATATGATTGCTTTTATTCGCAACGAGCGTCAAATTTTATATTACTACGGTTATTTTCATTCAAAATCAACAGGCGCTACGGACTTTGAATTCAGCAGTTTAACTCCAATAGGTGAGTTGGCGCTTAAAGCGAATGCAAATGAATTTCTCATAATCTGGGAACACCAGAAGATTAAAATGATTTCTCAACCAGCAACGGCTGATATTAATCAAATCCCTTCTAAAGTTAATAAGCCCCAGAATTTCGGTATTAGCTATACTCCATATTTAGATATTTTAGGTTATGTATTTCGTCAAGATTCAATGTCGCTCGAAGCATATAAGTATATTGTTTCCAGAAAAAAGCATTGTTTTGATAAAAATTTATGGGAGACAGAAGAAAACAATATACTTTGTCATTTGGATGAAATCATGAAACAAGTTAATATGTTTGGACGGCAAAGAGATAAGGCTGATGAAGATGGTCGCAAAGAATTACTTAAATACCTTTTAGGACTAAGAAGCGATTTGCCAATGGATGCAGGTTTGAATCCCTTAGGAATTCTTAAGTTTAGGAACTCAATTGTATATACTGATTGTAAAGATACTCTTACCTTAATATACAATGTCTACTCAAAACTAAATGATTATAAAGTGCAAAAATATGAAAGCGTGTTTAAAATTGTTGAGGGCGATTTACGTAAGAGGTATATCAAAACTGTTGCTGGTAGTTCAACAGCTATTGATAGTAAAGTAAAAATCCATTGGGACCTTTATAATATTCACCCCGACAATATGATTTTGCTATCAGTTGCAATAACATTTGCAGCTATTTCTTTGAATATCAGTAATGTAGAGGATATGAACAGAAAAAACATTAACGATGTTAGTAAATTTTTGGAGACGAATTTTACAAATCTTTTAAAGGTAATGGGAATACGTACACTTCCCAAGATAAAAAAAGAAGTTCAAACTGCCGTATCGTCTATTAGAAATAATGATTATTCAAGTTACTTGAATATGAACGACAATAAAAACGAGCAAATTATTGCAAATTATAAAACGCAAAATGCTGCTGATTTATTTACAAAAATCGAAAAAATATCCGCAAGCGCAACTGTTGTGTCGGCGGAAAACAGAGAAAGAAATGCTACGTTGGTAAGCATGCTTAAATCATATTATCTGAAATGCTATTCGGAAAATAACATGTTAAAGTGTGAATGTTGCGGCGAAGAAACATTCATTACAGCTGCCGGAGAGCCGTATGTAGAATTTCACCACTTGATTCCGTTTAACATTGCTTATGGTCCTGATCATTATCTGAATTTGTTTGCATTGTGTCCTAACTGTCACAGAAAAATTCATTTTTTACATATTGATGACAAATGTGGACCATATGAAGACCTAAGTAACAATAACTACATGCATCTCTGTTTCACCGAGAGGCTAAAGACTCTGCGAGGACAGAATTTGCTTAAATCGTATCATCTTGAATTTTTGCTTGCTGATAATGCGATAACACTTGATGAATATAATGATATTGCTGCGTGAGGTTGATATATAATGAATTTACAAGATATTAAACATCAAATATTCCACGCTAAATCGAATGAATTACTTAAGGATTTCCCTTCAGAATGTATAGATTTGGTTGTAACAAGCCCTCCTTATGATGACCTTAGAGATTACGAAGGCGTTGTTTCGTGGAATTTTGATATCTTTAAAGAAATTGCCAAAGAGGTGCATCGTGTAGTAAAACTTGGCGGTGTTGTCGTTTGGGTCGTTGGAGATAAAACGGTCAAAGGACGTAAGTCGCTTACTAGTTTTAAACAAGCGTTATATTTTCAAGAGATTGGTTTTGATATGTATGATGTGATTATATATGAAAAAGCCGGCTCTGGTCCACCTCATCCAAATAGATATTTCAATTCGTTTGAATATATGTTTGTATTGAGCAAAGGCAAGCCAAAAACAATTAATATACTCAAAGACAAGCCAAACAAATGGGCTGGACATACAACTTACGGTGAAATTACTCGAAGAGAAAAAGATGGAACGCTCACTAATAAAGGGAAAAAAGTTATAAATAAATTCGGAGTACGCACAAATATTTGGCGTTATGCAAACGGAAAGGGTTTTTCAACAAAAGATTCATTGGCATATAAACATCCTGCAATTTTCCCTGAAAAACTTGTTGAGGATCATATTCACTCATGGAGCAATCCTGGCGACATTGTACTTGATCCATTTGGAGGCAGCGGAACGACAGCTAAGGTAGCTCAACTTATGAATAGAGAGTGGGTCTTAATTGAAGCTGTAGAAGAGTATTGTAAAATAGCAAAAGAGAGAATGGAGATTATTCAAAATGCAGGCAGTGATAACTAACACATGCTATACAAAAACTGTATTGCTACTTAAATCTGAGTATGATAATTTATCAGAAGACGGCTGCTTTTACGCAATTGTTAGAACGGAATATGACGATAAAGGCAATGTTATTTATGATTTTATGGATATATTATCAGCTGCTATTGAAATAGGATATACATATATAAACACAATTGTATACCCTTCATCTATTGCCCAAAATGTTGCTTTTAAAGATAATGCAAAATATGTAGTGTGGCTTTGCAAAAATCGTTCGATTATGAAATTCAATAAAGATGCCATTCGTGAAAAACATATATGGAAAGACGTGGAATGGGGTAAAAGAACAAAAAATTATAATCCGAAAGGAAAAGACCCCGGAAACGTTTGGATTCCGACTGAAGATGACGGTCATGCTAATATTACAGAACATATTATGCTTGATGATGATGGTGTGATTTCACGGCTTTTAAACATGTCTGATTGTGGAAATGATTACTTGCTTATACAAGATGATTTTGTTTCTTCTAACATTTTGCCTGCAAATACCGACAATTCTTGTTCGCTGATTTCTCAGCAAAATAGCAAAGTGATATTTAAATCTTCTGAAAACATGTTCGATGTTTTAGATGGTTCTGTTAAGCTTGTAGTTACTTCACCACCATATTGGAATTTAAAGGACTATTTTAAAAAAGGTCAAATTGGTCAGGAAAGATATGATGTATACCTTGAACGCATGAAAGCGGTTTGGACACAGTGTTATAACAAACTATCAAAAGATGGTTCTCTTTGGATTAACATCAATATTCGTATTCAAAATGGCAAAGCAATAACTATTCCGCACGACTTTGTAAAAATCTGCTGTGAAATAGGCTTCTTTTATAAAGGAATAGTTATTTGGCACAAATCTTCCGGCATTCCAACTGGAGATAAAAACATTGTGGACCGTCATGAATATGTATTGTTGTTTTCAAAGAATGAACAATTTGAAGTTAATCATGCTGTATTTGATGGATATTGTGATTATAAAAATGAAAAGTTGAATGGCGGAGCATTCTGGAATATTAATCGTAAAGCTGGAAGTGTTGGTAAACAGTATATCCATCCTGCAATCTATCCCAATAATTTAGTAGAACGAATTATTAAGGCTACAACTAATATCGATGATACTATTTTAGATCCGTTTCTTGGTAGCGGCACTTCTGTTATTGCTGCTGAACAGTGCAATAGAAAATGCATAGGATTTGAATATAATGAAGATTTTCAAGAATTAATGCAATCAAGATTTTCTCAGGAAATTCCAGAAAGCAAAGTGGAGTTTGTTAATGAAACTCAGTCCAATTCGAATTTTGGAAGTAATGCTTGAAATAACTAGTATCATCGCTATAGGGCGAAGATAAATTTGTGATATGTCAACGGAATTAAAATTAAGCGCAACCGCTATAAACAATGGTATTAAGTATCTGAAAGAAATCAGTCTTGCAAGCAGAGCAGGCTCCAAGAAGAGCGGTCGTTAGTAAATAAAAGTCCCGGCTATCGTCAGGATTTACTGTAGAAATATGTATCATATTGATGTAAAAACTTCTGAACTTGATTACGGGTCACCATATTGTTGTTATAAAAGAGGTGAACATTCAAACAGCGAAAAAACGGAAAGCGGTGTTATGTTCCCCGCAGACTGCAAAACGCAGCGGACAATTTTTTATACTGCCCGCCGCGCTTTATTTAAAATATAAAATTTTGATCCTCCGTTTAAGCAGTAGGAGATAATCTTAACGCCGTTATTACTGATTTAACAACATTCTTTTCAATATTATAATATCAAAGCAATTTATAAAGCCGTCCTTATTAATATCGGCGATCTCAGTCTGTTTTTCAGTCAAATCCGATTTTCCCAAAATATAATGCTGCAGCAAAACCAAATCTGCCGTATTTCTTTCACCGTCGGAATTAATATCTCCCTTGATCTCGGTTTTTTCCGTTTCCGTCAATGATAACAAATAGGTTAGGGGTGAATTCCAGTAAATCGTGATTTCATTGGTGGAATAGCTTTCGGAATGATCTATATAGCACTTTGCAGCGGGACTGTTTGAAAGGTAAGCCTTTGCGGCGCTGTCCTCTTTGGCTGAATTGACTCCTCCTACAAGCATTCCTTTCATTGCTTGTCCGGCAACCATCGACGGTCTGTGATGCGGATTCTGCGGAGATACCGTTCCATAACCTGTAACAAAGCATACTCCGTTTGGATTTTTGCCCAAAAGATAATTGAGATTTGATTCCGCCGCGTCAAGATATTTGCTGTCGTTGGTCAGGTCATAGGCAACGCCAAGTAAAACGCCGGCATTTGCAACCGTCATATTGCTTCCCCAATTAAATTTAGTTATTGCCACTCCATATGGAGTAGACGTAGTTGTTTTTAAAAATAAATCAGCCTGAGAAATAACAGAATTCTTAACCCTTGTGTATATTTCTGAGTTCTTATCAATATCCTTCATAGTCAGAATTGCAAAACTGCCGTAATTTCCTACAGTTGTCCAGTCCTGACCTGTTTTTACGCCGTTTTGCATAATATATTCAAGATACACATCGTTTCCTGTAGCGCGGTAAAGCTGTGCGGCTGCCCAATACCGTTCGTCCTTATCGGAGCTGTCCCCGTAATCGCCGGTGGTTATATCTGAAGGATCCTCAAATATCAAATTAGGATTTTCATTTAAATATCCCCATGCCTTTTCGGCAGCGTTAATGCATGTTTCCGCAAAAGCTCTGTCTATATCGTAATAAAATTCGTATGCCATCGCCATTGAAGCGCAGAAATCTGCCGTTGCCGTTGTGGAAATAGGAGTTACAATTAATTGATTCGTTTCAAATTGCGGCATTATATAGCCGGGGAAATTCTGACATGTTACCTTATGATAAACTCCGCCTGATTCCGACTGCATTTTTAGCATCCATTCAAGCTCATATCTGACTTCGTCTAAAATATCGGGTATTCCGTTTCCGCTTTCGGGAATACCTATATCGTCGCTATAAAGTTCAGGAGCAGCCTCATAAGCGAAAAGCAGATCCGCAACTGCTTTTGCTCCCGGAACAACATATCTGCCGTAATCTCCGGCGTCATGCCAGCCTCCCGTAACGTCTATTTTTTCGCTTGTCCCGTAAATAACAGCTTCCGTATTATGGCAGGCGGGATGACTGAATACGCCCTCCTCAACCTCAGCGCCGCACCTTTGCAGATACAGCATTCTGACGGTATCGTCCAGCAGATTATCATAAACCGCTTCTGAAATCTCAAAGGTATAGGAATCATCTAAGTTTCCGCACGATATATAATAGCTTCCCGGTTCCGTTACCGATGTAAAATCTCCGAAATAATCGGTTTCATCTGCGCTGCTGTTTACAGTTTTACCATAAAGCTCTCCCGTGTAAACCGTCTTGCCGGTGGCAGAATCAATTACAGAAAATTCAGTTTCATCCGTCACTTCGCGGAAAACCGCCGTTTTCTTGCTATCCGGTTTATAGCCTACCTGATTTATAACGATTGGCGGCTCGTAAGCCTTGAATTCGGTATAATCAACCTCGCTGTCGTCTATCAGCTCCAATGATACGTTGTCGAGATAGATAGTATGCTCCGGCAGCTCATTTCCTTGATTTCCGCAGTTAAAAACCAGCTTGGACATAATATCTGTTTCCGAATTCATAGTAAAAGTGTAATCTATAGTCTGCGGCTCAGACGTTATATTAATCCCTTTCCAAGTATAAGCCTTGTATGTACCGCCGTTTTGCTGAATCATTTCTTCAACATAACGGTCTACGGTAGACGATATGTCAAACTTCAGGCGGTAAACTCCGTTCTGATACAGCGGCACAATGTCGTAATATACCTGAACGGAATAGTTTAATGTGCCTAAAGACGTAATATTTAAGGCAAGACGTCCACTATCCACAGAGAGGGAGGCGTTTCCGCCGCTTTCCTTATATGTGCCCCAGCCCGTGGTATTATAATCAAATGTAGAATTGGTTATGATATTATTTGATTCAGCCCATGCCGCCGACGCGGGTATGGATGCAGTTAAAATAATTCCCGAAGTAACAGCGGCAATTATTTTAATCAAAGTATGTTTTCTTTTTCTCATAAGTGTTCCTCCTTAATTATAATATTTTTGATTAAAACGATATTTTCATTCACAATTTCATAATTTTATTATATATAATTGACAATCCAAATGCAATGATATATAATACAAATTATAGCGCATTTTGTGCATAGGAGGGATTTTTGATGATTATTAACAATGTCGGCTACAATCATTGCCATGACGCTGATTTTTTTATAAACCGCCCGGAGGGCAGCGGAGATTATCTGCTTTTATTATTAAAAACTGACGCGGTTTTTATTCTGGATAATGCTGAAACAATCATACCGAAAAATTCTGTTTTCATATATCCAAAGGGTATGCCTCAATATTATAAGTGTCTTCCTCAGCAGACCTTTGAAAATAACTGGATTCATTTTCTTTTTGAGCCCGGAGAGGAACAGGAATTTTTAAAGTTAAACATTCCCTACTCTACGCCGATCAAAATAGACAATATTTATTTTCTTGATTTCTGCTTCAAATCCATAGCTTATGAATTCGGCTCATGTAACCTTTATAAGGATAACAGCATTTCTAATTTCATATCGCTGATATTCAATAAAATAAGCGAGCGCTTAAATCAGGAAAGTATGGCTATATTAAGTTCTAAGCAGGAAATGCTTGTTACTATAAGAAATAAAATATATAGCAAGCCATTCGAATCCAGAACAGTTGAAAGCGCCGCGCACGAGGTTCGCATGTGCAAATCTGCATTTCAGCACTCATATAAAGAAACCTTCGGAGTAACGTTTATTGAAGATCTGACAGAAAGCAGAATAGCTTACGCTAAAATGCTGCTTGCCACAACTAATTTGTCCGTAACTGAAATCGCCTTTCAGTCCGGTTATAAAACATATGCCCATTTTACAAGGCAGTTCAGGAAAAAATGCAATTTAACGCCGACGGAATTCCGTAGTCTTTTGCAATCAAACCGCTAAATCAGATGATATATAATGTAAATTTATTTAAAATAGATTTACAAGCAGCATTTGGGATAAAAGTAAGGATCTACAGTAAAAGCAAAGATGATAATTTTGAATTATTGTCATATAACTAAAAGACCTGAATCCTGTTTAAATTCAGGATTCAAGCCTTCTTAATCTGCCTAATGAATTTTGTGACCGACCTTTTAAGGTAAATCAAAATCAGGCAGTTTTTAATCATTAATTTTACTTATCAACTATTGAATAATAAACCTTTTAATTACCGAAGCGTAAACAGGGCGTATGTAAGTAAAGATATTGCAGCTATACCTTAAAAGTTATTGATATTGCCCACGCTGAATTGTGAAATTATAGAGCAGTCTCTCGCATTTACTTTTCCGTCATTATTAACATCGGCCGCAAGAAGCGCTTTTTCAGTCGGCTTCGATGATGAAGAGCCGCCTACAGAAACGCTGGCAAGATAACTGGACAAAGCGCTTGCGTCATTATTATTTACATAACCGTCCTGATTAAAATCTCCTACTAATACGTATATAGGAGTTATTGTAGCTCCATTGCTTGTTGTGTAGGTATAATTTACGTTAAAATTAGTAACAGATGTAGAAGTACGCCATGTAGACATTGATAGATATCCTTCTCCGTTAACATCGGGATTACCCTTATAGTTTGTAGACAAAGCGTTTAACGCCGATGAATAACTTGAGAAGAAATTAGAACTGTTTACGATAAGCTCCTCTTGAACACTTGAGACAAATGTATAATTATTTATATTTCTTACTGTGCTGGTATACCATGTCATATCCAGAGTAGCAACCTTTTCATAGATACGCCATGTGTGCTTTTGTCCTGAATAGTAAGCGCTCGTATGACTGAGACCGCATAATGAAACAGCAGAAGTAAATGCAGTCAAAACAGTGATAAACTTTTTTAAAATTTTTTTCATTATTAAAACCCTTTCTGCCTTAATATGGTTATATTATATACCATATTTTTACAACTGTCAATATCATAATTAAATCTTTATTCGATTTTTTCTGTTATTTAAAAACGCAGTTCAAACCATTACACAAATTAAAAGAGAAAATGTTATACGTTAATACTAATCATTTTAGTTATAGCAGTGTAAATTAACGCTTCTGTCAAAGGCGGGCGCGTCTTAATACGCCTTGACAATTCTAAGGGATATGGTATAATTTTAATAGTAAAAAAAGAGGGATAACGCTATGCTTTTATGTATTGACAATGCTCTGTGCAGGGTTTAACGGAACAGACCTGAACAGAGCGGAATAATTTCTGTTCCGAAGCCTTGCACACTGATTTGAATAAATAAAAATCAAGTTAGGAGTAAGGTTAAAAATGAACAATTTATATAAAACGTTTAAAGAAATGAAAATATTTCTTATCCTTTGGCTGACTCAGTCGTTTTCGGCTTTGGGCAGTTCTATGACGGCTTATGCGTTGATAATCTGGTCATATAATCAAAAAGGCTCTGCGCTTGCCACCGCTTCGCTTATGGTGTGCTCATATGCGCCTTATGTGATTTTCAGCGTATTCGCCGGCGCGCTGTCAGACAGTTGGAACAAGAAATTTACAATGCTTGTCTGCGACAGTATTACCACATTGACAACGATTATCGTACTTGTCCTTCTTATCTCAAACCGTCTTGAAATATGGCACATATACGTTATCAACGCAGTGGGCGGAGTGATGAATACCGTTCAGTCGCCTGCCTCGGAGGTTGCGGTAACAAAAATACTCCCCGAAAAATATTACCAAAAAGTCGGCGGACTTCGTTATATGTCAAACTCGGCAAACACTATTCTTACGCCGATTATTACAACTGCGGTTATCGGCTTTTTCGGGCTTGAAGCGGTTATCTGCATAGACCTTATCACCTTTGCGGCGGCATTTTTGACTCTGCTTTTATTTATAAAAATTCCCGAGGATAACAAACGGTCGGAAGAACGCGATAACTTTATCCGCTCGGTAAAAAGCGGCGTGATATGGCTGAAAAATCAGCAGGGTGTTTTTACGCTGATTTTATTTCTCGCCGCAATCAATCTTGTTGCTTCTATGTATAATGCCGCATTTCCCGCAATGCTTTTGTCACGAAACGGCGGCTCTGAGATAACAATGGGAATTATCAATACTGTTATCGGTATAACAACCCTTATCGGCAGTATTTTTGCCTCTATTGCAAAGCCTCCTAAAAATAGAGTACGGGTGATCTGCAACTGTCTGCTGTTTTCAATGAGTACGGAAAACCTGTTGCTCGCTTTGGGAAACAACGCATTGATATGGAGTATCGGCGGATTTCTCGGCTGGATTACAATACCGCTTATGAGCGCCAATATGGAAGCGATTCTGCGTCTTAAAATTCCTGAAAATATACAGGGAAGGATTTATTCCGTCAGAAATTCTCTGCAATTTTTTACCATTCCTTTGGGATATTTCCTTGGAGGCTTTGTGGTAGAATTCGTATGTGAGCCGATAATGGCAAAGCAAAATGAAAACGTTCTTACATATATGTTCGGTACAGGTAAGGGAAGCGGCGCGGCGCTGTTCTTTTTTATTATTGCGTTTATAGGAATAGGCGTATGTCTGTACTTTAGAAATAAAAAGTCTCTGCGCCTGCTTGACAAAGAAGATTAATTTATTGAACAGAGCTTTTTTCTGTGCAAAGAGTTTTGGACTTCTGCGCCGATCTCATATGAAACTGTTTAAGCGTGCGTTTTTTACTTTGTCATAAATTGACATAAAAAGACGCTTTGCCCAATATCACTTTTGTGATACCATACAAAACGGTATTTGAGTTTCTATATATGATGTTCTAAATAAAAAAGACGGATAAAGGTATTATTTCCTTTATCCGTCTTTTGTTCCTAAATATAATTGCTAAATATGAATCGGCAATAGTTTCTTTATGATGCCTATAAACTCATTTGCGACTTTTTCTAAATACCAACTACCGCCTTCCGTCTGCTTATAAACCTCTTATTTGAAAGTTAAGCTCTATTTATTTCTTAACTTTTCTTCTGTTATTAGGGAATCAAAAACAGCTAATGTGCTTGTTCCTTTAAAGGCAAGTTTTCCATCAGGGCGAACTATTTCAACTTCAACTACCGCTATTTTCTTTCCATATTTCAAAACTTTACCCGTAACCATTAAATACTCATCTGTTGCAAAGCAAGGGCGCAGAAAATTTGCAGAAAAATTAACGGAAGAACATTCTCTGCCGTATGTATCGCAAGCGCCGCTTGCGGCAATATCTGCTGCCGCAAGCAAAAATCCGCCGTGAATGGTACCGACATTGTTGGAGCAATCCTCACCGGGAACAACCTTAAGTACGAATTTTCCTTCATCGGCTGAAATAAGCGTTGAACGGTCAAAACCTCTTATATCACAAACATCTTCTTCAAGATATTTCATAATCGTTTCATCAATCATCATAGTCCCCTCCAAATTCCAGTTTTCTTTTTCATTTTACCACACATCTCCGAAAAAATAAAGGACGGCGATTTACTTCGCCGTATGAAAATCGTAATTGACCTCGGCTGTGTAATCGCTATCGTATGCTGAAAGTATTGAACTGCGTTATTTACAAATCCGACTTGATTTCCTCCTTATATTTATATGCTGTTTCTGATACGCCTTTTGTTGTCGCCTCCGTCAGTGCATAAAAAAGACCGCTTTGTTTAACGTCACTTTCATGATATCAGACAAAACGGTCTTTGAAATTTTGTATACTATTTTCTATATTAAAAAAGCGGATAAAGGTTTTTTCTTTTCTTTATCTATTCTTTATTTATATTATTTGCTTTGATATCTCATGATTTCAAAATTCAAATCCTGTCAGTCGGTATTTTACCACTTATTTCATCTTTAATTTTTAACTTCTTTTTTTCGTCATTTGGATATCAAAAAAGCCCGTAGCTACGGACTTTAAGGCACTTTCATCTATTTTGTCAGTGCAATATGGCAGGGGCAGAAGGATTTGAACCCTCGGCACGCGGTTTTGGAGACCGCTGCTCTACCAACTGAGCTATACCCCTATTGGTGGGCCATTAGGGACTCGAACCCCAGACCAACCGGTTATGAGCCGGTTGCTCTAACCAACTGAGCTAATGGCCCTTATATAAAAAGCAAAAAGCCGGCATTGATATATTTTCCCAGGACGTCACCGTCCAAGTATCTTCTACGCAGATGAGCTTAACTTCTGTGTTCGGAAAGGGAACAGGTGGAACCTCATCGCCATTAACACCGGCTGACTCTTTTAAATTGAACAGAAAAGCAAAGATTTGAACTCTGACAAAAGGAAAAGCCCTCGACCTATTAGTATCCGCTGGCTTAACATGTCGCCATGCTTACACCTCAGACCTATCAACCTCATAGTCTTTGAGGGGTCTTACTTACTTACGTAATGGGATATCTTATCTTAAGGCCGGCTTCACGCTTAGATGCCTTCAGCGTTTATCCGTTCCGCACTTAGCTGCCCAGCTGTGCCACTGGCGTGACAACTGGTACACCAGAGGTGCGTCCATCCCGGTCCTCTCGTACTAGGGACAGCTCCTTTCAAATATCCTTCGCCCACGACAGATAGGGACCGAACTGTCTCACGACGTTCTGAACCCAGCTCGCGTACCGCTTTAATTGGCGAACAGCCAAACCCTTGGGACCGAATTCAGCCCCAGGATGCGATGAGCCGACATCGAGGTGCCAAACCTCCCCGTCGATGTGGACTCTTGGGGGAGATCAGCCTGTTATCCCCAGGGTAGCTTTTATCCGTTGAGCGACGGCATTTCCACTCACATACCGCCGGATCACTAACTCCAACTTTCGTTACTGCTCGACCCGTCAGTCTCGCAGTTAGGCTCGCTTTTGCGTTTACACTCTCTGGCATGGTTTCCATCCATGCTGAGCGAACCTTTGAGCGCCTCCGTTACCTTTTTGGAGGCGACCGCCCCAGTCAAACTGCCCACCTAACAATGTCCCCCGCCCTGATTCAAGGGCGCAGGTTAGAATTTCAGCACTTCAAGAGTGGTATCCCAACAGCGACTCCACAAAAGCTGACGCCTTTGCTTCTCAGTCTCCCACCTATCCTGTACATGAAATACCAAAATCCAATATTAAGCTACAGTGAAGCTCCATGGGGTCTTTCCGTCTAGTCGCGGGTAACCGGCATCTTCACCGGTACTACAATTTCGCCGGGCGGGTTGTTGAGACAGTGCCCAAATCGTTACACCATTCGTGCGGGTCAGAACTTACCTGACAAGGAATTTCGCTACCTTAGGACCGTTATAGTTACGGCCGCCGTTTACTGGGGCTTCGATTCAAAGCTCTCACTTCTCCTCTTAACCTTCCAGCACCGGGCAGGTGTCACCCCATATACGTCATCTTTCGATTTAGCATAGAGCTGTGTTTTTGCTAAACAGTCGCTTGGGCCTATTCTCTGCGGCTCTTTCGAGCACTCCTTCTCCCTAAGTTACGGAGTCAACTTGCCGAGTTCCTTAACAACCCTTCTCCCGTTGGCCTTAGAATTCTCTTCCTATCTACCTGTGTCGGTTTGCGGTACGGGCTCTTCAGATATTCACACAACTTTTCTTGCCTCAATCCACATTTACTTCCCCCATTCGGGGTCCCTTACGACCGGGAACACCAACTCCCGGATAAACGCTTCTCAAGTGTCCTTGTGCTTAAATCTTTCAGAGGCTACGGAATTTCTACCGTATGTGCATCGGCTACGCGTTTCCGCCTCGCCTTAGCTCCCGGCTTACTAGGAGCGGACGAACCTTCCTCCTAAAACCTTAGATTTTCGGCCATTATGATTCTCACATAATTCTCGCTACTCATTCCGGCATTCTCACTCGTATAAAATCCACCATCGCTTCCGCTATGACTTCTCCTCTTATACGACGCTCCCCTACCCCACAATCTTTCAATTGCAGCCCAAGCTTCGGTATAGATTTTAGCCCCGTTGAATTTTCGGCGCAGGGTCACTCGACCAGTGAGCTATTACGCACTCTTTTAATGAGTGGCTGCTTCTAAGCCAACATCCTGGTTGTCTGTGCAACCCCACATCCTTTTCCACTTAAATCTATTTCGGGACCTTAGCTGTGGGTCTGGGCTGTTTCCCTTTCGACTGTGAGACTTATCTCACACAGTCTGACTGCTGTACATCAATTATCCGGCATTCTTAGTTTGATAAGGTTCAGTAACCTTTCGGCCCCTAGCCCATTCAGTGCTTTACCTCCGGTAATCTAATACAACGCTAGCCCTAAAGCTATTTCGGGGAGAACCAGCTATATCCGAGTTCGATTGGAATTTCTCCGCTAGCCACACCTCATCCGCCACCTTTTCAACGGGGGTCGGTTCGGCCCTCCATGGAGTTTTACCTCCACTTCAGCCTGGACATGGCTAGGTCACTCGGTTTCGGGTCTATCGCATGCAACTTGACGCCCTTTTCAGACTTGCTCTCGCTTCGGCTTCAAACCTTAAGTTCTTAACCTTGCTGCATACGATAACTCGCCGGACCATTCTACAAAAGGTACCTGATCACACTTTGACGTGCTCTCAGTGCTTGTAAGCACAGGGTTTCAGGTTCTTTTTCACTCCCCTCCCGGGGTTCTTTTCACCTTTCCTTCACAGTACTCTTCGCTATCGGTCATTGGGGAATATTTAGGCTTGGAGGGTGGTCCCCCCTGCTTCCCACGGGGTTTCTCGTGTCCCGCGGTACTCTGGATTCTGCCTGCTGCCTCTGCTTTTCATTTACACGACTTTCACGTTCTTCGGTCAGGCTTCCCATCCTGTTCTATTAAGCTTCGACAATGCTTTTTGCAGTCCGCAACCCCGACTGAATTGCTTCCGTCGGTTTGGCCTCTTTCGATTTCGCTCGCCACTACTCTCGAAATCTCGGTTGATTTCTTTTCCTCTCCCTACTTAGATGTTTCAGTTCGGGAGGTTCCCCTCATATACCTATTGATTCAGTATATGATACATGAGCTTCTCTCATGTGGATTGCTCCATTCGGATATCTGCGGGTCTTAGTTCGCTTACAACTCACCGCAGCTTTTCGCAGTTAACCGCGTCCTTCTTCGGTTCCCAATGCCAAGGCATCCGCCCTGCGCTCTTTCTAGCTTTACCATTTGTCTTTTCTGAGTTCTCAATACATTGTAGTTTTTTTACCCGACTTTTAATTTCTTTATTAAAAATCGTGTCGTTTCACTTTTTGTATTTTCTTCATACTTTTCTTATTCAATTTTCAAGATGCCTTTTTTTCTATCCTTTTTCAAGAACAGAAATTAACAGATAAT
This sequence comes from Ruminococcus sporogenes, assembly GCF_054655175.1. Classification (NCBI taxonomy): domain Bacteria; kingdom Bacillati; phylum Bacillota; class Clostridia; order Eubacteriales; family Oscillospiraceae; genus Ruminococcus; species Ruminococcus sporogenes. Next base: position 131,932 of record NZ_BAAHOA010000001.1, on the reverse strand, counting down.
TTCCATTATCTATTAATTTCTTTTCTCGATGGTGGGCACAAGTGGACTCGAACCACCGACCTCACGCTTATCAGGCGTGCGCTCTAACCACCTGAGCTATGCGCCCTTTTTGGTGGAGATGAGGAGGATCGAACTCCTGACCCCCTGCTTGCAAAGCAGGTGCTCTCCCAGCTGAGCTACACCCCCGACTTCCTGATATCTTCAAAATTAAACAATGCTTTTAACCCTTGTCTGACCGGAACTTTCAGACTCTTTCGTCTTTTCGCTCCTTAGAAAGGAGGTGATCCAGCCGCACCTTCCGATACGGCTACCTTGTTACGACTTCACCCCAGTCATCAATCCCACCTTCGACGACGTCCTCCTTTGCAGGTTAGACTATCGGCTTCGGGTGTTACCGACTCCCATGGTGTGACGGGCGGTGTGTACAAGGCCCGGGAACGTATTCACCGCAGCATGCTGATCTGCGATTACTAGCAATTCCGACTTCATGCAGGCGAGTTTCAGCCTGCAATCTGAACTGAGACAATTTTTCGGGATTTGCTCCACATCGCTGTTTTGCTTCCCTCTGTTTTATTGCCATTGTAGTACGTGTGTAGCCCAGGTCATAAGGGGCATGATGATTTGACGTCATCCCCACCTTCCTCCGTTTTGTCAACGGCAGTCCCATTAGAGTGCTCTTGCGTAGCAACTAATGGTAAGGGTTGCGCTCGTTGCGGGACTTAACCCAACATCTCACGACACGAGCTGACGACAACCATGCACCACCTGTCTATATGTCCCCGAAGGGATTTCAACTATCTCTAGTCTATTCATACGATGTCAAGACCTGGTAAGGTTCTTCGCGTTGCTTCGAATTAAACCACATACTCCACTGCTTGTGCGGGCCCCCGTCAATTCCTTTGAGTTTCAACCTTGCGGTCGTACTCCCCAGGTGGATTACTTATTGTGTTAACTGCGGCACGGAAGGGGTCAGTCCCCCCACACCTAGTAATCATCGTTTACAGCGTGGACTACCAGGGTATCTAATCCTGTTTGCTCCCCACGCTTTCGAGCCTCAGCGTCAGTAAAAGCCCAGTAAGCCGCCTTCGCCACCGATGTTCCTCCTAATATCTACGCATTTCACCGCTACACTAGGAATTCCGCTTACCTCTACTTCACTCAAGAACAACAGTTTCAAATGCAATCTACAGGTTGAGCCCATAGTTTTCACATCTGACTTGCTATCCCGCCTACGCTCCCTTTACACCCAGTAATTCCGGACAACGCTCGCTCCCTACGTATTACCGCGGCTGCTGGCACGTAGTTAGCCGGAGCTTTTTCTTCAGGTACCGTCATTATCGTCCCTGATAAAAGGAGTTTACAATCCGAAAACCTTCTTCCTCCACGCGGCATCGCTGCATCAGAGTTCCCTCCATTGTGCAATATTCCCCACTGCTGCCTCCCGTAGGAGTCTGGGCCGTGTCTCAGTCCCAATGTGGCCGTTCAACCTCTCAGTCCGGCTACTGATCGTCGACTTGGTGAGCCGTTACCTCACCAACTATCTAATCAGACGCGAGCCCATCTCTGAGCGAATTTCTTTGATATATCTATCATGCGATATTTATATTTTATGGGGTATTACCATCCGTTTCCAGAAGCTATCCCCCTCTCAGAGGCAGGTTGCTCACGTGTTACTCACCCGTCCGCCACTAACTTAAAAAAGCAAGCTCTTTTAAGTCCGTTCGACTTGCATGTGTTAGGCGTGCCGCCAGCGTTCGTCCTGAGCCAGGATCAAACTCTTTATTAAGTTTGTATATTAAATACCTTCCGGTATTTACTATCTCCCGTTTCATTACGATTGCTCGCAATTCTTTCGCTTGTGTTTTTACTCTTGTATTAATCTCTCAATTAATACAGAATTTACAAGGGTTTTGTTTTTTCTTAGCATTGTTCAATTTTCAAGATACCTTCGCTCTCTCGCTTCCTTTGAGCGCTCGTCTATTATATCACTTCTTCTCTCTCTTGTCAATACCTTTTGGGAGAAAAAAATTTTCCGACTTCGCTCTCTCTCGTTCGACAGCTTTATTATTATATCACCTCCTTACTCTTTTGTCAATGGGTTTGGAAAGGTTTCCATTTTTATAACAATTTTTTCAGCTTTTTTATCTCTATTTATAGCGTATTATACAAAATAACTGCTGCTTAACGCATATCTCTAAAATTATTTATCTTAGTCTTTATCATAATGAAATTTTTTAATAAAATTTCGTTTCTTTTAACAAATTGTTCTTTTATAACAATGTAATTCCTTTTTTCAAAGAAAGGCTTTGCTGTTACCGAAGCATGAACCCGTATAATATTGCCTTCCAAATGGCTTTCCAGTTCATCGCATATTGCGGTCGCAATTCCCCTATTTTGAAAATCCCTATGCACATAGAGCCTGTCCAAATAACCGCTTTCATCAATATCTCCGAATCCAGTTATGGTATTATTTTCTGACGCGACAACGCAATAATTCTCAATCAAAGAATTATTCCATTTCTCGCGGTCGTAGTCAAACGGGGCCCAAGCGTCCGCCTGAGCCCTTGTATAATCCTTTAGATTAACTGAATGAACCGTTTCATAAAATAGCCGGTATATTTCCGAAAGATCTCCCGTATTGTATTCTCTTATGACCATGATTATCCCATCAGCTTAACCATAACCGCCTTCTGTGCATGCAGACGGTTTTCAGCCTCTTCAAAAATCTCGTTCGCATGTTCCTCAAACACCTTTGAGGTGATTTCCTCCTCGCGGTGCGCAGGCAGGCAGTGCATAACAAGAGCGTCCGACTTTGCGAGAGCCATAATGCTGTCGTTAATCTGATATCCGGCAAACGCTTTGCGGCGCGCCTCGGCTTCAGCCTCCTGTCCCATTGACGCCCATACGTCGGTTAATAAAATATCCGCGTCCTTTGCCGCCTCCTTCGGATCGTCTGTAATCTTAAAGCAGTCGAATCCCTCTGCAAAATCCATAACTTCCTTTGCAGGACGATAGTCCGCAGGAGTCGCGGCAGAAACGCTCATTCCCACCTTAAGTCCCCCTACAATAAGAGAATTTGCCATATTGTTTCCGTCGCCGATATAGCACATTTTCAGACCGTCAAAGCTGCCCTTATATTCTCTGATAGTCATAAGATCGGCAAGAACCTGACAGGGATGAGAAAAATCCGTTAGTCCGTTTATTATCGGAATATCGCCGTATTGCGCCAGATCCTCTACCTCCTTCTGATCAAAGGTACGGATCATAATTCCGTCTATATAACGCGAAAGCACACGCGCCGTATCCTGAACAGGCTCTCCCCTGCCTATCTGAAGCTCGCTTGACGATAAAAACAGCGGATATCCGCCAAGCTGATACATTCCGGTTTCAAACGACACTCGCGTACGCGTAGAAGCCTTCTGAAAAATCATTCCCAAGGATTTTCCTTTAAGATGCGGGTGGGGTATACCGTGCTTCAGTTCATATTTAAGCTGGTCTGCAAGATTAAGTATGTCTGTTATCTCCTCCTTAGAGAGGTCAAGCATTTTTAATAAATGTTTCATTTAATTCATTCCTTTCCGGTTTTATACTAAGTTTAACCCCTGTTCATTTTACCGAAAGCAATATCAATGCAAACGGCAATCAGAGGAATATAATCGTCAAAAGAATTTTCCGATATTTCAATTATATATCTGAAATCCTTTTTTTCTGTTTCAGAGAACACTGCTCCAATCTGGTTTTCACCGTCCATAATCTTGAATTCCCGCCTGTCGTTACTTCGCACGTCCAGAAATATATTATCCCCTCTTAATTCAAATCCCGGCTCCAAAAACATTGACGTACATTCCGCGGTCAAAATCTCCTTATCATTGAGAAACATTTTAAACGACGGCTTTTTCTGCTTTTTATCATAAGTAATATAATAAAGCTTATATCCGCTGGAATCAAGAAGATGTATTTTTCCGTTCATACCTTGTTTTATGCGATAAATTACACGCTCCTTTGAGTCTATAACGTCAAATTTGCCGCCCTTCGGGATTATGTTCAGTTTAACCATAAAAAGCTCAGCCCTCCAGAATATTTTTGAGTATCTCCATTCCCTTATCAATTTCTCCATAGGTTATATTAAGCGGAGGAAGAAGTCTGATCTTATCCTTGGCGGTCAGTACAAGCAGACCGTTTTCAAGGGCTTCTGCCGCAATATCGGAAGCGGACTTGGTTTTAAGGCTGATACCGATCATCAGTCCCGTTCCGGTAACGCTTTCCACCTCGTCAAGCCCCTCCAGCTTTTCCTTAAAGTATTTTCCCTTAGCTCTTACCTCGTCAAGAAATCCCGGAGAAGTTATCCTGTCAATAACCGCACTGCCGCCGGCACAGGCAATCGGATTTCCTCCGAAGGTTGAGCCGTGAGTTCCTTTCGTGAGAACCCGAGAGAGTCTTTCGGACGCAAGGCACGCGCCTATAGGTATTCCTCCCGCAAGTCCCTTTGCAAGAGTTGTTATATCAGGCTTTACTCCGTAATTTTCCGAGGCTAAAAAGCTGCCAGTTCTGCCTGTTCCGGTCTGAACCTCATCGGCGATAACAAGAATATCTTTTTTTGCGCATATATCGAATACAAAATTAACGAATTCCCTTTCAAGAGGTATAACGCCGCCCTCCCCCTGAACAAATTCCAGCATAACGGCGCAGGCGCCGTCAAGCTTTGATTCAAGATCGGTCATATCGTTTGCCTTGGCATAAATAAAGCCCTCCGGAAATGGGAAAAAGTAATTGTGAAAAATCTCCTGTCCCGTAGCGGCGAGAGTGCACAGAGTTCTCCCGTGAAAGGAATTCACCAGCGTAACTATATTGTGCCGTCCCCTGCCGTATTTGTCAAAGCTGTATTTTCTTGCAAGCTTAATAGCGCATTCGTTCGCCTCAGCGCCCGAATTTCCGAAAAACACCTTCGAATATCCGGCTGTCTTACACAGCTTTTCAGCAAAATCAGCCTGAACCTTTGTATAATAGTAATTGGACGTGTGCTGAATTGACCTTACCTGAGCGCAGACCGCGTCCGCCCAGCTACTGTCGCAGAAGCCGAGGGAATTTGTACCGATACCGCTGCCGAAATCGATATATTCTTTCCCGTTTTCATCAACACAGCTTCTTTCATTTCCTTTTTCAAGCGCTACTCCGAATCTGCCGTATGTATTCATAACATAATTGTCGAATTTTTCAATAGTATTCATTAAAAATCATTCCTTTCAGCCGCCGTATCTCCAAAGGATAACCGCATTGGCAAGAATCATAAATATTCCGCAGGCTATAATAAGCTTTTCCGCAGTCTTACCGCTTTCGGCCGGAACAAAACGGCGGCGGTCACGGCGGCTGATTCTTATTTTTATTCTGCCGCCCTTTTTAAAGTCCATAACTCCCTCGGTAAAAAACCTTGAAGATATTCCGCTGTAATCCCTTCCGTCAACAGAGTATTTGACTACCGGGGCCTCAAGAGTAACCGTCACCTTTGAATATCTTTTCCGCCTTTTTGCAATATCCGTTATTATTCCGTCTGTATGAATTGCGACCTTTTTGCGGTACAGAGCGATAACCGCTCCCGTCAGCGTCAATATTAACCCCAGCGCAAACGGCAGTATTTTAAAAAGCATTTCCATATTATCTGAACTGTGTGCCGATACCCTCGCTTGAAAGTATCTCTATAAGAATAGAATGCGGAACCCTTCCGTCTATTATAGACGTTTTTTTCACGCCGCGTCTTACGGCCTCTACGCAGCAGTCAATTTTCGGAATCATTCCTCCGGAAATAATTCCCTGCCTTTTCATAAACGGTACCTCGCTGACATTGACAAAGGGTATAAGAGTATTCGGATCCTCCTTGTTTCTCAGCAATCCGGCAATATCCGTCATAAGTATAAGATTTTCCGCTCCAAGCTCCGCGGCTATTCTGGAGGCGGCAGTATCGGCGTTTACATTATAGGTCTGACCGTCCGTTCCGCATGCGACGGTAGCTATAACGGGAATGCAGCCGTTGCTGAGAGCGTCTCTTATAGGCTTTGTGTTCACCCTTTTTATATTTCCCACAAAGCCGAGATCCTCCCCGTTTTCACCCTCCGCTTTCTCAGCGATAAGCATTTTTCCGTCAATACCGCAAAGTCCTACGGCATTTCCCTTATGCTCGGCAAGCAAAGCCACAAGCTCCTTGTTCACCTTGCCTGCAAGAACCATTTTTACTATATCTATGGTGTCCTTATCCGTATATCTGAGTCCGTTTATAAATCTGCTTTCAATATTGAGCCTTTTGAGCATGTCGCTTATTTCCGGACCGCCGCCGTGGACCAGCACAACCTTGATTCCTACCAAAGACAGCAGCACAATGTCGCTCATAACGGCCTGCTTGAGATCATCGTTAGTCATGGCGTTACCGCCGTATTTCACTACAATTATCTTATTATTATAATTTTGTATATAAGGCAGCGCGTCCATCAGAACCTTTGCCCTTATATTATTTGATATTTCCATAATTCTAAATTCTCCCGCGTTTTTAAGAACGGTAATCCCCGTTGATTTTGACATAATCATAGGTAAGGTCACAGCCCCACGCCGCGGCGGAATATTCCCCTTCGCCGATAGAAACGATAACCTTGATCTCTTCCTCCGAAAGTATTTCTTTAGCTGCCTCCTCCGAAAACGGAACTCCCGAGCCGTTTCTGCATACGGCAATTTTTCCGGCATTCGACGCCAAATCTACGTCGACCTTATCTATATCAAACTCTGCGTCGGCGTATCCTACGGCGCAAAGTATCCTTCCCCAGTTAGCGTCCTCTCCGAAAACTGCGGCTTTAAATAGGCTCGAAGTAATAACTGATTTGGCAACAATACGGGCCGTATTAAGGTCGTCCGCTCCGGCGCATATACACTCGACAAGCTTTGTTGCGCCCTCTCCGTCCCTTGCCATCATTCTTGCAAGGTTCATCATAACGACGTAAAGAGCGTTTTCAAATTTTTCAAAATCTTCATTTTCACTTTTTATTTCACTATTGCCCGCCATACCGTCCGCCATAACGCAGCACATATCGTTAGTAGACTGATCTCCGTCCACGCTCACCATATTAAGAGTATCTTTTACAACGTCGTTCAGCGCCCTCTGAAGATATTCAGGAGCAATTGAAACGTCTGTAGTTATAAACGTAAGCGTCGTAGCCATATTCGGATGTATCATTCCGCTGCCTTTAAGCATTCCGCCTATAACGCATTTTTTTCCTCCGATTTCAAATACTGCGGCAACCTCCTTCGGCTGAGTATCGGTGGTCATTATGGCCTCGACAGCCGCGGCGTTGCCTTCATAGCTAACGCCTCTGCAAAGCTCCGAAATCCCCTTTTCAATCGGCTCTATCGGAAGAGGCTGACCGATTACCCCCGTTGACGCAACTATGAAATCAGCGGGCTTCAATCCGAATTCACCGGCCGCAAGCTCACACATTTTCCGCGCCTTCTCCGGACCGTCCGCATTGCAGGTATTTGCATTCACTGAATTTACGATTACGCCCATTGCCCTGCCGTCGGAAATATTTTTCTTAGTAACGGCTATCGGAGCGCCCTTCACCTTATTTGTAGTATATACGGCTGCGGCCGAGCATACCCTGTCGGCTATAATAACGGCAAGATCGTTTTTCTTTTTTCCCACAGTCGCTCCCTCATGCGCCAATCCGCACTGTATTCCGTTAGCCTTAAATCCCTGCGCGGCGCAAACTCCTCCGTCAATATATTTAAAGCCGTCAAATTTAACCTTTTCAATCATAGTATCTTCCTTAAAGAATTTAGTTTTTAATTATATAAGCCCCGTAGTTTCATCAATACCCATCATAATATTAAGGCACTGAACCGCGGCGCCCGACGCGCCTTTTCCGAGATTGTCAAGCCTTGAGCACAAAAGCATCTGGTCGTTGTCTCCGAACACATAAATCTCCATCCTGTTTGTTCCGCTGAGACCGTTAGATGTAAGAAATCCGTCAGGCACACATTCGCTTCCCGCCGGCTTGACCTCGACAAAATTCGAATCCTTATAGTTATCGTACAAAACGTCCCTGATCTGTTCCGGAGTGAACCTTTTCTGGAGAAGTCTGCCCTGCAAAGGAATCGAAACAACCATACCGCTGTAATAATTGTCAACAATCGGATTAAACATCGGCTTATATGCAAGACCTGAAATTTTCTGCATTTCAGGCAGATGCTTGTGGTTCATATCAAGAGCGTATTGTCTCGGACTTAAAAGCTCCTCCGGCTTATCGTCGCTTTCATAGGCGGCGATAGCCTTTTTGCCGGCTCCGCTGTATCCTGACGTCGCATACGCGAAAACAGGGTAAAACTGTGGCAAAACTCCGGCCTTAACAAGCGGATAACAAATGGATATAAATCCGCTGGCATAGCAGCCGGGATTGGCAACCCTCTTTGAATTACGAATTTTTTCCCTGTGCTCCGGAGAAAGCTCCGGAAAGCCGTAGGTCCAGCCGGGATCGGTTCTATGAGCCGTTGAAGCGTCAATAATCCTCACATGATTGTTTTCAACAAACGAAACCGCCTCTCTTGCAGCCGCGTCCGGCAGACAGAGAAAAACAAAATCTGCTGAATTGATAAGCCTTTTTCTCTCAGCCGGATCCTTTCTCTTTTCGCCGTCAATTTTCAAAAGCTCTATATCGTTTCTGCCTTCAAATCTTTCAAGTATTTTCAGTCCGGTCGTACCCTCCTGACCGTCTATATAAACCTTTACAGCCATCTTAATTCTCCAATTCATCTACCATTTTCTGCTGTTTTTATCGCTTTCATCCTTTAAGCCCTTCCAGAGACTGACAGCAAGAGTAACGACTATCATGATGATAGTCCAGCCGACAGAGAACTTTCCGCTCAGCTTGAACACCGCTACTATCAGAACCTCGCCGATAATCCAAATCAGCATAGCGGCAATCGTCAGCGCTATTATAAATCCGACATGTTTTTTATTCATAATACACACCAAGCCGTTCACGGGTTATCTCAATCTGTCTGATAACCGACTCCGGCGACGGGCCTCCAAAGGAGCTTCTCTCCTTAACGCAGGTTTCAAGGCTGATAGCGTCGTAAATATCCTCGCTGAAAAGCCCTGATAGCTCCCTGTAGCTTTCAAGCGGAAGAGTTTCAAGCGTCAGTCCTTTATCTATACACTCCGCAACAAGTCTTCCCGAAATCTTATAAGCGTCCCGGAAAGGCATGCCCTTCTTGACAAGATAGTCCGCGCAGTCGGTAGCGTTTATAAAACCGCCCGCCGCGGCCGCCCGCATTTTATCCTTATTGACTCTCATTGTTTCAAGCATAGGAATAAAGGTTTTAAGGCAAAGCTTTACGTTGTCAACGGAATCAAACACAGCCTCTTTATCCTCCTGCATATCCTTGTTATATGCAAGCGGAAGACCCTTAAGCATCGACAAAAGCGTCATTAAATTTCCGTTTACTCTGCCTGCCTTTCCTCTGATAAGCTCGGTTATATCTGGATTTTTCTTCTGCGGCATAATCGACGATCCTGTGGCGTATGCGTCGTCAAGCTCAATAAATTTGAACTCCCATGAGCACCACATAATAATTTCCTCGGAAAATCTCGACAGATGCGTCATAATAAGAGATATAGCGCAGTTTAACTCGACGCAGAAATCCCTGTCCGAAACGCCGTCAAGGCTGTTAATCATAGGTCTGTCAAAGCCGAGAGCGTCCGACGTCATATATCTGTCAATGGAATAAGTCGTACCGGCAAGGGCGCAGCAGCCAAGCGGACTTTCGTTCATTCTTTTACGGGTATCGTCAAGACGTCCGAGATCTCTTGAAAACATCTGGGCATATGCCATAAGATGATGTCCCAGCGTTACCGGCTGCGCCCTCTGAAGATGGGTATACCCCGGCATAACTGTATCGGTATGCTTACCGGCCAATTCGCACAATACTTCCTCCAGCTTCAGCAAAAGCCCTTTTATCTCTTCAATTTCATCTCTCAGATATAAACGGGTATCCAACGCAACCTGATCGTTTCTTGAACGGGAAGTATGAAGTCTTTTTCCCACGTCTCCAAGCCGTTTTGTAAGCTCGGCCTCAATAAACATGTGAATATCCTCGGCAGTCATATCCATTTCAAGCCTGCCGCTGTCAATATCGGAAAGTATTCCCTCTAATCCCTTAATTATTTCGTCGCTGTCCTCCCTGGAAATTATTCCGCATTCACCCAGCATTTCCGCATGAGCGACGCTTCCCTTTATATCATGGCGGTACATTCTTCCGTCAAAGGATATGGAAGAATTAAACGCGTTGACCGTTTCGTCAACCTCCTTAGAGAATCTTCCCGCCCACATTTTGTCTGCCATGGTTTAAGTCCTTTCGGTTTATGATTTAAAGCGAGTACGGGCGAACAGAATATGTCCGCCCGTTATTGATATTATATTAGCTTCTCAAATATTAGAATTAAATTATTGCTTATTATTTCTCTTCTGGTCAAGCTTTGCCTTTACTTTGATCGGAAGTCCGAACAGGTTGATAAAGCCTGCGCTGTCAGCCTGATTATAAACCTCGTCGGCGTCAAACGTCGCAACCTCTTCATCGTATAAAGTATAAGGAGACGTAACGCCGGCATTTATTATATTTCCCTTGTAAAGCTTGAGCTTAACGTCGCCTGTAACTGTTTTCTGAGTTTCGGTAACAAATGCGCTGAGAGCCTCGCGCAAAGGAGTATACCACTGACCGTTATAAACGATGTCCGCAAATTTAATTCCGATATACTGCTTCATTCTGGCAGTTTCCTTGTCAATGGTAATAGTTTCAAGAACCTCGTGAGCATGATAAAGAATAGCGCCGCCCGGAGTTTCATAAACGCCTCTTGATTTCATTCCCACAAGACGATTCTCAACAAGATCCGCAAGACCTATTCCGTTTTCACCGCCGAGCTTGTTCAGTGTTTTCACGATTTCAACAGCGCCCATCTCCTTGCCGTCGATTGCCGTAGGAACGCCTTTTTCAAAGTGGATAGTAACGTATGTCGGCTTATCCGGAGCCTGTATAGGAGAAACTCCCATCTCAAGAAAGCCTTCCTTTTCATACATAGGCTCGTTTGCCGGATCCTCAAGGTCAAGGCCTTCATGTGAAAGATGCCAGATGTTTTTGTCCTTAGAATAATTTGTTTCACGGTTAATCTTCAGCGGAATATTGTGAGCTTCTGCATAATCAATTTCCTCGTCTCTTGATTTAAGATCCCAGATTCTCCACGGAGCTATAATCTCCATGTCCGGAGCAAAGGCCTTGATTGCAAGCTCAAAACGCACCTGATCGTTGCCCTTTCCCGTACAGCCGTGACAAATAGCGTCCGCGCCCTCTGCAACAGCAATTTCCGCAATCCTTTTCGCAATTATAGGACGCGCGAAAGAGGTTCCGAGCAAATACCTGTTTTCATACACTGCTCCCGCCTGAACAGTCGGGAAAACATAGTCTGTAATAAATTCCTCTGTAAGATGCTCTATATAAAGCTTTGAAGCGCCTGTCTTTAACGCCTTTTCCTCAAGTCCTTCCAGCTCGCTGTCCTGACCTACGTCCCCTGAAACGGCGATAACCTCGCAGTTATTATAGTTTTCCTTAAGCCACGGAATAATAATAGACGTATCAAGACCGCCTGAATAAGCTAAAACCACCTTTTTTATATCTTTTTTTGATGCAGATTTATTCATTTGAGCTTCCTCCATATTTAAAATTCTTTCAGTCGTTACTTACATTATACACCTTTGAAAGCAAATGTCAAGTACAAAATTGCATAATTATGCAAATATTTATAATTTTATGCATAAATTATGCATAAATAATTATATATTCATATTCATTCGTCAGGGATGAGGTTTATTTTCGCGGTATGCCTCCATGATTCCCTTAAAAACGTCTCCGCTTGTGGGCGGCGTCCATGTAATAGCGTTCGCGCCGGCTTCTATTGTTTCAAGTATCGACTCGTCTGTCGGGCCCCCGGTCGCTATTATCGGAAATTCCGGAAATTCACGGCGTATATCTCTTACAATTGAAGCTGTGTTTTTAGCGGCGGATACATTAAAAATAGTAGCGCCGGACTTTACGCGTTCTTTAAAATCAACGCTTTCATTAACAACCGTCACAATTACGGGTATATCAATCTGCGCGTTGAGCTTGGATATTATGTCGTTTGACGTCGGAGCGTTCACAACAACGCCCGCGGCTCCCTGCATCTCCGCAAAAAGAGCAAGATTAACGACTCTGTTTCCGCTTGTAAGTCCGCCGCCTACTCCCGCAAAAACAGGTATATCCGCAGCCATCATAAGAGCCTGAGTAATTATCGGCTGAGGAGTAAATGGATAAACGGCGATCACAGCGTCTGCGTTTACGTTTCTGATTATACAGACGTCCGTAGTAAAAACGAGAGATTTAATTTTTTTCCCGAATATAATGATTCCGCTGCATTCGCTTATTACAGCGGGAACTCTTAACGCAAATTTTCTTAACGTACCGCTTATCTGCGGCGGATTCATTTTTTCCATATATCCGGCTCCTTAATTTAAGTTATTTTTTACATTATATAATATATTCCGTAAATTTACAACATTTTTTTATGATTTATGGCATTAAGAAAAAAGGATAAAAATAAATTATCGGTATCTACTTGAAATTAAACGCGCCATATGATAAAATTAAGGCAACGTCCAGCAGGTTTATAAATATTTTGAAAAGGGGAATTAAACTTATGAATTATACAAGGCTTACCGAATTCAACGGAACGCCGGTTGCCGAGCTTTCCGCCGGAGGCTATACCGCTGTGATCGCTTATGAAATCGGTTCAAATGTAATTCGTCTGCACGACGATAAAAACGGAGTCGAATTTTTTCGCTTCAAGAAGGATAACCCTGCCGAAGCCATAAAGCAGTCAGCAGAGGTCTGGGGACTTCCAACACTGTATCTTCCCAACAGATTTGCCGACGGAGTATTAAAAACCTCCGACGCCGTTTATCATTTGCCTATAAACGAGAAAGCACCGTTTAACAACCACATACACGGTTTTCTGCAAAAACGCGCGCACACGCTTGTCAGTCACAGCGCGGACGATAACTGCGCTTGCGCGGAAACAAGCTACTTATATGATGAAAACGATGAATTTTTTAAATATTTTCCGCTGAAATTCAGAGCAGATTTCAAATTTGCGCTTTCCGACCGCGGACTGGAATACAAGCTCAATATAACAAATCTTTCTGATAAAATGCTTCCGATTTCCCTTGCGACTCATACGACGATCAATTCGCCGTTTGTCGATGGAGGAAAAGAAGAAAATATCCGTCTGACCGTTCCCGCTTTAAAAAGATGCGAGCTTAACAGCCGCTGTCTGCCGACAGAAAATCTGACGGAGCTTTCGGAAACGGATAAGGAATATGTGGAAGGCAGGAGAATGCCGGTTCTCCAGAATATTGACAATGAAATGTACGTTACAGGCTCCGCCCGTCTTAATGGACAGGAATTCCACGGCGTTATAGCCGAGGATATAGAAAGCGGAAAGAAAATCTGCTATGAGGTTTCCGACGAATACGGGTTTTGGATAATCTGGAATGACAGGGGCTTCAACGGTTATTTCTGTCCCGAGCCTATGACAGCTATGATCGACGCTCCTAATCTTTCTCTTCCTGACAATGTTACCGGCTATCGTGAGATCAAGCCTGAAGAAACGTTCGAAGTAAAACAGCGTTTTTTCACGTCTTTATAAAAATTCAACCCGTCAGCTTGCGCTGACGGGTAATTTCTTTATATCCGCTTGTAATTATGCCTTGCCGATAGAACCGAACAGCTCCATCTTTTCCTTAACTGTAGCCTTGATAGCTTCGAATCCGGGCGCAAGCAGCTTTCTCGGGTCGAATCCCTTGCCCTGGAGATCCTTGCCCTCTTCAATATATTTTCTTGTCGCTTCCTGGAATGCAAGCTGGCATTCCGTATTTACATTGATTTTAGCAACGCCAAGTGAAATAGCCTTCTTTATCATATCTGACGGGATTCCTGTTCCGCCGTGAAGTACAAGCGGCATATCTCCCACCTTTTCCTTAACCGCCGCAAGCGTTTCGAACGAAAGACCTGCCCAGTTTTCCGGATATTTTCCGTGAATGTTGCCTATACCTGCCGCAAGCATTGTAACTCCGAGATCGGCAATTGCCTTGCATTCGTCCGGATCAGCGCATTCTCCGGCGCCTATAACTCCGTCCTCTTCGCCGCCTATAGAGCCTACCTCAGCCTCTATAGAAAGACCGAGAACGTTGCATGCGTTAACAAGCTCTGTGGTTTTAGCGATATTTTCCTCGATAGGATAATGGGAGCCGTCGAACATAATTGATGAAAAGCCTGCGTTGATACATGCTTTCGCGCCCTCAAAGGAACCATGATCAAGATGAAGAGCCACAGGAACCGTTATATTAAGCTCCTTAATCATGCCCTCAACCATTCCAACGACCGTCTTATAGCCGCACATATATTTTCCGGCGCCCTCTGAAACGCCGAGAATAACCGGTGAACTGCATTCCTGAGCTGTCAGAAGAATAGCCTTTGTCCATTCAAGATTGTTGATGTTGAACTGTCCAACCGCATATTTTCCGTCTCTCGCCTTATTAAGCATTTCTTTAGCTGAAACTAACATTTTTCGTCCTCCTAAAATTTCGAGCCAGTCCTCTGATTAAGTATTAAAGACTTAAATTCTTTTAAACGGACCCGTTAAATACTAACAAAATTATTATAACTCATATCATTAAAAAAAGCAATGGAAAATGTGAAAAAAATATCATTGACCGGCAAAATTCGCAAAAATTTCAGCAGATTTTAAATAGTCAAAGCTTTTTTTACCGTCCGCTTCGGTCATACACTCGGCTACGGAATCGCCGATACTGTCTAAGCCCTCCTCTAATGAGCTGAAGCTTCCCTGACCACAGATATAATACTCTCCCTTTTCAGTATTCACTATCATTAAAGCGCAGTCAGAACCGTCCTTGAAATATTTGTCCGCCTGCTCCTCGGCGTAATCCTCAATCTTCCTGTCGCCTATATCGCCGATAAATATCATTGAAAGGCTTTCGTCGTCGCCGCAGGCTGAAGACAATATATCGTTTATGTCGAGAATATCCTCCTTGGAAAGCTTATTGGTACGGTCAATAGCAAATTCCGGAAGGGAAAGCTCGATATATTCAAGAGTCCTTTGTACAGCGTCGGAATATTGACCGGTAACCAGCAGAGGCGATATTTCAGAAAACAGCATTTCAATACCGCTCTCTGATATGAACAGCGACGGCGCGCCGTTTCTCAGCAGATAATCTTCTCCGGTATCGTCGTTCACGAGAAACACGACGCCGTTTGAACCGCCGTAAAGCTCATTGTAATAATCCGACGCATATTCCTCCGGAGTTTTCTCTCCTATATCAGACGCTGTTACAACTGCGGCGTTTATTTTAAAGGTTTCAGAAAGCCACGCGGTATATTCGTTAAGCTTAGAATAATCCGATTCGGACAGCAGTCCGGCATCGTCAAAAACAAAATCCGTTTCCGCGTCCGCCGACCTGTCGCGCTGTGCAAGCGTAGGCTCCCGTGTTTCATCTCCTTCAGAGGAATATTCGGATATATCAGCTCCGCCGTTTATAACTTCCTTGTCGTTTATTTTATCGCAGGCCGAAAACAGCAGTTGTACTGAAATAATTGCCGAAATCATTATAACCAGTTTTTTCATAGCCCTCTCCTTTTTTTATTAAGATTATATCGGTTTAAGCTCCGTTTGTCAACCGCGGCGTAACAAAGTATAAGAAAAATTTCAGAATGATAATTTTTCCGAAATATAAATATTGTAAATTTAAAGCAAATAATGTATAATTTTATAAACGGAGGTGCAAAGCCATGAATTATAAAGTACATGATAACGAAATAATTTTATATCAGCCTGATTTTGATCTTGACGAAACTCTCGACTGCGGTCAGGCATTTCGATGGGAAAAAGTGCAGAGCGAGTATGACTGTACATATTCCGGCTATTTTCTCGACCGTCCGCTGACTATTTCCCACGACGGAGATCGATTCATACTTCATAATACAAGCGAAGAAGATTTTCTAAACGTCTGGGCCGATTATTTCGATCTCTCAACAGATTACGGCGCGGTAAAAATTCGCTTGTCCGCCGACGAAACACTACGTAAGGCCTGCGAATTTGCCGGAGGAATAAGATTGCTAAAGCAGGATAAATGGGAATGCCTATGCTCGTTTATAATTTCCCAGAATAATAATATACCGCGCATCAAGGGAATAATATCCCGGCTGTGCCTGCATTACGGTCATTTCCCGTCGCCCTCCGAGCTTGCGTCAGAAACGGTTGAAAGCCTCGGCTTCCTGCGGTCAGGATTTCGTGCTAAATACCTTATCGACGCGGCGGAAAAAACGGCGGACGGCTCCCTTGAGCTTGAGGCGATACCTGATATGACTATAGAAAACGCAAGAAAGCGTCTTATGACGATCAAAGGAGTAGGACCGAAGGTTGCGGAATGCGTTCTGCTGTTCGGAATGTATAAAACGGAAGCCTTTCCGATCGACGTCTGGATAAAGCGGGTAATGGATAACTATTATCCTGAAGGACTTCCCGACGAGGCCAAGGGAATAGAAGGCATAGCCCAGCAATATCTATTCCATTATATAAGAAACCTTGAAAAATCAAAAAAAGATACTGTTACCGCTTAAAAATGTTACAAATCGGTAAAATTAAAGTTACATTTTGTATTTACTGGAAGTAATATTTGTTTTCAACAACCTAAGAATTTGGAAACTACGGACTTTTCCACTTTCTCCACAGAGTTTTCAACATGATTTCGGGCAGTTTTCCACCCTTTCCACAAGGTTTTCAACAATTAATTGAACAAAAAACTTTTACAATCTGTATATAAAGGTAATTTCAGGCAACAATAAGACCGAGAAAACTTTCAGGAGGCAGAAATGATAAAGGGCGTTAACAAAAAAGTGCTTGAAATCAATAATCCGCAGAGCTTGTATTTCGAAAAGGCAGTTTTATATTTAAAACCGAATATGACCAATATACCGTATAAGCTTATGAAGCATGAGGCTCAGGAGCTTATAAGAAGCTTAAGCCCCAAGCCGCCGAAATACGCGGTATTTCTGAAGGCGTCGCTAATAACCGCCGCCGTTCTTGCCGCAGGCGCGGGAGTCTGGCTTGTTTTTTCGGTTTTCGTGAAATAATGCTTAAATCTCCTTAATTATGCACTTGTAATTTTTTTGTAATAATGTTATAATTATAGATATTTGAAATATTTTCGGATATCCGCCCGCTTTTACGGACGGACAAATAAATTATAACATGAAAGACTGATTTGATGAACAACGATAATTTCAACGATAATAATATTATATGCGGAAGAAATCCGGTTTTAGAAGCTCTTAGGTCAGGAGCTCCTCTGGACGCCGTGTACATCTGCGGAAACGGTGGAATACTGGGTAAAATACGCGCGATGGCAAGGAATTCCGGAGCCGTGGTAAAAGACGTCGACAGCCGTAAGCTCGACCAGCTTACAGGCGGCAAATCCCATCAGGGCGTAGCCGCCTCAGGCGCATGCGCTGAATATGTAACTGTCGAGGATATCCTTCAAATATCCGTTAAAAAGGGAACAAGCCCTTTTATTATAATATGCGATGAAATAGAAGATCCACACAATCTCGGAGCCATAATAAGAACCGCAGAAGCCGCCGGAGCGGACGGCGTTATCATCCCTAAGCGCAGAAGCGCTTCCCTGAACGCCACCGTATTCAAAACCTCGGCCGGAGCGGCAAGCTGGCTGCCTGTCGCGCGGGTTTCCAATCTCTCGACCGCCGTCGATACCCTCAAGAAAAACGGAGTATGGATCTACGGCACCGACGCCTCAGGCGAAAGCTACGACGGCGTCGATCTCAGCGGCGGCATTGCTCTGATTATCGGCTCGGAAGGCTCCGGTATGGGAAGACTTTTAAAAGAAAAATGCGATTTCCTGCTCAGACTGCCTATGCACGGCAAAATCACGTCGCTTAATGCGTCGGTAGCGGCAGGTATCTTTATGTACGAGGCTGTAAGACAAAGGAATAAATTATAACTGGAGATTGATAAAGATGCCAAAAAATTACACGCTTGACGATATACTGAACGAATATTCCGGCGAAGAAAAACATAAATCCGCCGTTAAGAATAAAACCGCCGTTAAAACTGAAATTAAAAGCAATGGACAGACGGGAAAAATCGAGGACACGGGTTATATTAAAATACCCTCCGGAGGTATTCCGGATGAAACCATTACATACAGCGTAAAAGAGCTTGAACAGATAAACGCTCCGGCAAAAAGACCGTCGCCCAGTCACAGATCGGGGAAATTTCAGGTTGCAGATATCGGCAGACCGAACGTATCCTACATAAATTCCGTTAAAGAAGTGAAAAAAAATCCTGCCGATCTGCCGCCGAGGCCGACTGATGAAATAAAATATTACGACGGCGCGGTCGTTACGCAAAACGCTTCCGACGAGGAATACGCTCCGAAGGTAAGGAAGATGAGCGATTCAACCCGCGCCAAGGAAATGCGCGTCAAGCGCAGAAAAAAGAAACAGCCCGAGTTTACCTATGAAAAGGAATCGCCGGACGGCATTTATACAAAACCGCAGAAAAAAAAGGCTAAGTTTGTAGTAGCCCCGGAAGATACTGAACGGAAAAATTCTCCCGAAAAGAAGAAAGCGGTAAATCTTTCAGCCGATTCCGATCCCGAGGCTCTTGACGTGGAGATCGACGTTTCAAACCTTCGCACCGTCAATACGGATGAAAGGAAAAACGAGACCAAGACGGACAACGGCGCCATCAAGGATTATGACAGCTTTGAAGACGCAGGAGAAATCCGGCGCTCAATTACCGATCTTAAGGTAAGCCTTTCATTCAGATTAGCGGTGCTTGCAGTCCTTCTTGTATTCGTAACCTTTATTTCAGTGGGAGAGCTGATAAGCCTGCCTGTGCCGGAGCTTCTTACAAGAAAAAATCCCGCGGTTTTTTCCTGTGTACAGCTTATTATCGCACTGCTTTCTATGATGGTTTCTATGGATACGGTAAAAAGCGGACTTCTGAATCTTATAAAATTCAAAGCGGATACCGACAGCCTTGCCGCGTTCTCATCGCTCTCCTGCGCCGCGGCGTCCCTTGCATGCGTTATAAATCCAAAGCTTATTTTTGACGGCGCCGTCTACATATACACTCCGATTGCGGTAATGCTGATGTTCTTTAACGCTATGGGGAAAAGACTTATTCTCCAAAGAGCCGAGCTTAATTTTGATTTTGTAACAAAGGATAAAAACAAACATGCTATCGTATGCGTCGAGGACGACGCCAAGGCGGAAAGCTTTACCAGAGGTACGATAGGAGATTTTCCCGTTTTAGTCACAATGAAAAGAACTAACTTTATTAAGGATTTTTCAAAATACACCTTTTCCACTGACAGCGGGGATAAGCTTTGCAGGGCGCTGGTACCCATAATAATCGTCATTTCTGCGCTGGCTTCCCTTGCCGTTACGTTTATAAAGGTGCAAACCGCCGACTCTGCCGCAGCAGTCTTTGCGCTTTCTATTTTCACTCTTTATCTGAGCGCATGCTCTTGTATGGCGATGCCGCTTATAGCCAACATTCCTCTCGGCAAGGCGTCAAAAAAATATATGAGAAACCACGGCATTATGCTCGGCTACCAAAGCGTCGAGGATTTTTACGACGCAAACTCAGTAATGATCGACGCAGATACGCTGTTTCCTGCCGGCTCGATACGCCTTTGTTCGATAAAGCTTTTCTCCGATACAAAAATAGACGAGGCTCTGCTTGACGCGGCAAGTCTTACCGCTCATGCGGGCAGTATTCTCAAGGAGCTTTTCTCCGACGTCATATCAGGAAAGGAAAATATACTAAGCCGCGTGGAAAACTTTGTTTACGAAGATTCTATGGGACTCTGCGGCTGGATAAATAACAAGCGGATACTTTTCGGAAACCGCGAGCTTATGAACAGTCACAATATCGAGGGAATTCCGACTAAGACCAAGGAATCGGAGTTTACCGAAAACGGCAAGGACGCGCTTTATCTTTCCGTTTCCGGAAATTTAGCGGCAATGTTTATTATAGAAATAACGGCCGGAGACTCTATAAAAAAATCCATGAAACAGCTTGAAAAGCATGACATGGCGGTTATTATAAAAACAATCGATCCCTTTATAACAATTAACAGAATTTCTGAACTGTTCGGCTTTACCGACGAACTGCTTAAAATAATTCCTACACGAATGATGAAGGATTTTGACGCTGAAACAAGAAGGACAAAAAAGATCAGTACTTCTATGGCATGCTCCGGTAAATTCACTTCGTTTGTACAGCTGCTGCTGGGAACAAAGTCCATTAGAAAAACCGTGTCGGCGGGAGTGATTCTACAGTCTGTTTCCGCTCTGCTGGGACTCGGACTTGTTTCTCTTCACTGCCTGCTCGGAGCGTTTGCCGATCTTTCTCCCTCATGGCTCCTTATCTATAACCTTATATGCACTGCGCTGACGGCAATAATCGTATCGGTCAGAAAGGTGTAAAAAAGGTAAATTTCAGTCGAGGTATTATAATAAATTGTTATTACAGGCGGCGGTGCAGTTGAAATGCTGTACCGCCGCTTATAATATTTTTCCGTCCCTTTATTAGAATTTAATAACAAAAAAGCCGATACGCAGTAAAACAAGAAATCGGAAGCCTTCGTTTGATGATTCCGATAAAACTGCGTCGGCTTTTAAATTTAATATGCGTCGTACCAAATTTGAAAAAACAAATTGAGTGAAATACTGTAAAAAGGTAAATTGTTCCAAAATCTTTTCGCTTATATTAATCATGCTAAGTCCGCGGACATTTTGGCCATATATATATCTTTGAGTAATAATAAAAGCTAAAATACAAGATACTATTAATCCGCCATACCGATTGCCCGTTACACTTGTTCTCAAATCCTCAGTTATGCTTCCCCATGTAACAGTCCTGTTTACTACAGCAGCGTATAGTCCCTTTCAAAAAGCTCCTCGTAAAGCTGCTCCCTTAAAAATTCCTCAGGAATCCTCTCCGTCAGCTTGGCACGGACAAAGGCTTTGCTTTTCTGTAAATAAGCCGGCATACCGAACCTTTTAAGAATATGGCTCAGCTCTCGCTTCCATAGAAATTCAAGCTGCTTTTTCAGTCTGCATTTAGGATTGCTTCCATGATGTCTTATAATTTCCACATTTCCGCCTGATTCATCAGAAATGCATATTATCCCCCAATAATCCGGAACATGCTTTTCAGCTCCCCTTCTATGGCTCTTGCCGACTACAAGATAATTGCAGTCAAAAAATATATCATAGTTTTTTACCTGAGACTTCAGCCTTGCATATGTATCTGCGTCGCTTTTTATTTCAAATCCGATAAGCCCCCTGTCGGTTACGGCAAAAATATCTGCGCGGGAATTGTTAATGGGAATTTCCTCAAACGTTCTGTGCTTTCCGAAATTATAATCAAGATAAAGAAAAAGGGCTTCCCTTATTTCAGGATCAAGCATTACAGCAGCCTTCCGGCATTATAGGTCTCAAGACAGACGGCGTCCAGGTCGCTGTCGCCTCCAATTACCCGCTTAAAATACAGGTTCATTCCCTTGGATATAAACGTTCCCGTATACCAATCGTATACCGGCGTATATTTAGGATAATCCTTCGGCGCGCCCTGTGAAAAGATGGCCGAAAGCTTAATACCGTTTTTAATCCTTGAGGTTTTATCCGGATTGCTCAGGCAATAATGCCTGTTCATAAAGGTTATCATCGGGCCGGCAATCTGAGCATAATAATTCGGCGAAGTTATAAGCAGAGCGTCCGCCGAATGAAGCTCATTTAAATAATTACGCATATCATCGTTGATAACACAGTCGACACCGTTACTGCGACAGCTTTTACAGCCTGTGCAGCCCTTTAAATTCATATCGTTCACGTTAAAAACGACCGTACTGTAACCGGCCTCCTCGGCACCCTTGATAAAAGCCTCGGCCGCTTTCATTGATATTGATCCCGGACGGGAGCTTCCCAATACGGCAATTAATTTTTTCATATGGACTACCTCCGTTTTTTTATAATAAAATTATTATAGCACATTTCCGTAAATTTTTCAAAATAACGTCGATTTGGCAGTTAAGATATAATTATTGACAAATATATCAGAATATGTTATTATAGGTCTGTAAATTTTTAAAAAATGGGGGAATTTTACATGATAAGCAAAGCCTATAAGAAGTTAGGCGCAGCAAAAGGTCTGAAGGCAATAAACGGAGTATGCTGCGGTAAAATTTGCGGATATACCGTAACGCTCAGCGACGGAGGCGGATACAAGGATATTTATATTTCCGCTTATACGGACGGAGAGGCGTTTGAATGTATTTCTGCCGCCGCCGATAGCCTCAGAAAAAAATATAAGCTGAACGCCTTTGAAATCAAGCCGGAATATATCTATATCAGATTTTTTGACGGTATCGGAACTATAAAGCGTATTGACGGCTTTATCAATGAATTTTTTCCTGAGCTCTCGGTCTGGGGCGTAAAAGCGGACGTCTGTCCTCACTGCAAGAACAGTCTTGATCCGACAGCCACAGCAAAGCTTATTCGCGGACGTGCCGTCAGACTTCACAGCGGCTGTGCGGAAGAAATAATAAACGGCATGAGAGAATCGGAGGAGCTGACGTCGTCCGCCGAATCCGGCGCCGGAAAAGGAATTGCGGGAGCTATTTTATTCGGTCTCGCGGCGTCTATACCGTGGGCCATAGTGTACGCTCTCGGATGGTTTGTAGGATGGCTCGGCGCGCTTATCGGCTTCGGTGTTGTTAAAGGATATGAAAAATTCGGGGGTAAAATCAAGAAGCCGATTATTCCGGTTTTTGCTCTGATTATTATAGTTTGCGTTGTATTCGCACAGTTTCTCGGAGACGCAATTCAATTAGGCTATTACATAAATAACGGCGAGCTCTACGGCTCTTTGTCGGATATTCCCGAATATATAAAAATACTGCTTACAGAAGAACCGGAATATCAGACAACAGTTGTAAAAAATATAATAATAGGACTGCTGTTCGCAGGTCTTGGAGTATACGGTATTTTCCGATCGCTTATAAATCAGGTCAAATCTCACAGCAAAAGCGTCGCCGATCTTGATATATAAATAAAAAAACTGCGCTTATTATTTGCGCAGTTTTTTATTTATTACTCGGCGGACGATTTTGTAACCGGAGAAGCGGTAATAGATACCTTTTGCAATCCGACCGCCCATACCTTGTCATAATCCGGAAAGCTTATGGTAGCGTCGGCAGTAAACGTGCTGCTTTGTACAGTATATTTCAGGAGATCAACCGTTACCAGTATTTCCTGATTGGTAATCTCCGATATATCCTCCTCCGGACCGATTATATCAAAGGTAAGGCCATATGTATTTACAGTGCAATTATAGTCGGACGGTGCGTTCAGAACAGATATCTCGTCTACAGTTACCGTTTTTTTAGCGAGTCCGTCCTGATTCAGCTTTGCCGTAACCATTGATACGTTTGAAATGTCCTTATAATTTTCAGGTATTTTAATTGTAAACGATTTGTTAAAATCCCAGTCAAGATCATAAAGCGGTATAGAACCGATATTCCATTTATCAATCTTTTCAAGCTCGGTATTCGGCGAAGCAATGCTTATTTTATCAACGCTCAGATCAAGATTCAGGGAGCTTATGTCAAAGTTTGCCGGAGCATATCGTATATCATACGTTAGATCAAGCTCCTTCTGCATATAGACGGGTATATCAATGGTAAAATCCTTAGTACCGAACGTCAGATTATCGGTATTGATCTTGGATTCGTTTTTATCATAAAGAACGACGTCGGAGCTGTGGAAGGTATAGGCTGTGTTTATTTCCTGCTTGTTCTCCACATATATTTCCGCTTTGTCAATGCTGTCAAGCTGCGTAGACGGTCCGGTTATTTCTATTACCGAGGGAGTAGCCTTGAATTCGCTGCTGTCCATGTAAAGACCCTCTGCCGCGGTTATATTAGGAGCGTTCACAGAAAGCTCGTATTCCCTCGTATCTATTTTATCAAACATTACGTCTATCTTCGAAGGCTTGATTTCAGTCACCTCAAAATTAACCTTGGAATCCTTGCTTTTAACGCTTACCTCTAAAGATTTTTCACCGGCGGAATTTACATTCTCCACGACGGCTCTTGCCACAAGATCGTCTGCCGTAAGGCTTCCTATGCTGGATCGGTTTCCCTTAATGGTCACGGTAACGCTTTTGGTAGAGCAGCTTATAACGCTCAGATCATTTTCCTCCGCGGAGGTTCCGGTTATGTCGATTTCCAAAGGTATATTGCTGAACGTTTTGGGCGTAGTAGGATAAATGGTGATTGATATTATAAACCACACCATTATCGCAAGTATAATTGAATAAATAATCATTGCCGTATTATTATTTAATGAATTTAAAATATAATTTTTAAAATTTTTTAAGTACCTCATTTTTTATCCCTCTTATTCCGTTTCCTTTTAATAGGGAGTTTTTTCTTAGACTCGGCAGGCTTGGGTATGAGCGCCTCGCGGAGATATTCATTAAGCCTGAATCTTGTATAATCGCTTGTAAGTCCTCCGTTTTCTGCAATAGAAATATGTCCGGTTTCCTCTGAAACAACTATAACAATAGCGTCTGAATTCTCACTCATTCCGATTGCCGCTCTGTGACGGGAGCCGAGCTTTTTATTAATAAGCTCCTCCTTTTGAGGTTTAGGAAGAAAGCAGGCTGCCGCCAATACCATTCCGTCCCTGATTATAACGGCTCCGTCATGCAGCGGAGTATTTTTAAAAAATATATTTCCGAAAAGCTCTTTGCTGGGAACAGCGTTCAATACAATTCCGTTTTCAACCTGCTCTCCAAGCTTGGTTTGTCTTTCAATAACTATCAGCGCGCCCGTTTTTGTAGCGGAAAGATCCACGCAGGCGTCGCATATAGCCTCAATGGCCGTGTTCCATCTCGAAGTTTCGTCGGAATTTTCTCCGAATGAAAGGAAATTAATGCCCACCTTGGTTCGTCCGGCCTTTTCCAAAGCACGTCTGATTTCTGGCTGAAACATGATAAGCAAAGCAAGCAGTCCCACATCAAGAGTGCTTTTTATAATATATGATATTGCTTTAAGACCGAGCTGACTGCTGATTATGTAAGCCGCGATAATAAAAAGTATGCCCTTTATAAGCTGACCGGCTCTCGTTTCCCTGACCAGCTTTATTAAAAGATAAACCAGATATGACATCAGAAGAATATCAATTATATCCATAAACGTAATGGATTGTATTACATTCCACACCATATTAAGAGCATTTTTAATAGCGTACATAATTCACTTCCTTTCAGGTTTTATGTAATGAGGGGTTATCCCCCTCTTAAATTTCCGCATATTATAATTTTATCATAAATACAGATAATTTCAATGTTTTTTATAAATTTTCACACAATTTTTTGATTTCGTTCGCAAGACCGTATACCTGCTTTTCATTGTTGAAAACAGACGGGGCAAATCTTACCGTTCCCTCGTCCGTACCGAGCGTTTTATGGGCAATCGGAGAACAATGAAAGCCCGCGCGCAGACAATAGCCTCTGTCGCTCAGAGCCTCTGCCGCAGCCTCGGGAGCCATACCCTTTATATTAAAAGATACCACGGGAGCATATTTAACTCCCTCGGTTCTGTATACGTCTACTTTTTCCCTGTCCAGCAGACTTATAAATTTCTCACATAATCTGTTTTCATGAGCGTAAATATTTTCTGTTCCCTTGGACCTGACAAAATCAATGCCCGCCTTAAGCGCTATTACTCCGGCCGTGTTAAGCGTACCGCTTTCAAGACTATCCGGCAGAAAATCGGGCTGTATAAGATTCATTGACGAGCTGCCCGTTCCTCCCTGAATAACAGGATTTATCCTGAACTTCCCGTCGCTTATAAGGAGTCCGGTTCCGGAAGGCCCGTAAAGCCCCTTGTGACCGGAAGTGCAAAGTATATTCATTCCGTCTGACAGACCGACGTCAAGAATACCGCATGCCTGCGCTCCGTCGGCAATAAAGCAGATATTATTTTTTCGGCAGATTTCCGCTATTTCCCGGACAGGCATTATTCTGCCGGTTACATTTCCCGCAATTGTACATACAACCAGCTTGGTATCGTGCCTTATAAGACTCTTCAAGGATTCCAGAAACCTGCCGTCGTCGTCGTAGGCAGGAGCGATGCTGTAATAAACGTTCTTATTTTTTGAAAGCGCATAAACCGGTCTTGCAACCGAATTATGCTCTATACTGCTTATAATTATATGGCCGCCGTCCGACATAATTCCCTGAATAGCAAGGTTCAGCGCATATGTGCAGTTCAGGGTAAAAACGACGTTTTCCGGTGAAGCTCCGAAAAAATCAGCCGCCGACTGTCTTGTGTCATACACCTTTTCCGACGTGGCCAAGGTCAGCCGGTGTCCTCCTCTGCCGGCGTTTCCGCCGTACCGCAGGATCGCTTCGTTTAATGCCCGCCTAACCTCCGGGGGCTTCGGAAAGGTCGTAGCGGCATTATCAAAATTAACGATCATTTAATCCCCCGCGCCGCTTAATAGCTTTCCGTATTCTATTTTGTTATTATTCAGTAATGCGATAACATCCCCGGGATCACCGTTTACAATCAAAACATGGGTACAGCCTCTCTCAGAAATTCTGGAGGCTCTTTTTATCTCGCTTTTATAGCCCATTGAAGCAAGCTTTCTCTGCGCTTTGATTGCATGAGTGACAGAGGGCATAGTAACTGTTGTTCTGTTCATATCAGTCTCCAATCCGGCGTGAAAATTCACGCTGTCACCCGTTATAGTTTCAGCGAAAGAGAGTTATCCCTCCGCTTATACCATTATATGAAGACCGCTTCACTGTTGTTACATTTTGTCAAAAGAGCGACGCAATGCGCGGAAATCCCGGAGCCGTCTCCCGTAAAGCCAAGTCCTTCCTCAGTCGTAGCCTTAATACTTACAAAGGAAACATGGCATCCGCATGCATCGGCAATGTTTTGTCTCATCCGCTCTATATAGGGCGAAAGCTTAGGCGACTGAGCTATAACCGTAGCGTCGAGATTTCCTAAGGCGTAGCCCTTTTCCCGCACCAAGCCGCATACTCTTTTAAGAAGGCCGATACTGTCCGCCCCCTTAAAGTCAGGATCCGTATCCGGAAAATGCTTGCCAATATCTCCAAGGGCAAGCGCGCCCAATAAAGAATCCATTACGGCGTGCGTCAGAACATCGGCGTCGGAATGTCCCAAAAGACCTTTTTCATATGGTATCTCAACTCCGCCCAGAACCAGTCTCCTGTTTTCAGCAAGCCGGTGTACGTCGTATCCGTGTCCTATCCTCATATCTGTTCCTCCAAAAGAAGATTTGCGATCTTAATATCCTCAGGAGTGGTTATTTTTATATTTTCATATCCTCCCTCAGTCATGCAGACCTTTACGCCTATCGCCTCTGCAAGCTGACAGTCGTCGGTAAAATCAAGACCGTGCTCAAGGGCGAAGTCCACAGCCTCGAAATATATCCTGCGTTTAAATATCTGAGGCGTCTGCGTAATATAAAGGGACGGTCTGTAAGGCGTATCAGTTATAAGACCGTCGTTTACCACCTTTATCGTATCCTTAACCGGAACTCCGAGAACAGCCGCGCCGAAAACCTCGGCGTCGCGGGCGGTCCTTACTATTTGCTCAGGCTTTACAAGAGGTCTCGCTCCGTCATGCACCGCTATAAGACTCGTTTCCGGGCTTATTTTTTTCAATCCGCTGAAAACGCTTTCCTGCCTTGTCCCGCCGCCCTCTGCAAAGCCTCGGAGCTTTGCTATTCCAAGCTTTTCGGCAGTATTTTCAAGTTCCTTCCTGTCGCGTTCCCGGCAGACTACTACGATATCGCCGACCTCCGGACACTGCTCGAACGCAAGCATCGATCTCCCCGCAACATTTGTATTTCCCAGCGGAAGCAGAAGCTTGTTGACTCCGTTCATTCTGGACGAGCTTCCTCCGCATACTATTATAGCTGAAATTGACATTAACTTTTTCTCCGTTTTGCAGCCATTACGGCTTTACGTTCAAATTTTTTGATTTCAAGAATTGCATATATAAATTATACCATTTATTTTTCAATGTGTAAAGCGCAAGGAGGAATTATTAATAAAAGATAAAATGTAAATTCCGCTATTATATGTGAAATTCTTGACAAACAGTATGATTTTGATGTACAATAAAAGAGAAAATCATGAAAGGACTGATTGCAATGGGTTTAACATTAACAGAAAAAATATTAAAAGCTCATCTTGTAGACGGTGAAATGGTCAAGGGAAAGGAAATCGGTATCAGAATAGACCAGACTCTGACGCAGGACGCCACCGGCACAATGGCTTATCTGGAATTTGAGGCTATGGGAGTACCCAGAGTTAAAACTGAAAAAAGCGTAGCTTATATAGATCACAACACTCTCCAGAACGGCTTTGAAAACGCCGACGACCACCGCTTTATCGGAAGCGTTGCAAAAAAGCACGGTATTTATTTTTCACGTCCCGGAAACGGCATTTGCCATCAGGTACATCTTGAGCGCTTCGGAATTCCCGGAAAAACCCTTATCGGCTCCGACAGCCATACTCCCACCGGCGGCGGAATCGGTATGATTGCAATCGGCGCCGGCGGTCTTGACGTTGCGGTAGCAATGGGGGGCGGCGCTTATTATATAACATGTCCAAAGGTAGTAAAGGTTGAGCTTAAGGGAAAGCTCTCGCCTTGGGTTGCCGCAAAGGACGTTATACTTGAAGTTTTAAAAAGACTTTCCGTAAAGGGCGGAGTTGGCAAAGTAATCGAATACTGCGGAGAAGGCGTAAAAACTCTGTCGGTTCCGGAAAGAGCTACTATAACAAATATGGGCGCGGAGCTTGGCGCTACGACCTCCATATTCCCGTCCGATGAAATTACAAGAGAATTCCTGAAAGCGCAGCAGAGGGAAAACGTATGGACAGAGCTTTCAGCGGATCCCGACGCTGTATACGACGAGGAGCTTACCATAGATTTAGGCGAGCTTGAGCCGCTTGCCGCCTGCCCTCATTCTCCGGACAATGTAAAATCGGTAAGTGAAATAGGCAAAATCAAGATAGATCAGGTCTGTATCGGTTCCTGCACGAATTCATCACTTATGGATATGCTTAAGGTCGCTCATATACTTAAGGGAAGAACCGTTCATCCGGACGTATCGCTTTCTATAGCTCCCGGATCCAAGCAGGTTCTTAATATGCTTGCTGAAAACGGCGCGCTTTCCGTAATGATAGACGCGGGAGCAAGAATCCTTGAAAGCGCCTGCGGGCCTTGTATAGGTATGGGACAGTCGCCTAATTCCAAGGGCATTTCTCTGAGAACCTTCAACAGAAACTTCGAGGGACGGTCAGGCACCAAGGACGGTCAGATTTATCTGGTATCTCCGGAGGTTGCCGCTGCGTCGGCGGTTGCCGGAGTTTTCACGGATCCGAGAGAGCTCGGCGAAATGCCTGAGTTCAAACTGCCGGAGGTATTCAAAATCAACGACAACATGGTTGTTCCGCCCGTACCTGAATCGGAAATGAACAGCGTAGAAATTCTTAGAGGACCGAATATCAAGCCTTTCCCGGAAACCTCTCCTCTTGACGACAGCATATCCGCTCCGGTTTCTCTCAAGGTTGGAGATAACATAACCACCGACCATATAATGCCGGCGGGAGCAAAGATATTGCCGCTGAGGTCAAATATTCCGGCTATCTCCCAGCATTGCTTTACAATATGCGACGAAAAATTCCCGGCAAGAGCAAAGGAAATGGGTAAAAGCATTATTGTCGGCGGCTCAAACTACGGACAAGGCTCGTCGAGAGAACATGCGGCTCTGGCTCCCCTTTATCTCGGAATCAAGGCCGTATTGGTTAAATCCTTTGCAAGAATTCACAGAGCTAATCTTATTAACGCGGGTATTCTTCCTCTTACTTTTGTAAACGAGGCTGATTACGATTCTATATCGCAGAGCGACGAACTCGAACTTGCAAACGTAAGGGCGGAAATTGAAGCCGGAAAGAGCGAGCTTACAGTAAAAAACAAAACGACAGGCAAGGAAATCAAGGCGCTCTGCGAGCTCAGCGGACGCACAAAGGATATAATCCTTGCTGGAGGTCTGCTTGACTACACAAGAGAATCTATGAAATAATGGCAATCGATATATCAAAACGTCCGGACGGACCTATAAGGAATTTCACTATACCGCAGAAGCGGAAACCAGGGATAACGTCCGACCTTTTAAAGCTTATCGCGATCATCGCAATGACCGTTGATCATATTGCATGGGCGTTTGTTCCCTTCGGCAGCATTGCCGGACAGCTTATGCACGTTATAGGGCGGCTTACCGCCCCGATAATGTGTTTTATGGTTGCCGAAGGCTATTATAAAACGCGTAATGTAAAAAAATATGCTATAAGACTGGGCATATTCGCATTGATTTCTCATTTTCCGTATGTATTCTTTTCTTCCGGCAGATTCTATCTTATCCACCAGACAAGCGTGATGTTTCCCTTGCTTCTAGGACTTGCCGCCCTTGTCGTAAGGGACAGTCCCAAATATGAGCCGACCGTAAAAAACATGATTATTCTTGTTATATGCCTTATTTCTATGGTCGGCGACTGGGGAGCCGTCGCGGTAATCTGGATACTGATATTTTCCGCTTGCCGGTTTGACCGCAAAAGGCAGATGAAAAATTTCTGCGCGGTCAGCGCGCTATATATCCTGCTGGACTTTATCTACTGCGCCGCTATGGGACAATGGTATCACGACCTCTTTCAGCTTGGCGTATTTCTTGCGGTACCGCTGCTTATGAGCTATAACGGAGTAAGAAAAGGCGGAAAAGCTTATAAATGGCTTTTTTACGTTTACTATCCCGCGCACCTTGCGCTGCTTGCGGTTTTAAGATATATGTGATTAAGCGAGGTTAAAATATGGGTTTATTTAGTAAGATTTTTAAGTCCCCCGAAAAGGAGGATAAGAAACAGGATTTTTCATATATCGCTGAAATAGCGGCTCTTATAACCTCGGATAATGCTGAAGTTATGGAGAAAATAAACTATTGTATCAGCAATCCGGAAGAATATGAAGTACAATGGGCAACGAATGGCATTGATTACGGCAGCAAGGATTTCGGCTGGATTAATCTGATATCTGAGCTTGAAGAAAGCGGGTATCTGTTCAGCGTTGACTTTAAATGCGAGCTTGAAGATTTTCTCTATGCGCTTGAACAGATAAAAACCTACAGTCTTATCGATATCGACCTGTCGTCTCTTGATTTGGACGAAAACGGCGACGTAACGTCATGGGGCAGGAAAATCAACGCCGCTTTAAACGGGAAAGCTCTGATATGCACAGTTGATGTTGACAGCGACAGCTATGAGCTTATTATCGTTTCGGCTGATGTTTACAATATAATTTCGGACGCTGCAGAAAGCAACGGTCACAAAATAGACGAATTATAATTAACGGGAGGAAACCAATGGCAAAAATTCAGATGAAAACACCGCTGGTCGAAATGGACGGCGACGAAATGACAAGAATACTCTGGAAATGGATAAAGGAGATTCTTCTTGAGCCCTATATCGACCTAAACACAGAGTATTACGACCTCGGTCTCGAATACAGAGAAAAAACAAAGGACAGAGTTACCTTCGACAGCGCCGAGGCCACAAAAAAATACGGAGTAGCTGTAAAATGCGCAACGATCACTCCGAATGCAGCCAGAATGCCCGAATACAATCTTACAGAAATGTGGAAATCCCCTAACGGAACCATAAGGGCTATACTGGACGGCACCGTTTTCAGAACTCCTATTCTTGTCAAAGGAATTACGCCGTATATTCCGTCATGGACAAATCCTATAACAATCGCTCGTCACGCCTACGGAGACGTATATAAGAATACTGAAATGCAGGTCAGCGGCGGCGGTAAGGCGGAACTTGTCTACACCGACAAGGACGGAAACGAAACCAGACAGCTTATCCATGAATTCGACGGCGACGGAATAATCCAGGGTTTGCACAATATTGATAAAAGTATCGCAGGCTTTGCAAAATCATGCTTTAATTACGCCCTTGATACAAAGCAGGACGTATGGTTTGCAACCAAGGATACTATTTCAAAAAAATATGACCACAGATTCAAGGATATATTTCAGGAAATCTTTGACGCCGAATATAAGGAAAAATTCGAAGCAGCAGGAATTGAATATTTCTATACTCTCATAGACGACGCCGTTGCAAGAGTTATTCGTTCAAACGGCGGCTATATCTGGGCATGCAAAAACTATGACGGAGACGTTATGTCGGATATGGTTTCAACAGCTTTCGGAAGTCTCGCAATGATGACCTCCGTTCTTGTTTCACCTGACGGAGTTTATGAATACGAAGCGGCGCACGGAACAGTCCAGCGTCACTATTATAAATATCTCAAGGGCGAGGAAACGTCGACTAACTCGGTCGCTACTATTTTTGCATGGAGCGGCGCTTTAAGAAAAAGAGGCGAGCTTGACGGCAGCAGCGAACTTACTGAATTTGCGGATAATCTTGAAAGAGCAACCATACAAACGATTGAGGACGGCGTTATGACCGGCGATCTCTATATGCTTTCAAAGCTTGAAAATAAGAAAAAGGTAGATTCAAGAACGTTTTTGGAGGAAATCAACAGCAGACTTTCTCAGATGGTTTAATATATTTTAGGAAGGATCGGATTTCATGTCAAAACCCTTAATTTCAGCTCCGGTAATAAAGCGTCTGCCAAGGTATTACCGGTTTTTAGGCGAGCTTGAAAACCAAGGCTTTACAAGAATATCAAGCCGTGAGCTTTCTGAAAAAATGGGACTTACGGCGTCGCAGATAAGACAGGATCTAAACTGCTTCGGAGGCTTCGGTCAGCAGGGATACGGCTACAATGTAAAAGAACTGCATAAAGCCATCGGAGAAATACTCGGAATCAACGCCGGCAACAGGACAATACTTATAGGCGCAGGAAATCTTGGCAGAGCTATCGCCTCTCACATTGATTTTACTAAGCGGGGCTTCAGGCTTATAGGGATTTTTGACAGTAATCCTGAAAAAACCGGACAGATAATTTCCGGAATTAAAGTTTCCCACACAGACGTTATTGAAAAATTCTGCAAGGATAATAACCCTGTATGCGCAGTACTGTGTATTCCTAAATCCTCAGCACAGGAAATAGCAAACAGGCTGGTAACGCTGGGAATAAAGGGCTTCTGGAATTTCAGTCATTACGATCTTAAAATGGACCATAACGACAGTATAATTGTTGAAAACGTACATCTGGCCGACAGCCTTATGACGTTAGCTTACGGGCTTCACTCTAATTCCGATAGAGAAGAATAAAAAAATCAGGCTTTAAAAAGCCTGATTTTTTTATTTGATTATTATTTGTTAAGTTCTTTGTTTTTCTGACCGCTGCGGCATAAAGAAGAATTCGGACAGCAGCCGCAGTTGCAGCCGCATGAGGATTTACCGCCCGCCTTGTCTTTTCTGAGCTTTATTACAATAAGCGTCACAACAGCTGCAATTATAAGAAATACCACTATTGTTCCGATATTTGAAATCAGATAATCCATCATCGCTTTTATTCCGCCTTTCTCTCCGTCAGGAAGATCGCCCGCAGCTCTAAAAGAAATTTTACCGGCTTACGCTTTTACCCTGACTTTTGTTTTAAGCGCACTGCTTTCATTATACGGCCTTACAAGCATATAAACAATAAACGCAATCAGAATCAGCGCCGCGATAAGACCGATAACATTTACATTTCCTGTAAATACCGAGCCTACCTGATAAATTATAAGCGAAACCGCATATGCAAAAACGCACTGATAGCCTATTGCAAACAAGGTCCATTTCGCATTGTTCATTTCACGCTTGATAGCTCCCATTGCCGCAAAGCACGGCGCGCACAGAAGATTGAAAACAAGGAAAGAATATGCTGAAAGCCGTGTAAACGCAGCGGCGACCTCCGGCCATATCTCGTCTCCGTTTTCAGAAAGCTCCTCCCCTGCAAAGTGAAATAGTTGTCCGAACGTTGCAACAACGTTTTCCTTTGCAATAAGTCCGGTAACAGTCGCGACGGCGGATTTCCAGTCGCCCCAGCCAAGCGGAGCGAATATCCACGCAAACGCGTTTCCGATTTTTGCAAGGACAGAATTATCCAGATCGTCGACCATTCCAAAACCGTTTTCCCAGCCAAACGCCTGAAGAAACCAAAGAATAATTGACGACAAAAGAATTATGGTACCTGCTTTCTTTATAAACGACCAGCCTCTTTCCCACATTGAGCGCAGAACGTTGCCTACTGTAGGCAGATGATATGCCGGCAGCTCCATTACAAAGGGCGCCGGATCACCGGAAAACAATTTGGTTTTCTTGAGCATTATACCTGAAACTATAATGGCGCCGACTCCGATAAAATATGCGGAAGCTGAAACCCAGCCGGCATTATTGAAAAGCGCTCCGGCAATAAGACCTATTATCGGCAGCTTCGCGCCGCATGGAATAAACGTGGTAGTCATAATAGTCATTCTGCGGTCACGCTCGTTTTCTATAGTACGAGAAGCCATAACTCCGGGAACGCCGCAGCCCGTTCCTATAAGCATAGGTATAAAGGATTTTCCCGAAAGTCCGAATTTGCGGAATATCCTGTCCATAACGAACGCTATTCTCGCCATATATCCGCATGCCTCAAGAAAACCGAGGAATATAAACAGAACAAGCATCTGGGGAACAAATCCCAGCACAGCCCCTACTCCGGCAATTATACCGTCAACAATCAGTCCCTGTAACCACGCCGCACAGTTTATGCTTTCAAGTAGCTTGTTTGCGCCGTTTGTTATCCAATCGCCGAAAAGAGTGTCGTTAGTCCATCCCGTCACCCAGT
The DNA here is from genome assembly GCF_054655175.1 of Ruminococcus sporogenes. Taxonomy (NCBI): domain Bacteria; kingdom Bacillati; phylum Bacillota; class Clostridia; order Eubacteriales; family Oscillospiraceae; genus Ruminococcus; species Ruminococcus sporogenes. The sequence continues at coordinate 96,815 of NZ_BAAHOA010000001.1, read as the reverse complement.
CGCCTACCGTAGTTACAGATACATAATATACGATAAACATAACGACTGCAAAAATCGGCAGCGCAAGAAAACGGTTGGTAACGACCTTATCAATTTTATCCGATAAGGTAAGACCTCCCTTATTTTTCTTTTTGCAGCAGCCCTTGATTATAGACGCTATGTAAATGTAACGCTCGTTTGTTATAATACTTTCAGAATCGTCGTCCATTTCCCTTTCTGCGGCGGCAATATCAGATTCTATATGCTCCATTATTTCCTTTGGTATTGAAAGACGGCTCAGCACCTTTTCATCGCGCTCAAATATTTTTATGGCATACCATCTCTGCTGCTCCTCAGGAATATTATGCAGGAAAGCTTCCTCTATATGAGCGATGGCATGCTCGACGCACCCGCAGAAGCTATGCTGAGGCACAGTACATTCTCGGCTTTCCGCGGCCGCCACAGCCCTCTCGGCAGCTTCCTTCACACCGACGCCCTTTAAAGCTGAAATTTCACAGACCTCGCAGCCCAGTTCCTTAGAAAGCTGAGAAATATTAATCTTATCTCCGTTTTTGCGCACTATGTCAATCATATTGACAGCCGCGACAACAGGTATCCCAAGCTCTGTAAGCTGAGTTGTAAGATAAAGATTTCTTTCAAGGTTCGTACCGTCGATAATATTAAGTATAGCGTCGGGACGCTCGTCTATAAGATAATTTCTTGCGACTACCTCCTCAAGAGTATAAGGAGAAAGCGAGTAAATACCCGGAAGATCAGTAATAATAACGTCCTTGCGTCCCTTAAGCCTGCCCTCCTTTTTCTCAACCGTTACCCCGGGCCAGTTACCGACAAACTGGTTAGAGCCTGTAAGCGAGTTAAAAAGCGTTGTTTTGCCGCAGTTAGGATTGCCTGCCAGCGCGATTTTAATTTCCATAAATCTACCTCTTTTCTAATTAGCGTTTGCTAACTTATGTGCAAATTAATTGGTTTCTATCAGGTCTGCGTCTGCTTTTCGCAGAGTAAGCTCATAGCCTCTGACCGTTATCTCTATAGGATCCCCCAGAGGCGCTACTTTTCTGACGTATATCTCCGTCCCCTTGGTTATGCCCATATCCATAATTCTGCGCTTTACGGCTCCGTCTCCGTTAAGCCTGCTGACCTTAACCGTCTGACCGATTTTTGCTTCTCTTAGTGTTGACATATGCCTGCCTCCAATATCATACCATTATTTTTGAAGCCATTTCCTTGGAAACGGCAACTCTTGAATCCTTTACATTGACAATTACATTACCGCCGATTTCAGAAATAACAGTGACCGAGCCGCCTGCGACAAATCCCAGATTTTCAAGGAATTTTCTCGTTTCCGGCTTTCCGCCGACCTTTTTAATCATATTCTCCTCGCCGATATTAGCTAATGTCAAAGGCATCATTACACTCCTCCTCCCACGTTTTTAATCTGATAAGCGTATTGCCTTGCCGCCGTTATCCCGACTATTGATCGGCAAATATTATTTATCGTCTGCCATTATCGGAATTATTATCATAAAAAGCGCTCTATTTGTTAGTGAAGGCTTACTGATTGCTGTAAAATAACGCGCTTCCGCGCCTTCACCCGCAATATTTATCAAGAATGGATTTAAGCGCACTGACGCTTGCGCTATGAATTCGCGCCACCGGAATATCATGCTTTGCGGATTTCTGATTTACTCTTTTCACCATTTTATGAGAGCACGTGTTCGTAAATACTACCATTAAATCAGGCGTTCCCAGCTTGTTTTCAAAATCCGACGGCATCTGTGTAAATACCTTTGCCTTGCAGTTATAAGATCTGCATATATCTTTATATCTGGTTGCCATACGGTCGTTACCGCCTACCACAACAATACTCATTCCGCACTCCTTTCACGTGGTTAGCTTACGCTGACTAAACATATAATATCACATTACCTAATGTTTGTCAAGAACCTTTTATAAAATTTTCTGTTATAATCATTTCAGTTTACAATGGCTTACTTTGCCAATTTAAATATATAGCTTTATTGTTGATTTATGGAAGATAATGTGATATAATATTACGAGTTAAATTTAAATAATGGAGTTGATTATGGAAAAAAGTAAAAATAATATTCCCCGTTATATAATCATAGGCGCTTTGTTGATTATTTTTCTTATAGCTTTTTGTATAAGATATGTTTCATTCATTTGGAATAACGAAAATGATAATTTGCTGAAATATGAAGTAGATACCAATAAGAAAAACGCAATAATTATAAATAATAAAATAAACGGATATATAGATTCTCTTGTGACTCTTTCATCGGCTATAACAAGCCATACCGGAGACGATGATTTTAAAAGCGATCTCATAAAAAATGCGCTGAACAATAATGCTTTTAAGCGTATAGGATTCGTTCTTTCCGACGGCTCATCTTATATAGAAGACAATAAGCTGGGCGTTCTTTATTACAGCAACGTTAATTTGCGGGAACGAGAATACTATCGGAAAGCGATAAAAGGCGAACGCTATGTATCTGCGCCTTCCAAAGATCAATGGTCAAATGAAAGCGTGGTAATTATAAGCGTCCCGATTTACGACGCAAACAATAAAATAATAGGTATTTTAGCAGGAGTGAACAATACATCCCATTTTATAAAATCGCTTGAAAATGATTATGAAAAAAATCATGAAAATACCGAAGCTTTTTTTCATATAGTATCTTCCGACGGAAATATAGTTTTCCGTTCTACCATCAATAAAAACGGAGTTGCAAAAAATATATTCGAAGGCGATTATGAATATATCGACGATATGGAAAAGCTTAAAAGCAATTACAGCAGCGGAAAAAGCGGAATCACAAAATTCAAATTAAAGGGTATAGAAGAACGATACTCGACATATACCCCAATTAACATCAACGACTGGTATTTAACGTCAGTTATACCGGTTGACTCTATTAAAAACCAAGTTATAAACATCATTTTGTATACGGTTGCCTTAATGGTAATTCTGTCGATTACCTTATGTATGTTAATTTTTTCAGTGATAAATATTCACAAAAAGAATCTTCGCGAAAAATACGCGCTTGCATTCAAGGATTCCCTCACGGGCTGCTATAATAAAACAAAATTTATTATTGAACTTCAGAATCACCGTAATTTATATGACGATCATCACGCGGTTCTGATGTATGATATTAAAAATTTTAAGGCTTATAACAATATATTCGGTTACCAAAGCGGCGACGAGCTTATAATAAAACTCGGCAGAATTTTTTCATCAAATATAAAAAGCGACGAACTTGTCTCAAGAATTTATGCCGAAAGGTTTATTCTACTCGTAGATTATTCGACAAAAGAACGTCTTAATAACAGAATAAATTATATTTTCAAGGAAATCGGCAAAGTCTTAAACGAAAGTAACGAATCCCAATATACTCTTATTGCCAGGTGCGGCGTGTATCTGATAAACGAAGTCGATACAGAACTTACGCCGGATACTATAATAGACTATGCAAATCAAGCGCGCATAATGATAACGGATATATCCGAAAGCACATATAACTACTTTGATTTCAACGAATATACAGTAAATAGCCAAAAGGCTAAAATAGAATCCCATATGCAAACAGCTCTTGAAAATAATGAATTTTTAGTCTATCTTCAGCCAAAATATTCAATAGTCGACAGTGAACCGATTCTCAACGGCGCAGAAAGTCTTGTAAGATGGAGATATAAAAATGAGAAATTTATGTTCCCGGACATTTTTATACCCACATTCGAGCAAAACGGCTTTATTACCAAGCTTGATCTTTACATGCTTGAACACACTTGCAAGATATTAAGAAAATGGCTGGACGAGGGCAAAAAATGCGTACCTATTTCCGTAAACCAATCCAGAGCGAACGTTTTCAATTCAGCATATCTCACAACTCTCCTTGAAATAATCGACAAATATGAAATACCGCATGAGCTGCTTGAATTTGAGATAACCGAAAGCGCGGTTATGGACGATATAGGACAGGTAAGGGAACACTTCAGGCAACTCAGAAATCACGGATTCCTGACAAGCATGGACGATTTCGGAAGCGGATTCTCCTCGCTTAATATGCTCAAGGATATTGAAGCCGATATAATTAAAATTGATAAGGGATTCTTTGACAGAGCGTTTGATTCCGTCAAGGGAAAATATATTGTTAAAACCGTTATATCTCTTGTAAAGGGACTCGGCTATAAGGTTATAGCCGAGGGTATAGAAACAAAAAAACAGTTAGAATTTTTAAAAACCTGCGGCTGCGACAGCATACAGGGCTATTACTTCGGCAAACCTCAGCCTTGGAATGATTTCGAAAATGAACATCTCAGCAAAATACAAGAAAGTGAAAACGCCGTAAGATAAATTCAGAATTTATAAATGGGAAGTAATTTAAACGACAAAATTTTCTTGACAATTTTTGCTTATACTGTTATAATATAAATCCAAATTCTAACAAGTAATTACAGTAAGACACCGCCGTCTTATAAGGGACGGCGGTGTGTTTTTTTACAAAGATCGGAAGTATTATGGAATTTTTTACAAAAGTATTGAAAACGCAGATATCAATTGTCAGTAAGCTTGCCGACGGATGTTCCGTTGAAAAATCAAGATTTGCACAGGATAAGATAGGCGAGCTGATGGCGCGTAAATACAAGCAGGAAGTTTCATACGAAAAAATACGGTCCGGCGAATTTCATGCTGAATATATTATACCTGATGAAAAGAAATTAAACGGTATTATTTTATATCTTCACGGCGGGGGCTATGTATCGGGAGGAATGAATTACGCAAAGGGCTTCGGAACAATATTAGCCTGCCAGAATAAAATTCCCGTATGCTGCGTAGCTTATCGCCTGGCGCCGGAAAACGCGTTTCCCGCCGCATTGACCGACGCGTTAAACGCCTACCGCTTTCTTATTCTGGAGGGATATTCTCCGGAAAATATTATACTCTGCGGCGAATCTGCCGGAGGCGGTCTTGCCTATGCGCTGGCGCTGAAACTCAAGGAGGAAAAGCTTGAAATGCCCTGCGGGATTATAGCCGTTTCGCCATGGAGCGATTTGACCTTATCCGGCGTATCCTATGACAAAAATCTTGAAAACGATCCGTCTATGACAAAAAAACGCCTGAAATTCTATGCGGACTGCTATACGGATCAGCCGGAGCTTCCTCTTGTATCGCCGCTTTTCGGAGATCTTGCAAATCTGCCTCCCTCCTTGATTTTTGCAGGAGGAGACGAAATTCTGTTGAGCGATTCTGAAGAACTTCATGAACGGCTCGTTTCCTGCGGCTGCCGATCGCAGTTGCATATTGCTCCGGAAATGTGGCATGTATATCTGCTTTATAATTTAAAGGAATTTGAAGAAGACTATAAAAGAATCAACGAGTTTCTGAAAGAGGTGCTCAATGACTGATAAAAAGCGATTATGGATGCGGCTGGATAATGCGGCAAAGCTGTATCCGGCGGTAAGAACCAAAAACTGGAGCAACGTATTCAGATTGTCGGCGACGCTTACGGAACTAATAGATCCCGCGTTTCTGCAATCCGCACTTGAGTCTACTATAAAGCGCTTTCCCTCTGTCGCCATGAGACTCAGGCACGGCTTCTTCTGGTATTATCTTGAAGAAATTCCTAAGGCGCCCCAGGTTATTTACGAACGTCCGTATCCGTGCAGTAAAATGTCCGGAAAAGATATAAAGACCTGCGCTTTCCGCGTTCTTTATTATGAAAACCGTATAGCGGTCGAGTTTTTCCATTCACTGACCGACGGAAACGGCGGACTGGTATTCATAAAGACGCTTGCGGCAGAATACATCAAGCAAAAAAGCGGCGTTGAAATTCCGTCCGTAAACGGTGTTTTCAACCGCTTGGAAAAGCCCGACCAACGCGAGCTTGAAGACAGCTTTTTAAAGCATCATGGAGCCGCCTCGGGATCCAGACGTGAAAAAACCGCCTATAAAATACGCGGTACAAAAACAAACGGTTTTCATTATCTGACCACCGGAATAATCAGCTTAAACGACGTCCTTGCCGAATCAAAAAAACGCCATGTAAGCCTTACAGCGTTCATAGTTTCGGTTATGATATTTTCAATAATGCAGATGCAGGATCATGACATACCGGATAAGAGAAAACAAAAGCCGATAAAAATTCTTATTCCGGTTAATCTGAGGAAATATTTTGACAGCATTTCCATGCGCAATTTTGTACTTTACATTACGCCGGGAATAGAAGCAAATCTGGGCGAATTTACTTTTGATGAAATAGTAGAAGCTATACACCACCAGATGAAGCTCCAGCTAACCGAAAAACAGATGAGAACAAGAATAACCGCAAATGTAAGAGCTGAAAAAAACAAGCTTCTGAAGGTTCTTCCTCTTTTTCTAAAAAATATCGGAATGAAAATAATGTTTTCCCTGGTCGGAGAAAAAAAATCCTGTATTACTATGTCTAATCTCGGCGTCGTTACAGTACCCCAAGAAATGGAGCCGTTTGTAAGCAGATTTGATTTTACACTGGGAGTACAGTCTACAGGCTGCAACAACTGCGGAATATTATCCTATAAGGATAAGCTGTATATAAACCTGATAAGAAATATTGAGGAATCGCAGCTTGAAAGACTGTTTTTCACAAATTTAGTTAAAATGGGAATAGGCGTTACTGTTGAAAGCAATCAGAAAGGAAAGGTGACATAAATGCCTTATTGCGTTAATTGCGGAGTAAAGCTAAGCGATTCCGACGACAAATGTCCGCTGTGCCAGACGGCGGTTTATCATCCCGGTCTACAGCTCAGGACAGACGGAAAGCCTCCGTTTCCCGCAGCAGAATTGAATCAGCCTAAAATGAATCCTAAATACAAAACGATTATTGCGGCCCTGGCTCTGCTGCTTCCGGCTTTATTATGTCTCGTCTGTGATTATAGCATAAGCCGGCGTATCGTTTGGTCGGGCTTTGCGTTAGGAGCAGCTCTGTTAATCTTCTTCGCCGTTTTTATCCCCTTGCTAATTTCAAATAAAAACGTATTTTTTTATTTATTTGTCGATTTTGCGGTAATTCTCGGCTACCTGAAATACATTGAATATAAAACCCTCGGAAGCTGGTTTATAACGTTTGCATTGCCCGCTATGATTTCAATTATGATAATTGTATCAGCCGGACTTCTCTTAAAGCGCTTTACTCGTTTTACAAATCTTATGATTTCGGCTATTTCACTTATACTAATCGGATTCGAATGCGTGCTGCTTGAATTTCTTATCAGCAGAAATTTTACAGAGCAGGAGCATTTTATCTGGTCTTACTATCCTCTTATTACATTTGTTGTTTTGGGAATTATTCTTATTATAATTGATAAAAACCATAAGCTTAATGAAAAAGTTAAGAAAAGCTTCTTTATATAAAATATAAGCCGTTTCCTTTTAATAAAGGGAAACGGCTTTTTGGCGCGGCAGCGGTTTCATATGAATATTTTTATATTATTAGGAATATTATTATTAAAGTAATTTATCCTGAAAGGAGAGTACAATATGGCATTTTCTGATTTGGAAATATTAGCCCGGATCTTAAAGTGCGAAGCCGGAGGTGAAGGAGAAAACGGAATGAAGGCTGTCGCATGCGTTGTAATGAACCGCGTCAATATAACCTACGGCGAATACGGCAGGCTTGAAAAGACAATAAGGGCAATTATTTATCAACCCGGGCAATTTGACTGCGTCCGCGAAACCATACGGGGAAATTATAATATGCAGAATATTTATAATATGCGTCCCGATCAGGAGCATTATGATATTGCAAACTGGGCGATAGCAGGCAACAGACTCACTAACCTTGGCTTCGCGCTATGGTATTTTAATCCATTTCAGCCGACATGCCGGCAGTTTTTCCCGTCAAACGTCGGCGAATTTGTAATCCGTATCGGAGATCACTGCTTCTATAACCCCACCGCCGCATATGCCGATACGTAAATTTCTATGAAAGGAATTGTTTTATGAATAACAATTTTGACGAAAGCTTCAGACAGATTGTAAATCAATCGAGAAACCCGTCGGTAAGACCGCGAAACAACAACGACAATAAGAACGCGTCTATTCCAAATGAGCATAATTTCACGACTCCGCAGCAGCAGGCGTTCGATACCCCTGAAATGATAGGCTCCATGCAAAAGATACTTGCCGAAAACATAGGAGAATACGTTGTGATAGAATTCCTGATAGGCACTAATATAATCACACGAAAACAGGGGATTCTGTATTTTGTGGGAACAAGCTTCGTTACTCTTTATGATGATGCCAACAATAATTATATAGTCTGCGATATTTTCTCAATTAAATTTGTATACTTCTATCTCCCGGGCCAGCGTCCCAATCAAAATTTCAACATTCTTCCCAATTCAAACGGCAATATGGGCTAATAAAGCTTTTTAATACCGGAGCCGCCTTTAACCTGCGGCTCCGGTTATTTTATATATAAATCTTAATTTGCTCTTAAAATCTGCTGCGACAATACAAGCGGAATCTTAATAAGCGCGTCTGCATTCAAATCTTCACGGTTCATATCAACTGCCGTAAGCTGATTATTACCGTAGGTTTTATAGTAATAAATTCCTTTATCGGCGTTAATACAGCAGGAATAAGTTGTAATATAATCATTGCCTCCGGTAGTTTTTACGCTGCCTCGTACCATTGCCACCGAATCAAGCAAATGAAAAAACTGAGCCACACTGCCCTGCTCGGTATCCCGGCATACTGAATTCATGCTTAGATAAGACGCCTTTACAAATCTTGACGCCGGCGAATAGTCTCCGGGAAGCCCGCGGCTCCCCAGACCGTGACCGAACGGTTTAAGTCCCATACGGCTGCTTAATCCGTTTGAAGGATTTTCAGTTATAAGATTCATATACTGGCAGAGATTTGTCATCTGAAAATCAAAGGGCGGATTATTAGTAAGAACTCCGGCAGGATTATCATAAATTCTAATTCCGCCCTTAGTGGATTCAAGTACAATAGAGCTTTCACTGTCGGCAATATGCCAGTGAAGAGGCGACAGCGGCAGCCGGCCGCTAAAAGGAATATCAATAATATTTATATCTGATAAAAGCTCTCTGGCTTCTTTAACGGAGCCGCACCGGCCAAGCAGCCATGAAACAAGCTCAAACGGAGAAATATTTACGCTATGGGCCTCCTCAACGGCTGAATAAAAGGCATAGCCCGGAAAATTAAGACAAGCTATACAAAGTCCCTTTTCATTGGCCGCCTCTGCATAAAACGGGTATCCCTCATAAATTTCCGCCATTCCTATCAATGCGTAATGACGCCTCAAGGAACCGGCTTTTTTAAATTCAAAGGGATAATTACGGGGAGTAATTACTATTCCGTTTCCAAACTCATAATCCAAATCCATATTTCGTCCGAAATAAAAATCCTGCGTTTTAATCGCTATACTCGTACACATATCGTTCTCTCCTTCTTATTATATATTATTACAGAAATTTCTTAATTATTAGTCTGAGTAACCGATATTGAAGCATAAATCCGTCTCACCTTTTCAAAGATAAATTCATATAATATTATGATCATGTTTAAGGAGTGATTTCATTATGATCATGTGCGCTACTATTTTGGAAGTACAACGAGACAGACTGCTGGTACGGGATAACTCAACGTCTCAGATAGTTTCGGTAAATACGCGCTTTGCCTGCAATTTTCGCGTCAATAACAGGGTAAAGATATTCTATAACGGAATAATGACTATGAGTATACCTCCTCAGATAAACGCTATTAGGATATTCAGAATTCCGTTTAATATGTGCTTATGAAATAAAAAGAGGTCGGTAATTCCGGCCCCTTTTTATTGAATTTATAATAATAAACCGTGTTGCGTTTCTATCATTTTAAGGCTATTTTTATCAAGAAATATTATTATAATGATTTTATAAATATTAAAAACTCCGTATCTACGGCGTTTAGCGTAAATACGGAGTTTATGAATCTTTGATTATAAAATAGATGAATGAAATTTACATTATTCTCTCGGTAATTTCCACATCGTCTGTGGTAATGAAATCACGCAGTTTGACGCCGTCAAATTCAAAATCAAGAGTTTGCTCAAGGGTTAATCCGACCGCTATATCTTCTTTATCATTCCATATGCAATAACTGTCATTTTGTTTTTTTCCATCTGTACCGAATACAGCTTCAATTCCATATTCAACATTGTGATATTCAAAAGCAACATTCGCACCACATGAAAGATAAAACTTAAATTCTCCAAGTATTTCAAATTTGTGATCGGCAGGGTTATACTCATAATTTTTCATTGATTTTTCATCTCCTTCAATACATTCAAATACTTTACCAGAATGACTACTATTAATAAATTCTTCAAGTGTTAGGCTCTCCTAAAAGTCTTGCAGAATTTTCATCTTTTGGTTTCCACTCACCACCATATGCACTTCCGCCGCCTTTGCAAACATAACGTACTTTTTAATTATTATATCAGATTTGTTCTGCCGTGTCAATGAATTGGCCTTGATGTCATTGAGATATTTCCACGAGCTTATTTCGTAATTAACATAAATAATATCTCATTTTATTTCAGAAAACGTTTAACTGTAACAAATGATTTTTTCAGGTTCAATTTCAGAAATCATTTTGTTGTATCCTTCATAAACAATTCTTTCTGGTAAGATATACTAACAACGAAAATAAACATTAAAAATTCAGACAACAAAAAAATCGAATTCCATTTTTATAAACGGAATTCGATTTACCATTGTCTTATGACTATGAAATAGATTAATAAAATTTACATTATTCTCTCGGTAATTTCCACATCGTCTGTAGTAATGAAATCACGCAGTTTGACGCCGTCAAATTCAAAATCAAGAGTTTGCTCAAGGGTTAATCCGACCGCTATATCTTCTTTATCGTAAATCCATATCTCAAAATTATTATTATGACCTTCAATACCATAGTAGATACCATTATATTTAAACCCGACGTTTGCCCCACATGAAAGATAAAACTTAAATTCTCCAAGTGTTTCAAATTTGTGATCGGCAGGGTTATACTCATAATTTTTCATTGATTTTTCATCTCCTTCAATATATTCAAATACTTTACCAGAATGACTACTATTAATAAATTCTTCAAAAGTAGGTATCACTCCTTCTTTATAATTTATTGGCTGACTCATGTTGGGAAAATTATTATCCCAATTTATTAAGTGGTCGTGAGGGTTAGAATGCTGATGAGCTTTATTGTGATCTGTCAAATGTCTTTCAGCAGCAATTTTCCCTTCTTCATCATAATAATCAAGAACTTTATAGCTTCCTTTAGTTGTTTTCACGGTATTTTCCTTTATAGCGTTAGGTTTTCCTAAAAACCTTGCAGAATTTTTATCTTTTGGTTTCCATTCACCACCATATGCACTTCCGCCGCCTTTGCAAACATAACCGTACTTTTTAATTATTATATCAGATTTATTCTGCCGTGTCAATGAATTGACCTTGATGTCATTGAGATATTTCCACGAGCTTAGTTCATAATTAACATAAATAATATCTCCTTTCATTTCAGAAAACGGTTCGCTGTAACAAATGATTTTTTCAGGTTCAATTTCAGAAAGCATTTTGTTGTATCCTTTCATAAACAATTCTTTCTGGTCTTTATGATGATTGCTTTCATGAAACATATATGTGGAAACTGCTATAACCGAGCCTTTTTCAATTCCCTTTCCGCACCATCTGTTTCTGAATGTGTTGTAAAGCTGAATTGTATACGGCATTTCTATATACATACTGAAGTCCGGCGTGAGAATTCCTTTATATTGAGATAAAGGTTTCAAATACAACTCCGGTTTTTTCCATACTTTTTCAAAATTGTAGTCATACAAAAAGAAATGAACAATTCTCTCAGAATGTTTTCCATCATCTTTTTTTAGTTGATTAAATCCGAGCATAAGAAGATTTCTCAGCTCATCTTCTGTGAATTTTGCTTTCGGAACATCCGGAATACCAAATGAATTTGCAGAATCAAATTCATTTCTCAAAAACAATGGATTAGTACGATAGTTAAATTTTTCCAATGTCATTCAAATTTCCCCTTTATGTATAGTAAAGAACATACCTCTCTATAAATAGCAAGATAAAGGGAGTTTATTGCATTAAAACATACAAATAAGGAGAAACCATTTAAGAAAATAGTCAATATGTATAATTTAAATAATTAGTAATTATACAGATTGACTAACAACGAAAATAAACATTAAAAATTCAGACAACAAAAAAATCGAATTCCATTTTTATAAACGGAATTCGATTTACCATTGGCGGAGAAGGAGAGACTCGAACTCTCGCGGCAGTTTCCCACCCTACGCCCTTAGCAGGGGCGCCTCGTCACCACTTGAGTACTTCTCCATGATAACAAATCAAAATATAAAAATGGCGGAGAGGGTGGGATTCGAACCCACGGTCCCTTGCGGGATCACTGGTTTTCAAGACCAGCTCCTTAAACCACTCGGACACCTCTCCAATGCTTTAATCAGCTTAATTATTATACACTATTTTTTTCAGAATGTCAATAGAAATAATTTGATTCGTCAAATCGCACAATTTATAAGCCGTTTTTTATACTTTTTGCACGATACATCAAAGAATCACGACTATTTTCAACAATTCCGCGCATAACATTATCAAGCAATAAGCTAAGAGCATTTTTTATTTCAATACCCTTAAATCCAAGCTCAATTAAATCGTATCCATTTATATCAAGCATTTTTATACTAAAGCATTCTCCCCTATTTAATATATCCCTTAAAGACTGCTCTTGCATATCGGATTTTTTCAGCCTCTCCTTGCAAAAATCCTGTTTAGACAAGGAATCGGCGCGTTGGGCGTCAATCAAATCAAATGCGTTCCTGACGCCTATCTGATTAAGAATTTTTTTTAACTCAAATTCTGTATTCAGCTCATCGCTATGATGATATATAATGGCTTTTACATTAAGAATAACGCTTTTCGGAAACCTCATTCTCTTCATAACAGCTTCAGCTTTAAGCGCGCTTTTTTGCGCATGTCCTTTAAAATGCCCCCTTCCGGAGAAATCTACAGTAAAGCATTCCGGTTTAGCGATGTCATGAAAGAACATCGCTAATTTTACATTTTCCTTGTCAATACATTCTGAAACAGCGTTAACGGTATGCTCCCATACATCATATTTATGGTAGGGACTGTGCTGCTCAAAATCAAAGCACGGTATTACTTCAGGTATAAATACTGATATAACGTCTCTGTAGGATTTAAGTACCTCGCCTGCGTTTTGTCCGCGTATAATCTGAACAAACTCATCCCTTATGCGTTCGGCTGAAATGTTTTTCAGCAAAAGGCGCAGATTATGGACAGCCTCCGCGGTACCGCTTTCTATCGAAAACCCGAGCCTTGATGAAAACCTAAGACCGCGCAGTATTCTGAGCGCGTCCTCTTCAAATCTTTTTTCAGGAGCTCCTACGGTTCTTATAATTTTATTTTTAATATCGTCCCGGCCGTTAAAAGGATCAATCAGACCGTCGTGTATACCATAGGCCATAGCGTTGACGGTAAAGTCACGGCGTCTGAGATCTTCAATCAACGACGAGGTAAATTCCACATTGTCCGGGTGACGTCCGTCTGTATAGCCCTTTTCAAGTCTGTATGAAGTAATTTCAATAATACCGCCGTTTGTTATAACAGCCACCGTTCCGTGCTTTTCTCCCGTCAGAATAAGCTTAAAGTCCCTGAATACGTTTTTAATCTCCTCCGGACGGGCATTTGTCGTAATATCGTAATCATTAGGAGCAATATTCATTATAGAATCCCTGACGCAGCCGCCTGCAAGATAAGCCTGAAATCCGCTGCTTTCCAGCCGCTTTACCACCGTAAATACATATGAGGGAATATTAACCATAGCCGTCCTCTTTTCGTTCAAACAAAATTCACAAATTAATTATATCATAATATTAAAAAATTGTAAACCGTCACAGATTTTATCGGCAAAAAAGCCGTATCATATAAGCACGATACGGCTTTTGCCTTTATAAATCCTGTAGATCCGCCGCCGGAATATCATTTTCTATGTTATCCCTTGCAAGATCGTTATCAATCGCGGCATAAACGTCGGATATCGGCTTTTCTGCCTGCTTGTCCAAGCTATCCTTATTTTGCATAGAATAAGGCTTTGCATGATAAACCTTCTGTGAAGGAGCCTTTGTTCCCGCTATAATAGGATTGGCGCGTACTTTTCCGTGCTTTGCCTTTCCCTGTATTTCAGCTACGGGAGAAACGTCATTACGCGGCTTTGTGTGGGTTGTTTCCGGGCGGCTCATTCCTTGCTTTGCCATTTTTATCACCTCTGCTTTATTATTTCCGTTTAAATCATTTTTATCCGCCTGGCATTACTATAGCAAACCATAAAAATCCCCAATTATAGCTCAATGGTATTTTCCGCCCTCAAATTTTCCTAAGTATAAAAACGAAATATTAATATATAATAATGCCAAAGAAATTAAGGAGGGAGCAAATTTATGGCTGATAAACCTAAAAAGGACAATAATGAAAAAACCGCCGGTAACAATCAATGGACCGAAACTCACCTAAAAAGCAAGCCCGACAAACGTGAACGTCACGACGGTCCCGGCGGCAACTGAAAAAATATCCCCGCATAAGCGGGGATATTATCTGAAATTATATAAAACTGCACCGTTTAGTTAGCTTTAGGTAACTCTACTTCATAAATTACCTGCTTGCTACATAAGATGCGTCGGAATCTGCTCTAAAGCTATACGCTAATACTCTCTTCCGAAGATTATTTTATCAGCGCCCTTCCCAGCTCTCTGCACTTTTCAAGATCATCGTCTGACGGAGCTTCGTTGGCAATAAGCCCTTCTCCTCCCACAATTACCGCGCCGTCATCCTCTGCGCGCTTTACCCAGCTTCTCATCCATTCGCCGTCTCCCCAGCCATAGGATCCGAACAGAGCAATGGTTTTTCCGTTAAGACCGCTCTCGGCTTCCGCAAAAAAAGGTTCAAATTCGCTTTCTTCAAGCTCCTCCGCTCCCATAGCCGAACAGCCGAACGCCAGTCTGTCGTAATCCGAAAGTTTTCCACTGAATTCAGACACGCTGAAAAGTTCCGCATTTGCACCCTCTGCAACCGCCGTAGCCATCTGCTCCGTATTTCCTGTACCGCTCCAATAAATAACCGCTGCTTTCATAATAAAACCTCCTATGATATTCTGAGCGCACGATAAATATCGCTGCCCTGATTTAATTTATTACACAGAAATTTTCTGCATTTGTCATAATTTGTAAAGCTGCGCCTTGCCTTTTCCTCGTCTCCGTAAACCTTCCAACAGCCGCACAGCTTGAAATTATTCCCCTTATGAATAATAAAACCTTTTACATCCTCCGCAGGATACCCAAGAAAAATCCCTATTTCGTGAGGAAATTCGTTTTCTGATGAAATACGCTCAGCAAGCCTTTCAAGATCGCTTTCAAGCTTAAATAACGAGCCGCCGTAACCGTAAGCTTTAAGAATTTCCCGTCTTGCCGGTTCTGATAAGCACTTTAAAAGCAGCTTTTCGTTGTAAAGCAGCAGCAGCGTTCTTTTTTTACATCGGCACATAAGCCTGATCTTCAGTTTCCTGCCTCCTGCAATTTCATTGAATCGCTCTATCTGTCCGAGAATATTAAATTCGTCATTTTCCAATGATATAAGATTTGCGCACTTTATTCCCAGCAGCGACGGCGCTGCATGATATGCAAGCTTATTTTCAAAACGGCGGCATTCCTCCTGTGACACATAAATCCTCCTTTCATAAATATTTATTAATCGTCGTGCCGACGGCAGTAATATGCCGTTGTCAGACCGCATGAGTTAGCATATGCTTACCGAATATATAATAACATATAAACCAGGTTTTTGTCAAGAATAAATTTATATTCCGTCTGTTTGATTTAATAACAAATTTATGATATTATATAATAATTACAGACGAATTGAGGAGGAATAAAAATGAATAATATTCAAAGCGTTCTATTGGGCTTATCCCTACCTTTTATGGGAACGGTACTAGGCGCGGGCATGGTCTTCTTTATGAAAAAGGAAATACGCCCCAATGTTCAGAAGGCTCTGCTCGGCTTTGCCTCCGGCGTAATGATTGCGGCGTCTGTCTGGTCGCTGATAATTCCTTCAATAGAAATGGCGGAGAAAAACGGCAATAAAGCGGCGTGGCTGCCGTCGGCAATAGGTTTCACAGCCGGAATAGCCTTTTTGCTTCTGCTTGACAGCTTAATCCCGCACCTTCACATAAACTCCGATAAACCGGAGGGAACAAAATCCGGACTTCAAAAATCTGTTATGCTTATACTTGCTGTAACGCTCCATAATATTCCCGAGGGCATGGCAATCGGCGTCGTATTTGCCGGAATGGTCGGCAGCAGTCCGATAATTACCGTGGCCAGCGCATTTGCGCTTGCAATAGGAATCGCCGTTCAGAACTTTCCTGAGGGCGCTATAATATCTATGCCTTTGATGGGAACAGGAATTTCTAAAAGAAAAGCCTTTGTATACGGAGCGATGTCAGGAATAGTTGAACCAATCGGAGCGATTGTAACAATTCTGCTGACGTCTCTTATAATGCCGATACTACCATATATACTCTCATTTGCGGCAGGCGCAATGTTCTACGTCGTAATAGAGGAACTTATCCCCGAGGCGCAGTCGGGAGAACACAGCAATACCGCCACAATAGGCGCGGCAATCGGCTTTGTGCTGATGATGATACTCGACGTCGCGCTCGGATAAAAATAAAAAACAGCTTTAGCTTCTGTACTCCGAAGAGTCCGGCATAGCTTTTTTGTTACAAACACAATGCTGCGGCATAATATGTAATAAGAAAGAAGGTATAGAATATGAAGCTAAGCATAAACACAGATAAATATCTCTGTGATTTTAAAAGTATACTTGTTGAAATGATAAAAAATATGACCGATATAAAGCCTACGGAAAGTATTTCAGGGGATTTTATAGCGCAAATGATACCGCATCACCTTGCAGCGATTGAAATGTCTGAAAACCTGCTTAAATATACTATTAACTGTCCTTTGCAGAATATTGCTCTAAATATAATAGCTTCACAAAGGAAAAGCATTGAAAATATGCTTGCGTCTGAGAGTAAATGCAGACAAACGCTCAACTGCCAAAATGAACTTTCCTATTACAGATTCAATAACGACGAAATACTTAATATCATGTTCCGCAGAATGAAAACGGCATGTTCAGACAACTGCATAGACGCAAATTTCATGCGCGAAATGATACCTCATCATCAGGGGGCGATACAAATGTCTGAAAACGCTCTGAAATTCAATATATGTCCGGAGCTTAAGCCTATACTAGAGGCGATTATAGCTTCACAGAAGCGGGGCGTAAAAAAAATGAAACTCCTGCTGGCTGAAATCTCCTGCTGAACAGGATAAACGCAAGGCTTTTAAAAACAAGGAAGCTTTAAATACCGTAAGGAGGATAAAATTCAATGAAAAATAAGGAAAAACTAACCGTTTTAATACCATCAATGCTTGATTTTCACTTTCCTCTTTTAAAATATGCCTTTTTCTCCGATTCGGCTATTCAGCGAAGGCTCGACGGTATTATGCTTTCAAGCATTGATTATGATTCGGGCAGCGCAGGAGTCAATGAAGATAATCGTTTAAGAATGCTTATAGACCTATGAACAATAATAAATTACTTTGTACATTCTCCCATGCCCAAGAGGGAATTATAATCTATTAATTATATCTACAAAAACAATAAATATAATCAATAGTTTGACATAATATACCAAATATATTTGATAATTAAATATTAAACCCATAAATATGATAGAATTTTATATAGTAAATAATTCAGGAGGTCATATTTATGGCGTTTTATCAAAGATTAAAGGACTTAAAGGAAGACGCGGATTTAACTCAAGCGGAAGTTTCCGAAATAATTGAAGTTTCCGCTAATCATTACGGAAAGTACGAACGCGGAGAAACTGATATACCATTTTCAAAAGCAATTAAATTAGCCGATTATTATAACGTTTCACTGGACTATATAGCCGGAAGAACAAATGATAAGACATTTATCAGTAGTATATCTCCCTCGCTTTTTACTGAAAAATTCAGTCGGCTTAATAATAAAAACAAAGCAAGGATAGATGAAAGAATGTCTCAGATGTTAGAAGCTCAAGGAAAAAAGGAGTAGTAAATATATTTGCAAGCGTCGAATCATATCCTATGAATTTACTTTAAAGTGATTGACGTCGCAGGAAAATCAAATTAAGGAAATTCCAATACTGCACAGGGCAAAAATCTGCGCTGTATTCGGATAAGATTGCTGATATAAATATTCAGTTAATTAAGTTATGGATAGCTAACCTGATTGTATAATAATGCCCGCACTTTACAGTGTGGGTAAAAAATTTAGAATTTAACAACAAGTCCAAACACGGTTTTTCCGGGACAAAAAACGAACAAATCCGAACCGTTTGAATGGTTCGGATTTGTTCGACGTGGCTCCCCAAGTTGGACTCGAACCAACGACCCTGCGGTTAACAGCCGCATGCTCTACCGATGTAACGAATTTACACCTTAATATAAATACAGCATCTGCTTTATAATCTTGACAAAAATATATTTCTTAAATCTAATTTGCTATATCTTGGGTAAATATAAACCAAAATAAGCTTTCCACTTCTTGTGAAATGCAATTCAAATAACAGCTTCACGTAATATGTTTTATTTTTCAAATGATTTAATTGCATTTCTAAACAGTGATAATTCGTACTTGTCAAGAACCGATATTACTACGGTTGAATTTCCCCTTTGCCTTAAAAATCCAATAGCTTCTTTTGTCGAAAGATTTGATAACTGAGGAAATCTTCGTTCTAAATTTTTAATTGTATCAATTGGAAACCCGAATTCAACAAGTGATAATCCAAATTCGGTTGTAACCCCCAACTCATAGAATCTAATTATAACAGATAAATTAAAATCAGATACATCATACCCTTTTTTACTAGCAGCGCATGCATACAGCGCCTCAAATAGGCACAGCAATTTAGGAATTTCATACTCAACAATATTACGTATTTGATCAAAAGCCTGTATATATGCCCTATCAATAGTATCCATTGGATCTTTTCCTTTTCCATTTTCTCTTTCTATATGCTTAACAATATTTGTCAAGATCAACATTTAAAATAGGCTTCACGTCAAAGGTTGAAAAGTTTAACTGAAGCTGATTTTCATTGGAAATATCCTTCTGTTTTTTATCAGTATAAAATACCCTACCAATGTAATTGTGGTAATATCGTCCTGCACGACCTTTAATATTTTTCATAGTAAACGCAGACATTGAAGAATTACCTACACTGCTATTAATTATTACAACATTATGTGCATTAGTATTTACGCCTTCTATAATTGTCGAAGTACAAAAAAGAGAACTGAATTTAGCTTTATTGAACATCTTCAAAATTTCGTTTTGCACATATTTAGGAAATTTTCCGTGATGAATTCCATATCCATTTTCAAGTGCGCATACTAAACTCCAATATTGAGCGCTATTACCACGACCATCAATTTTAAACCCATACCTATTTTTTAAGTGCTCTATAAAATCATGATTTATATCTGCATTGGATTTTTCATGTAAATGGTCTATTACTTCACGAACATATCCCATTGAATGTGAAGGAGTAGAACAATAAAAAATAGTTTGACCTAATTTATTATTTTCAATAAATTTGATTATACCTAAAATTTTATCAACCGTACTCAAATTGTTTTTATTGTAAATGTTTATCGTATTCTTACCTAAAATAGGATGGTTTTGAATAACACCTTTTTTCCAAGCATCAATTTCAATTCTCATTGTAGGCTCAAAATCAATCTGCTTGATAGTAATATTATTATTCTTTATATATTTATGTAACCCAGACTTTAAATTATTTAAATTTAGATAGGGACCAGCAAGATAAAAATCCGAAACTTTTTTTGTTAACAAATAAAGAGCAATTCTAAATGCCTTTGCTCTATTCCCCTTATCTTCCTTTAATTGAACAGTAGAATCCTCATGTTCACAATCTTCATCTACAGTAAAATCTTCATCAATTTTATACACTTCATCAAAAAAGAAAAAGTCTATTTTTAAATCATCATTATCGGACAATAATTTCAGCGCTCGTTCTGGAGTAAGTATAAAAATATTCTTATCTAATGGATTTATTCCTGAATAAACATTATTTATAATATTGTATGCCACTCCTAATGATTCTATTAAATTTTTCATACTATCCGTATTTTCATTTAATAGTGCAATAGTAGGGAAAATTAAAAGTATATTTTTATAACGGTTTTGGTTTAAAAACAGAATTTCACGCAAAATAAATGTTTTTCCAAAAGATGTAGGTGCGCTCACCAGCAACCGTTTGCATTCCAAATGTTGGTAGCATTCAATAATTTCCTTCTGTCTCTTATCTAACAAATTATTAGAAAACACTTTTGAGGTATAGTAATTTTGAATTGAAGCATGTTTTATTTCGCCCAAACTTCCCATCATATTATCAGGTTTGGTTATCGAATTTTTACCATAAATATATCCAAATACCCTCAATTTTTCTGATGCTTCAAATACAACTGGCTCAATAAGACCTTTATATTCAACGTCATCACTATCAGATAAAAAACAGATCAAATCCCTCATTCGATTTTCAGACTTTACGCTTCCATCAAAATTATTTATAAGATCAATCAATTCAAATATATACTCAAGCATCATACAGTCTCTTTCTTTAAGTTAATAAACATTTTTCTAACGTATGAAACATCCTTTATTGGAAATATATAAAATCTTATTTCACATGGTAAATCTAAATTAATCTTAAAATCAGTTTCATCAAAATACTTTTGCATTTTTGTAACTATAGAATTTATTTGTTTTTCTAATTCAGCGTTCTTATATATATCGCTGGTATAGGCCAATAAACAAGGTATTTTGATTTTGACATTATTATTTTTCAACACTTTATATAATTCTTTTATTTTAATATTAATATCCCAATGATTTTTTTGAGCTTCAAAACAAACTTTATTAATAGCACTCAACAAATTGGTTAATTCAGGTGAATCAGATCTATCAGCTACGTAAAACGCCGCATTTGCAAAATATTCATGATAAAATTTTGTGTTTAGATCTTCTTTTATACCACTTTTACAATATTGCTCTGTACCAGCTTTAGCTTGTCCAAGCCACAATGTTACCTGCTGATCTTTCATTGAAAAATATAATGCATCATACCCTGTGATTTCATATTTTCTTTTTTCAACTTCTGTAAATTTGACCCTTGCAATTAGTTTTTGAGACATCGGCTCAAATACTTGAATAAGTAAATCCAAAAGTACTTCGCCTAATGTTCCGTCAGAATTTGGATTAATTCTCTGTGGTAATCGTTCAGAAAAAGCATACTTAGCTGCAACTCTCAAATCGTCTAACAAACCTATCTTATTTTTTGACACTATCTCTTCTTCTGAATATGCATAAAACACAATATTATCAACCAACAAATTGTATAGGTCATTTAATGCCGTATCAGATTTCATATGACTAAATGGGTGATAAATATACCTTTTATTTTGTAAATCATAGTCAATTACTATATTAGAGCATTGATCTTTTATAAGTTCATTGTAAATTCTGCAATATTCGTCATTCATTTGTATATCCCTTTTAAAATGAGCCAATTATTCTTTAATATAAATTACTGTGCCGATAATGCGATTATTGAATTTGCAACTCTTGGTTCATTGCCAACAATTGTTGTATAATATCTCTGTTCAATTCCCCACAAAAGCTTCTTAAGTTCATCTTCATTACTAATAGAAAAGGTGTTGTCTTTCGACTTTAAATTGCTGCTGTAGGAATAAATTTATTATATGGTAATACCCATTGGCTTTGAATTCCATATACCACCCATACCCATGACGTGGATATTAAAGTGAAAATAAACTTATTCACCATAGCTAATCCCCTAATTTTGATTTTATTTCGTTAATAAGTTCATGTACTGTAGTGCATGAAATCATTTCTGAAGGCTTATCCTTTCCATCCTTAATCTGATTTTTTAACCTTTGAATTGCAATTTTAATTGCTTTTTCTTCATTACCATATAAGCAAAGCTTACGATATATATCCATATCAGATTTTAGATATTTTTGTTCAGTTTTCTTTTCATAACAATCCTCAAAGCCATTACAACAAGAAACGGATGTTTGAAACATTGGCATCGAGCCAAAGTATGCATGAAACCATATTTCAATGCAAGGATTTGACCATCCGACATGCATACCTCTTTTTAAAGCTTCGGAAATAATATTATCAAAGTTCTTAACCTGATCTCTGTCAAATACAATCCAAACTTCACTATATTGAGGATTTAGAGCCGCAAGGCTTATAGCTTTATCTACCAAATCCACTGTTCTTGACCTAACAACTTTTATAACTAATTTTTCTTGTATGGACTGCGGAGTAGAATCACGCAATCCATACATATAATTTTGCTTTGTCTCTTTAGTATCAGTTACAATAAAATAATATCCCAATTCAGGAACACGTTTAGAAAGCTGCTCTCTGGTCTTCCTTTTTCCGTTTCTATCAGATCTACTCAAAGTTATTCCCCTTTGAACATATCTAAAGCCTTCAGCGATGGAACTGCGCCGTATTTACCTAAAAGATAATTTTTTTCGTAATTTTCATCTTTTCTAATTTTTATTCCATCTTCATCAATGAAATCCGCAAGCGAATAAAGAGTAGAGATTCCATCATCATTTTTTTCTGTGAACCATATTTCATCTCTACGCAATAAATTTCCATTTAGCTGCCACGAATCATGTGAAGTAAATACAAGCTGAGCATGATTAACATTAATCTCAGGATTTAAAAATGTAATGATAAAACTACGCACTAGCAATGGGTGAAGCCTTGCATTCAATTCATCAATAAAAAGAACACTTCCGGTTTCTAATGCCTCATGAAGTACAGGATATAATGAGAACATTTTTAATGTACCTGCTGATTCTTCGTGTAATGGAATAACAGCAGTTGCATTTGAATTGATAACTTTATGAACGGCTTCTATCTTGAAGTTATCATCATCTTCATCCTTATCTCCAGGGACTTTTTCAATGTTAAAGTCAACAATAGAATTATCAAAAGAAGATAAATATTTAACTACATTCTGTCTAACATTTGGGTCGCTATCAAACCCATCCGGAATAAGACGTGACATAATCAAATTCTCAAATGGTTCTCCAAAATCAGCAAAATTCAAATTAACAAACCAATCTCGAACAAATTTCAACTTGGTTATCTTTAATTTAGCGCCTAAAGAAACAATAAGTGTTTCCTTTTCTAAAGAAACTTCAATATTTTCTCTGCTTTTTGCCGGCAAACCTGATAGATCAAGTTCATTTTCCTGTGCATTCCTGTAAAATAACGATTTATATTTACCTCTTGAAGATTTGGAAGCATAATTTAACCATTCTTCAACTACCCCTTCTTGATTCAAAACAAACCCATAATTATATGTTTTAGCGCCATGTTCCTCACTATCAATAAAAAACACTTCAAAACTTGATTCTGCATTTGCGCTATTGTTATCAAATAAAAATGGCATTGGTTTTAACAATCGTACTTTATTTTTCTTATCTAAAGAATCTCCACCAAAAGCAAAAGACTGAACTACATATTCTGCCATAAATCTAAAAGCTTCTTGAACATTCGATTTGCCGCTTGCATTTGCTCCAAATATTGCTGCAACAGGTAAAACTTTTTCGTTTCCTATCCCAACTACTCTATCTGAGAACTCTGTTATCTTAGTTGCACTTAAATCTAATGTCGCATCATCTCTAAATGACTTGTAATTCTTAAAATTAAACTGTAATAGCATACTCATTCCTCCTATTGCTTACTTATATTATACTCATCTTTTCCAAAAATTCAACCCCTAAATGAGATTTTTTCTCATTTAGGGGTTGAATTTTATATGAACACCAGATAACTCTTTATTATCATACTTCAATTTAAAAACTTAAAAAGGATTAACTATCATGTCATTTGATTCTCATAAGTATGCTAGAGCATTTGAACATTTAGCATGTAAAATTATTGAAGAAGAATTAACCGAAAGCATCTGTGCTTCTGGAATAACACAAAAAACGAGAGACGAAGGTATAGATTCTATAATTTATACAAGCGATAATTTTATCACTATTGAAGCAAAATTAAGGCAAACATTTAGCTCTTTGGGGTTAAAAGATGTTGCATCATCTGTAATTTTTTATCTTTTAAGATTAAATGACCAGCACTATATAGTAACAAATGCATATCTAACTGCAGATACAATTAATATTCTTGACAAGCTTAATACAAAGAAAAATTGTGCCATTCATTATATTGACGGTGATAGTACAATAAATGCGTTGAAAAAGCTTATGGATAAATTAGATTCCGAGGAAAAAGAACTGGCACAAATTTTACTATCAGAGTTTAAAAATTGTAAGAAAATAAGAAAAAATCGTTCATCTAAAAAAATAATAAAGCAACCGATTAAACTACTAGATACTCAAAAAGCTTTTTTAAATTTACTATTTAATGATATTCTCAATAACAAAAAGTGCATTATTATCTCAGGTAAAATTGGAACTGGGAAAAGCACATTGGCTCATATCACAGACAATCAGATGGCTGAAAAATACAGCACAATCTTTATTGACTGTCAACAATATAATACTATTGAATCTTTTATATATCAAATCTCTAATATACAAATTGGAATAAATATTAACGAACTAATACAAGAATACATTCATATCAACGAATCTAATAGTGCTAATATATTACAACAGTGCGATTTTTCAAAAGTTTTAACTCAGGTATTTAGTTTAAATCCATATTCTGATAATATTTTCTTTATCGCCCAAGAATATATTGATAATATATTCTTGAGATTTAATGTTCATAATGTTTGTATAATAATTGATAATTACTCTGCTGCTTCGCCAGAGCTTGATAAATTTATATCTAAATATATTTTAAAGTCAATGGATAATATAAAGTTTATTATTGTAAGAGACCTTGATGGTCATAATATCTCTAGCACTGAACTTGAAAAGATAAAACGCATTCCAGTGAATCAAAACTTGTTTAATGAATACACTATCAATGAACTTACTAATACAGAGGCTTCAATATTCATTGATTTGCTTTGTCATAACATATCCGATATATGCAAAAAGAATATATATAGTTACTTTGGCGGTAACATGCTTTTAATTAAACTTGCTGTTGAAGAAATGAAAGCAAGAAACAATTTTGATTCAACTAGAATACGTCCATTTGATTGCGAGAAGATTTACAAAATCAAATTAGCAGAATATATTAGGGAAAATGAAATATATTTAAAAGTATTTTTCATCTGTTGGATTTTTAATTCGCAATTACCGCAAA
The DNA here is from genome assembly GCF_054655175.1 of Ruminococcus sporogenes. Lineage (NCBI taxonomy): Bacteria > Bacillati > Bacillota > Clostridia > Eubacteriales > Oscillospiraceae > Ruminococcus > Ruminococcus sporogenes. Next base: position 71,219 of record NZ_BAAHOA010000001.1, on the reverse strand, counting down.
AATTTATTCCGCTGATAGGCGATATAAGTGTTTATAATTTGTTGAAAGCAACTGGTTTTTTTAGTGAAAGCCGCTATGAATTAAAAATCTGTAACGAATGTGCCTATCGTGTGATTTCGGAATATTATATTACCCATAGAGCGTGGTTATTTGCAAAAATACCCGATGATTTTATCGCTGCAATATATAATTATGAATTGAACCCAATTACAAAAGTTAGAATCGATTATTTTTCAAAAACAAGCAATTTTGAAAATACTGTTAGAAAAACAATTCCTGTATTTGAAAACAAAATGGAATATAGCAATATTATCGAAACCAGGGTATTGTTTTATTTATCGGTTTATAATGATTCAATTAATGAAATCAAAAAAATTGAGGCTGCTTCCGATTTGCTTTATGAAATGATAGACTATGATTACCGTTGTACACCTTTAAATATAGAAGATTTACAAATCACAGATATATTGGAAGAATATTTTTGTTTCTTGGAGGCTACATATGCTTTTAACGAATTAAGCGTAAAAGAAAAATCTATTATTTCAACTTCTAGAATCAAATATGCTCTTTTTAATTATTTTCGTTATAAGCGCGATGGCAAATTCCAAAAAGCAAATGATACTTTACATTTGCCTGAATACTATATCAACAACTGCAACGATGAAATCCTATTAATGAAATTAATCAGATTTCGCGCTATTTGCCGAAAAGAATTAGGGGATAAAGAAGGATTTTATAACATATTACTTGAAGGTGTTTCTAAATACCCATATAATGATTATTTGAAATCAGTATACTATGCAAATTTAGCAGCTGATATAAATAAAAAAACATATAGGGAAGCATTTGATATAATTGAAAATATAGCCTTGCCCTCGGCGAAAGTTACAGATAAATATCTTCATTTGTGGTTGTTAAATGATCGTTTGATATATGGAATTCAAACGGGAAAACTTACTGAAAAAGAAATCTGTGACGCATATAACTCCATAATGTTCATATCAGAACATCTTTGTTCTGAAACAGATAAGGCTAGGGTAAATAACACTTTCGGCGCTTTTCATCTAAAGTATAATAAAGATGCTGAAACTGCATGTAAATATTTCAAGAATTCAGTATATTTAATTTCTAAGTACGAAAACAACAATATAATGTTTTATTTTGCAGTTAATTATCTTCAGATAATTCCTAAAGAAAGCAAGGATGAATTTAATGAAATCTCTGTAATGCTTATGAAATGGTGTGCTAAAAATATTGAGTACATTTCCAAAAAAATTGCAGAGCTATCTCAAAAGGAAAGAAGTGGGAGCAAAATAATCATGGCTTTTTATTCCTTTGCTGATGTTTTAAAACTAAGAAACATATCACAATATAATATACTATTCCAAATGAAAGAGTTGAAGGATATTCTTTCAAATAGAGTTGTTATGAACAATACATTTTATTTTGATGAAATTCCTATAATCTTATTTTAAGTAATTCAGTAAATCAATAATTTTATCCTTATCATCATTCTTTAAAGAATACAATATACCATACATTACTTCTTCCATCTTTAGGTATACATACCATGCTGCAATACTCTTCCTTATATTATTGCTGAATTCCATAACTCCCTTGTAACTTGGATTCAGCTTTAACAAGCGTAATACAAGTGCAATGTTGTGTCCATACTCTGATGTTGAACATTGAAATACACCATATAGTTTAGAATTATGTATATTTTCTTCAGAATCAATAAGTGGTGTTATCCCAAGAATATTTTTCTCTCGTCTGTCATTGTATGACTTTAAAGCATTCAAAACTACTAGCATATCGTCTTCAAGTGATTGGCTGATACATTCGCTGTAATAATTTATGTTGTGATGAAGAATTGATATTTTATGTGATAATGATGGTTCTGAATTTATTCCTGAAAGACTGCTGTTAAAAACTGTATTCATTATATTTGCAAGATTTTTAAAATCGAGATGTTGCTTTGTTGGCTCTTCACATATTATTGATATTTTGTTTTCTAAACTGTAATAATCAAGATTTTGAAAAGCATCAATGCTCTGAAATTTTGATAGAGCTAATATTTTATCAGTGGAAGATATTAGATATGGTTCAGAATTATTTAAAAATTTACATGGATTTAATGTTGTAAGCCATACATCAGCTCGATATATTTTATCATTTAGCTTAAATAGTATAACAATAGAATTAGCAGAATTATATTTTTGAATTAAGCTGTGTGGTGAACCATTGCAAAAGTCTTGAATTGTTTGGTCAACAGTGAATTGTTCAGGTATATTTTGATATTCGAGAACTAAATTTTTTTCTTGCTTATACTCCAAATAAATAGGAACATCATTTTTTAATATTCCTTTATATAAATCAAAATGTATTTTTAAAAAGTTTATACTGTCAGAAACATGATCGTATGTTTTTTTAGCGTTTTTGCTTAACAAATCCGACAGGTAGGGATTATCCACAAAATGTGACATTCTGATTTTAAGAAGTACTGTATTCCCATATTCAACCGTGAATCCGTTATACCAGTTATAAATATAGTTTTGTGCATATCCATAAGGAGAAGCAATAACAGGTGTTGAACAGGCCATCGCTTCCAGAACCATTAGTCCTCCAGATTCATATTTTGAATGAGTGACCAAAACCATAGATTTTGTTAACAAACAACTTAAATCAGCCGGTGAGAGTGTTCCCCACCAAACTAGCTTTTGTTGTTTTTCATAGTTATCTATGCATATTCCTTCGTTAATTAACAGTTGACGCATTGTCGCAATTTGTGTTGGTGTTCCCCCGACTATCCACAGTGGTGGAGTATTATTACCATACTCATCATATAACATATCCCATGCAATAATAATTTCAGGTATACCTTTATCAACATGAAGACGACCATAATAAAGAAAAGGTCCGCCTACCCACCATGTTTCTAAATAGTCGTTACTAAATTCAATCGGTAAATAACTGCCTGTATTCTTTTGTGTAATACTATATGTCAATATTCGGCTATGTCTATCATGAGTCGGATAACAAAATTCCCTTGCTATAGGAAGACTTGTTAAGATAAGTTTATCACTATTAATATTATACAATTCGTGAATTTCTTTTTGCTCAGCAAAACTTGAGCATATTAAATATTTAGCGTTATAAAATATTTCTTGCTCGGTGGAGATTCTATAATCCAGATTATTTTGTTTGGAATTAACTAATTTTTTCTTTTTGCCGTTTGATTGAATCGTATGAATATAATATGTGTCATATTCACGGGATAATACTAATGCAGCTATTCCAGACTGCCAATAGCTACTATGAATAATAAAATCATTCAAATTGTATTTTGAAATTATTTTTCGTATTTCTTCCAGTGCTTCTTGGATATGATTTTGAAGTGTATCTTTATCATTGATAGAATCACCTAATACAATTCTTTCAATATAACAAGTATCCGATATCTTTTCTTGTGATTTAATGTTATTGTATTTTTTGCGAGTAACATACACACAGAAAATATCTTTATTATCGGCAATTCCTTTAAGTAAGCCTCTCGAATATGTGTTTCCTCCGCCGAATTCATTTGCTCCAGACGGCATAGTAGCATCACAATGTAAATCAATAAATAAAAGTTGCATTTTTTACACCTACTTTTTATGTATGGATAATAAAGAGTTATCTGGTGTTCAAATTTCTTTTAATAACATTATACAACAGAATCTAATATTTTGCAACAATTTTTGGCAAAAATACACCCGTTTTAACGAAATATTTTACTAATCTCATTTACTCCACTTAGTGCAAATCGACAAAACAAGTGATACAATATATAATTAAACCATCACTTGTAAGGAGGAACATTACATATGTTCAATTTATCTGCCCAAATAACAGCATTTTTAGGCTATTGCCAAAACAGAAAATCACTTAATGTCAAAACAATAAATGCTTATTCAATTGATTTAAAGCAATTTGCATTACACGCACAAAATGAATTTAATAAAGAAGTTCTCTGCAATTACCTTGTGTTTTTACATAGCACATACAAGCCTAAAACAGTTAAGCGGAAAATCGCAACGCTTAAAGCCTTAACTCATTATCTGATGATTGAAGATATTATAGATACCAATCCGTTCAGCAAAATAGAAACAGCATTCAGAGAACCTATTCTTCTTCCCAAAACCATTCCAATCAGCATAATAAAAGATATTTTAGCCGCAGCATATACAGCGTTTTCATCTGCTTCTTCAGAATACAGCAAAAAAACCGCTGCACGGGATATTGCAGTATTAGAGTTACTTTTTGCTACAGGAGCAAGGGTTTCCGAGATATGCTCATTAAAATCAACATCAATCAGCTTAACCGATTATATAATAAAATTTTACGGCAAAGGCTCTAAAGAACGAATAATACAAATTGAAAATGTAAATGTGCGAAGTGCTGTAGACAATTACCGCAAAATGTTCGAAGAAGAAATAAATTCTACCGGATATTTCTTCGTAAACAGATTACATAAGCGTCTTACGGAACAATCTGTAAGAGCTATGATAAATAAATATGCTGCTATAGCTAACAGCGGAATGCATATTACTCCCCATATGTTCCGTCATTCTTTTGCAACCCTATTGCTTGAGGAAGATGTGGATATACGTTACATACAACGACTTCTGGGACATAGTTCAATTACTACAACGCAAATTTACACTCACGTTGCTATGTCAAAGCAAAAAGAGATTCTCTCAACAAAGCATCCTCGGAATAAAATCAACATATAACCAATTTATATATATCACATTTTTCGATAAAAAGCAATACAAATCCGACAAATGGGCATTTTTTCGGCACGAAATGCATATAAAAACGCTCACAGCTATAATGCCATGAGCGTTCAGCTAATAATTTCAACTTTCAGCGTTTCATTTGATGTATGACACATTCTTTCCGCTGCCGACCTTTTTAATCTTGTTTTCATCAACCATTTTTCTAAGAATTCTTGCTGCGCTTGCTTGTGAAATATCCAGCAGATTTTCAACTTCTTTCCTGTTAACGAACTTCTTTTCCGAAACAAGACGCATGATTTTTTCTTCATTGGAAAAAGCTTTTTCAGATGAACTGTTATTATCGCTTTTATTTGGCAGAATAATTTTAAATGCATTATCCGTAACAATAATTTCAGGTGTCTGCGAATACTCTGCGTAACACCGCATAATCTTTGGTATGCCTGTTCCGAAGGCTTCAATAAGATTCAGACGGTAAAACACATTTGCTAAATTTTCATTTCTTTGAATTGAAACGCCCAGCAGCATATCTTCATAGGAAATTCCTTTTACGAGTCCTCCTATTGATACAAACTCAATTCTATCATCAAAAATACTTATTAAAATACTTCCACTGAAAGCATAATCACGATGAACAACCGCATTTAGCAGCGCCTCTCTGATTGCTTCCATAGGATAATCCCGTATATCAATTCTGTGAATATCCTTGAACTCCGAGCGTGTTCGGTTATAGCGGTTTATATATTCGTAGGCGTCGTTAATCTGCTTTAAAATCGAGCCCGTAAACTCTGCTCTGTCTTTGAAATTCATCTTTTCTTTTCCGTCAAAAACCGCGGCTTTAATTGAATGTGAGCATTGCTCCGACAGAAGCTGAGCAAGATTGGTAAACATTCCATCCTCATTGATAAGCTTCAGCGACTTTTTCTGATTATCTCCAAATTCCACATTGGCATGTTCAAATTCTTTCTGAGCATACTCAAAGGTTAAATTCTGATTGGTACAGCGGATTTCCTCATACTTATCCCCGTCTGTGTCTTTTATCATTTTAAGAATAGCAGTTTCTGTTGCAGGAACGGACGAAGCTCCCTGACGAACGTACACACCGCTTGGACGTATTCCTTTACTTTCAAGATAATACGGACTTGCCGTTCCTTTCTGAATATTCAGCACAACAACATCCTTATCATCAATCTTATCAATCTGATAAGAAACAAACATAGTAACATCGGGACGTATAGAATCACGAACGGCGTTTGAAGCCTTCAGCACAACTTCATCGGCGTCAGACACACCGACAGCCTCTCCGTTATCGGCAATTCCTATATAAATCCGTCCCCCGGCCGTATTTGCAAAGGCAATTACCGTCTTTTTAATATCGTCAATATATTCTCTTTTAAATTCGGTAGTTTGATTTTCCGTTAAATTCATAGCTCTCACCTCATATGTATTATGTGCTCTTTCTTATCATTATAATCATTCTTATCACAATTGTCAAGCATGATAAAAAGAAAACAGACAGTAACCGTAATTACTGCCTGCTTTGCCTTAAATATCAACTGCACTTTGCAAATTGTTCCACCCCTCGCAGAACTGCTCATAGTCCATATTCACCTCCAGATGTATCTTATACCACTTGCTAATTTCAATTCTGCTGACAAGCTGTGAAATAATCATCTTTTTACGCTCTGTGGAAGCAAGCATAAATTCATTTGCCCAGCCGGTAAATCTTTCGTATGACGGCTTCACCTTTTCCATTGAAGCTTTCTTGTTCGCCATTTCATTCTGCAAAGCTTCAAGCTGTAACTTTCTGTCCTCAAGCTTCTGATTTAAAGCGTTTATAGCCGCCGATAACTGTTCGGGAGAATAAACGCTGTCCCCAGTCAGACTGTCGGCAATCTCAGCATTCAGCTTTTCAAGCTGATTTGTGTATTTCCGCAGCTCCATATTTATTTTTGTCTGCTTTGCTTTACAGCCTGCAATTTCCTTGTCAAATTTTCTTTTCAGCACCATTTCATCGGGAGCGCCCGTTATTTTTCCGAATATGTCCATCATTACCCCGCATACCGCTGCGTCAACTTTTTTAGCTGTGTATGTAGATTGCCCGTCGCATTGGCACAGCTTCCTGCTTTTATGATAACAAATATATCTGAGGTACTCACCCGTCCTGACCGTTCCGTCAGCTCTTGTATAGGTATCATGGTATACATTTGAAGTCAGTCTGCCTCCGCAATGGGCACAGAACATAATACCCGACAGCATAGTCTGACTTTTTGTTGTCATCGCAATACGGCGTTCATCATCATTTTTCTTTGCTCGCTGGTCAAGTATATACTGTGCCTGTTCAAAAAGTTCCTTATCTACTATTTGCAACTCTCTCATATGCGGAGAGACCGCTTCACCTGATACAATGTAACCGCAAAAAAGTTTATTACGAAGTATGCGGATTATGGTGTTACTTTGAAACTTAGATCCATTATGAGTACGCACACCGTTATTGTTCAGAAAACTTGCAACCCTATATGATCCGTAACCGTCCTTTACTGTTTTTTCAAACACCTGCACAACCCATTCGGCTTCAACAGGATTAACAGCCAAATCGTATATTTCCTTTCCCCTCTTATTAAGCCGTCCCCGCTTTTCAAGCTGATATCCAAAGGGTACGGGACCGCCTGTGTAGCTTCCCTCCGCGGTAAGCTGCTGCATACGGGTTTTAATTCGCATTGAGGTTTTCTCCGATTCACCCGAAGCCTGCCAAAATCGAATATAATTCATCAGCTTATCAACGCGGTTCTCAAACCTTTGCTCTCCCTCCTGAACGCTCCATACTTTTATACCATGCTTTACAAACCACTCCACCACAAAGGGCGTTTCATCGTCAATACGTCCGATACGGTCAAGCATAAATACAAGCAATATCTGGAGCTCTCCCTTGAGAGCAGCATTTTTCAAATCCTGAATAGCGTCACGGTCATTAGCCGACACCTTAAACCCTGATACCCCCTTTTCAAGGAACTCTTTTCCGATAGTCCAGCCCATACGCTCCGCAAAATCTCTGCAAGCCTCTCTCTGCATTGGTATATCGTCCTTCTGCTTATCAACCTGCTTCTTGGTTGAAACCCTATATAATGTATAAGCTGTATCCATAATTGACCTCCTCAAAAGCTTCACTTCATCGCTTTAAAGCATTATATCAGAATGTTTATCCTTTGTCAAGAGAAATTGAAAAAATAATTTTATGCTGCTTTTAAATCATCTGATGTATTGTTATCGGCAGTCATTTCAATATTAACCCTATCACAATAGCTTTCAATTAAGAGCCATTTTATTTTTTCGGGCAGCTCAACAGACTTTTCTTTAAAGGAAATTGTAATCTCGCATCCGCCATATTTTTTGATTATCTTCTTTTCCACTATATATCATCCTCCTTGACTATTAACAACGTCTTTTAAAACTTGTCCTGCCTCAAAAACAGGAGTACGTTTTCCTTTGAGGTCCGTAACTACCGTAAATGTTCCAAATCCGCCGATTTCAACCTCATCATTTTGCAGCAGTACAATGCGTATGGTGTCCATTACACCGTTTACATATTTATATGCTGTTTCATGGCTCAAGCCTTTTCTTTTTGCGACCTCATCAAAAATCATTCTTGTCACCCCTCTTTGCAGCAACAAGCAAAGCAGTTGTAAATAAACCGACAGTACCTCCGATTACTAATCCTGCAATAAACTGTAACATATAATAACCTCCGTTTCAAATAGCTTTTCTTTTTACAGAACGCTGATTGGTGGCGAGTTTGTCAAGGCGCTCCTGTATTTTTCTGATTTCGCCAGCATTCTCTTTGTATAACTGTTTCTTTTCTTCGGCAGAGCCGTGAGCCAATATGTCTGCGAGATATTCTACATAATCTTTTTTCATAAGGCCTCAACAAACAGGGGATGTGGCTGCTCCCAATGATTATGGGGTTCATTCCATTGGTGAGCTTGAGGGCAAAATAGAACGGCTTAAAACCGATTATGAAAATGAATTAAACCGTCTTATAGTCAGACAGGAAAAGCTCAAGGGACTTGCGGAACAAGCGAGGGAATATTTTTCTCTTGCAGACAAGGGTTCGCTATCTCCTTCCGAGAATTTAAAGCTGAATATTTGCAGGCAGTCTATGATTAACAATAACATTAACGGGCATGAGGATTTTGAACATCTGAACGCTCTGCAAAAGGAAACGGACAAAAAAATTGCAACTCTCAAAAACAGCTTTGAGAACTGCAAACAGTTGTATGAGGTTTATGCTGATATTGCCAAAACCTATAATGAGATTTCTAAGGGGAATTATGTTTCTAAGCTTGTGGAGGAAGAGAGAAAAAAGAGGGTGAAAAGCATAGAATGTAAAAGATAATTATAGTAGAAAAGGCAGTATCTCACTGCCTTTTCTATTTAGATTTTCACCTTAACATCGTCTGACCTGGTTACTTCAATTGTATAGTATTCAGGATATATAATATATTCATCGGATACTTCATCTTCAACCGCCTTTATATTTGCCGTTGCTTTAACTGCAAATACATATTCCTTGTTATTCTTAAGTTTGTTTATTCTGCATTTTGACGATGTCGTCTTTTTCAGCAGCTTATAGCTTCCGTCGCTCATCTTCTGATATACCTCATAGTATGAAGCTTCCGGTATTTTCTCCCATTCCAGCCTGCATGAAGTATCAGATAAATAATTAACAGTTACATCCGGCTTTACATAGCTGTACAGCTTAATATTTTCCATAACCTTACCACTGCTGAAATATCCGAAAGCGTCATTGCTGATTTCAATTTCAAACGAGGGTAACGTCAATTCGCTGATACCTGAACCTTTAAAGAATTCTTCCTATCTTTCTTAGTTTTGAATCTTCAGGTATATACACTTCTTTTAATTTATGACAATTTGTAAATGTTCCATGCAATACTTCTACCTTTGACGGAATACTGTTTACCTTTTCCAAAGCGTCCATTGTAGCAAACGAATAGCTTTGTATTTCCTTCACACTGTCGTGGATTATTAATTCTTTAATATTATCACAGTATGCTATCGCATGGTCTCCTATAACTTCAGTCCCATCAGGAATAACATACGATGTTCTCTCATCGTACTGAGTATAGGACATAAGTATCTTTCCGTCCTTGCTGAATACTACTTATCTACAAGCTTCATGTATTTATTCTTAGGATTCAGGTCGAATTCCTTAATACCGCAGCTTCCGCTTATTGAAGTAACATACCTTTTACCGTATTTTTTATCGGTTAAGCTGTCAGGTACCTTCTCTCTGCCTTGGCTGTAATCAAATTTACATTCCAGTGTAATCTCACCGTTTTTTTCACTATTATAGAAATACCAGCTATCATTATAAGGATCTATCTCGTATTTTTCTGAACAATACACATCGTATGTATTATCTTCATAATAAATTTCCGAGCCTATAAACTCATACGCATATGCTATTATTCCGCCAAACGCCACAATACTCAATATAACTGCCGCCAACACTACTGCTGATAAACGTTTCATTTATTTCCCTCCGTTTAATTGGCTTATAATATACAGCTTATTTAAATACTAATTTAAATAAATTCTTAAAAAGTATAGAACTGATAAATTAATATTTTTCATGACGCAGCACAGTGCATTCATCAAAGCCATCAAATCTGAATGTTAACATTTCATATTCATTTCCGGGTTCAAGTTTAAAAGATATTACAACAGGTCACCTAAAATATGTATCCTCCTTTTCCAATTCAGCAGATATCTCATCACGAAAGCATTCAAACCATTCGTCGGCAATATCTTTCAAAAATTCTGCATCAGATTTACCTGAAACATTATACTTGTTTTCAAACCATGTACTGTTCTTATAAATGATAGATATACTGCCTCTGAAAACGCTTACAACCTCCAAATCATTTCCGAATTTTTCATTAAAATTCGACATTGAATTTGGAAAACGAATCTCCCAAGCAGCTAATGCTGCGTTATTTTCACGTTTCCAGAAGCGCCCCGACGCTTTATTGATTCCATACAACAGCGAGCCGGTAATCAAAAGAAATATTAGTAAGACTATCAGTATCTTGCGTTTGCTTTTTATAACTCTGTTTTTCATAAACACAGCTTCCCTTGTTATGATTATAGCAGCACGGTGTTATTTGTTAAACCGTCATTATACCAATCATCATATTTTATAATCAATTCTTTTCCCCATGAAGAAATGTGAAATATTTTTTCTCCTGTCACATCATCTCTTTCAATTCCTGTTATAGTTACCCAATGATAACTTACGCCTGAATCATATACAGTCATGTTCGTATTATAAAATGGAATTGTTGTAAACATCTCAATAAACATTGGCACGGGGTAGCCGTTTTCAATTCTATTTTCTATTTTTTTAAACAGTTTGTCAGGGTCAGAAAATACGGCATTTGCTGTATAAGGCAATATGTGCGAATTATTTAAATTGAGCAACATATGTGTGTTAAATGCCTTATAATACATAGACGGAGTGGTGCCCCATGTTCCGGTTCCTTCAGACATAAACCCCGGTACTTTAATTGGCATCAAAGTCTTACTGTATATTGTATCAATGTATGCCATATAATCAACTTGAGAAATAGTTCCAGTTGTGTTAAGAGAAGTAATTCCGGGACATTTACCGCTTCGATCAAGATAAGCAAGGACATCACAAAATGAGATAAGGCCGCACCCGCCATTGTAGATTACATTATTGAATGCTGAACTTTGAGGACCATACCAACTTTGATTACCTCCATAAGCCTGATTCCCATCAGTTTCCATAATGGGTACAAAGTCAGGCTGTAATGAATACTTGAATACATCACATTTTAATGGTCTCGGGTCATTGGTTTTGCCATCACCATTAATATCTTTAGCTCCGTCTACATATCCGTCACCATCGCCGTCCTCGCTTGTCGGATCCGACTTAATCGGAAGTACCCTGATAATATCAAGCTGCCTCAGCACGCTTTCATCGGAGCTTTTCTTAAATCTTTCCAGCCCCGACTGCACGTAAGTGTTCCCCGCCTTAACGCACTCGTTAAAGCTCGGCAGTTCGACAGTTCCGTCCGCGTTCACAGTAACAAGCCTGCTTCCGTCGCTGCCTGCCGCTTCAAAATATATTTCGTCTGCGTCGGAAATACCATCCTTGTCATAGTCCTGCCCGCTGTTCGCTGAAATCTCCCCGAAGTCATCCGGCAGCTTCGTCAGCCCTGCAGACGATATTATCTGTAGCGGTTCGACCGATTCATCAAATAACTGATTGACTACAAAATCGCAGAAATAAAAGCCGCTTGCAATGTCGAGCTGACGGCACGGCAATCCGTTTGCCATTGATATATACTTGTTCTTATTTTCATTATTATTATCATATATAAATTGCAGCTTTACGCCGGCATTTTGTATTTCAGTCACAGAGCCTATTGGAAGCGTGCATTCAGGATAACAAAATTCATCAATTACAAAGCAATATTGTGAGCTGTTTTCACGAAATTCACCAAGCAGATTCTTATAGATATAATTCATTGACCTGTAAAATTCATAGTATTTTGTATCCGCCTTTGTTCCGGGCGCGCGTTTTATTATTGCCTCGGAATCCTCGGTGTTTTCAGCGTAATTCGTATTATTGTTTAAATTGGGTATAGGCGTTCCCAAATAGCTTATATAATATATTCTCGTATTAATATTTCTTTGCTTTGATTCAGTGAATATTTTTTCTGAGGTATTCAGCAAATCTGTTTTTGTATTGCTGAGGAATCCATTACTGGTATAAATAACGAACACAATATCCAAATCGCTTCCCTTTGGAACCGAACTCAGCATATCCTCAGAATTATTCAATGACATTGTCCGCGCCTGCGGTTTTTTTTCCTGCGGTTTGATTTCAAGACTGTCAAGCCAAATTTCCATATCAACAAGGCAGTATGTGCCAAGCTCGCCGGTATTGGCGTAAACCCTGTTGTTTGCAGTATCGTGAAACGTTTCGATCGGCAGAAGCATGTTGCTTTCTTCAAAATATCTGAAAACATTAAAGCGCTTGATTCCTGCAAATTCGTCCGATATGCCCGCATATTTTCCGTTTGTATTAGCCGCTGCGCTTTCGTCAAGGGCAAAGTTTACCGTTACGCTGTCTATTTTAAGATTTTCCGGATACTCAAATTCCGGCGCTGTTCCAAGTATGGCTTCGTTTCTCATGGCATACGAATAGCCGCTGACTCCGGCCTCAAGGTTGTTTGTCAGCACTCCGGCTGCCTTTACTTCAAGGGAAACCTTATACGGATTATCCTCCGTATTGATAAACGTAAACGCAGGGTCGTCCGGCTCTATTGTCTGCTCAAAGGTTCTTTCGTTATCAGGAATACCGTTTGTTGCGGCGGCATTTGGATTTAATCCTAAAGCAATTTCATCTCCGTCAGAAACTTCATCGCCGTCCGTATCAGGATTTACCGGGTCTGTGCAGTAATAGTAAAGCTCGTATACGTCGGGAAGTCCGTCCTCGTCGGTATCTGTCGTATCGTTCCAGTCGATTTCTTCTTCCGTTTTTGCCAACGTCAGCATTTAGCTTTCGGCAGTCTGTTCTTCGAATGTTTCTCTTATTTTAAAGTACAAGGTTTCAAACTCGGCAGGAGCATATGTATAGCTTTCAGCATTTTCAAGCACATCAATTACATTGAAGCTTTCTCCGTCCTCCGACGTTAAAATTTCAAATGTCCCGGTCGGTTCAGTTGTTTTCCATGTCAGATATATATTTCCGCCTTCAATATCATACTCCGCCTCTGCTGTTATGAATTTCAGCTCATCAGGCTCAACCGGAGGATCGGTTTTCTCTCCCTCTCCGATTATTACGGCAGTCAGTGTAAAGTTGCTGAGAACGGCTTCTGTATTATCTTTTGTACCTACAAAGCCTATCGTTGTTGAAGCGTTAGACTGAATCGGATTTGTCCACATCTGACTTGCAACGGTATAATGTCCGTCGGAACCGCTTAAAATCCGTCCGTTCCATAGGTATCAATGGCAAAGCTGCTGTCAAAGGATAGGGTCCAAGCATCTATCGGAGTATCGGATATAATAATTTCACCCTGAACACCCGTATTCCATTCATTTGTTATAATATATTGTACATCATATTCACTCGACTGGTGTCCAGCTGCCCTTTTGGTAAAAAGTATAAATTGCACTCACAATATTCTTCATTCCATATCACCGAATCAACAGTAACGCATATCATATTGGATTGTGGTTTATTTTCTTTATCAACAAAGCATATGGTAACAATTTTATCGCTTGTTAATAATAATCTGTACTTCTTTTTTTCCTTTTTGCTGTTATAAAGTATATGAATCTTAATTCCTTTTAAAGTAATGAACTTATCAAAGTCTCTTTTAAATGGTACAAGAATAATTAATAACGAATGTATAATAAATATTGTCAAAACACCATATTCAAATCTGGCAAGAAAAAAATTCGCAACAAGTATTAGTACGAGCGATATTATATAAAAAATATTATTAATACTCATTTTATATTTACCACCGCAATGGATACATTTTCCTAAAAATATATTATGTGCGGACATAGCTTTTATTTGTTCCCCACACCAAGGACATCTATGCTCTTTTACTTTCATTTTTTCCCTCATCTATATGAATGCAATAAGTCATTGAAATAAATTCAATGACTTATTGCATTTAAATTATACGGCGAAGTAATAATAATGTATCTTGCCATATCGGCACCTATATACAGTATTCTCATATGTCAAGGTTAATGTGATATTATTTAAATTCAGGATTTAGCCATAATGCAATCATTTATTAATACATAAGTTTTCAAATAATAACGATACTTCGGTAGGTAATTTTGGAATGGTTTGAAGTGCATATTCATTACTTAAATATACTATTTTACTTTGAATTACAAAATCGGACATTTCAATAATAAATTCCATGTTTAACCCCCTCATTTTGAGTTAAATAATAAATGAATAACTTGGTTTTTTTCTGCATTATTTACTCCATTTTTGAGAATCCAATACAGTTGTTTCCATACTTAAAAATCAATCGGATAATTTTTCAACAATTTCTTTTGCAATACTGCAAGATGAGTCTATTTCGAGAATTTCCTTTGCTAATTTTAATGCTAAGTCATCAGACATAGGTTTTTCAGGGATTTCATTAAAAAACAACATAAATTCTTTGTTTTTAACATCAGGCTGGATTCGCACCATTTCAGAAGCATGATAATATGCTAAACTATATGCCCCTTCAAGCCAGCACATTTGTATTAATGCATTTGCTGCTAATTCATGGTGAAAACAAGAATTATCATTCATAAGCAAATATGTGATAAACCCCAATATTACAATATTGCTACTGCAATTGGATTCAGCTACAATTAAGTCCATTTTCTCAGTTTCGCTAAGTTCATTAAATAAATTGAGTGCCTTATTAAAATTAAGGCTGTTAATATATTTTATGATTTTTGTTTCATTCACGTTATGAGCTTCCTTTCGCTATAAAAAGTCTGCTGTACATATACATCAATTAAAATTAAGTAAATAAATAACTTTCCAATTTTATTGATACAAACATATACAGTACATTAACTAAATAATACTTAAGCAATTATTACTCTAACAAAATTTTTAATCTTTATTAGTTTTTTTACTCAGCAACTACCCAAGCATCTGATATGGCAATATATCCATTGCTTAATTTTTTATAAGTTACTTCCACTACTTTACCATTAAAATCTAACACTTTTTTATAAACGCCTTTATGAGTCATTTCTGTTCCATTTAACATAGTAGTAAAAATAATTTGTTTAATATCATTCCAATTCTTATCCGGCACAAGAGTTTCCCATAGATGATTGCTATTTTTACTACCTTCAATTATGTGATGAATCTTATTGCTTTGTAAGTTATCAAGTTGTTCAGAAATTTGCCTAATTTTTAAAGTGTCAGTTAATTCAACATATTTAGCTTTCTGCAAAGCAATAATTTCATCTGTATTTTTACCAGCTTTAAGCATATCATCAATTGAATTTACAGAATCATTCAATGTATCAACTGCATCAACTTTTGAAAGTTTACTTAATGCAGCAAATTCATCTAGATTTTTAATTGCACCTATTATCGGAATTATTCCAACCATATCAAGACCGGTTTGACCAGCATGACTCCATGACCATTCCCAATGTGTAACATCATATGTTACATCTCGAATGTCTGCAACGAAATCGATTCCTGTAAAGCCAATTACAATTTGGCCAGCAGTTCCAGTCAATGTTATGTCTTCACTGTAATTCCCCTTTAATACTTGGTTTTTTAGTTTATCAAGGGTGTCAGGATCAAGAATTTCATAATACAAAATATTAACATATTGATCCATAGTAAGCCAAAATGTTTCTATTCCATATGTTCCATATGCTTCACGAACCCAACTTATATATGCGGCGTACTCTTGACCTAAAACTGCTTTTCCTTCATCTAATAAAGCGGGCCAAATTTTTTGGTCAAAATGATCCCATGTAGCTTCACATTCTTTATTTTTGCTTGTTATTTCTTCGCCATCATAATTATATTTTGGCGGCATAATATCATTAAGATATTCATCAAGGACATTCAACAGCTCCTCAGTTGTTTCGCTATCTAAATTGCTGTTAATAACCAAAGGTTCTGAATCATCTTTATCATTATAACCATCCCCATCCGTATCCTTTTTAGTAGGGTCAGATGACATCTCAAAATAAATGCTCTTTGTACTATACTGAATATCACTTGGAGCGCCCTGTAAATATTGGTACTGCGGATTTATTTCTTCTCCGTCAAGCAGACCATCGCCATCTGAGTCAGGATTTAGTGGGTCAGAATAAATAACTTCCCCATTTTCCAATCTCATACCGCTGATTTCAAAGATATCTGCAAGACTGTCACCGTCTGTATCAGTCAGGTCAAAATTCTTTTCTGTTCCAAGCTTTGAATATATATTTATAAGTTCACCTGCTGTTGCCGCACGATAATATTCACCATTGGTTGCATCAGCAATATGTTTTAATATATTTTCATCAACCTCATCACCTAAACCAATAGTACATATTTTAATATTGGATTCTTTTGCCTCTATCAATAGCGCTTCATTCAATGATTCAGTCAAATCTTCAAACATGCCGCCATCAGACATAAGGATAATTATTTTTGATGAATCATCTGAAGCAACTGACAATTTACTAATTGATTCATTTAAAACAGGATTGAAGTTTGTCGAGCCTTCTTGATATAGATTATCCAAAGATTTTTTAAGCGTGTCCTTATTGCTTGTCAGGCTTTCACAAAGCCATGTTGCAGTATTCGCAAATCCGACAATTGCTGCTTTATCAGATTCCTTTAGTGTATCTATAAAACCTTTTGCCGCTGTGCTTCTTTCGCTTTTGTATGTAGCTTCATACGGCGGTGTTGACGGAGAAATTATCTGTATCGGATCGTTATCCTCCATACTTCCGGAACAATCAATAGCCAATACTGCATTTACGAGCTTGTATTGGGCGTCATATAAATCATGTTCCCATACCGCATACCATGCAGCTTTGTCAATAATCATGTATTTGCTGAAATGAGGTACAGTTGCACTTACAGTATTATTGGCACTATTAAGAATACTGTCAACGATAACAAACTTATGATTTTCCTCATCATACCATAAAATTGCAATGTTGTCAAAGTTTGTTCCGTTCAGTTTATTTGTGCGTATTTTAAAGCTGATTTCCGCATTGTCAAAATCAGACGTGGAATTAATATCATACGGACTGCCTACCAATCCGGCAACATTAGAACACATCATATCTTTATTCATTATGTCAATTATAGATGTGTTGCTGTTTATGTTTCCAGTCCCCCTGAACGATACTGAAACCGATTCAATCGGATTATTATCATCATTAGCATTTATTGTTAATGTCTGAGAAATTTTCTCGTCACAGTCAAGGATTCCGTTAAAATCCGTATCCGGCAAAGTCGGGTCAAAACCGAGGGTAACATCGTCACCGTCGCTCAGAGTATCTCCGTCGGTATCATACTTCAAAGGATCGGAACGATAAACATTGACCTCGTCTCCGTCGGATAAACTGTCCATATCGGTATCTTCTTCAAAGGGATCGGTACCGTACTCCATTTCCTTAATGTTATTCAGTCCGTCATTATCCGGATCCTCCTGACCATCGGAAATACCGTTGCTGTCTGTATCATATAAGGTAGGGTCGGTACAAGTTTTTATATACTCTTCGTAATCTGATAATCCGTCACCATCGGTATCAGACTTATTAGGATCTGTTCCTATTATCTTTTCAATTAAATCGGGAATACCATCACCATCTGTATCTGTATGGTTACGCCAGTCCTTAAACAAAATCCATTCAGCAGGCGCTTCCACCTCAAACCAAGGACGGAACCAATATCTTTCCTCGCTGTATCCGTCCGGAAATATCAAACCTAAGCATTCTCCTGTTTCCGGATCAATATAATCAAAGTTAAAGGTTCGGAGTGTATTCTTACTTCCGTCCTCAGCGTTGATAAACTCATTCGGATTATCCCACAGAATCGTCTGCTTACCGTCTGCATAATAAAATCTGATTGAGTGGGTTCCGGAGGAATAAACAGACTTAGGACCGGAAGCTTCGTTTACCTGCCATGTCGGTCCCTGGAAATTGATTAGACCGGCCGTCCATTTGCCTTCCATATCGGTCAGCGTTATGTAGTTCCAATTGCGGTTGATTTCCAGATAATCGTTATCATTATTCATGATAATAGTATCATAGCAATTTGCCTGACCGAAATTAAAGTCACCACCAATAATTACGGAACCTCCGTTAAGGTTCATTGTCTGACCTGCATTTCCATTCCAACCATCGGGTGAGGCTGTTCGGAATACCAGATTATTTCCCGTTTCCAGTCTGCCGCCGTTGATATTCAGATATGCGCCCTCTCCGTCAGACCAGAAAGACGGTATATCTGTAGTAAACGACATACTGTCACCAACATAAAGCGCACAGCCGTTTAAATTCAAGTTTGTATCATGAAGATTCAAACTCCAATTAAATTTGCCGTTTGCGTTCATTGTCAGCGTTCTTTTAAACGCTCGGTCACAGTCAAGCTCTCCGTATTGATTATATGCCGCCTGAAACCATGCAGCGTCAGAATTATCAATGCTGCCGTTTCCGTTTTTGTCCATGTAAGACTTATATTCCGCAGACTGCGGAACCGGATTTCCATAATAATTCAGTTTTTCGATTATATAATCATTTATATCCACGATACCGTCACGATTCATATCATGGTTATAAATCCATATCCATTTATCAGGATTCGCGGCTTCATTAATTCTGTCCCAGAACGGCTGCAAATCAGCATCGGTAAACAGACCATCACCGGTAAGATCCGGTATATTTACTACCTCTGGACTTCTCCGGTTATACACCAAATCGTACATAAGGTAATAATCGTATTTATTAATAATACCATCGTTATTAACATCAAAGAAATCTATATCAGCGCTCTCATGGGATAAATCAAAATACTGTCCCTCAGCTAAGTTTGTATAGAAAGCGCAGAAGCTGTCAAGCTCGTCCTGAGTAATCACCCCGTCGTTATTGGTATCCATGGACAAATTAAAATCTGTCTGTCCATAAGAAGTTGATCCGACGCAGCTCTGAACATAGCTTAAATCATCAGCGTTTAAAGCATCATCGCTCCACTGATTTGAATTATAGTAGTTGTATGTAGTATCTCCAGGAATCAATGTGACTGTATCATCCGAATCACCTGAACCAACTTTATAACTACCGGTTCCGAAATCTTTAAGGTAAAACGGAAGATAGCCATTGCACTCAAACTTAACATGATATACGTCCGATCCGCTTGCCGTTACGCTGTAGCTTCCATCACTGCTAACCTCTGCGGATGAAATTTCAGCCCAATCACCGTTGAATATCCGTACAAATACAGGTTCATTATCTCTTGCGGTATATCCGTCAACCATGCCCTTATACACATAGCCGTGAATGATTAACTCGCTTGAATAAATGATTCCGTCTGATATTGTACTGACGTTATCAACTGCATAAGCAATATTCTGTACTGCACCACTGCTAAACATCAATTGCCCCGCGAACATCACTGATAATGCCGTTGACATTATCCTTTTGAATTTATTTTCCATATGTCCTCCCTAATTGTCACTTTAGTTTCTAAATTACATCGCTAACCCTTTATTATCTATGTAATTACTTTTAATCTAACACAATAAATACGTTATTTCAATATAATTATACACATTTAGATAAAACTTTGTATAATTAAACAAAATGGCATATTAATAATTGGTAATTGTAGCCAACACCATATTCGCGTATTTGTCGAATTTAATTCTTATTATTACATTATAAAGAAAAAATCACCCTTACGACCAAAATCGCAAGGCTGAATTTTAATATATAATTAAATTTTGAAACAGTCTATTCTTCTATTTCCACCGCCGCCGCTTTCATTTCATAAGCAAAATCAATTCTTTCATTTTTAAGCTTACCGGAAAGTCCGCTAACTGCTGCAAACATCTCCGACTTAACCGGCAATGTCATTTTAAGTTCTTCCAATACCTTAATCGCCTGCGCCTTGTCCTTGCAGCCGAGGGACTGCAAAAGCGTTCTTTGCCTTGTTTGTGATAATGCCCATCATATATGCGTCAAAGGTTTCCTCTGTCAGATAGTGATAGATACCAACCTCGTCAAAGCTGTTTCACTGTGGGTTTGAAGCCTTGTGATTCAAACATTTCTTTCAGCTAAAAATGTTGTATTATATGCAAATATGTGATACAATTATTAAAATAATAATTATCGCTATGTAAAGAAGGATTACAATATGAACACCATCACAAATGAAAACAATCAATACCCGTTAATGCCAATTAACCAAACTTTTTTGGATGTGTTTGATACGTTTATGAATACAGAGCAAAGAAATAAAATCCGTGCCAACAATGTACGACAATATACAGAAGGTATTATTGATTTGTTATTAAAAGATAAGATTACCGCCCATTTGAAACCTACTGAATTATACGAAGGACTCAGCTGGAAGAAAAAAATTAAAATCATTGAAGAAAAATATGATTCAGATATCGCTAGAAACATTCGAAAAATATTCGAGATTGGAGGAGAAGGCTCACATTTTAAAGGCACAGTTAATAACGAAAGTTTAGAGCTTATTATTAATAAGGCAATTCACATTGTAGAAGATATTTTTGTAAAATATTTTCTTGAACCATCACATAAATTCGGAAGCGAAAATATTTTTACAATATTTAGCATGTTACCATTACACAATAGAATATATATTTTAGAAAATGTATCCACTCATTATGTTAACCAACACATAATTGACCGTCTTTCTCTTGCATATGCCAAATCAGGGCAAATGGGTAAATGTAAAGAATTCCTCAAAATGTCTTTGGAGGAACAGAATATTGATAAATTTTTTTATAATTATCAAATCAAAAAGATAGACACGATATTAACAAATATCAGCAGACTATATGAACTAAATTCTGATTATAACAGCGGGTCTGAATATACTAAAACTCTGGTCGTAGGAGACCAACTAGTTGTTGGATTTCCTACTTCAATTAATGTTTTTGAAACTGAAAAAGCTATTGGAGAATTCAATTATTGGTTTGAAAGCGAAAAAGAAAAATACCCAGAATTCATTAATCTCTTTTTATACTTAATGAAAACAGATGAACGTGAATACATCTAACATGTTCTTAAATAATTATTTTATTAATTCGGAAGCCATTTCAGGCTTCCGAATTTTCAATTACGCACTACGCTTTTTCTTACCGCCCACAAATTCCTCCATCTTGAGATTTGCATATTTGCCTGTATCTTCAAGGGAGTACATCGGGAGCTTGAGTCACCATTCCCAGCTTTGCTTAGTAGTCCTCATTACCAAGATAGATTTTCTTGAGTCCGTGTCTGCGCTTCCTTGAACGCTGTCTCTCATTTTCTCTGCGAGCTGCCTCTAAAACCTCCAGAACATCATCTTCAATGATGACCGTAGTTTCCTGTGAACAGTTATTTTTATATACGCTTGCGAGAACAAGACAGTTTTTACCGTCCTCTGTCTTATATACTTCAACCTTGATTTCTTCATCTGACATAATCGTTTCCTCCGAAATTTTGAATTTTTGTGTGAATCAAAATTTCGGCTCGGAGGAGAACGACATCGTTCCATACCTTTTAAATATGGGAAAACAAAAAATCCCCTGTCATACGGTATAAACCGCATAATAGGGGATAACAATATTATTTCATTATAAATCTGAACGTACAATTCAGTATTAATGCTCACGAACCCCGTAACCAAAGCTACGCTTTTTTTGAGTAATCAGTATTTACTTTTATGCCCTTGAGATACGCTTATATTCGCTGCTTATAACAGGCAGCGAAATGCAGGAACTACTCCAGCACATAAAAAAACCTCCAGTCCAAAAACTGAACCGGAGAAATTAAGACAGCAAAATGCGCCTCGTCACAATTCAGTTTTTTTTGACGAGGTAATTGCATATTACATTTTGAACCAACAGTACACTTTAACACAGAACCTCTATGCCATTATAATTTCGACAGATTTCTGTATAATTATATACAGCGAAGGTGAACTGCAAGTGCATACTAAACCTGAAACACTTGGTAAAATTATCAAATCTGCACGACAGCGTTCCGAACTCACAATGGAGGAGCTTGCAGAACGCATAGGCATTACCGAGCGATATTTGTATAGAATTGAAAATGAGGGCAAAAAACCAAGTTACGATATTCTTTACAAGTTAATCCGAGAGTTGTCCATTTCACCGGATTTGATTTTCTACCCCGAGAAACCGTCCAAAGAATCCGAAGTAGAAAACCTTATCCGTATGCTTTACACTTGCGATGAACGTTCTCTGGAAGTCGTCAAAGCAACTGCTAAGTTCTCCTTGTGTTATAGGCTTTGCTTTTCTTAATTCCGGCAAACGATAGCTGTTTTATCCATTATATCCCTCCTATGTGTTTACCTACAGTATATCATATCAAGAATATAAAATCCATACCCCATACAGTTAGTTTTTTCGCTTCTAAAGCGAATTTTACTTTATGATAACAAAAACCGCCCGAACTCATAGAATTCGGACGGTTTCAATATCAAAGGTAAAAAACAAATCCGAACACATTCTTAGTGACGAAAGTGTTCGGATTATGCGTTATTGGCTCACCGAACTTCCATTAACTCGAACCTCTTGTGATTAATCGTCGTTAAAATAAACAATTTCATCTACAAAAGTTTCAATAAGCAGTGATTTATTTTCTTCAGAAATTAGGGCCAGGATGTTATGAAGCCAATATTTAATTTGATTGAAAGATAATTTCTTACTTGATAATTTATCCTGTTCAATCTGAAGCTGCTTTTCTAAATCCTCCTTTTGCTGTTCAAGCTCAAGAAGTTTCTCTTTGACCGAATCAGTATAAATTCCATTCGCAATAGCGCCAATAATATTCTCTATATTTTTTATAATGCATTTATGTTGTTTTTTTAAAAACAGCATAGATGTATTTTCTTTTTTATTAAGTCCTATGATAGATTTTGCGATTAAATCAATACTTTTTTCTGTAAAAATTTTACTTACAACTCTTTCTAAAATTTCTTTTTCAATCAATTCCTGACGGACGCTTTTAGCCTTACATCCAAGATGTCGTTTGACAGAAGCGCATTTATAATAGCTGTAAATAACTCCGTTATGACTTGTTCCGTATTCACCCCACATAATCGAACCGCATTTGCCGCACCTCATTTTAGCAGTGAGAAGATAATGTTTTTCCGTTTCAGAGTTGGAATTGCGCTGTTTAGAATCAAGTTTTTTCTGAACAGAATTGAATAAATCTTCTGAAATGATTTTTGGAACTCCTCCCGGAATAACAACATCCCTATATCTGTATTCTCCGATGTACTTTCTGTTTCGTAAAATAGTTGACATGGAGCGTATACTGATTGATTTGTTATTTACGGTTTTCACTCCCCTGTTATTCAGATACTCCGCTATTTCCTTCATGGGAACATTCAAATCGTACATATGAAAAGCGTCTTTTACATACGGAGCCGTAAGCGCGTCAATTTGGTAATGCTTATTTCCATCAATACGGTATCCGATCGGAACAGATCCTCCGTTGAATTTACATTTTAACGCATTTTCTGTCATTCCCCGGATTACTTTTTCTGAAAGATCGGCAGAATAATATTCAGCGTATCCTTCAAGAACAGCTTCCAGAATTATGCCCTCCGCCCCCTTTGAAATAATTTCGGTAGCGGAAACAACTTCAACATTATTTTTCTTAAGAATTGCCTTGTATCTTGCGCTGTCATATCGGTTTCTTGCAAATCTGTCAAGCTTCCAAACAATGATTGACTGAAATTTATTTGAATAGCTGTCCTTGATCATTTTCTGAAATTCGGGACGGTTATCGGTCTTAGCCGAAAACGCTCTGTCTATGTATTCATAAACGACGTTCATGCCGCTTTTTTCAGCAAATTGACTGCACTCTCGGATCTGACCTTCAATACTTTCTTCTCTTTGATTGTCACAGGAATATCTTGCATAAATTACTGCGTTCATTTTTTCTGCCTCTCACGATTTTTATTTTCAAATTTACTTGTTTTTTTAATATCTGATCTTTGTTTATCCATGTAGTATTTTAGAATATCTGAATAAATAATTTTTGAAAAATAATTCAGCGATGATTCCGATATTTTTTTATATTTTATTTCGACCATAATAAAAAATTTCACCTCTCATCATAAATAAATATTTGTCGAAAATTGTCAATTTTGTTTTATTTATTATATCATAATTGACTATACAATTCAATATAAAGAAAGGGATAATTATGAATAATTCAATAATAAAAATAGTCCTGATAAGCAGTCAAGATCATAGAACTGTTTATTAAAAACGCTATTTAAAAAATAACTAATCTTAAGGTTTATGATAAATCAAATAAAGGAGAAAAAAATGAAAATTAAAAATCGTTTATCACATGGAATAATTTCACTCAAACTTGAATTTATTCCAACTTTATCGTTTGAAGCACAAGGCGTTTTAAGTCAGATGGTTAATCTTCCGAATTGCGATCACGTAACGGTTAAGCAATTTCATAAGCAATTTCCGGAAGGCAGCATATTGGAATTAAAAAAGGTTTTTGAAGAACTTGAACGTAAAAATTATATTTTTAAAGATTCAAGCGGAGCATATGTTGTAAATAAAATATCACTTGTAAAAAAAATGCACTGGATAGATCCAAGTGATAGAAAGGAATGAATAAATGCCGGTAATTAAACGTTTTGAAATGGGAAACGGTTTTACACATATTGAAAACGATTGCTTGAGAGATATTACTCTTGACATTCAGGAGAGAGGTTTACTGGTAACAATGCTGTCACTACCTGACGGTTGGGATTTTTCAGGATTAGGTTTAGCTTCTATATTACCTTGCGGTAAGTCAAAAGTTTATTCCACACTAAAAAAACTTGAAAAGGCAGGATATCTGCGAAGAACAAGAATAACCAACAAAAAAGGTGTGGTTATTGATTGGAGATATGATATTAGCGGAAGCCCTATCTTTCGTGAAAATCAAGAAATGAACAAAGAAATTATACCAGTTGCTGAAGATCAGAAGATTGGTAAAATTACCAGTTACCGAAAATCGGAAAGTGGAGATAAAAGTCCAGTTACTGAAAATCGGAAAGTGGAGATAAACCCACTTACCGATTTTCCAGATGTGGACAATCCAGATGTGGACAATCGGAAAGATAATCAAATACTAAATAATAAATTACTAAATAATATTAATCAATCTATCAATCAAGATAATATAAATAATATTAATATAAATACATATAGATGCGACGATTTGGATTCGATTGATGAGATTGATATAAAAAACAGGATCGGTTATGAGAAGCTGAAAAATGAATTTGACGAAAAGCAGCTTGATAACATCGTCGGTCTTATGACGGAGACATTCAAGTCGGAAAAGGAGAGAATCAGAATTGCCGGAGAAAATCTTGAAGCACAGCGCGTAAAGGAAAGATTTGCAGCTTTGACGGATAATCATATCCGGTATGTGCTGGAATGCATTCAGAACCAGAGCGGTAACGGAATAAGAAATATCCGCCAATATATTCTGACGTCCCTTTACAACGCCCCGGTAACGATGGAAAGCTATTATGCCGCAAGGGAACGGCCGGACAAGCCCGATAGGGAAAGCGAAGCTGAGCGCAGCTACGACCTAAACGAAATGAAAATGTTTGTAAACAATTTTCCGGATATTTCACCATGATTTTACATTTGCAAAAAAATTTTCCTCTCAATATCGCCATAGAGGCTATCAGCAAGCCTCAGAATCGATTTTAGTGCGTTCAGACAGAAAACAATACCCTAAAAATAAAAACGTCTTAAAACAGCCTTATTTTAGCTCTGAGAGCGCATTATGAATTTTGAAACTTGAAATAAAACGCTCACAGAACCGTCTGCAAGGCTCTGTAAGGCGTGAAGCAGCGAAGGGAGTGATAGGATATGCCTGATTCCGGACAGGCTGAGAAGGGCCTGTAATTGCAAATATCGGCTATGCCGAAAAGAAAGGAAGTTGAGAATTTGAAGAAATTTAAAAGATTTTACCAACGGATATTAATGCTGATTACTGCCGCAGCCGTATTGTGTTCGGCGCTGCCTGTACAATTGGCTGTTTCCGCCGCGGGAGTAACAGTCAAGAGGACGGTAACTTACTACGAGGAATACCGCAGACAGAGCGAGCTTAAAATCGGACCTGACGCCGTACTTCACTTTGCAGACTGGGCAGTTATTACGGATTCCGACACAAACGAACCGCTTTACTGCATTGAACCGGGAGCCGATTTGAACAGCGCTGTGGATAAGCTGTCATATTCCGAAGGGACATGGGCAGCATTAACGGGTTCAAAACTGGAACTGCTTGGCCGTGTATTTCTTTACAGCTACACGAAGGGAAACCCAAATGCAAGCGCCGCTTCCCGGCAGCAGTACATTGCAACTCAAATGCTGGTATGGGAGGTTATGGCGGGACAGCGCGACAGTGATTTCAACAAAATAAACAACGGCTATACTCCGGTAAGCGACCTTTTCAAAAGCGGAAATATGTCTAATCCCTCCGGAATCCAGACCTACTACAACCAGTATGAAAAGGCGATAAAGGATCATAGCAAAGACGTTACCTGTTTGTTTAGAGACGAATCCAAAGCAAACAGCAATATCGCAAAGGTAAACGCGGACGGAACCTACACCTTCACAGACAAAAACAATCAGCTGGGAAATTACGACGTAAATATTACAAACGGTTCTGTAATTTCTCATACCGATTCCCAGCTGAAGGTCAAGATCGACGCTAACAAAAAGGCAAAAATCACTCTTGTTCAGAATAAGGCGAACGCAGAAAACGAACGCAGCGGAGTTTTAGTACTGCTTCGATCCGGTTTGCAGACGATGACTAAAGCTAAAGCCGATCCAAGACAGTATTACGCTTTTGTTACCGGACTTGACACAGGAAATCTAAGCCTTGTGAAAACCTCCGATGACGGAGTAGTGGACGGACTTCAATTCAAAATCACCGGTCCGAACGGCTTTACTACACAGGTAACTACGAAAAACGGCGGTAAAATTGAAATTCCTAATCTTGAACCGGGAAACTATACCGTCGAGGAAATGTATATGCCTGCAAGATATAACAAGCAGAGCGCCAAAACCGTAACGGTTACTGCGGGACAGACCGCTTCCGTCAGCTTCAGAAATTCCCTGAAAAAAGGAGCGGTAGCAGTTCGCAAGTCCTCGGAGGACAACAACATCAGCAATATTACCTTTACTCTTAGGGCATATGAATATAATCCGACAGATACGTCTATGACAAAAATCGACATAGTACAGTATGACGAAAACGGAAACAAGAAAGTCTCGTCAGAGCTGAAGGCCACTGTTCCGGAAACAGGTATAGTCACATGGAATAACCTGCCGCTGTATACAAGCGGCAACAACAGGATTTACTATGAGATTGAAGAAACCGGAAAGCCTTCAAGATTTGCAGACTTAAAGCCTGCCGGAAATTTTCTTGATCAGGGAGATATGAATCTGCTGGATTACAGCTTTACCAACAAGCTGAAACGTTCTGAGATTCTCATCGTCAAGCTTGACGGAGAAACGGGAAAGACAATACCGGCAGCCGGAACAGGCTTTGAAATACTTGATTCCGACGGTAACAGGATTGAATTAACCGATTCGGACGGAAATAAAGTCAGCGTTTTTTACACCGACGAAACCGGAAAAATCAAGCTTCCTGAAAAGCTTACATACGGCACGTACCGGCTGGTCGAAATAGAAGCGCCGGAGGGGTATGTTTTAGACATCGAGCCTGTTGATTTCGCAGTGACTGAGGACGGCGCGGTTGTAACGGTTGAAAAAAATAATTCTCCGCAGAAAGGAACGATTTCTGTAAATAAAACAGGAGAAGCGTTTACAACCGTAAGCAACGATAACGGAGTTTATACGCCTGTTTTTTCCGAAACAAATCTTGAGGGAGCGGAATTTGAAATTTATGCTGCGGAGGATATATATACTCCTGACGGAACTCTGAGAATCGCCAAAGGCGATTTAGCGGATACGATAATAACCGGATCAGACGGTACGGCTTCATCAAAGGAGCTTTATCTCGGCACATATCAGATTATTGAAACCAAAGCTCCTTACGGTTACGTAACCGAAACCGGCGAACTTCTTGCGACAATAGAGTATGCCGGACAAAACGTTGAAATAACAAACGCAGCCGCAAGCTTCAGTAATAACTATCAGGGCGTAAAGATTTCTCTTGAAAAATATCTTGAGCAGTCTGAAAAATACGGCGTTGGAAGTAACGGCGAATATCTGAATATCGCATTTGGATTATTTGCTGCTGAAGAAATAACGGCGGCTGACGGATCGGTAATTCCAAAGGACGGATTGATTGAAACGGCGTATCTTTCAGAGAACATGACAACCGGATTCAATACAAAGCTTCCGTTTGGAAATTATTACGTTCGGGAAACTTCAACGGACGAGCATTACGTTGTCGACGAAACAAAATATCCCGTTGAATTTTCATACGCAGGACAGGAAACTTCCGTGCAGGAGATTGCTGTAAACGACGGAGCCGCGATTGAAAATATTCTGAAAAAAGGAAGGATAAACGGACTAAAGACTGACGCGGACGACGGTACGGTTCTTGAGGGCGCTGTTATTGGTATTTTCAGCAATTCTGAAACAGAATTTACCGAGAAAAACGCGATCGATACCGTTATATCAGACAAGAACGGAAAATTCAGTTTTGAGGACGTCGTTTTCGGACAATATCAGATTGCAGAAATAGAATCTCCGGAAGGATACGTACTTACAGAAGAAGTATATCCGGTAACGATTTCAAAGGACGGAGAAACAATTTCAGTCGAGATAGAAAATGAAAAAATTCGAGGAAACGTAAAGCTTGAAAAAGCAAGTTTAATTAATTCTTCACAAAAGCTTTCAGGCGCGGTTTTTGAAATTTTTGCAGATATAAACGGCAATGAAAAATTTGATAAAGGAACTGATAAATCCTACGGGTACCTGAACGAAACAGAGGCGGGAGTATATCGGCTTGACGGCGTCGAATACGGCGGATATTTTGTAAAGGAAATCAAAGCTCCCGACGGGTTTGCCGCTGATGAAAATTATTATTATTTTGAAATAAGAAATCAGGATGAAACAGTTGAAATCAGTAATGATGACAGCGAAAAATTTCTCAACGACGTTATCCGCGGCGATGTTGAAGGTCTGAAAATAAATTCAGACAGTGAAACGGCGTTAAGCGGGGCGTTGATAGGTCTTTTTACAGCAGATGAAACAGAATTTACCGAGAAAAACGCAATAGAAACGGTAAACTCCGGCAAAGACGGTTCGTTTGCATTTAACGATATTATTTACGGTAAATACAAGATTGCTGAAATCAAAGCTCCTACAGGTTTCGTGCTTTCTGATAAGGTTTATCCCATAAATATTTCTGTAAACGGTATGATAATTGAAATTACAATTGAAAACAAACCGATAAAGGGTAACGTTATGGTTGTAAAGCATGATGCTGAAAAACCTGAACAGATTCTTAAAGGCGCCGTATTTGCAGTTTATCAGGATACGGATTCGGATAAAAAATACAGCGGTACGGATAAGTTTATCGGAAATCTGACAGAAGCGGCAGGAGTCCATGAATATAAGGATTTGCTTTACGGAGATTACCTGCTTAAAGAAATCAAAGCGCCTGAAGGGTATAATGCCGATAATTCATATTATCCTTTTTCAATCAGAAACGACGGAGAAACTGTAAGAATAAGCAATAACGGCGATGATAAGTTTTATAACAATATCGTCAAGGGTAAAATCGAAGGAATCAAAGTCGGAGAATCAAACGAACCGCTTTCCGGCGCGTTAATCGGATTGTTCGCCGACGGCGAATCAGAGTTTACAGAAAACAACGCGCTGAAAACAGATTTAACTGATGAAAACGGTAAATTTACTTTCGAGGACGTTGTTTTCGGAAAGTATACCGTTGCTGAAATTAAAGCACCTGCGGGATATATCCTGACGGAAAAAAGTTTTCCGGTAACTGTTGACGAGGACGGAGAAACAATTTCAGTTGAAATCAGCAATGAAAAAATTCGCGGAAGCGTCAGAATAGAAAAATATGACGAGCATACGAATGAAAAACTTTCGGGCGCGGTTTTTGAAGTTTATCAGGATAAAAACGGTAATAAAAAATATGATTCCGATGAGGAAACTGTAGGTACGCTTGAAGAAACAGAGAAAGGAATTTATCAGCTGGACGGTCTTGAAATCGGCGACTATCTTCTGAAAGAAATAAAAGCTCCGGAAGGATATCAGCTTGATGAAAATTATTATGATTTTACTATACAAAACAATGGTGAAATTGTAAAAATCGGTAACAACGAATCGGGTGATAAATTTTATAATGCGACCACAACAATTGTAACTACCGTAACCACAACTACGACTGTGACAACAACTACAACTGCAACTCAGACTACTCCGGTTACTTCTACCTCTACTACTCCGGCAACTACGATCACAACGGTTACAACAGTTCCGAACACAACAGTTACAATACCTGCCGTTCCGACGTCGCCGTCCGCTCCGAAAACAGGAGACGACAGACTTCCTATAACAATTTTTGCAGCGGGAATAACTGCGCTGGCGGCTATACTCATTACTTCAAAATTAAAGAAAAAAACTCCGTGGGGTGACGATATTGAATAACGATGAAACAAGCAAACAGGTATTTGTTTATGCATGCGACGGTGTAAAGCAAGGGCTAAAAGCCCTTGCTGTATACTATGAAAGATATAAGGAGAAAAAATCTCAGTATAAGCAGGCAATTAAAATAGAAAAGGGACGTATGAAGCTTTATGAACCATACAAGGGAAAGCAGACTGTCCGTCAGCTTATGCAGCATAACCAGCAGCTCAACAGCGTGGATATTTCTACAGATTCAAGTCTCAGGACTTTTAACGGAATTGCTCAAAAGCACGGTATTGATTTTGCCGTTAAGAAAGATTCCGAAAACGATAAGTATCTTATATTTTTTAAAGCTAAGGATCAGGATGTTATGGCTTCGGTTTTTGATGAATTTTCTAAAAAAGAGCTTAATAAAAATTCAAAAAAACAATCCCTTATAAATAAAATTAACGAGAAAGAAAAAGCCGTAAAAGAAATGCGGAAAGATTTACAGCTCAACGCTGAAAAATCCGATAAAAATTTGTCCGGTAAGGATTTAAAAAATGAAGAAAGATCGCTTTGATATAAAAAAAATTATAAGAAATTTTCCGAAATACAGTCATATATTTTTTGGAATTTTATCTTTTTATTCAGTCAATAAATTCTGCTATTTTTACAGAATTTTACCGGGAGATTTTTTTGAAAAAATATATTTTCTGATTGAAAATCCTTTCAGAATTTTTACCGGAAAGTTCATCAGTTTTAACGGTGAAGATCTGCTTTATTCTCTGCTTGTAGGAATAATAGTTTTCGCTTTGATTTTCGCTCGTGCGCCAAAGAAAAAATTCCGTACCGGAGAAGAACACGGCTCTGCAAAATGGGCGGATAAATATGAAATTGAAAAATTTCAGGATAAGAATTTCCGTAACAATTGTATATTAACCGCCACAGAGGGGCTGACAATGAAAGACTATATCGGAAATCCCACAAACGGACGAAACAAAAATATCCTTATAATAGGAGGTCCGGGTACGGGAAAAACAAGATTTGTTGTTTTGCCGAATCTTATGCAAATGCATTCAAGCTATGTTATAACCGATCCTAAAGGCACGATACTTCCCGATATAGGCAGCCTTCTTTATAGGAAAGGTCATTATAAAATAAAAGTTTTGAATCTTGTCAACATGAAAAAATCAATGCATTATAATCCTCTGGCATATTTACACACAGAGCTTGACGTTTTAAAATTTTCAGAAATGCTTGTTGATTCTACTCAGTCGAAAGACGCAAAAAGGGATTTCTGGGTAGACGCTGAGAAGCTTCTGTATTCTGCCGTTATCGGCCTTATAATCTTCGAGGCTCCGGAAGAAGAAAAGAACATGAATACTCTTATTGAGATAATAAACGCTTCAAAAACAAGTGAGGACGAGGGCTATGCCAACGCCGTGGACATGCTTTTTGAGGAGCTTGAACAGAAAGATCCGCGCCATTTTGCCGTGCGACAGTATAAGAAATACAAGTTAGGCGCAGGTAAATCGGCTAAGTCTATACTTCTTAGCTGCGGTGTAAGGTTAGCGCCGTTCGATATCAGGGAGGTAATGGATCTTATGTCATATGATGAAATAGAATTGGATAAGCTGGGAGACGAAAAAACTGCATTATTTGTTATTACTTCGGATACCGATCCGTCTCTCAACTTTATAGCTTCATTCCTGTATACTCAGATGTTCAATTTGCTGTGTACAAAGGCAGACGACGAATACGAAGGGAAACTGCCGATTCCGGTGCGGTGTATATTCGACGAATTTGCAAACCTTGGAAAAATACCTCACTTTGAACAGCTTATAACAACGATTCGTTCAAGAAAAATATCCGCATGTCCTATTTTGCAGACAAAATCTCAGCTGAAAGCAGTTTATAAGGATTCGGCTGAAACTATTGCAGGCGGCTGTGATTCTACGATTTTTCTCGGAGGACAGGAAAAGTCTACCTTAAAGGATATGACAGAGCTTCTCGGCTCTCAGACGATAGATATAATCACTTCGTCTAAAACATATGGAAATCAGAAAAGCTCTACAACAAACTTTCAGAAAGGAAACAGAAAACTTCTTGACGAAGCGGAGATATTCAAAATACCCGGTGAAAAATGTATATTAACAATCAGAGGCGCTAATCCGTGGCTGTCTGATAAGTACGATATAACAAAGCACCCTAATTATAGGTATCTCGGAAGCTTTGACAAGCGGAACAAATTCAACGTACAGAAATACATAATGAAAATGCGGTCTAATGCTGATTTTAAAATAAATGATAACGATACCGTAACGGAAATAAAAGAAAATTCGCCAATGGCGAATTAAAGGAGGAATTTAAAATGGAAATCTGGACTAAGGGAGTAGAAATATTCGGAGACATAGTTTTTTTAGCCGGTTTGTTTATATTAGCGTATAACGTTATCGTAGCATTTTCGTCGCTGAATTCTCAGAATGCGGAAGCCAAGAATCATGCGGGACTGGGAATGGCAGCCGGCGCCGGCGTAATGCTGGTCGGAAAAACTTTGATACCTATGATTGCAACTTCAATAAATATATCATAAGGGAGGAAACAGAATAAATGGATATAGCAGGCGCGATATCCGACGCTATTGCCAATTTGCTCCGTCCGGCTGTAAAGGTTCTGCTTGAAGGCATGTTTGGAATAATAAACGACAGCGTAGGCTATGCCGGTAAGGAATTGTCAAAGGACCCGGAAACATGGAACAGCGGAATGTTTTCTTTACTTCGTAATGTTTCAATAAACGCAGTTGTTCCCATTGCCGTAATAATTTTAACGTTAGTAGTCTGTTATGATCTTATATCGTCATTTATTGATAAAAGTACGCGAGACATAGACGTTGAAATTGTTATCAAGTTTGTTTTTAAGGCGTTTATCGGAATATTTATCCTGAATCATACTTTTGATATTACAATGGGAGTATTTGCAATGGGGCAGAATGTCGTAAACAAGGCAATTGAAATATTCGGAGATTCTTCGGTAATTACTGCGGATTTATATAACGCCTATTCTCAGCAGATAGAAGATATGGGGGCCGGAAGCCTTTTTGTTGCAGTAATTGAAATGGGA
This sequence comes from Ruminococcus sporogenes, assembly GCF_054655175.1. Lineage (NCBI taxonomy): Bacteria > Bacillati > Bacillota > Clostridia > Eubacteriales > Oscillospiraceae > Ruminococcus > Ruminococcus sporogenes. The sequence goes on along the minus strand of NZ_BAAHOA010000001.1, from coordinate 36,874 downwards.
TTTGTAAATATTATATCCCTTGCCGTATCCGCTGCCGTAATGGCGGTTACAACTGCACGAATGATAGAGATATATATTTTTTGTTCAGCAGCGCCTATCCCCTTTGCAACCCTTACCAACAGAGAATGGGGCAGCGTGGGAACAAATTATATAAAAAATATATTTGCTCTGTCGTTTCAGGCGTTTTTCATGATGATATGCGTCGGACTTTATTCAGGATTGGTCAATAATATAGTGATTTCAAATACCGATTCCTTGAATTTTTCACTTATGAAATGTATGGCTTTAAGCTTGGTACTTATATTTATGCTGTTTAAGTGCGGCAGCATTTCTAAATCCATATTTAACGCGCTTTAAATTAAAAGAAGAAAGACGATTCTTATAAATAATTCGCCATTGGCGAATTTGGAATAAAGGAGAAGAAGTATTATGAAAATCAGAAAAATGATTACTGCTTTTGCAGCGGCTTTGGTTTTATCAATCACATTTGCGGGATGTAACCAGGCGGAAAGAGTTTCCTATAACTTATCTAAAGAAGCTGATAATTTCAACGACATAAGGCAGGTTACGGTGATTAACTGCATAGAGGGAGACATATTGTTTCAAATGACAGGCAAGATGTCTATCACAGCAGATACGTCAGATAATCAGCTTGAAATTATTGTGGAGGACGAAAACGGAGAATATAAGAAGCACTTTATCGGCCTCAGCAATAACGTTACCTATGTAGTTGAAGATATTACTTCGGAAGACGTCAGCAACTATAAATATACGCTTAATTTTAATCCTGATATGTGGATTCCCTTTAACGCGGAAACAATAGATTAAAATTAATTCGCCAATGGCGAATTGGAAAGGAAAAAGATAAATGGAATATAACGATGAGTTTTTGAAAACCCTCAGAGTTAATGTCAATCCGGACAACATGGAAAACAGTCCGGATAGCGCAGATTTGGCGATTAACGAAAATGAAGAGGAATATCTCGCAAATCCAAAGGGATTTTTATCCTTGATTATAGAATCAAAGATAGAAAACCAACTGAATAAGATAGACATCCTAAATGAAAAGATTTCGGTTTTGCATGATAAAATCCAAAGACACTACGGTAAAATTGACAAGCTTAAGACTAAAATCGTAAAGCTTGAAAAGCAGAGTCAATTCCTTGAAGCTGTTGCGAGGGCATACCCAAAGCTGTCAGAAATCTTGAAAACTAAAATAGATAAGAATCGGGAAAAAATATCAAGTATAAAAAATGAGAAAATCCCCTGTCGGCTTGATAAGATAGATAAGCATAACGCCTCTATAAAGAAGCTTGATAAAAAAATTGAAAAGCGAAATCTGAAAATAAAGACTTATGAGAATATTCAAAACTATTTTGACAGCTTTTCAATCAGTAATTCAGAGCAGCGGCATGATAACTTTATATCCTGCCTGAAATCAATGAATAATTCGTCTGTTTTCAAAACGCAAAATAAGCTTGAGCGTAATATCTTAAAATTAGAAGAGCTGAAAGAAAAAACACAGTTTCTTAGTAAAAATACGCTTAGAACAGATAAATCCACAAGAGACTGGATAGAAGCCAAAACGGAGAAATTTGAAGGCAAAATTTCGAGCCTTGAGAACAAAGTAAAATTACAGACTCAAAAGCTTGATAAGTACATGCAGCTTAATACGGATATGAACAATATCAATTCAAATTTGCCCATGGAACATAATCATCAGATTGAGGATATTATGAATAAAAGTGAAGCCGACTTACCTTCTCTGTCAGAGCTTGCGGCAGAAAATATATCTTCCTCACTACTTGCGGATAAGATGGCTGACAGAATTTTAACGAATAATGCTGATATTATACGCGATACCTTGTCAAAAACTAAGGATATCAGAGTTGAAAACAGTATTGAATCAAGTTCAAGGATTAATGCCGCTGAAAAAAATCAGATAAAAATATTAGAAAAGAATAATACTGCCGAGAAAAAGCCCTCACTTTTAAATAAGCTTAAAGAAAATGAAAAGACCGTTAAGCAGAAGCCTGAAAAACAGAAACAAAAATCCGTTGACAAGGAACAGCTTGCAATATAAATTCTCCAATGGCGAAAAAAGGTCTTTGCCCAAGCAAAGACCTTATAAATAAATATCACGGCGGTGTCCTATATTTAATGCAGTAATAATGAGCTTATCATCTTCAATGATACAGATCAGTCTATAATCGCCTATTCTGTATCTCCATTGACCGCTTCTGTTAGCTGTCAGCCCCTTGCCATGCTGACGGGGATTATCACAATTGACTAAATTCTTATCAATCCACGCTTTAATCATACGTTTAGTATAGTTATCGAGTTTTTTGAATTCCTTATCAAATTTAGGCGTAGTTTCTATTTTGTATTTCATAATTCAAGCTCATCCCATAATTCTTCTATAGGTCTGCTCTTTTTACCGCTCTTTACATACTCATTATATGCTTCGTCAGCAACGGCAATATCGAATTCTTCTTCAATTTTTTCAAATAACGCTTTCTTAAAGGCTTCGCCAACAGAAATAGAGTGAATTTTGGCATAGCTGTCTACCAATTTTCTTTCTTCTTCTGTTAATCTTATTGAAAATGCCATAATATCAGCCTCCTTCTGTAGTACATTATACTACAAATAATGTACTTTGTCAACACCAATTTAGAAATTCGCCAATGGCGAATTGGAAAGGAAAAAAATGAATTCCAATTATAATTATACAAACGGAGAAAATTGCCATTATAATTTTTACGTTATAGCCTTTGATTCCCAAAACGGGTATAAAAATTACGGCGATATGAAAGCGGATCTTACTTTTTCAGAAGCCCGCGCCGAGTATAAAAAGGCTGTTTCAGAAAACCCAAGGCATGTAAACACCATGCTTGGAGTAAGTTACATTACAGACAGATACGACCTTGAACCCGCCGGCGCGGGCGCGGTCGACTTATTGCAGCATATAGACGGACAAACCCGGCTTTCGTCAGATTATGCAAAGAATCCCGTGCTGAAAGATGAGAGCTTAATAAAAACCAATGTAATTAATATTCTGAAAAAGGATATTGAAAAGCAAAAAGATTATTCGCTTACGGATAAAGATAAAAGGCCGGCTGAAAAAAGTACCAGTTCTCTTATCGGAAAGCTGCGCCGGAATGAAAATAAGCTTAAATCTCATAATAGACCTGATGTAAGCGTTGAAAATCAAAGAATTATATAAAATTCGCCATTGGCGAATTAAGAACTGAGGCGAAATAATGTATATACAATTTTCAAAGGATATAAATAAAATAAGAAATACGTTTTTCTGGTTTGTTACAGTCAGAGAACTGATCGTCGGAGGAGCGTTCACAATAACCGGTTTTATCCTTTATCAGATTTTTAAAAGCCATGTAACCTATCAGTCGGCAGCTTATCTTTTATTTATATATATGTTAATTCCCGGATTTATTCTTTTCTATAATAAAAACGGCATGAAATGCGAAAAGGTTTTATTTTATAAAATCAAACGCCTTATCGGCGGCAAGGTACGTCCGTATAAAACGGAAAACCTTTACGCTCATATAGAAAAGGAAATTAAAAAACAAGAGGTGAAACAAATTGCCGTTTCTTACAAAAACAGTAAAACAAAAAATACCGTCGGTAAAAAAGCTCAGAAGCGCGCTCCCGAAAACGGTTCAGCAAAGCATACCGTTTCTGGACATGAGAAAAGACGGTATATGCATGGTAAAGGGCGATTACTACACTAAAACAATGCAGTTTGACGATATTAATTACAAGCTTGCTTCACAGGAGGAACAAGAAACAATATACGCAAAATACTGCAATTTCCTTAATCATTTTGAACATGACGTTGATATACAGTTTTCTTTCCAGAATAAGATTATTGATATAAAGGAATTCAGCCAATATATAGAGCTTGCGAAAAGAAACGATCAGAAACAGTTTTCCGATATCAGACATGAATATGAAGAAATGCTTCATGATCAGCTTGAAAAGGGCAGCAACGGCATTAAGCAAATTAAATATTTGACCTTCGGCGTTCATGAATCAAATTTTAAAAAAGCAAAGATTATGCTTGAAAGAACAGAACTTGAAATAATAAAGATTTTCAAAACTATGAAGGTGACTTCACATACTCTTAACGGCTATGAGCGCCTTAAGCTGCTAAAAGAAAGTATGCACCCATGCGAAAACGTTCCGTTCAGTTTTGACTGGAAAAGACGTTATCAGTCGGGAATGTCCGTTAAGGATTACATTGCTCCTACTTCTCTTGATTTCGGCAGACTCAGAAACTTCAGAATGGGAAGCGCATACGGCGCGGCATATTACATATATATAGACGCGGCCGAAATTTCCGATCGTATCATTGAGGATATTATGGCTATTGACAGTAATATTCATATAAATATTCACACACATTCAATGGATCAGCAGAAGGCATTGAGATTTGTCAGTAAAAAGCTTACCAACGCCAACGAAGTAAAGGTACGACAACAGCAGAAGGCTATGGAGAAAGGTCATGACGGGGATATCCTTTCTATGGATTTAATTAACGATATTACCGCTGCCCAGAACGTATATCAGGATTTATCAAGAAGAAATAACCGGTTCTTTATTACCACGCTGCTTGTTACGTCTTATTCAAAGAATCCGTCCGAGCTGTCCGGTATTGAAAGAGATATTTCCGCTGTTTTGCAGAAATACAAGTGCGAGCTTAGACCTCTTGACGATATGCAGGAGGAGGGGGCGATGTCCTCGCTGCCTATAGGAATAAACAAGGTTGAAATAAACCGCTGCTTTACGACAATTGAGCTTGCGGCTTTTATGCCGTTTACAACTCAGGAGCTTTTCATGCCGTATTCAACCTATTACGGTCTTAATTCCATTTCAAACAATATGATTCTTCTAAACAGAAAGTCTTTAAAAAGCGGAAACGGTCTGATCTTAGGACTGCCGGGCGGCGGAAAGTCGTTTGCTGCAAAGCGTGAGATACTCGATACGTTTTTCAGAACCTATGACAATATTATTGTCTGCGATCCCGAATCGGAATATGTGGCTCTTACCGAAAAGTTAGGCGGCGCGGTGGTAGATATTTCCGCGACTTCAAAGAATCATATAAATCCGTTCGACATAAGTCTGAAAAGCTATGAAAAGGGCGACGATCCGGTTGCCGTTAAATCACAGTTTATACTGTCCGTGTGCGAAGCCGCTATCGGAGAAATAAGCGCCGGAGAAAAATCAGTGATTGACCGCTGCGTAAAAAAAATATATGATAAATACTTTCTTAATCCTGTTCCGGAGAATATGCCTATTTTTGAAGATTTGTACAACGAACTGAGAGATACGGAAAGCAAGCACGCGCAGAATGTCGCGGACGGTCTGGAGCTTTATGTAACAGGTTCTCTCAGTATTTTCAATCACAGAACCAATATTAATATAGATAATCGGGTAGTATGCTTTGATATAAAGAAGCTTTCCGAACATCTGCATAAAATAGGAATACTGATTATAACCGACTTCGTCTGGAACAAGGTGTCGGACGGACGGGACAGAAAGAAATACACATGGTATTACATAGACGAATTTCACAGAATACTTGAAGATAAGCTTACAGCCGTTTATACAAAGGATATGTGGAAACGATTCAGAAAATGGAATGCTCTTCCCACGGGGATTACTCAAAACGTATCCGATTTTCTTATTTCTCCCCAGGCTGAGAGCATACTACAGAATTCGCAATTTGTATATATGCTTGAACAGGCTTCCGGCGACAGAGATATTCTTGCGGCACAGCTTAATATTTCTCCTCAGCAGCTTGAGTATGTAACTGATTCGGAAGAAGGCGAAGGACTTATATACTTTAACGGTACGATTATTCCGTTTAAGGACAGGTTTCCTAAAAATACCCAGATATACAAGCTTATTACTACAAAAGCTTCAGAGGACTTTGCATAAAAAAATTCGCCGTTGGCGAATTTAAGGGAGTGAGCTGTTGGCAATTAACAAAGACGCCGTTAAAAGGGCGCAGAGAAAAAGAATATATCAGAAAAATAAAAACAGCCGGCTGAATAATATTAAAACTGCCGGAGCGTTATATGCGGTCAAAACAGCGGAAAAAAGCAACGAGGACGATAACGCCGGCGTCAACGCGTTAACATCTTCCGCTTCCGCCGGTATCAGGCTGTCGGGCAGAATAAGCCATAGTCCTAAGACCGAAAAAATTGATATGAAGGATGTCAAGCGATCGCTTAAAGAAAGCATAACAAAAAATCTGACTCCCGAAGGAAGATATCTGTCCCACCAGAGAGCGATCAATCAGTCGGTGCGTTCGCAGACGCAGCTTATTAAAAGACCTAAGACTGATTTATATAAGAAAAACCGCCGTAAGCTTTATCAAAGGCTTAAGAATAAATGCAGCGACATTAAAGCTAATGTTATACATAATATAAAGGCTATTCCGGGTAAGGTTAAAAATTGGGCGAAAAAGAAGTTAAAGGATATTGCGCTGAGTTTTCTGAAAGCCGCTTCGGGAATAGTTATAGGTATGTTTTTTATTGTCGTTTTTCCGGTAATGTTTATTATAATGTTTACGGAAACGTCTTCTCCGGGGATCATTTCTGAAACGCTTGCGGACATGCAGTATGCATATCCGGCGGATGAGAACGACATTACCAGAGCTACTATTCATTGGCAGTCTCTCATTATATCGTTAAACAACAGGTATAACAATATACCTAACATGGTAACGGAACAGGGACAGCGTTTTGATTATACAAAAACAGAAAAGTGCGATATAGAGGACGATACCCATAAAATACTGTCGTTTTTATCGGCATATTACCTGAAGTGGGAGTTTAACGACGACGTACGTAATTTTATGACGCAGATTTTCAACGAGATGTACGTTATCGAATACGGCTTTACTTCGGAGCAGAAAACATTGACGTCAATTATAGAGATTAATAAATCAGAACTGCCTTCCCCGCTGCCGGTCAATTATAAGGTTATGTCTGAATATAAGAAATCCGACGGAACAGAAATTGCCGTTGTTTCCGTTTCGGAAATAAAAGAATTTGTAACCCTTAATTATTCTATAAGAGAAAACAAGAACTTTGACGATATAGTAAATAAATATCTCAACGATATTCAGAAGGAAAACTATATCGGATACTATGAAAGAAAAGGCGGAGCAATAAAAGCCTTTTCAAGTCCTTTCGCTTTTGACTGGACAAACATGATAACAAGTCCGTTCGGTTACAGGCAGTGGGACGACGGAAGTACAGAATTTCATAAGGGAGTTGATTTCGGAGCTGCCAACGGTACCGAAATACTTGCCATATCAGACGGCGTCGTAAACGTAGGAACAGGCTGTGAGCATAACTATCCTAAAAACGGAAGCTGCGGCTGCAACGGAGGATTCGGAAATTATGTTGAAATAATCTGCGACGACGGAACGGTAATACTTTACGGTCATATGTCGCAGGTTGCCGTAACAAATGGTCAAAGAGTAAAAAACGGTCAGGTTATAGGGTATTCCGGCTGCACAGGCTGGTCAACCGGATTTCATCTGCACTTGCAGATGGTAAAGGACGGCGAGTATATAGATCCTATGACGTTTATCAAGCCTTACAGTCCATAATAAAGGAGAATATAATAATGCAGGATTTTGATAAAAGAATCGAAAAGCTGAAAATTGATGAAAAAAGAATAACAGAAAAGATAAAGGAGTATAACGAAAAAATCTCTGAAATACAAAAAAAGATTGTTGAACTTGAAAATCAGAAAATTGTAACAACGTTTCGCAGTACCGGTTTTTCTCTTGAAGATGTAATAACACACATATCGGCTTTATCGAAGGAAAAGGAAAACGATGATTTTGAAAAAGAATTCGCCGCGCTTGAAGCGGCTGAAAAGGAGAAAGAAAATGAAATTTAAGCTTATTATTCCGATATTACTTTCATGCGCTTACATAGCCGGATCGTCAGTCTGCTTTGCAGCGCCTGCGGTAACAAAGGCTGAAACGGAAGCTTTGGAAACGACGCGGACGGAAACAAAGCCAGTTGAAACCGAAACGGTAACGGCGCCTATTACAGAACCTCCGGTTACAACGCCGAGCTATTACGATGAGATTCTTAAGTATGTGGGGGATGAAAACGCTCCCCAGCTTGACGAAAATCTTCAAAACAATGGGTTGACGATAGATAAAAGCGCTATCGATTACAGTCAGAAAAGTATGTATACGATTACTTCCAGAAGCGGAGACGTTTTCTATCTTATAATAAACAGCTCGGACGGAAGCGTTTATTTCTTAAATTCTGTGGACACGTCGGATCTTACCGCGTTACTGTCGGAGGATTCGCAGAAGGCGGGCAATGAGATAAATCAATCGGCGCTTGAAAATATACGGCAGACAGAGGCTGAAACCGATATATCGGGAGCAGTGCAGTCTAAGACTGAAACAGTAAATAATAAAAAAACAGATAATAAGAAAAACATACTGTCCACAATTATTCCAATCGCCGTTGTAGGAGCAGCTACCGCAATTATTATATATATAAAACGGAAGAAAAATAACAGAGCCGCATACGACGACGACTTTCTTGAAACGCCGCAGGAACAGGAATCGGAATCAAACATAATTCCGTATAATGAAGCTGAAACGGAGGAACAGGAATCCATTCAGACTGAATCCGAAAATGAACCGACGGAAGCTGAAGAAACCGTACAGCCCTATATTGACAGCGATGATTTTGAAGAAACAGAGGAAAACGTATAAGTTTGAAAGGAAATAGTTATGAAAAATATAAAATCAGCTCAAGTAAAAAAGATAGATAATGTAGGAAGAATTCAAATTCCTAAATATATGAAGAATAATCTTAAAATAAAGAACGGCGATTACGTTGAAATATACGAAAACGGCAATGAAATTATAATTAAAAAGCATAACGTTTCATGCGTTTTCTGTGAAAACCTTGATTCCCTGACAGCGTTTCGGGATAACTTCATATGCCATGAATGCTTGGACAAACTAAAAGGTATATAAAATTCGCCAATGGCGAATTCACATAAGTATTAAGAATAAATGACGATTTCTTTTTTCGAAGTTTATAAGTCAGGGATTAAATTTATTAATTCGCATTCATAAAACTTATATCCATTAATATTTACACAGCTATGCGAAGAAGTTAATGGATCATCTAAAAGCCGTATATAACTATTGCGCATAAAAAGTATTTCCTGTTCAATAGATCTTCCTATTATGTTGGGGATATACATTCCCGGTTCGTCCTTAGAAACATAAATACGCAGCAAATGACCATAATTATTTTCTATTGGATATTTGCTAAGTAAGCTGGTACTTAAAAATCCGCATTCTTCAGCACATCCGCCAGAATCAAGATCAACTTTATTTAATGCATCCATAAAGTTATCGTCTACAGTTCGATACACTATAATGTTTTCAGGTATTCGGGGGGCAAATAGAATAGAAAATTCTAAAATTTTTATCATAGTTTTTAAGAAATTTAGTCTATTGTCTGATAAATCAGGTATAGTAATATTTCGTAAAATAGAATTCATTTCTTTATGAGCATAACCGCAATAATAATCTAAAGCAACAGCTTCATTAGTTTCATAATAGTTTTGAAGTATATTAATATTCTTTTTGTATTCTTTAGCCCATTTCCCGTAATATTCATTTCCCCATGCATTAGCTTCTTCTACTGAAAAAAATTCACGGTAAGAAGATTTGTCAAAATTCATTTGATTTCCATCCAATTATTTACATATTTTTAAAAATATTATACTACTTTAAGGAGTGTTTGTAAATGGCTAAAGATAAATTTTCTGTCAATCTTAAAAATTTAAGAAATGAAAAAGGAATTACGCAAAAACAGCTTTCAGATATCCTACAGGTCAATCAAAGAACGATCGCACATTTAGAAAATAATTACCGCCGCCCCAGTTACAATTTACTTATTGCAATTGCAGAATACTTTAACATTTCTATTGATTATCTTGTCGGACGAACTGATAATTCAAAAATATATTCGCCAACGGCGAATTATAAAGGAGAGACTGAAATAAAAAGCCCAAATGAAAATTTTGAAAAAAAATCTGCTTTCATCCAAAATAGCTTTAAACTGCCGTTATTTAATGATGAAATGGAAAAAGAATTGAAGCATATTACGGATTGGATTTGTACACAGCAAATTTCTGAAATTTTTATTAATATCATTAATGATATTATTATGGAAGCTATACAAATAAATAAGGAATTATGTATTAATACTGATTTTAATGAATGTTTAATTAATTCTAAATTAAAATATGGATATGACATAAGTAATTTAAATTATTTTTCAAGAATTTCAAGAAGGGATTTTACTGCTGTAAATAAAAAAATCAAAACTATAAATTTCGAATTTTCTGCTGAAAGACCTTTTTTTACAAAGCATACGGAAAATGTTGTGCGATATTCAGTGCGAAAAATATTTTATTTAAATTCAAATAATGATCTGTATAAAAACTTTTTACATAGATTTCTTTCGGAACTATATAGAGCCAATCATTTTTTAAGGGGCGTCTGTTTAGATTTGCTTGATGAAGATGATTTAGAAAGAATAATGAAGATGAAATAGAAAATTGGCTTGATGAAGATGAAAATAAGGATAAAACAGACAAGAAATAAATTTATGTTTAATAAGGTTTGAAAGGACGATGAAAATATGGCTAAAACCAATGATTTTTCAAGCAACTCTACATTTAATCCAACTCCGCATAAGCTTGTAATAGCCGAAAAACCGTCGGTTGCAAGAAGTATTGCAAACGTACTCGGAGCTTCAAATAAGAAAAAAGGCTGCCTTGAGGGCAACGGATATATCGTTTCATGGTGCGTCGGACATCTTATCGCTCTTGCCGAACCGGAAGCCTATGACGTTAAATATACTGTAAAACCGTGGCAATTGGATACATTGCCGATACTCCCTCAAAAGTGGAAATTCAAGGTAATTGAGGAAACAAAGGAGCAGTTCGGCATTCTTAAATCGCTTATGCAAAATGAAACCGTTTATGAAATTATATGCGCCACCGACGCCGGAAGAGAGGGAGAATGCATATTTCGCTATGTATACAAGCTTGCCGGCTGTAACAAGCCTGTAAAAAGATTATGGATATCCTCTGTGGAGGAATCCGACATACGTCAGGGATTTGATAATCTGAAAGACGACAGAGAATATGATAATCTTTACAGTTCAGGCTTTGCAAGAGCCAAAGCGGACTGGCTTGTCGGAATGAACGCTACCCGTCTTTTTTCAGCTGCTTCCGGAGCGTTTTTGTCTGTCGGGCGTGTTCAGACTCCTACGCTTGCCATGATCGTAAACCGTGAAAATGAAATCAATAATTTTCAGAAACAGAAATATTATACGGTTGAGCTTAACTGCGGAGCATTTTCCGTCTGCTCTGAAAAAATAACGGAGCTTTCATCAGCACAGAGAATTCATAAAAATACGGACGAAAATACGGCATTTATAAAATCAATCGTCACAGAAAATAAAAAGGTAAAACCTCCTGAGCTGTTCGATCTGACAGCTTTGCAGAAAACCGCTAATATTTCGCTTGGATATACGGCGCAGCAAACACTAAATTATGCTCAGAGCCTGTATGAAAAATCCATTATTACATATCCCAGAACAGACAGCAGGTATGTCAACGCAAGTATGAAGGACAAGCTTTTTAAGCTTACGGAAGGCGCGGCGGATATTATGAATATCTGTTTTGAAAGCGATTTCAAGCCGGATATTGATAATGTGATAAATGATAAAAAAGTGTCGGATCATCATGCATTGCTGCCTACTATGTCAGCATTCGATAAGGATAAAATAGATATTGTACCGGAAGCTGAAATGAAGCTCTTAAAGCTTATCTGCGCCCAGCTTATATACGCCGTTTCTCCGGCGCATATATTTGAAGCGGCAACCGTTACTGTAAGCTGTGCTGATATCCGCTTTACTGCTCAGGGTAAGAAAATAACAGAAATGGGCTGGAAGGGATATCAGACAAGGGTACTTCCTAAAATAACAGGAAAAGAAATTACCGTACAGGAAAGGATTTTTCCGGATATTACAGAAGAGCTCGTATTTGAAAACGTTAAAAGCAGAATAAACGAGCATTGGACTTCGCCGCCTAAAAGGTATACGGAAAGTACCTTGTTGGCCGCAATGGAACGTGCGGGAAATGATGATTATGAAGACAAAGCCGCTGAAAAGAAAGGCATAGGCTCGCCTGCTACCCGTGCGGGAATTATTGAAACCATAATAAAGAGAGGATATGTTCAGCGTACCGGTAAAAGTCTTGTACCCTCCGCAAAAGGAATCAGTCTTGTAAACACAGTACCTGAAGAAATAAAATCTCCTAAGCTTACTGCTCAATGGGAGGAAAAGCTTCAGGCAATTGAAAAAGGAAATATGACCTCCGGAGAGTTTATGAACGGGATAGCAGGGTTTGTATGCGGGCTTATTCAGAAATATTCAAATGCCGACATCCGCATTAGCCGAAAGGTTTTTGGAAAGTGTCCTAAATGCGGCGGGAACGTAGTCGAATATTCCAAAATGTACGGCTGTGAAAAGAGAAAAAGCTGCGGTTTTAAAATCTGGAAAACCATATCGGGAAAAAGCCTTCCTGAAGGCGCCATATTATCGTTGCTTGATCTCGGACGTACCGCAAAGCTCAAGGGATTCAAGAAAAAAGACGGAAAAGGCAAATTCGACGCGGCTCTGGTTATGAACGATGATTTTACCCTGTCGTTTAAATTTAAGTAATTCGTCAATGGCGAATTGGAAAGGAATTATAATTTTGAAATATGTAAAAAACGGATATGTTGGCTCAATGATATGGCATGCAAGAAACATGCGTGGAATGACTGAAAAAGAATTAGGCTTAAAGGCCGGATTTAACAGATTTACAGCTGAACGGAAAATAATATTATGTGAAAGAAACAGAAAAATTTTAAAAGAAAAGGATATGAAAAGAATTGCAAAAGCGCTTAATGTACATCCATTAGTTTTTAGAAATGAACTTCCTTCACATGACGAACTTTCAGCAATTTACATGCTTTTTTATCTCCATGAAAATTCTTTTATTATGTTTCGTAAATTTAAAGATGATGTTTATATTAAATTTTATTCTTTCTTTATAAGTGAATTACTCAAGGAATGGGATATACAGTTAAAACGCTACAATAATGATGAAATAACATATAAAGAATATGTACAATGGCTAATGAGCTTACCTGATAGAATGCCAAAATATGAATTAGACGCACAAGTGTAAAATTGTTTGTGTCAATAGAAATCTTAAGTAAGATAACTTAATATACAATCATAAACCGGATATTTTATATCTTTTATTATTTTTTCTTTAAAAATTCTTCGATTATCCAAAAGCTTTATATACGCATTTGGGAGAAATAACATTTCTTGTTCTTTAGGTCTTCCAACAATATTTTTAACATAAACCCCATATGTACCTTTTGGCAAATAAATACGTAATATAGCTTCGTATCCATGGTCTAACGCAAAATCATTAATTAAGCTTGTACTTAAAAAGCCTTTATTTCGTTTCCAAAAATCTTTCTTTTTATAACTTTTTAACTCATCTATATAAGAATTTAAAACGCCGCGATAAACCACTATATTTTCAGGTACCTTTGGTGCTAATACTATTGAAATTACTAATGTATTAATAATAATTTTATAAAAATCACTTGCAGAGTTTAATTCTTCTTTCCACAAAATAGAATTTATTTTATTATAGTCAAATCCGCAATATTGTTCTATTGCATGATATCCATGTGATTTAAAAATTTGTTCAAGATTAAAAAGGTTTGTTTTATATTCTTCCGCCCATTTTTTATAATGTTTATTTCCCCATTCTTCTGCTTCTTCTTTAGTAAAAAATGAACGATATAAAGATCTATCTATAATCATGTCATACATTCCTTTATATTCCGATTAAAAAATAATATAAAAATTATAATGTATAACAATAAAATTGTCAATACAATTCGCCAATGGCGAATTAAAAAGAAGGTGATAAAAATGATAGAAAAATTACTGACATCATATCGTGAAAAGCTCTGTGCACAGGAAATAATGCTTGTAACTAATTTGTATAATGCTTCAAACGATATAAAGGCAGCTGAGCTGTTGGCGGACAGGCTATCTGTAAAAGGATATGGATTAGCATTAAAAAGAGCAAGTCCTGTTGATGTGGAATATGTAAACGATGAGATTATAAAGTACGATATAGCGGATATGATTAATAAATCTGTAAAATATATAAATTCCTACTCATTTGAGATAAGGGACGAACTTATCAGCTTTTACAAAAAGAATAAAAGTATGGAACAAAATAAGTTTATCAGCGGACTGAAAAATATATTAGGTCTGAATTCCGATTATCAATTGAAAAAGGCTGTTAAAAGTAAAAGCGCAGTTAAAGTACGGAAGCCTAAAAAGCCTTCTCTGCTTGGTAAGCTAAGAAAATATGAAAAAATTATTCAAGAAGGATTAAGACAATAAAAAAATTCGCCAATGGCGAATTAGAAAGGACGAACAATGAATATTTTTCAGGAAATAAAAGAAAGGCTGTCGTTAAAAGATATAGTCCGTGCTTATGGAATAGAGCTGAATCGAAGCGATATGTGTATATGTCCGTTTCATGCTGAAAAAACGGAAAGTATGAAAATATATGATAAAGGCTTCAGGTGCTATGGCTGCGGCGAGGGCGGAGATACTATTGAATTTGTACGTAAGTACTTCAATCTGAATAATACACTTGAAGCGGCTCATAAAATAAATGAAGATTTCAACCTTGGAATTCAGACGGATAAGCGGCCTACAAAATCAGAGGTCAGGTCGGCTCAATCAGTCGTTCAGAAAAGAATAGAATTTGAACAGAAGGACAAGCAGGCGTTTCAGATTTTTTCAGAGTATTTCAGCGTACTTCGAGATTACAGCAAATTAGCGCCTAAAACGGAATATGAAGTACCGGATAAGCGCTTTATAGAATATCTTCAAAATTTTGAACAGATTGATTATACTTTGAACCGTCAGATTGAGCTTATGCATAATCCGATAAACGAACGTATGGAATTTCTGAACGATAATCAAGATTACATAGTTAAAATAGCCGAACGGCTGCTTGAAATACGAAAAGATAGGGATACGGAAAAAACGCATACAATTAAAAATAACCCTGATCAGGTAAGGAATGATAACGCAGTAAAACCAAATTATAAGATAATCGGAAATACGCCATATAAAAGTATTCAGGATAAGGCGTATCTTAAATACGGCAGCGCATTTTCAAAACAGATAGAAAACTCACTCAATGCTGCGGGGATAAAGTTTTCCGGAAAGGTTTGCGACAAGCTTACTACTTTTACAGTAAACAGACAAGATTTGAATACGGTCAGATCTATTGCCGCTAAGGAAGCTGAAAGATTTACAGGAATTAATAAGCCGCAGATAATACCTGCGCAAAAACAAAAGACCGCCGGTATTAAACGGCAGTCTCAAAGTAATGAAATGATACTATAAATTAATCCTTATAATGTCCTTTGCATGAAGCTATGATTATTGCTCCATTGTGTTCCTTATAAACAATACGATCGCAGTCGTTGATTCGTCTGCTCCACCAGCTTTGAAGATTTCCTTTAAGAGGTTCGGGCTTTCCAATGCCTTCATATGAATTACGCTGAATGTCTTTGATAAGCTCGTTTATCTTTTTAAGCGTTTTCTTGTCTTGTGACTGCCAATAACAATATTCATTCCATGCACGTTCTTCCCATAGTAATTTCATATATCAGTCCTCTGTTAAATCGTGTTCCTGAAGCTTTGATTTTCCGGATTCAATATCTGAAATAACAGAATTAAGATATCGTATATTACTTTCAGAATAAAATGGATCAGCAGTTATTTCAAAAGGTATCCTCTTTTCCCTGCTTACTTTTGTTGCAAACATAGTAAATGCCGCCGTCATAGTAATACCCATTTCTTTGCAGGTTTGTTCCATATTCTTTTTCAATTCTTCATCCATACGAAAATTCACCATAGCCTGTGCCATAGTTATCAGCTCCTTTCATTTATATTATAGCACTTTGTAAAGCCAATGTCAATTACTTGCTTTACAAATTCGCAATGTTATTTTATGCTTATTCAATTAAATTATTAACGGAGGTTTCAAATGAAAAAAATATTTATACTGTCGTCAGCAATCCTTATAAGCTGCGCCGTATTGCTCGGATGCGCTGAAAAGGTCAAGGAAAAGCCGGAAACGGATATTGTAACTGAACCGGAAGATTTAAGCTATGCTAAAACTCCGGAGGAAATGGCGATACGTATTACCGAATCAATAGCGGGATTTGACGAACAGGCATATATTAAATATTTTCCGGAATTTTATGAAAGAAATTCATTTAATACAATAAAAAATTCCTTTTATATGCACTGCCGTTCTGAAGGCCTTGATTATGAAAATAAACGTTCCATAGACGATTTTAACGTGTATATATACACAGACAGGAGAAATGAAGACGGATTTGTATCTGCACTGTCTTTTTTAAAAGACAGTGATATTATAAAGCTGCATATTAAAATGCAGTATGACATCGAAAAAAACGGATATTATGTTACCGACGTTTTTTCAAGCGATCCTGAGGACCCCGGAACTCCTGAAGATATTATCATAGAACAGGGCGGCAAGCTTATAAATACAAACGATTATTGAAAAAGGAGAAGCTATGAATATAAGCACAGTAAAAAACATTCTTAATAATGAAAAAAAGAAACTGAATACGGACGTTTCAGAATGGCTTTCATTTCTGGAGGTTTCAGCATATCACTATAAGCATTCGGTAGACGATCAGGTTATGATACACGCCTTTAATCCATCAGCAAAGGCCTGCGCCGATATTATGGTATGGACTAACCTGAGAAGAAATACCGTATCAGGAAACAGTATTCCGATTTTAAAAAACGGTAATATTGTTTATCTTTACGACATCGCTCAGACGGAATCCAGGGAGGATGGAAGTTCCGTTAATCCTTGGATATGGTCGGTAGAGGATAAGACCTTAAACGCAAGCTATGAAGGTGCGGTTAGTGAAAATCTGACAGAAAAGTATAGACTTAAATCAGACAAGCTGCCTGATAAGCTCTACGAGCTTTCGTTTCTTAAAACAGCCCGATATCTAAACGACAGAAAATCCGCTTTTGCATGGCTTACGGCTGAATCGGCCGCATACTGCGTTATGCACAGGTGCTGTCCCGACGAGGTTTACCCTTCCCTAAAGAATCTTTCTCATTTGGATAAATTTGATTTTGAGAAAATCGCGGAAGCGGTATGCTGCGTCAGCTCGGAAATTTTATCGGAAATAGAAGCTATAGCCAAATCAGAAAGAGTAAAAAAATATGAAAGTATAAGGAGTAAAAATAATGACAAAGCATTTCAGAGAAAAGAAAATAGTCAACGGAATGAATCACACGCTAAGCGTACAGACGGGAGAATGGATTCCGGAAATAAAGTACGAAAACGGATTGACTTGGATACTGGACGAACGCTCGGAAACAATGACGTATTACGCTCTGGCGGCGGGCAAATTGAAGCCGTCGGAGATAACAAGGGAAATGAAAGACAAGATTTTCAGGCAGGCGGACGAAGCGAACATGAAAACGAAGGAACGGCTGAAGAAATACGGAATGACGGAAGCGGAATTCAGTCTGATACCGCCGGAGGAGGCTCACAGATATTACAAAACGGAACAGGGCTTTTGGAAGGAAATTCGGGAAGAGGAAGTACCGGAGAATCTTCACGGGAAATACATAACGCTGCGCCGGAATTATCTGATGAATCATCTTCCGGAGACGTATCTAAAATTGAAAGAAAGCGGACGTCTGAATTATCATCTGACGGAAATAAATCAGAGAGCGCACGAACTGATGGAGATGATAACAGAGCAGCTGAAAGAAAACAATCAGGAATACCAGCAGGCGGAGGAACAGGCGGACTTCCTAAAAATGGTACGGATGACGGAAACATACGGAAAAATAGCGGAGGAAACGATACTAAAGGAGATAATTTACAGCGAGTAAATAGTTCTGATATTATAGGAAATACAGTTTACAGATATATAAAGCAAAAGACATATCATAAATACGATACGGAAACCGCAAAGAAAATAGCGTCGGAGCTTGAAAATAACGGAGTTAAATTTTCAGGTAAAATCAACGGTGAAAGTACTACTCTGACTATTTCTAAATTTGACTTAGAAAAATTCAAGGAGATCGAGGACAAGGTTGCCAACGGCGAATCCGAGAAGCTTCAAAAAGAATTTCTAAAGGATAATGAAAATAATCAATCCATGAGCATTCAGGAACCTGAAAAGACATCAAACGGTGAAACCGATTCTAACGAATATATTTTTATTACAAACAGTACGGCAGAAGATATGTTTAAAAGAAAATATTCTGTGTATTCGTTTGATTATAAACATATAACAGACGAAAAAGAGGTTTCAAACGCACCGATTAATTATTTTCAAGCGAAAGAAAAGGAATATACTAAATATTGCGCTTTCAATAAGCTCCATGAAAATCATGAATTTACAAATGATCAGAAAACAGTTTTAAACCGTTTAGAAATGTATTCACAGATAAATAAACTTGAAGTTTCATCAACAATATTTGACCAAGGCAGATTTATAAGCGTATACGGCGGTGAAAAAAGAATAAACAAAAAAATATTTGATGGAAAGCTGTCAGATATAATAGATGAGTTAAAAGAGTATATTTCTCCGGAATTTAAATTAGGCTGTGAATATGCAAAGGATACCATAAGAGTATTTAATATACTTAATGAAAATAATACGATTGCCGTTATAGATAGCGAACGAAAAATAACCTTTAATGATGAAATCAGACTTCCTGGATTTTTAAGGAATCAAATTAAACATATGTCCGAAACATATGCGCTTCCTATGGGCATTCCGAAGCCTGAAAAGGCTTTGCCCGGAGAGCCGATAGTAACCGTCGGATTTTCAGAACATCCCGAACTTAGCGAAGGAATGAAATTCCCTATTTCACAGGCTGACAGACTATTGGCCGAGCTTGATAAAAATCAGCGGTCCGACCGTGAATTATATGAAAACTCCGGCTGGTATCATAAAACGGATTTTACTGTAGAATACAGTATAAACGGTGAAAAAAACACATTTGAGGGAAGATACGATATCGGCGACGGAGACGGCTCTCTGACAGAACATATCAAATCATATGCGCAATATATGCTGAAGGACGATATTATTAAAAGCTTCAGTTCCGATGAAAAAGAGCTTGATGAAAACAAGAGAAATTATAAATATATTCTGAATGAATTAATACCGCTCTTTGAAGACTTTACCGAAAAGAGCAAATATAAGTATACTCCTTTAATAACGGAAGATAACTATGATACTGACAGAGCCGACGTTAATACGTTCAGAAATAAAGGTAAAACCGTCAGGTCTGTAGATATTCCGGTTAAGGCGTCCGACGAGCTGCGAAGAAGATTTGAGCTTTACGGTCTTAAACCGTCGGACGAACAGACAGAAATAAGCTTTTCTACTTATGGCGATGATTGGAACAGATTTGAAATAAAGGATAAATACGGCAACAGATGGGTTTATGTTAACGCACAGGATATACTTTCTCCTGAAGAGCTTGAAACAATGAATGCAGTTGTTTCCGGCTTTTATAATGATAAAATTCAGGAACGCTCTGAAATAGACGATATGCTGGAATTTGCCCAAAGAGCTTATTATGATTCACAGTATTCAGGAAAAGATTTGTATGTTTACGGTGCAGAGCCGCAAATGGAGCAGATGTCGCTGTTCGGTGAGAAAGAAGCGACAGAACAGGTTTCTGTAAAAAGCAGTCGGGAAAAAGCAATAACTGCCGTTTTAATGTATGGCAGCGGCTTTGCAGACGGTAAATTCCGTATAGCGGATTATGCCGATAAAAACCATTCTATAAATGATTTTGCCGAAATGCTGAAAAAAGAATACGGTATCGGCGGTCACAGCGGCGACGATGTAAATTATTCATGGACGAGTCACGACGGAAAAGGTATACAGATTACACTGCCGCGTACAAATGAATCCGAGGAGGGCGAAAAAGTAACCGTTTCATGGAAAGAAGCGGCAAAGCGTATTTCAAAGCTGTGCGAACAGGGAGAATATATAACTGAGGAACTTGCAGACCGCAGAGGGGTTATTATGGATATGGACGCTTTGGGGTATGAACCCGCACAGGTTGACGGATTTTCTGATGATTTTCTCATGTGGAAGCCGAAGAATGAGAATGAGGAAGAAATTGGACTTGACGGTTGGGACGCTGTAAGAGATTTTACACATGATGTTCAAACGCTGATGAATGATTACACGGTACAGCAGTTGCGGGACAGGGCAAACGGAGATTACAGCGTGATTGAATATGGTTCGTTTGGGGACGGGGAAGTTGAAACGGCAATTAACAACCACCCGCAGAATATCTATCGTATTTACCAACTGAAGAGCGATGAAAAATATCATGGAATACGGTTTGAGGACAGAGCGACGCTTCAGAAATCAGGTATTCAGCTTGGAATTAATGATTATAACCTTGTTTATGAGGGTAATTTTAATGATGTCGATGGAGATTCATTTGACGATAAACTGAATACTCTGTATGACCGTTTCAATTTCGAACAGCCGGAGGATTTTAAGGGCAGATCGCTTTCAATAAGCGACGTTATTACCGTTAAAAACGGTAAAAATGAAAGCGCATATTATGTTGATACTTTTGGATTTACCGATATTCCTGAATTTTTCAACAAGTTTAATGAAAACAGTAAAACTGAAAACATAAAAGCGCAGAATTATCATATTAAC
The DNA here is from genome assembly GCF_054655175.1 of Ruminococcus sporogenes. Classification (NCBI taxonomy): domain Bacteria; kingdom Bacillati; phylum Bacillota; class Clostridia; order Eubacteriales; family Oscillospiraceae; genus Ruminococcus; species Ruminococcus sporogenes. Next base: position 15,903 of record NZ_BAAHOA010000001.1, on the reverse strand, counting down.
AACGATCTTGAAATCGGCGGCGCAAAAGCAAAATTTAAGGCTAACATAGCGGCAATTGAAACATTGCAGAAAATTGAAATTGAAAATCGTTATGCAACTCCTGAAGAACAAGAAATCATGTCCCGGTATACGGGCTGGGGCGGTCTTTCCGAAGCCTTTGACAGCTCCAAAGAAAAGTGGACCGAGGAATATAATCAGCTTAAAGAACTGCTTACAGAAGAAGAATATAAGTCGGCTAAGGCTTCTGTTCTCGATTCCTTCTATACTCCTCCGTATATAATTGAATCCATATATTCCGCATTAAAGAACATGGGCTTCGATGGCGGAAATATCCTTGAGCCTGCGCTGGGAACAGGAAATTTTTTAGGAAAAATGCCTGAATCAACGTATAAGGAATCACGTATTTACGGTACTGAAATTGACAGTATATCAGGTCGGATTGCAAAGCGGCTTTATCCTGACGCGGATATATCAATAACCGGGTTTGAAAAGAAAGACTTTCCGGACAGCTTCTTTGATATTGCCGTGGGAAACGTGCCGTTCGGCGGCTTTAAAGTACCCGACCGAAGATACGATAAATACAATTTTGCAGTGCATGATTATTTCTTTGCCAAAACTCTCGATAAGGTACGTCCCGGAGGAATCGTTGCGTTTATTACTTCAAAAGGTACGCTGGATAAGGCAAATCCGTCGGTAAGAAAATATATATCGCAAAGGGCGGAGCTTTTAGGCGCAGTCAGACTTCCGAACACCGCTTTCAAGTCTTATGCCGGAACGGAGGTTACTTCCGATATAATATTTTTACAGAAACGCGAAAGAATGATAGATATTGCTCCCGAATGGGTATACACCGAAGCGGACGGCAATGGTTTTACCTGCAATCGTTACTTCATAGATAATCCCGATATGATATTGGGAGAAACCGTTGAGGGCAACAAGCTTTACGGAAAAGGTACTATGGTAATTCCGTTTGAAAACTCCGATCTGAAGGAACAACTGCAAAAAGCCGTTCTAAAAATAAAGGGAGAATACGGTAAAGAGAGCGCCGTTATAGCCGACGTAAGCAATACTAAAAAATCCGCTTTCGTTCCGGAGGTACTACCGGCCGATCCCGGCGTCAAGAACTTTACATATACTGAAATCAACGGTAAAATATTCTACCGTGAAAATTCTATTATGACTGAAATCTCATTTAAGGGAAAAAAGCTTGAACGTATAAAGGGTATGACCGCAATAAATAAATGCGTAAGAGAACTGCTTGATATGCAGCTTTCCGGATATTCTGATGAAGCTGTAAAGGAGAAGCAGACAGAGCTTAACAGTATTTATTCCTCTTTTACAAAGAAGTACGGCTTGCTGAATTCTCAGGTAAATAAAAGCGCTTTTAAAGAGGACGTTTCGCTTCCTTTGCTTATTGCTCTTGAAAAAGTCAAAGACGGAAAGCTCGTGCAGAAAGCCGACATTTTTACCAAACGCACTATAAGACCTCAGATAAGTATAACTCATGTTGATACAGCGGCCGAGGCTCTCGCAGTTTCCATATCGGAAAAAGCCTGCGTCGATCTTGGCTTTATGGCTTCGCTTATGGGCGGTTCTGAAAAGACTGAACAGATAAAAGCAGACCTGAAGGGCGTTATATACAAAAATCCTGAAAAGGGCGGCGATGAACTGTCCGGATGGGAAACGGCAGCCGAATATTTATCGGGAAATATACGGGAAAAGCTTACCGCCGCTGAGAAAGCGGCGGCAGACAATCATATATATAAGGAAAACGTTCAGGCTCTTGAATCCGTTATACCGGAACGTATCGAAGCCGGAGACATAAGGGTTAAGCTGGGCGCGCCTTGGATTGATGAAAAATACATAACGCAGTTTATTTATGAAGTTCTTGATACTCCGGTTAATTTGCAGGTCAATAATGGCGGTCTCTGTATAGACGTTCAGCATTCAAATAAAACCGCTTCATGGGTTATCACAAACAAAAGCCTTGACAGCGGTAACATAAAAGCGACCGTAACTTACGGAACGGCTCGTAAAAACGCATATGAAATAGCAGAGGATTCGCTGAATCAGAGAGATACGACAGTAAACGATCCAAAATTTGATGACGACGGTAAAATCCATTATGTATTAAATCACAAGGAAACGGTTCTCGCACGCCAAAAGCAGGAAGCTATTAACAATGCATTTCGTGAATGGATATTCCGCGACCGTGAACGACGCGAATTTCTTGTAGAAAAATACAACGTTCAGTTTAACTGCATACGTCCGAGAGAATACGACGGTTCTCATCTTACCTTTGCGGGAATGAATCCTGAAAAGGAACTGAGACCTCATCAGAAAAACGCTGTAGCCCGTGCGATTTACGGCGGAAACACGCTGTTTGCACACGAAGTAGGCGCCGGAAAAACCTATGAAATGATAGCGACCGCTATGGAGGGCAAACGTCTCGGACTTTGCAGTAAATCGCTGATTGCAGTACCTAATCATCTAACCGAACAGTTTGCTAATGATTTTATAGAGCTTTATCCCAATGCAAATATTCTTGTTGCAGGCGAAAAGGATTTCAGAAAAGAAAACCGTCGAAAGCTTTGCGCTAAAATTTCAACCGGAGATTTCGACGCGGTTATTATCGGTCATTCTCAGCTTATAAAGGTAGGAGTATCTCCGGAGCGTGAACAGGAATTTATAAAGCAGCAGATTGAAGAGGTTACGGATGATATTGCTGAAATCAAAAGGCAAAACGGCGAACATTTTACTATTAAGGAAATGGAAAAAACTAAAAAAGACATGGAAACACGCCTGAAACAGCTTTCAGACCGTATAGTAAAGGACGACGTCATTACCTTTGAGCAGCTGGGAGTTGACAAGCTATTTATAGATGAAGCGGATATGTTTAAAAATCTCGGACTGTCTACTAAAATGAGAAACATAAGCGGAGTATCTGCAAATACCAAGGTACAGAAAACTCAGGATTTATACATGAAGTGTCAGTATATAGACGAGCTGACCGGAGGAAAAGGAATCGTCTTTGCTACAGGCACGCCTGTGTCAAACAGCATATCGGAGATATTTACAATGCAGAGATATTTACAGGCGGATCTACTGAGAAAAAATAATCTCGCTCATTTTGACGCATGGGCCGCAAGCTTTGCGGAAAAGGTCACAAAGCTTGAATTTGCTCCTGAAGGCACGGGCTTCAGACAAAAAACAAGGCTTGCAAGATTCTATAACCTGCCTGAGCTTATGACTATGTTCAAGGAATGCGCAGATATTAAAACGGCCGACGATATTGATCTCCCCACTCCTGAATGTGAAGTTCATAATATTTCAGTTGATCCAACTGAAACGCAGAAGAATCTTGTAAAGTCGCTTGGAAAACGTGCGGAAATAATTCACAATAAGGCTGTAACGCCCGATGTTGATAACATGCTTCTGGTTACTATGGACGGGCGCAAGATTGGTCTTGATCAAAGGCTTATAAATCCCCTGCTTCCAGACGAAGCGGGTACTAAGGTAAACGCTTGTATCGACAACGTTTTCAGAATATGGAACGAAACCTCGGAAAACAGAAGTACTCAGCTTATTTTCTGTGATTTCGGCGTTCCTACGGTTCAGAAAAAGGTTAAGGATAAGGACGGTAACGCTATCACAGAAAGTGAAGAAGATTTCTCAAAATTCAATATCTATGACGATATACGTTCCAAGCTGATTAATATGGGCGTACCTCAGGAAGAAATAGCGTTTATTCATTCGGCCAAAACAAAGGAGGCAAAGGAAAAGCTTTTTGAAAAGGTTCGTAACGGGGACGTTCGGATTATGATCGGTTCTACTTCAAAAATGGGGGCAGGCACGAACGTGCAGAACAAGCTGATTGCTTCCCATGATTTAGATTGTCCTTGGAAACCTCGTGATATGGAGCAGCGCCGCGGGCGTATGGTAAGACAAGGAAACGAAAATAAAAAGGTGCAGCTCTTCAGATATGTAACTAAGGATACCTTTGACGCATATTTATTCCAGACGCTTGAGAATAAGCAGCGGTTTATCTCACAGATCATGACTTCAAAAACCCCGGCAAGAAACTGCGACGATATTGACGAATCAACGCTCAGTTACGCGGAGGTAAAAGCCCTTTGCATTGCAAATCCTCATATCAAGGAAAAAATGGAACTCGATATAGAGATTTCAAAGCTTCAGATGATAAAGTCTGAATTTATGAATATACATTACAGGCTTGAGGACGCCGTTCATGTAAAGCTTCCTCAAGAGCTTGCAAATGAAATTTCAGAGCTTAAGAATATGGAGGCGGACAGAAAAGCGTTAGCGGATTATCCAATCGAACACGACAGCGAAGGACATGAAGCTTTCAGCCCTATGACTGTAAACGGAAGAACGTTTACAGACAGAAAGGAAGCCGGAGCAGCCTTGATTAAAGCTGCAATACAATCGGCAATAGGAAACAAAAACAATGCTGTTACCATAGGCGAATACAAGGGCTTTAAGCTTGATGTATATACCGACAGCGCTGGAAAAGTTAATCTTTATATAAAGGGAAAATCAAGCGTCAGTATTATAATGAGCGAAAGCGAAGGAGGAAATATAACGAAAATCAATAACGCGCTGAATAATATTGAGGATAGAATAGTCCGCTGTAAGGACAGAATTGAAGCCCTTAAAAGGCAGATAGAGAATTCAAAAACCGAGCTTACGAAACCGTTCCCGCAGGAACAGGAATTGAAGGACAAGCTTGAACGTCAGACTGAGCTTGCATTGCTTTTAAACCTTGACAATACTGAAAAACAGCAGGAACAAACAAAACAAAGAGCTTCAAACAATCGTGAAAACGATATGGAAATCTGATATGCTGTACGCCGGTTCGCCATTGGCGAATTGGCGTGTAATCTTTAAAAATTGGTTTATTATGGTAGAATGGAGGTAATTATGATTAGCGATATAGCTTTATTAGAAATTTATAATCAATATAACAATACAGCAAGAAAAAATGATTATGTTATTCTGCCGTTCAATAAATTTCCTGTTATTGATAACAGATTACGTGAATTTGAGTGGTATGCATTCAGGCTGGAAACATTAATATCTGCCGATATGGTATTTGTAAATTATTCAGATAAAGCTGTTATATTAAAAAGAAGTACAAATACAATGAATGCTAAATGGACGATAGAAATCCCATATGGAAAAAGAAACTATTATATTGAATTGATATACAGATTAAACAGAGCGGTAACTATTGACGGAGCGGTTACGCTGTTTGTTTCAAATAATCCATATGATTTATGCGCATATATTTGTCTTGAGGACGTACCGGAAAATTCAGATAAAATAAATGAAATTATAACAAAATCTAAGGTAAAAATAGTTTCTGAAAAAGGTATTGATGAATTTTTTAACGATATCAGAACCGGAAGAAGATTTAATGTAAAGTATATACCTGCAAATATTGACAAGCGGCATATAGAATTGATATTCAAGAATACTTTTTTGTTTTCTGAAGAAAGTGCATTAAAAGAATTGGATTATAATTCTTCTGTAAACTATAAACGAAAAAAATTGTTTGTATCGTATAGTCATGCTAATAAAAAAATAGTTTATTCTATAACTGATAAGCTTGAAAACTACGGTATAAACCTATGGATTGACAAAAAAAGTATAGAATTTGGCGACAATATAACTCGTTCTATATGCTCCGGCATTAATGAAAGTGATTTGGCAATTTTATTTTTAAGTAAGGAAATTATTGATTCAAACTTTTCACAGTTTGAATTAGAAAATATCATATCAAATATGATAAAAAAGTCAATGGGATGGTTTATAGTTAAACTTGACGATGTTAATGTAGAAGAAATTACGCCTTCATTGGGCAATTACCTTTATTATGATTTTAATGAAAATAACGACATTGAAATGTTAACTGAAACTATAATCGAAAGGATAAATAGTTTGTGATAATTCGCCATTGGCGAATTGGCATTAATCTTTACGGAATTGGTTTATTATGGTAGAATGGGGGGTGGTACGATTGGACTACGTTTTATTATTATGTTTAATATGTTCAATAAGTACATATAGCTTATTTCAAAATGAGGTAACATATATATCTGATTTTATTCAAATTACTATTACCATTTTAACTATTGTAACAACCATTACCGGCTTGATTTTTACCATTTATAAAAATGCTCAGCAAACAAATAAAAAAATTGATGGTTTAAAAATAGGTAAATTTCGTGGACAAACCCTTTGCAATTTTCTATTTAATCAATTTAATTCCATTCATAATGATATTGGAAAAGGTGACGGCTCATCATTAACAAAACAGCATAAATCTATTAAAAAAGCTTTAAATAAAGAAATTCAGCTTATAGAACAAAGATATGCTGAAGAAGAAAATAGGATACGCGCTTTTAATTCGCAGCAGCATGATATGCTGCAAACAATTACACAATTTCGTCTGTTTATGGATAGCTGGACCCGCATTTCTGAAGATAACAATAAACTTAATCTACGTATAAATCAATTAGAACAGAAAATAGCAGAACAGACTAAAGAAAACGAAAAGCTGAAAAATCATATTTCAGCTTTAGAAAATGAAAATAGAAAACTCAAAAGTAAGATTCAATATATATCCAATCCTCAAAATCATCGTTCCGGCGATGATGACAGAGAAATATAACGGTACTTGACATTTACACTTGATAATGATATAATGTATATGAAAAAAGGTGACTGCGATAAGCGGTTATCTCAAAAATTTTTAGTGTAAAGAAACACCGCAAACTTTTGGTTGAGTTGGGCGGTGTTCCTTTATGTTATGGAACTATTTCTTGTCTTTATAAATGTTATAAAACAAGGTAACAGCCATTAAGATTACTCCAAGAAGCTGAAATAAGCCTTCATATGTAACCATAGCTATCACCTCCCTTGTCGGGAGAAACCGCCTACCGTTTTATGCAATCACCTTAATGGTAATTATATCATAAACGGCATATATTTGTCAATTGAAGTCTTTTCCGCTGAAAGACTTCTTTTTTTCGCCATTGGCGAATTATAAAAATAAAAGAGGAAGTTTTTAAAACTTCCTCTAATTAATTTCTTATCCCTTTACCGCCCCACATAACATAAATTTCATAATTATTATGACCTAAATCTTTCCACTTTATAGTGAAATTTCCCCATTTACTAACTTCTTCGTCAGTATCTCCATTCATCTTCCACTCATTAACTGCCGAACGAACTGAATACATTAATACATCACCAATGGATTCAGCAGTAGTATAATAAAATAAGGGCTGATACTTTTCCTGAGATATATAATAATCCATATCTGAAATAAATGGTTTAGGAGCATTCCACGAATATCCCCATATATCCGCACTGTCATCAAAGTAAATATGCTCTTCAGGTATTCCGTATATCCTCGCCTGATAGATTATACAATCGTTTGCATACTTCTTTATTCCCGACATCGTGCTTGTGTCGTATTTCCTTATATCCGGCTTCTTTATCGTTTGGGGGCGTTCAATCTCTGGAGGAGGGTTAAGAGTCATATAAAGCTTTGCGCTCCAGATTGCGTCATAAAGGTCGATAACGCTGTCATCAGAGTTTGTGTTCATCATGAAATCTTCAAACGTATCGGATACCGGAACAGAAGCATACTTATTCTCGTTTTTCGTCATAAATTTTCTGGCTATTTCAATGGTATCGTAAAGCTCTATCTTGTGATCCAGATCGGCGTCACCCTGACGTCCTATCTTTACATCGGTAACGAACGTCTTATACTCTCCTATTGTCCCGTTCTCTGTTTCCATTGAGAAATTCACGTCGAAGCTGATTTCATAGTCAAAGGTTTCTCCGTTGTATATGGAGGGCGTTTCCTTTAATGTTATATCCGATTTATCCGTTACATCAATCCCATTGTAGGTTACAACTATTCCGCTTGAATCGAACGTCTTATTTTCTGAAAAGTAGTACTTCTTCATCAGCGTCGTATCAACGCAAAGCCCCTCGTCGTTTGTTGTTGTAACAATAGGTTCTGTGGTAAACGGGACGGTTGTAGTTACTTCTTCTGTTGTAACTTCGCTCTGCGGTATGGTGGTTACAAGCGTTGTAGTGGTTTCCAATGTTTCTGCCGGAATAAATATTACTTCGGTTACAGCAGTAGTAACGGCTGCTTCCTCAGTCGGCTGTTCGCTTTCTTCAGCAGATACCGCAAAGGCAGCGCAGATTATTGCAATTAAAGCTGTGATAATAAACAAATTGATTTTTTTCATTTCTATCCCTCCATATTTATATGAATTAATTATATCATGTTATCAATTAATTGTCAATTATTGTCAGAGTAAAGCGATTCTGTAAGTTGCCTTATATAACGGTCACAATTAAACTCCATTTCTTCATAAATATATTCGCTGCAATGCTGTAAAACATAATCAATGCATTCCTTCAGATTGCCGTCAGGGTTTTCTTCTTCGTAATCTTCAATCGTTGAGCGAATATAGTGACTGTATTCTTCATTAAACCGTTCAATTGCCGGTTCAGCTTCACGATCCTCCCATTTCTTTTCAATATACTGCTCCATAAGCTTTTCAGATTCGGTTTCCTTACCGATTGGGTTAAGACTTACCATATCTTCAATCATGCATGAAAGATATGTTTCAAGATTCAGGTCAAGCTCATAAGCCTTTTCACGTAATACCTCTAGCTTAAAATCGTCAAATTCTAAAAACATTTCCTGCGTCATAATAATTTCCTCCTTATTCGCCATTGGCGAATTTATTAAAATAATCTGAATGAAGCTGTATTAAACAATGCAAAAGCTATTCCGGATATACCGTTCAATATATTCTGAATCATATCCGGCGCAAACATTACAAGCGTTATAAAGCCTGCTGCTATCACTATTGATATGAATCCTGTCAAACTAAATCCAACAGTAAAGAACATTGATATAAAGGCAAATCCACACATAAGAAGAATAAAACTTCCGATGACTTTAATCAGTCCTGAAAAAATTCCGTTGGTTATCGTCATGACAAAAAAGAATAATATAATAATCGTACCGATCGAGTAAATCAAAAGCTTGGCTGTAAGCTTTAACGGCAGAAGCAAAAGTTTAAGCAATAACATGTATATCCTCCGTTCAATTCGCCGTTGGCGAATTTATTTATACTTGACATTCTGATTTAGTAATGGTATAATATACATGAAAAAGGTGACTGCGATAAGCGGTTATCCTCCAACATTGATAACTTATTTGAGATAGCTACCTTATTGGCGTGGGGCGGCTATTTCTTTTTGCTGTTGTTGCCGTATTTCATTATCTCTATAATTACAAGTATTAATGTAAGTACTTCCATAACGCTCATAGCAACTCACCTCCAATTCTGGAGGAAGATTCAAACCGCCTACCGTTTTATGCAATCACCTTAATGGTAATTATATCATAAACGGTATATATTTGTCAATTGAAGTCTTTTCTGTTGAAAGACTTCTTTTTTATTCAGGTATTTTCATCAAAGAAATATTCGAGAGCCTTTTCAATTACCGCAATAATTTCTGTTTCATCTGAGTCCTCGTCAAAATACTTTGAATAAAGCTCAGGTTTGATTTTTATAGCTCTTTTCTTAGGTTTATCGCTAAACAGTCTTATAACCTCGTTTCGGCTGATTTCCGGATTATCCTGAAACGCTTTTCTCAGCAGCGTAGCGCGTTTTGTATCAATCTTCATAAACATTTTCTTATCATTGCTCGTATCCTTGCAAATGTTAAAAATCAATTCCTGACCGTTCTCAGGTATATACGACAGTTCGACAGCCGCTCTGACTGCAAGCTGCTTGGAATCAACCCAAGGCTTAAGCTGAGGTATAAGCTTATTGATTCTGATTAGACGAGCGACGCTGTCCTTGCTCAGACCGTATTCCTCTCCGGCGGCTGCAAGCTTGCTTTTACCGGATACGCCGTTTTCCATTGCTGTAAGCTCATCGGCGATAGCGTTTCTTTTTTCCGATGTAAACAGCTCTGAATGATAAGCGGCTATCACCGCCGCCTGTTCTGAAATTCTTATATCTCCGAAACCTCTTTGAAGCAGATTAGTAAAGGCGATATATACTTTTGCTTCCTCTTCGGAAAGATTTTCTTTGATGATTGCCGGAATCGTTTCTTTTCCCGCGTCTCTGCTGCAGCGGCAGCGATTGTTTCCCGCAAGTATTTCATATTTTCCGAATTCACGAGGATCGGGTCTTACAATAACAGGCTGCATAACGCCGTGCTTTCTGATACTTTCAGTCATATCGCTTCGTTTTTCATCATCATACATAGTAAACTGGTGGTTATACGTATGATTGAGCATGTCAAGCGGTATTTCCTTTATCTGATTCTCCTGCGACATCATTGTTCCTATATCAAAGGTTGCAAGCATTATCAACATCTCCTTAATACTTCTTCGGCAAGAGCCTTGTATTCTTCACCAAGCTTTGTCTTGTTCAGGCACAGACTTTTATTTTTCTCCGAGCTGTTGGCGGCTTCAACGGATTTATGAATAACAGTATTAAACAGAAGTCCGTTGTATTTTTCGTGAAGGGATTCAGAAGTGCTTCTGCTCATGTTGGTATTATCGAACATGGTAGCAAGTACTCCGCAGTATTTCAGATCCTTGTTTATTGTTTCTCTTACCTGATCGCAGATGTTTGTCAGACTTGCAAGTCCTTCAAATGCAAATTTTTGGGTTTGTACCGGAATTATAACGTTATTAGACGCGGTCAAAGCGTTAATCAGAAGTATTCCCAGCGAGGGCAGACAGTCTATTAAAACATAATCATAATCATTTAAATTGTCGACTGTAAGAATCCTTTTCAGAACAGTTTCCCTTGAAAGAGCGTTCATCAGATACGCTTCAGCGTTGGCAAGATTAATATCTGAAGGAATGTAGCTGATTTTATTCTGCTCTGAAGCTCTTACACAATCTGAAAATTCCTCCGTTGTAATCTTCATATTGTTAGCAATACTTAATATCATATTACTTATTGTAGGCTTGCCGTCTCCGTCAAATCCAAGATAACTGGACAGATTAGCTTGTGGATCAAGGTCTATCAGAAGTACTTTTAATCCGTTCATAGCAAGAGCAGTGCCCAAATTCAATGTAGTAGTGGTTTTACCTACTCCGCCCTTTTGATTAGCTATTGATATAATTTTACACATGATTTTTATCTCCTTTATTTTATTGATTTTAAGTTCGCCATTGGCGAATTGTGTTTTTGTTTTTTACTGTATTTATATTATAGCATACTTATGCAAGTATTGTCAATACAAATAGTACACAAAGATAAGCAATATTATTTGTGTACTTTGCCGCTTGTGTAAGTATGTTTCTTAGTATATAATTATAAAAAGTCAATTTATGGGGGAATAATAATGGGCGGAAAAACTTCAACAGCAAGTAAAAATAAATATAATGCCAAAGCTTATGACAGATTAAATGTAGTTGTTAAAAAAGGTATGAAACCGCTGATACAACAGCTTGCAAAACAGAAGGGAATGTCGGTAAATTCCTTAATATCTTACGCCTTGGAAAAGGTTGCTGAAGAGGAACGCTTTGATTTAACGTTACCTGATTAATAACTATTTTCCAGAAATATAGCCTTGCCTGATGGCAAGGCTTTTTTACTTTTTTATTCCTTGATCTTCTAACATTTGGGACATTCTTTCATCTATTCTTGCCTTGTTTTCATGATTAAGGCGGTTGAATTTTTCAGTAAAGCGCGATGACGATATAATTTTACAAAAAGTTTTGTCATTGGTCCTTCCGGCTATGTAATCTAATGATACATCATAATGATCCGCTAATATGATTGCTTTTGAAAAAGGTATATCAATATCGCCTCGTTCGTATTTTCCATAATGATTAGTTGATACATCAATTATTTCAGAAACTTTCGCCTGAGTTAAATCCGCGTCCTCCTTTAAGTCCTTCAATCTTTGATAATAAGCCATAAATATGACCTCCTTGAATTTTATTTTACATAAAATTCTATCATATATATGGGTTTAATATTTAATTATCAAATATATTTGGTATTTTATGTCAAATTTATGATTATATTTATTGGTTTTGTAGATATAATTTATAGATTTTAATCCTCTTTGACATTTTATTTTCAGACTTTTCATTTATAAGCTCAAGCGTTATATCAACGCCATTATTATACTTTTCTATCCAATATGCTTTTAATTCGCATAGAAGCGCTGCTAATACATTGGTAATTAGAATCGGAGTTAAAACTAAACTGAAGATCAATTCATAAATTTGTTTATTTGAATATCCAAGTTGATTGATGAACTTGATTTCTGATTCGAATAAGTTATCAGGTAAAAATTCAAAAATCAAGTCTTTAAGATAAACTATAATACCCAAAAGTGTGGATAAAATTAAATACTATTATTCCTATAAAGAAATTTCATAGACCTTATTTGACGATTAAAGCAATTATTGAAAAATACGCACCCCATTTAACGTTATTATAAGGATGTTTAAAATAGCTGCAAATACAATATCTGATTTATTTCTTCTGCATTTATCTTCATAAAGTTTTCCCCATATAATAAAATAATAAAATAAACAGCTTATGCATAAAATAGAGGAAGATAAAATATCAGCATCCAAAGCCCCAAAAATCAAAATTGTTATCATTATTAATAGGTCAAAAATACTTTTGCTAAGCTTTTTATTATCATTATTTTTACATTTAATAATATATATAATGTCAGCAAATATCGTAATACAAAAAAATATGCTTAAAGTAATCATAAACATCCTTTGTCCTCCATTATACAAAAAACTCCCTAATAAACTAATTTATTGAAACGATTATAGCTTCAAGTATAGCTAAACTGGAAGACAATGCTGCACAGAATAGCAATCATAACTATCGTTTTTTAATATCTTATATTTAGTCATAATAATTTCCTCCTTATTCGCCATTGGCGAATTTTTTTATTTAATGTCTACATTCCTTACGGTCCGATCTTCCGGAAGCAGCTGCAAGAGCCATTATCATTGCTCCAAATGTAGCTCCGATTATAATTCCTATTATAAATCCTAACATAAATATCACCCCCGTTTTCATTCATCGCCATAAAGCGTTATGTATTCATCTTCAGATATAATCTCAACTTTGCCATTGCATACCGGAAACAGTTTTGTAAAAAACTCAATTATATTATCTTTTTTCTCATCTGTAATTTCATCAGTATCAATATTAATTTTTACTCCGGCATAATTCTTATTTCCATCTTCATCGACAGCTAAACCAAATACTCTTAAATATACAGTCATAATTTTTAACTCCTTATTCCAGTTCGCCAATGGCGAATTCATTTTTAAGACTTAACAATTTGTTATAATTAATTATAAATTTTACGCCTCCTATTCGACCGTCCGCTACCTTTCAATATACATGCAGAAGCAGCGCAAATTAATTTCAAAACTTTTCATTTAATTATTTTATTAAAAACATAAAAATCAATAAAATTGCAATTTCACCGAAAGATAGCCAAAGCGAAATGGCTATGTTAAATATAAATCGTCTTTTAAATAAAACTTTATTTATTTTGGTCATACAGTTTTCACAAATATATTTTTCATTAAGGACTAATTTACTTGTTTCCTTATTACAAGTAATGAAGTTTTTAACTTTACAAATTAACGGAATAAAAGTAGTAAATATCGTCATAAATAATATAATCAGTTCCACCTTTAGAATTAATTTTATTAAATACACGCATATAAAGCAATAAAAGATATTTATAAATATCACAAATACAATTTCCACAATCCTTTTGGAGATTTTAGGCTTGAAATTATCATTCAATTCCTTAATTTTACCTTGTTCATTTGAAATTTTTTTGCCGCAGAAAAGGCAATAATCATCTTCCATGATATGTACTTTCTCCCTTAATATGAATATCATTATTTATATGTTTTTCATTCTTGATTTCGCGCTGTTCCTGATCCTGTTTAAATACGGTATCTTCAATAATCTTTTCAAGATTTTTCTTAACTGAATCATATTCCCGAAGCTTTGCGTCGATAACTTTATTATCGCTGCAAAGCTTTTTTTTGTTCTGTCAGACCTTGAATTTCATTCTTTAACACTGTAATATTTGTCATTGTATTTTGACGTTTTCATATTAATTTCTTTCACTCTATAAAGTATATAATTAATCTGATAACGCAAGCTAAAACAGCGAATATAATACCTGAGCTATAAGCCGAAATAAATTTCTGTTTTTCTTTTTTATATATAAAGTAGCCAGTTGCAATATCCTTTCTGCAACGAATGCATAAAGGCTTACCATTGATCATTTTAACATCTTCACTGTTTTCACATATTGCACAATTTTTCATTTTATCTCCTTTTTTAGTTATTTTAAGATATAATGAGATAAACGGGTTTTTATGTTATATAACCCATAATAATCGTAATTAATACTTTTTAATCATATGCCTGATTAATAAAATATTTATTATGATTATGCCTAAATTCACAATTATACATAGTATAATGTCATCCTTGGTATGTGAGTTTATAAATAATATCAACATACTTACAAAACATATATCAAGTTGAGGATCATATAATAGACCAAGTTCTTTTTCGCCAAGTCCTTCATTAGTGATTTTTTTTATTTCTTTTCCATACTCATTTCTGCATTTTTTACAAATACAAAAATCTTTTTTGGTTAAACTATAATGCATTTTAAAAGAGCGTAATAAAATTCCATACTCTTTGCTGCAAAATTCACATTTTTTCTTCATATTAAAATCCTCTCTAACTAAATCTGAATGTCATTTTCTCTCCGCTTTTCCTTGGAAGATTCACGCTGATTATGCTCTTCTCTAAATACAGAATCTTCAATAATTTTCTCAAGATTTTTCTTGACTGAATCATACTCTCGAAGCTTTGCGTCGATAACTTTATTCTCGCTGCAAAGCTTATTTTTTTTTTCTGTCAGACCTTGAATTTCATTCTTTAATACTGCAATATTGGGCAGAACCTTTGACCTTTCAGTCTTTTTTAATTCCTCTACAGCTTCCCGAAACATAAGAAGCTCGTTCTCATGATTACGAAAATATTTATCCTGAAAAACAGCCTTTTTATACTGCTCGGAAACAGGCTTGTACTGCCTGTAAATTTTCAGATATTTCAGCCTGTATTTATTAAATTTCAGCTTACTTTCAAGTGCGTTTATTTTCTCAGAATTTTGTAATTTACGTTCATTCAGACTTTCGTATTTGCTGAAAAAGTCCTCTGCGTTTTTAAAGCCGTTTTCATTCAGATAAGCTATTGTTTTAAAGCCTGTTTTCAGATTCTGAATTTTGCCCCATCTCTGCATTCCGAAAGAATTAAACTTATCTTCATAAAGATTAAAAAATTCTTTGATACGATTATCAGGATTGGTAAT
This sequence comes from Ruminococcus sporogenes, assembly GCF_054655175.1. Classification (NCBI taxonomy): domain Bacteria; kingdom Bacillati; phylum Bacillota; class Clostridia; order Eubacteriales; family Oscillospiraceae; genus Ruminococcus; species Ruminococcus sporogenes. Next base: position 423 of record NZ_BAAHOA010000001.1, on the reverse strand, counting down.
CTGCTTTGCCTTGTATTCGGATTTTCTGGTAATATTACGTTCGATTCTTTTTCTTAGCTGAGCTTCTTCATAATACCAGCCAAACTTCTGAGAATAAATAAAATACTTCTGTCCCGGCATTTTAAAGCCTAAACATTTACCGGATTTTTTTACATAATCCTCATACTTTACCTCAATGCCTTCCGCTCTCATTTTGTCGAGAAAATCATCAAAACTTTTTGAAGCCTTGACCGTTTCGTCAATGATTATTTTAAGCTTCTGCTTCCAACTCTGTCCTGTCTGTTTAAGCTCCCATTCATAATGACTAACGCCCTTTCCTTTAGAATTTTCTATTACTGAAAGACCGCGTTCGGCAGTTATTTCATCACTGTATTTTTTCAATTCTTTCCATGCCGGAGAAAACTTTCTGTCATGTTCGGTTGA